>CANNGN010000003.1 GCA_947504195.1 uncultured Vibrio sp. | reverse complement strand
GAGCCGTATGCAGTGAAAGTTGCACGTACGGTTCTTAGAGGGGCGGCACTTGGTAACAAGTGTCGTCTACTCGACCAAAATGTGTTATAACTTTCACATGCAACATTTCAAGTAACTGCTCTTTGACCAAATTTTACTAATCCTGCATTATGCACATAGTGGCTATTAACAGATATAGAAAAACAATAGCCTGACTCTAGACAAACCTTTAAAAAGGTCTAATTGAAAGTTCAATTTTCAAGGAAGATTTGTGTAAAATGACAGACCAGCTAGAACCCCTCCCTCCAGTTCCAGATGAAATAGTTAATGCCGCGCAAAATGGGAATTTAGTACTTTTTGTTGGAGCTGGCGCTTCCATGATGGTTGGAATGCCATCATGGGGAGGCCTTGCTAATGATGCCCTTCGTAGCTTAGTTGATAATGGATTTATTGATTATGCAGAGCTTGAACAGTTAAAGAAATTAGACCCCAAGAAACAGCTTTCCATCGCTGATTTCATTAGCCAAGAAAATGGTCAAAAGTTAGATCTTAGATCTAACCTTAAAGCTCGATTTGAAAGCTCTATTTACCCCAATATTAATTCAATTAAGGCCACATGTGTCACTACGAATTATGACCATGAACTTAATCCTGATCCGCTTGAAGAACAGTCTGAAAAAGAGACAAAACAAAAGGTTAATCGAAAGTCTGGCGTAGCAAATTTAAATGCGGCAGATCTAAAAGAACCAGGGACAGTTATTCATTTGCATGGTGATATTGAAAAACCTGAAACTATGATAGTTACGACTCGTGATTATCTCGCTCATTATGACGAGAAGAATGTACAGCATTTCTTAGCAGAGTTGTTTGAAAATTATGTGGTGCTATTTATTGGCTATGGTCTTGAAGAGTCAGAAATTTTAGAGCATATTTTGAGGCGTTCAGGTATCAAAGAGCTGGACAATAAACGACAACGTTTTTTGCTTCAACCATTCTTCAGAAGTGAACAACCTCTTTATGATAGGTTAAAGGTTTACCATCAAAGGTCATTTGGTGTTCACCTGATTGGTTATACGAGAGATGAAAAAGACTATCAGCAGCTTGAACATGTAGTAGAGCATTGGTCAAGTAAGTTAAGTGTTCAGCCACCCGCTTTGGTTGATGATATTGCGTTGATGGATAGGATATTAAATGATTAGTGAGCTATCACAAGATGAACTAATGGTTCTAAGGCGAGTCATTGCAAAGCCTGAATTGCAGCCGCATTTTTTCTCTAAGGTAAAAAGCCTGAAATGGTTTAAGGTCTTTAGTGAAAAAGGGCTACTGGCCCCATCTCTAAACCCTAGTCCCGTAAATACCGAAGGAAATTACTGGAACACTCCTTCTTGGCCTATTACTCAATACTTAGCTTCCTCATCCCAGCATCTTTGCGATCAGGATAATGAGGGTTATGCCAAGTTATATTTACAGTTAATTGTAGATGTAACGACATATGCTTCTGAGCATAGCTTTAGCAACTATCGTACGTGGTGGCAGTTTGCAAAGATATTAAGAAATATTCCGTCAGATTTAATATCAATTTCGGAAGTAGAGATTATCTCTTACTGGTTTTCTGATCGATTTGATAGTCGACTAGTAAGTAAAGAAATTGGCGACTGGGTCGTTGACTTACTAGAAGTACCAAATGCGCATAACAACGAACTTACACTTAAAATTTTTGATTTTTTATTTGCTATCTCTTCTACAGAAAGCAAAATCTCTTCAGAAAAAAGTGAGCCTAGGCTTAATATGGATGGTTACACGGCCAACTCGATCGCTGAAAAATTAGCGAAAAAAGCGGGGGAACTTTTAGGGCTTGAAGTTGTTGAATTGTTTGAAAGTAAGTTTAAACAAGCTATTGATATTGAGGGAAACGACCAATGGTCTGTTATTTGGCGACGTGCTGTTGAAGAGCATGAACAAAACTCAAGTCGTAATGATGTTGAAGCAATTACGCTGAAACTTTTTCGAGATACACTACTAGGTTACTGCAATGTAAGCGATGACGAAGCTGTAAATATTAAGCTTTGCAGTATGCTGGATAATAGATATCAAACTATTCAACGTGTTGCTATCTACATTGCAGGTGAATCTTTCATCAAACTATCAAGAGAATTAAGAGGAAAGCTCCTTAATGAAGGCTTTTTCAGTGACCACTATCGTCACGAACTTTGGCATTTCTTAAACTGTAATTTCATTAACTTGACGGATGATGAAAAAAAACAAGTTCACGATGTGATATCCAAACTGGTTTATACAGATGAATCGGGTTGTATCGAATCGAAGCCAACGGCATATCGACAGTCTATTTGGTATTATTCTATTAAAGAACAAGACGAAGAAGCCAAAATCTTATATGAAATATGCACAGAAATAACAGGTAAAGAACCTGATCACCCTGATTTTTCAAGTTACATGAGTGTTGGAACAGTTCAACACGAGTCACCTATAGAGATTAATCAACTATTAGTACTGCTGAAAACACCAGAGGAGCTGGTGAATTCTCTTAATGATTACAAATTTAAAGGGCACTTTCGTGAACCTGGAATCGAGGGGTTAGTAAAAAAATTCGGCGAATTAGTCACGCTAGAATGCGATACTATTTTAAGTCATACTGAACACTTGATTCAATTGAAGTCTTATTACTTACATGAACTATTTTCAGTATATTCAAGCCTCTGGGAAGCTAAAAAAACGTTAGATTGGGATTCTAGATGGAATGAAATTTTAGCATTTTCAGAAAAATTATTGGTAACAGATCACTTCTGGAATGATGACGGCAGTAACAGCGAAGGCGCTTTCATCGGTAATGTTAATTGGGTTATTGGTACATTAAGCAGATTGATTGAATCAGGATGTAAGAGTGACTCCTATGCTTTCGGAATAGATAAATCTAGTCGTGCCAAACGTGTTCTTGAACTGATTTTAGAACGCCAATCAGGGGAAAAGTTTAATCTTGATTCAGATGCTGTATCTATTGCTATCAGTAGTCCGCGGGGACGTTGTTTAGAGGCTTATGTCAACCTAGCGCTATATGAGTGTAGAAACTCAAACAAAGAAACAACTCAACATTCAGAAGTATGGGGCACCTACGAACCTATGTTTGCTCGTGAATTAGATAAACCAGACTCAGTAAATGAGTATGAGTTTGCTGCGATTGTAGGAACCTATATTCCCAACTTCACCTATTTATCAGAAGAGTGGACTCTTACAAATCTAGATAAGATATTTGACCAATCGAATTTGCAACGCTGGCTATGCGCGATACAGGGTTACAGCTATGTAAGTCACTTGAGGCCAGAAATTTATGCTCTATTTAGAAAGCATAATTATTTTGAACTACTTCTAGATAGCAAATACCTTAAAGATGAAACCAAAAATCGATATATCGAATTTATTTGTGTGGCTTGTATTCATGAATTAGAAAAGGTTGATGACCAAAACGGAGCGATTGCTCTTATGATAAGACGAGCTAATTACTCTGAATTGGAGACGATGATTTGGTTTTTTTGGACACAAAGAGATAATCAAGAAATAAAGATTAGAGAAAAAGTGTTCTCCTTGTTCCCTTCATTAGTTGCTCTGATAAAGCCTAACACGAATAAAGGGAAACAATTTACATCAAGATTGTCATTGTGGTCTGAATTCATTGACGAAATTGATAAGCAATCAAAAAATTGGTTGATGAGCATTGCCCCTTATGCAGGGTATGATTACAACGCTGATACATTAGTTGAAAATTTAGCGCGTCTAAGCGACAAGCATCCGCAGGATACATACGAAATTTGGAAGGAGGCGCTTTCTCGCCCTTGTTCTATATATTCGGATGAAAGCGTTAAAAAACTGTTTGTTAATCTAATTAACATGGGCACAGATGGTGAGCGTTATGCCAAAGATATTGCTGATGAATATTTAAGATTAGGCGACTCTAGGCAGGTTAGTTTATATCAAGAAGTAGTAAATGAAATTGAGGGTGAATAGTTATCAACTTAGTAGTTCAGCGGAACACTGAGGTTGGCCGCGAGGTTAGACGTTTTCCAATACCCTAGGAAATCCGTTAAGCACTAATTTATCAAAGCCGCAAACTCAGTTTTGTCCAAAAACGCGTTACATAGTCATGTGCGCATATTATCGCTTATACATAGAAATCATATATGTTCACCGATACTACACTTGGGGCACAATAAACTTATCTTCACAAAGCTGAAAATGCTTGAATTACACGCTCTCGAAATTTCCCTAGAGATAAGGATTCATGCTGTGAGTCATTGGTGGTATCACCAAGGTTTAGAATTTTGTTATCCCAATGAAGCTTGGCTTGGTTGCCAGAAATAGATCCTGAATGACTTAAGCTAGACAGTGAATTAGCTGATGTATTTTCACTGGTATCTTGTTTAGGGGTATCTTGTTTTATATACAAGCATGACTCAGGGATATCTTGTTCAATTTGTTCTGCGAAACTGATAAGGCTTTCTTCCGCAAAGGTATACAACCAGGCTTCTTGGTTTGACAGTTTTGTTATTCGCAAAATTCTTCCAAGTACCTGTCGAAAATACAGTTCGGTTCGGACGTTACTTAAGTGGCAGCATACTTGTAATCGGGGTATATCGGTTCCCTCACTAACCATACCTATGCTAATAATCCATTCTACATCGCTATTTTTAAAACGGTTAATTGTCGTTTGTGCATACAGGTCATGATATGAGACTAAAACGCTGGATTGGTTAAATTTTTCAGTCAGTAGCTTTTGAATGAGCTTCGCATGAGAAACAGAGGAAGCGACTACTAAGCCTCCGGCGTTGGAGTTTGTCGATCTTATTGATTTGAGCTTATTGCACGCCAACTTTAGAATATGTGATAGAGCATTGGTATCATGCAGGATACTTGAGTAGCCAAGTTTGTTTTCCTTGAAAAGGGTGCTAATCGAGTTGTAACTTTCTGATTTATTGCCATTTGTTATTTTAAGTTGTTCGTTATCGACTAATACTAGCTTGGGTTTACGGCAAACATTGTCCATAATTGCTTGCTGCAGGGTGTACTGGTAATCACAAATGATCTTTCCCTCTGGATCGCTATAGGAACTGAGAGATATCGGCATGCGGTCCGAACGCCATGGTGTTCCTGTCAAGGCTAAGGTAAAGGTAGACGATTGCTGTACTTTCAGTAGGAGTTGCTCACCCCAAGAATTCGCATTCTGCACATTCTCGCCGGAGCAATGATGAATCTCATCAAAAATTGCTAAAACACGGTGTTTTGACAGTGTTTTCCAAAAATTATCATCTAAGTATTGCAGTGATTGATACGTCAAAGACATACCTACACACCCAACTTTTCCGTTAAAAGAACATTTTAAAATATGTGAAAACGTAGCTGCAAATCCCGCCGATACAGTAACAGACGGTGAGAAACAAATGACTAGATCAATCTTGCCAGAATCTAATAGTTTTTTGCTGAGATATGCCGAAAAAATAGTTTTTCCGGCGCCGGGTGTAGCTTGAGCCAGAAAGTGCTTTTGTCCAGCGGAATATTTGAGAAGTGCTTTGTCAATACACTCGGCTTGCCATGTTCTTAACATAGCGCTACTTCCGCTTTTGCAAGTTCTATTATTTTTGTCATTGCTGTTACTTTTCCGGTTAACACTGCTGAGTGTTGCGTAGATTGTTCATGAAGTTTCTTAGCATGTTTTTTAGCTTCAGGGTATTGCAGCATTATTGACTGATACTCCTCGGTTTCAGCAAGAAGAATGGTTAACTCAGCTTCTAACGTCAATTTAGCTTGTACTAGTTCATGCATACACGCATTGCGATTGGTTGTTTTTGCGTCTTCCTTTTTGGGTATATATTTTTGTGGTTTTTGGTTTGGCTGAAGGTCAGAATCTAAGAAAAGCGCTGTTTTGCTGAATATTTTTTTTCGTCCTTTGCCTTTACTAGTTAATAGACCCTGGGCTTCGAGCGCGTTTAGGTGTCTTGATACAAACAAGCGAACGGTACTGTTGCTTTTTCCCTGCATCGATCTGCTCATAAGAAGATCTCGAATTTGAGGTATTTGAAAACTGTTCATTTCATGATCCATGAGTACAGCGAACAAATCGGGATGTAGAGTAAATATTTGTGACACCTTAACCCTCTCTTATCTATTGATAGCTACTTATATTAACGAGATGCGGATTATAGTCCGTGGTAATGTGCGCATCAAGAGCCGATAGTCTTTCTTTTTAATGTACGAACAATATGAAAGACTTAGCGAAAAAATTCGGAGTCAATATTCGCAATATGCGTAGAGACAAAGGTATTTCTCAGGACAAACTGGCTCTTTCAGCTGATATTGATCGCAGTTACGTTGGTCGAATCGAAAGAGGAGAAGTGAACATCACACTAGAGAAAGCCTACCAGATAGCCGCGGTTCTACAGTGTGATGTCAAGGAACTACTTCCTTAAATGAAATCTGCCTGTTCGGCAGTGAGTGATCTTGAACTCGAATAAAAGTGGTTCGTTTTTTATCAACTACTTTTGCAGTAGTAATGAGGATTATAGTCCTCATTTGATGGAGAGGCAAACAGCGATTAGGCTGTTTGTGAATCGAGGAATTAAGATGTGACTAGTTAACTGCCTGTGCGGCAGTAAGGTTCAAAGCATGCGATGCGATACACGTTATCAAATTATCAGCTGCCTGTGCGGCAGTAAGGTAGAGCCTTCCATGTAATCGCCTAAACTTCACATTATCAGCTGCCTGTGCGGCAGTAAGGTGTTACATTTCTTAGTATAATACTCATAACACAATAAGTTAGTGTTGTATTGAGCAATATACCCAAATTCTAGAATAAGACATAGGTTCTTCAAAATCAATTGGTTATCAGGTTGCTCTGAAAAAAGGTCAAATCAATGGTACTGACTGTAGACAGTTTTCTCTATTAGATAGCCCGTAGCTTGTAAATCTCCCGTTCTCAATACTTGGTCTTTCTAGTTCCGTTTGAATATTCAGCCGAAATTTGTTGCTTGTACTTTTGCTACTCATCGGAATGGAATGATAGTGCTCAACTGTAAATAAAGTTTGCTCAATTTTCTCTATGATAGAGGTGTCTACTCCACGTTCAGTAGCTCTGGTTTTTCGTCTTCTCGCGTTTCGTTCCTGGCCGAGTGGAGTGGTTTTATCGATCATCTGGTTTCGCCTGAAAAGAACGTATGTACAGTCTGCGGGAACCTCTGTGTAGCTGGTGATAACAAAATACCCGAGAAGCACCATTTCCCGAAAATAAGTCTGAGTAAGCAGAAAGTCTAGCTTCATTGGGTCCTGTGAAACAAAAGTGATTCGGTTACCAATGGTCGCTTCCGTCCAGCAAGGAAATGAAACGCCAATCGCATTCGTTTGATACTTATTGCAGAAACCATGAAGCTTCTTTAAACACTTCCCAACAAGAACTTCATTATTTCTGTGCTCTGGAAGAAAGGTTACGCTGCGATAGTACCAAGCCATATTAGTTTCCCTTTTCCTGGAATAGTCCGCCTTTGATGATATTTGCCATGATAAAATGAAGATCGTTTATCATTTCTTGTTCTATAGGGACATCCTTTCTTAGGATCTTCACAAATTCATCGGCTCTTTTTAGCAAACTAAAGAAGTCTTTACCTGTATCTGGGTGCCTATACGCGGTGGCATGTTGTTTATGAACACCGTAATGCCCCACACGCAGTGGTTTCTCTGCATTAGGGTACCAATCATCGATGGTGGCTATCGCTGCTCCTGTTTTGTAGCAACCAAATATTGGACTATTATATCCATCTATTTCAGTGGACTGGTAGATACGGTTGACTTCTCTTCTATCTGGTTTATCACTTTTTTTCTGTTTTGAATCTTTAAATGCCTGACTTGGGTAGACAGGTGTCATCTCTGGAAGTTGTAGTTTTGCACATACTTTTAAGATGCAGTAATCATCTGGTGATGTCATGGAACCAATAATCAGTTGTATCAGTTGATCCCAGCCTTCTATCTCGTGAAGCCAATGATCATTTTTTCTCAGTGATCGTATATCATGGGCAACAATCAGTGAGTCTTCCCAAGGCCAAGGCTTAACTTCAATTGTGGTGCAATATGATTTTTTAGCATTTCTCCATAGCCATCGCCCGTTAAAGATATTTTCAAGATACCGAGAGACTAGCTCTTCTAAGCCTACTTTTTGTATATACAGTGCGACTAAATCATGCATAGTTTTACGAACTGGCGCATCGGAGCACTTGTATTCTTCAAGAAGTTCAGATGAAAAAGTAACAGAAAAACGGCATTGTAATAGTTCAATTCCGTATGGTACTTGGCAGACATTGAGTTCATGCGGATTGCCTTCAGCAAGTTCAGTTGGCTCAACCTTATCTTTAATAGTTCCGTCATTGTTACAGGCTGAATGTGTTCCTTCTTTCATTCCCAAGGCTATTCTGCTGAATATTTTAAGCGGTTTTATTTCACCGGAAGGCCAGATCGCTTCGAATGTCACGTCCGTTGCTTCTATTGATTTCTCATAAGCTAGTTGCTTTGGAAGTTTCATTGACAACTCCTTGGTGATATCTGCGGATTATATTCATCAACAGTGTAGTTCCAGAAAATCTCATTGATATTAGTTGCTCGGGTGACCGTTACAGGTCTAATTAACCCAAGCGCTGTTTCGCAGAACGCATGGGGGTAGCCTCGCAGGCTTTCCGCTCTTTCTTTAGGCTGCTCTAATAGGTGATACCCAACGGTTGTTACTAATGATGTCCTATTAGTTCTGCAGTGCTCAACAAGAGTACCGATATCTTCAATAGCTGTGTGGTTATCAAAGCCTAGCCAAAAGCCATAATCGTTAGGAATAGCACTTATTGCCGAAGTGGCTTTCGAATAAACTAAGATATGTTGCATATCATCTATATCAATATAGGATTTACCTCGCCAAAGCCTTTTAGGCAATAATTTCGGGACTCGCTCTAGCAGTGATTCTGAAAAGTCACCGCAATCAAGTAACAGGCTGAACGTTAAATCACACTGCCAATCGTCGTATATCGCTGGCGGTGATATCTCTCCAGAAAGCTTTTTAACTGCTTCCTTTGTTAATCCTCGGTTTTGCAGGTGGTAGCTATGTATACAGGTAGCAAAACTGTTGACTTTAAATCCCGGTGAATGCTTCGAAATGTTCCTTTCAAAAGCGTGTACAAAACCAAACAATCCCATTATAGAGGGCAGTCCAATGGTTACACTGGAGCTCTGTGCGCTGGCTGCGCAGACTCGAATCTCTGGGATAAGTAAGTACCGCATGCTTGCATTTTTAACTTTTAGTTCCGCTGCCTGTTGCCGTAGTTTATTAATCAAATAGTAAAGTAACTTGGTCAATCTCGGTTCATAACTAAGTCTAGGGCCAGATTTTGATGATGCTAAATCTGTATTTAGCTTTTCTGTAAGGGCCGATAATGACGTTTCTTCAACATTGGTTTGGTTGTTCATCCACTTTTGCACCATTTCTTCAATAGTGAACTTCACTCGTGCAATTTCTTTCTGATACAGATTTGACGGTAATAACCAACTTGGAGCTTCCATGTATTGAGACATTGCGCGGATAGCTTCGGTTGATAACCAGCGTGGTTCATCATTTAGGTAATGATGTCTCCTGTCTTTGATAAATGGTATTGTTTTAAGCATTCTAAATGCGCCGCCACAACAAGCTGGTAATAACCCCATGTTCCCAGGGCGACTAGCACGAAATGTTTGGCTATTACGCTGTGCTTCTAGTGATTGATACATGTAAGATTGGAGTGCTTGTGAGGCTACGGGCGATAGTGATATGTACGAGTCGTTGCCATCAGGAAGGCTAATCTGTTTAAGGTAGTTCGGTGCAAGAGTGACATCTATTGTTCGTGACGGGATTTTCTTTAGTGTTTTGACCGCAAGCTTCCTAAATTTCTCGTAGCAGCCCAATCTTTTTAGTGCGAACCAAATGGAGTGGTCGAAGTCCTGAAGTAGTATAGCAAGACAAGAGATACTCCCTTCCCAAATAAATTCTGCGCATAAAAACATACACACATTAACGTCAGTTGAATCTTTGGAATATGCCCATGCAGCTTTAGGCAACTTACTTGATGATAGTAAGTATTCAGGAAGCTCTCCTATCGTTTCTGCCCGTATGGTGCCTGTAGCCCGAATATCTGGAAATTTCACATTGTGACTTTGGCGATATTTAGCGGTATTAAGACAACGAGCCCACCACTTTTCATCTCTTAGTTTTTTCTTGCATTTATCTCTGCTGAGTAGATCAATCTGCTTGTCGACCTTATCAGTAAGGTTTACCAAAATGATTAAAGCTTTAGAAAGTTCTTCTGATATAACTATCGCTGGAGTCAGTGGCCGGAATGCGCGTCGCAATTCGGAATTTAGGTCATCGGCATCACTTGTCAAAACATCTTTCAGGTTCATGTAGACTACCACCTTGAAACATAAAATGAGCGATTGAACTCATCTGTCTGAAACTCTGCTAGCCAAAGGCAGTAGACGTCTCCGAGATAAAAAAGGTTGGCGGTTTTATTCAATGGTTCGTTATTTTTGATGTTTCTTGAGGGAACTAAGATCCGCTGGTCAACGAGTGAGGCTATTTGCTCCATATCCGTATTAAGAAGGATAGCGACATCTATTGCGTTCATCCGGAGGTTAGCGAACTGCCCGTTATCTTCCCAGACTCTCTGTTCAAGGTAGTGGAACAGTTCTCTCAAAATGAGGTTGTACTTTAAGTTTCTGTCGGGAAGCAAAATGCACGAAAACAACAAGTTCCCTAATACATCTCGTAGTGTTAACTCATTTTCGCCTACTGTTCTGTATTCAAGGTTGTATTCCACAGTGTCTTGAATTTTTTGGCCTATAGATTCAGGCCAGTTTTCCCAGAACTGGTAAAAACTCATTGCATCAAAATACTCTGATTGACTTGCTTTCTTCCACCAATGAACCAGTCCCCATCGATAGCTAATTGGGATGTCTGGTAGAAGTGAGTCATCGGAGCCAGTGAGCCAGATCGAGATAGAGGATTGTTGTTTTAACGTATCAATAGTGTGTATAGGTAATGGATTTCCACAAGAGCTACACTCACCTGAAAGACCATTGCTTCTATAATCATATGGCTCACTACATGTACACGAAACTGTTAACTTACAACCATGCTTATGACACACATCATAGCCTTCAAAGTGCCATCGATAGTCTGCGTATCCTGTTTCACATAGGCACAAAGGACAGACCGGAGCAGGTGCGTTACGTAAAAGAGAGCGAGGAATTATCTCAGCACCACGCATAAGTGCCTTAGTACCAGAGGAGTATCTTTTTGATGAGCGATTAATAGCTAAGGAGAGTACATCTCCTGGAACGTTAAAGGTTAATTGACTGATGGCCTGGAGTGCATGAATTCGGCTTGTAGAGTTACTTTTTGAGTGACAAGGGTTAATCAGTTTGATGTCAGTAGGGAAGGTATCATATTTGTCGGAATCAACGTCGAGAAGATAGTTCTTAAGTGCATAGAGAAAACGGTGTACGTCTTGATATCCGTTTTTGTTCGCCACTCGGATGAAAAAGCTTTCCAATGATTCATCCGGAAATGGCTTGGGCCTCTGAAGAAACATGTCTCTCTCCCTTTAGTTGTTTACTACTGTAAAAATAAACAGGATAAGGTGTGAAGCTTTTTCTAGAAAAAGATTGCTAACTCATGTTGTTAATCACACTTTTGCCCCATTGTTTGTCAGCCAAAGAATTAGGGCGCTTCTTGAAAGTGAAACCCGTTGTGATCTTCTAACTCCAACATCCCATTAATTGAGTCGGCTAGAACTTACCTGAATGCCAGGCACTTAATATCTCAGTAAGACATTCGAAGTCGCAATAGCAAAAAATACCAGTGACGCGATGCAGGTTGGCGCACCAGATATACCGTTGTTGACAATTTTTTCACACATCAATTGCAATACTAACCCCATCTCAGAATTGTGAAAGTCTATTCCATTTTATTCACTAATTCTGAAATCAGTAAGTTCCTATATCTATAAGAAATATTACCAAGCTTATAATTGATGATGCCAATAAAAAAATTGCTTTCATATCGTATTTCGATGCATATAACAACACTAGTTATATTGTGTGCTTTATATTTTGGTACTGTGATGAATTATCCCGTGCTGAGAACTATTTTTAATTTAAGCTCAGGTGTTTCCAATCCTGTATTCCCCTATACCGCACCGGTGTTACTGACCTGTGCATTTATTATTGTTTTATCAGCATTTGCTTGGCCTTATATTTTTAAGCCGTTTATGTGTTTTGTAGTGCTGACCTCTGCTGGGGCATTGTACGCAGCGGTAAATTTTCAGACCATGTTTGACTCCACTATGATGGAAAGTGTTTTTGAAACTAATTCGTCGGAAGTCTTTTTCTACCTAAATTATACGACAGTCTTTTATTTATTTGCTTTTGGTGTCGTACCTTGTGGCTTCATAGCCGCCGTCCGTATAACACCGTTTCAAAATTGGAAGTATGCTCTTCTCTCCAGAGTAGGTCTTGTTCTAGTAGCTGTCGTTGGTATTGGTCTTATTGCGGAGACTTGTTACAAAGATTACGCCTCAGTAGGTCGAAATAATAGTTACTTAAACAAAATGATTAATCCTGCTCACATCTACAATGGCACGAAATACCTTAAGAAAACCTACTTCGAAACTAAACTGGTTTACCAAAAGTTAGGTACAGATGCGAAGGTAGTTGAAGTTGCCAACGGAAAACCAACATTGATGGTCGTCGTCTTAGGTGAGACTGCACGAGCAATGAACTTTGCTTATAACGGATATAGTCGGAATACCAATCCGTACACGAGAAATATGGACTTAATCGCCTTTCAGGATGTGTCTTCGTGTGGTACTTACACAGCTTTGTCCGTTCCGTGCATGTTCTCCAATATGACTCGCAACTCTTACAGTAAACCCCACACAGCTGCTCAGGATAACGTACTCAATGTACTTCAACACGCAGGAGTAGATGTCTTGTGGATTGATAATGACGGTGGAGATAAAGGTGTTGCTAAAAATCTAACTTACATTTCCATCGATCCATCGCTAAAAAATGACGATTGTAACGGTTCAACTTGTTTTGATGTTGCCATGCTTAAAGATGCCAAACAGTTTATCGATGATGGTTCTCATAACAAGTTGTTGGTCCTGCATACGATAGGTAGTCATGGGCCTACCTATTGGCAACGCTATCCAGATGCTCAAGCACCGTTCCAACCTGCATGTAATCGTAGTGACATTGAAAACTGTAACGACAAACAAATCGTTAATGTTTACGACAATACACTGGTGTATAGCGACTATGTCTTATCCCAAGTGATTGATGAACTGAAAACCGTGTCGAACGATTATAACATCATGATGACTTATATCTCTGATCATGGTGAATCACTGGGAGAAGGTGGGCTGTACTTGCACGGTACACCTTATGCAATAGCACCGAAGGAGCAAACACAAGTGCCTTGGTTAATGTGGATACCAAAAGAGTATGCTCAGCAAAAAAGGCTGAGTAGTCAATGTCTTAAAGAAAAATCTCAGAAACACGCATTATCACACGATAACTTATTTCATAGCTTGCTTGGGTTGTATGGCGTTCAGACAGAAGTTCAAAATTCAGAACTAGATATAACATCCAGTTGCCGCTTAGATTCATAACCATTTTATAGAGTAATGTAAACATGCAACAAGAAATCATCATTAAACGTGAAGGTATTCATCGTATTATTTATACCTTTGTCCATAGCTATAACGGCTTCAAATGGCTTTGTAAAAACGAAGCGGCCTTCCAACAAGAACTAATACTTTTTGTACCTCTATCCGTGTTTGCATTTTGGCAGAATTTTCCAGCTATGCATACCTTATTAGTTATGTTGGGCATGGTGTCAGTACTGCTTGCCGAAATGGTAAATTCCGCAATTGAAGCTGTGGTTGATCGGATAGGGTCGGAGTATCACTCGTTATCTGGCGTAGCTAAGAACATTGGCTCTGCTTTAGTACTATTGAGCATGGTTTGCTCGATGGCTATTTGGGGGACGGTTTTATGGTTGCGTTAATATCAGCACAGAATAATATTTTTTCGAAATTTAAAATTGGCCCTCTTATGCCATTACTTTATTTCGCTTTGATCGATTTAATACTATTGAGTACTTCGCGATTGATGCTTTCGTTATGGCAGAGTGAGCGTGCGTTTGCTTCTGTTGACTATGGCCAAATTTTTCTCGGTGGTTTTCGCATTGATATTTCGTCAGTGTGTTATTTGCTAATACCAGCATTATTGCTGATATTGCTGGCTACATTGCTAAAAGTAACTCACCACCTTCGCGTGCCTCTAAAAGTTTACTTAGTAGGTGGCAGCATGTTGTTTTTGTTCTTTGAACTGATTACTCCCACGTTTATTCTTGAATATGACTTGCGTCCAAACCGATTGTTTATCGATTATCTGGTCTACCCAAAAGAAGTCTTTTCGATGTTGATTTCGGGTTACAAAATCGAAATTTTGGTCACCGTAGCAGGGCTATTCATCGCAGCCCGATTGTTAAGTAAAATGTTCGATATAGTTTGGCCTACAGAGACCAAAGGAGCGCTCTTACAGCAAGTGACGATTCAACTTGCTGTTGCTTGCCTTCTTATTCTAGGTGCTCGTGGTACGTTGGAGCACCGCCCGATAAACCCTGCATTTGTGGCATTTTCAACGGATCACTTGTTAAATGATCTCAGCTTAAATTCTGCTTATTCAGTAGCATTTGCGTGGAAACAAGCAAAAAATGAAATGTCGAGTGCTGAATTTTATGGCGCTATAGAGAAAGATGAGCTGCTTGATCAAGTTCGTAGCACTTTACAAAATTCACATGCTGATTTCTCTGATCCTCTTGTTCCAACGAAAACGATGCATACCTCTAGTTTTCCCAATCGTAAGAAGAATTTAGTTATTTTGTTGCAAGAGAGCTTGGGGGCGAGATACGTAGGAAAATTGGGAGGATTACCACTGACTCCTAACCTGGACAAAATTATGGATGAGGGATGGAACTTTACCCGCTTATACGCGACAGGTACGCGTTCTGTCAGAGGGATTGAAGCTGTTGTGACTGGCTTTACCCCAACCCCGGCACGCTCTGTTGTTAAGTTAGGTAAATCTCAGCAAAACTTTTTTACTTTAGCCAGTTTTCTTGGTGAGCAGGGATATCACACACAGTTCATTTACGGTGGCGAAGCGCATTTCGACAATATGAAGACATTCTTTTTAGGTAATGGTTTTCAAGATATTGTTCAAGGTAGTGATTTCGACAAAATAGATTTTAACGGTTCTTGGGGCGCATCTGATGAAGATTTATATGCTCAAGCGGATAAAGAGTTCGTCGAGCTACATAAACAAAGTAAGCCATTCTTTAGTCTTGTATTTACGTCGTCAAATCATTCTCCGTACGATTATCCAGATGGCAAAATTTCACAGTACGACAGTCAAAAACAAACTCGTAACAATGCCGCTAAATACTCTGATTATGCTTTGGGAAAATTTGTTGAAAAGGCACAACAATCTGAATACTGGAAAGATACGATATTCGTAGTCGTTGCTGATCATGACTCCCGTGTGTCTGGTGCGAGTTTAGTCCCCGTTGGTCACTTCCATATTCCTGCTGTTATTTTTGGCAACGATGTGGAGCATAGAGAGGATGCTCGGCTAGCAAGTCAGATTGATCTTGCCCCAACACTACTGTCAGTGATAGGAGCTTCTGGTGAACACCCAATGGTGGGTAACGACTTCACTAAGCCATTAGATGATTCTCAATTGAGAGCAATGCTGCAATATGATAAGAACTTTGCGTATATTAAAAATGGTAAGGCAGTAATTTTTCAACCTGATAAAACACCAAGAACTTTCTTGGTAGAAGGTAAACAACTTATAGAGACTCGGCTTGATCAAGCCTTGACCAAGGAAGCGCATGCCTATGCTAATTTTGGTAGTATGGCTTATCAAAAAGGGTGGTATTCTATGTCGATAAATAATAGTGAAAGTAAAGGCCGTTGAAATAGTGCCCCATTTATGGCCCGAACAAAAGCTTCGAGTCAAATTGCTTAAAAAGGCCATTCCTATCAATATATCGTATCTATACGAGTAATCATGATCTGTGCGAGTATTTTAGGTTTATCAAGATCTCTGAGAATTAAGCATATAACTATCCGTTATGCATAAGATAAAGAATGAGTTGATATGAAAAAAGTGTTAATAGTTGAAGACAATAGGGAAGTTGCTGGGATCTTGTTTGACTACTTTGAAAGTGGAGAAGTTGAACTTGATTATGCCGACAATGGAGAACTCGGTCTTAAACTCGCTTTAGAAATTGAGTTTGATGCCATCATTCTAGATCTTATGCTTCCACGCATGGACGGTTTAACGGTTTGCGAGAAGCTTAGAGATGCTGGGAACGAAACTCCAGTGCTGATGTTAACTGCATTGGATAGTCGGAATGATATGTTAAATGGCTTTAAATATAGAGCAGACGATTACTTAACTAAACCGTTCGATCTCGACATTCTAGCCGCTCGATTAGAAGCGTTAATCAAACGCTACCGACGCACAGTGACAGAAACGCAATTAATGTTTGGTAACTTATATATCGATCAGAAGACCCATAAAGCTTATCGTGAAGGTATTGCGCTTAATTTAAACCCAACGGCTTACTCAATACTAGAGTTTCTTTGCCTACGTGCTCCTGATGTTGTCACGCGTAATGAGATTACCAATATGCTTTGGCAAGACAATGAACCTAGTAATGACATATTGCGCAGTCATATCTATCAGTTGCGAGTTCAATTAGATAAGCCATTTGCTACCTCCATGTTGATTACGGTTCCCAAAGTTGGTTTTCGATTGGAGAAAGCATAGTGAAGCAATCTGGTGTAACCAGCACTCGCACCTTAACGAATCAATTGAGGATATTTTTTACGATTGTCGCTCTTGTCATGGGACTAGTCAGCTACATTATATTTTTTGCTGTCTTACATTGGTCTGAAGATAAAGTTGGGGAGCGTCGCATTGAACTAGATAAGAATGAGGCAATACAGCGATTTATGGATGGAGAAAATGGAGAAATCTCCATAGACGTTCTCACTCATGCCTATAATGATATTAGTTTGGTTCCTTCAAGGTTCCATAAGTACTTTAAAGGCGGAGATTCTTATGTTGGTGAAGTCGGATATGGAACCGAATCACTCATGCTTTACTTTGGTTACTACACAAATAATGGAGAAAGAAAACCCGTTATATTGTTATCTGATATCAATCAAATTGAATTTGGTAAATATGACATAGTGTATGCCAGTCTTATAGTGGTCACTAGTATTGCTGGGCTACTGCTCGTCTTTGGATTATTGTTGAATCGTTTAACACAACGCCTGATAACTCCTATTAATCATTTGATAGAACAATTAACCGAACAAAGCGGTAATAGCGCCCATGTATTTTATATTCCTACAGGTGGTGCCAGTGAGTTTCAGATTTTAGCAGATCAGCTTAATCAATATCGGCATGATATTCATAGTTTGTTAAAGCGTGAACAGGCATTTGCCCGCTATGCCAGCCATGAATTGAGAACCCCCTTAACCATTGTGAAAGGCGCAAGTAAATTGCTAGAGCGAAAGGTGTCAGAAGAATTTCAAAAGAGACAGGTGGTTCGTATCAATGAAGCTACATTACAGATGACCACGATGGTTGATGCATTGTTAGGGCTTGTGCGCTATGAGCGTAGTGAAGATGAAACCGTTGAAAGAAAGGTAAGCAAAGACGAATTTGAGAACATCATTGAACTCAACAGTGCTCAAACAAAAGATAAAAATATCGATGTTGAACTGACTTTCCTCCAAAGCCCATCGATTAAGGCTGCGTCAGCCGTGCTTAACATGGTCGTAGGAAACTTATTGAAGAACGCAATCGCCGCAACTCCGGAGGGAACAATAACTCTAGAAGTATCCGTAGACTCATTTGCTATTAGGGATAATGGTTCGGGTTTAAATGAAGCATCTAACCAAGATGGACATGGGTTAGGATTACTCATCGTTGAAGATTTATGTCGCAGATATCATTGGATCTTCTCAATTAGTAACCGCTCTACTTCGGGTTGTGAAGCATTAATAACTTTTCAGTAATCTTTTTTGTTCACGGCTAGAATGTTTGGTTTGTAGAGTATCAATTTAAATTATCCGTATTTTGCTAATTTAAATTGATACTCTAAGAAGCTTCTGTCCATTTCCAAGTTAGTTCAATAATATTATCGACCGTTCGTCATTTTGCTTTTGAGCCTACGAGTTCCAGCAACCGCTTTTTCTTGACAACCAGCAAGTGTTAATAGACTATTTACCGTGTTTAGTAGAATTTAAGAGTTTGTGATGCAACAAAGAATGCGCACAGTTTGGGTAACAATATTGACGTTAGTAGCCTTTATGCTTTCTAGCGCAGTAAGTAGTGCCCCTCTTATGCCTCTGCAAATGCTTACTGAAAGTCATGGCACTATGTCTATGCATATGGCCGAATCACATTGCGTCACTGCTAATGACATTGTGGTTGATAACGCTCAAGAGTGTTGTAGTGAAGACAGTGTGATGTCAGATCACCAGTGTTGTTACACTAGCTGTGTCACCAGTTATTCTATTATTAGCTCTCCTGCCTACGAATTATCACAAACCCCAGATCTTGTCCTCATTTCGAAAGAATCAAGAAGTCGCGTTAGCTCTATCGCCAGCGCTTTATTTCGGCCCCCCATCGTTTAAATTCCAATTGGTGACATAAGGTCATCGTTTTCGTTTCACGCGGTTTTCCCGTGTGACTTATTCTATTTGCAAACTATTGGTTTCGGCTAACTGTTTGCATCAGTAAACGATTGGAATTCAAAGTGAACATTAAACCAATTGCGTTAGCACTTGCATTGAATGCCGTGCTGACACCTTCCTATGCCAGTGAAGGTCAATTTACTCTAAGTAACATTATTGAGCTCGCGGTGTCCCGTGATCAGGGACTCGTTCAGCTTAACTCACAAGCCTTATCGCTTAAGGAAACTGGTGTTGCCAGCGCAACCTTGATGGATCCAAAGGTAAAGTTTGGTGTAGGTGGCCTGCCTGTCGACAGTTTTCAATTCGATGACGATGCCATGACCAATATCTCTGTTGGGCTGTCTCAGCAGTTCAGCCGTGGCGCGACGCTTGATTTATCCAAAAAGCAATATGAGCAACAGGCTCAGGTCGTCAGTTATCAGGCGGAGCTGCGAAAACTTGATATCGCAAAAAGCATTACGCAACTGTGGATAGAGCTTAGATATCTGATCCGGGCAAATGAGCTTACCGAAGAAATGCGTGAACTCATGCTAGAAATGACCCAGTTCATTGAGACCAACTACTCTCTCGGTAAAAGCGAGACGCAAGACTTGCTTTATGCGGAGCTTCAGGTCAGTCAACTCGATGAGAAACTCCAGAAAAATCGGCAAATGCAGCAGCGTGTTCGTGCACAACTCTCTGAGTGGGTAGAAGCCGAATATGTTCGTCAGATAGATGTGAGTAATGCTAAAAGCACTCAATGGAGCTCCCTCGTTGAACTGGACAAAACACTGCAGTCAGGTGGAACGGAATTTTATGATTTGCTGGTTTCCCATCCGAAAGTCAAAGCCGCGGAACAAAATATTCAACGTAAAGAAACTCAAGTGTCTATCGCTGAGCAGTCTTACACGCCTCAATTTGGTGTTGAAGTAGCGTATGCCTACAGACAAGCAAACGGAATGAATGGTCAGCCAGCATCGGATTTAGTCAGCGCGTATCTGACCATGGACATTCCTTTATTCACCGATAAAAAACAGGACCGAAAATACGCCGCTGCTCAACATCAGGCAGGTGCGGCTAAGTCGCAAAAAGACCTTCTTTTAGTTCAGATGAATGCTAGAGCAAACACGCTTATTTCGGATAAACACAATCTGGAGGAACGTATTCAACGTTATCAAAACGTATTGGTTAAACAAGCAAAAGAGCGTACTAAGGCGACCGAACGGGGGTACGAAAATAACACGGTTCAGTTTAGTGAGCTTATTACTGCGCTAAGAGATGAATTGATGATTGCAAAAGAAGAAGCTCGGTTAGTTGCTGATCTCAATAATACCCAAAATGAACTTGCTTATGTACTTAATCAGTATGACCAAAATGTCACTGAACTCAGCGCAGCTTATGACTTAGAGGATAATAAATTATGAAATCACTCCCTATTGCAACCCTAGCACTGCTGATCGGTGGTGTGATTGGTTTTACCGGGAATCAATACTTATTGGGAAGTCATGAGATGGCATCAAGTTCAGCGATGAGCTCGGATGCCAAGGAACCTCTTTATTGGGTCGCACCAATGGATCCCAACTATCGTAGAGACGAACCCGGTCAATCTCCGATGGGAATGGATCTTATCCCTGTCTATGAAGAGGACTCAGGGGGCAACCTGAAAAAAGGAACGGTCAAGATTGACCCAGCCGTTGAAAATAACCTTGGGGTAAAAACTGCTAATGCCTCTCAAAATAAATTGCTACCGAAAATTGATACTGTCGGATACATCAACTTTGACGAAAGCCGCTTATGGCAAACCAACAGTCGAGTCAGTGGTTGGGTCGAAACGTTGGATGTGAGCACGGTTGGTGAGCAGGTATCAAAAGGTGACGTGCTATTTACTCTTTATTCTCCAGAATTGGTGAAAGCACAAGAAGAATTACTCAATGCTTATCGCTCTGGTCGTAAAGGTTTGGTTAATGGCGCTCAAGAGCGTTTGATCGCCTTAGGGTTAGATAAAAGCCAAATTAATCAAATTGTTAAAAAAGGTCGTGCTGACCAGAATGTTGCGATAAAAGCGCCAGACGATGGCGTAATTGCTCAGCTGAATATTCGAGAAGGGAGCTATATTTCTCCAGCCCAAACCGTGATAAGCGCTGGGCCGTTAGATGAGGTGTGGGTAGATGTGGAGGTGTTTGAGCGTCAGTCTCATTGGATCAATGTAGGGAGTAACGCCAACATGGTTTTAAGCGCCTTACCGGGGCGAAACTGGGAAGGGAACGTCGATTTCATCTATCCCATTCTTGATGCAAAAACACGAACTCTGAGAGTACGTTTAAAGTTCGTAAACGAGGATGGTGCGCTTAAACCAAACATGTTTGCCAGTGTGACTCTTCAGGCTGAATCCGATGAGTCAGTGCTGACTATTCCAAGAGAATCAGTTATTCGCTCAGGAGGAATGACTCGAGTAGTATTATCTGAAGGGGAAGGAAAATACCGCTCTGCGCGAATTGAAGTAGGTAGAGAAGCGGGGGAGTTCATCGAAGTCTTGGCTGGGCTTGTAGAGGGAGATAGTGTTGTCACGTCTGCTCAGTTTATGCTCGACTCTGAGTCCAGTCAGAGCGCCGAACTTGAACGGGTCAATGGAGTCGATGCTGAAAATCCAAGCGTCTGGGCTAAAGGTCAGATCACCGACATGATGGTCGGACATCGGATGGCAACGATTAATCATCAGCCCGTTGAAGAATGGCAATGGCCGGGCATGGTCATGAACTTTACTTTTGCTGAAGGGCTCGATATTGAAACTGTTCAGTCGGGCCAGTCTATTGAGTTCGAAATTCAGAAAACCGACTCTGGTCAATATGAAATACTGGATTTTACAGTCGATGATTCTGTGGTTGCCAATGAATTATGGGTTAATGGTGAGATCAGTATGCTTATGGCCGACTTCGATATGCTGACAGTAAGTCATGAGCCTGTAGTGGAATGGAGCTGGCAAGCGGGTGAAATGAACTTTTCTGTTGATCACGAAGTTGATTTATCCCCCTTTTCTGAAGGGCAAATGGTTCGTTTTCTAATTGATAAATCGGGCAATGAACCCAAGCTAACCGCTTTAGAATTGGTAGGAGGTAAACAATGATTCCTGCCATTATAAGGTGGTCGCTAAACAATCGCTTTATTGTTTTAGTTTTTACGGTGTTTTTGGTGTTTGCTGGTTTGTTTAGTGTTAAAAATACACCTGTTGATGCTCTGCCAGATCTTTCTGATGTTCAGGTCATCATCAAAACAAATTATCCAGGACAAGCCCCCCAAGTTGTTGAAGATCAAGTCACCTACCCACTGACTACGGCGATGCTGGCTGTGCCGGGAGCAGAAACGGTGAGAGGTTATTCTTTTTTTGGAGACTCCTATGTATACATCATCTTCAATGATGACACGGATATGTATTGGGCCCGTTCTAGAGTACTGGAATATCTAAGCCAAGTTACCCCGAACCTTCCCGCCAATGCTAAGCCCACACTAGGGCCAGATGCTACTGGTGTGGGTTGGGTATACAGTTATGTTCTACAAGATAAAACGGGTCAGCATGATCTGTCTGAACTCCGCAGTTATCAGGACTGGTTCTTAAAATACGAGTTACAAACGGTTGAGGGCGTTTCTGAAGTTGCTACTGTCGGTGGGATGGTCAAGCAGTATCAGGTACAAATCGATCCAGCCAGATTACGTGCCTACGACTTGACGCTTCAGCAGGTAAACAATGCGATTAAGATGGGAAACCAGGAGACTGGTGCATCGGTAATCGAAGTTGCAGAGGCCGAACATATGGTCCGAACAACAGGGTATTTATCTGGGATCGAAGATATCAAGGCGCTTCCACTCAAGGTGACGGAAAAGGGGACTCCCTTATTGTTGGGTGATATTGCTGATATTAACTTAGGTCCACAAATGCGTCGTGGTATCTCTGAGTTTAATGGCGAAGGAGAAGCCGTCGGAGGTGTTATCGTGATGCGTTTTGGTGAAAACGCTAGTTCAGTCATTGCCAACGTAAAACAGAAACTCTCCGAACTGCAGTCAAGCTTGCCAGAAGGCGTAGAGATCGTGGCGACGTATGATCGTTCCACGCTTATCGATAAGGCGGTAGAAAATCTATGGGAGAAGCTGGCTGAAGAATTTATTGTCGTTGCCATTGTATGCGCTCTCTTCCTGTTCCATATTCGTTCCTCGTTAGTCATTGCGCTCAGCTTGCCTGTCGGTATTTTGTCTGCGTTTATCGTGATGCATTGGCAGGGTATCAATGCCAATATTATGTCACTTGGTGGTATCGCTATCGCCATTGGAGCGATGGTTGATGGTGCTATTGTCATGATTGAAAATGTACATAAGCACATCGAGCGAACGCCATTAACCGATAAAAATCGATGGCAGGTGATTGGCAAAGCGGCGGAAGAAGTGGGCGCTCCCTTATTTTTCTCGCTGCTGATCATTACGCTAAGCTTCGTTCCGGTTTTCGCGCTAGAAGGGCAAGAAGGGAAAATGTTCTCGCCACTGGCGTTTACGAAAACCTACGCAATGGCTGCTGCTGCTGGATTGTCGATCACTCTAGTTCCCGTGTTAATGGGGTATCTCGTTCGAGGTAACATTCTACCTGAGCACAAGAATCCAGTGAATCGTCTTCTTATTGCCATGTACAAACCGGTATTGAATGTCAGTCTTAAGTTTCCAAAGACTATGGTGGTAATCGCTCTCGCTTTGATGTCATCGGCGTATGTTCCGATTACTAAAATGGGTAGCGAATTTATCCCTCCATTAGATGAAGGGGACTTGATGTACATGCCAACCACCTACCCTGGCATCTCAATTGGTAAGGCTCGTGAGCTTTTGCAACAAACCAATAAACTGATTAAGACAGTCCCCGAAGTGGAGAGTGTCTGGGGCAAAGTAGGACGAGCTGAAAGCGCAACCGATCCGGCACCACTCACCATGATTGAAACTGTCATTCAATTTAAACCTAAGGAGGAGTGGCGCGCAGGAGTGACAACGAAATCCTTACGGAAAGAGTTTGACAGTTTGATCCAGTTTCCCGGTTTAACGAATGCTTGGGTCATGCCGATTAAAACTCGTATCGATATGCTGTCGACAGGTATTAAAACGCCGATCGGGATAAAAATAGCAGGTTCGGACCTTAACGTGATTGAACAAATTGGTTTAGAGCTGGAGCCGATTCTCAATAATATTGAAGGTACTGCGTCGGTCTATGCCGAGCGTGTAGCTGGCGGTCGCTATGTCACCATTGATATTCAACGCAAGCAAGCCGCTCGTTATGGTCTGAGTGTGAACCAAGTCCAGCAAGTCATCTCAACCGCGATTGGTGGCATGAATGTTGGAGAGACAACAGAAGGGTTGGAGCGTTATCCGATCAATGTTCGCTATCCCCAGATATATCGAGATTCTTTAGAGAAACTTCAAAGCCTTCCTCTTGTTACGCCAAGTGGAGCCAGAATTGCACTCGCGGATGTTGCAGATGTGCGTTTTGAAGATGGGCCACCGATGATTAAAACTGAAAATGCGCGCCCGAACGGTTGGGTATTTGTTGATATTGCTGACCGAGATCTAGGGTCTTATGTGTCTGAAGCCAGACAAGCAGTATCTGAACAATTGGTTTTACCGCCTGGTTACTCCCTTGCTTGGTCTGGGCAATATGAATACATGGAGAGAGCGAAGGCGCGGCTAAGTGTTGTCACTCCCGTCACTATAGCAATCATTATGTTGCTTTTGTATTTCAGCTTTAGACGTGTTGGTGAAGTGATGATCATCATGCTCACTCTGCCTTTGGCTATGGTTGGCGGGCTCTGGTTGATGCACTACCTCAACTACAACTTCTCCATAGCGGTGGGTGTGGGCTTTATTGCCTTATCTGGTGTTGCGGTAGAGATAGGCGTCATTATGTTGGTGTACCTCAATCAAGCATGGCACCACCGAAAACTTGGCTTGCTAGAAGATAAGCAGCCTTTGACGTCACAAGACTTAAAAGAGTCGATCGTTGAAGGTGCAGGGCTCCGTGTCCGCCCGATTATGATGACGGTTCTTACGGTCATTATCGGTTTAATTCCGATTATGCAAGGCTCCGGAACAGGCTCTGAAGTGATGCAACGTATCGCAGCACCGATGATTGGGGGAATGGCTTCGGCCATCGTACTCACCCTGCTGGTTCTTCCAGCCATCTTTAAGCTCTGGAAACAGCGCGAAGTTAACAAGCAATAACGAACAACATACAACATGCGCCTGATCGCCGGCACAAAATTAACGAATACAAAACTGAGGTTTATTATGAAAAAGACATTAATCACTCTAGCACTCGTAACACTTTCTAGCACTGCGATTGCTGATGAAAAGCACAACCACTCTGAAATGAGCGACATGAAAATGGATCATGCAGGTATGTCTATGGAAGGAATGTCTGATGTCGGTATGCCGGCTATGGGTGCTAAGCCAGATAAGGTCGTTCATGTTCTATTGTCAGATGATAAGAGAATCCGCTTTAAGAAAGAGGTAAAGATTGAGTCCAATGATGTGGTTCAGTTTGTCATCATGAATACAGGTTCGATTGAACATCTATTTTCTATTGGCAGTTCAGCGGAGCACGTCAAGCTTCGTGAAATGATGAAAAACATGAATGCTCATGACAGTGATGGCTCTGTTGTCGTTAAACCGGGAAAAGCGAGACAGTTACTATGGCATTTCCACGGCGATAAAAACGTAGAGTTGGCATGCGATTTACCTGGTCATGCCGAAGCGGGTATGGTGAAAAAAATCACACTTTGATAATGAAAGCCCCAGAAGGCTTCTTTGGGGCTTTTATACAGACATACGGCTACATATTGCCAAAGTCAGGACTGAATTTTTAAGTGACTACTTAGACTTAGCTTTCTCTGAGTTAATGATAAATAAATACGTGAAACACGAGGATAATTTATGAACATCCACATAAAAACATTAGTTTTATCAGCGATGATACTGAACACATCTGTTTTTGCTAAATCATCGATTGAATTATACAAATCACCTTCCTGTGGCTGCTGCACAGAATGGGCAAACATCATGAAAGATAAAGGGTATGAAGTTAACATTCATCACCAACGTGACTGGACGTCGGTCAAGCAAGAGTTTGGCATGCCGAGTCAATTGGTTTCGTGTCATTCCGCCGTCATTGATGGCTATATGATCGAAGGTCATGTTCCCGAAGCAGATCTTGCAAAATTATTAGCTGAACGGCCAGATAATATTTCAGGGTTATCAGCACCTGGTATGCCTCAGCACTCTCCTGGTATGGCTCCTGCGGGTCAGCCTTTTAAAGGCTTCAACGTTGTCGCCTTTGATAAGGATGGGCAGATGAGTCTATATAACGAGTATTAAAATTTAAAAAGGAGCGTTTATGTTTGAAATTATTCCGAACTGGCACCCAATTTTTGTTCATTTTACTGTAACGTTATTAACTCTCTCGGGCGTCATTCAGTGCATTATTTGGATAAAGGCACCAAGCGATGTTAGTCCGTTATGGTTTACTCGAAAATGGATTCACATCTTAGGTATTTTGGCCATATTCTCAACTGTGCTAACTGGGTATCATGCTTATAACACAGTAACACACGACTCTGTGTCGCACGCCGCGATGTCAAATCACCAACATTGGGCTTTGATTACTTCGTTTGTTTTTGTTTTAGGGGCGACACTGAGTTTAATTTTAAAAAAGAAATACTTATTCCCTATCGGTGTAGTTTTAGTTTTATCGTGGGGGCTAGTCACAGTAACAGCGTATAAGGGTGGCGACCTGGTTTATAGGTATGGTTTAGGAGTACTAAGTTTACCGGAGGCGAACAGTTCAGATCATCATCATGATATGGGGGATGCTACTGACAGCCATTTACATGAAAAAAGAATGGATGAAATGGCTCTAGATGAACCAAACAATGCGCATAAGAATAAGATAGAACAACAATCTATTGAGAATAAAGTTGAGAGTACAGAGCAACATAATCACCATCATAACGATGACCATCACCATTAGGGCTTAAACAGAGCGCTTGTGTTCGATTCCAAGTCGCTCTGTTGCTGGCGGTATCGCTGACGGTCTATTTACCCCAAAACCACCAAATGATAAGTAAAATAGTAACGATCCCTATGATATTTACCAACATGTTAACCTCCAACTTTGGCTTGCTTTGGCACATATAAACGCAGGCGATTCGCGTTAGTGACGACCGTAACCGACGATAAAGACATGGCTGCTCCGGCTATTATCGGGCTGAGAAGCCAGCCGGTAAATGGGAAGAGTAACCCAGCCGCAATAGGGATCCCTAAGCTGTTATATAAAAATGCTCCCAACAAGTTTTGTTTGATGTTTTTCATGGTTGCGCTGCTAATATCGATCACATCAGACACTCCATGCAAAGAGCTTCTCATTAAGGTGATATCAGCGCTTTCAATCGCCACATCTGTGCCACTGCCGATGGCAAAGCCGACATCGGATTGAGCAAGTGCAGGAGCGTCATTAATGCCATCACCGACCATCCCGACGACCTTTCCTTTATTCTGTAGTTCTTTGATCCAACGGAGTTTGTCTTCGGGCATCAATCCTGCGTAGAACTCGTCGATGTTCGCAAGACTGGCGACGGATTTTGCTGTGTTTTCATTGTCACCGGTGAGCATTACGACACGAATCCCTTGTTCATGGAAGCGCTGAATCGCACGTTGTGCATCCTCTCGAATTGGGTCGCTGATACCGAACAAAGCTTTTATGGTGTTATCTATTGCAAAGTACACCACTGTATTGGCATTTTGCTCCCATAGCATCGCATCTTTAGCCGTATTTTGTATGTCTAGGCCGTATTGACGCATCAGCTTTTTATTTCCTAATAACAACTTTTTACCCTTGTATGAGGCTTTTACACCCATGCCGGTTACAGATTGAAATTCGGATATCTTATGCTCAGTATGAGAAGGTGACTTATGAGTTTGGGCATAACTGGTTAGCGCGTTAGCAAGGGGGTGGTTAGCCCCTTTTTCCAATGCTTCAACCAGAGGTAATACATCATCTTCTGAAAAGGTAGAAAAATGAGTAACTTCAGGTTTACCTTGTGTGATGGTGCCAGTTTTATCTAATACAACGACATCCAATTCACTTGCTCTTTGAAGTGCTTCACCGTTTCGAATTAGTCCACCCATTTCAGCCGCCTTTCCGACACCGATCATTATTGATATTGGTGTGGCCAAACCGAGAGCGCAGGGACACGCGATGATTAAGACGGAAGTTGCGGCAACAACCATATGAATAAGTATGGGTTGCGGTCCAAAGTTGTACCAACCTAAGGCGGTAAGAATAGATAAAATCATCACGGTCGGTACAAAGATGGCCGACACTTTATCCGCTAATTGACTAATTGGTGGCTTTGAGTTCTGAGCATTCGAGACCATGTTGATAATGTGAGCTAGAACGGTATCGCTGCCAACGTTCTGAGCTTCAAAGACGAAGCTACCTTGGTTGTTAATGGTGCCTGCCGATACTTTACTGCCCAGTTTTTTTTCTACTGGGATTGGTTCACCGGTTAACATCGATTCATCGATTGTCGTTTGGCCTTCGATCAGAACACCATCGACAGGAATCTTTTCACCTGCTCTGACTCGAATCTTGTCACCAACGATGACCTGTTCAATTGGAAGTGAAACTTCTTGTCCTTCTCGAATGACGATGGCCGTTTTTACTCGTAAAGCAAGTAAACGTGCGATGGCCTGTGATGTTCTTCCTCTGGCTTTAAGTTCTAGCGCTTGGCCCAAGTTGATTAGGCCGATGATCATTGCGCTTGCTTCAAAGTAGAGATGCCTTGCGCTTTCGGGTAACCACTCAGGTCCGATAACCACTATCATTGAATACAGCCAAGCGGTACCTGTACCCAGTGCGATAAGGGTATCCATGTTGGCATTTCGGTTCTGAGATGCTTTCCATGCACCAGTGAAAAAGTGTTTACCTGCTTTTAGTAATATCCAAAAGGTGAGCAGTCCAACGCCAAACCAAATGATTTGTTGTGATGGTGTGTTGACATTCATTGGGCCGCCGATCAGGCCATATCCCATTAATGGAACGCCAAGCCCGAGTCCGATAATGCAGTGCTGTATTTTTGTCAGGTATTCTTTGGCCTCTCGTTCTGTTTTAGCATCACCTGCCACTTCTTCATCGACGATTTCACTGGCATCATAACCAGACGTTTGAATCACCTGAATTAGAGAATCAACTGAATGTTCTGACCGAACGGAGGCGGTGCGGTTGGCAAAATTAATATCAACTGATTCAACACCAGGCAGAGAGTTAAGAGCGGTCTCGATGGTGTTAACGCAACTGGCACACGTAACTCCCATCAATGCTAGATTTACTGAATGGTGAGCGGCGACTTGTGCCTTTTGACGTTCGCTATCTTCAACGTTACCTGCGGTAACTTTAACATTTTCTGGTTGTATGGCTTCGCCGTTATACCCCAAGTCATCCAGAGCTTTTTCGATTTCGACACCACTTAAATGACTGGTGACAACTAGCCTTTGGGCCTCAATGTCTACTGATACATCTGCATTGGCTTCTAAGGCTTTAATTGCGTTTGTTATTTTTTTAGCGCAGCCTTTACAAGCAACGTTCGCGACCGATGTTTCGTATTGATGGCGAGTAAGAATCGCAGCAGAATACCCTGTATTTTCGACCAGCCTGATGGTGTTTTCTGGTGTCAGTGTCGTGATAACATGGGCTTTGGTTTTACTTTCATTTATCGTTAGAGAAACATCAGGATCACTTTCTTTTAATGCAGAAATGATTTTTGCTACACACTTCCCACAACTGACACCTGATAACGTGAGAGAAAATTCTTGTGTTTTCATGATGATTTTTCCTCGGGCTCTTCAGTCAATGGATGCTTATCAGACCAACCTTCTATCAGGCAGCATATGGCTTTTCCGTTTGGGACCATATCGGGTTCATTTTCCCATTCAGCATAAGTTTCTTCCATTAAGACAAGGTGCTTTTCATAATCTAGGATTTTTTGCCTCGTTTCAGATATCTTCTGACTCAACATTTTACGTACTTTTGGGCACGGCGTTTTCCCTTGTTGCGAGTACTCGATGATTTCTTCGATTTGATTTAAGCTAAAGCCAATTTTCCGAGCATGGGTGATAAAACGTAACCTATCTACCGCACTCGGTTGATATATTTTATAGCCATTGTTAGGGTCTTTCTCGGCAGACAGCAGACCCCTTCTGGTATAAAAGCGAACGGTTTCAGCAGTAACGCCCACAACTCTCGCAATTTCCTTTGTTAACATATTTAATTCTCCAGGCCGTGTTGAAGTATCGGATGTAGAATTTATCTGAGGTAATTATCCTAATAAAAAAGCTATAAAAAAAATGATCGCAAACATAATCAGTGTGACCTTTACTAATAGCTTGAGGTTATTGCTTCCCCCATTCGGTGCTTTATTACAACAACCCATAGTACTTTCCTTAATCTCAAGTTGGATTAATTCTACAACCTATTTGTAACACATGGGTCAAGGAGTAGTTTGTTACATTGGCAAAATTACCAGATGATAATTGCCTAGTGACAAGTTCGAGCAATGGATTTGACTAACAAGCTTTTGTCCAACTGTGTATAGCGGACTCGGAAATCCCACTTCATGTGTTAGACCTTTTACTCATTCACATCCTGTTCATACACTTTAGCCCTATTAAAAGTTATCCATTTTATCAATGCTGTTCGCAGTGAATTCCTGCAAACATAGTCAGCCAGGGTTTGAGCGACAACGATGCTTATATCCCGTAACGTTATCCCAGACATATATAAATAAACTTGAATACTTAAAAGGACAAGTGATGAATGAACTAAAAAAGAAAGCAGCACTACTCGATTGTAATGCAATAATTTGTGTGTCTATCGATACAGAATAAATTTCCGGACGAGGAAAAGGGATGATCACAGCAACAAGCACTGCGGTAAAAGTGACTGAACATTGTTCTGCCCAGAACCCTTACAGTTGGCACTTCATAACTCGGAAGTACCCCGTTTATTGTTAGAGAAAAATAGCTTTTTCCATCCCCCTCTAGTTTGGATTGGAAAAACTTGTTTCGTATGTTTCGTGGTGATTGAGTAAATAAACGCGTTAATATAGTTTGAATTTCAAATTACATTGATGTACAAATAGTTTGGTCATCAAATTAATTGGAAATACTGTGGATACTTCACTAAAACATCACCATCAATTTTCTGCGCACAACCATCACGGCGAAAAGCGTACTTATTATGTGTTATTGCTTACACTCATAACCATGCTCATTGAGATCACTGCTGGTAGTGTTTACGGCTCTATGGCGTTGTTGGCTGATGGTTGGCATATGGGAACACATGCAGCAGCCTTTGGTATCACCTTGTTTGCTTACAGTTATGCCAAAAAGCATGAAAACAGTGGCCGATTTTCTTTTGGTACTGGAAAAGTAAGTGTGCTCGGTGGTTATACAAGTGCTCTTGCTCTTGGCATTGTTGCCATACTGATGTTTGTTGAATCTGCGAACCGTTTATTTAATCCGCATGCTATTCAGTTTAACGAAGCTATCTTAGTCGCCTTTCTTGGTTTAGTTGTCAACTTAGCCAGCATGTTCCTTCTTAGTGATCATCACTCTGAACATTCTCATCACCATCATCATGATCACAACCTTCGTGCAGCATATCTGCATGTATTAGCTGATACGCTAACTTCTGTGTTAGCCATTGTAGCGCTGTTATTCGGTAAGTTTTATGGTTGGAGTTGGTTAGATGCAATTATGGGTATGGTTGGTGCTCTGGTTATTTCCAAGTGGACGTACAATCTTCTTCGTCAGACAAGTCCTATCCTATTAGATGAAAGTATTGAAGAAGAATACCGTGAGCAAGTTTTAATTGAGTTATCGCATTATGGAGAGGTGAGTGATTTACATATATGGAAGATAAGTGGTCATCATTACAGTGCTGCCTTGACTATATCATTAAATGATACTTTCTCAGTAGATGAACTTAAGCAAAAACTATCTCGATTTGATAGGATTAATCATCTCACCATAGAAGCGCATAAAAAATGAAAAACCTAGAAACCTTAAATCAGCTACTTACTGAATTCTACGACAAGATGTCTTCGTGGGAACAATCAGTTGTAAAAGAAACGGGTTATACTCTTGCGCAAGTGCATACCATAGAAGTCCTCGGTGTCCATGGACAGATGAGAATGAAAGAGTTGGCAGACAAACTAGGTATTACTACAGGTACACTTACTGTTCAGGTTGATAAGTTGGTAACCGCAGGCTTAATTGAACGTCTTCCTCACCTTGAAGATCGTAGAGCTATTGTTGTGGCATTAACTGATAAGGGCCAACAAATACACCTGAGACATAATCAACTCCACCTAGACTTAGTCAAAGACTTAACTATAAATGTTGAGTCAGAAGATGAAGAGAAGCTCATTGCAACGTTAACGAAAATGAATAGAGAATTCTAAATAATTTCGAAGCCTATCAGCTTCTCTCCGGACGTTGCAACGTCTATGTTTGAATACTGTTTATTGCAGAACTCGGAGGTATAACTCAACTTACCGTTGTAACCATGAGTGCATCTCAAGTTCCGATGCTAGTTTGGTTGGGGGCGACCCTAGCGTTAACTACGACATCATGAATCGGAGTTTACGTAGGGCGTAAGCTGTTATCTCGTTGGAACATAGATTTATTACATAGATTAGGTGGCCTCGTTTTTCTTGCTGTGAGTGGTTTGCTTATTTGGGAGTTATATTGAGTTGCCTAACTAACTACAAATTATTATCTTGATTGGTTTCCATTACTACGACTAATCCGTTGAACGCTAATTTAGCAATATCACTGACACACAAATATTCAGAAATAAGTTTATAGGCTGTATTAGAATATTCGATTGTTAAATTGCTTTTCGGTGGAACTTAGCTAGGAGTGACATAAGTCAAAGGGGAAGAAAGGTGGCCCTCACATTAATGAACTTTCGGGGGGTACGTGGTAGACAATCGTGACATGTTAGAATTTCCTAAATGATTTGAAAGAAAGTTTCTTACAGCAAATTAAGAGTTTTTCACAAAAATATCAATATATGGTTGTTTATGGTTATATCAACATACGGTTGTTTTTTTATAACCATTTGAAATTATTCAGATAGTAAATATCAATATATGGTTGTTTCAACAAGCGTTGTGAACACAACCATACCTTGAAATTGTATTGAATCAAATAACGGTTACGTACGTTTATCAAGGTATGGGTGGGTCGACATATTAATCTTCAAATAATGTATCTGCGCCGATAAGTGGAATAATCCGAACTAGAACATTTTTCATCACTTTAGGTTCGGCCTCGGTAATCTTTTTAACGCTACGTTCACGCCAAGACAAAGTTTGAATCAAACTGGCGGCGACTACAGATGGTTTATCGAGATTGTCGACTTCAACTTCTGTTACTGTACCGCGAATGCTGATACTTATGGGACAACAGATTAGCAATCCGCTTTTCTTATTATAGTCCTTACCGGATAACACTAAAGCTGGTCGATATTTACCAATCTCTTTATCTTTGGTTGGCTCAAAATCGATCCAAACAATATCATTTCGTTCAGGTGTATACTGTTTTACCATTTATTCACCGAGCTCTTTACTAGAAATCGCGGCTAGTTCGTCGGCATGAACAGTGTACGACGTCATTTCGGCCGTCAATTCTGCTTCGCTGAATGGAAAGCGCTTTTTCTTGGTTTTAATGGGTTCGATAACAATCTTACCGTTTTGCTCTATGACATTAATCTCTGTGCCTTCTTCAAGGTTTAAATGACGAATAAGAGCCGCAGGAATGATGTTGCCTAAGCTATTTCCTATTTTTCTAATTTGTGTGCGCATACATTACCTTGGAGTGGGTACATTGTTATAACGATAGTTGTACGCTGATTCGATAAGGTGTCAATAATGCTGAGCTGGTTCGACAGTCGATGAGACTTCTAATTGCAACCGCTCGATTTTCTGTAAGCATAGAGATATACTTCTCTTTTATGTGCTTTTATTTTCATATGGTTGTGATAGTTTATGAACAATCAAGTTGGTAGAACATCGACTCGGTGTTGACCATCAAAGGAAAGTGTAATGAGTTACTTTACCTATATTACTGAACAAGCATTCGGCGAATCTCCAGATGGGAAACGTTTGTTTTATTGTAGTGGCCCGTGGTCACGACCTTACATTGTACCGGATGTGGTAACCGAAAAGCGCCTATTCCAGAAACAACTTTGGAAGAATCGAATTTTTTTCAGCGCACTTATCGTCGGACAACCTTTTCTTTTTTCTCTTATCCCAGAAATGAAAAACAACGCCGCCTGGTTATGTGGGTATTTGGTACTGCTGGCCCTTGTGAGTTGGTGTGTGAGTTACTTTGCGCTTCGAAAAGACTTAGTCAATTTGAACCAATCAGATCGCCTGAGGTTTCGTGCTTTTTTTGTTAGTGGTGCCAAACGACATCAGACTTCGATGTTGGTACTTGGATACGTGGCATGTTTATTGTTTGTGATGAGCGGAGTGTGGATGATCGCTTTTGGTAGACACATCGTTATTGCTTGGATAGTAATTGTGTTTTTTTCGGTTTGCAGTTTAGCATGGGGATACGCTATCTACGTTAAGAAGACACTTCAAGAGTGACCTAAAAAGCATGGCACTTAACGAGAACACTATATTTGAGCCGTGAAGTTGGTCATTGTGGTAATCGACTAAAATCAATAACCAACTTTATTTTTCTCGGACTCAACGACATTGAATGCTCTGAGATAGCATTAATCTAAAATAATATGCGGAATATAACGCGACAGATCTTGTGTGACTCTTGATGTGTCTTCTCGGATCGACATTCCTGCTGGTCTATCGTTGACTAACCAACTGCCGATTAACGTATAGCTGTCGCCAAATTTTGGTAATGGATGATATGCCTGATAGATCACACCTTCTTCACCGTATGGACCATCGGTTTCCAGCGTTTTCTTTCCTTTTTCCACAATTGAAATATTGGCCCCTTCACGTGCGAAAAGTGGTTTAATGACATAGTCACCTAAGGTGCTAATTTGCTTGTCATCAGGGAAGAAGGCGGGAATTAAATTCGGGTGATTTGGAAACATTTTCCATAGTAACGGCAGTAGCGCCTTATTACTGATGATGGATTTCCACATTGGTTCGAGCCAATTGACTTTGGCTTCTTTCAAGTTCGATGCATATTGCTCCCTGAACATAAACTCCCACGGATAGAGCTTAAACATCCAACGAATCGCATGATCATTCAAATCAACAAATTCATTTTTATTATTGAGGCCGATATCTTCAGTAAACACAAAAGCGGTTGATAAGCCTGCTTCCAAGGCACAGTCTTCGATGTATTGCACTGTGCCCCTGTCTTCGACGGTATCTTTACAGCAACTAAAGTGTAGGGTTTGACCTGGTTGTTGCAGTGCGAGCTTATGGAAACGTTCGATGAGTAGTTCTTGAAGCAAATTAAATTGGTCAGCATCGCGCCTAATTTGCTGACTGTCGACCATATCTTCAAGCCACAGCCATTGCCAAAATCCAGTTTCATATAAAGAGGTCGGCGTATCGGCGTTATTTTCATATAACTTTGCTGCGCCTTTTCCATCATAGGCAAAATCCAGTCGTGAATATAATGATGACTCTTTTTGTTTCCACGACGTTAAGACATTTTCCCACATGGGTTCTGGAATTTGGAATTTTTGTAACCAATAGTCATCGGAGACCACTTTATCCACCACTTGTAAGCACATTTGGTGGATTTCTTCAGTTGGATCTTCAATGTCTTTCTCGATTTGTTCGAGCGTAAACTGATAGTAGGCCGTTTCATCCCAATATGGGTCTTCGTAAACAGAATGAAAACCAAACCCATACTCCTTGGCTAGCGCTTTCCAGTGCTTTCTCTCTTTTGCGCTAACTCTCAGCATAAATTAACCACCCCAACTTTTGCTCTTCGACTTACTGCTGCTCCAACTTGATTTCGCCGATACCGTTGAACCAAATCCACCACGAGACATGGTTCGGGTAGTGGTTGGTTTAGGCTTAATCTGATCTTTGCCAATTTTAATGGTCGAGCGGCGAGATTTACTCGAGCCGTAATCGTATCCATCAGACGTGACCCAGCGATCATAAAAAATACTGCCGGGATAACGTGAGTAATACATCGGCTGTGAGTAATATGGGCGATTATTGTTCATCATACGAGCAAACATAAAGCCGGTCATGGCTGGCATGAACCAACTCGAGTTGTTAACTTGAACACAAGAGTTGTTGCCAAATTCTTGAATACATTCGTTTTCAGTATTGTATTTTGGCCCAGTTCGGCTGGCTTCTTCTAACGCGTATTCGTAAGCTGCTTTACATTGTTGAGCAAAATCAGGGTTATCACTAATACAATCATCGACATGTTGGTAAATCACTGCTTCTTCAGAGTCACCACAACCAGCGATCATTGCAGATACAACTGCGACAGACAGTGTGTTCTGCGCGAAAGGACGCCATGTTTTGCGCATTCTATCGAGAGAAATGTGTTTGGTTTTTTTCATCCTCACAATCTCCCTATTAGTAAGTCATGCAGGCGGCGTTCAATAATCCAACCGACACTGATGTCGCAGCCATGACGATACCCGCCGGGATTTCACCTAATTCAATTCGTTCAGAGATCTTAGGCATAAACGTAAAGCGAACGATGAAGAACGCCATAATTTGAGCCAGTAAGGCCACAACACCCCAGACGGCAAAATCAACAATATTGACCGAGTTACTTGCGGCACCAGAAATGGCCAAACAATAGCCTAAGATCGAACCACCAAGTGCAATGGCAGCTGAGATATTTTTTCCATCTTTAATCAGTGCCCATTCATCGTACGGTGTGATGCGAACGTAAACGACTTTAAAGAGTAATAAAAATCCCAATGAGACAATAAAGTAGAGTAAAAATGCTCCGATGTTCCCAATAGAATCTATGAGTAATTGCATGCTAACTCCTTTGATAAATGTAGTCTTAATCTAAAATCATTATTAACCAATGACTCTGAAATCTGTTGGGGAAACATCGATACTTGTGCTCAGTACGATGCTCCTTTGTAATTGATTATTTTCAACTTTTTCTTCAGCGATGACTTGCAACCCTTCAAACAACTCTGGGGTAACTTCTCTTTCATATACCATTGCAAATTGATCGGTGGCGCTTATGCTTCCATCTTCAAACCATGTTTTTTCTGTCATCGCGACAGGGCGTTCATTATCCCAAGCTTTGTAAAATACTTGGTCATCCAGAGATTGGTTGGCAGCCACTAAATGGGTGGATAGCCAAGCTTCCCACTGAGTATCGGTGTCGATAGGCTTGGTTTCGTAAAAATAAACCAATTTCACTTCAACGATATCAGCGTCGGTTGTACCGTTTTGCAAAACCTGAAAATAGCCATCGTCATCAGTATAATAACGCAGTAACCGAGTTTGCCCGTCGAGTTCGACAACGCCCACGGCTTTAATTATCTGAGTTCGAGCCGCACCTTCAATCGTTAATGAGTCCTCAATAAGACGAAATTTCAAATCGTCGAGCTCAATCGCGCCACCTAAACGCATCCCGAGCACTTCAGGCGCGCTTTCGGGCTGAGTTTTCTGTTCTTTCTTTTTCAACCAATCAAACATTGTCTTTCCTACTTCGGCCAATTGACATCAGCAATACGTTCATCCGAGATATAAAATAGAGTCATACCTTGGTTAACCTCAGTACTTAAACCAGGGTTGATTTGAAGGCCATTCCCACCATCTACAGCAATGAGGATCGCGTCATGTTGCTTCTTAAAAGCATGGAACAGAATGTCGAAGGTAGTTGAACCATTATCAGGATAAACCACTGAATATTGAGTCATGCCGGTCGTCGTACTGAGTAGCTCTTGATGAAGAGAGCTAGACCCGGGGTCAATCGCAGATTTAGCGAGCATCTCTACTGATACTGAAGGAATACATTCTACATTTGGACAATGGGTTTTGAGCAGATTACTTAGCTCTTCGTTGTTGAAGTATGCCAAGATATGGGCATTGGTATTTTGTCCGCTCACAAATAACGCAGCGCTCAATGTTACATCGTCTTCAGGGGTGTCGATAATGATAACACTGGCGTGAGCGATGCCTGAACGTGCCATTTCTGTGCTATCGACATAACTTGGGACAGAGACAAATTCAATGACACCAGGTAGCGGGTTTTCTATTTCTGCGTTGGTGCACAATACTATCGGGCGTTTATTTTTTTCTTCATGCAATAACATGTCGAGCATGTTTAATGTGCGCTTCTCGTTCCACCCAAGTACCAATATGTGATCTTTCATTTTAAGGCTCCGCTTACCTTTGATTCCTTTTCGCCAAGACTCCACTAACACACTAGCAACTTGACCAACAACTATCGCAAATATTCCTAATCCGACAGGGATAACAAAGAGCAATGTGACCCATTTGCCCATGTCGGTGGTGGGAGAAAAATCGCCATACCCAACCGTAGAAGCCGTTACGACTAAATAATAGATGAAAACACTGAATGAATGAGTAAGGTCTGACTCTCCAGTGAGGTACAGTAATCCCCAACTTGCAGAGATATAGCTCACGAGCAAGATAACAAGGTTTTTTCCTGTTAATTGACCTAAGTGACGAACCGTCCATTGGCGAACAGCCAACCATAGCGACATATCCGTTCCCTCTTGTAAAAAACGCTCGATAGGAACATTTTTATGGCATGTGTAGAATCAATGAAAGCACCTGTTTAGGCGCTCTCATTTCTCAAACGGCAGTTTATTTTCCAAGAATACGAGCTAACTCATCTTCTGCTGATGATGAACTCGATGTGATCCCCGCTTCTGCTAGTTTCTTGTCTAAAGAACTGCCAGAGGCTTCGTCGGCCATTTCAGCTGCGGCCTCAAGTTGCGCTGACCGTTCTTCCTGACGCTTCTTGATTCGATCTAGAGATTCTACGGCTGTGTGCATTTTCGCATTCGCGCCCACATTGGTTGCGGAAACCGCAGATTGAGCTTTCTGAACCGCTTCGTTTGCTTTGACGACATCAACCTGTTGTTCTAATTGACGCAGCTTATCTTTTGCTTGTGCAATATTTGAACTCATGCTGGCAGCGGACGCCTTGAACTGCTCTAAGTACGTATTTTCGGCTTCTTGTTCATTCTTTAAGTTAGCCACTTTTTGCGCACACTCTAACGCCAGTTCTTGTTGACCTTTTTCCATCGCTGAGCGGGTGTGGTTTTCGTATTCAGTAATACTTTGAGTAAACGCGTCTACTTTATTTTGTGATAATTTACGCTTAGCAATAATGCTAACTAAAGCTTCATCTGAACGTCGTAACTCTGATTTTGCTTCTCGAATCTCTTGGTCGAGAATACGCAATGCTTGGTTATCCGCTATCGATTCTGCTGCTTCATTTGCTCCGCCTTTTACCGCAGAGAATAGTTTTTTCCAAACGCTCATTGCCCGCTCTCCGTTAAAAACTCTTGATATAATTCAATGAATGCTTCGACGTTACGAAACAAGGTGGCGACTTCAATTACGACACTTTCTAGTTTGGATTGAGAGGAAAGAGATCCAAAAGCAACATAGTATTCATCACCTCCAATTTCGTTGATGCCGACGGTGGTAAGAGGGAACATTTTATGTGTCTTTAGCACGTAATCGTTAAGTGCTTGAGGGTTGTTCACTTGGTCTTTACCAAATAAAAGAACCTCAACGAGAATCTGCTCACCTGATATGGCGAGGAAAGCCTCGATGTTATCTTCGTTGGTAATGACGACTGTATTTTCGTTTTCTTTAACTACCCAACCATCATGCTCACTAAGCGCTGAGATTAGATCTGGAGATTGACAAATCATAGTTGCACCATATCTATTGTGAAAAACGTACGTTATTGAAATAAAATAGTTATTTTAGGTTGGAAATTCAAGCTTGTAGGTCGAAATTGTCTTACCTATAACAGATTTATCTCGTTCTTAGTTCTCTGGTATATCTAATCTTATTAAGTTACTAATATCACTGTCCTCTAAAACAGATGTGCTTCGATGTCAGGTTCATTCGTGTGAACTAAATGGAGCAAGAAAATGACGAAATGTTGCTAACCGAATCTCAAATAGTTAAGGCAGAGATTACGTCGAGATGATTTTTTAATTGGATCGTTCCTTGCGTTGGCGTGAGGTTTGACCAAATGAAATTGTGATAACGAATAATATCACGGGCTTGAAAGTCGATTTTGTCTGCCGTGGTGTGGCAGTCGGAAATAACAACGATATTATAGTCACTTACCAGTGCGGAATGAATCGTTGCATTGACGCAAAAATCAGTCGCTAGTCCAGTAATATAAAGCATACTGACATCGAGTTCATCGAGTAGCTCTTTTAACTTTGTTTTGTAAAATGCACCGTTGGCTTTCTTCTCAATAATATAATCTTTGGAATCAATAACGAGTTCTTTAACGATGTCAAAGTCGTTTGTTCCAGGCAACAAATAGTCTTCTTTAACGCCATTGTGTTGGATAAAAACGACAGGAATATTGTTTAGTCGGAAATATTGCGAAACTTGATTGATTCTAGAAATAACCCCATCACTGTCGTACCTTGGCGTTTTAAAACATCCGACTTGCATATCGATAATTAATAAGACTTCTTTTTCTTCTTTCATAATTTCTAACATCGCTGTTTTTTCCGAAGTTGAGGAATATCCTGATTGGTGTTGCTTGATGGAACCAACTCCTCACTAATAGACTCTAGCTCATACTTTTCATGAGAAGGATTAGCCCATAAATAGAGCACATTGTCATGGCGCGTTGGCAATATATTATACCGCGTTGTGACCATAAAAGTGCAATATTGCCCAACTTCTGAATTTTCATTCAAAACGACACATTATTGCTATGTAACATGTTGTTATTTATAGCTTTTATTATCCTATAAATGGCACGTGGTTTGCTTCGGTTTTTGGTGGTACTAGATATCAGTGTATTGATACATAAGGAGATGAAATGAAAAAGGAAGAAGTCGTAGAGGCAATAGTAATAGCTAAACATGAGCGCAACTTATCATGGCAAGCAATCTCTGATGAATTGGGTATGGGATGTGTATGGGTGACTTCAGCGTGCTTAGGAATGAATAGTATGCCGAAGGATATTGCAGATAAGCTTTGTGCTTTTCTTGAATTACCGGAGGGAGCGAATGCAGCACTTACTGCTTACCCAACGAAGACTTGGGATCAATCTGTGCCACAAGATCCATTGATATACCGACTATATGAAGTCGTTGGCGTGTATGGTGATACCTTAAAAGAAGTTATTCAAGAGCAGTTTGGCGACGGTATCATGAGTGCAATCGATTTTAGTATGGATGTAGATAAAGTTGAAGACCCAAAAGGTGATCGTGTTGTGATTACCATGAACGGTAAATTCCTACCCTACAAAGCGTGGTAACTGAGCGTAATGTATTGGTATGACTGTAGCGTGTGAGCAGTCATACCACTTTAAAGGTCAATATCGTACTGTTGGCAGATACAGCCTTTGTGGACGCCCGCCCGTGTTGTATTTTAAGACTAATTGAATTTCGCCTTGCGATTCTAAGAATTCTAGATACCGCCTAGCCGTAACTCGACTCACATTCATTTGTTCTCCAATGTCACTGGCAGAAAATTCTTCCAATTGTTCACTATTAATGATTGTTCTCATTGATGCCAGTGTGGTTGCGTCGATGCCCTTTGGGGTGGTTCGGGTAGAACTTACAGGAACTTTCCCCAAAATTTGATCGATCGCGCCCTGATCAGGGGCTTCAGATGTGGTCAAGCGTTGTTTGTATTGGTAAAAATTATCTAATGCATGATGCACACGAGACATTCGTATGGGTTTGACTAGGTAGTCATTTACTCCTAGGTGAACGGCCTGTTCGATGACAGCGGTGTCTCGTTCTGCTGTTGTCATAATAAAGTCGCATGCCGCATTCTGTTCACGAAGTGTGCGCATCACATCAATGCCATTTCCATCGGGTAAGGTGATGTCGATAAAAACCAAATCAGGTTGATAAAGCTTAAATTGCTCTAGAGCTTCAAAACAGCGCTCACTGATTGCAACCACTCGAAATTCCGCGTGTTGATTGATGGTCGATTCGAGGGTATAGCTGGCTCGAACATCATCTTCTAGAATCATTACTGTGTATTTATTCATGGTTTTCAACATCACTCTTATTTAGATAAATACTGAAAAGGGTAGTTTGGTTTTCCGTTCGTTCCCACTCAATGCTTCCCTTGAAGTAGTCAACAAGTTGTTTAACTAAGTACAACCCTATACCACATTGTCCATCTTCTGTTTTTGAACTGACGCCAAACTCCAAAATATGTTCAGCGATGGTGGAACTTATTCCACAACCACTGTCTTGAACTTCAATAATTAGCTGGCTACTTCGGTCGCTCAGGTAAATATTGACCTCTGGGCTTGATGTTTCTCGATTTTGCCACGCTGCTAAGATTGCATTATCGACCAGATTGCCGATGATGGTGACGAGCTTTTCGGATGTGTCTTTTTCATAGTTTGAGAGTGTCGAATCGCCATCAATGGTGTATCGAACTCCGATTTCCGATGCTTTATTAAACTTCGCTAGCAGTAAGCTCGCCACTGTACTATCGGTAATTGAAAGGACGATACTTCCAAGGACATGTTGATAGCGGTCGGTTTCCATTTGGATATAGTCGATGGCGGCATCGTATTTGTGAGTTTGAAGTAACCCTGAAATAACATTTAGTTTATTCGAGTATTCATGGGTTTTACTGCGCAGAATCTCGGTATAACTTTTAAGTGAGTTTATTTCTCTCTCTAGCTCGTTTTGCTTGAGGTTTGGGAAAAAAACAATAGCGTGTCCCAGATGGCCTTTTGGTGTATCAATTGGATAGATATTGGCTTGATAAGAAAATTTACCAATTGAGAAATCTCCTTGGTGAAACTGGTGCTGTTTTGATAATACTAAGTGGCTTAACGCAGCAGAATAACGAGACAAAGGGTGATTAACGTAATGATAGCGGTCGGATACTCCCATCGATAGTCGTTGTATTGCGCTGTCATTGATGGTGGTGATGTTCATATCACTATCGACGGCTATCATCGCATCGCGAATACTGTCGAAGATCATCTCATGCTCACGAAACTTGTTGACGATAAATTCGGGTTCGTAGTCTAAAAATGTGCGCTTAATTTTGTAAACGAAGGCGATGATCGTGGCTAGTCCCAGTAAAAACACTGCTCCAATCAGCAAGCCAACATCACTGAATTTCTGCCACAGTAGGCTCGACGTTTTTTGGGATAAATAGCCGATACAAATGGCACCGATCACTTCGCCATTTAATCGAATGGGAGAAAAGTTCCGTATTGCTTCCCCTAGTGACCCCGATGCTAGGCTACTGTATTCGTCTCCGTTTTCTAACGCGGGATAAATGTCGTCACCAATAAAGTGTTTACCCAACCGCTCAATGACGGGGTGGCTCAATCTCATGGCGTTTTTATCAACCACAACGATGTAAGAGGCATCGGTGCTCTTTCGGATGTTTTCTATGTAGTCTTGTAGCGCATATGGCTGATTGTGGTTTTTAGCGTTAACTGCGTTAATGACAATCGGATTGTGAGCGAGAACTCGTGCCAATTCGAGTCCTCGAGCTTTAAAACCGTCTTGATGAGAGCTTTGAAGTAACACTAGAATCGCAAGGGTGACGATGAGCCCCATAAAAGTGGAGGTTGAAATGGTCGTGATTGCCAGATAACTTTTTAATTTCATGTGCGATCTCAATCGGTAGCGTCACTCAATTGATGGTAACGAGCTCACACAGTATATCTGGATTTATTTGGGCCGCAGTTTGCTTTGAATCAGGAATTTTCATAAAAAAAGGGCTCAAAATGAGCCCTAAATCGAGAAATGGAACAAAGATTACGCGAGGAATAGTTGTCCAAGTAAATAACCGACAATACAGGCGGAAACGACGCCAATAATACCAACCGACATAAACGAGTGATTAAAGTACCATTTGCCGATTTTTGTTGTGCCTGAAGAGTCGAAGTTAACGGTTGCGATATCAGAAGGGTAGTTCGGAATAAAGAAGTAGCCGTAGATTGCAGGCATGATCCCAATCAGTAATGCAGGCTCTAACCCTAAGCCGATACCAACAGGCAACATCATACGAGCAGTTGCGGCTTGAGAGTTAACCACAACCGACACAATAAAGAGTGCCAACGCAAATGACCATGGGTAGTCGGTTACCATGCCAATGATGCCTTCTTTGAATTGTGGAAGTGCAAACTTAAAGTAGGTATCAGACATCCAAGCAATCCCAAAGATGGCGATGGCGGCGACCATGCCCGATTTAAACACAACGCCTTCTGGTACTTTGCGAGGGTCGGTTTTAGTCGCTAACAAGATAATTCCGCCAAAACAGAGCATCATCATCTGAATGATTACTGACATCTTGATTGGCTTTCCGCCATCTACCACGGTTCTAATTTCCGGTATCATTGCAATTGCGACGATGACTAATAGCGCTGTAATGAAAATAAGCACTGAGTTTCTCGCTGAGGCTGGTAATGTTTCATCCAGTGTTGTCGCGGTCGTTTTTAGAATTTTCTCACGCCAAACCGGATCTTTTAAACGACGCTGATATTCTGGGTCATCGTCGAGTTCTTTGCCTCTTCGAACGCTATAAAGCGCCATCAATAAGGTTCCTATCAATGTAGAAGGAATCGTGACCATTAATATCGATACCAGTGTAATATCCATTTGAATATTAGAGAGTTGAGCAAGGTAATATACCACTGCAGCAGATATAGGAGAGGCAGAAATGGCGATTTGCGATGCCACAGAAGCGGCTGCCATCGGACGTTCAGGTCGAATCCCATTCTTCAGTGCGACATCTCCAATAATCGGCATAATCGAATACACCGCGTGACCAGTACCCAACATAAACGTCATGGTGTAGGTGACAAACGGTGCAATGAGCGTAACGTTTTTTGGGTTTTTTCGGAGTATTCGTTCAGCGACTTGAAGCATGAACTTCAGTCCACCTGCCGCTTCAAGAATTGAAGCACAAGTGACTACTGCGAGAATGATCAGCATCACTGTAACAGGAGGGGAAGTTGGTGGCATTCGGAAGATAAATACTTCCACGACTAAGCCAATACCTGAGACGACACCTAACCCAATGCCACCATAACGCGAGCCCATATAGAGCATGACTAATAGAAACAGAAACTCGAGGTATAGCATGATTTTTCCCTCACCTTTATTGTGATTCGCTGTAAACGACAGTCTTCCAAATGGCTTCTGTGAAAGCTCATAGGTTTCATGGTTTTCAGTGTAACAATTCTTAGAATTACAGAATGAGCGTGGAAAAATATTGTAAGTTTTGAATGTTTTGTAACTTTTGTACACATGCGAAGTCTGTTGTGACGAAAAGCAGAGTCGTTGGCTTAGTGATTCTGGAGATTTGCTAGATTAACTCTTGGTCGTATTTATTTCGTTATCTTGGTACGAGTTATTCGAAACTGAACTATATTAAGTACTGGTGTAAAAATCTCGTTTACAAAGGCTGCGGTATTTAATGACTAATTGGTTTTACAACTTTCGATTTAACCTGCATCGTTGGCGAAAACGCCGCGCGATGGTCGAATTAGTTTATGCCATTACCATTGTATTGATTTTGATTGCTCTTTCGTTAGCATTTGAGGTCGAGTTTGTAGAAACGTTGTACGACTTTACTCGTGCACATGAAGACTGGGAATTGGACGAGATAATTTTTAGTTTCTTATGGATAGCAGTTGTTGCGAGTATCTATTCTATTCGACGAATTATCGATATTAACAATCTCAATAAGAGCAATGAATACAATGCAAATCACGATTCTTTAACCGGCTTACCAAATCGGGATTTTGTTCAATTCTTACTTACTCAAATGTTACATCGAGCTAAACGTTACAATTACTCAGTGGGTGTTATTTTTCTCGATTTGAATGATTTTAAGATTGTGAATGACTCTTTTGGTCATGACCATGGGGATCGACTTTTGGAGCAAGTGGGTCAACGTCTTTCGTCAATCGTGCGAAGTGAAGAGGTGGCTGCACGTTTGGGAGGAGATGAATTTTTAGTCATTGTTGAAAGAGCCGATGCTGAAAATGCTCTCGAAAGAATTATTAACCGTATTCAAGTTTGTATAAAAGAACCTTTTGATATATATGAAAAATCAGTCAATGTAGGCTTTAGTATTGGCGTTGCACTTTCGCCAGATCATGGTGAATCAATTAGTGAACTGTTGGTGGCCGCCGACATGGCGATGTATGAGGCGAAATCCAACAAAAGCACCCCTGTATTTTACTATAATGATGATGTTGGTGAACGACATAAAAAGCACATGCGCTTATCTACAAACCTAAAGCACGCGCTGTTCAACAACGAATTCCACTTAGTTTTTCAACCCATTGTTAATACTCATAACAGCCAGGTCGTAGGATATGAGGCATTGATACGATGGGAGTTGGATGGAGAGTATGTCGATCCAGAACTTATTATTAGTCTTGCCGAAAATATGGGCCTTTCAGATGCATTTTTCCAATGGTTATTGCAAGCCGTTGCCGATGAAAGTGAGAGTTTTCAATCTCCTAACCAGTTTGTTTCTGTCAACGTCACCATACGGCAATTTCTATCGAATCACTTTTTAAGAACAATGATGAATACCATCCAAAAGATGAAAGGTAGAATTATTCATCTTGAAATTACGGAAAGTACAATTCTTAAAGATTTTGAAAAAGTGGCCATTAGAATTCATCAGTTAAGGCTCAAGGGTGTCTATGTAATGATCGATGACTTTGGCACTGGGTATTCATCATTAGGTCGATTGCGGGACTTGGATATAGACAAACTAAAGATTGATAAATCCTTCTTATCTGACGCCATGGTCAATGATAAAGGGGCTAAAATTTTTGAAAGTATGATCGCTCTTGCTAACACTTTAGAAATTGAAATTGTTGCCGAAGGGATTGAAACTAAAGAACAACTTAAGTATCTGCGACAATTCCCTCCAATGCTAACGCAAGGGTATCTGATTCAAAAACCATTAAAGAAAGATCAACTCTCAACGGATAAAATTATTCTTTCTAATATGAATGAACGAGGAGATTAATAGGATTTACCGATTGAATTAATTGTTAGAGAGTAATTTTGTATTAGAAAGCAATCACGTAGCATGATTAGTGCCTTTTACCTCAATTGTTGGATAACATTATGACAAAACATAAATTAACCACAGCAAATGGTTGCCCTGTCGCTGATAACCAAAACGTACAAACCGCGGGCCCTCGTGGTCCAATGCTTCTGCAGGATGCTTGGTTTCTTGAAAAACTCGCACACTTTGATAGAGAAGTGATCCCAGAGCGTCGTATGCATGCGAAAGGCTCGGGTGCATATGGTACTTTCACCGTAACTCACGATATTTCTGAATTCACTAAAGCGAATATTTTCTCTGAAGTGGGTAAGAAAACCGATCTATTTGTCCGTTTCTCTACAGTAGCCGGTGAGCGTGGTGCCGCTGATGCCGAACGTGATATCCGTGGTTTTGCGATTAAGTTCTACACTGAAGAAGGTAACTGGGATTTAGTGGGTAATAACACGCCAGTATTCTTCCTTCGAGATCCACTTAAATTCCCAGATCTAAACCACGCAGTGAAACGCGATCCTCGTACTAACTTACGTTGTGCCAATACAAACTGGGATTTTTGGACACTTTTACCCGAAGCGCTTCACCAAATCACAATTGTAATGAGTGACCGTGGTATTCCACGTACTTACCGTCACATGCACGGATTTGGAAGTCACACATTCAGTTTCATCAACTCGGATAATGAGCGTTCGTGGGTTAAATTCCACCTAGAAACTCAGCAAGGTATTGAAAACTTAACCGATCAAGAAGCCGAAGTTTTAGTGGGTAAAAATCGTGAAAGTCATCAACAAGATCTGTATGAGTCGATCGAAGCAGGGGATTTCCCACGCTGGAATGTAAAAGTTCAAATCATGACCGAACAGCAAGCAAGAGAAGTGTCGTACAACCCATTTGACCTGAGTAAAATATGGCCACATGCCGATTTCCCGTTGATCGATGTCGGTGTCATGGAGCTAAATCGTAACCCGGATAATTACTTTGCTGAAGTTGAACAAGCTGCGTTTAATCCTGCCAATATTGTTCCTGGGATTGGATTCTCTCCAGATAGAATGTTGCAAGGGCGTTTATTCTCTTATGGCGATGCTCAACGATATCGACTGGGCGTGAATCACTCACACATCCCAGTAAACCAACCTCGTTGCCCTGTAAATTCATACCATCGCGACGGTGCGATGCGTGTTGACGGGAACTACGGAAGCACGAAAGCTTACGAGCCAAATAGCTTGGGTCTGTGGCAGGAACAACCTAGTGCAAAAGAACCAGCATTGAAACTTGAAGGCGATGCGTATAACTATGATTACCGTGAAGATGACAGTGATTACTACTCTCAACCACGTGATCTGTTTAATCTAATGACACCTGAACAACAACAGGTGCTATTTGAGAATACGGCTCGAAGTGTCGGTGGTGCATCGATTGAAGTACAACATCGCCACATTTCTAATTGTCATAAAGCATCCCCAGCTTACGCCGAAGGCGTTGCAAAAGCGCTTGGTGTTAACTTAGCCGATGTCGCGCTGTAGTTTAGTTGTATAGGAAGTGCGGACACTTATTGTGTGTCCGCATTTTTTTCACTTAATTTACGGAGTAGCAAGGTTATGAGAACTTGGAGCGACTATAAAACGACATTTCGTAGTGAAGCTGATCTTATCGATTATGCCCGGGATGGGGATTTGAGAGGATTGGTTTCAATTGTTGAGCAAGATCCTAATATCGATCTCGATGCGAGAAATGCTCGAGGTTATTCAGCACTAATGCTGGCGGTTTACAATGGTGAGAAAGACTATTGCGAAGCGCTTTTACGGCTTGGTGCCAATGTAGACTCGATGGATTTTATGGGTAACACCGTCCTAATGGCATCCGCGTTTAAGGGAAATGTTGAGATACTCCAACTGTTATTAGAGTGGGGTGCGAAGACAGACGCCAAAAACCATTCAAATATGAATGTTCGAGATTGGGCTCAGATGTTTGGTCGTAAAGAGGTCGTTCAGTATCTCGATGAAAACTCGTTTAATATTGCAGTCTCTTCTCGATTAACTAACATACTTAGGTTTATTAAGTTGAGCTTTTTATTATTTCGAACAAAAAACGCGGACAAAAAACCGACAACCAACTGAACATACCCAATAATCTCATTAAAAAAGGGAAGTGATGACTTCCCTTTTCTATATCTCAGTTTCAATACCCTAGTGATGGTTAGGCACTTTTGCTTTTGCAACAACTTGATGTTGGTGCAGGAGACGGTTTTGACGGACGAGCACGATACTTTTTGAATAGATCCCAGGCAATCAATGCGGCTAACACGATACCAGAAATCCAAGCTAAAGGAGAAGGAACAAACTCGCCTCCATTTGCTAACTGAGTGTCGATGTTGATGCCATAATGATCAACGAGGAAATTGGTTAGGTAACCAAATAGAATCGCGATACCAACGACACCGACCAAATAGCTAATCAGAGAACGCGTTCCGAGTTCTTTTTGTACGATACCTAATGTTGCCATATTCGATGCGGGACCTGCTAATAAGAACACCAATACAGCACCCGGAGAGACTCCAGCCAGCATAAACCCAGCAGCCAGCGGCGTTGAAGCTGACGCACAGATGTACATTGGTACCCCGATGATGGCCATAAGGAACATAGCCATTGGGCCTCGACTGATGTCCGCTAATGTTTCAGGTGGAATAAAGGTAACCACGAGTGCCGACATAACAAGACCGATGATTAACCACATAGATAGTGATGTAATCAAATTGGTAAACGCAAAACGTTGACCTTGCCATAATTTTTGAATCCACGATTCTTTTTCGACGGCTTCATCTAAGGTCTCTTCTGTTTTGACCGATTTTATTTCACCCATTGAACTTGGTGAGCTGGCAAGGTTTAGTGATGCTGCTGGTTTAGTTGCAGTTACTAGATTTACCGCTGTTGCTTCATTTTTACTTGAACAGCAACTACTTGTTTTAGTCGGCGACGCTTGAGGTACCGCTTCTACAATGGCTTTTTCTTTGTTACTTGAGCAACAACTGCTTGTTTTACTCGGGGCTGTTTGAGGAGTCGCTTCTAAAGTGGCTTTTTCTTTGTTACTTGAACAACAGTTGCTTGATGCAGTCGTTTTTGGAGTTTCTACCACCGTGTCCTTTTCTTGCTTGCTGCCGCAGCAACTCGCTGCTTTCTCGGAAGTGCTTTTCTTTTCAGTCTCTTCTTTATCCGAAACGAGGACAAGCATCGCGGCAGTAATGGCCGAGGTGGTGGCCGCTATAGGTCGAATAACCGCCATAAATGGGCCTAATAGTGCGTATGAAATCGCAATAGAATCGACACCAGTTTCTGGCGTGGATATTAAGAAAGCGGTTGTCGCACTCTTAGAGGCTCCGGCACGTCGTAAACCTACCGCAGCTGGAATAACACCGCATGAACATAAAGGTAGTGGAATCCCCATTAACGCGGCTTTAATCGCAGGTAAAGGCCCAGATCCTCTAAAGTGACGACCCAGTTTGTCACTGCTAAGTGTGGCTTTCAAAATGCCAGAAACGATTAAGCCAAAAATGATCCAAAATGCCGCGTCGAGCCAGAGGCTAAGCAATGAACTAAAAAATGTGGTGACTAATTCCATCTTAGCCCTCCTTCTGTTGCGTGTCGGTTAAAGCAGTAAGAATGGTGCAATGCTCAGCAGAGTGCGAGCCACCGCAACAACGCTCATTGACAACTTTTAACGCTTCATGCATGTGCTGTAACTGCGTTATTCGTTGTTCGATATCCCGTAACTTTGTTTGCGCAATATCTTTAACTTCTTGGCAAGTGTGCTGTTCAGGGCTAATTCGAATCGACAACAATTCATGGATATCACTGAGAGAAAAGCCGAGCTCTTTCGCATGGAGGATAAACTCAAGCTTATTGACACAATCTTGGTCGTACTGACGATACCCATTTTCTGCACGATGAGGCTTGAGCAATTCTTGTTGCTCATAGAAACGTATTGCTTCTGTAGTCATACCAAAGTGTTTTGCCAACTGTCCCCGCGTGAAATTCGCCATCGACAACTCCTTCTACTCACTATTCTCAATATACTATAAACCTTGTAGATTACTACAGGGTCAAGAGTTGAATGTAAACAGTCGAAATTTGATGGTTCCACTCCCGTTTTTTCAGGCGAGAAACTGCATCGACTTTTTAACCAATGGTGAGAGGCTTAGTTTAAATGTTCGGCTAAATAATCGATCAATAAGCGAATCTTAGGTGAAAGATACTTATTTTGCGGATAAACAGCCCACACATTTTCTTCTGGCTGCCAAAAGTCATTGAGAAGGGTGACTAATTGTCCTGACTCAATAAAGGGACGTATGTACGAATCAGATAATTGCACGATACCAATATCTTTCATCGCTGCATCCGCTAAACCGACACCACTATTGCTGCATAAACTGCCTTTGATTTTGATGAGCTTCTCTTTTCCATTTTCTTTAAAGCGCCAATAATCTCTCGATCCTCGCAGGCAATTGTGATGTTTAAGATCGGCTAATGTTTGAGGGTAGCCGTGCTTTTTTAAATAGTTTGGTGAAGCACATAAAAAGGTTGAACGCTTACTAAGCTTTTTCGCGATCAAACTGGAATCTTGCAAATGAACTCCCAATCGAATAGCCAAGTCAAAGCCGTTTTCGACTAAGTCACCAGCGCGGTTGGTTAACTCGGTTGTAATTTCTATGTCGTTATATTTCACAACGAAATCGTTGATTAACGGTAAGACTTTTAGCTCGCCATAATTGGGAGGCGCAGTCAGTTTGATCTTGCCTTGCGGTCGACTTTGGAGATTTGTAATGGTTTGTTCGGCCATATCTAACTCGTCTAAGATTTGTCGACAATGTCGATAAAACGGTTCGGCTTCGGCGGTGAGAGAAACATGACGGGTGGTGCGATAAAACAGTTTCACCTTTAGGCGCTTTTCCAGTGCGGTAATTTGACGACTTACCTGAGCAGTCGATATCCCAAGATGCTTTGCTGCCTGCGAGAAACTATGAGTTTCTGCGACCGATACAAATTCATTAATTCCTTGCCATTTCATTATTACCACCTGGTAAAAGTAATTTACTTTTTTGGTAGATTATCATTATTGTGTAAATAAATATAATACTTAAGAGGAAGACAAATAATAGGAAAAAAAGTGAAGCCACAGGTCGATTTACATAATGAGCCGATAAAAGATCTTATCTATAAAATGACTGCGCCTGTAATGTTGGCAGGCTTTGTCACAACATCATATGGGTTTATCGATATGGTGTTTGCTTCACGCTTAGGAAGTGTTGAAGTGGCTTCTGTTGCATTTGTAACTCCGTTATTCGTTATGCTTCAAGCACTTGCTGTAGGTGTGATTCGCGGTGGAATCAGTATCATCGCCACCTTACTCGGTCAGAACAAACCCGAGGAAGCAACGGCTTACGCCACGCAGTTACGGTTGTTAATCCTATTTTTATCTGTGGTATTCGTTGTCCCAGGAATAATATTGTTGCCTGCAATACTTGGCGCCGTGGGTATTTCCTCCGAGCTATATCAACAGTCGCTTGTCTATTCGCGGATTTTATTTCTATCGATTCCATTGGTCTTGTTATTTCAGCTCTATATGAGTTTCTTTAAATCTCAAGGCAAGATGAAAATCGTCTCTAAGATATCTATTTTAGGTGTCGTATGTAACGCGGTGATGAACGCAGTGTTTATCTATGGATTCCATTACGACATCGATGGGTTGGCTTATGCCACTTTGGTCACTTATTTTATCCAGCTGGCGATTGTGATTTTCTTGTACCAACGAGAAAACCATGAGTTTAAGTTGGAGTGGAGCACCTCAAAAACATTTTCCAAATTGGCGATTCATAAGAAGCTTCTCAAAGTTGGATTACCTTTGTCATTTTCTCAAGCCAGCACGCATTTCGGGTTTCTCGTATTGAATATTTTTATCGTCCAATATGGGCACCAAGCGGTTGCAGCCTTTGCGATTGGTAATCGAATTCACTCTTTGCTTTTTTTCCCAGCTAAAGAAATTGGAGCAGGCTTAATTCCATTACTTGCGCAAAACTGGGGCCGCGGAGCGATTGATCGAGTACGCGAAGCCATTAAATTGGGTCTGATCTACTCACTTATCTTCGGAGCCTTTGCAGCGATTGTGATTCAATTGATCAAATACCCGATTGCAAGCTTCCTTACACCGGATGATCCAGAAACCTACGCCAACGTCATTAACTATGTTTCTCTTGTGGGTTGGACTGTTATTGCGTGGTCTATTTTTCACACCTTACAAGCTATTTTTGACAGTTTTCAGAAAACGATGTTCTCGTTTGCTATCACGATTGTTCGCCTTTGGGGATTGCGAATTCCGGGTATTTTAATGTTCTACTATTTTATTCCTTCAGTAGCTGAATATGGGATTTGGTACACCATGTTTTTCTCCAATTCGATCACGCTTATTTTTGCGATCGCGTATTTCATGTGGGTCGTCCCACCGATGTTGAAAAAGGAAGATGAAAAGAATCATCAAGCGTCAGATGATGAAGAGAAAATACTGGCTTAGCTCATTAACTCTTATTCACTAAATGACGTAAACCGTTTTGAGATGATGGCACCGCTATCACGAGCATAAGGATAAAGGTATATAAGAAATGAAAGCATTACTATGGGATTTTGATGGGACTTTAGCGTACCGAAAAGGGATGTGGTCTGGGGCGTTGTATGACGTGTTGCAAACCTATTGTCCTTTGCCGGGAATAGATAGAAAGACGTTAAGCTTATATTTACAAAGTGGCTTTCCGTGGCACTCTCCAGAGGTGACTCATGGAGTGAAGGGAAGTGATCAATGGTGGACCGAACTGCACCCAATTTTTGCAAACGCCTTTTGCGGGATCGGTCTTGATGACACTTCAGCGATGAAATTAGCCAGTAAAGTACGTGACGCTTATATTGAGCCTTCTCGTTGGTCTGTTTACGATGATGTAGAAGAAACGTTAGCCGAACTAACTCAAAGTGGCTGGACCCATTTTATTTTTTCTAATAATGTTCCAGAGCTGTCGTCTATCGTGTCTAACCTTGGTTTAGCGCATCACTTTAAAGAGATCATCACATCCGCTCATGTCGGATTTGAAAAGCCAAATAACAACAGCTTTTATCGAGCATTATCGCTCATAGGGCGTTATGATGCGGCGTGGATGATAGGTGACAGCTACGGTACCGATATTAAAGGTGCTGAAGAGATGGGGCTGCCGGCAATATTGGTACGAAACTCTGATCCAAGAGCTCAGCATCAAGCGGAATCATTAATGAATATCGAACGGTTTGTGAATCCAGAATCTGCGAGAACGCCAGTTTATCTTCCTGATACGCTCAGAGCAGAGACACACAGATTCGAGACTAAACGACCGGAAGTTCATAGGTTCGAAGCTAAGCAGGTTGATATTCAGCTGTCAGATGGTCATTTATCAGAAAGTCATGCTTCAGAAACCCATGTTTCAGAAAGCACTTGGCTAACAAATTATGTTCCGCCAAATAGGATGCTGAACTAAGTAAGTAATAAGAAGTGGAAGGCATGATAAAGGAAATCTATTTTGCGGGAGGATGCCTGTGGGGCGTTCAGGAGTTTATGAAACATTTGCCGGGTGTTATCTCAACAGAAGCAGGCCGGGCAAATGGCACCTGTAACACATCCACCCAAGGCGATTACGACGACTACTCTGAATGTGTACGTACACAATACGATTCAGATTTTGTCAGTATCGAGCAGTTGATGACCTACTTTTTTGAGATCATCGATCCTTACAGCGTGAATAAGCAAGGTGAAGATGTCGGTCGGAAATACCGAACAGGTGTTTACAGTAAAATAGCGGATGACCTTACTGAAGCTAAGCAATTCATCGAGCAAAGAGAGGATGCAAGTAAGATTGTCGTCGAGGTACTTCCGCTTGTGAACTACGTAAAAAGTGACGATGAGCACCAAGATAGACTCACCAATTCACCGAATGATTATTGTCATATCCCAATCAATCTTCTGCACAAATACAAATCACCATAATCAATGAGCGCCACGTAAGTAACAAACTTGCGTGGCGCTCATTGGGTTATTCTTGAGTCAACCAGTAGAACTGGAACCCACGAACAATAATTTCATCACCATAGGCGGTGGGTGAACCACCACTCCACAGGTCAATGAGATCAGTTGGACGTATAAAGCTACTTTGAGTGATTTTTTCAAGCGGAATTTTTTGCGGATCTGGTGACATATTCGCGACCACAAACACCTTTTTCGATGGATTGACGACGTCATAGCGAATAAAGCCAAACATAGCATCATTATCCAGCTCCATCACTTCTCGGTTGTTAAAATCGGCAAAGGCGGGCGTCTCTTTACGAATGGAGATTAATTTCTGTATTTCACTGAAAATCTGATGTTGAATTGACCCTTGTTGACGTCTTGCTTCCATCTCATCCCAGTCAAAGGTAGGGCGGTGTAACCAGCGTGAATCCTGCTTTTTCTGTTCGTCTAGCTCAAAGGAATAGTCGTTTAGCATTCCGATTTCGTCACCGTAATACAGCAGTGGAATACCACCAAATGACATGATTAAGCTATGCAATAAAACAATGTGGTTGCAACAACCATCAATGAGTTTTTTGTCATCAAGCTCGAGAGCTTTCTCTAATCCCACTAAAGACGCTAACGACCCAGAAATACGAGCATCACCGGTTTTGTCGTTTTGGCCAAAGACTTGTCCAGTTGCAATTGAGGTATCGTGATTACCAATAAAGTAATCTTTTAGAAAACGTCGGTGGGACGGAGCGTCATAGCCAACCCATTGAATATCGTTATCATCAAAGCCAAAACCTATATCATCGTGGCATCGTAAATAGTTTAACCAAGTCGCGCGATCCAATTTTCCAGGAAGATTTTTTATCCCTTGGTTAAGTAACTTCGCATTCTTGGTGGCTACTGCATCCCACATCAAAGCCATGTAAGTCGCGTTGTAGGCGATTTCACACTCTTTTGCGACAACGGCATCTTCACCAAAATATTTAATGATTTCAGATGGGGCAACAATCGCTTCTGCAATAAAGAGTAAGCCAGGTGAAACGACCTGACAGCAATCTTTAAACAGTTGCAGAATCAAGTGTGCTTCGTCTTCGTTTTGACAGGCGGTTCCCATTTTTTTCCATAAAAAAGCGACCGCATCAAGGCGTAAGATATCGACACCTTTGTTTGCCCAGAAGAAGATATTCTCGAGCATTTCGATAAATACAGCAGGGTTGGTGTAGTTCAGATCCCATTGATAGGAATGAAAAACGGTCATTACCCATTTGTTCATTTCTTCGTTGTAGGTAAAGTTGCCTGGATCTTGCTCTGGGAATATGTCGGGCATCGCGTATTCGAACATATCGGGAATATCTCGATTATCAAACATATAGAAGCAATCTTGATATTCTTTTTCACCCGCTAAAGCACGTTTCGCCCATTCGTGTTGATCTGAGGTGTGGTTAACCACCATATCTAACGCAATGAGAGAATCTTGTTTGCCCAGTTCGTCGATAATAGCTTCAAGTTCTTCGTTTTTACCGACCCGACTGTCGACTTTACGGAAATCACTCACCGCGTAGCCGCCATCACTTTTGCCCATCGGACACTCCATAATGGGTAGGATATGAACCAGATTGACACCGATTTCGCTAAAGTAATTTATCTTTTTCTTAAGCCCTTTTAGATCGCCCGCAAAACCATTGGCGTAAAGTGCCATACCGACCCAATTTTGGTCGAGGAACCATTCGTGGTTTTCTTCACGTAGTCGGTCTTTTTCTCGTAGAGAGACATCACGATTGATATAGTTAATCGCAAGGACTTCGACCAAACGGCTGAGTTGTGGGTAGAAATCTTCTCTATCCCCATACAGACGTTCAAATAGCGAGTGAATAGCGTAGAAGTTTGCGCCTAATCGACTATAGAAAAAACGTAGGTGTTTGTTCTTAATCGAAGGAGCTAGGTCATCGAGGATCTTGTTAAGGATCGTATGAGATACTTGTTCATACATAGATTCAGCCCCTCCTTAGATATTCCATAAGTTAATAAAATCTTGATAGATGGTAATGTCTTCAACAATCGCACCTTGCTGAGTCACGATATACCCAGCAAATTGGTGGGCACACTCGATAGTATAATGCCATGACCAATTATTCAGCATGCCGAGAATAATGACTGAGGTAAATGCGTCTCCAGCGCCGACAGTACTATTGATGGTTCTTACTATCTGAGTGTCGCTGGTTGTATCATGGCGTTCGCCAGTCGCATCAAATAATGTGGCACCATCACCACCTCGGGTAATGAGGATGTTGACGATATCGAGAGAACGTTTTAATTGAAGCGCTTGCTCATCCCATGGAAGGTCGGGCTCATCACTCAATATATATAACTCTTCAAGGCTCAACTTCACCAACAGTCCGTAATGCAACGAGCTCAAGACTTGTTCACGCTCCCAAAATGGAGGGCGTAGATTGACGTCGATGATTTTGCCGTCTTTGTTTTGTCCTAATAGCTGGGTCAGTGCCTCTTGTGAGACATGATTACGTGTTGCTAGGCTACCGTGGTAAATCAGAGCATCATCAGGAACTGGAACCAATTGTTTGTCGATATAATCCCATGCGACTGGTGAGGTAATTTCATATTGTGGTTCACCATCTTCGAATGAAACATCAACAATTCCAGTCGGATGATGTGGCGTGGTTTGAACAAATTCCAGAGACAATCCCCATTTCGACATCTTATCCCGTAATTGATTTCCGAGTGGGTCGTTACCGATTGCAGTGACGAGATTGGGCTCAACGCCAAATCCTTTTAGGTGCCATGCGACATTGAGGGGCGCACCTCCAAGAACTGGAGTTTGTCCTGGGAAGCAGTCAAACAGGACTTCCCCGAAAAGAAAAACAGATTTATCTAGCATAATATTACTCCCTACTTCGATGGGACTTGGCGTTTAAATTCAGGAAAAAAGTGATCAAATCCTTCAATGATTCCAGCGGCATAGCAGCCGTTGAGTCCAGGTAAACCACCTTTGGCAAGGTAGAGGCTATCACTATTATTGTGATTTTGAGCTTCTCGTAGTGCCAGTTCCTTCACTTCCTGTGTTGCGTTGGCGACGAGAACGGATTTGTACTCACTCGCCAAGACTTCCATATCATTTCCGCTATCACCGGAATAAAGAAGTTGTTCAGCATTTAATTGTAAAGTGTTTACAAGAAAACGTATGGCTAATAGTTTGTTTGCTTTAGCGGGTAAAATATCTATAAGCCCATGATTTTCATGCTCATTAATACTTGGAATGCAATTACTTGCGATATCCAGCTCGGTTAATGTTTCAACCAATAACTCTGAAATTTTCGGCAGTAGTTCAGTTGGTTCGACAAAGAAGCTTAGCTTAAACTCTTCCTGCTGATGCGGTGGCTGAAGCCGGAGGCCATCTATTTGAGGCAAACGCTGAAAAATTTGTTCAGGAGATAGTGCATTCCAATCCTGACGTAATGTCTGTCGCCAGCTCTCCCATTTTTGCCAAGTACCTTGCTCACGGGTATAAATTGTTGACCCCACATCGGCGATTAAATAGTCGGGGAAGGGTAAATCCCATTCCGCCAAGGCATCTTCAACCAATTGTGCATCACGACCAGATGCATACACGATTATCGTGCTGGGGTGTGCCGCTAATTGTCGAAATTGTTCTCTAGCTTGACTAGACTCTTTTTGATCTCCATTTGGCAGTAAAGTGCGATCAAGGTCGGTACAAATGATCCATTGATCACTCATTATTATTTTCCTTTCCAAAAAAGTTATAGTGGTCGATGGCTTCTAGGATACCAAGTGCATTAGAGTGCTCTGCAAAGTATATGGAATCTTGAGCGGTCGTATCTGATAATTGTTCATGACGTCGATTACGTACAATTACGTTCTGCATGTTTCCACCCAGCAGCATATCTTCATCACTACCTGAGCCGGCAGAAACTAGAATATTCTCGAGTGGGATCTCCCAAAGTCTTGCAACATAACGTAGGGCTAGGCCTTTAGAGGCTCGAGCTGGGATAATGTCGATAAGGTTGTCGTTAGAAAGGTAAACATTCACAGTTTGCTCGTCTTGACGCAAAGCGGTAACAATATCTTGGTAGCCAATCTCATCGGATAAAATTTCATAGGAGATTTTAAATCGACTCTGTTCAATATGTGGCTGAAGTTTAATGTTATCACCAAATTTGGACATGATTCGCTTAATGGCTTTCGGATTCCAGTTATGGTCAACGTAGTTACTCCAATCACTACTCGCGGTAAGTGCTCTGGTGTAATAGATTTCAGTACCTAAACTGCATATCAAAATGTCAGGTCGAGGAATATCGAACTGTTTAATCAGCGCCAAAACGCGATCTAAACGTCGAGATGTTGCTATACCAAATGCACATTCTTTGCGATGACTGCGAATTAACGCCGAAAACTGTTGTAAGCCATCGGTGTTGCTGAGAAGTGTTCTGTCCAAACCTGATACAATCATTCGCGGTAAATGACGAGATGCACGACGAATCTCGGTCTGTTGCTTCGGAAGTATTGGATTGGAAATGACAGTCTTTAATTCGTTGAGGTACTGCTTGGTGTGGTGATCCCACGAGTATTTACTCGCGACATTTTTGATACCGTTATCAGAATGCTGTTTCCATAAATCGCGATCTTGCAAAAGCTGCTTGATAGCATCGGCAATTTGCTCTGAGCTAAGTGGGTCGACCAATATTCCACTCTCGCAGTTTTTTACGATATCAACGGGACCACCATTTTCCGTTGCGACAAACGGCAAGCCACATGCGGCTGCTTCTAACAGAGTCAGTCCAAACGGTTCTGTCATTGCTGGGTTAACAAATACCCCCATTGATGACGCTGCCATTTGATAAATGCCAGGCACTTCGTCTGCTTGATGATGCTTAGGAATGGCAACCTTGCCATAGAGATCGTAGTAATCTATTAAAATCATGATCTCAGTAAAGACGCTTTGAGCACCGTCGTCCATTTCTCGAATATCGTCACGATTCCCGGCTACGATAACCAGATTAGCCAGTTCCTGTAACTCAGGTGATTCGCCGTATGCTTGTATCAGAGTACTGATGTTTTTTCTCGGGTCGGGGCGAGAGATTGTGACAATCATTGGCTTGTCGGGGTCATAAAGGAATCGAGTGATGGATTTTCGAATCATAGAGGCTGATTCGCCCAGCTGAGGCGGGTGAAACTGCTCCAACGCGGTTCCGGGCGGGATAACCGTCATCGTCTCCGGTTTGTAAAAATCATAAAGATCATATTGGTCATTGATCTCTTGAAACGTACTGGTGATGACCATGTCGGCGTTGGCTAAAACATCTTCTTCTGCATCAATGCGTCGTCTGAAATGGTACTTATCTTCTAACTCTTGACGGCTCATCCCGCCGGCAAGTAAGCGTTTGCGTTTATCTCGTCCTAGCGAGTGCCCGGTATGGATCAGCGGGATACCCGTTTGAAGGTTGAGTTTGGTTGCAACGTATCCAGCATCGGCATAATGACTGTGAAGTATGTCGGGCATGCGCGGTTGGTTGCGAAAGTAATCGAGTAAGTTGTCGGCAAAACTGTCGAGGTATTCCCACAGTTGCTCTTTAGGAAGATAAATATCATCGGGGCCAGCATCAATGCGGACTATTTGACAGTTTTCTGCTAGTGGTTCGACGGGTTGTGAATAGATGGGGTCTAGCTTTGGGTCGTTGATTCGTCGAGTGACAAGTTCAACGCGTGCAACTTCATTTTGCGTTGCGAGTGATTTTGCTAAATCTACGACGTATTTGGTTTGCCCTCCGGTGTCGGAGTCACGTCCCAATTCTAGTTCTTCACCTCTAATGAGTCCGTGTACGCTAATTAATGCAATGTATAATTCTTTCGATTTTTGGCCACTCTCATCCTGAGCCATTTGAATCTCCTTGTTATTCCAAACAAATTCAGTATAGCACTTGAGCATAAAAACAACAGTCGGAGGCACTATTAGGTCATTTGTCAAAAAGCATAAACATAGTATTTCCAAGGGCATAGCGTGTGTTAATTAATGGCGAACATGGAATAAATACGTTTGATATGCTAGCGTCAAATGAACAAATTACTGTTTGATAGAAGTGTTTATGAACCGATCCCTGCGTGTCATTTTGCTCATTATTACATTATTTATTTGGCCTGTTTCTGCGAGTGATGAGATTAAAATTGGCGCAATTTTTGCCAAAACGGGTCAAGCTGCTGAGGATAATCAGGTTCTGTTTGAATCAGTTAGGTTTGCAACTGATGAGATAAATAGTCTCGGCGGAGTGTTAGGCAAGAAAATTCGACTGATTGAATACGATAACCACAGTACACCAATTCAAAGTTTACTTGCGGCAAAACAAGCGGTTAGAGATGGTGTTTTGGCTGTGATTGGCGCATCTTGGAGTGACCATTCCATGGTTATTGCGCCTTATCTTCAAAGTAAAAAAGTCCCTATGATCACACCTGATTCAACCAACCCTAAAATAACTAAAATCGGCGACTATATATTTCGAACATGTGTATCAGAGCCTTACTTAGGACGAGTACTCGCGAATTTTGCTTATGAGCACTTTGCTGGGCATAGAGCGATCATTCTTCAGAACGTTCATAGTGATTACAGCGTGGGTTTATCTGACGTGTTCGAGAGACACTATGAATCACTTGGTGGTGTTATCTCGTTGGTCTTAAAGTATAAATCTGACCAAACCAAATTTGTTCCGTTGCTTAAGCAAGTGAAAACGTTGGCGCCTGATGTTTTGTTTATTTCAGGACATGAAGAGAGTGGCTATATCGTAAAACAGGCGCGCGAAATGGGGATAAACGCAAAATTTATCGGCGGAGACACTTGGTCACACGATGCATTTTATAGCCTTGGTGGCAATACTTTGGACGAAGGTTACTATGCTTCCCACTGGGATAAAAACCTCAACACACTGGAATCGTTGGCGTTTGTAGAGCGTTATCGTCAAGCTCACCAACTTTCGAATTTTGTCGCAGAAGGTTATGATGCGGCAATGATGTTGTTTGCGGCGATTACCCGTGCGAATTCTTTGGATCGAAAAGCGATAAGAGACCAGATTGCGGCTACTGAGAATTTTATGGGGATTTCTGGGAATATCACTCTCGATAAAAATGGTGATGCAATAAAACCAATGTTAATGATGAAAATCAACAATGGCAAAGCGGATATATTGACTACTGTACAGCCAAACTAAACATTAACCTGATTGGGAAGTCGTTTGGGAAAATAGAATGTAAATTTAAGCGGTCAAATAGCAACTTTGTACAAAAGTTATCGGAAGCATTAGGGTACACTCGAAACAACCGTTAGCGATGTATGTGGATAAACCGATGGTAAGTCATAAAAAAAGCAAAGAGCGTGCTGACTATAAGATCGCAGCTGAGCTTGGCGGCTTGGAGATTTTAGATGCTCAATATGACAAACAAAACTTCTCTCGTCATAGTCATGAAGGCTATACCATTGGGTTGATTGAAACCGGAGCCCAACGTTTTTATCGCACTGGTGGACACCATGTCGCCCCTAAAAATACAATTATTCTGGTCAATGCCGATGAAGTCCACAGTGGGCACTCTGCATCAGAAGGTGGCTGGGCCTATCGAGCGATGTATCCTCTTCCTCAACAACTTGAAACCATATCGAAAGAGTTATATTTACCAAACCATGGTATCCCTTATTTTCCAAAAGCGGTGGTTGAGGACCCTGAACTAGCAAGTCAACTCCGGCTTGTATTCAATACGCTACAAAACTCGGATAATCGATTACTTCGAGAGTCGTTAATCTACAGCACCATGATTAAGTTGATGGGAAAGCACGCTAAGGCTAAGCCACCCAGCCTAAATACGACCAAGATCCAACAACAGGTTCGGTTAGTTAAAGAGTTTTTGGATGACCTTCCTCAGGTGGATGTCTCGCTCGAAGAGCTGGCAAATATGTCTGCTGTAAGCCCATTCCATTTGATTCGCTCATTTCAAAAAGAGTTTGGTCTTCCTCCTCATGCCTATCAAATCCAATCGCGACTTCGCTTAGCGAGAAAGCTGCTCAAGCAAGGTCACTCGATTTCAAATACGGCACAAGAGTGTGGTTTTCACGATCAAAGTCACTTCCATCGACATTTTAAAAACGCCAATGGGTACACTCCCGGGCAATACCTAAAAATGAACTAAGCAATTTCGTACAATTTGTACTGAACCTTAATCGTTAAATTAAGCGCTATAAATTACCGGATAATGATTGGAAGAATGATATAGATGCAACCGAGTAAAACCCAATTAACAAGTCGACGAACCCATGCTTGGCAGGGTGTATTAGCCATGTTTCCTCTTAGTGTAGCGGTTGTCCCATGGGGATTTCTAGCAGGATCATACGCCATTGAAGCAGGGCTTTCGGGGCTCGAAGCACAAGCAATGTCAGCAGTCTTATTTGCAGGTGCAGCACAGTTAGTCGCGGCTGGAATGTTCAAAGAAGAAGTTGGACTTGCCACGATGCTATTGACCACGTTTTTTATTACCTCTCGGCATTTTCTATACAGTGTGTCGATGCGAAGAAAAATCAGTGGATTATCGGGACGTTGGCGGGCATTGCTCGGTTTTTTGCTAACTGATGAATTGTTTGCTGTTTGCAGTGGACAGACGGAAAGTGAATTTAATCGGTGGTATGCCTTGGGTGCTGGTGGGTCTTTCTACATTGTCTGGAATATCGCAAGTTTTATCGGCATTGTCGCTGGCAGTCACATTCCATCCTTGGGTGAGTATGGCTTAGACTTTGCGGTCGCCGCGACTTTCATTGCCATTATTATTCCTCAGATTAAATCTTTACCTATAGTGTTTTCGGTTTTAGTTACTATGGTAGCAGCCAGTTATTCCTCATATTACCACTTAGAAGGGGGATTAATGATTGCATCGTTAATGGGTATAGGAAGTGGTTATATTTGCGAATTGATGATGAAACAGTGGAAAGCTAGACGATTTGCAGAAGGAGGCTCAAAATGAATATGCTATCTATTTTGGCAATGACAGCGATTGTATTCCTAAGCCGCTATCTGTTTCTTGAGCCAAAAGTGCCGTTAAAGTTAAGCTATCACGCTCAGCGAGTATTAAGTTATACCGGGCCTGTTGTTTTAACGGCGTTATGGGCTCCGATTGTATTCTTACCAGATGGGGATCTTAGACTCACGTTGAATAACCCCTATTTAATTGGCGCTCTACTAACCGCTTTTATTATGTGGAAAACTAAGAATGTATTATTAACCATCGTTTTAAGTATGATCGTGTTTCTATTTCTTAAATTATCGGTATTTAATTTACTCAGTTAAATAATACAACTATATTAAAAACACGATTCAATAGTATTAAGAAATTTGCAACCTAGTTAATATTCATCAATGTGATGCTTATTCAGGTTTGGTGTAAATAAATAATTACAGGCTATTGCCTTAGTATGTGTATTGTTATTATTAATAATAAATTAATTTATAATAATCAATGGGTTATTTATTTTTCCTGGAGCGGTTGGTTATATTGTTTCAATGATAACTATTGATGGTAGTCATTGGTATTCTCGAGTATTGTTAATACTGAAGTTATATCTCATTGATTATTTTAAAAATTATTAATCATATTTATATTCCTATAAATTAGAGACTAATTTTTATACAGAATGATGGTAGATAGCATTTATTGTGCTAGCTTTAATGTTATAACAAAATTATAACATTAAAATGGCTAGGTATTATGCAACTTTCAATCAAACAAAAGCTGGTGCTTGTCTTTGTGCCTCTACTCCTGACGATGCTGTATTTCTCGTGCAGTAAAATTTACTCTTCTTATAACTTAAAAAATGCGGCGGATCGAGTTCATGTGTATATAGAGCTTGCAGCATACAACAGTCGATTAGTACATGAACTTCAGAAAGAACGAGGAATGTCTGCGGGCTATTTGGGGTCAAACGGGACTAAATTCGCCGATCAGTTACCAGCTCATAGGTTAAAAACAGATAGTAAACTCGCGGATTTAACAGCGTTCCTGTCTGAGCAGGGGGATTTTCTTAAAGGAAGCCCCAAGGTTTGGTCGACGATGGAAAAGGCAACGACTATGTTGTCTGAGTTGAGTGCTATGCGTTCAGGTATTACTAGCTTTGATACATCCGCAGGAACCGCTATAGAATACTACTCCAAGCTCAATCAGTACCTGCTTAGCATTGCGGTCGAGGCAGAAAAACTCTCTGAAATTGTCGAAATGACGCGGAAGCTTGCCGCATACTATGAATTTTTACAAGGTAAGGAACGTTCAGGTATTGAACGGGCAGTCTTGTCGAATGTATTTAGTGTGGGGGCATTTTCTGATGGAATGTATCGTAAGTTTGTTACTTTAGTCAGCGAACAAAATACGTACTTTACGACATTTAAAGCGTATTCAGACCAAGAAATTTCTGCTGGATTCGAAAAGATGGAGTCGTCAGATATTTTTAAAGAAGTGGAAAAATATCGAGCTAGCGCTTTTGCGGGAGAAATGAACCAAGATGCGAGTGCATGGTTTGCAGCTTCAACCAAACGAATTGATTTGCTAAAGAAAGAAGAGGACATTCTTACTGCTGATCTAATTCTACGTTCGGAAGATGAGCTGGCGAGTGATACGAGAGATTTCTGGTTCTTTCTTATCCTGACGATTGTGTTGGTTTCGATGACCTCGATTATCGGGTATAAGTTATTACGCGACATGAACGCGCAACTTATGTGTTTGAATACAACCATGACACTTGCGTCGCAGAAAGATCTTACTAGACGTTGTTCTGTTGTGGTTGATGATGAACTCGGTGATATTTCTAACAACTTAAATGAAATGTTAGGTGTGCTGACTGGAGCGATTGATTTAATACGAAGTTCAAGTATTCAATTGGCTTCTGGTGCTGAGGAATCGACGGTTACGGTTGCTCAAAATGCACAGAACCTTCAAGCTCAACATTCGGATGTGATGCAAGTGGTTACTGCGATAGAGCAGATGCGTGCCTCAGTTGAAGAAGTTGCTCAACATATTCAAAATACCTCAGAAAGAACAAGTCAGGCTAAAGAGCAAGTGTTAGGAAGTGCTGGGAGTGTTGAAGGGTCTGAAGCGTCTATCAAAGCAGTTAATACGAAAATTGAAGTTGTATCTGAGACGATTTCAAACTTACATCAAAGCAGCAGTGATATTTCGAGAGTTGTTGAAGTCATACAAGGTATCGCAGAGCAAACCAACTTGCTGGCTCTGAATGCAGCGATTGAAGCTGCTCGAGCAGGTGATTTAGGTCGTGGTTTTGCAGTTGTGGCCGATGAAGTTCGCTCACTAGCTCAGCGAACTCAAAGTTCTACCCAAGAAATTGAAAAAATGGTTTCTACTCTCCAGCATGATAGCTCGAATGCGTATACCCAAATTAATGACGCGATGTCAGATGTAACAGAGAGTGTAACTAAAGCGGGTGAAGTACAAGGTAAACTAACCGAAATCGTAGCCACGATTGAAACAATCGATGATATGGCATTACAAATTGCAACGGCATCTCAAGAGCAGGTGGTCGTTACTGCCGATATTGCGTCAAGAGCGCAGTCTATTGGTGATAGTGTAAGTGCTACCGTAGTAAGTGGAGAGCAGATTCTAGTGACTGCAAAAGAGCAAACTACTCTGGCTACTAAATTACAAGATCTTGCGGAGCAATTTAAACTCAAATAAGACACCATAAAGGGGCAATATGCGAAGTCAGAGCAATACTGACAGTTACAACGTATTATTGTCCCTTTATCTATCCCACGAATTACTCAACTGACTTCCCTCATGTTATACCTATTCACGCTTTTGAAGTGAAGATATCCCATCATTAACCCAATTAAGAAGTTGCTTGGTTGCTTTGGATAAAATTTGGTTTTGCCGCACGATGAAGCCTAGCTCCGTTGTTGGGAAATCTGGCAAGGGTGTGACCGAAGAGGTGAGATGACGTTGAGTCGATAAAGCGAATTCTGGAACAATGGCAATTCCAAAACCAGCCTCTGCCCAATCAATTTGTGCATCGACACTACCCACCTCCATTACCCGATAATTTGAAAGGTTTAGTGTAGGTAGCGCACTATCAATAAGATCTCTGGTACGAGTATCGTGACCCAATAATATAAGGGTTAACTCTGTGTCCTGTTCTGTGTTTCGTTCGAATCCATTCCCGAATGCAACCCACTTTATTTGCTGCAGCTCAACGAAGTGCAATGGTTGGGTTTGTTTTTGTGAGATGACAAACCCAAGGTCTGCTTCTGCTTTTTTGACCAACTCAGAAGCTTGTGATGACGTCGTATTTAACAGTGCAATATCGATTCCTGGATACTTCTCTTTAAATAGTTTGAAAGCTTCAATAAGCAAAGTACGAGAAATGATGTCGCTCGCCGCAATAGTAATAATGCCTTTGTCGAGATCATTAAGAGCATTCAGATCCGCTTGGCAAACTTGTAATTCCTGAAGTGTTTTTACACTGCTTTCTAAAAGCCGTTCGCCGGCTTGGGTGAGGTGAAATGGGCTTCTCTCGATCAGTTTGACATTCGTGGCCAGTTCTAACTGCTTCAGGTGTAAACTCACATTAGGTTGAGTCATGTGCAGAGCCACAGCCGCTTTACCAAAATGTTTATATTCTGCTAACGTGACAAATGTTTTAAGCCAATGGATATCTAGCATAACTTCCCCTCATTAGAGCATTGATCTCAATATTCTAGATATATGAGATACTTATCAAGTTAATTATTATAATTAATTTCTCTTATTTATTCGACAGGACTAAGATGATTTCTTAATCAATTCGGAGAAATATTATGTCGTCTATTGTTGTTGTGGGTGCCAATTGGGGTGATGAAGGTAAAGGCCGTATCGTTGACTTTTTAGCATCAGATGCGTCTGCCAGTATTCGTTTTCAAGGCGGAAACAATGCCGGTCATACGGTTGTAAATGATTTTGGTACATTCAAATTACACCAGTTGCCAAGTGGTATCTTTAATCCGAATTGTATCGCGGTTCTTGGCCCTGGCATGGTAATCAGCCCTGCTGCATTGACTCAAGAAATCAATGAAGTAAAAACCGCAGGTGTAGATGTAAACTTATGTATCTCAGATCGTGCTACTTTATGTCTTCCACTGCACGCACTTGAAGACACGTTAGAAGAGCAACGACTGGGTGATGCAGCGTACGGTTCAACTCGCCAAGGTATTGCACCTGCTTATGGCGATCGCGTTATGAAGAAAGGCATTTTAGTGGGTTGGTTGAACCAGCCGGATGTACTCGAGCAGCGAATTCAATTTATGCTCGATTGGAAAATGCCTCAGTTGAAAGCATTATACCCAAGCTGTGATTACACAGAGACGGCGGCAGAACTGACGGCGTGGCTGTTAGAAGTGACCAAATCTTGGAGACCCTTTATCTGCAATGTCACCGAGCCACTAAAAGCACTGCAAGCAAACGATTCGAACTTATTGTTTGAAGCTCAATTGGGTGCGGGCCGTGACCTTGTGTATGGCGAATACCCATGGACAACCTCATCCAATGTTACCGCGGCGTATGCCGGTATTGGGAGTGGTTTGCCGGCATTGAGACCAGAGCGCGTTATTGCGGTTGCTAAGTCATTCAGTTCATCGGTAGGGACGGGAACACTCGTCACTGCAATGGAAGAGCAAGACAACTTCCGCGAAAGTTCGAATGAGTTTGGCGCGACGACTGGTCGCCCACGTGATATGGGGTATTTTGATGCCGTTGCGACTCGAAATGGTGTTGAACTGCAAGCAGCGACCGAGATTGCTTTGACCAAAATTGACTGTTTAACAGGAATGACAGATTTAAGAATTTGCGTCGCCTATGATGGTGAACACAGTGAAAATCCTATTTGGCCACAAACGGCAGATCTTAAGCCTGTTTATGAAAATATGAAAGGCTGGGATGAAGACATCACAGGTTGCCGAACGTTTGAAAGCCTTCCACAAGGTGCGCAAGATTACGTGACACGTATTGAAGAGTTAATGGGCGTGCCAATTGTAATGGTTTCGGTAGGCCCAGAGCGTGAGCAAATGATTATCCGTAAATAATATTTTATTGGTAAAAAAGATTATAAAACCTAGCTAAGTGCTAGGTTTTTTTATGATTGATTAAATTAAGACATTACATTGATTTGGTCACACGCCAATTATTGAAACGCAGCTTTTGCACTAACTTATTTGATTTAATGGGATAAAACCCTAACGACAGGATGTTATTTCTCACCACTATCCATTTAATCCCTAGAGGAATAAAAATACACAGCAGATAAGAGAATAATCTCGCAATAATAACGATAGTTTCATTCTCTATGATACTGGCTAAATAGGTGGCAACAGTGTCATTAATAGGCACATGAAAAATAAGAATAAAAAGGCTAGATGCTCCAAGGGCAAGTGGTGTGAAACTCAATCGCTCACTTTTAGATAAGAGCCAGGAAATCGTCAGCACGATATATATACCAAATATTGCCCCAGCGGTTGCATAAAACGGATTGAGATATGATCTGTCGTGAAGGTTTATATGAGCGTCTGTGAAATTGACGATTGCGAGAAACAATACGATAGAAGCGATGACTATATACTTACTTGGGGAGAAATTAATTATGTGCTTTCTCAATAAATGACCCAAAATAAAGTAAGAAGATGATATAAGAAGCAAGTCTGAAGAAAAAGGAAGACCTAGAGAAAGAAAAGAATAGGGTGATGTTTCAATATCTTTATTCCAAAATAGATCGATAAATGTAGGGCTAATAAATAAGAGGAAAATAAGAGATATAAATTGAGTTGCCCACGATAACTTAAAGTGTTGAGCAGTTTTACATATAAGATATGAAAAACAGTAAACAGCAAATAGATGCGTTAAAAACCATAAAGGAATCCAAATTCCGAGTTCACTAGAGCCATTGCCATATAATATGCTAACAAGTTTTGATAATATATTTTCCTTGCCTGTTAATATATGAACAATTAATACAATAAAAAGAACGAAAAAATAGGGCTTCAATAATGATTCAGACTTTTTAATTATAAAGTCTCTTGGTTTCGAGTTAAACGAAAAGAAAACGCCTGATAAAAAGAAAAATAGCGGCATGCGAAATATAGATACAGGTTCGGTTATAGCAGGGAAAATGTGCCCTAATCCAGTATGGAAAAAGGCTACCAGAGAAATTGAAATACCTTTAGCTACATCAATATGCTGAACTCTATCACTCATTGTTACACCGAACATTGGTACAATTATATTAGATATCTATATTGTAACTATCTAATGTTATTAAAAACTGTATTGTTTATTAGAATCCAGTTAAAAATAAATTCATTATAAAACAAACTTCATTTCGGGAATTTACATGAAATAATTGTGATGTCGATAACTTAGGTGGATGTTTGACAATAAATTCACATGATGTGGTTAAATATCTTAAATTAACGTTAACAAATTAAATAAAACTCTATTTGTCATATTTAATACAAGATTGTGTTTATTTTTAATATGGTAATTAATGATTTATTTTATTAAAAATCAGAAACAAGACCGTAAATATTTAAGGTATACTTACGGTCTTTTTATTTAATAAATCAGTCATTTAAAAAGTGGTTAGCCCGCAGAAAGTTCAGACAAAATCTGCTTAAAACTGCTCACAGGGTGAGCACCTGAAACCGCACTTTCACGATTGAAAATGACTGTCGGCACGCTCGAAATACCTGCATTTATCCATTCTTTCTGCGTTTTGCGCACTTCATCTTGGTAGTGTTTATCGTCAAGGCGTTTGATGCCTTCTTCGCCATCAAGCCCAACCATATTGAGAGCTTCGAGGAGTACCGTTCGATCAGAGACATCTTTCTGTTCTGAGAAAAAAGCAGAGAATAAGCGAAGTTTTAGTTCAGTCTGTTTTCCCGTTTCTTTGGCAAATTCTAAAAGAATATGCGCCTCAAAGGTATTCACCATTTTCATGTCATCAAAATAGTTAAATTGAAATCCCTGTTTTGCACCTTTCGCGGCAATGTTCTCTCTTGCTCGAGCACTGTCCTCGGGTGATGCCCCGTATTTTCTCGCCACATGGGCTCGTAGGTGTTCCCCTTCTGCTGGCATATCAGGGTTGAGCTCAAAGGGTTGCCATTCAACGTCAATTTGGTCTTCGAGCCCCAGTTCAGTGATAGCTGCACGCAAATTATTATAGCCAACAATACACCATGGGCAGACAACGTCCGATACGATATCAAGTTTGATTTTCTTCTTCATAGATTTACCCTGCTATACGTTAATACGCCAGATGATGAGTCTGGAAAAATTACTTTGAACGATCGTTCATGATGGTATCGTACACTGAAATGAGAGTAGATGCGAATTTGAGGGAGTATGGAAGCGGAGAGTTTAAAGAATTGGTGTTAATTGCGATAACGCAACCTGTGTTCTGAGATGTCTCAGGTTGCGTTATGATTTATCTGTGCTTTAACCATCTTAGGAAAGAGAATCACAACCAGTCTGTGAGCGAAATTCCAACGCCAACGACATTGGTGTATTCATTGTATTCAATCAGGCTATTGCCGTAACCAGAAAAGACTTGGAGATAGCCACGAATCCCGCCGCCGACGGGAAAGCTCCAGTTCAACTCAGTCGAGCCTTTGCTGAAGCCACTTTCTAGATTATTACGGCTTGTGAAAGTAAACGTATTGTCGTCATGTTTATAAATTAAGCTCACTTTACCATGACCATAAAAGTCCAATAAATCGGCGTTATCATCATCGTCAGAATCTTCTTTAATGCGAACCCATGGATTGACGATAACGGCAAGGTTGTCCTTTTCAAAGGCAAAGCTACTTTCTATACGGTTCCAACTGCGTGATAGAGGCTCCGTTCTACCATTGGATTGGTGGGTAAGGTTGAGCGTCGCCACTTTGAATTTCCAATCATTCGGCAATTCCATATCGGGAGCCCAAGTACCAAATAATTCGGGTTCATAGTTTGTCTCACGAAAAGGGGATGAATTATCTGTGTTGTACGCCTGCCAATAGGAGTTCTGGGTATAACCGAAAAATAGTGAATATGGTGAGTCGATAACGCCGGTGAGCAATGGAATCTTGAAACTAATTTGGAAGGTGATCTCAAGGGGCTGTAATGATTCATCATTGAGATAGATATCTTGATAGACCTTACTGTCTTGAAGGTGATCGCTATACGTGATCGGCAATATGTAGTTTGGCTTGTGCGGAATAATTGAGAATCGAGTTTCCTGAATCTTCTTTTCTTCTTTTATGCGCTGGTCAATAAGTGACGTTTCAGCAACCACGTTAGTGCTAATGAGTAGAGCACCGAGAGACAAACAGAGTAAACGCATAATGATATTGCCTTGATTAATGATGGGTCTTTTAGAGTTTCACCGTAATGCACAGTGTAACTGCCCGTAATTATGAAAGAAACCCGAACATTCGCTTTTTAAAGTAACAACCTAATTCGAGAGTGCCCCATCTGATAGGAGTGTGAACGTCTTTATCTATTGAACTAATAGAGTAATTCTATTTTATTAATTGAGAATCATTCGCAATAATATATCCATAGAATGAAATGACTCAGAGGACAATATTATGATCAAGACAATCACATTTGCAGTAATACACTTCAGTATCGCGACCGCGGTTGCTTTTGTACTCACTGGCGATATTTTGATCGGTAGCATGATCGCTATGATTGAGCCTTCAATTAATACGGTTGCATTTTATTTCCACGAAAAAGTATGGTCACGTGTTCCAGCTTTAAAACAACGTAGAGCAGATACCAAAATTAAAACCGCGAGTTTTGCAATTATCCACTTTAGCGTCGCATTTTTGGTCACTTACGTGATTACTGGAGATGCATTCATTGGCGGTATGATGGCAACGATTGAACCTGCAATTAACTCGGTTGCTTACTTTTTCCATGAGAAAGCTTGGTTAAAAGACAACGCTAGAAAACGTGCATCGTCAATAAGTTCAAAAATCCAAACTTTGGTACATGCGTAATCGATGTTAGATGATAAGTAATATAACGGCTCCCTCTACTTGAGGCTTGTTCAAATAGAAATTCACGAGTATGGTCGAAGGACAAACAAGTGAATACTATGTCGATGAACGAGTGTTATAGAAGAGGGAGTTTTTATGTCTAAAGTTGTATTTATTACTGGCGCGACGTCTGGGTTTGGAAAAGCCGCGGCCAAACGGTTTGCACAAGATGGCTGGTCGTTGGTCATTACGGGCCGAAGAGAGGCTCGGTTGGTCGAATTGGCGAAAGAACTGTCTTCTCAAGTACCGGTTCATCATGCTCAATTAGATGTCTGTGATGCAGACGCCGTAAAACAAGTGATAGAACAGCTTCCAGCAAAGTTTAAAGCGGTAAAGGTTCTATTGAATAACGCAGGCCTTGCTTTAGCTCCTCACCCTGCACCAGTGGTTGACTTGGCCGATTGGCACACCATGATTGATACCAATATTAAAGGTTTGGTCAATGTTACGCACGCGCTTCTGCCAACGCTGATTGAAACCGGTGCCGGTGCGACAATCATTAATACAGGCTCGATTGCGGGAGAATGGCCTTATCCGGGCAGCCATGTCTATGGTGCTAGCAAGGCGTTTGTTAAGCAATTCAGTTACAACTTACGCTGCGATTTAGTTGGAACAGGAGTGAGAGTGACCGACTTAGCGCCGGGTATCGCTGAGACCGAATTTACGTTAGTTCGCACCAAAGGTGATCAACAAGCCTCTGATGACCTGTATCGTGGTACTCAAGCATTGAGCGCCGAGGATATTGCGGAGCAGATGTTCCACATTGCAACGTTACCGGAACATATTTGTATTAATCGGGTTGAAGTGATGCCAACTTGCCAAGCGTGGTCACCGTTTTCTATTGAGCGTGATTAACCGAATAATACAAAAAGTAAAAGAGGGCGATGGGCCCTCTTTGGTTGGTCTAATTATATCGACTTACTGGGTGTGAAGTTCAATCACAAAGTCGCATTAGCTATAGCGGTAAGGTCGACCCGCTTTCACCATGTCAGCGTTGTATTTCTTAAATATTTCAACCACTTTGGCTTTCACTGGCGATTCTTTCGCGATTTCATCCCAGAACGCTTCAGCCTCTGCTTCTACAGTCGCCCACTCTTCATCTGGAATAGTAGTCAGCTTCATGTCTTCGCCTTCAACACGTAGTTTCGCTTCGCCGCCCCAGTACCACCATTGACGATAGTAGTGTGAGGTGTCTAGACATAGACCAAGTAGCTCTTTTAGGTGTTCTGGCAGTTCGTTATAACGATCCATATTGGCGAAGAATGAACCGACCCAAGCACCAGAAATGTTATTGGTTAGGAAGTAGTTGGTTACTTTAGACCAACCTACGGTGTAGTCTTCGGTAATACCAGACCATGCAATACCGTCGATTTCGCCTGTTTGAATCGCAACTTCAACGTCTTCCCATGGAATAGACACAGGAACAACACCAAACTTCGTTAAGAAACGACCTGCTGTTGGGAAAGTGAATATCTTCAACCCTTTGAGATCTTCTAGGCTATTGATAGGTTCTTTGGTTGCAAAGTGGCATGGATCCCATGCGCCAGCAGAAATGTGTTTTACGCCCACTTTTGCGTACTCGTCTGCCCAGATTTCGCCTAAACCGTATTGATTGAACAGCACAGGAACATCTAAAGAATAGCGACAACCGAATGGGAAATACCCACCGAATGTTGTGACTTCCGTCGGTGATGCCATTGAGTCATCATCTGACTGAACGGCATCAATGATACCTTTTTGCATCGCTCGAAATAGCTCGCCAGTTGGAACCAATTGATCGGCAAAATAGAGCTCGATTTGCATCTCTTCACCCGCAATACGGTTAAATGCTTCGATCGCGGGCTTAATGACGTGCTCTGCGAGTGCTGGACCTGCATAAGTTTGCATGCGCCATGTAATCTTTGGGCTTGCTGCAAAGGTTTTAGCAGGTGCGAGTACGGTACCTGCAGTCAGTGCGGCTGCGCCGGTTAAAAACTTACGTCTTGAATTCATTGTTATCCCTCCGGTGGATAGTTAGGGCAGAACAATGTCTGCCTTGTCGCTCTTATTTCTGTAGAAAAGGGTCGATAAAAAGGGGAAAGAAGCCAAATGACTACTTCCCGTATACGTATTCAGGTAGCCATAATGCTAGGTCTGGAAAAATCATGATCAGAATTAATGAAAAGATCATTATTCCGACAAACGGTCCAACTGATCCGTAAATATCACGTAACGATATTTCTGGTGGAGCCATCGCGCGCATTAAAAATAGGTTGTAGCCAAATGGTGGTGTCATGTAAGCAATTTGGCAGGTCATGGTATAAAGCACACCGTACCAAATGAGGTCAAAGCCGAGGGCGTGCACCAATGGAACGTACAGTGGCGCAACAATCACCAACATGGCTGTATCGTCGAGGAACGTGCCGAGAACGATAAACGAAAGTTGCATTAAAATCAGAATAGTCCAAGGGCTCAAGCCCAATTGCTCGGTAAACACACTTTCGATGGCTTTAACTGCACCAAGGCCATCAAATACAGCGCCAAAGCCAAGAGCCGCCAAGATAATCCACATGAACATACAAGAGATGGCGAGTGTATTTCTTACCGAGTTTTCAAAGACATGTTTGGTCATTCGGCCTTTGAGTATTGCGGCTAGAAAGGCGGCCATTGCGCCAATTGCTGAACTCTCAACTAAGCTCGTCCAACCGCTAACAAAAGGAACCATCATCACAGCAAAGATACCCAACGGAAGTGCGCCAGCGCCTAAAAGACGAAATTTCTCCGCTTTTGAAACATTGCGTTCTTCTTCTGAAAGTGCTGGCCCTAGTTTGGGGTTCAAGTGACAACGAACCGCAATGTATACGATAAATAGTACCGCCATAATTAACCCAGGGACGATTCCGGCTAACCAAAGTTGTCCTACTGGTTGACGTGCGATCATTGCGTATAACACAAGCACAACCGAAGGAGGCACTAGAATACCGAGCGAAGATCCCGCTTGAATGACTCCAGTTACCATCTTCTTGTCATAGTTTCGTTTCAGGAGTTCAGGTAACGCAATCGTAGCTCCGATTGCCATTCCAGCAACGGATAATCCATTCATCGCTGATACCAATACCATTAATCCGATAGTACCGATCGCAAGACCACCTGGCATCGGTCCCATCCATACATGGAACATCTTATAAAGGTCATCTGCTATTTTGGATTCGGAAAGAACATAACCCATGAAAATGAACATCGGTAGCGTAAGCATTGGATACCAGTTCATTAATTTAATTGCGGCAGTAAAGGGGATTTCTGCACCACCCGTTCCCCATAACATCATGGCTGCGATAGCCGCAACAGCACCGATGGCGGCAAATACTCGTTGTCCCGTTGCCATCAGCAACATCATTAACGAAAACATCATTATTGCGATCGTGCCATAACTCATTTGATTTCTACTCCGCGAATAGTTGCAATATCTTTAAACAGTTGTGAAATGGATTGAAGGATCATCATGACAAACCCAAAACACATTATGGCTTTGATCGGCCACAAATAAGGCCGCCATGCAGAGCGACTTCGCTGACCATATTCGAGTGAATAGAGCATACTTTCTAAACCGCCGTAGAGCAGAACGCACAGATAAAATATGAGGAAAAAAACCATGAAGGCATCCATCCATGCTCGCGTCTTCACCGACCATTCACCATAGAAAAGATCCATACGGACATTTGCTTTTAACTGGATAGCATAAGCCCCGCCAAGAATGTAATAGGCGACCATCATGAATTGTGCAGATTCTAAGGTCCAAAGAGAGGGCATGAAAAAGGTTTTGGATATCGAGGACCACATTAGAACGCCCACAATCAGGAAGATTCCGTACATCATAAAGCGGCCTATGAGTCGATTAAACTTATCGACGTACTTCACGTAGGCAACAATAAAACCGGGCATGAGATTTCCTTTTCGCAGAAAACAAAAGCAAAAAATGATGAGATGTCTTTTTTTGCTTAAAAATAAATTCGTCACTAAGGTGGCTAATTGCGATATTCATTCCAATCCCCTATCGATAAACGGCAAATGAATTAACTTTTTAAATAACAATTGGTTACGTGGCTTAATGCACGCTATTAGCGCATGAAGCTTGAGGAATAGAGAGCAACCCTGGAAGGACTAGAAGAAAGTGGGAACAAAATGGTGCGCTAATCACTATTGTGATGCATCGCTTGGAGCAGATAGAGGGCAAACAAAAAAAAGCACCCAATAAATGAGTGCTTTGATTGCAGGTATATAGTGCTAATCGGGGAGCTTGGCTATTTTCGACTTTTTCAACTTCATTGTTGAATAGACCGAGAAGACAGCCATCAATATGAATACCGCCGCGATTGGCCGTTCATATAAGAAAGACCAGCTACCTTCAAACATAAGCAGCGATTTCCGCAAGTTTGTTTCCGCCATCGGCCCGAGGATAATGGCCAACAGTATTGGAGAAAGGGGAATATCTAATTTGGTAAAGATATAGCCCAACACACCAAATGTTAACGCAATACCAATGTCGAACATTGAGTTATTAATGGCGTAAGCGCCAATGACTGACAAGAAGATGATCATTGGAATCATTAGGATTTTTGGCACTTCGATAATGCGACAGAAGAAGCGAATACCGAACAGACCAACCAATAACATTACAATATTGGCGACTAACATCGAGCTAAATACACCGTAAACCACTTCTGGATTTTGGCTAAATAGTAATGGCCCTGGAGTTAAACCCTGTACGATAAGTGCGCCTAACAATACAGCCGCAACAGCATCACCCGGAACGCCTAATGTAAGCAACGGAACGAGAGAACCACCCGTTACGCCATTGTTTCCTGCTTCGGCTGCCGCTAGGCCATGAACAGAGCCTTTGCCGAATTCATCAGGATCTTTTGCAACCCGTTTGGCTTCGTTATAACAAACGAATGCAGAAATATCCGCGCCTGCGCCAGGTACTGAACCAATTGATGTTCCGATTAGGCCACTTTTTACCGCAGTTGGTAAGAGTGTTTTTACGTCTTTTTTACTCAGTAATTTGTAGCTGAAATCTTTATTTAAGTCGTCTTGTTTATCAAACAGTTTTTCGATTTGACCAAGTGCCTCAGACAATGCAAATAAACCAATCAATACTGGGATAACGTTGATTCCACTATAAAGATCGAGCACGCCAAAAGTAAATCTCGGTACACTGCTGATCGGATCAAGTCCAACCGTCGCAACTAGCAAGCCAATACAACCTGCAAGTAAGCCTTTTAGGATACTTTTTGAGGAGATACTCGCAATGATGGTTAATCCAAATATGGCCAACGCAAAGTATTCAGGAGCGTTAAAGCGCAAAGCAAAATCTGCTAGAAGAGGCGCAATTGCGATAAGGATAACCGTACTAATCAATCCGCCGATAAATGACGAAACAGCTGCGATACTTAATGCACGAGCAGCTTCACCTTTAATGGCCATGCTATGACCATCGAGCACGGTTGCTGCTGAAGCTGGGGTACCGGGCGTTTTCAGTAATATTGCTGCAATTGAACCGCCATAAATACCGCCGATATAAACACCAATGAGCATCACTAATGCTGCTGTTGGTTCCATTCCAAAGGTGAATGGGAGCAGAAGTGCTACCCCCATTGTTGCAGTAAGCCCGGGTAGGGCGCCTAAAATAATACCGCCCAATACTCCGAATAGGAGCAGTGGGAAAATGGATGGGCTGAACGCCACCGATAAACCATGTAACAGGTACTCAAACATAACAGCTCCCTAAAACATTGTGCCTTCGGGAAGCATGATGAAAAACACTTCTCCGAATATGTAGTAAACAGAAAATACGAAAACCCACGCTGTTACGTAGTAGCTAACCTTTTTAACTTTTAAGAATAAAAGGTAGGCCGTAAAGCAAACTAGACTCGCAATTAAATACCCAAAAACTTGCATAATCAGAGCATAGCTCAGCAAAAATATGATCCCATAGAGAGCAAGTTTCGAGAATATTGGCTTGGAGGAAGTCTCTTCAGCAGGCTCTTTGTTCATGCGATCTTTAGCAATCAATACAATACAAAGAATAATTTGTATGATCGCAATCATGGTCGGGAAGAATTGAGCCCCGACACTGGCATCACGATACAGTGGTAAATCAAAGTCGTTGATTAAAAACAACAGAACGACACTGATAACAATGACGGTCATGGGTAAGATAGTATTTCGATTAAACATCACGCACCTGCATGTTTGATGGCTACACAAGACGAGCCATAATTAAGTAATAAATTTGCGTGTAAAACCGTAAGTCGTGGCATCCATTATTCAGCGAATGACGGTTTGGTCGATCTTGTTCTAACAGTTTGATATACAAAAGAATTAACTAAATCTAGCCGTTAAAATCAAAAGACGGCATTAGCCTAAGAGCTCTAATGCCGAATTCTATTTCATTGACAACGATGTTTGATTACTTGATTAAGCTACCAAGTGCCGCACTGTCATCTTTTACAAATTGAGTAAACTCAGCTGCATCCATGTTATGGATAGTCATCGCGCCTTTTTCCATGAACGCTTTGAAGTCATCAGATGCCATTGCTTGATCGAATGCGTTACCTAAGATTTCGATAACTTCATCTGGAGTATCTTTAGGTGCACCCAGTCCACGCCATGTACCAGTAGAAACATCTACGCCTTGCTCTTTAAGAGTAGGGACATCAGGTAGGAACGCAATACGCTCTTTAGACATAACACCTAACGCTTTTAACTGACCAGAACGAAGCTGAGAAATTGCTTCACCTGGAGTAACCATAGTCACGTCGGTGTGTTTACCAAGTACGGCAGGGATTGCTTCAGATGCGCCATTGTATGGGATCGCATTCATTGTAATGTTCTGATCTTTTTCAAGCGCCATTAAGTAGAAGTTTGGTTTTGCTGTTGAAGCAAATTTCACAGAACCTGGTGCTGCTTTAGCCGCTGCGATTAGGTCGTTGATTGTGTTGTATTCGCTGTCTTTGTTTACAAGAACAACTGCTGGATCCAAGTTAACCATACGGATTAATTTGAAGTCGTCAGCAGTGTGACGCATTAAGCCCATTTGAGGTAGAGAAGCGATTTCACGAGTCACAACAGTAAGCGTGTAACCATCAGGCTTTTGTTGCGCACCAAAGCTCATACCTACAGCACCTGCGCCGCCAGTACGGTTAACAACAGTGATTGATTTACCTAAAATATCTTTTGTACTGTTTGCAATTGTACGACCTACAGCATCCGTACCACCACCAGCACCAAAAGGAACAATTAACTTAATATTTTTGGCAGGGTAGTCTGCTGCCATTGCTGCTGAGCTACATAGTAGTCCAGTCATCAATACGGTTTTCAACAACTTTTTCATTCTACTTCTCCATCTTGCTTATTATGTTTTAATTACCTAATCGAGCAGTCGCTTGGTAGGGTCGGTACGTTTTGTTTCTTGGTAGTCACTGATACACAGTTGTTCTATTGCTAATGCTACCCAACTTGCGGCTAGCATATCGAACCAGGGTTCAACACCACTACAACCCACAACGATATCGCCATAAACGAACGAACCGTAATACAGAACGTCGCCCGAGCGAAGTGAGCTAGGGTGTTGTGTGTGAAGAGAGATATTGGCAGAGTTATTACGCCATGCTTGAGCGGCTTTTTGGCGAGCAAGTTCGTCAAATGGAACTTGCCACTCTTCGGGGTTGCCTAATGTTTTTTCATATAAAATGGCGTCTTCAAAGGTTGATTCCCATGGTTTTATACGAGGATCAACAACCACGATATGCAACTCTTTTCGACATGTCTTTTTAAAAAGCGCTTCAATGGAAGGGGTGACAAGTTCTACTGCATCCGCTGCTATTTTTTGTAAATCCATGAAAATCTCTCAGCTAATTTTAATGTAAATAAGATTAGTCTTTTTAAGTTGTACGTCATGTATATTTTGGCCATTACATGGCTTTCATCACACTATTATCATTTAATATGACAAAAACGTAATTGCATCTCTCTCATTTTTATGAACTTTATTGCTATGAGTGAACGTACAAAATCTATCTAATTAGCGATTTTAAAAATGGACACTTGATCTAATTGTTGCTCTGATTGTCCTTTTAGTTCTCTGCTGACAGTTTCATTTTTTTCCGCTTCCTGGAATGTTGCATCTCCTAGTTCAACGATTTTATGCACACTGTGAGCAACTTGCCCAGCTACCGCGAGCTTATCTTGAGCAGTGGAGGCAATATGTTGACTGCGTTCACGAATGTTCTCTAGCAAATCTGTAATCTCAACCAATTTGTTTTGGTTTTCATCTGCATGGGATAGACAGTCGTTGACCATGCTATCGCCTTTGCGCATTAGCGAAGAGGTAGACTCTGTGACACTCTGGAGAGCTTCAATCATTTCATAAATCTCAACGGTTGCATTTTGAGTGCGTCCTGCCAAGCTTCTGACTTCGTCAGCGACGACTGCGAAACCTCGTCCTTGTTCACCAGCCCGAGCAGCTTCGATAGCGGCGTTTAATGCCAGTAAGTTAGTTTGCTCAGCGATGCCCTGAATAACATCTAGGATTGAACCGATAGCATCGGATTGTTGCTTAAGTTGATCAACTTTAGCGACGGCATCTGTCATAGTGTGTTGCAATTCGATGGTGGTTTGTTGAGTCAGTTGTACCGACTTGCGTCCAACTTCGGCTAGGTCACTGACGGTAACGATTTCATCACGTGCAGTATTGGCTTCTAATGAGACTTCTTGTACGCCTTGTTCCATTTCTTCTACTGCGCCAGCAACGATTTCGGTTTGACTTTTTTGTTCTCGAATTAATGTACGGGTTTGTTCGCTAGCTTCAAGGCCATGGTCAGAGGCATCTCCGAGTTGTTTCGCACTGCCTACCATGTCACCGATGACTTGTTTTAGCTGGTCGGTAAGTGTATTAAGTTGGTTGGCAATTTGTCCAAATTCATCTTGTGAATGCACATCAATTTGATGGGTGAAATCGCCACTAACTAATCTTTGCATTTGCTGTAGTGTGCGTTTTAATGGTCCTCGGATACTTCTGGTCACACTCCAGGTAATTGCAAGTGCGACGGCAATAGAAAGAACGACCACGACTAACATTTGCAGCATGCTGTCCTCTACTGTTTTGACGCTGAGTGCCTCTGCTTGCTCTAGCTCTACCGATACTTCCGAGCTGGCTTGGCTGAGTAATTCAAGTGCCTCACTCAATGTAGCGTTTAGATCAGTGAGTTGGTTTTGTTGGTCATAAACCAGTTGGCCACTTGAAGACATCGTGTTAAACAACCCTTCCGCTGAGAATGCTTCTTCGATAATCTCATAGTAGCTGTCTAAGAATTCCACACTTCCTGGTTCAGCGGCATCCAATTGCTCTCTTTTGCTAAGTAGCAACTCATAATGTGCGCGTATTGATTCTAAGTGGCTCAATTGTTCTTCGCTTGAAGGTGCATACAAAGCTTGGTCGACGGCTCTTCCTAATATAACGCCATCTTTGATCAGTCCTTTCGCAAGCCAAGCTAAATCACTCGACACCATTCCAACAACAGCTTCACCGTCATCGGCGAAGTAGCTCCAATCTAAGGAGAATGAACTACTTTGATCTTGAAGTGTTTGATCGACGACTAACCATTGCTCTCGGGTTATGAACTGCTGGTTTGCAAGTGAGAATAGTTGTTCAGCTTTCGGGGCTATTTCAGATAGAAGGTTTGAGATTTTCGGATATTCTCGGCTTTGTTCCGTGAGTTCTTGGCTTAGTGTTTTGTACGCCTCGATCGACTGTTTTGTATTTTGCTTAAGGTGTTCGAGCTGTGTGCCATCAGTTTCTGCGCTGTGGAGTCCGACTAAACGAACGGCGTTTAGCAGTAAACCTGATTGTTGGTTTACGCGCTCTGCCATGGGCGAGAGTTGGCCGACCGTTGTATGCATTTGTGTTTCTAGATTTCGAATATTGAGCTGACTAATAAACGTAATCGTAATAATTAAACAAAACATTAGGATGAACCCGAGTAGAGTTCTCATAACAACCGACAAATTCATAAATAACCTCGTGTACCTTTTGGTAAGAGCTGATGTTTAACAATAGTTAGAATGAGTATAGGTGGTAATTCAATTTGTCATGCAAATGAGAAAGCTAAGAAAAAGAGGGGTATCGTTAGGAGAAAAGTGCCTATTGATATGAATAAGCAAACCTATCAGGCAAGCTTGTATTCGTACATTTTATAACTTGATTTCACTCGAGTTTTATATCTAATAATCAATGGGATAACTTAGATTTTGATGCACATTTTTTATTGTAAAAAGAGATTCGTCTGGATTGAATTTCAGATTACTTAGGCCGACTTTTAGTCATCTATGGCAATCCTGATTTTACGTCTCGACATCATGTAATTGGTTGTTTTGTGGAGTAAGTCATACAAATAGTCATTCTAGTGCTCCAATAATTGAGAGCGATATCACCTTAACGCAATGGAAGGTGTTGTTGGATACACTTTAAGGTGTGAAACCTATCGAGAGATCTTGTCATAGTGTGTGAGTATCGAGAAGAGGACTCTTATTGTTCTCTCTCGGTGAACATATTGCCTTTTTATTGTTAATTATTGAAAGTGTTAGTTTTTCTGTTTTATTCACTTGCTCTCTATGTTCATATACCCAATACTTAGACGATTCAACTGGTTTTTGGGGTGCGAAAGCTCTGCTGTTGATTAAGGATGACTTAAGTGAAAGAACGAATACCGCCACTCCTTGGGATGTACTACTTTTATGTTGCTGCTGAAAAAGGCAGTTTTAAAGCTGCGGCGGAACAATTGTTTGTCACCTCTGCTGCGATTAGCCAACAGATACGTCAACTTGAAGAGTCGTTGCAATGTGAACTTTTCGTTCGTCAGCACCGGAAAGTGACCTTAACACCCGAAGGTGTGATTCTTTATCATTCAGCACAAAGAGGGTTTACAGAGCTAAAAGATGGACTAAGAAAGCTCCATCAAGACCCACAACCCAACCGTTTAGCCATTTCTACTCACCCTACCTTTGCTCAGCATTGGTTAATCCCCAGAATCAAAGCATTTCGTAAACTCCATCCTTCACTGTCGATGCTTGTAGATCCTGGCTATGACATGGTGGATTTTCAAGATGGTTCAATCGATGTGTGCATTCGTTATGGTGATGGAAATTACCCTCATTTAGAAACAATCTGGTTGATGGATGAAATTTTATACCCTGTATGTCACCCCAGTTATCAGGAAGAACTCTCACTATATGATATTAGCGATTTGAGTAAAGCAGACTTAATCGAAGATGTTTGGCCCGATATGACGTGGGGGTTGTGGTTTGAAAAGATGCAAATGTGCAGTGCTCAAGCTTCGTTAAAGTATGATGGTTCACAATTTGTTATGGAAGGCGCATTGGCTGCACAAGGTGTAGCATTGGTGAAACATAGCTTAACCTATCGCTATCTTCACGAGAGTAAATTAGTGCGTATTGGTAATCGAGCGGTGAAGTCGAAATACAGTTACTATTTGTGCGCACCAAAAGGGTCATTTCATCGAGAGAAAATACGTGCGTTTGCGGATTGGCTAAATTCAGAGGTTCATATCTTTCAACAAAAAGATGTGGAAGGTATAAATTTACTCAATTTACCAGACGAAGACGATAGTGTTATAGAGATTGTTGGGCAACGAAATTGATAGTGGAATGCGCTTATATTAGTAAAGCAAATTAGCGCACTTCAATAAATATGATTAGGAGATATTATGACAAGCCGAGTGTATGTATTAGCGCAATTTAAACCTAAGACGGGAAAAGAGGCAGAGCTGTTTGAAGTATTGAAAGCGCTAGAACCAGACTCTTATCGCGAAGAGGGATGCATACAATATTGTGTTACACGTCAAATCGATCACCCTAGTGCGACGAGAAGTGAGTATTCGATCGTATTTAATGAAATTTGGCGTGATGCAGAGGCATGGGCTGCACATGGTCGACGCAAACAGATTAAGCAATTTTTCCAAACTCAGGTCGAGGCCGAAACGGGTTTGGTTGCGGATGTGATAGTCACAGCATACAGTGATGAAGCACAAGATTATGATGTGCCAGTGTACCAATAACAGTAATATTGAAATTTTATAAAAAAAACAGCAAGTTAGTGTTAATTCCATATGGCATTAACTTAGCTGATTTTCTTGGATCTCATTTATATTAAACCTATCTCTATTCAACATATGTTCTTTGTTGTGTTGAGTATCACTAAATTCCTGCATTTTTCTCGAACTATCCTATATTTATACCAAATACATTAGTTTTTATGAATATAGGGTTTTTGTACACTATGCGGTTAGTTAAGAATTTCATACCGACGTTGTTAGTGTCTGTTTTTCTATGTGGATGCAATGAGTATTCTGAATTAGAAGATACTTTGTCCAGTATTGCAGATCTAGAAGATAGCCTTTCTGACAACTCAGATACAGCAGGGCTTTCTGCCTTCAATCTTACCAATATTAGCGCCGGAACGACCGATGTTAAGCAGATGACTTTAACGTGGACATCGGCATTAGACAGTTCTGGTGTTGCTTACGTCGTTTGTCAAAAAGATATCAGTCAAAGCTATGATTGTAATCCACTCGCTTCAGTTATTGACTCATTAACCACAACGATAAACGTAGACAGTTTAGTTGAGGCAGCTTCTTCGGAATATTTTATCCTAGCCTATGATGGAAGCAGTATCGAGCTCTCAAATGAGGAGGCATTGGCGGCAGAAACGGTTACTCAAATGGTTGGGTATGTGAAAGCTTCTAATACAGGATCACAAGATTCTTTTGGTTACAGTGTGGCGCTAAGTGGTGATGGGAATACTTTGGCGGTGGGGGCCTACCTTGAAGATGGCGATGAAAACGCGATAGAGAATTCAGGCTCTGTATATTTATTTAATTATGATAATGACCGCTGGGTGCAAGTTGCCTATCTTAAGGCCGATAATGCGGGCATAGGGGATGAATTTGGATTTAGCGTCTCGTTAAATGAAGATGGCAGTACATTAGCGGTGGGTGCTTACCTTGAAGATAGTGTCGCTGATGACGCAACTGACTCTGGGGCTGTGTACTTGTTTGGTGATGACAATGGAGATTGGGATCAAGTCGCCTATTTAAAGGCATCAAATCTTGGCTCAGAAGATCAATTTGGCAGGCATGTAGCATTGAGTGCGGATGGTACAACCTTAGCAGTCGGCGCACATTTTGAAGACAATGGTGCGCCAGGTATTGTTGCTGGTAATTCTAATATTTCAGATTCAAGCCCAAAAAGAACGAATTCTGGAGCTGTGTATTTGTTCCATTACTCTGACAACAGTTGGGTCCAAACCGCTTACATCAAATCTTCTAATACTTGGAGTGGAGATTGGTTTGGTCGTAGTGTCGCACTTAATTCTGATGGAAGTAGATTGGCTGTTGGATCCCCTAATGAAGATTTAACTGGTTCTATAGGGAATTCCGGAGCTGTCTATTTGTATAGTTATGATACGGATAGTTGGACGCAAACCGCCCATATTAAAGCTTCAAATCCAGGTAGTTCCGATCAATTTGGTCGGTATCTAGCATTAAGTTCTGATGGCAGTACTTTGGCGGTCGGTGCCCGTGGTGAAGATAACGCGATTAAGGGTGTGATCAGTGATGGTTCAGAAACAACAGAGACAAATAGTGAATCTGATTCCGGGGCGGTATATGTGTTTAGTCACTCAGGTAGCAGTTGGGAGCAAGAATCTTACTTAAAGGCATCGAATACCGGTGAGGATGATTTCTTCGGGCATCGAGTCGCATTGAGTTCAGATGGGGACACACTCGCTGTTACGGCATATCGAGAGAATAATAGCGCAACTGGCATTGTTATTAATGGTACAGAAGATACCGACGTTAGCGAGGCAACGAATGCAGGGGCGGCATATCTATTTAGTCGATCAGATGGTATTTGGGAGCAAGCCGCATACATCAAGCCAACTAATACCAGTCAATTTGACCATTTTGGTTTTGGAATGGCATTGAGTGCTGACGGGAATACATTAGCAGTAGGAGCGAAACTCGAGGATAGTGCGATTACTGGCGTCACTTCCGATGGCTCCGAAATTGAAGATACTAGCAATGAATATAATTCTGGCGCTGTGTATATCTACTGATATTTCTTACGATACTTAGGATCATTCTAATATGCAGTTAATGACTTGTTTGCTACCTATTTTTTTACTTACCGTAGTACTAAGCGGATGCAATGGGCATTCTGACACGACAGCACTTTCTTCTTTCAATCTTTCCGATATGAGTGCCGGAACCTCCGATGTTAAGCAGATGACACTAACGTGGACGTCGGCCTCGGATGATTCTGGTGTGGATTACGTTGTATGTCAAAAGGATACTTCTAAAGACTATGATTGTGACCCGATAACGGCAGTTACTGATTCGTTAACCGCAACGATTACGGTAGACAGTTTAGTTGCGGCAGTTTCTGCGGAATATTTTATCTTAGCTTCTGATGGAACTGATATTGAACTCTCGAATGAAGAGATGCTCACTGCAGACACCGTTACTCAGATGATTGGGTACGTGAAGGCATCGAATACAGAAGCAGACGATGCTTTTGGCTATCGTGTCGCATTAAGTGCTGATGGGAATACTTTAGCTGTGGGCGCATTTCTCGAAGATGGTGATGAAGTTGCGGTAGAAGATTCAGGGGCGGTATACCTATTTAGTTATGATGGCGAACACTGGGAGCAAACCGCTTATCTTAAAGCTGATAATGCGGGAGTCAGGGATTATTTTGGGTACAGCTTGGCTTTAAACGAAGATGGCAGCACACTTGCAGTAGGGGCATATAACCAAAACAATCAAAGTTATGACCAGGTAATAAATGATCTTGGTAACTACGTAGCTTACGGTGATGGTGCTGTCTATTTGTATGAAAAAACGAATAATGGTTGGGGGAAAACTGACTACCTTCAGGCATCAAATCGTGAAAAAAGAGATAACTTTGGTTGGAGTTTAGCATTAAATGCCAGTGGCGATATTCTTGCGGTGGGTGCGAACCTAGAGAATAGTAGTGCCAAAGGTGTTCAAAACAATGGGACAAATATTACAGAAAATAATAATGATGCAAATAATTCAGGAGCAGTATATCTATTTGGTAAGGCTGACAATTACCTCTGGGAACAGACTACGTTTCTTAAAGCTTCTAATTCTGACAAAGGAGATCAGTTTGGCCGTAGCGTCGCATTAAGTTCTGATGGTAAGACGTTAGCCGTTGGCAGTTTCCGAGAAGACAATAGCACTAGTGTTCTCGATAACGATGTCACTGACTTTGTCTCTGGCGTTGAAGCTGACGTTAAAGATTATGGCGCAGTTTATCTGTTTGTCAGTGATGAAAATGGTAATTGGGCTCAAGATGCATATATTAAGGCCTCAAATATTGGAGCGAGTGATCTTTTTGGATATTCGGTGTCATTGAATTCGAATGGAACAAGATTGGCTGTAGCAGCACATCACGAGGGTAGTAGCGTCAATGGTATCGTTACGGATATAACTGAACAGATGACATACGACAACGATGATGCAGTAAAGTCAGGAGCGGTTTATATGTTTGACTATATCAATAACAGTTGGACTCAAACCGCCTATATCAAGGCATCAAATACCGGCGAAGATGATCGATTTGGTAAGGCGGTAGTATTGAGTTCTGATGGCAATACTCTCGCTGTGGGTGCAAATCAGGAGGACAATAGTATCAGTGGTATTGTTAGTGATATATCGGAGCAGATGAATGATGATGCAACTGATGTAGGTGCGGTATATCTGTTTAGTCATACAGACGGAAATTGGGAGCAAAGTGCCTATATCAAAGCGTCTAACTCTGAAGAAGAAGATAACTTTGGTATTGGCTTGAGCATGAATGAAGATGGTAGCATTTTAGTGGTGGGGGCTCCTCACGAGGGTACTAGTGCAACTGGTGTGATTTCCGATGGCTCTGAATTAGACAGTACTAGAGATGCACTTAACTCTGGTGCGGTGTATATCTACTGATGTTGTTTATTATACACAGCTCCAAATCTAACTTCAGTGCTGTGTATATTTACTGATTACTGATGCAACCTCAACTCGCTTGAGAGGTTTCTTTTTCACTATCTCCAGTACTATTTTTTCGTACAAGTTTGATCTTCTCACGTAATCTTGCATCGATAAGCTCTATATGGACGCGAAGTTCGTAATATTCACCCATGTAGGAAAGTGGAATATCACTGTCCTTTTTCACTTCCAAATCTAAATCTTCAATCTGTTTGAGTGAGGTTGTTAATTCGGTCTCATTCATTTTCTCGATTAATAAATCAATACTACGAACAAACTTGTACCATTTGTAAATTTTCGAACGTACTCGCCAGCGATAGAGCGGCATTGCGCCTTTAAACAGTGGGAAGATTAAGGTTGCAAGCGGAATAATCATAATTAGAAGTCGGTCAACGGTACCCGCAAGGGAAAATGGTAAATGACGCTCTAAAAATGATTCGCCTTTGAGAATGTAACGTTCCGCATCTTCACTCATTTCAATTTCGGTAAAATCTCGTGTTGGAAATTGGTCTTTCTGAGCAAACGTTGAAGCTGGTGAATGAATTTCTTTGGCGGCTTTAAGTAGCAGACGAATTGAATCCGGATGAATCTCCTTGTCAACGACCAATGTCGCGGTGGTTCCGAGAATATCAATTGACTGGTTCGGTAAGTTTTCATCCAGATCGAGAGATCCCTCACCAAGGTGGAGATCTTTTAAATAGTGCATGCGCTTCTCGTATGCTAAGGCACGGCGCATTTCGAGTAGCTCAATATTAGGATCTCTGAGTAATTCGGTAATATGCGGAGAAGAAGCAGATATAACCGAGAAAAGAGCGTCAATTTCTCCGGCTTTTAGCGCCTTGATAGCATCGTCGCCCGAAAGAGGTAATAACGTTGTGTTTTCATCGTTGAGTTTATTTTCATTAAGCAGTTGTAAGCTCAGTGCTCGTGTTCCGCTACCCTCACTACCTATCGCAATGTGGCTGCCTTTTAAATCGTAGATATAGGTTGGGGAAATCGTTCTGCGGTAGAATATCCATAAAGGTTCAAAATAGACACTTCCGAGGGTCATAAGGTTAGAAGTGTCGACTTGCGATGCTGCGCCCCCTTGAACAAAGGCAACATCTATTTTCTTTTCATTTAGAAGCTGTAAAGCCTCAACCGATCCGCTGGTTGGTACAATCTCTAACTCAAACCCTTCGTCCTTTAGCAACTCCTGGTAGCGAAGTGCATATTGATAATAGGCGCCATCGGTTCTTCCCGTTGCAATGGAGATGTTTTTTGGGGCTGCAGGTTCAATAAACTGGTACGTGAAGATAGAAACAGCAACCAGTACAAATAGGACTCCAAAGCCAATCTTACACCACTCACAGCGCATGATTCTCTCCATAGTTAATTGATATATCTAACATTAAATCATAGTGCATTGTTTTTGATATTGCATAGTGTTGATGCTGTTGTCTTACCCACATACTGATACAACCTAACTTAAATTTTGCGTATTTTAGTGCTGATAACTGAAATCTCGTCAATAGGTCACAAAAACCATTCTAACTTGCTCCGATATCGATATGGATCTTGTTTCTGATACGGTATTTTACTATAAAAGAGTGATAGAAGGTCTACATAAATCTTAAAAACCCATCAATAATTTTCTAACATCAGAGTCGTTGACTGATTGTGAACGTTGATGATGAATGTATAAATAGAGCTTTAGGATTTACGAGTTAATGAGAGTTAAAACCCCAGTTGTCACTATAGGTAATTCTAAGAACCCCCGACCGACTATAGCAGTATTAGTAGGAACACTATCTTCGACTTTTCAAGAAGGAATCATGCGAGGGGCTGCTCATGTTGCTGAACAACATGACTACAATATCATAGGATATTGCGGTGGTGTGATTAACTCACCAGACCCGCTTTCACTTGCGCGAGCTAAGGTTTTCGATCTGATTGATACGGACTTTATTGCTGGAGTCATTAGTCCATTTAGCTCACATATGCGTTATCTCGATGAAAGAGAGAGTCAAAGCTTTGTTGATCGTTTTACTTCTGTCCCTGTTGTTAATATTGGGAGTTATCTTGATGGGTACACAAATGTAGTCTCTGATTATGAAGATAGTTTTACCAAACTCTTAGCTCACCTTTACCATGAACATGGTTACCGAAATATTTGCTTGATGCGAGGGCCAGAACAACACGGCTCATCTGAGCAGCGTTGCGAGATTTATAAACGTTTGATGGCTGAATATAATCTCCCGTTTGATGAAGAGATGATTATATATTCAGATTTAAACGGCATAGCGTCAAAAAGTAAGTTTCAGTCTTTTTGGCGTAAAAAGCGTCGCCCCATCGACGCTGTCATCACACTAAATGATAATCAGGCTTTAGGTGTCATAAGTGCTTGTGAATGTCTTGGTATTCGAGTGCCTGAAGATCTCGCCGTGATTGGTTCGATGAACACATTGGAGGGGATGTTTGCTTCTCCAAAGTTAACGAGTATGCAGGAACCACTTTTTGAGTTGGGACAAGCAGCCGCACTTGAGCTTATTGCTCAGATTGATGGGGCGCTCCCGAGTAAAGAAATACGGATACCAACTTCTTTGGTGATTCGGCAATCATGTGGTTGTAGAAAATCTTCGGCATATAAAATTCAGTCGACGTCATATGAGTTAGGGCAAACACCAATAGGCTCAAATGACGATCCTATTTTTGAAGAGATGCGTGCCAATCTTTTTGATGTCATTGAAAAATATAAAGGAGGTGTTGAACGTCAAGAACTTGATCATTTATTAGATTTATTCAAGCAGGCAGTGTGCGGATATAGTATTGATGATTTTGTGTTGGCATTGACTCATAAGCTTGAAAACTCGATTAAATCTGAAGACGTTGTAACTTGGTTAGCATTAGCAACGATTCTCCAGCGTGCAACGCTGAAATATTTAGAATTTAATCGCAGTAAAACATTATTAGAGCTGCAAACTCAACTCGTTAATCTTAAAGATGATGTTGGTCAGTTATCTTTAAAATTTCAGTTATTTGAAACAGATTACTATTTAAATTACTTTCGTTTTATCGTTAATGACCTTAATTCATCTTTTGATTTATCAAAAATTAAGAATTACGCCATTGATATATTAAATCTAACTGAGTTTCATATTTCGGTATTTAAAAATACTAATGAGGATATGTTAGTCGCTAAAAATTTGGTATCAGTGAGTGGAGGAATAAAAAACAGTTTGTCTGAAAAGGATAACGACTTTATTGCGAAAAATTTGATTCCAGAGAGCCATGTTACTATTCAAGAACGCTATAGTTTAATGGTTTTCCCCCTCTCTTTTAGAGATAAACCTATTGGTTTTATGGTTACGAATCTTAGTAATAAAAAAGGCACTGCATTTGAAAACCTGAGAGCGATTATTAGCTCTGCCTTGAAGAATGAGCTATTAATTCAAGATTTGACTGACGCTGAAAAGCGATTTAGTGATATTGCCCACAGTACTTCCAACTGGCTATGGGAAACTAATGTCGAGAATAGATTTACATACTGCTCTGAATCCGTAACGGATATTGTTGGTTATAGACCAGAGCAGATGATTGGTCGAGTATTTAGCGATTTCAATATTGAGGGTGACAGTGAGTTTCTTCATAAAATTCGTAACCAAGAAATATTAACCGACCAAGAGTGCTGGTGCCGTCACAGGAATGGTAGCGTCATCCATTTATTAATTTCGGCAACCCCAATACAAATTCGTCATCGTTTTAGTGGGTACCGAGGTATTTTTGAGGATATTACGGAGCAAAAGCTTCAAGAAAACAAAATAAAAGCATTGGCGTATTCAGATCTATTGACAGCTTTGCCTAATCGAACATTATTTCAACAGAAGTTGAAAGAGTCGATTGTATTTAGCAAAGCAAGAGATGAAATATTTGCTTTGATGTTTATTGATTTGGACCACTTTAAAAATATTAATGATTCATTAGGGCATGCAGCTGGCGATTTGCTACTTGTTGAAATAGCAAAGAGATTAAAGGAAGCGTTGCGCTCTAAGGATATTATTGCCCGTTTTGGTGGTGATGAGTTCACCATTATTCTGCCTAATATTACTAATAAAAAAGAAATTGTTGATATTATTAATAAGATATTTAATAACACGCAAGCTCCAATCGTCGTATATGGAAAACCCATATACTGCACATTGAGTATTGGCGTAAGTTTATATCCATATGACGGTGACGATACGCAGACTCTGCTGCAAAGAGGCGACAGTGCTATGTACTTGGCTAAGTCACAAGGACGAAATGGATACGTTTTCTATGACAAGTTTATAGAAAAGAAAAATGCCGAAAGGAACATGTATGAAGCTATTTTACGTGAAGCCATTGTAAGCGATGGATTCTATTTAGAGCTTCAGCCTCAAGTATCGGCGAGTACGGGTTTAGTTGTAGGGTTTGAGGCGTTAGTGAGAATCAAAAGTCCTGAACATGGGGTAATTGGACCTTATCAATTTATTTCACTTGCTGAAGAGTTGGGGTTGATTGGCCAGATCGATGAGTGGGTGTTTGAGGCTGTATGTGCTCATTATCGTGATTGGTGCAAGCGCGGCATTAAGCCTAAAAGGATATCGGTCAACTTATCGGCGATGCAGTTATGCAGTGCTACACTGCTCACTACTTATATTAATATTCTGAAAAAATACGATGTTGATCCGGGCTTTATTCTACTTGAAATTACCGAAAATGCGCTTATTCAGAATGAAAAAATGGCGCTACGTTCACTACAAGGATTCCAGCAGTATGGCGTCAGTATCGCACTGGACGATTTTGGAACCGGTTATTCATCGTTAAGCTGTATAAACCTGTATCCTATTGATGTGATAAAAATAGATCGCTCTTTTATTGTTGATGCCGTCGAAAACTCTAAGAATAAAGCGATCATTGAAGCGATTGTACTTATTGCCAAAAACTTAGAATTGAACGTTGTTGCTGAAGGTGTTGAAACGCAAGAGCAGTACCAGTTCATTCGCAACCTTGGATGCCATGCAATTCAAGGATATTACTTTTATAGACCCCTTTCCGTAGCACAAGCAGAAGCATTGTTGGATCCAATGTGATAACAACACCTTAAATTTAATCCTGTCTCAGTTACTCTAGATAAAACAAGTCAATATTGATAATTGGCGCAGGCTTTTGATATTGATGATCATAGCGATTTACGGCAGTATCAATTAACTATAATTTTCTTTTTATTCTCTTTAACTTTACTAATTATTACTATCACTTAGTACGTTCTTACGTATAACGTGATTGAGAAATAACCCGACAACCATAATCAAGGATTTTTAATGAAACCCAGTGTAAAACCCACCAATCCTAATTTTTCTTCAGGTCCATGTACCAAACGACCTGGTTATAGCCTTACTGAACTTAGCACTGATTCATTAGGTCGTTCGCATCGTAGTGCATTAGGTAAAGCACGTTTACAAAAATCAATTGATGATACTGCCCGATTATTGGGGTTACCTGAAGGGTATAAGGTCGGTATTGTTCCTGGTTCTGATACTGGAGCAATGGAAATGGCTATGTGGTCATTATTAGGTCAGCGTCCAGTCGATCTCTTTTCTTGGGAATCTTTCGGTGCGGGTTGGGTAACCGATGTTGTTAAGCAGTTAAAATTAGAAGATACGCGTTCATTTACGGCAGGTTATGGCGAAGTACCAGACTTTACTCAAGCCAACCCAGATCACGACGTTATTTTTACCTGGAATGGCACCACATCTGGCGTCAAAGTGAAAAATGCAGATTGGATCAGCGATGATCGTACAGGTTTAACCATTTGCGATGCGACCAGTGCCGTCTTTGCTATGGACATTGATTGGTCAAAGATTGATGTAGCAACGTTTAGTTGGCAGAAAGTTCTTGGGGGAGAAGGGGCTCATGGTATGTTGATTCTTAGCCCAAGAGCCGTTGAGCGCTTAGAGTCTTATACACCGAGTTGGCCTCTTCCTAAGATTTTCCGTTTGACCAATAAAGGAAAATTGATTGATGGCATTTTCAAAGGTGCAACCATTAATACGCCTTCTCTATTGTGTGTTGAGGATTACTTAGATGCCTTAAATTGGATTGAAGAAATTGGTGGTTTACCCGCTGCAGTTGCAAAAAGTGAAGCCAATTTATCGGTGTTAGCGAAATTTGTCAGCGAAAATGATTGGATCGACTTTTTAGCTCAATCGGCTGATATTTGTTCAAATACAAGCGTTTGCTTTCAATTGAAAGCCACTGACGAGCAGATTAAAGCCATGATTAAACTTCTCGGTGAAGAGAAGGTTGCTTTTGATATTGGCGCATACAAAGACGCACCATCTGGTTTGCGTATTTGGTGTGGTGCGACGGTTGAAGAATCTGATCTTGTAGCGTTACTGCCTTGGCTAACTTGGGCATACAACCAAGTCACCCAATAATAAAAATAAGATAAATAGGGTTAACAGAAACGCTTTCTGTTAACCAATATCGCTTTTTCATTCTCATACAAATAATAATTCGATTGAGCGATACTTCATTTGTAACAACGTGGAACACATAAAAATAATATGAAAAAAATAAGAACCTACAACAACATCGCAGCGAAAGGGTTGAGTGTTTTCCCTGCTGAGCGATACGATATTTCATCTAGCCAAGATAACCCAGACGCTATTTTATTACGTAGCCATAAACTTCATAACGAAACATTACCAGAATCGGTATTGGCTGTGGCTCGTGCTGGCGCTGGAGTGAACAATATTCCTGTGGCGGATTATACTCCCAAAGGTATTGTCGTTTTCAATACACCTGGGGCAAATGCTAACGCTGTGAAAGAGTTGGTATTGGCCAGCTTATTGTTGGGCTCTCGCGGCATCACACAAAGTATGAATTATGTCGATTCCTTAGCTGATATTACCGATGCCGCTGAACTTCATAAGAAAGTTGAATTGGGCAAAAAGCAATATGGTGGCTCGGAACTCGATGGGAAAACTTTGGGTGTGGTTGGTTTAGGTGCGATAGGCGCTAAAATTGCCAATTTAGCCTTGGGTTTAGGCATGAACGTGATTGGTTACGATCCTAAATTAAGCGTTGAAGCAGCATGGCAATTGTCTTCGAAAGTCAGTCGTGCCGAAAACTTAAACTCGCTCCTAGCGCGATCTGATTATATTACTCTCCATGTACCTGCTATTGAGGCAACTACTGGGTTTATTAATGAGGAGTCATTATCAGCCATTAAAGATGGCGCAAAAATCATTAACCTAGCCCGGGGTGAATTGGTGGTTGAGGCCGATATTATTGCAGCGTTAGATACCGGTAAAATAGACGCTTATATCGCTGATTTCCCGAGTGAAGCCTTGATTAAACATGATAAGGTTATTTTGTTCCCTCACCTTGGGGCCAGTACTGTTGAAGCGGAAGAAAATTGCTCGATTATGGGAGCGAAACAATTAGTCGACTTTCTTGAGAACGGCAATATTGTTAACTCGGTTAATTTCCCATCCATTGCAATGGAACGTACTACCGGCTTTCGTCTAACGTTTGCTAACGACAACGTGCCAAAAGTGCTTGGCACCGTGCTGACTTTACTTGCTGAACTCAATATTAACGTGTTGGATATGGTGAACAAAAGTCGAGACGATATTGCCTATACCATCATGGATATTGAGCAAGAACCAACTCTTGAATTAATAAACAAAGTGTCTGCCGTAGAACACGTCTTTCATGTTCGCAGTGTGTAGAGTTCGTACAAACTTAGGAGAGATGAGGTAAGCTTGTCTTCTCCTAATGAACAACAAAAGACAGAGAAAGATGGAAACGCATAAAATTCACCTTGAGTTTAATGGCGATCTTAACTGGCAACATATCTTAGAGTTTTATCAATTGAGAATGATCGACGACTTGGAGATGGTCGACGAGACGAGCTATTCACGTTATGTGATCATTGAGGGGAAAAGCGCGTGGTTCAAACTACAACTGGATGCAAGCACTCAATGTATCGATCTCGACGTTGAACTCGATGATGCCTTGATACTGACGCCTCTCGTTTCAATGGTACGTCGAATGTTGGATTTAGACGCTAATACTCGGATAATTGAAGCACATTTGGAATCTCATGCGCCAGGCCTAATCAAACATCAAGGCATTCGGATTCCGGGAGTATGGAGTCCATGGGAGGCCGGAGTCAGAGCCATTATCGGCCAGCAAGTCTCCGTCAAAGCCGCTATAGGTCAGCTTAATAGGCTGGTGCACCACATCTCCGATAGTGAATCCGTTATCTCTTTTCCAACTCCTTCTGATCTCATCACCACCGATTTAAGCTTTTTAAAAATGCCTCAGAGCCGAAAAGATACCTTAAAACGCTTTGCGCAGTTTATGATTGATTACCCAAACAGCGATCCGAATGAATGGTTAGCGATCAAAGGTATTGGTCCTTGGACAGTGAATTACGTATTGTTAAGAGGTTTGTCTTTACCGAATTGCTTTTTGGATACCGATTTAATTGTCAAAAAAAGAATGAGTCACTATCCAAACCTGAATCGAGAGACCGCAGCCCCTTGGGGAAGTTACGCAACGTTTCACCTATGGAATCAATAATCATGATGACCTATTTTACCACGATGCCGAGCCAGCTCGGTGAAGTCGTTATTCAAACCACAGATAAAGGAGTGTCGGGGATTTGGTTCGATACTCATACCACAATGCCTGATGCGCTTGGAAAGCGTGCGGATGAGCATCCAATTCTGACTCAAGCTGTTAGACAACTGAGTGAATACTTTAATCAAGACAGGCGCGCGTTTGATCTTCCAATTGATACAAAAGGTACGCCGTTCCAACAAGAAGTCTGGCAAGCATTGGCTCAAATACCTTTTGGCGAAACCTGCAGTTATAAGCAAATAGCGCAAGCCATTGGAAAACCTAAGGCTGTACGAGCAGTTGGCGCGGCAAACGGGAAAAACCCAGTGTCGGTTGTTATTCCATGTCATCGCGTAGTGGGGGCTAATGGCAAGCTTACTGGGTATGCTGGTGGTATTGAGCGCAAGGAAGCATTATTGAAACTCGAAGGGATTGATTAGAATTTAACTCTTAATTTAGCAAAGATCATTTTCTATATAATGAATCACTAGCCCTTAAATGATTGTGTTCGTTTGAATCTAATCAGATTTGGATCACAAATTAGTAACAACTATGTTATTGATGGCAATTATTAATTCGTACGTATAATTACAATCCATAATTTTGGTTTTAAAATTAAAATCAAATAAAATCATATTATTAAATTTTAAAAGTCTAATTTCCTACGTATTAATACGTAATACTTAGGTGTGACCTGGGTTTTTTTTGTTACTTCAATGCGTGTTCTCGCCGATATTTTATAACGACTAATTTGTCCATTGTTGTCACGTGTGCTTACCGGGGGTAAGCATGATGACAATAAAAAAGGACGCAAAAAATGAGTCTAGTTAAAAAATCAGTGAAACGAGTCTTCAAAGGGACAATGATCATCGTTGCAACCTGCACCGCGATCATAGCAACCGGTGCCTCTGCAGATGACAAAGTGTATCGTCTAAAGCTTGCTGAAACGTGGGGACCTAATTTCCCTATCTTTGGCGACGCAACTAAGAACATGGCGGCAATGGCAGAAAAAATGTCGAATGGTCGCTTGAAAATTCGCATCGATTCATCCAATAAGCATAAAGCACCGCTCGGTGTTTTTGATATGGTTAAATCTGGTCAATATGATATGGGGCACTCGGCTTCATATTATTGGAAAGGCAAAGTTCCGAACACCCTTTACTTTACCTCTATGCCTTTCGGTATGACGCCTTCTGAGCAATATGCTTGGTTCTACCACGGTGGTGGTATGGAATTGATGGATAAGGTTTATTCTCCACATAACTTGCTTTCTTTCCCTGGTGGTAATACCGATACTCAGATGGGCGGATGGTTCCAAAAAGAGATCAACTCGGTTAAAGATCTTGAAGGTCTGAAAATGCGTATTCCAGGTTTTGCCGGTGAAATTCTAGCAGAGCTTGGTGCTAAGCCGACCAATATCGCCCCAGGTGAGCTTTATACGTCACTTGAACGCCGTACTATTGATGCGTTAGAATGGGTAGGTCCTTCTCTTGATTTACGTATGGGTTTCCACAAAATAGCGAAGTTCTACTATACAGGTTGGCATGAGCCAGGCACTGAACTTCAGTTTCTTGTGAACAAAAAAGTGTATGAGAAGTTACCAGAAGATCTACAAGAGATTTTGAGAATTTCAATGCGCACAGCCGCTTACGATATGTATACTCAAGCGACACACGAAAGTGGCAAAAACTGGGTATCAATTAAAACGGAATATCCAGATGTTGAAGTGAAAGATTTCCCAGCAGAAGTAATGACTGCAATCCGCGCAGCTAACGATAAATTGTTAGCACAACACGCAGAGAAAGATCCACTAACGCAAGAAATACAAGAGTCTCAAGCGAACTACTTAGAACAAGTTCGTTCATGGACTGACATCTCTCACCGTGCTTACCTCAATAGCCAAGCTGAGAGTCAGTAAACTCTAGATTGCAATAAAACACGATAATAATAATCAGCGCTGTCAATAACTGGCAGCGCAATTTTAAATTGGCTACATGTTGGAGTTTGGAATGAGAAGCCTGATTAAGTTGGAACAAATACTCAATCGAGTTAGCGATAAATTAGGGTGGTTGGCAAGTATCCTATTTATCTTGTTAGTTCTTAATGTTGTTTACGATGTAGTGATGCGTTATGCCTTCAATGATGTGTCGATAGCATTTCAAGAACTTGAATGGCATCTATTTTCTAGTGTTTTCTTACTTGGTGTACCTTATGCGATTCGAGCAGCAGGACATGTCCGAGTTGATGTTTTTTATGAGCGATTATCGCTACGCGCACGGTCTATCATCGACTTACTCGGCACTCTAATTTTCTTACTTCCTTTTTGCCTTCTTGTTACTTGGTACGGTATCGACTTTGCAAAAGAAAGCTATTTACTTGGTGAAACATCGGGAGATCCAGGCGGCTTGCCATACCGCTGGATTATTAAAGCGATGATCCCAGTATCGTTTGGATTTATGGCATTGAGTGGAATTGGGATGATGCTGCATTCAATCAACAATATTATCAGCCCTAAAAGGCATTTTGACGAAGAGAAGGGGAGTCAATCATGATCGGAATCGTAATGTTCTTTGTCGCTCTATTTGCGCTACTGTTAGGGTTTCCTGTCGCCTTCACCTTTGGTGGCATTGCACTATTATTCGGTGTTTGGGCGGAAGGTTTTGAGATGTTCGCCTTTATGCCTTATCGAATTCAGTCGATTATGGAAAATACAGTGCTGATGGCTGTACCTCTGTTTGTCTTTATGGGTTTGGTTTTGCAGAAAACTAGACTCGCTGAGCAACTGTTGGAATCCATGGGGCGTTTATTCGGTGGAGTACGAGGCGGGATCGCGATTTCAACTGTCTTAGTCGGTGCTTTATTGGCGGCGTCAACAGGCGTGGTTGGTGCTTCTGTTGTTGCGATGGGATTGATCTCACTGCCAGTCATGCTCAAATATAACTATGACAAAGGTCTTGCATGCGGCACGATTTGCGCTTCAGGTACATTGGGTCAAATCATTCCCCCTTCGATTATCTTAATACTGTTAGGAGATGTACTCGGTGTCCCGGTCGGTGATCTATTTCAGGCTGCAATTGGACCGGGTATTGTCTTAGTCGGTGCGTACATTGTTTATATATTGATTTACGCAAAAATGAATCCTGAGTCAGCCCAACCTATTGAGCGTGATGATTCGATATCGCGACGTCAAGAAGTCTTAACTGCGTTAAAAGCGGTGGTTCCACCACTTGCACTTATCATTGTGGTATTAGGGTCTATTTTTGCGGGTGTTGCAACACCGACTGAGTCTGCGGCATTAGGTGGTGCTGGTGCGATTATACTTGCGTTGCTATACAAGCAATTTAGTTTTCATATGCTGTACGACGCATCGAAAGAAACCGTAAAAGTTACCGCGATGGTATTTGCTATTTTGTTAGGAGCGACGGCATTTTCAATGGCGTTTACCTATACCGGCGGTGATCTTTTAGTCGAAGAGTGGATGCTTGAAATTCCAGGAGAAAAATGGGGTTTCTTAATTATCGTCATGTTGGTGATTTTGATTCTCGGGTTCTTTATCGACTTCGTTGAAATCTGTTTTATCATTGTGCCGATTATTGCGCCAGTCGCTGAGTTGATGGGAATCAATATGGTGTGGTTTGCAATCCTGATAGCGATGAATTTGCAGACCTCCTTCCTTACGCCACCATTTGGGTTTAGCTTGTTCTATTTAAAAGGTGTAGCACCAAAAGGGGTGACGACAATGGACATCTATCGTGGTGTTATTCCGTTTATCTTGATTCAAGTGGTGGTATTAGTGAGTTTGTTAGTATTCCCAGGTTTATATGGAATGTGATCGAATTCTAGATTAAACCTTGAATCTAACAAATTAGTAACATTGTTTGTTATGGTGAGCCGCTCGTAGTCTACGAGCGGTTTTCCTATTTTTGGGGGAAGAGAAATGCCTTTGAAATTAAAGTTAATTCTATTGACTCTCATCCCATTGATTTTGGTCAGTGCCAGTATCAGTTGGATCTCTATATATCAGGCCAAATCTCTTGGCAATAAAGAGATCCAAATATTTCGCGACAACCTTATTCAGTCTCGAGAATCGTCACTTAAAGACAGCGTAGATATCGCGATTGGCGCAATAATGCCGATCTATCAAAATGCTTCAAAAGATGACGAGCAAGCTAAAGAGGCAGTCAAAGAAATATTAAATAAAATGCGCTACGGCAATGACGGCTACTTCTTTGCGTACGATATCGAAGGGGTGAATCTCGTTCATCCGATCATGCCGGATCTTGTCGGGAAAAACCTGATTGGTTTACAGGATAGTAATGGTGACTTTCTTATTGAAGAACTCATCTATCAAGCCCAGGCTGGTGGAGGATTTCATCGTTACTTATGGCAAAAACCGTCCACCAATGAAATTGTGCAGAAACTCAGCTACGCTACATTGCTTGATAAATGGCAGTGGATGATTGGAACGGGTTTGTATATTGAAGATATCAGTAATGATGTGCTGCATATGCATGATACCGTAAATACCAATATTGAAACGACCTTCTTTTCTGTGGTGTCCATTTTGGCCGTTACTGTCGCGATAATCATTGTTCTGACACTCGCGATTAATCTTCACGAACATCGTTTGGCTGACCGAAACTTGATTGAGTTAGTCAATAAAACCATGTCATTTCAGGAAGATGAGAAAAAGCACTTAGCGCGAGAACTTCACGATGGTATAAATCAGTTACTGGTATCGAGCAAGTGCCACCTCGAGTTACTTAAAAATCAGATGAAGCATTTGTCGTTGGATGGTTCTTTATGCCATCATTTTGATAAGTCTCAAAGTTCACTTTCTACCGCAATTAATGAAGTTCGGCGAATTTCTCATAACCTCAGACCGAGTGCGTTAGATGATTTAGGGCTTGAAGCAGCGTTGACAACGTTATTGAAGGATTTTAACTCTCATACCGAAATAGAAGTTGAAACCCTGTTTGATACCGAAGAAGGGAAACTTAAATCAGAAGTGGCCACAACCTTATATCGTGTAACGCAAGAATCACTTACCAATATAGAAAAACATGCAAAAGCGTCGAAGATTACCGTGATATTGCAACAAATGGGAACAATGTTGCAGTTAATTATTCGAGATGATGGTATTGGTTTTCAAGCAACTGATGCATCGGTAAAAAAGGGTATCGGATTACGAAATATGCGTGAACGTGTCGAGTTTATGGGTGGCGAGTTTGAGCTATCCAGTGAGCCAAAATTTGGCACAGAAATAACGGTGTTGCTCAATTTAGATGGATTAATGGTATGGAAAGGTCGATAAGAATTGTCATTGTAGATGATCATCAGGTGGTGTTAGAAGGGTTTATCGCTCGCCTAAAACTTGAGCCTCAAATCGATGTCGTTGCGACTGCCTGCAATGGGCTAGAAGCTATCGATGTGGTGACACAGCACTTGCCTGACGTGGTACTGATGGATGTCAGCATGCCTAAAATGAACGGCATTGATGCTACCAAGCTCATTAAAGAAGAGTTTCCCGACGTCAAAGTGTTAATGTTAACCATGCATGACAATCGCGAATACATTATGAATGTCATGCAGGCGGGAGCGGTTGGGTATATGTTGAAAGAAATTTCAGCAGAGAAAATGGTTCAAGCAATAAAAACGGTTCACTCTGGATCGACATACTTTTGCGAAACCACTACGCAAACCTTGTTTACTTCCGAAGTTATTCCGGCCGCGCAAAAACCGAACCCTTTAAGTCGTCGCGAAGAAGCGGTGCTCAAATTAGTTGCACAAGGCTGTAGCAGCAAAAAAATCGCCTCAATGTTGGATATCAGCTACCGCACCGTAGAAACACATCGCCAAAATATTAAACATAAACTTGATGTCCATTCTACCGCAGAGATGGCGAAATACGCGGTAGAAAAAGGTTTGGTTGATTAAGCGCTCACACTTAGTTATTACTCACAAAACGGGTTAAATGATCTAAGGACTCTTTGTCGAGTAACGGATGAGATTGGGCACCCGTTATAAGGACAATATCGACGACAGGGAGCGGTGGCATATTGTCGAGGATTCGTAGGTTTTTCGCCATACTCAGTTGACCCATAGCTCCCACAGCAATGCCTGATTTGACCATCGAGTTTAATCCAGACGAACTGCTGCAACAGGCAACTAAGTGATAAGGCATACTGTTTTTGGTTAACCCATCGATTGCAGCAGCATGATACTTACAATCGGTTTGAAATAAGGCGAGGGGAAGCGGTTGAGCATCATTGAATTCAATGTCTCTGTGCGCAACCCACACGCCGTGATCCTTCGCTAACCAGTACCCTTCTTCACTGTTTGGTGAACGGGTTACAATCGCCGCGTCGATCTTTCCTTCATCTAGCCAAGCTCGTAAAGTCACACTTGGTTGACTAAAGATGTGAATCGAACAGGTTGGTTCTGTTATTTGCAACGCTTTGACGACATTAGGCAGAATTTTATCGTGGTAATCATCAGGACAACCTAAGCGAAATGGGCGCTTGTCTTCATAACGTTGGACCTGTTTTATCGCTTTATTGTGCAAACTCACCAATTGCTCGGCATGGGTTCGCAGCGATAAGCCCGCTTCACTGAGTACGAGATTTCGGCCTTCTTTTTCGAATAATGATACGTTCAACTCTTCTTCCAGCTTGCGCATTTGAGCACTAAAAGCGGATTGAGTTCGATTGATCTGTTTGGCTGCCCGAGTAAAACTTCCAGTTTCAACGAACGCTAAAAAGCTCCTTAACGCTTCAATATCCATAATCGCTTTTACTACCCATCGGTTTTATTAATGTATTGTATTTAAACTATCCGTTAGTCACGCAGAACACAATCCCATAAGCTAAAACTCTACCCAATAAAACGCTGGAGATGGAAATGAAACTGTACATAGGGAATCAAAACTACTCAACTTGGTCGCTACGCGCATGGGTGCTATTTGCACAATACGACTTGGATGTTGAAGTGGTGAAATTGAAGTTATTTACCGAAGATTTCTATACCACGCTTAAAAGTGTGGCTCCTAATGCAAAAGTGCCAGCGTTAGTCGATAACGACCTAGCGGTGTGGGACTCGTTGGCGATTTTGGAGTATGTGAATGAGGCTTATTTAGAAGGTAAGGCGTGGCCAAATTCATTACAAGAGCGCGCAAAAGCACGAGCGATTGCCGCTGAAATGCACTCTGGTTTTGTCAATATCCGCAATCAATTACCGATGAATTGCCGCGCCAAACGTCGTGTCGAATTTACTGAAGGTACATTGGGTGACATTGCTCGAATCGACGAAATTTGGTCACAGCAAATGGAACAATATCCAGATGGATGGTTATTTGGTGAGTGGTCTATTGCGGACGCGATGTTTGCTCCGGTAGCGTTAAGAATGGAAACCTATGGTATTGCGTTGTCTGACAAAGCAAAGCAATATCAACAAAAACAATTAAACAGTCCAGCGATTCAGCAATGGTTAGCAGAAGCAAGTTTGGAAACTGACTTTGTGGGAGAAGATGAAGCTGGAGAGCCTGTTTAAAGTTACTTTCGCCGTGTTCATTTTAGAAAATTCGCCTATCGGGTTTAGGTAGGCGTTTTATCACTTGGTTATTGTTCGTTCAAAAGGTACGGTTTTAACATCTTAATCCAGCTTCTGTGTAGGCTTTCATATTCCTCAACACATATTTGAGCACGGCGATCTGAGAATCCATTTTCGAGTTTTAAATAAGAATATTTGACTGGGTCGCTACCATACACTTGGCATAGTGTTGCGTAGAAGCGCTGAATATCTAGGCTATGTTCACTTCGAAAATCTTCTTCGTAAACGTCGATATCTCGGCTTTCAAGGTCGAATAGGTCCGCAGCATTAATGGTCATCTCGGCTCCATGTTCAAAGTACTCAATCAACAGTACTGATGCGAGAGAGTCAGCAGCATCTTCCTCACGCCCAAAAATGGGAAGCTGATAGTTGTAAATTAATGCATGACCAAACTCATGAAACATGGTGTGAATAACGGCATTCATCGTCGCATCAAGCACACTAATGCCATTTTTTGAATATTCGTCATCGCTAAAACGACGTTCAACCTCTTGAACAAAATGATAGGGAATGAAAACGGTATTTAATTCGGAGTCATATAAAGGACCTTCGTTACCACCAAAGATAAAATTCAGAGGACGAGAAAGTTGAATCTCTTGGTTAATAAAGGTGGTAACTTGCTCTGCGGCACCTGTGATTCTAAGCTTGTTTTCTATTCTGGTTTCACCTCTATCGCTCGGCTTTTCGTAGGCAGTCGTTGCCATATCTTTAGCAAATACAATTGTCGTTAGACAGAGGTAACTGATCACAGCAAGCAATATCTTCTTTGGGGTCATCCTAACCTCTTAGTTCTCGTTCGTACGAAAGACTTAAGCCAGTGTATTTGTGAACGAGTTTTCTGTTATTTATCTATCGAGATGATCTTATCTACAACGGCTTGCATGGTTGATTCATAGATCTCTGGTTGGTGGTACAAAGGATTATATAAAGCACCGGAGCGATTAATGTACGCCGCCTTTAAGCCAGCGCACATTGCCCCGTGTGTATCCCAATCATGGGTCGCAACCAATCGGAGTTGCTCAGCATCCTGGGCAAGCGTTTGGGCGGCAAATTGATATGCTTCATGGCTAGGTTTGAATGTTCCGGCTTGTTCTACCGAGATAATGTCATCGAAGTATTCGCTTAGCGTTGCATTGTGGATTTGTTTTGTGATTAAGCTGGTCGATGAATTAGACAGGGCGACGACTTTAAATCCCGCATTGCGCAATTTAGAAAGGGCGGGCTTTATGTCTTGATGCGCAATGAGGCTGGAAAATCCGCCTAAAATATCAGCGATTGTCTCGGGTGTGAGTTGAATATTTAGTTTCGTCGCTAAGGTTTGTAATGAAATCTTGGCGAGCATGGCAAAGTCAGTTTTAACATCCGTTATCATCGATACCGTCGAGGTGTGCAGCAGCATCGCGAACCAAGTATCGGTGTAATGTTCATCACCAAAAGCCGCGTTAAATTTTGGTCTCAGTGACGCGAGGTTTAAAACAGTTTCATTGATATCAAACAAAATAGTGGTTTGCTTCACATTCCGCTCCTAGTGCATTTATTAGGTAACTTATCCTCATGATACACGATTCGGAAAATAAATATGAATCAGGTATAGCCTTTTTACGACCGCTTTATTATTAGAATATTCACTCTATCACATATGATTTTTAGTGATTAAGTTGTTCAATTAAAAGGCAATTTCAACTAAAAACATTACCAACATCTCTATTTTAGCGACTAAATCTTCCAGAATGTACTCATGGATCTCATTTTTTTGTTTTGTATTATCATCATATAATAATATAAATATAATTGACCCACTTTGTGAGTAGACCTTCTTTACCTAGCTTTTGTTGTTAAAAAAGTTTCTTGTGCTCACTACGTTTCTATTTTTGTGTAATTATTTAATTAAGGATTGATAATGTTTAAGAAATCTCTCTGCCTAGCTGCACTAGTCAGTGTTTCAGCCAATGTTATGGCTGAAGCAGCAGTACCTGCGGATGTGTTTGATATGACCTACTGGAAAATTACTCTTCCAATGGATGAAGATAAAAACGGGAAGGTTGATGAAATCCAAAGTCCAGAGATCTTGACGTACTCTCACCCAGATTTCTTCTACTTGGACGAAAACAAGCACCTTGTATTCCAAGTACAAAATAAAGCGGTTACGACAAAGAACTCAAAGAATGCTCGATCTGAACTGCGTCAAATGCTTCGTGGTGCTGATACCAGTATTGGAACCAAAGATCCTAAAAACAACTGGGTACTTGCAGCGCATGAAAACGCTGAGTCATTTGGCTCTATCGGCGGAAAATTAGAAGCAACATTGAAAGTGAACCACACTTCTCAAAATGCTAAGTATCCAGACAAAGTACCTGCTTTCTCGGTGGTTGTTGGGCAGATTCACGCTGGTAAAGATAAAAAAATCATCGCCTCTGAAAATGGTTTTGGTCACGGTAATGAGCCACTAAAAATCTTCTATAAAATTCGCCCAGGTCACGAAGCTGGTTCTGTATTCTTTAACTATGAGCGTAACCTAGCGAAGAAACACCCAGATCGCACTGACATCTCCTACCCAGTTTGGGGTAATGGTTGGGACAATGCTGCAGATCCTAAAGAAAACGGTCTAAAACTTGGTGAAGAGTTTAGTTATAGCGTTAACGTTTACCAAAACACTATGTACTTAACGTTCAGCACTGAAAAGTTCGGTACCAAGAAATTCCAAATCGACCTAACGAAGAATGTTGACGCATTCGGCAAAGTTGATGAGAAAGATTTCGCACGTGCTTACGAACAGGAAACGTTCTACTTCAAAGCTGGCGCATACGGTCAATGTAGTGCAAGCGATAGTGACAGCATGTGGTCACCAGCGTGTGAAGGTACTGGCGACTTTACTAAAGACAAGCTAACGAACGACTACAACAGTGTAACGTTCTCGAAGCTTACTTTAGGGCCAGCAACTGCACCTGAAATGTAACTATTAGAATTACTTTTTCGATGAAATAGAAAAGACGCTCTCTGAGCGTCTTTTTTTATGAAATGAACAATGGTAAAGAGAATCAAATTCGGTTCTAGTGACGTTGCATATTCTCTATTTGTTGTATGTCATAGGCTGAGTTTAATGGTGATGTCCACCCTCTATATTGCTGATGATCGTTAGTCCAGGTGCTGGACTTTCTATATCATGTGCGTTTTGGCCTTTCTCGGGAATGGTAGTCCAGAGGCTTTCTCCAACTTCACATTCTTGTATTGTTGGAAAGTAAACGGCTTCTCCAGGTTTAAAGTCATCGGTAATACGAGCTCGAAAAATGAACTCCTCATAATAGTTATCTGGCAGATGGCCACCACTCCAGACAATCTCCGATACCCCTGTGGTGACTTTAGAACCATAATACTCGTAGGCCTTCTTATATTCTTTTTCTTTGAGAGAAATGTCCCACCCAGCAATAGGTTTAGGCTTTACCTTAATGACGCCATCTGGAATCTGAATACGAACGACGTTGGTAGCACTTCCATCACAGCCATGACCGATGCGCATTACTGCTTTATACGTAGAGTTGGCTTGTGCTTGTTGAACCTCGAGGGTGGCATGAGCATTGACAATAGATGAATAAGACGCAGTGAAAGAGAGTAGTAAGGCGGTGTTGATTATACGTTTCATTGTTTTCCTAACCGTTATTTTCTTAAAAGAACTGACATTAATTAAATTATTGTGATCTTGGATAATCTCCAAGTAAATTAATGTTCTCGAACTTTGAACGTTAAGTCAATAATACTTTTAATTATTAAACAATGTCTTATATCTTATTTCACTAAAGCGTACTGGGTGCAAAACAGTGACTTGATCTTATTCAGTATCAAATCTAAATATACTGTTTATGCTCACGACTGTGTTAACCAAAAACCAACAATGCCGCCAATAACAATAGCGACGATGGGAATCATGTAAGATTCGGCAAATGATTTTTTCTGCGACGTTTTAAGGTGATGGATCTGTTTATTCAATCTTTGTAACGCTTCTTTTACTTCTTCTGGTACGCCGTCATCTGGATTTTTCTCAACACAATAGGTTTGGTATTTTCCAACGTAGGCCTTGAGTTTAAAGCATTGTTGATAGGATAATGACTTTTTCGTTTCATCTAATACTTGCTGCCAATCTGAAAAATTATCGGTGTCTAACTTGCTGTAATCCAAATCTTGCTCCTTGTTTTGGGCTCTTCGTAATGTCTTGCAATGTTGATTTTCCAATGTACCGGGTTATGCCAAGCGACTCAATTTACGATGTTATTTCTATATATTTTGCTTGTGTCTCGTGGCTTACACCAATCAATTTTTCACTAATGTTGAGACTGCCAATGCGCTGCCTATATACTGAATCCCATCATGTCCAGTTTGTAATAATGAGGTAGGTAACACCTATAATACCAATCCACAGTGCGAAGCCAACAAGTACAACAGTATTATCAGTAATGGTCGCATTTTTCTTGAATGGCTTACACGCCAAATACCCTAAGCCTTTAATGAATATTTCAATCACCACTTCGCTAAAGATTCTAATAATAAATTTGGCTAAGCCAAGAAAAAGTTCTCCAACGATGTCTGTAAGCATGAGTCTGACTCCTGTTCTACCGGTTTTGAGACGAATTGTTAATAATCAATATGCTTTATAATTTCGAACACGACGGGGACCACTGAGAGTACGAGTAGCCCTGACATCGAAAGGTTAAACCACTTGCGACGTTTTGGATCGTTTAGAACATTTTTAAGTAAGGCACCGAAGGCGAGCCACACCCCTACACACGGAAATGAGGCAATAAAAAAAGTTGTCGCTATTATAATATTTTGACTGTAAAAGCTCGTACCGACAGTGGTGAAAGCAGCGATCGCACCCGTTGCGACTACCCAAGCTTTGGCATTAACCCATTGAAATAGTACCCCTTTCATAAATGAGAATGGTTCTCTCTGGTTGTCAGATTCAATGTCTTCCGCAGAATGAGCAATAAGGTAGGCGAGGTATAATAAATATAAGACGCCGACGCATTTAATAATAAAGTGTAACTGAGGGAACAGGTCAAACAGCGTTGAAAATCCGAATCCGACTAAAAGCAGCATAATCGTAAAGCCGACGCAGATACCGGTAAGTAGGGGCATACTTTTTCTAACACCAAAGTTAACGCCAGATGTCATAACCATGATGTTGTTTGGCCCCGGAGTGACCGATGATGACACGGCGAATAATATCACCGCGAATACGTAATCCATTCAGTAATCCTTACCGCTGTTTTCCTTATCTAACAGATATGGGGAGTGATTAAAGATGAATCAAGTCTTGTTTCGATTTCCTTATGCTCATCCTTTATTGATACGATTTAACAAATCTGGCAACGCTTGTAACGATGGGATTGAGTAATCAGAAAAGGCGTGTTGATGCGCGACAAATTCATTGTGTACCTTAATGGTTTTAATTCCGGCAGCTTCTGCAGCGGCAAGTCCACGCTTTGAATCTTCAATGACTAAGGTATTCGCGGGCGTGACACCAAATCGAGCGAGTCCTGTTTGGTACGGTTCAGCGTGAGGTTTCGCCTTGTGGTAGTCTTCTCGGCATAACACGAAAGACATAGTATTGAGCAAGCTTCTCTCGCGGTGAATGAGTTCGAAATCGATGCGTTTGGAAGTGGTGACTACGGCCATTTTAAAGTGTTGGCTGAGGTCTTGTAATACATCGGAGACGCCTGAAATATCGATATCTTCGTGTTGTAAGTAAAACTGGTAACGTTGATCTCGCCACGCTCGAACGGCTTGGATTTCGCTTGGTGATATACCGAGTTTCACGGCTTCGGCCCAGTTCGACGTGCCATCAACCAAGTGTTGCTTGTAGTCATCGAACGTCATGGTAATACCGAGTTTTGCCAGTGCTTGGCTTGTGGCTTCAAAATACCATTGTTCGGTTTCGACTAGGACACCATCGTGGTCAAACAATAAATGGGTAATCATGCTTTTTCTCCGGATCGAAAGGTTTGCATAGGGCCTACAGGTTGAGAAGGTGACCAGCTTTCTTCGAACTGCCCCTTTGTGAATGAGGAAATGGTTTTGCGCCAGAACGTTTGCGATACAAGGTTTTGTTCCAACTCTGCAACTTGCCAAACACCAATGTGTATGCCAAATAGGTGGTGAGAGAACAGAGTAGCAAAGCCTTGTTTACGGGCTGAACGCAATACAAAAAACTCAGCAATCGAGTAGACATCATTCTCAATGCGGCGTACCAGCGCAAATCCGACGGGTTTTTCCTGATGAATCAGGATGTAAGGGAATCGATCATTATCTTCCCAGTATAAACCAAAGTATTTACCCAATGAAAAAAGGCCGTGTTGGTCAGGGTTATCTTGCGTGTATGGCGAGAGATCATGAAGATAGAGTTGCATCATATTTTCAATCACGTGTTTGTTTGACTGATCCGATTTTATTATGTCCACAATGTCTAATATTCCTTTTCTTGCTCGTTACTTGCCTGAATCTTTTTGTGAATACTACCTGATTTTTCCATCTTGGAACGCAGAGAGTTCATACGCATTCTTTAGCTCTTCTGGGGATGCGTTTGAACCACTAAATTGAAGCAAGACCTTTTTCCCAGCTAATTTTTCTCTAAGTTTCCATGCCGCCATAATCGTTGAGCTACCTGCACCTTCAACAAGATTTCTCGTATGATGAGCTGCTAATGCGATGCCTTGTAAGATTTCGTTTTCCGAAAGCAGTATAAAATCGCTAAGAGAATCTTTGTAGATATCAAACGTGGCTTGATAGGCGGTGCCAGTCGCAAATCCTCCTGCAAAGGTAGTATTTGAGCGTTCTAGGATTTCACCTTGTTTCCACGAGCAACAGGCGGCGCTTGATTGCTCTGCTTGAACGGCATAAATGTCGATGTCGGGATTGATCGTTTTCAATACTGTTACTGCGGAGGCTACTTCGCTGCCACCACCAAGCGGTAAAATGATGGCATCGACATCGGGTAGTTGATCCATAACTTCGAGAAATTCCGTGCCCACGCCGTTAACAATATGCGGCTCGTTGGCAGGATGGACGTAGTAATAACCTTTTGATTGGCTGATCTCCGATACCACTAATGCGGATTCGTCGAAGTTTTCACCCGCTTCAACCACTTCTGCTCCTGCTTCTTTGATCAGGTTAATTTTTACCGGATTTGAACCTTTGGGAACGACTACTATGGCAGGGATACCAAATAGTTTTGCTGAGGTAGCAACAGACAAACCATGATTTCCCGTTGAAAACGTGACGACACCTTTGATCTCCGCCTGCTTAATATGAGCCATTATATTTAGACCACCTCGAACTTTAAAACTGCCCGTTAAGTTTTGGTTCTCGTGTTTAACGTACACCTCAAAACCAAGCAATTTAGATAAGCTTTCATAGTGAACCAAAGATGATGGGTTTAAATGCTGTGAGACTATTTTTCTTGCTTTGTAAATTTCGTATAGCGAAATTGGGTAGGATTTAAAATCGTCCATTGGCAGGTTGCTCTTTATAATTCTCAATAAGATAGTTCACTGTACTAATATTAAGTCTATTTCATATTGATCCAACTCGGTAAGTTAGTCAATTGAAGGATTAGCGTACGGGAAGGTTCATGTTATAACCGAGTTTGTAAAGGGTTAAACGACATTAGTGTTACTATGAGTGAATATTCATTTATTGACTCAGCGAACTATGAAGAATTGCAATCAATGTGGCAAATGCTGTATTAAATATGGTGATGGAGATTTAGCCGCAACCCAAGAAGAAATTGATCTCTGGGAATTATTTAACCCTGATATCTTCGAGTTCGTCAAAGACAATAAAATATGGTTTGATCCTAAAACAGGGGAGCAACTGAAGCAGTGTCCATTTTTAGACATAGCTCCGAAACGCTCTCCTGATGAGCCAAATAAATACACGTGCAGTATTTATTTGGATAGACCAGAAGATTGCCGCCATTACCCAAGTTTAATCGATGAAATGGTGCGAGATGAATGCGAAATGATAGAAAGTATTGATTTAGACAATCCAAAAAGAGCGCAAATCACTCTCGATATTTTGATGCGAGATAGTCGACCGCCTAGCGCGTCGTAATGGCGGGTTTGTATGAACCAACTGTACGACTGTTTAAGCGCTCAATTAGCCTACTTGGACTGTAAATGTCGCAATAATAATGGTTGTAAACGATGGATTAATTGAACATTCTGCTCACTCGCGGTGACCAATAGCACCCACCCATCTGTCCCCATTATTTCGATGGATGTCATATCTATGCTATCAATATTCTGAGTATCACTGCACCAATTCCCAGATATTCGAAATATCCCAAAGTCGGTATTGATGCGACTTACAGAGAAAGGCTGATTATTCATTCGGAGCTTTCTCGTGCATCGATATTATTGTGCTTGAACGTACCGATTGATCAAAATATTGCTGTTTTACCGCTAGGTACTGAGGATCTGAGAAAAAATTGGTCATGTCTTCTTTGTTGGGAAACTCGATGGTAAATACTCGATTTATCTTGGTGTCAGTTTTCGACTTTAATACTTCACTCACCTTAAAATCGAAACCAAAACGACCACCAAATGAGTGTAAGATTGGGATCATGTTTTCTCGATACTGTTGGTAAACTTCATCATTAATGACTTCCAAGCCCATAATTCGTTCAAAAGTCATATTTACTCCTAGTGGGTTGTATTATCGCGAGTCTTACTTAATAGTAGCGTGATGTTCTATTCTGAAATGACTCTCACCGCACTGTCATCAACGCGTAATCTTAGCGGTGAGAGCTGTCATTAAATTTCACCCAATAACCACGCTTCTGCTTGCAGTTTTTGAGCTCGATTAAAGGCTTTTATTTCGAGTCCAGGAAATAGCGCACCTTCTAATTCACTGGCTTTTTTTATCCATGGTGTATCCGTTAATACTGCCGCACGATCAAATTTGTTGATCAGTTTGAACATGGATGGAAGGCGTGATAATTCGATTCCTATTGCTCCAAGTGATGGAAAATGAAAATCGATTACATCGTACATCATGGTTCCGTTTTCGATATGTTCTGATTTGGTGACAAGTTCGTCCAATGCCGTTTTCATTTGCTCTGCATCTAATTTGCCACTCAACTCAATATCTAACCGATTAGTATCTATTTGGGTTACAGTAAACATAGGCACTCCTTAGGATGAGTCACTTAATAAATTAACACTTCACTTAAACATCGTTGAGGAAAAACTCGATTGAAGTGCTAGCCATGAATATTTCTGCACAGCTCTATTATCCTCCAAGGAGCGGCTGGATTAATCTACCTGTCTCGCAAAAATGGTAACCATTGGGGAAATGGTGAGTTAAGTGAGAGATTTTTCCATCGATAAATGTTCGAGTCCTGCTTCCATAAATGGTTCTCCAACTGGCGTGAAACCTAACTCAACGTAAAAATCAATTGCATGTTTTTGCGAACCGAGATAAACACTTGAATAGCCGTTATTGGTAGCTTCATCAATTAATGAAAGAACGATATTTGAGCCAATGCCTAAACGTCTATATTCACTCAATACAGCGATTCGACCAATATGACCATCGCTTAACATTCGTCCCGTTGCAACAGTTTGACCATTTACCGATGCGATTACATGTATGGCAGTACTATCTAATCCATCAAATTCGAGTTCGCGGTCGATCCCTTGTTCTACACAAAATACATGTTGCCGAATAGACTGAATACTGTGTTTATGTTCTTCGTCATAAGGAACTGTTTTTATCTCAACCATGATTCTATTTTTGCTCTCGATAGGTATTAATGCACATTTGTTTTGGAAAAAACGTTGATAACGATGACGCCAGAGACAATGAGTACCATTCCTAATATAGCCGGAATATCCGGAACTTGACGATAAATCACCGCACCGATGGATGCAATAAGCACAATGCCCATTCCCGCCCATATCGCGTAAGCAATACCGATAGGCACCGTTTTTAGCACCAGTGAGAAAAAGTAAAAGGTAATGGCGTAACTTAGAACACAAATAGTACCAGAGATAGCGTGAGTAAAGCCATTCGAGGCCTTTAGCGCTAACGTACCGACGACTTCGGCACAAATGGCAATGACTAAATACCAAAATCCCATATTCACCTCTTTATTTCGTTCTTTGTCCTTCAATATAACGAATAACTGCATCGTCATTATTACAACCAATCACATCACTAGCGACTTTTCGAACGGATGGTTGCGCATTGCTCATCGCAAGAGAGCGATATGAATGTTCAAACATAGGGATATCATTATGATTGTCCCCGAACGTGACAACTTTGCTTATGCCTAAATGTTCTCCTAGCTTTTTAACAGCATAACCTTTATTGGCATTTCGATGGCTTAACTCTAACCAATAGAAACCTTTGCAGTAAATATCTTCCGAAAGAACGGACGAGACACTTGGCTCATTGGTTAAGGAGTCTTGATATCGAATGAGCATTTCTTGCGGTGCTACCACCATTAGTTCAATGACTTTGGTTTGGTCTATTTCGGAGAAATCTTCGGTAATGCGGAATCTGTTGTCGCCATTTTTGAGTCTTGAATTGATCCAAGTTGCGGTACTTTCATTGGCTGCGGATCGAAAATAAACTCTGAGGTTATCCTCTTTATCCAAACAATGAATAACGGGATCTAAACCATCGGTTAGAAATTGATTTAAATGGGATGTGAATGCTGTTGCTTCCATATACGCACTGTGGATATAAGTTTTTCGAATTGGACAATATATTTGCGCGCCATTATATAAAATCACAGGAAGCCTTATGTTAAGGCTGTCGAGAACGAACTGACTAGAGGTAATCGATCTTGCTGTTGCATAAGTAAAATTTACGCCTTCTTGGATCGCTGTCGCTAGATACGATTGAGTGTTGTGTGACACAGTCTGATCATCGTTTAGTAAGGTCCCATCAAGATCAGAGATGTATAGAATGTCATTTGAGTTCATCTATATTCCCCCCTTGCTCTTTTGCCAAATATGGTAGGTATAATCAAGATTTGAGTTAAAACTCTGCTCAAATACCTTGTGATAATCGTTTGGAATCTCGGGAAAATACACGTCGCCATCAATGTGTTTATGAATTGTCGAAAGGTGTAACGTTGTCGCTTGATGGATCAGAGCTTGATAGATTTCTCCACCACCCGAAACAAAAACATGGTCAGTGACGTGCGCCAGAGCCGTTAATGCATCGTCGATTGAAGAGAAATATTGAACACCTTCATCAGTAGAAACAATTGGAGAGTGTGTAATCACCGCGTATTTTCGATTTGGAAGCTTTCCCATCGATTCAAACGTTTTTCGTCCAACAATTAACCATTTGTTAAACGTCATGGCTTTAAATAGTGATTGTTCCCCTTTGACAGACCAAGGGATATCTAACCCAGATCCAATGACGCCATTTTCAGAAACTGCAGCGATTAATGATAACTTCATGTGATCCCATTGAAGGTAAGAGGAACAGCATTTCAATACTAAGATAAACAATGCGTTATAAGGCACTAATCATACTGTATGAATTGGGTGACTAGGTCAAATGAAGAGAGGATTAAAATACAAACGTCACTCATTATTCGATGTAATAAAGCGTGACGTTTGCCAGAGTTATTTTACTTAAAACAAATCTCTGCCCAACGAGCAAGGCCAGCGGTAACCGAGCCATAGTGGTTTCCAGTGACGATGGGAATATTGGGAAACGCTTGTTCTATTGCATGACGCAGTACCGGTGAGCGAGAAGAACCACCAGTGACGAAAATTGTGTCCGGTGTCACTCCAGCTTGTGTTACTGCATCTTTAGCCAATTCAATCATCTTATTTTTCGGAGACTCAATTGCATCGACCATTTTCTGATGCTCGATATCAATCTGTAATGTTTCTTCGAGTAGTTCTAGTTTAGTTAGATATGCATCTTGATTTGAGAGCGCGATTTTGGCTTCTTCTGCTCGGCGGACAATTCGATAGCCCAACTTTTCATTGTATACCTCTAGTAGCCGCGCCAGTTTATTAGGGTGCTGTGCATCTTTGTGTAGGCGTGTTAATTCCGCTAAATTCTGACGGCTATAGAAATCACTCTGTGCGGCGACATTATTGATCGCGATAGGGTTTCTAAACTGTGTTAACGGCATTTCAAGCCCACTTAGAAACTGGCTGTTTTTTCCAAAAGGTTGCATGAGTTGATCAAACGCGAGCGCAATATCTAAATCGTTTCCACCGACACGCAGACCTGAATGCGCAAGTAAAGATTGAGAACGGTCAGCCTTTCCTCGTAAGCTTGGTCCCATTTCGATGACGGAACAGTCGGTAGTACCGCCGCCAATATCGACGACTAAAACAATTTGATTTGAGTTTAGCGTTGCTTCGTACTCTAAGCCTGCCGCAACCGGTTCAAATTGAAACTCGATATTATTGAACCCAGCTCGCTTTGCTGCTTGATATAAAATGGTTTCGGCTTGTTGGTTGGCGACATCACCACCTCGACCATGGAAGTTGATCGGACGTCCGATTACCGTATCGGCAATCTGTGTATTTGTTGTCTGCTCGGCTTTACGTTTAATATTGGTCATCATTAAACAAACCAAGTCTTCGAAGAAACTGATTTGCGTATCTAAAAGTCCAGATGCGCCTAGAAAAGATTTGGGAGATTTTACGTAATAGACGTTACTTGGATCATCAAGATAGGCCGCCAGTGCCGCTCTTCCAAACATTATATCGTTTGGTTCGAGGTCTATGTCCTCATCACGATTAAACGCGAGTGCGGTACGAAGTACACGCTCCCCAACTTCACCGATTGGTGAGATATCTAGGTGACGGAAAAGATGCTCGGATATTGACGCTCGGGTTGGTGCGCACACAGTTGAAGGAATATAGAATTGGTCGTTTTCGAGTGGTAAGAATATGGGAGTGTTGTCTTTCATTGTTGCGACGGAGCAGTTTGATGTTCCGTAATCAAATCCAATATACATATCGCGCCAACCCACTTGTTATATTCTTCAAAAAAGGGGTAGAAATCTAACTGAAATTGATGCGGTTTTCTATCGTTTTTCGGAAAATATTTATATGTATTTGAGCTGATAGAAACTTGATGAGATTGAACGAGCGTTAGTTTATCAGAGTAAAGCGAAATGAAGGTAAATTAGAAAAGAGAAGTGCAGCGGGAAAAGGTATTTCAACGGGAATGTATTCTCATTTAAAAAAGTCAATTCCCGTTATCTGTTTTGGTGTTCTAATTTGGTCTAGCGAGTTATACCCAAAAGAATAAAGCGTCTCTAAATGGAAAACGATTTACTTCTTGCATCGCTTCTTCTCTATTGATTCCAATATCATCAAAGAGATGTTCAGGTAAGTTTTTAAGTTGTTTTCTTGTTACCGCGTCGCGGTGCCACATTTTAATTTCCGTATAGATTTTCTTATGCCATTCCGTTGGCGCAATATGCTGCAAAGTGAACGAACGGTCGATCGAATGTGCCATAGTTGCCCCCAAAGTTATAAATTCCAATGTTTCTAGACATAATTATTAGTCAGATATACCAATTTAACAAACGATAGAAATTGACATTTAGTTAAGTAAAACTTAACTAAAGAGAAACTATTAACATTATAATATTTGTGGTTTTATGGCAGTGGATTGATTGGCAGTCGTGACTGAATCGTTAGCGAGAAAATTGTGATCAGCTTGGATCATTGATATTACTTGAATAAAACATGATTGGTCGACTTATTGATAGGTGACTTGTTGCGAGTTATCAATGATCTTCTTTCGAGACTCGCCATATTAAGACAAGTCTCGTATTTGATTTATGCCACATTATTACTTGTGCAATATTTTTTTAATGAAAAAATCACCCCAACGAGAAAGCTACGGTGAGTAATATCGGTAAGGTGAAAATGCTAAAGAAATTGCTGAATAAGACCATCGAAGCAACGTTAGTTGGTTCAAGGTTGAAACGTTCAGCGAGGAGATAGTTCATAACCGCAGGTGGCAACATCGAGAATAACAACATCATTTGTAAGTGCATGGCGGGTAGGGGAATAAATAGGTAGATAATACTGAATGTGATGGCGCCGGTTGTAAGTGAAAGCAGAGTACAGATTAGCCCCACTTTCAATCCACTAAGACGCATAAAACACATTTGTGTTCCAAGAGAAACGAGCATGATAGGCACAGCGGTCTGCCCTAATAATGCGCTTGCCTCATACAGTGGATTCCAGATCCCGATCTCGCTTAGGTTTAAACCTAGGCCAATAACCGCCGCAATAAAAATGGGCATTCGAATGACTTGCTTAAGTGGGTTTCCGTTGCTTACCAAGGCTAAGCCAAGACTGACATGCATACACGAAGACACAACAAAAATTAATACGGCAGATGCCAATGCTTTGTCGCCAAACGCATAGGTAAAAAGGGGAATCGCTAAATTGCCGCTGTTGCGAAACATATGAGGTGGTGCCCACACTTTAAAGTTGAGCTTGAATACGCGACAAACCAACAACATCACAATGCAAGGGATCAAGATCGCGAGTAGCGCAGCACTAAGAAGTGGGATCTTTGTGATATCAAGTGGCATCGTACCAACAGACGAAAAAACGAGTGCTGGAATAAAAAAGTCCATATTAATTCGATTGATTGGTGCAAAATCCAGTTTTATCCAACGACCGATGCAAAAACCGACAGTGGTTACTGCAAACATTGGGAAGAGTATTCCGATAATTAGCTCAAACATAGCGTGCTCTAGTGGTCATTTGGTTTCAAAATAAGCTAAAGAAAATAGACGAAGAAACCGAGCGAAAAATAAGGTGTCATTTTAATCCGTTTAATCCGTCTACCATAGCACAAACTTAGGCCATGAATTTATATTGCTTGTCACTATTCAAATGGTCTGATAACGTGGCTTCTCAATCTTAAGGAAATTTCAATGTATCAACACACTACTAAACTCTGGCTCCTTCTTATGCCCTGCAGTCGGTAGACGTTGTTGTGTCCGGCTGCGAGTGAATGCAGCCGTTTCGTCATTTATCTCGTAGCCTTTTTTATTAAATTAAGGAACGAGTAATGAATGATCCCTCTGTTCGATCTCAAGATATATCTCAATACAGTATTGGTATTGTATATGCTCTTTTGGGGACCGCACTTTTTTCAATTAAGCCAGTCTTGATTAAGCTTGCGTATGACGCAGGTGGTGATGCGACAGCGATTATGAGTTTACGTGCGGCTAGCTCGCTACCATTCTATATCATCATATTACTCTGGTTGTGTCGTGAAAGCCGCGCGCGTAGTGCACTTCAAACTTATGGATGGCAAGCAGCATTGGTCGGAATTCTTGGATATTACTGTGCCAGCTTTTTGGACATCGTATCTTTATCATTGATTTCAGCTCAGCTAGAACGCTTATTGATATTTCTTTACCCTACATTTGTGGTCGTGATCAGTGCGGTTGTATTTAAAGATCGTCTAAAGCCAGGTCTTATTAAGGCGATCTTCATGGGGTATATCGGAATTGCATTTATCGTTATTCATGATTTATCTCACTTTGGAGAGCAAGTTTGGTTTGGCAGCATGCTTGCTATCACCTCAGCGTTTGTATTTGCGGTTTATTTGATATTGAGTAAGCGCCTGATTACGGTATTAGGTAGTCAACTGTTTACCAGTGTTGGGATGGGGAGTGCTGGAAGTATCATTCTATTGCAATATAGTCTCTATGGTACTTCATTTAGTGATATGTCATCCGAGCTGATTTTATTGGGTATTGCGACGGGTTTTTTCTGTACTGTTTTGCCGTCTTATCTTATGGCGGCTGGTATGGCGAGGTTAACTCCGTCGGTGTTGAGTTTAACAGGCAATATTGGTCCAGTAATTACGACGTTGTTTGCAGTTTCATTGTTAGGTGAAAGCTTCACCGTTTTCCACGCCATAGGAATTGCACTGGTTGTGGGATCGGTGGTGGTGATCAGTAAACGTAATAAGTCTGATTAACGGATTTCGATATTAAACAGTTCATCCAGTTGAAATCGCTCGAATCTCTGCGTTTGTTGCTGACTAATATTGATGAGTTTAGCAGCGACTTGAAAGCCAGTGATCGGGCGATACTTTTTTAAAGGAGGAATCGAAGTCAGTATTGGAAGAATCCAACCTCCTATTTTTTCACTGATACGTGGCGTTTCACGATATCCCAATAGTGCCGAGGGTTGTACAATAGCAATACGTTCAAACGGCAACGAAGCTATTTGATCCTCAAGCTCTCCCTTCATTTTTAGATATGGGCTTTTACTTCGAGAATTGGCTCCTGCAGATGAAACTAAAAGGTATTGGGTTACACCATTCTTTGCGGCGAGTCGGGCGGCCTTTAATTGATAGTCAATATCCACTTTTTTCTGCGCATCAATGCTCCCAGCTTGATGGCGTGTGGTGCCGAGACACGAGAATAAAAAGTCACCAGAAAATAATGACGCATGTTGTTCTAAGTTATCAAAATCAATAACTTGATTGACGATTTTGCCATCATTAATCAATATCGGTCGGCGGGTAATACAGACTATCTTGTGAAATGAGTCATCGGTAGAGAGTTGTTGTACAAGGGCGTTACCGACTAAACCGGTTGCACCGATCACTATAGCGACTTTACTCATGAATGCAGGCTCCGCTGAATGAATAGACGAACAAGTTACCACTGTTTTCCTTGTTCGTCACATGAGTTGGAACCTAGAGATAATTGACGACTTGATTTCGGCCACTTTCCTTCGCTTGATATAGAGCTTGGTCGGCCAGATGAATCAGTTTGTCCAAGTCCCATTTATTTACGGCTTGAGTGTGTGATATACCAATACTCACTGTGATTGAGAGTTTGACACTAGGAGTAATAATGGTTGCTCTCTCAATGTATTGACGCAAGTTTTCTGCAAGTTCCGTTAATGTACTCGCATCAATTCCTGGACATCCAACTAAGAACTCTTCTCCCCCCATTCGGATAAGATCATAGCCTTCGGGTACAATACTGGATATCGCGTCGACTAAGTCTTTTAGTACGATATCTCCAACGTGATGTCCGTAGGCATCATTGATTGCCTTAAAGTGATCGATATCTAGAACGATGACGCCGCCAATATTGTTTTGCTCGGTAAACAATCGTGGAAGGCGTTCATCTAATGAGCGTCGGTTTAGGCTTCCAGTTAGTGGGTCAGTGTTTGCCATTAGTTCCAATGCATTAGATTGTTCTTTTAATTTGGCTTCGCTTTCAATTAATTGTCTATTCGTAACTGAAACGTCGGTAATATCATGAATAGTACCAACCAAATAGGGTTCACCACTCTCAGCAATTAACCTATTTTTCCGAGTAATGACTTCTCGTTGTTCTGAGTTTTTATCAAATACTGTTTCATAGGATTCGTCTACTTCACCAGTAGCAAGTACCCTAAGGTCACCAGAACTGCATTGAGTGACTTGGCGTTGTGCGAACACATCTTTGTCGAGTTCACCAATGATATTTTTTCTATCGACCTGAAACAGATCTTCAAATGCTTTATTTATAAAGACGTATCGTAGTTCATTATTCTTAATCAGAACCGGTGTTGGTAGGATGTCCATAACCTCTCTGTACAACGTCAAATCAGAAATGTTATTCATATGGTCAATTCTCACTATATAGGTAGGGTGTTTTATCCGGTTTGGTTTTGAGTTACATAAGAAACTGATTTAAGCGTAGGAAAAATTTGAAGAAATTACAATTCTCAAGAGAAAATAGGCTATTAGTGTATTTTCATATGCTCAATCATTTATCGCGAATCACTTATTCATGTTCTTAATTTCGAGAAGTGATGGAATCTTATGGGTTTAGTCACTGAAATTACTGGTAGAGAATGAAATATCCATGTAAAAATTGATTTAGGTCATTGTTTTTTTGTAAATGATTTTTTTGCAAAAGAGATAAGTTCTAATGTCCAACGCTGCGTTAGATCAAACAGATATTAGTAGAGTTGAAGCGCAGAATTTTAAATTTAATTAATAAGACAAAGTGAGAGCGAATATTATGGGTATGATGAAAGAATTTAAGGAATTTGCTGTAAAAGGAAATGTTGTCGATATGGCCGTTGGTATCATTATCGGCGCAGCGTTCGGTAAAATTGTCACGGCATTAGTATCAGGCGTAATCATGCCACCAATTGGTTTAATGTTAGGCGGTGTCGATTTTTCTGATTTAGCGATCGTACTTAAAGAAGCGACTGGAGATGCTGAAGCCGTTGTAATCAGTTACGGTGCATTTATTCAGACGATGTTAGATTTCACTATCGTTGCTTTTGCTATCTTCATGATGATTAAAGGCATCAATTCAATGAAGAAAAAAGAAGAAGAAGCACCAAAAGCACCACCTGCTCCTTCATCAGAAGAAGTGCTTTTAACTGAAATTCGTGATTTATTGAAAACTAAATCTTAATCATTCGATGAGATAATAGTTTAGAATTGATAAATGGTGCTCAATTGAGCACCATTTTTATTTTAATTAATGTAAACAAAGATAAAACCAGTAGTACTACGCTTAAATTAAATAATATCAATAACTTCATTAAAGTTAAGGCGGGATTTTGGCAATCCCAAATTGTAATCTTCTTCTTTGTTGTGATAGCCAATCGCTAACGCTACATGACATTCATACCCATCTAATTCTTCTGAAAACAGCGTTTTCAGCATATCAGAATCGATACCTTCCATTGTTGTTGAATCAATACCTAGACGAGCCAAGGTATGAAGAGCATTTCCCAGAGCAATATAAGTTTGTGACTTAGTCCAGTCAGCATGCTGCCCTTGCTCATCTTTATTGAGTTCAACAAACGCATAGGCTGAAAATGCCGCTTCTTTTTGTTCTGCAGGCATTCGTCCATCAGCAATTTGTTGATCGATAACCGCCTCGTAATCGGCACGAGAATACTCGGTCTTATGAGCAAATAAAATGATATGAGAACAGGTTTTAATGTGTGGCTGATTAAACTGAAATTTGTGGGCAAATGAATCAAACATACGTTGTTTGGCTGAGTCAGATTCAATAACGATAAACTTCCATGGCTGTGAATTTATAGATGATGCTGAGAGACGCAACGCTTCGAGAAAAATATTTAGGTCATCTGAAGATACTTTTTTGCTTGGGTCATAGCTTTTAGCGGTATAGCGGTTTTGAAGGTCGTTTAGAATCGTATTCATTGTTTTAATCCAAGTGGCTGTTAAAAGTGTTTCTAACTATATTGGGCGTTAGTATGGGCTGACATTGGCCGTTATTTCTGTTGGGCGACAACCTGAAAAAGTAACCATAAACACTGTCATATCAATGTGATTGTGATAATGTTGCACTTGAAGGTAACTTAAGTCAACTAGTATACTTTTAGTAACCTAGTGTTGTGAAAATGGGCGATAAGATGAATACAATCAAAACGAGTCCGAAAAAGGCAGAGAAGATCGTATCACGGGATACTCGCTGTACCTCTCCTTGTGCTATTGAAAGAGGAATGAATGTATTAGGTGGGAAATGGACAGGGACGATACTGTGGCATTTAAGAGACGAGCCTGTTCGATTTAATGAGCTTTGTCGTATGATCAGTGGTGCAAGCAAAAAGATGATAGATCAACGCTTGAAAGAGTTGGAAGAGCGTAAATTGGTTAAGCGAAATGTGCTCAATACTCGACCTGTTGCGGTAAGTTATGAAATTACGGACTTTGGACGAACGGCATTGGGCTTTCTTAAAGAGTTGAAAGAGTGGACTGAACACAACGGAATTTAGCGGCAGACATAATGACGAAAAAACCTGATCGAATAACGGCGATGCAGCAAATCATTGATGCGGTCAAACGAGAATTTCCTTTGTATCAAGAGGACACATTCAAGTGTGGCGTTGATAATTCGTGTATTGGCTGTCCCAAGAAACTCATGGAACTTGTCGACACGGACTTGACCTATTGGCAGCATCAAATTGACAATGGTGTTTCTCCTGGTTTTGATGACTTATATCGTTTTGGCAAGTTGTGTAAAAATGTGAGAAGGGCGTTAGTGAGAAACCGCCGACTTTAGCAGACACTGAGTGATGCGCAAAAATACTATTCACAATATAAATAGGTTCAGCACAATGCTGAACCTATTTTTTATAAAGTATGAACGGTACTAAATTTTAAACTCCAGCACGCTTTAACAAGCCGGCCATTAACGCTGAACTAGACTTAACCTGTTTTGACTTCTTCGACAGGTTTTTGGCAAGGTTAACGTCGCCGATAGTTTTCGCAATGTGCGCCATAGAATGATAAAAGCTGGCACCGGATTTATTGTCATTGACTTTTTGTAATGGAGCGAGCAACTGAGACATTGCTGCGCCAGTCATTCCCTGATTGGTCGCATAGGTCTCTACAGAATCGAGCAATCTATCCAAATCAGCCATGGCTTCTGAACCTTCTGCATCCGCCCCTTGTTTTTTCATTTCCTTGAGATTACGACGGCGTATTTGTTGCACCATGAAACGAGGTGTATTGAGTTTTTTGTAGATCCAATACCCTGCGGCGACGACAATGATAATGCCGCCGATAGTATATCCCCAGCCAGAATTGAGTGTGTCTAGCACTGTCTGCATTACGGACTCGCTATTGGTTACATTTGTTGCTACTTCAGACATCTATCTTTCCAGCCTTTTACTTAACAATCCAAAAATACATTCGTTAACCTACATGGCTTGGGTTGTTCCCACTATGCGATGAATCAGGTTTTACGACAATCAAAACACTTACTCCAATAATTTTGGGGCAGATTAGGAAAAAACAATCACCTAAGAGCATTAATCCCTACTTCAAGCCCACCGTCAGGAGCCTTTCATTCTTGATACGTGAGACAGTTCAAAGTTTGATTTGGTTCAGTTCATCGTTTCTGTTCTCGTTTTACACTGGCGATGCATTCAAGGAAGAGAAGAGACCAATGGAAAAATCGTCCCCCGAACTCAATGTCCCTTCAGATATTCTACAAGTGATAAAAGCGTTTACGTCCATCGAACAAGCGCTAGACTATTTTGAAATTGATTTTGATAGTAAGTTCATCGACGAATATGGCGTGCTATTGGCGAAGCGGTTTAATGGTAATCTACTGTTGGAAAAGCCAGAGGATTGGTTTTCAGCGAGGAGGGCGCTAAAAAATGCTTATTGTAAAATACAACGTGGACGATTGGACAAACACTCTCGATCAGCGTGTCGAGGATGTTTATCTTGTCAACGACGTTAACTTTACTTCATCTCGTTAAAATGGTTATTTAGGTAATCTACAAACCCTAGTATTTGGGTTGGTACGTAACGTGATTGAGCATATTGCGCGACGATCTCTCCTTGGTAGCTCCCTCCCATCCGCCAATCTGGCAAAAGTTCAACAACTTGCCCTGATGATATCTGCTCTTGAATCGCAAAATCCGGAAAGAGTGAAATACCGATATCTTGAAGAATGGCCTCACGTCTAATTTCGCTGTGATTGACACTAAAGCTGCCTTTGACATTGACCTTTACTACGTCGGATTCTCGGTTAAATGTCCACACACTGTCCTTAGGGGTTTCACCTAGGCAAATGCAGTTATGTTGTGCAAGATCCGATGGATGATGTGGAATCCCTTTTTGTTCAATGTAAGCTTGGCTCGCACATATCTTCATTTTGCAATGTCCGAGTCGTTTAGCAACCAACCCTAGGATTGGATCTCGGGTAATGTGAATCAATACATCGACTTCATTTCCAATTGGGTCGATCACGTGATCAGCAACTTTCAGATGTATTGAAACATTTGGGTGGGTTTTGCGGAACTGAAAGATCAACGGCATCAGAACTTGTCTCGAGAATGCTTTTGGAGCGGCAACACGAAGTATTCCCGAAATGTCAGTTTTGTCTGCGTAAGCGGCTGAAACGGCAGTTTGGGCGGTATTGAGCATATCTCGACAGTGGGCAAATATAATTTCCCCTTTCGGCGTTAGATGCATTTGTCTCGTCGTTCGTTCGAGTAGTTTTTCTTCTAGAGCTTGCTCAAGTTTGGTGATGGTGCGGCTGATGGAAGAGGGCGCGGTGCCGAGGTGAATGGCGGCTTTAGAAAAACTACCTAACTCAACAACCTTAACAAATACACCCATTTCAGATAGCAGAGGTAGAAGTTTATTTGTATCCAAAATGCACAAGTCCTATGTATCAAGATGTATTTATCTTTTCAGGTTACTAATTGATACTTAGAAAATCAAATGTTACTTGTTCTGGAAAATGAAGATGAATACACAAGCCGTGGTGACTCCGATACGATTATTTGGACATCGTATCCCTATTATGGAACTTATGTTGTTAATGGTGGCGTTGTTTTGGGGCACTAGCTATGGAATGACGAAAGAAGCGTTAAGCTTTACCAACGTATTCATATTTATTGCGATACGATTTTGTCTAACGTTTTTGAGCTTATTGCCCAAAACGATGAAAGATACTTACGCAGGCCTCAATAATGACTGGCGTTCGGCGTTACCAGGCGGAGTTATTTTGTCGGCGATTTTTGTTTTTGAAGTTTATGGTGTGCTCCATACTTCTGCTGCTAAGGCGGCATTTATCATCAGCCTATCGGTTATCTTAACGGCGTTGTTAGAGCCATTGATTAATCGAAAACCCGTGAGTAGGTCTTTGCTGGCTATGACGTTTCTTAGTGTCGTTGGTGTTCTATGCCTGACGACCTCATCGCCGTGGGTAGATAATTTGAGCTTTAATTTGGGTGATGGGTTAATTCTGGTTGCAGCGATACTACGAGCACTCATGGTTACGACGACTAAGCGTTTTACACATAATAAAAAGATAACCACGACGACTCTTACGGCAATTCAATCGGGCGTGGTATCGATAATGGCTGCTATTGGCGTTACGTTGTCGCCAATTGGGCTAGAACTACCTTCCGAATTTGAATTCTGGTTAATCATGGGGTACCTAGTGATATTCTGTACACTATTTGCATTTTACGCCCAAAACTACGCAGTGCGTCGTGTATCGCCAACACGAGTTTCTTTATTGATGGGAAGTGAACCGTTATTCGGAGCGTTGTTTGCAGTTGTGTGGCTGAATGAAACTCTTACGATGTTGCAAGGATTGGGTGGTATGTTGATTTTCATTAGTGTGATGGTAACGTCGTTAAGAAAATCAGATTGATTCTATGTAATCATCGTCGTTTGATTGCGATGATAGAGAAAGTATGCCAATGCTTCATTTTTCCCAATGACGTAGTGGCATCTTCATCGCGTTCATTGAATCGAATGATATCGAAGTTAGTGAAAAGTTCTTCTACTTGATCCTTAGTTAACGAATTAGTCGGGCCGTGATAATTGAAGGCCCAACTGTCTTTCACTCCAAGGAAATCTCCGGCAAAAACACCACCAATGAGTAGGCTAGACTCAATACGGCCCCATGTTTCATGGAAACTCGAAGCCTGAGAAAAGAAGAGACTGGAATTTGCAATGATAACGCCTGCCTTGGGATATTCGTAATGTTCAAATGATGAAAGACTGATGTTTGCTAGCGGTTCAGTTGCAAATCGAGCCTTACATAATTCAATGGAGTCAGGGTTAATATCAAACCCATAGACGTTATAATTTTTCTGAACAAGAAAATCGATATCTGCGCCCGTTCCACACCCACAATCAATTGCTATATTGCTGTTCGATTCATTATGTTGAATAATAAACTCAGTGCGTTTTGAATGGGGTCGGGTTAGCGACTTCTGATAGTACTCACGCCATATTGCTTTACTGTTATCAGCCATATTTTCTCTTAGTTCTGCTAACTCTTATTAGGCGTAATATCGATACCCAATTCAGATCGTTTCTTTTTACTCAAACCACTGGCTACAATTCTATAAGATTCTGAAAGGTAGTATTTTAAATCATCGTCTAGTGGGCCTGATGTTTCTGTTTGTTGAATCCATTTCATCCCTCTACTAGCAAAGTAAGGAGCTGGCTGATATCCATCTTCATCACTGAGAAAGTCGTAGTTTAGGTTTGATACTTTAAATGTATAAGCGGGCTCGCCAATTTTTGATGTAAAACCAATGGCAAAAACCTTTCCTCCGACTTTCCAAACTTCAGCGTTGTTCCATTGTACGACATGGCTGGTTGCAACAAACATCTGACAGAAACTATTAAACTCTGTTATATCCATAGCTCGGTTCCTATTTCTCGGGAATTCTCTCGTTTTTTGGTTCACCAGAGTAAGAGTACATACGTTATTCAACTCATGGAGTATGCATTTGTCAACCTGATATTTGGTTGGTATCACACACAAGGTGAAGTCTAAATCTATTGTGGTTGAATGGGAGGGTAAAGCATCGAAAAAATCTAATGAGATTGAGGTAGTATGAATTTGTATAGAGTAAGCGATACTAGTGGTCTCACAATCATTGATCTTATGACCGACAAGTATCGCTACAAAAGAAGCTAAATGCTCGTTTCAACCAATTATTTCTTTTGGATACCTTCAACGTAAAGATCCAAGTCGACATAGCTTGAGGCACCGGACGCTTTTATGCCAAAATCAGCAAGCTCTATACGAGTTGTACCTTCAAATCCAGCGCGACGGTTGCCCCAAGGATCATCGCCTGCACCGATTAATTTTGCGTCAATAGTCACGGGCTTGGTCATTCCGTGAAGGGTTAAATCACCCATGATTGCAAGATTGCTATCGTCTTTTTTGGAGACTTTTGTACTGACAAATGTTGCCGTTGAGAATTTACCAGCATCGATATAGTCGTCACTTTTCAGATGCTTATCGCGTTCAGCATGGTTTGAATCAAGGCTTGTTGTATCGATATTCACCATTACCTTTGATGCTTCTACGTTGTTTTCATCGTAGCTAAATTCGCCATCAAATGTATTAAAACGACCTTGAATTACACTGAAACCTAAATGGCTTACTTTAAAGTTAATTGAAGCATGTGCACCTGCGGTATCAATGATGTAATCAGCAGCGTTAGCAAACATAGGCACTGCTAAAATTGAACTTAACGCGGTACTTAGAAGTAAATTTTTCATTATGTGTCCTCTGTTTTATAGCATTTTTTTAAGCGTATTATCTTTGTTGATAAAGTGATGTTTTAGCGCAGCGAGTGCGTGAAGCAAAGCTAAACTAATCAACGAGTAAGCAAGGTAATAGTGGATATCTCCTGCAATAACTTCTTGGTTTTCGATAAATGATCCCAAACCAGGAATCGCGAACCAATTAAATATTTCAATGGGGCGTCCATCTGCGGTAGAAATTAGATATCCACTAATAAATAGAGCAAATAGCAGAAGGTAAAGGCAGCCATGAACAAGCTTAGCGAGTGTAACTTCCCATCTCTTTCCTTCTGGTTTTGGTGACGTTGTTGTCATCTTCCAGATAAAACGAAATACCGTGGCAATGCATAAGAAAAATCCGATAGACTTGTGCCATATCGGTGCAATCTGATACCACTGACTGTAGTAAGTGAGATCAACCATCCACCAGCCTAAAATAAATAAACTGATCACACACAATGCGGATAACCAATGCAGTGCTTTTGCGGTTCGATTATATGAATAAGCAGTTTTGGCCATGCGAAAACCCTAAATTAGAAAATCGCGATGAGTTGTTATAATATTGAGACAATAAAGTAAATATTTTGTCATAACAAGGTTAAAGTTATCGGTTGTTACATTAATTTTAAAAAAGTTTGAGAGGGTATTAGGACTGAAAGCGGAGTACAACTTATACCGAAAGCCGCACTCCGATGAATGATTTATTTAATATTAAAATCAATCGCTTATGCTTTTATTTTGTAATTGAATGTTCACTGTTCGTTTTATTGTTCTTGCCACAACAACGCTATTTTGACATTAAATATATCGCTTCTTCTTGGCTTAACAATGACTTCCTCAAGTTCATAGTTCTCCAATACATATTTGTTGTTGATCGCTTCAATATCGATTTTAAGTTTGTCTTCGAGTTCACTAATTTGAGTGGTTATTTCAGCGATGTCTTCTTCGACATATTTAATATCATTTCGTTCCTTGATAACTCGACTTGCGCCACGAGCACTTGTAGCGACTTTGCCAATATTGGTTTTATTCACAACTGATTTACCAAAGAAAGCACCGAGTAATGAACTGCCGATCGAGAGAAGTGTATTAGTGGTCGTTGCACGGGCCTGTAACTCTTCTTTCTCGAGCTTATCATTGAGTTTATCGAGCTTCTTGTCTAATGAGTCATCAAGCTTCTTATATTTTACTTGGAGCTTTTCAATACTTTCATCAATAAGCTCATTGAGTTTGTCTTGCATGCGAATTTTAAAATCGGCGAGAGATTCATCTTGTTTTGAAATAAGCTTCAACGATCGATTTTTATACAAAGTCATTTTGCGATTTCGATATAGATAATCGCTAAAGCTTTTAACTATGGATTTTATCTCTCTCTCATTTTGAACAAACGTGGGTACTCCATAGAATGACGAACCTAATCGCTGTTTTCCTTCGAATTCAATGCTCTCAATGATTTCTCTGTCTTCATAATCGATATCAGACATACTTTCATCAAGGTAGAGTTTGTAGGCATGGTGCTCTTTTTTATCGATACCTTTCGAGCTGTTTACGAATTGGACATCACAAGATAAGAGCAAGTAGGGCTGTAAATAGTAATGCTCACTCTGCGAAAGGTATGTGTATTTTTGCTCTAAGCTGTTTGAAATAACAGGCTTGGCGTTGTGATTTTCACTTGGAACTTTATGGACAGCTGATGGTTTGGTATCTGGTGTAGCTGACCTTTGAGCCGAGACTCTCTCAGCCTTTTTTTGCGCCATCAGTGTTTTGATATCATCCTTAGATATTGGCCCTTTAAGGTAAGATAGCGCCCAACGCGTTTTAAAGACTTTAATTCCATCTTGATTAATATTCTTGAGAATAAAGGAACGTTTTTCTAGGTTTGAGAGTAAATCAAACAATTCACTTTTATCTATAGCTCCTTCATTTGCACTGCTTAAGCCATCGATGACTTTTTCTTTATCTTGTTTGGTTTGCAGCCGCCCAATAAACCACGTTCCGATGTTTGAAAGCCCTTTATAGTCGATGTCGACTGGGTTCTGCGTTGATAGGATGATTCCTATGCCGAACGATCGAGCCTGCTTCAATAAAGTAAGCATTGGTTGCTTTGTAGGCGGATTCGCACTCGGTGGAAAATAACCGAAGATCTCATCCATATACAGCAGAGCTTTGAGTGATGAAGTGCCTTCCTGTCGCCTCATCCAAGAGACCATTTGATTCAATAGCAAAGAAACAAAAAACATGCGCTGAGTATCATCTAAATGCGCAATCGAGAAAATAGAGACTTTTGCTTTACCATTTTTATCGTATAGAAGGTTCGAGATATCCAATGATTCGCCTTCTATCCATGTCTTAAACGCCGGATTTGCAATAATGGTATTGAGCTTTAATGCGAGTTTGAGACGGTCTGCCTGAGCAAAGAAAGTTTCTAAATCAAAAATTCCCACTTTGGCGAAGGGTGGGGTAACAATCAAAGATATAAGCTCTTCAAGGTTTAAGTCTTTACCTTGAGAGTAATAATTCATAAAAATTGACGAAATTAAGATGCTTTGTTTTGAAGACGCATCGTTTTTCTCACCGATTAAAGACAATATCGATGACACCGTTGAATTGATAACAGAGACAAGTAGATCATTGTCTTCTAACACTTCTTTAGAAGGGCATTTAAACGACGATAGGATTGAAATCTGAACCCCTGCAGTGCTGCCTGGGGTATAGATGGTATAGTCGGCACTGTTTTTTAGCTTTTCAACTCTTTGCGCACTTTGGAAATCGCCTTCAATTCCGTTTTTCCACATGTCGGCTGTATTTTGTGCCTGCTCATCTAAGCTTACTCCGTTATTGGTCGCGTCCTGCTCAGAAACCCACGGTTTAAAGTCGTCTGCTTTCAACTCTGGGAAGGTGAGAAGCAGGTTTCCCATATCTCCTTTAGGATCGATGATGATTGATGGAATATTATCAATCGCCGCCTCTTCAAGAAGAGAAATTCCCAACCCCGTTTTACCACTTCCAGTCATGCCGATAATCGCAGCATGTGTTCTAAGATCTTTATTTTTATACACCAGTGGAATATGGCTATCATCGTTGGTAGTTTCTTTTCCGATATAAAATAGCTTTAATTTTTCATAATCAATTGCACTATTCATGAGCGACCTTTTTGGGATGATTTTTACGGAAGGGAATAAAAAGAGTGAATACCCGGAAGATATTCACTCTTTATCTCGAAGAATATTTTACTCTTCTACAATTTCAGCTTTTGCACTATCGGCTTTGAGTTCAGCAATGGCTGCATCTCTTTCAGCTTCAGAAGCAAACAAAGCACTGGTACCCACAACTTGACCATTGGTCGCTTTCACGTTGAAGAATGCTTTACCATTTTTTGATTCTTTAAATTCATAGCGCGCATCAACAGCGCAGTTTTTAATCACAGATTCGATACCGTTTTTAGCACTGGCTTTTTTTGAGTAGCTTTCGCTTTTTACAATCGTTTTTCCTTCCGTGTTCAAGAAAGCGAAAGTAAACGGTTCTTTTGCATCACTTTTTTTCAATTTAATGATCATTCTTTATTCCTTAATTTACATATACAGACGGTATATTATGTTTTTCATTACTTAAAAGAATTTTTTCGCCATGCCTAATAGATCATCGGCTACCGATCCATCGCCATCTTGGTCTAACATATTTGTTAACATTGACGTGACTCCGTTGGTATCCGAAGTGTCGGTGTCACCCAAGTTTGTTTGTTTGTTTAATGCACCCATAACTACAGGCGCAAGCATCGGCAACAAAGCAGAGATAGAAGACGCATCGAAACCACTCTTTTCACTCATGGCATTAACGACTTCATCTTGATTGCCAGATGAGAATAACTGACCAATCATGCCAGATGTATCCATATCGAGAAGGCTTGATGGATTGCTGACGACATCATCTAAACTCGTATTTGAAATCATGCTAATTAAATCAGAAGAATCCCCTTCACCAGCAAGATTCGCTTTCGCGCCCTCTAGCAGTTGTGGTGCCACCTCTGAGATAAGAGAAGGTAAAGAACCTGCATCGATACCTGTTTTCTCGGCAATCGAACTAATCAGATTTTCATCAAGTCCGCTTTGTAAAAGAGTGCTTAAAATATTCATACTTTTCCTTTTAACCAGAAATACTGATTGTTTTTTTTATTAATATATAACCTACATTTTGATAACATTTTAAAACAGTTTTGGTCAATACGAGAGCGATACAATTTGGCTCATTCTCAAAATTGAACAAGTTCGGTGGAAGGTTACCCGGAGCTGGATCGTGTCTTTTAACTAGCGATGATTATTGATAGAACCTGTTGGTAATCGTGGAACGAATAATTAATGCTCCATATTCTAGCGATCATTGGTTCTGGTGATTATTGCTTAAGTAGCTTGGGTATTTACGAAGTTATAGAGACTGGGTGTTGTAGCAAAGTGATATTTGCCGTTGATCATGTTGCGTAAGCATTAGTTTAAGATCTAGAGCTTACATTATGAGTGGATTTTGTAAATATTAGAGCAATATGATGAAAAATTTGTTAGTTTAGTCAGATACCTATGAACAGATAGCTCATTGATTAGCCAATAAGATATGCAGTTATCATTACTAGAGCTTTAGTCTCAATATGACATTTCATCGCGCTTCGTTAATTAAATCGATGGCTTTGCTAGGTATCTCGTGTGTCGCCATTTCGGGAAGTTATTTACTGGTCAGCAACGTCCATGCTTCCAATGTTAATTCTCGTTTTCAAATTGATGATCATCGCCTGTCCGAAGCAAGCGGTATAGCCGTTTCCCGTATTGATGAGCAATTACTTTGGTTAAACAATGACAGTGGGAATGCCAATACTATTTATGCCGTAACAACGGAAGGTGAACTTCGGACCTCTATTACTTTAGCGGGTGTTGAGAATCGCGATTGGGAAGATTTGGCTTCTTTCACATTCAAGGGTAAACCTTATTTGTTAGTTGCAGATGTTGGAGACAATGATGAAGAGTGGACTAGCTACAACATCTATATCATTCCAGAGCCTGATTTGAGCTATAGAGCAAAAACAGACATTGTGATCGAGCCTACCTGGCATATTGAATTTAGTTATCCTGATGGATCGCATGACAGCGAAGCAGTCGCCGTAGATGTTCAACGTGAAAGAATAATGTTGTTGACTAAACGAGACGATGTCCCGAAACTTTTTGAACTTCCGCTAGTTGCAAATGGCAAGATGGTGGCTACGGATCTTGGTGAAATTTATCCGATTCCAGATGCCTCGGGTAAAGGCTTTTCGTTTGTTAGGCTTTTTAATTACGGAAATAGGCCTACTGCAATGGATATATCTGCCGACGGTAAAAACCTTGCTATTTTGACTTATGAAGGCGTATATCTATATCAAAATTCGAGTGAAAACCCTTGGGACGGCATTTTCTCCAAACCTCCTATCGAAATTGAGTTACCCAATATGAAACAAGCTGAGGCAATAGGGTTCGACCAATCTGGACAATACCTCTACGTTACTAGTGAGAAGGTACCTTCTCCACTTTATAAACTTCGCGTTCCCGCTGCTCTCAGATAGGGTATAGGCACACTCGATTCCTCTTTTCAAAGATAACTTCATTAGCAACTTGGTTGGTAACACGATATTCAAGGTGATTTCATGCCTTATGAAATGCCAGCCATTTACTCTGACCAAACTATTCCATTCTAGCTAAATTGTCATCCGTATGAGTGCCGATAGGGGAGAAAGTGCTTTTTATAAGCGATGATAGTCGGAACGTGAGGGGGGAAGTCTAAAGGTCACAAAAATGAATATTCGCTCACAATAAATCTATATTGGGGGAAATATAAGATTCAAAGTGAACGAATAATATCGGTAGTTAAGTTAGCACATGTTTATTGTGTGCGTTTAATTGTCGTCAAGTAGAGCCTCCGAAAGCGCTAAGTATTCGCGAGACCATGTTGGGTTAACAAACTGACGAGCATTATTGTTTGCACGTTCGATGATTGATGGTTCAAAAGTAGCAAGATCTCTATAGTCATAGTTCACTGTGTGCTGACTGCCGTCATCATCAACTCCGCTACCATCAACTTGATAAGATGCTACACCTGGGCCTATTAGTATTTTATTTACCACTGTTGCGGCCATACATTTCGGAATGTTCTCATTGTTTAAATAGCCTTCTTTGTATGACGTAGCAAAGAACCCAACATCTATATGACCATGGTTAGTATCTTCAACTTTAACAACGCCATTACTTGCCCATGAGTAGTTCCATTCACACGTTCCATCGTTTTCAAATGTCATGTGTGTTTCGAAGAATGTTTCTAGCTTCTCAATTTTATTTTTATAGTCGTCGACACCACCTAACCATTTATCGAGATAAATTAGAGCCGTCCCCATAGCTAATGAATGGTTATAGCCTAGTGGGTTAGAGTACAACCCTGAATCACCGTAATTTGAGTTGCGAATGTTAACGAAGTACCAACTACCCGCTATAGCGCTCTGTTTAGTTTCGCTCCAAGCTGATTCATGTGAGTCTACGATTTCTACACTTCGGCTCATGAATTCGTCCGCGTCGCTGTAATAACTGTATAATTTATCAGTTTTGATAACATCAACAAGTCGCATAATTGGGCTAAGAATCATACCATCAGTAAGTACCAAGGATTCCGTTCTAGAATAGCGTGACCATCCAGGAACAAATTTATTGGTGTTATTCAAATAGTATTTTGGCGCTATTGTATAACTGTTTCTCGTTAAACCTTTTCTTTCCGCTCTTTTCTCATCGGTGTTGCTAAACATAGATTCAGTCAGTTCAACCGCCCAATCAATATATTTAGTGTCGTCGGTCATTTTGTATAAGTTAATATAGGTTCTCAACCAATAGTGTGCTTGCCACGCGTAATCGTTACCACCTAAGTCATCTAGGTTATCATTAACATAAGGTAGCCCATTGTATCGGTCGATAATTGACTGACCAAGTTCCACTGCTGAAGTTGAAGTGAATTCAGGATCAGGTACGCTTAATCCAGTGACGATATCAGAGCTGTTCACATTGTATAGAGTCACGGTTGCGTTATCGTCAGAGATCACTCGAGTAGAGCCATATTCATCGAATGCTATCGTACGACCATTTGTTGTTGTATTGACGTCAACAAATGCGATTGATTGTAAGATTCCTTTTGAAAATGTATTGTCTTTGCGGAATAACCTATCATAGGAAATATTCCTAGGGTTTATTTTGCTGTTTGACGTTGTAGATTCATTGTCACCATCGGAAATGGTAATCGAACCATATTTAATGGTTACTTCTAAGAAGTCAGTATTCGTAATGTTTATACCTGATGCGGTGTATTTTACGTAATCAATGCTTACAGTAACCGTATTCTTTGTAAATGAAATATAATCTCCACCAGATGATGAATTCGATACAAGGTAACCTTCCGTGCTTGTTGTTGGTTCTAACCAAGCGACAACGCGGTGTTCACCAGTTGGTACCCATTTTGTCATTTGCGCATAGATATTAACACCATCAAACTCAATACCATTATTGTCGCCATCATTTGACGTTGAAACAGTATTCGTTGATGTTGAGTTATCTGAGTCGGTTGAGACGCTATCAGTTGTATTGTTATTAGTAGTGTTGTTGCTTGAATCACTTGAAGTTGTGTTACTAGACGTATCACTAGTAGAAACCCCAATAGAGTATTCTGTTTCTAGCCTCTCTAATGCAGCAGTCTGCTGATCGGTTAGAGTATTACTGGTTGATGTTGAAGTCGTTGAACCTTCTAAACTGATATCAACGTTAGAAGTGGAAGTGACAACTGGCTCACCACTAGAATCAAACGTGATGACTCTATAATTCTCGTCGTCATTTAAATCAATAAATGCGATAGCAGTTAAGCTTCCTTTTGAGTAAGTAGAAGCTCGGCGGAATATACGATCAAAACTCGTAGAAGTTGGAGAGATATTACTGTTGTAAACCGTTTTTTCAGTTGTCCCGTCAGACGCACTCATTGACCCGTAATTAACAGAGATTTCAATATATCCAGTTGTAGCGAAATCCATTTTCCCCCAGATTCCAGACCAAGTTGAACTAAGTTTTGTCTGAACTGATTTAGGGTAATAGCTTATGAATTCATCGGTGTTAGAGTCTGAAGCGAGGAACACTCTATCTTGGCTATTGCTTGATACATCGTCGAGCCATGCCATCACTTTGTAGTTACCAGTTGGTACCCAAGGTGTCATTTCGATGTATGAATTGGTACCGTTGAATTGAGTCGTAGAACTCGTTTCTATCGAAACATCATCACTGCTTGCATTGTCTGAAGTTGTTGAGTCAGTATTTGAAGTCGTTGTATCAGTACTATTGCTACTCGAAGTTAGGCTAAGTGAGTAAGAGGCTGATAACTTAGTTAAAGCAGCAGACTGTTCATCAGTGAGATCGTCGCTGTCGGTTTCAATAGCTGAGACCGTCCCTTCAATAGTTACATCAACACTTGACGCAGAAGTCACTACTGGCTCACCACTAGAATCAAATGTTATAGCTCGATAATTGTCGTCGTTATTTAAATCAATAAATGCTATAGCAAGTAAGCTTCCTTCTGAGTAGCTGCTTGCTCGGCGGAATATACGGTCAAAACTCGTTGCGGTTGGTGTGATGTTACTGTTGTATGCTGTTTCTGTGGTTTTACCATCTGATGCTGTTACTGAGCCATAGTTTACAGTGACTTCAATATATCCAGTTTCAGCAAAATCCATAGTTCCCCAAACGCCGGACCATGTTGAATCGAGCTTAGATTGAAAAGAGCTAGGGAAGTAACTTATAAATTCGTTGGTATTAGAGTCTGAAGCAAGATAAACGCTATCTGTCTTATTACTTGAGACGCCATCAATCCATGCCATTACCTTATAGCTACCTGTTGGTACCCAAGGTGTCATTTCGATATAGGAATTTGACCCATTGAATTCGACTAATGACATTTCATCAGTTGACGCTGAATTGTTCGTTGAAGTTGAACCACTCGTAACAGTAGCATCGGATGCATTAACGTTTACGGTGTATGCAGATGAGTTATCTGTTGATGTAACAACAGCTTGACCGTTATCATCAAACGTAATGGTACGGTCATTGGAAGAGTTGTTTAAATCAGAAAACGTAATCGATTCTAATCCGGCTGCCGAATATACGCTATTTCTACGGAATAAATAGTCGAAATCAGCAGATGACGGAGAAATACTAGAGTTATAAATGGTACTTTCATTTACACCATCAGAAGCATAAAGGCTACCTTGTTTAACACGAATCTTTACGTATTTGGTGCTTTCAAAATCGAATTTCCCCCAAATACCAGGGTAATTTGATCCGAATTGGGTTTGCACCGATTTAGGAAAGATAGAAACATATTCTCTATCTTGAGAGCTGGAGGTAATGAACACTCTATTTTGGGAATCGAACGATAGGTCGCTAAATTGTGCAACGATCTCATAACTTCCAGTTGGTTCCCAAGGCGTCATTTCAACGTAGGAGTCGACACCATTAAAATTAACAGAAGAGTCTGCAAGGACAACACTAGATGCTATCGATGCGGTAAATAATGAAAGGTAACAAATACTCTTTAAGCATATGTTTTTAAATATGTTCATACTATCTCCAAGATATGACTTTAGAGATGGCATGACGCACCGCAAATGTTGCGAATTACTAATTTGAAATTAACACTAGGTCAATCAGACTACTAAAACGCTCTTCAATTTTTGAGGTAATCCCGCTATCCTGGTTAACTCACCGTCGGACCGGAGACTTTGCGTCACTGCCTTTCGACAGTTTTGCCATTTTCTACAATTTATATACATGAAAAGCATCACGTTATTAGCAATCATGATACCTACAAAAAATGAAATAGTTTTTACTCTATTTCACTCTCTTATTAACAATAGCATAAATTGTTTTAAGGGCAATAAATGCGATCATATTTTTTCTTAGGCTCATTCGACTGCAATTGTAAAAAAAGTCAAACGTCGAAAGTATATCGACTTAGCCAATATACATCCGTGTACTATTAATAAAAATAACACTTCGTTCTTCGTTTGAGCAATCGACCTGTGTGTGAGTTCTGTTCTTTTTTTGTTTGTTTTATGTAAGAATGTATCTAGTTGTTTTAATATGAAATTTGTGTTTGTTCTGTGTTCTTTTTAAGTTGTTTTTTTGTAAGAATATAATAGATAAACATAAGTAGACAAGCTAACCCAAGTGCAACTCGCATACTACTTAATACACCTTGCCAGCCCCAAAGCTGATAGAGTGGCTCTATTACAAATACACCTAAGCTAGCACCACTATAGTAGAAAAGACTATAAAGAGCTTGGGCACTTCCTTTTGCCTTCTTCACACTTTTGCCCACTAAAGTACTTGCCTGGGCATGACAGAAAAAGAACCCAACTGACGTGAGAATCATTCCGATAATGAGCAGCTGAATCTGTCCTCCAGTCATCAGTAAATTCGCAGCAAACATAACGGCTATTCCTGTTACAACGCCTGAAATTAGAGAATGATTTTTTGTAAATTTCCCTACTAGCGATGAACTTGTGGTGCCTCCTAGCAAGGTTAAGAACATCATACTGCGAAGATCACTTGTCATATGGTAGGGCGCTTCTTCCAATATCATCATGAGATAGTTAGAAAGGTTGACGAAACATCCAAACGTAAGACCAATCATCAGATAAATAAGCAATAATTGAGGTCGAGCTAAATGCTGCCCGAAGGCTTGAACACTAGGCTTTAAATGGAATTTTATTGGGGTGAAATGTTTCTGGTTGGGTAATAACCAAACAATAACCATAAAACATAGTGATGTGATGCCCGCTATTATCCAACCTGCTGACTGCCAGCCACCGAGATGTTCCGCTGTAACTCCCCCAATCAGTCGACTACAAATGCCGCCTAGAGTATTAGAAGCAATGTAAAACCCAACGGCTGATGGAAGCCAACTTTTTCTTAGTTCATCTCCCAATAGAGGAACGGCGACCGCCGGGCAAGCTGCCAGCAATAAGCCTTGAGCAAAACGTAAAATTAAGAACAAGGAGTAGTCATGGACAAAGGGTAAAAGTAATGAAACAAGTATTCCAAGAGCGATACCACCTATTAGGATCCGACAGCGGCCAATAGCATCTGACCAGCTTGCGAAAAAGAGTAAACCGATACCCATTCCTAACAATGGCGCTGACATCGCTAAGTTAGCAGACAATGGTTCAATATTAAATTCTTGCTGGATGACAGGGAGTAACGGTTGTAGCCAATAGATATTTGCGAATGTTACAACTGAAGAAAGGCAGATTGCGGTAATAATGCGGCTATAGTGGGTTAATTTTTTCACTGTTTCGTTTTCGCTACTAGTAAGTTGGTTGAAAAATTCAGTTAGTAATAAATAGATATGCAATAAGAGTAACCAGTTAATGATGATAAATAAAATATGTTGTTTTTATTAATTCCATAAATATAAACTATAGGTATAGTTAGCAATGGAGTGAATGCGATACGTGCCAAATTGGTTAAGAGATTCGATGTTAGATAGGTGAGGGATAGATGGAATTAAGACAGCTAAAACACTTTATTGCAGTCGTTGAAACAGGATCGATCTCAGCGGCAGCAAGGCAACTCAATTTAGCTCAGCCCGCGGTTAGTACCAGCATTAAAAAGCTGGAAGCCGAGCTTAAAGTTGACCTCTTTCATCGTCGTGAACGCGGTGTCAGTATTACGACCGCTGGGACTCAATTTACCGAACATGCTCGGCGAGTTTTGTGTCAAGCAAAGGACGCGAAATTGGCAATGCAAGCTTTAGAGGGATTGGACACTGGAGAAGTCGAAATTTGCGTGCCTAGTGTGCTGGGTTCTTACTATTTCCCTCCGTTATTAATGGCATTTAAGCATCAATACCCCGGATTAAACATCAATGTCACGGATACGGGAACGCGTAATATTCGCGACCTGTTGTTGGCGGGAACCGTTGAACTAGGTGTTGTTGCGGACAAAGATTTAACTCCAGAATTAGCCAGTGGAAAATTGATTCGTGAAGAAATGGTGGTCTGCATGGCCGCCGACCATCCGTTAGCGGAAAAAGAGGTGATTAGCTACCATGATTTTCTTTCGCATGAGTTGGTCTTGTTCCGAAAAGGTTATTATCATCACATATTAATTGAACGGATAAGTAGAGAAGTTAATTTAGCTCCAAAGGTGGCGTTTAGCAGTAATTTATTACCGTTGATTAAGTCAATTATTCGTCAGGGTTATGCGGTTTCGCCAATGTGGAAAGTTGCAATTCAAGCTGATGATAGCATTGTAACTCGTCCTTTTGAGAAATCATTTTCAGTCGATCTCAGTTTAGCATGGCGCCATGATAGCTACCTATCAAGGGCGAATAAGGTATTCCGCGACTTTGTATTAGATCAAGTTAGTGGCTAATAGTTTGATGAGTAGCTGGCGGGTGAAATGGAGTTATATTAGGTATAAGTAAAATAGTTTGTTCCTATCTATTTGAATTTATTATTTTAATTATTTCATATTGCTAAGTTGAAAATTATTGTTAGAAGAATGAGTTATTCACAATTCATTTTCTGAAGCATTTATTACTACAACATTGATGTTATTTAAGCTATAAATAACGCGTTTCATACTGCCCTTATACAGTTTGCTGTACAGGAGGGTATGAGAATACAAAATATACTATTTTTCGAACTTCAGGGCGGGGCGGAACTCCCCACCGGCGGTAAGCTAAGTGCTAAGAACTAAGCAAGCCCGCGAGCGCTTATTCGGTTAAGAATAAGGACAGCAGATCTGGTTAAATTCCAGAGCCGACGGTTATAGTCCGGATGAAAGAAGATCGACCAATACAACTTAGTGATCCATTTCGGTGGATCTACCTGAGTGATCACCTGTGTTACCAAACTTTTTAGGTAAGAAGCTTCTTATTCTGATGAGTCAGTATCAGTGAGTGACGTTCGTTTGGCCATTCAATCATCACCCCTGTGCATCTTTGTAGGAGATTAAAAAGATGACAGGTACATTCTTTATTATGTTAGCTTGCCTAACATGGGCGTTAGACACGCTTATTCGCTACCCTTTATTAGAACAAGGCTATAGCACTTTACAAATCGTTCTTCTTGAACACATAACACTCGCGCTCGTGACTTTGCCTTTGATCTGGCGAAATCGAAGCGTTTTGTTCCATTTGTCGACCAAGTCATATTTCGCCCTATTTTTTATTGGGGGAGTTGGGTCTGCTATTGGTACGCTCGCATTTACCGAAGCCTTTCGATACATAAACCCAACTGTTGTGATTCTATTGCAAAAACTTCAGCCAATAGTGGCTGTTGTTATGGCTTATCTATTTTTAAAAGAGCTGGTAGAGAGACGCTTCATTCAATGGGCAGGTGTTATTTTCTTGGGCAGTTTGGTTATGATTTGGCCGGATATTTCTGGTCTAAGTGCCACTTCACTTCACTATAGCAACGACATTCAATCGATTTTCTTGGGTTACGGTTTTACGTTGCTGGCAGTGTTTGCGTGGGGTTGTGCAACCGTCTGTGGTAAGTATTTAGCAAACAATAAAGTGCCTGCGAATGCGAATCTTTCGGGGCGTTTCCTATCTGGGTTAATGGTACTTTCTGTGTTTGCAGTTTCGATGAACGTAAATGTGAACAGAATTCCAACGAGTGATATTAGTTGGATTGTAGGAATGGCTTTGCTAAGTGGTTTAGTTGGTATGTGGCTATATTATCGTGGCTTAGGACGTATTCGTGCTCAACATGCAACATTGGTTGAAATGACGTTTCCAGTTTTTGCGGCGGTGATAAACTGGGTGGCACTTGATATGTCATTAAACTGGTATCAAATTCTTGGTGCAACGATGCTGATTTTGGGAAATGTTGGTTTACGTTACAAAGAAGTCTCATTGTTCGACAAACATTCAAAACCTAAACAGGTCTCACAATCGTAGTTTTTTAAGGATTTGGATACGAAACTGGCCTAAAACATCCCTTAGGCCAGTTTTTCATTGGTGTGTTTGGACCATGGTTGACTCAGACACAAGAATATTATGACTGCGTACAGCATTGCCCAGCCTAAACAAAAGATAACAACACTGCATAAGGCTAATGACACAGCGGCTAAGAGTTTCGGTTTTCCTTCAAGTAGTCGGTAAGCCGCTAGCATTGCAAGCCAATATACCAGAACAAAAATCCCATTCGCGAGTTTCAGGAAAAATGCTAAATCTAAGTCAGTGACTTCGCCTAATGTCATCGAGATGAATATAGTGATGATTACCGCGAGAGTTGCGTTTACTGGAACGCCTCGTCTTGACACTTTAGCAATGCGACTTTGGCTACGATACTGCCGTGCTTGCGCCCAAATCATTCGTGCAAAACTTTGGACATATAGATTAATACTCGCAAAACACGCGAAAAACCCAACAATACTGATTACTGCAGAAAATCGAGCGCCAAATAGGTGCTCACTTATCCAAGGGATTGAAGCGTTATCAAATTCATTACTGCCGTATGCTCCTAATTTATAGACAACAACAGAGCAGGCATAATAGGTTACTCCCGCGATTAGACATCCTACCAATATCGCGATTGGGAAATCTCGTTGTGGATTTTTAAATTCCTCTCCCATGTGAGCAAAGGCTTCAATACCGACAAAGCACCAAAACATAACCCCAAGTGCAGAAGCGATTGCGGGGAATTGGTTCTGGTCAAAGTCAGGCAATGAGATATCCACACTACCTATATCGGCTTTCCATACTAATGCAATAACTAAGGCAAAGACACTAAGCGCTATTAGTGATTGAAGACGACCACTGGATTTCGTTCCGAGTAGATTAACAATGGTGAGAAGTATTATTGTGATACTTTGAGCTATCCACGGTATGTTCAACGGTTCTGGTAAAAGCTGCGAAGAAAAACCACTGGCGAGTACTACGGCAGCAGGTATGCCAACAGGGATTACACTGACAAATAACCAAGCAACGGCATGCTCTAACCGTTCATTAAATGCGAGACGTACGAAGTGAGATGTTCCTCCTGCACTGGGAAACTGTTTACCTAATTGTGCAAAAGTTAATGCAATAGGGGAAACCGCAATAAAAAGAAATAGCCAAGCCCAGAGTGTGTATTGTCCTGCAATTCCGGTTGCTATAGCAGGAATCATAAAAAGCCCTGTTCCCATTAATGTCGTCGAAAGTTGGGAAATTCCCGACACGAGAGAAATTTCTTTTTTTAGTTCTTGGGCCACAGATTCACCTGAATTATTGATAATTTCTTGGTTGCATATTGTTCGGGCTCTATAATACACGAGACAAAAATAGGGCTGCAGTATTTATTTTAAATATTTAGTCTACTTGGCAAAATACACGACTCACTTCGATGCTTATGCCCCGGGATGTACTAAGGAATGATTCATGACAGTTTCAATATGGTTTTCTCTCTTTGTTGTTTGTTTATTGGGGGCTATGTCTCCAGGGCCTAGTTTGGCAATGGTGTTAAAGCATTCGCTGGCGGGAGGAAAGCTAAATGGTCTTGCAACAGCTTGGGCACACGCATTAGGCATTGGAATTTATGCATGTTTATCATTGTTAGGGCTCTCTATATTACTTCACAAGGTGCACTGGCTATTTTTATCAATCAGTTACGCTGGAGCGGCTTACTTAGCTTACTTAGGGTGGAAGGCGATTCGCTCTAGTGGTGGAGTGGCTGACCAATTAGAGAGCCAGGAAACGGTCCGATTAACGGTGTCTGCTCGAGAAGGGTTTATGATTTCAATTCTAAACCCAAAGATAGCGCTTTTTTTTACCGCATTATTTAGCCAATTTGTTGGAGTAGGGCACGAACTTTTTAGCCAAGTGATACTTGTCATTACCCCAGTTGCAGTGGATGGATTGTGGTATACGATGATTACACTTTTGGTGTCCAATCCTCATGTATTTCAAAAGATGAAGGCAAAATCGAAACTGATTGATCAGTTGTCTGGTTTGGTATTACTAGGGTTGGCGTGTCGTGTAATTGTTACTACGTAGTAGTCATTTAGACACTATTGTGTATTTTTTATAAGAGATTTAGGTTTAAATGACCTTGTTAATAGTATGTAAATAGAATATAACTCTTACTTTTCAGTGTGTTAGATGTTGGCATGAGACGTGCAATGTTTACTTTAAAGAAACGCGTTCTCACGCACAGCATAATAATAACTGGAGCTAAAAAATGTTTTGTATTCAATGTGAACAAACAATGGACACGCCTGTAGCAAAAGGCTGCTCATTCGCGCAAGGTATGTGTGGTAAAACAGCAGAAGTCTCTGATCTACAAGATATATTAGTATATTCCCTACAAGGTGTATCGTTTTGGGCTGAACTCGGTCGTCAGGTAGGTATCATTGATAGTGAGATCGATCAATGGTCTCCAAAAGCCTTCTTTTCAACATTAACTAACGTTAACTTTGATCCGCAACGTGTCACTGAATTCGCACAGCAATCAAATGCATTTCGACGTTCATTAGAACAAAAAGTGAGAGCTGCATTTGCGCTAGAGAATAAAGAACTTCCACCGTTGACAGCTGCGGCTCAATTTGACCTTCCTGAAGATGATTCTCAAATACTTTCACTGGCACCTCAAGCTGCGGTAAACCGCGGTAAAGATTTGGTTGATGAAGATATCATGGGCTTACGCCTGCTTTGTTTATATGGTTTGAAAGGTGCTGCTGCCTATATGGAGCATGCACTTGTATTGGGTCAGACTGATGAAGCAGTATATGGCGAGTACCATCAAATCATGGGTTGGTTGGGAAGTGATCCTACTGATGCAAAACCGTTGTTAGATTGTGCAATGCAAATTGGTTTGATGAATTTCCGTATTATGGAGCTGCTTGATCTAGGAGAAACTGAGAGCTTCGGACATCCAGAGCCGACGACGGTTAATGTTAAAGCTGTTAAGGGAAAATGTATTTTAGTCTCTGGACATGATTTACATGATTTAGAGAAAATCCTTCAGCAAACCGAAGGCAAAGGCATTAATGTTTATACCAATGGTGAAATGCTTCCTGCCCACTCCTATCCAAAACTTAAGCAATATAAGCATCTAGTGGGTAACTATGGTAGTGCGTGGCAGAATCAACAGAAGGAATTTGCTAACTTCCCTGGCCCTATTGTGATGACATCTAACTGCCTATTAAACCCTAACACAGGACAATATGGCGATCGTATGTTCACGCGCAGCATTGTGGGTTGGCCTGGCGTATCTCATATCGAAGGAGATGATTTTTCTGAGGTGATTGCTTCGGCGCTGAGCTTAGAAGGTTTTAAACACGATGAGTTAGAGCAAATGATCACAATTGGATTTGGGCGCAATGCTCTGATGCAAGCTGCTCCTGCCGTGATTGATCAAGTTAAGCAAGGCAACATTAAGCATTTCTTCCTTGTTGGTGGCTGTGATGGTGATAAAGCAGAACGCAGTTATTACACTGAGTTTGCGAATAAGACACCAGAAGATAGCTTAATCTTAACGTTGGCATGCGGTAAATATCGCTTTAATAAAAATAATTATGGCGACATCAATGGCATTCCTCGTCTCCTCGATGTCGGCCAATGTAATGATGCTTACTCTGCCATTCAATTGGCTTTAGCATTGGCAAAAGAATTTGACTGTGGTGTTAACGACTTGCCACTAACACTTGTGCTTTCATGGTTTGAGCAAAAAGCGATCGTTATCTTACTTACTCTATTAGCTCTTGGTGTAAAAGGAATCTATACCGGTCCGACAGCACCGGCATTCCTAACAGAAAATCTAATGGAAATATTAGAGAAAGAATTTGATATGCGCAGTATTTCTACTGTTGACGAAGATCTGAAAACAATCTTAGCCGCGTAAGTTATCACGCAATGCTTGGCCCTGATTATCAGGGCCAATTTTATTTGGGAGAAAAACGATGATGTGGTCACAAAGTGTACCGCTAGAATTCCACTGTAGTGATGTATGGCAGGAAACCCCCGATTCAGTCAGTTTCGAATTACAAACTACAGAAAGCCCAGAACCCATCGATTTTAAACCGGGGCAGTTTGCGAGTTTAGGCTTTGAAATTGATGGGCAGTACCATTATAGGGCTTACTCGATCAGTTCATTGCCTCACTCTGGTTCATTATGTTTTACGGTTAAGCGAGTTGAAAATGGATTAGTTTCTAACCATATTGTCGATACGTTATCGGCAACGGCCGAAGTTAAAGTGCTTGCACCTCAAGGACAATTTAATTCACGCGATTGTCATCATGAGAACAAGGTCGTATTGATCTCTGCTGGATGTGGAATCACTCCAGTGATGTCAATGGCTAAGCAATGGTTACTCGATGGTAACGTGGATATTGAGTTTATTCATATTGCTCGCAATCCTGAAAACACTATTTATTTTGAAGAATTGCAAATGCTGGCGGCAACGCATGATCAATTTAAGCTAAAACTTTTGCTTAAAGAAGAGAATGAACTTGGGTTTGCGGTGGGACGCCTCAGTCGAGAGTGGCTTGAGTCACTATGTCCAGATATTGCTTCTCGTTCAGTTTTCACTTGTGGCCCCGCAACATTTATGAATGATGTAGAGCAGTATTCATCTGAATTAGGCGTTGATATGTCGATGTTCTATCAAGAGAGCTTTAATCAACCAGAGCAAAGCGACGAATCAGGAGAAGCCAGTGGAGAGTCGTTTAGCTTAAATGTGCCCGGTTTTGGCATCGAAGCTGAAATTGAAGCAGGAGCAACATTGGCAGATAAACTCGAAGAGTCTGGCTTGCCTATTATTATCGCTTGTCGTAGTGGAATGTGTGGTTCGTGTAAGTGTAAGGTTGTGTCGGGTGACATTGAACGACGAAGCCGAGAAACACTCAGTGATGAAGATATAGAAAATGGCTATGTTCTTGCATGTTCTACCACTGTTCATTCTGACGTTGAAGTTGAAATTGGATAATAAAAATAACCCGCATACATAAAGCGGGTTATTTCATTTAACTATGCTTTATTGATGGGATAAGATTTCTTCAGTTGGTAACCAATGTACTTTGACATCTGCTTCAATAAACATCTCTTCGCTTACCTTAACTTTATCACCCCAGCGCGACAGAAAGTCGGGCGTTTGTTCTGGGCAATAGACGCTTGATATTCCGGTCTGAATAATTTTGGCTGCGCAGTTTGGGCAAGGGAAATGAGTAACGAAAATATCGCAACCGTCGAGATCGCGCTTAGCAAACAAAATGGCATTTTCTTCAGCATGTAATGTTTTGAGGTACTTCATTTCACGTTCATCTATATCTGCACGGTCTGAAATACCGTGAGGATAGCCATTAAAGCCAACAGAAACGATTCGGTTGTTTTTTGTGATCACCGCTCCAACCTGAGTGGAGGGATCTTTACTCCATGAAGCTACTAGTTCCGCCATTTGATTAAAGCGAAAAGCCCATTTAGAAATCATCGTTTTATTCCTGTTTCACTGTGACACGTTAGGTTTATCTTAACTGCTTTATCTTAATATATAGAGAAATCAGTATATAGGCAAAGTGGCATATTTCGATCAAACGTGACTATGTTATGATAAATGTTATCTAATTGAATCTTAAATCTTTCCTTGAAGCGAAATAGCCCTTGTATGAAAAAAGTCTCCCCTACTCGTAATCTTCATCCAAAGTTGGCGATAGAAGAAGCTCCTGCGGATGTATTTATGAATTTTGACGCTTTTTTATCAAATACCGAAACCAGAGTTCATAGTCACCCATGGGGGCAGGTTCAGTTAATTTCTGGTGGTATCCTTGAAATGGAAGCTGAAGACACCCGTTTTTTAGCACCGCCACATTTGGCAATTTGGGTTCCGTCTGGGGTCCAGCATCGTAGCTATAACCGCAAGCCAATCGAGTATTGTTCGCTAAATATTTCTGATTCAATGACATCGTCCTTTCCCCAGCGGACTAGCCTAATCCAAGTTACTCCAATCGTTGCCTCTATTGTTGAGAATTTTCGTCAACGAAACATCGACGTTCCTAACCGCGAGCAAGATTTGCGTATGGTGCAGGTTATTTTAGACCAATTTGGATCTCAGGAGATCGAGCATCACTTTGTGCCATCTTCAACACATAAATATCTTGCTCCGATTCTTGCGGCGGTGGAAGAGGACCCTGCGGACGATACTAGCCTTAAACAATGGGCCGATGCCGTTCATACAACAGAGCGAACATTAGCACGATATTGCCAAGCGGAATTGGGAATGAGTTTTACTGAGTGGCGATTAAGAGTCCGCTATCTCTATTCGATGGAGTTGTTGCGTAGTGGACGATCAGTTAAAGAAGTTGCGCTGGCGCTAGGCTATCAACAAACCAGCCCATTTATCACCATGTTTAAGCGTTATGCCAAACTTACACCGGAGCAATACAAGAATCGCTATTTATCCCTTATTCTTTAAGAAAGTTAGCCCCGCTTGAATCGCAGTGACTTGCGCCAATACACAGGTTTCATCATCGATATTTTTACTATCCGGATAGACTTCAGTGGTTACTGAGTACAAACATGGCGTAACTCCACCGCATAGTCCAAGAGGTTTCATCGCATACTGAATGATTCCGGGTTGCTGTACTCTTGTACCGATAAGTCGGCCATTTTCGTCTGGCTGTGCGATATGAGTTACGTTGGCTACGGCGTTAATAATGGCTGAATGAAAGTCCAGAACTGGCAGTTCGCTATTGGTGACGACATAGAATCCGTCGGGTATGTCTAAGGAAGAAAACTCACGCCCATCACGAGCTGCTGCCGCTGGCCTAAAAATGGTCGCATCCGTATCTGTGGTTTCGTGCAGGTCGAAATGCGCAACAACATCATTCAAATAAGGCTCGATGTAATGAATAAAATTAGAGGCTTCTTCGCTAGGAGAGTTGAAATAGAAAGAACGATTTGGATCAATGCACTGAGGGTTCCAGCGGTTGACGGTTTCGTAAGCCCATGGGCTGATACATGGAAAGATTAGGAAATTAAACTTGTCACTGAATTGTTGAGCGTGTTGTTGCGCGAATTCAAGTGCTCCTATAACGCCACTCGTTTCGTACCCATGAACCCCGCCAGTGATCAATACGATTGGTTTGGTGTCATCCCATTGTGATGATTTAAGGCAATACAATTGGTATCTATCGGGATCGTAGGTTAATGCTCCATAGCGGGTTACTGAGAAGGTTTCTGCTGTACTCTGAATGAGATCAACGATGTCGTCTTTGTAGCTCCGTTGTATGTTTTTTGCTTGTTCAAGCCACTGACCTTTATCGATGTCATTCCATGTGTGGCCAGCGGAGCCTATAGGATAGCGATACTCAATGCTCATAATTTCATCCTTGTGTAAATTAAGTGCTTGATTGCATATTTGAGTATAAACAAGTTAGTTGAAGTTGCAAATTTTAGATTGTGTTTTATATATGAGACTTGTTGAAATTTATTTGGTGCTAATTATTGGGTTAGAATGTTAAATTACATCGTAATAACAATAATTCAACAAGAGATAAAATTATGGCGGGAGCGAGTTTATTAACTCTATTAGATGATATCGCAACAGTATTGGATGATGTTGCTGTGATGTCAAAAGTGGCTGCAAAGAAAACAGCGGGTGTATTGGGTGATGATCTAGCTCTGAATGCTCAGCAGGTTTCGGGTGTTTCGGCTGAACGTGAAATTCCGGTGGTTTGGGCGGTTGCTAAAGGCTCAATGAAGAACAAATGCATACTCGTCCCAGTCGCTTTATTGTTCAGTGCTTTTATCCCTTGGATTATTATCCCAATGTTGTTAATGGGTGGACTATATCTTTGCTTTGAAGGTGCAGAGAAAGTAGTAGAAAAGTTCTTTCACAAGAAGTCAGCAGAAGATAAAGATGCAGATCCTTTGAAAGGTATGTCAGTTGAAGAGTATGAACGTAAGAAGATAAATGGTGCGATTAGAACCGATTTTATTTTATCTGCGGAAATTATCGTTATCGTTCTGGGAACGGTTCAAGGTGCGGCTCTTATAAGCCAGATACTGGTAGTCTCTTTAATTGCAATTGCAATGACAATTGGGGTTTATGGCTTAGTCGCTGGAATCGTTAAGCTCGATGACTTAGGATTTTATTTAGAACGAAAATCTGGTGGTGAAGGAGTGCTAAATTCTATTGGGCAAGGGATTATTTCGTTTGCTCCCAAGTTAATGAAGACATTAGGGTTTGTTGGCACAATTGCAATGTTTCTCGTCGGTGGTGGGATTGTTGTTCACAATATTGAATGGGTGCATCACATCTTGGTTGCGCTGATTAAGCCAGAATCTATGGGCTCATTTACAATTGTCGCTGAATCACTTCTTACAGGGGTGATTGGTTTTGCTGTAGGGCTTGTGGTGATGGCGCTAATGTCAGTCGTTCATAAAGTCCGGGGCACTGCACATTAACCATGCGATGCTAAGCTGCAATTAGTTTAATCGATAGTGTACGGCTATGTGAGTACCTAAATAGCGCGCCACTAGTTCATGTTAAATAAAAAACGCCAAGCTAATAAAAATAGCTTGGCGTTTTTTATTATTGGAATTTAATTTTCACAGTTGGGTAACTAGTGGATTATATGAATGCTGCTATTCTTTATATTGGTCACACTAGTTTGAACATTATTTCTATATAACTAGTTGTTGCTAAATTTATTCTTCACATTGGTACCCATCTTTATGACATCACGATCTGAGCAGTATTCCGATATTATTGTTTCGAGTTCCAGTAAGTTGCCGAGTTCAATACTTATCGTTGATCGTAGTGGCATTGTATTATACGCCAGCGAGCTAATTGCAACACGATTAGGATATACATCTCAACATCTCCAAAATCAGTCTATTCAATATATTGCGCCGACTTTTTTGATTGATGATTATTTTTCTGAAGCAAAAAGAAAAACACCTTTTCAAACCTTGGAGTTATGTTTTCAAACTTATAGTAAAGACACACTGCCGGTTTACTTGACCATCACTTATGAAAAAAATTCACAAGATGAGTGTATTGTCATTCATGTTACAGATATGTCGAAATTCTCATTAGGTAAAGAAGAATTAAATTGTTGTATTGAATCTCATACTTCCGATCAAAATGAACTTTTACGTTTTCTAATCAACGAAGTACCAAGCCCTCTTGTAGTAAAAGATTATAATGGAAAGTTTGTTCTGACTAATAAAGCCGTGGCTGAATTGTACGGCGCTCCGTCTCCTGAATCCATGATAGGAAAAGATGATGGCGATTATATTCCTGATAAAAAGTTGGCTGAATTGTTTAGGAAAAATGTTCGTCAGATAATGGATGACGGAAAAACGAGAACCGTATTCGAAGATTCTATCGATGTGCATACCGGAAACCTTCGAAATTTTCAGTCGATTAAAAAGCCCTTTGTTCACAACAATAATGAAAAACACATTTTGCTGGTTGCGACCGATGTTACCGAGCTTAGAAATATTCAAACAGATCTCGAAGAACAGAAAAATCTGTTTAGGCAAGTGATCGACGAACTCCCAAGTCCTTTCATCGTAAAAGATTACGATGGTAAGTTTGTTTTAACTAATAAAGCATTAGCGAATTTATATAACGTTGATTCACCAGATTCGATGATAGGTAAAGACGATCGAGATTATTTGCCCCATCTGAAACACGCAGACAACTTTAGACACAATGTGCGTTCCATTATGGACAAGGGCGAAACTCAGATTGTCTATGAAGATTCTTTCGATGTAAAAACGGGGAATCGGCATCATTATATGTCGACCAAAAAGCCGTTTGTAAATCAGAAAGGCGAACAACAGATATTGATTATTGCCAATGACATTACTGAAATGCGCAAAGCTGAACAGATTTTAATGCAATATGAGAAAATCATGTCGGTATCTCAAGACTTTCTATCATATGAAGATAAAAATTATACCTATCAAGCCGTCAACGAAACATATCTAAATGCCTTTAGGTTAAGCCATCACGCGATAATTGGTAAAACGTCTCGAGAACTATTTGGTGATAGTTTTTTCCACAATGTGATAAAACCGAAATTCGATCAAGCGTTGTGTGGCAAGGAAGTGAGCTATGAAACTTGGGTTTCGTTCCCTTCTTTAGGGCGACGCTTTATTAATGTGAGCTATCATCCTTACTACCCGAAAGATAGCGATGAAGTTGAAGGTGTGGTTGTTAAAATCGACGACATTACTGAGCGCTATAGAACCAAAGAACAACTTCGGTATATCGCTGACCATGATATTTTAACTGGTTTACCTAATCGACGAGTTTTTTCTAAATACTTAGCAAAATCGCTGTTGGATGCAGAGAGCAATGATAAATTACTTGCGGTATTTTTCTTAGATTTAGACCGATTCAAGGTGATCAATGACTCTTTAGGGCATGTTATTGGGGATAACGTACTGAAAGATATCGCCAAGCGGTTGCAAAGACACATTCGTAAATCGGATGTTCTTGCTCGTTCGGGTGGCGACGAGTTCTTGTTGCTGTTAAATGACTTTGATGATCCGGAAAATGTAGAGTCGCTTTGTAAATTAATATTAGAAGAGCTCAATCAGCCAGTATTACTTGATGAACATCAGCTGTTTGTGTCTGCAAGCATTGGTGTCAGTATTTACCCTTACGATGCTACCAATGAGAAAGAGCTGATTCAAAGCGCAGATGCGGCAATGTACCAAGCCAAAAGGTTGGGGAGAAATACCTACCAACTATCTAATGAGAACTTACGCTTACAGGTTACAGAGCGATTTAATTTGGAGAAAAACCTGCGCTCTGCGTTAGAGAATAATGAGTTCTGCCTCTTCTATCAGCCCCAGATCGATATGAATAGCCACACAGTTGTCGGTTCTGAAGCTCTAATTCGTTGGATGCACCCTAAGCTTGGTATGATCCCACCTGATAAGTTTATTCCAGTTGCAGAAGAGAGTGGTGTGATTCTTAGCATGGGTCATTGGGTTTTATATGAAGCATGTCGTCAAATGCAAGAGTGGCAATCTCTCTATGGTTTCATGGGTACGATTTCGGTAAATGTGTCTGGCAATCAGCTTCTTCAAGCTAGCTTTACCGATATCGTAAAGGAGTGTTTAGTCACGACAGGGTTGTCACCAAGTTCACTTTCATTAGAAGTAACGGAGAGTTATCTAATGAACGATATGAATAACGTAGCTAAACAACTGCAAGTGTTGCGGAATTTAGGCATTAGTGTTTCGATTGATGACTTTGGTACCAGTTACTCTTCACTACGTTATTTACAAAAACTTCCAATTTCAACGTTGAAAATAGATCGTTCTTTTGTGAATGATGTACCCGAGGACAAAGGAGATTGTGCCATCGTTAAGACCATCATTGATCTCGCGAACAATATGGAGGTTGGGGTTATCGCAGAAGGTGTTGAAAATGAAAAGCAAGAGGCGTTTTTAATTTCTCAAGGATGTTCACTGGCCCAAGGCTATATGTATAGCAAGCCTGTCGACGCAAATACGTTTTGTGATAATTTCTTAAAGGCAGATGATAGATTTATCTAGTGTTAATAGTTATCAAAATTCGAAGTGACGACTTAATTCGCGGTATCGTCAACTTCGAAATATTAACAAGTTGAATTAATGTTTGGAGAGGAAAGTTTGATTACTCACCAAACTCAACGTTAAATCGACGTTTGAAACTTGGTTTTTGCTCGACTCTTTGTCGATGTGCAATCAAAGCAGGGAAATCATCCAACGCAAAACCGCCTTTTTCTGCTCGGGTGTAGCACCAATGTAGATAGGTATCCACAATTGCCCATTCATCACCGTACCAAAATTTCGACGTAGCCAAACGATCGTCTGCCATTTTGAGATAGTTAGTTAGTGCAAGTCGGCCTTTAGCAACGACATCCGTTGTGTCTTCGTTCAAGGTATAATATCCCGGCATGCATACATGTCTAACGGAAGGGTGTACCGAACTAGAAAGCCACATTAGATCAGAATAATAAAGCGAACGCTGGTAAGCATCATCTGTATCAGGAATCACACGAGCGTCGGTGGTAAGAGAATTGAGATAAATTAAGATTGCAGGGTTTTCAGTTAAAAGCTGACCATCTTTTACCAAAGCGGGAACTTTACCAAACGGGTTAATTTTTAGGTATTCTTCCGTTTTATGTGCCCCCGTTGATAGTTCAATCTTACGGTATTCACATTCTAAACCTAATTCTTCGATGGCATTGATAGTCACTCCAGAACAAGCGCCCGGAGAGTAGTATAGGACGAGAGACATTTGTATTTTTCCTTATTCATAAGACCTAGCACTACTTAATAGATGCAGTGCTATTTGGCGAAGTTCAGTATTTACACCTCGGTACTAGTTTCCAGCACCATTAGTATCATCTTTTTTACGGTTTGTTAAAATTTGAGCTGGCACACCGCCGACAACCGCGTATTCAGGTACATCCTTTGTCACAATGGCTCCAGCTGCGACTATGGCTCCTTTCGCTATTGTCACACCAGGAAGAACAACAACATTCCGACCAAGCCAAACATCGTCGCCAATTGTGACAATTTTTTCTTCGCGATATCCTTGTAGTGACATCGGTATATCAATACGTTCAAATTCATGCATACGGCTTAGAATCGTAACATTAGGTGCAATTAAAACGTCATCGCCAATTGTTACTTTTTCTAGATAAAGGTTTTCATTGATACGGCAGCCGCTTCCAAAGCTCACTTTATCTCCCTTCGCAATGTAAACATTGTTGCCAATCATGGCTGGGTTTCCACCCTTTTTCATTATTTTTAAGATATTCTGAAAATACCAAACTCGCCAATTTGAAAAGATAGGCGTAAAACGTGCAGAAGGTAATTTACTTAAAAAGATGTAATAAAAAGCTAGTTTGATCATTTTTAGGCTCACGGATAAACAGGTGAATGTTAATTTGTAACTACAACAACTGAACCTATCAATTGCATAGTACAGACATTTTGTATCGTGGAGAAAGCTAAATAAGGCTTTAATTATATAGCTTAACTAATACAAACATATGGACAAATGTGAATGCTAATATCTTTAATAGTTAAAAATTATAGAGTAACAATGTTAGGGTGGCTACGTTTTTGATAATAAATATCACTTTCTTTTGATAACAAAAAAGGGGTGACGATACTCTGAGATGGTGCGGTGTAAATCACATGAATGAGTTGGAGTTGAAACAGTTATTATGTCTATATGAGTATCCAAAAATAAACTGATCGACTAAGAAGGATCAGTTTATTTTTGGACTAAATAAATCAGTATATTAGAGACACTCTTTTACCGACCACTCAACAGTTTCACCTGCTTTTATTGGTACGACATCATTTGAACCAAATGGCATCACTGCATCAACTGTCCATGCTGACTTTTCTAATATTACTTTGTCACTGTTACGTGGTAATCCGTAGAAATCTGGACCATTGAATGAGGCAAAGGCTTCTAGGTTTTCTAATTTACCTGCTTGTTCAAACACTTCTGCATAGAGCTCTAACGCGGCGTGCGCAGTATATGAGCCAGCACACCCACAGGCATTCTCTTTTAGGCCTTTTGCGTGTGGTGCTGAATCTGTCCCTAGAAAGAACTTCTTGCTACCAGATGTCGCAGCTGCGACTAACGCTTGTTGGTGGGTACTGCGTTTTAGAATAGGTAAGCAATAAAAATGAGGTTTGATTCCACCTACCAGCATATGATTTCGATTGAACATTAAGTGGTGAGCAGTAATCGTCGCTGCAACGTTCTCATTTGCATTTATTACAAAGTCTGCAGCTTCTTTCGTCGTAATATGTTCAATAACGATTTTTAAATTTGGGAAATCATTCACTATCGGAGCCAAGACTGTTTCTAAAAATTGCTTTTCACGATCAAAAATATCGACATCATGTGTTGTGACTTCACCATGAATTAGAAGAAGCATTCCTGCTTTTTCCATCGCTTCAAGTACTGGATAAATATTCTTCGGGTCAGTAACACCTGAGTCGGAGTTCGTTGTCGCTCCAGCAGGGTAGAGTTTTGCCGCTACGATTAACCCCGTTTCTTTTGCTTTCGTGATCTCTTCAACACTGGTGCTATCAGTAAGATAAAGTGACATTAAAGGCGAGAAAGTTGAATTGGTGTTGTGTGCTAAAATACGCTCTCGGTATGCTAATGCTTGTTCGGTATTTGTTGTCGGTGGAACGGTATTGGGCATAATGAGTGCGCGTCCATTGTATCGGCTAATATCACGAACGGTATCAGGTAATACGTCACCATCTCGCAAGTGTACATGCCAATCGTCAGGACGAGTCATTGTTATTTTAGTCATTTTAAGCTCCACCAATTAATGTAAATAATACCTAGAAAAAGCCCCAATTAGTCACTCCAACCCTAATTGAATCGCCAGCATAATAGAAGATATACAGAAAAATTTCATCCGATAATTCGAGATGAGAACATCAGATTAAACAAATAGTCATACGAAATAATTTCGATTATTATCGAGAGCTAAAACCTGTTAGCTGAGCTAGGAAGTGAAAATGTCCCAACTGGAATTATCTCAAGTTACTGTTTATCCCGTGAAATCCATAGCAGGTGTCTCATTTTCATCTGTATGGGTCGAAAAACAAGGCCTTACGTTTGATCGCAGATTTATGTTAGCGCTCTATAATGGGAGAATGGTGACCGCGAGGCGTTTTCCACAAATGGTTAAAATACGTTCGGCATTTTTGGCCAATGGTATTCGCTTTAGTTATCCCAATAAAAGTGATCTGGTGATCCAATACCATCAATTTGATTTATCAGAAGTAGAAACGTCGGTCTGGAGTGATACTTTTTCTGCATACAGTACGACCAAACAGGCGAGTGAATGGTTTAGCGATATTGTTGGCGAGCCCGTTCAGCTACTTTATAGTGGCGAACAGTCAAATCGAGTACGCGAGAAGTTTGGGCATAATGTTAGTTTTGCTGATGGGTATCCTTTACTTTTGATTGGCGAAGCATCGTTAGAAGAGCTAAATTCTCGTAGCTCGGTAGATCATAAGATGGCTCAATTTCGGCCAAACTTAGTCGTTGCTGGAAGTGAGCCGTTTGCTGAAGATAAATGGAAAAAAATTAGAATAGGTGAGGTTGAGTTTCTTATATCAAAGCCCTGTGAACGTTGTGTGTTGACCACTGTTGACGTAGAAAAAGGTGACTTTAGACCCTCACAAGAGCCGTTGAAAACCTTGGCAACCTTTAGAGCGGACGAGCGAGGAGGTATCTTCTTTGGTCAGAATCTCGTGCCATTAAATGAAGGTTTTATTCATCAAAATGATGTTGTAGAAGTTTTGGAATATCAAGATGGTGATCATTATGAAGACAATACTCATGCTGCAAACCTTTTGGATGCAGATAATGCTTTAGCCACAGATAACGACACTTCTCATAGTACGCTAAATTTGAAATTTAACGGTGTTTCTATCTTAGGAAACAATCAGTTTACATTATTAGAGCAGAGTGAGCGAAACGGTGTTCCAATTGCGAGCAGTTGTCGAGCTGGGTTATGTGGAGCATGTCGAGTTAAAGTAACGAAAGGAGAGGTTGAGCAACAAGATGCGCCTGCATTGGCTCATATCGATACCGAAGCCGGAATGGTACTGGCGTGTTGTTGCGTTCCACTTACTGATGTAGAGATTGAATTCTAGATTTTATCATTTTTACGATTTAACGGTAGCAGAGCACAATTAAAAAAAGCGAATGCATTCGACTGAAGCATATCTGGATTTAGGCCAACAATATGGCTTTTAGTTGCTGATATTGCAGAGTATTACCATCGAACCATTGAGCGGCAATTTGTGACTCTGCTCTACCTGATAGTTCCAATTTACGCGCTTCTCGTATTAATAGAGCAAGTTGCAATTCCGCGTCCAATATTGAATCGTTGTGCTTAACAGAGTTAGGTTTCCATTGAGAAATAGCATTACTCATTGGAGAATCAATTAACAGTGGTTTGAATTGAGTGGCCTCATATTTCAATAATTCTGAAATAGGTGCATAAAGTGGATGGCTACGTTCTATAGATGAAAGACGTAAAAGGCTTTGTAAAGCAAGCTCTGAGAGCTCAACACGTCCAGATTGATTCGGAAAATTTAAAACCGTACGTTGTGATAAATCAACTTGAGTTGACTGAGAGTTAGGCACAAAAGATAGACTGACAAGGCAATCTGCTGGAATCCACCATGCTTGGCCTTCCTCAATAGCATATTCTCGCTTACCTAAGCGCAGTAATACCAAACCCGAATGAACATAAAGTAAACTGTGTTTGAGTGACCGTTTTCTTGGTGTCACTATCAAATGTTTACAATCATGGTATTCAAGGTTTACAGCGTAGTTCATTTTTTTTCTCATTCATCTAATTCTCGGCAAGGGTACCGCTTTAGAGGCTAAAAGGCCAACTTAAGCGTGAGATTAACCTTACTAGAGGTCAGACCATTTACTTTTTTTTCATCGATACCTATCACTTATGTCAACTACGCGTAGAATAGACGAGTTTTTTAACCGACCGTAGTGATTATGAACTCAGACAACGATCCATACTTTGATATTCGCCCTTACAACGACGATGAAATCCCAGCAGCTCTTGATCGTTTAATTAATGATGATGAATTTATTAACGCCATCATTAAGCATCGTTTTTCCAGTAAAAATCACTTAGTACGTGTACTTATGTCTCCTTTCGTTAAGGTTTACCTTAAATATAAATGGGTAAAATTGACGAGTGTGGACGCTATTCAGAAAGAAGTTAAGAGCTATCTAGAACGTTCTCTTGAATCTACGACTGATGGAGTTGCGTATACCGGTTTGGATAAGCTCGATAAGTCGACATCATACTTATTTATTTCGAATCATCGTGATATCGCAATGGATCCAGCACTCGTTAATTATGGGTTATATATTACTGGCCACCAAACAGTACGCATTGCTATCGGCGATAACTTATTACGCAAACCTTGTGTGACTGAGTTAATGAGAATTAATAAGAGCTTTATTGTTAAACGTTCCGCTAAGGCTCCGAGAGAAATGATGAAGGCGCTGGGTACTTTGTCTAGTTACATTAAACATTCTTTGGATTCCAAAAACTCGATCTGGATTGCTCAGAAAGAGGGGCGTGCGAAAGATGGCAATGACTTTACCGATCCAGCGATTTTAAAAATGCTTTTTGTTGAAGGACGTAAACAGAAAGTTCAATTCTCTGACTATATCAAAGAGCTTAAAATTGTACCGGTATCAATTTCATATGAAAACGATCCTTGTGATTTAGCGAAAGCCAATGAGTTATACCAAAAAGCAGCCCATGGCAGTTACAAGAAGAGTGAATTTGAAGATATTGATAGTATCATTCAAGGTCTTGTGGGCAATAAAGGGCGTGTAGAAGTCGCGTTTGGTGACGTTATCGATGGTGATTTCGAGACACCAGAAGCTTTAGCCCAAGAGATCGACCGTCAAATACATGTTAACTACAAACTTTTCCCTATTAATAATCTCGCTGCGAAAAATGAAGATGAAGAGGTTACTGACGCGACACGAGAGTGTCTCGATGAGAAGTTATCCAAACTTCCCGCAGAAGCTCATCCATATCTCCTCGCTTCATACGCCAATCCAGTCGCGAATAAGCTTCACGATATTAGTTAATGTTAGCCTCGCAATTGCGGGGCTTTATTTTGCGACAGCGCCTCCTAACGTTAGGTTGGTAGGCCACTTGGTAATAACGTTACCTCCTAAGTAAATATTGCCTTCTACCGTCATTGTGTCTGGAAATTGCGTAATGGCGGAGCCCCCAATGTAGAGATTTCCCGCGATCTTTATTCTATTCGGTAATTCTGAAAGTGGTGTGCGTATGACACTTAGATCGCCTTTTACCGAGAGGTTTGGTGGCAAACTGTTTAATGGGGTATCGGTGAAATTCAGGTAGCCTCCAATAATAATACCTGCAGGCCAACGTTTGATTTTGGCACCAATAAAATTGCCAAAACCAACGACTTTCGTACCAGGTTGAACCTTCTCCAATAAACAGTTGGTCGCAATAAGGTTGCCGTTGACTTCTAACCCTTGTGGTAACTGCGTCATTTTTGTTCTAGATATATCGAGATCATTCTTAACGACCAATCCATCCGGTAGTGCGGTGAATGCTCGTTGGCGTAAGTCTAAATTGCCGTAGTTATCGAGATAGTTGAGCATATGAAGTTGAGTTAAAGGCTCGCTACTCACTGAAAAAGAGAATGAGTGCAAAACAAGAAATAGGACAAGGAAGAGAGGTCGGTGCATAAACGGGCTTTAGTCATTGGTTTTTTAGAGTATGGGTCAGATCTTACCGACTCGCAAAATTGAGGACTAAAAAGACAAAAAGCGACACGAGGCCGCTTTATTGGATCTTATACTAAGATTAACGCGTAAGTGAACGCGATTTAAGTTCAAAAATGAGCTTTTCAGCACTGACTTCGAATTTAAAACGAGCTTCTAATTGAGTTGACTCGTCTGTGAGCTCACTGCTTTCATACTCTACTGCGGAACATACCGTTTTTGCCAATTCGATGTATTTAGATAACTCCGACTCAAGCAACTCTTTCGAAGACGCCGTAATGGAAACTTCCGCTACCTCATCGCCTTCTTTAATGATAAAGCCAATTTCACCAGATGTTCCGCACGCTTCACAAACATCGCTTTCTACATTGGTATTGTTACTCATAATCTAAATCCCCTTGATAATAATGTTGGTATTGTAGATCTTAACCAACCTCTAGCGCCAGACTAAAAAACAAAATGTTGATCGATATAAGTTTGCTAATCAATGGCGTGGCGCGCTACCTATGTGATTGTCTTCACGAATCCAACATGCATTATGCCATTGAGCTAGCATAATTTAAGCAGAATGATTGCCGTAGCCTCAATGAATCGAGATTATTCATTACACAAGGTAGACCGTGATATTTGCAACACCATCGTTTTATAACTCATGAATGAATTGAATCCCTTCAATTCGGTATGTGGGTGCTGTAGTTCCTATGCGCGTTTGGGAGAGCCTAAAGTATGCCAAAAAGAAGTAAAGAAGACACAGAGCAAACGATTCGAATTATAAAAGAAGCCGTTGTCGAACAGATGCTTGAATTAGGCTATGACAAAATGTCATATACGACATTAAGTGAATACACAGGGATCTCTCGTACCGGAATTAGCCATCATTTTCCGAGAAAAACCGACTTTACCGATGCTATAGATGGAACTCTATTTAAAATATTTGTTGAGCATTTAGTATTCGATGGCGGTATCGAAACGTTTAAACAAAGTTGGACCGAAGCGTTATCCAGCTATCGGTTTGTTGCTATTCTCCGATTATTTATCCACCACATTGTGATTGCGGATGGGTCGTTAAACTTTTCTAAAAAGGGTTTAGATAGCTTGTATGAAATAAGCGTAGAGAAATTAGGCAGTGAAGCGGAACATACTCTTGATTGCTTACTTGGAAAGTCGCTGGTTAAGATGTCCCGTTAGTTGATATTTTAATCATTGAGTAGAGTTAGGGCAAACACCCTAAAAAGTCGCCAATATTGGGCGACTTTTTTGTGTTTTATGTTCGGTGACTTATGTTAAACAACGTTACCTTCGCGCTTATCTAGACGAGTTTTTACTCAGAACGTTTTAGTGGGCAAGAGCTAAACCCGAGCAGTGGATAAATAGGGCATCTGCTGAGTAAGCCCGTTGCTAGTGGAATAATCCCAATTAAGCCCCACAGCCATAAACCGTTTTCATTTGCGAGTACAAACGTCAATGCTAGGAGTACGATTCCCGCGATAATGCGTAAAGTTTTGTCGATGCCGCCTACGTTTTTATTCATAGTAATAGTCCAATCTTTGTTATTGAGATGGATATATTAGAGAAAGGTGATTTTAACGTATGTGACTTTTGTTACATAGGGTTGGCTTTTTATTGACGTGTACCTATACCGTGATCGCTTCTAACGCTTTTTCATCCAAAATCGTAATTCTTTCTCGGCCGAGTTCCACTATTCCTTGCTCAGCAAAGTTTTTTAAAAGTCGGCTAATGATTTCTCGAACACTCCCCAGTTCATCGGCAAGACTTTGGTGAGTTGTTTGGATGTGTCTTCCTTTACGCAGTAACAAGACGGCTAAGCGTTGATCGAGTTTGCGAAACGAAACCTCTTCAATCAAGCGCATCAGATCGACGAGTCGTTCGCCAAAAAGTGAAAAAATGTAGAGGCTAAATTCAGGGTGTTTTTCCATTAATTTAGAAAATAATGCCCGAGGTATCATCACCGCATTTAATTGACCATCCGCGACGCCACGGGCTGGATAAGCGCTATGACCAAGAAGACAACTGCTAGTGATGATACAACTGTCTCCTGGATTCACATCATAGAGATGGAGTTCACGGCCGGTGTCACTTTGACAAACCACGCGAACACAACCAGAAAGTATAAGAGGAAAGGCAGTACATGGGCTATTGAGATCAAAGAGTACGGTTCCCGATGGAACATCGATATAACGACTTTCTTGCTTAAACCTTCGTAGCAAATCATCATCTAAACGAATTAGCGAAGGAAACAGGGTAAACAGTTCTTCTTTAATTTTAGAATCCATACGCAAGCCTTTGACATTGTCACTTAGTCAACAGAGTAGACTAATATTATCCGATAATAAAAAGATAAGTACAAAGCATTGTGTCGTTCTAGTCTTTGAAAGGAAAGTACTCGAATACGTCTTCAATCATCTGTTCTAATGGGGCTGCACCATCATGAATTCTTGCGTATGAGCGTAATCCAGTAATCTGAATTTGGATATGCCTTGCGAGTACCTTCGAGTCTCTATTTTTATCAAGTTCACCAATTTCTTGAGCTTGTATTATGACTTTTTCAAATTCTTGTTCCATCACTTTAAGCGAATCTTTTGCCGCTTGAAGCAATTCTGGTTGTTCATCGGTGAGCTCGGAAACGGTCTTTGCCAACATACACATTCCACTTGGTGGGCAAGTATCAGCATTGATGACCAGTTTATGCATAAATAACTTGAGTCCAGCTAACGGAGATGTACTCGCGTCAAGACACTGAGCTAAACGGTTCACGCCCTGCTCAGTATAAAACTTCAAGCTTTCTTTGAATAATCCTTCTTTACTGCCAAACGTGGCATAAATACTTCCTGGACGCATATCAATCACATCCTGAAGATTACGCATCGAGGTGCCATGAAAGCCCTTTTCCCAATAGAGATCGGTCGCTTTCTCAATGACTTGGGTACGGTCGAACTTCGCACTTTTCCCCATAGAACTTTCTCGCTTATCAATATTTTTTGAACACGTGTTCAATTTTATCTTGAACGATCGTTCAAATCCAGTTATATTCGCTATACACACTAAGACGAAGTCAAAAAATCACTTCGATATTGACAATACAAATGATGAAAGGAACTAAAAAGATGGGTAATTTCAAAATTCATACAATGGACACGGTTCCTGCGGAGAGCAAAGAATTCGCAGAAAACTCATTTAAAGCAAATGGCCGTTTACCTGGGCTTCATGGCGTAATGGCTGAAGCACCGGGTCTACTAGAAGGTTATCAAATACTGCATAAGTTGTTCGTTGAATCGTCATTTGATGTTGATGAGAAGACGGTAATTTGGCAGACCATTAACGTTGAGCATGAGTGTCATTATTGTGTACCTGCGCACACGGGTATTGCACATATGATGGGCGTTGATCCTTCTCTAACGGAAGCTCTGCGCAATAGTGCTCCAATGCCAACAGAAAGACTACAAGTATTGCATGACACAACGTTAGCAATGACACGTGAGCGTGGTTACCTTAGCCAAGAACAGGTTGATCGCTTTTTTGCAGCCGGTTACACCCAGCGTCAGATGCTTGAGCTCGTACTAGGTCAAGCTCAAAAATTGATGAGTAACTACACTAACCACCTTGCAGAAACGCCAGTTGATGCTGTGTTTGAAAAGTTTGCTTGGAAAAAAGCATAAGTTAATCAGTAAAATTTAACACTGAATACTTAATCTATTAATAACGACATTTGGAGTCGCAGAGTATGCCGACTCCTTTTTTTTGTCTGTCGGTTGGATGCATTCCATTCCTCTTTATTCCATTTCTTTCTCACTGTTCTCTCTAATTCGACGGCTTTTTTACAGCGGCTTTGTTTGGTTTGTCGTGCGGTTACAAATTGGCAGACAAAAATTGTAGTTAACCTTACAAACCTCTGTTTCTAGTACTATCTCTTAATTTTACTTTTATTTAAAGTGTTGATTTTTATTGTTTTTTTGGTTTGCTTGCCACTTGGCTTGGATTTCGCAACAGGATAAGAGAATTGTTTTTTCAAATTATCCTATGGAGGGAACCATTATGGCAATTCGTCAATGTGCTATCTACGGTAAAGGCGGAATCGGTAAATCAACGACCACACAAAACTTGGTTGCTGCACTGGCAGAAGCGGGTCAAAAAGTCATGATCATCGGTTGTGACCCTAAAGCGGACTCAACACGTCTTATTCTACATACCAAAATGCAAAACACCATTATGGAAATGGCGGCTGAAGCGGGTACGGTTGAAGACATCGAATTAGAAGATGTATTGCTTACTGGATACGGTGATGTGAAATGTGTTGAATCAGGTGGCCCAGAGCCAGGTGTAGGTTGTGCTGGTCGCGGTGTTATCACAGCGATTAACTTCTTAGAAGAAGAAGGCGCATATGAAGATGACCTAGACTTCGTATTCTACGACGTATTGGGTGATGTTGTATGTGGTGGTTTCGCGATGCCAATTCGTGAAAACAAAGCACAAGAAATCTACATCGTATGTTCTGGCGAAATGATGGCAATGTACGCAGCAAATAACATCTCAAAAGGTATTTGTAAGTACGCGGCAACCGGTAGTGTTCGTCTTGCAGGTCTTATCTGTAACTCTCGTAACACAGACCGTGAAGATGAACTCATCATCGCATTAGCCGAAAAAATCGGTACTCAAATGATTCACTTCGTCCCTCGTGACAATATCGTACAACGCGCTGAAATTCGTCGTATGACGGTTATCGAATATGACCCAACGTGTAATCAAGCGGATGAGTATCGCACACTCGCTAAAAAAATCATCGACAACAAAATGTTCGTTATCCCAGAGCCTTGTACGATGGATGAGTTAGAAGACCTACTCATGGAATTCGGCATCATGGATGTAGAAGACGAAACCATCGTTGGTAAAACGGCAGCTGAAGAAGCACAAGCGTAAGCAAGCGTTTAATTCTTCAAACTATGTTTAAGACAATGAGGGTCAACTTATGTCTATGAATAAAGAACAAGCTCAAGCTTTGATCGACGAGGTGTTGGAAGTCTATCCAGAAACCGCGCGTGAAGATCGAAAAAAACACCTCGCCGTTAATGATACGGCCGCGGAAGGCACATGTATTACATCAAATCGCAAAACGGTTCCGGGAGTTATGACTGTTCGTGGTTGTGCTTACGCGGGTTCTAAAGGGGTAGTGTGGGGGCCAGTGAAAGATATGATTCATATTTCACACGGTCCAGTTGGATGTGGTCAATATTCTCGTGCAGGGCGTCGTAACTACTACTCAGGTACTACAGGTGTTGATTCATTTGCAACCTTCAATATTACGACTGATTTCCAAGAGCGTGACATCGTTTTTGGCGGCGATAAAAAGCTTTCAGCTGCGATTGATGAGTTAGAAGCCTTATTCCCATTATCAAAAGGCATCTCAGTTCAATCTGAGTGTCCTGTTGGTTTGATTGGAGACGATATCGAAGCGGTCGCAAAAGTAAAAGGTGCGGAAATAGATAAAACCATCGTGCCTGTACGATGTGAAGGTTTCCGTGGTGTATCTCAATCATTGGGGCACCATATTGCGAACGACACTATTCGTGACTATGTGCTCGATGCGTCAGCGGAAGAAGATAAAATTGAGTCAACGCCATACGATGTTGCCATTATTGGTGACTACAACATCGGTGGTGATGCCTGGTCCTCTCGTATCATTTTAGAAGATATGGGACTGCGTGTAGTGGCTCAATGGTCTGGCGACGGTACGTTACCTGAAATGAAAAACACCCCCAAAGTGGCGCTGAACTTGGTTCACTGTTACCGCTCGATGAACTATATCGTTCGTTACATGGAAGAAAAAAATGGGATTCCATGGATTGAGTATAACCTCTTTGGGCCAACCAAAATCGAAGAGTCAATGCGTAAGATTGCGGCCTTCTTTGATGAAAAAATCCAAGCTCAGACTGAAGAAGTGATTGCCCGTTATCGTGAGCAGTGGCAAGCCGTTATCGATAAGTATCGTCCACGTCTCGAAGGCAAGTCGGTGATGCTGTATGTCGGTGGTTTACGTCCTCGTCACATTATTGGTGCTTATGAAGATCTCGGCATGGAAATCACAGGTGCCGGTTATGAATTTGCTCACAACGATGATTACGTAAAGACCAAACCTGACGTGAAAGATTCAACCTTGTTATTTGATGATGCGAGTGCGTATGAGCTTGAAGAATTTGTGAAAGCTCTAAAACCTGACCTAGTGGGTTCTGGTGTTAAAGAAAAATACGTATTCCAGAAAATGGGCTTCCCATTCCGTCAAATGCATAGCTGGGATTACTCAGGCCCATACCACGGTGTCGATGGTTTCGCTATCTTTGCTCGTGACATGGACTTGACGATTAACAACCCATGCTGGAGCAAAGTGAAAGCGCCATGGTTGGTAGAAGAATCTGAAGAAGAGCTGGCGAAAACGGCTTAGTGTAAGTTGGAAAGGACTTCCAATTAATGTAACCCGAGCCGGAGTTCACAGATTAGTGACACGGTAGGAGAATACTTATGACTCAGAAAGTTGAAGATATCAAAACTGGTTATACGCTGTTTCAGCAACCAGAATACCAAGAGATGATGGCGAACAAGCGCGCATCTTTTGAAGACAGCGTTGATGCTGAAAAGGTTCGTGAAACTTTTGAATGGACAACAACGAACGAATACAAAGAGATTAACTTTGCACGTAAACACATCACGATAGACCCTGCGAAAGCATGTCAACCATTGGGAGCAGTATTATGTGCTCTCGGCTTTGAGAAAACTTTGCCGTATGTCCACGGATCTCAAGGTTGTGTGGCTTACTTCCGTTCTTATTTTAACCGTCATTTTAAAGAGCCAATTGCGTGTGTCTCTGATTCAATGACAGAAGATTCCGCGGTATTTGGCGGACAAAAGAACATGTTCGAAGGTCTTGAGAACGCTTATGCACTCTACAAGCCAGAGATAATGGCGGTTTCGACCACTTGTATGGCGGAAGTTATCGGCGATGATTTGAATGCGTTTATTAATAATGCCAAACAACAGGGACATATCCCTGACAGTTTGCCAACACCTTTCGCTCACACACCTTCATTTGTCGGGAGTCATGTCACTGGTTGGGATGGAATGTTTGAAGGAATGGCGAAGTACTTTACCGACATGGAAGGCAAAGAGATTGGCAGTAATGGCAAAATAAACCTTGTTCCTGGTTTTGAAACCTATCTGGGTAACTATCGCGTTATTCGTCGCATGATGGACGAAATGGATGTCGATTATTCGTTGCTATGTGATCCTTCAGAAGTGCTGGATACTCCTGCTGACGGTGAATACCGCATGTATGCTGGTGGCACCACGATTGAAGAAATGAAAGACGCGCCGAACGCGAAAACAACCTTCTTTATTCAGCCAAATCAACTTGTAAAGACCAAGAAGTACATTGAAGGTGTTTGGAAACAAGAAGTGCCTAGCACAACGATCCCAATGGGATTGGAGTGGACGGATGATTTCTTAATGAAAGTATCAGAAGTCACAGGTAAGCCTATCTCGGCGTCATTAACCAAAGAACGTGGCCGTTTAGTCGATATGATGACCGACTCTCATACTTGGCTTCACGGAGTGACTATTTCTCTTTACGGTGATCCAGATTACCTACTAGGGATGTGTAAATTCCTGACTGAACTTGGTTGTGAAATCAAACACGTATTGTGTACTAATGGCTCGAAACGTTGGAAAAAACAAATCGAAGCTCAATTGGCCGAAACGCCATATGGTGAAAATGCAGAAGTATTCTTCAAGCAAGACTTATGGCACTTACGCTCACTATTGTTTACCGATAAGCCAGATCTTCTGATTGGTAACTCTTACGGTAAATTCCTTGAGCGCGATACTAAAGCCAAAGGTGCTGAGTTTGAAGTGCCGCTAGTGCGTATTGGTTTCCCGATCTTCGACCGTCACCACCTACATCGTCAATCGACGCTAGGTTATGAAGGTGCGATGTACATTTTAACCACATTGGTTAATGAAGTATTAGCGAAACTGGATCGTGAAAGTAGTGTCCTTGGTGAAACCGACTTTGGTTTTGACTTAGTACGCTAATCCAATTAGCCGACGGTTACTGTCTTCCGTCGGCTTTTGACAGCCTCAAGCAAAAGGAAATGTTATGGCGAATATAATGATTCAGCACAACGAAGCGGGAGATTTTGTTCTTTATTTACCTAAAAAAGATCTTGAAGAGAAGATCACTTTTTTTGAATTCGACAGTGACGATAAATGGGGTGGCGAAGTGCGTATCGCGAATGGCGCAATTTACTATATTGAGCCAATGACAACCAAACCAAAGCTACCAATTACCGTCAGAGCTAAACGATTACAAGCCGCTTAACAGGGAGGAGTGGAGATGAAACAAACGATTTCAGATGCTGCAGCGTTACGTGTTGCGTTGGCATCAAAGCAGTTACCCAGCGTTGATCTACGCTCTTTGCTTGGACTACTGATTCAACACTTGGGTGAGCCATTAACAGAAATAAAGCTCGTCGACTTATCACCTAAGGCTTTTCGCGTCATGGTTGCATCTCTTTGTGAGACGATCAGCCGAAAAGAAGTCTCTAATGCCTTGTCGATTTTATGTAATCCGGAAATTGGTGATGATGTTCCTAAAGTGCCAGCATTCAATTTTATGGACACACCAAACCTCCGAGTCGCGATGACATCGAATCAAGGCAATATGTTAAATGGTCACTATGGCTCATGTATTCGGGTACTTATCTACGATGTTTCTGCCACGCAGTATCAGTTGGTGGATGTGCGTGATATGCCTTCTGATTCGAAAGGCGAAGAGCGTGCGATTGCAATGTTGGATAAAATCCGAGATTGTCAGATGTTATTTACCTTGTCGATTGGTGGGCCTGCAGCCGCTCGGGTAACTCGTGCCAATATTCACCCAATTAAAAAACCTGCAGCCACTTCAGCGGACCTAGTCTTAAGTGAGTTATCTAACGTAATCGCAACGAACCCACCGCCTTGGATTCGACGTTTTTTAGGGGTAAATCCGATGCAGACTGAGTTGGCATTGGAGGAATGTTATGAGTGATATTGAAGCACCATTTGCCATTGAACTGGTCACCCATTCAACGCTAAAAGAGATTACTTCATCACTTGATATGGTAAGTTCGATTGACGACATCACAATCGCGAATTTAAGAAATGATTACCCAAATTTGCGGTTTACGTTTTGTTATGACTCTGAAATGGGGTCGCGTGATGCGTATATCGAATGCAATGGGTATGACATTCACCTTGTCGCTCATAGTACCAATGGATGCAGCGGTCTGACCGAAAGACTAGAGAGTTGTACAGGAGTCGTGATTGCCCTTCATGATGAATGATATGTTACCCCTTTCCCCGACACGATAAGCCAGTATTCCCCACTTGTGGTGAATAACTGGCCAATCGTGGCACTTTGCTCCCTCGCTTTCTAATCGATTTTAATCATTGCCACAATGGTGATTTGTGTGTTGTTCCCCGATTGTCACTTTTATGACAATTTGACCTAACAAAAACGAACAGATTGAATTTAATTAAATTAAAACAATAGGTTAAGTTTGGCGTTCTAATTGCAATATACCTAGAAGATTATTCGTTTTGAATAACAATTGCGAAGGCATGGAGGCGTTATGAAGCAGTCAGAAATAAAATTATTACAAGATGAACCCGCTTGTGAACATAACTCTGGACCTAAAACTGGTTGTGCAAGGCCAACTCCAGGAGCTACCGCGGGAGGGTGTCCTTTCGATGGTGCACAAATAAGTCTTTTACCGATTGCAGATGTTGGTCATCTTGTTCATGGACCGATTGGGTGTGCGGGAAATAGTTGGAACAATCGAGGAACCAAAGCGACAGGAACGAATCTGTTTCGGTTGGGCTTTACTACCGATCTCAACGAGCAAGATGTGATTATGGGGCGTGCAGAAAAACGTTTGCTACACGCTATCAAGCAACTGATTTTAGAACATCAACCTCCGGCTGTTTTTGTTTATATGACCTGTGTTCCTGCACTTGAGGGAAATGACGTTGACGCAATTTGTGAAATGGCCCAAGAGCGTTATGGAATTCCGGTTGTTCACGTGGATGCTGCCGGGTTTTATGGCAATAAGAATCTCGGCAATCGAATCGCAGGCGAAGTGATGGTCAACAAGGTGATTGGTACCGCAGAGCCGCCGCCAAAGCCAATGATGAAACACGATCCCACTCAACAAGTTCACGATATTGTATTGATCGGCGAATACAACATTGCTGGTGAATTCTGGTATGTCTCCCCATTGTTTGAAGAGCTAGGCATGCGGGTGTTGTGTTGTATGTCTGGTGATACGCAATTTCATCAGATTCAAACCATGCACCGAGCACAAGCTGCGATGGTGGTGTGTTCTCGAGCGCAAATTAACGTTGCCAGAAAACTTGAAGAAAGTTGGAACGTTCCATGGTTTGAAGGCAGCTTTTATGGCATCGAAGATACCTCATTTGCATTGCGACAGTTCGCCAAATTGATCGGTGATGAAAAGCTGATTGCTCACACTGAAGAAGTGATTGCTCGTGAGGAACAACGAGTGCGTGACGCTCTGAAACCTTATGCCGACATATTAAAAGGTAAAAAAGCACTCTTGTATACCGGCGGTGTGAAATCCTGGTCTGTGATCAGTGCGTTATCGGAATTGGGGATTGAAACCGTGGCGACAGGAACCACAAAATCAACTCAAGCGGATAAAAACCGAATTATCGACATTATGGGGGAAGATGCATTGATGCTCGATGAAGGAGGCGCAAGAAACCTTCTTGATATTTACGACAAATACGATGCCGATGTGTTGGTCGCGGGCGGCCGGAATATGTACACCGCACTTAAAGCGCCACTTCCTTTCCTTCACATCAATCAAGAACGAGAAATGGCCTACGCTGGATATGAAGGAATGATCACCTTAGCAAAAGAGTTGACGCGAACCATGACCAGTCCGGTATGGAATAAAGCAAGCAGCACTGCTCCGTGGGATAGAACGATTGAGACCGCGGCGTTAGACATAGTGACTTCATCAATGAAAGGATAGGGCGTTTATCATGACTAAAATTACTCGAATTAATTCACCTTTATCCACGCAACCATTAAAAACCAGCCCAGCTACCGGTGCGACAGTCGCAAGTCTAGGATTTCGCCATTCTATACCATTGATGCACGGTGCTCAGGGATGCAGCGCGTTTGCTAAGGTCTATCTCATCTCCCATTTTAGAGAGGCGATACCACTACAAAATACCGCCATCGATCAAATAGCGGCAGTGATGGGCGGAGATGAAAATCTTGAACAAGCATTAGCGTTATTGTGTGATAAGCATTCACCGGATCTTATTGCAGTAATGACGACAGGTTTAACAGAGCTGCAAGGGACTGATATTTCTCGTGTCATTCTAGAGTTCAAGACCGCCAATCCTCAGTACCACGCGACCCGCATTGTCAGTATGAATACGCCGGACTTTACTGGCACGATGCAAACAGGCTTTGCACATGCTGTCGATCGAATTGTTCGTCAGCTCGTTCGCCCACCTTCAGGAATCAAAAGGCAGCGTAAACAGGTCAATGTATTGTGCTCGGTCGGTATGACGGGGGCCGATATCGAAACTATGAAGCGCTATCTCGATGCGTTCGATTTGGATTCGGTCATTGTGCCTGATATTTCTCAGTCTCTCGATGGGCATATGGGCGATCTCGATTTCACACCAGTCAGTATGGGCGGAACCACTGTGGAAGAAGTGGAAATGATGTCCGACAGTGCATTAACCCTTGTCGTGGGGGAGTCGATGCTCCCAACGGGGAAATGGCTCGAGAAGTGCTTCAATATCCCACTTGTCTATTCCAACATGGGGATGGGGATCGAAGTGGTTGATGACCTGATTGTGTGTTTATCCGACCTAAGTGGTGTTGCGGTGCCAGAATGGATCACACGAGCTCGTAAACGCTTGCAAGATGCGATGGTGGATACTCATTTTCTGCTGACGAATGCAAAGGTTAACCTTGGCTTAGAACCCGACCTTGCTTGTGGTTATGCTCAGATTTTAACCGATATGGGAACAAGGATAGGGCGAATTGTGACCACGCTCGACACCGCGAAATTGGCAGAAATAGACGCTCAAGACATTATTATCGGTGACCTCTCTATGTTGCTACCCAAAGGAGAATCGGTGTCGGCGGTGATCAGTAATACTCACGCCGCTCAAATATGTGAGCCTAAAGTGCCTGTTGTCAGAGCGGGTTACCCATGCCATGACCAATACGGCAATATGGATGTGCGTCAATTTGGTTATGAAGGAACGCGCGAACGAATATTTGCTTTAGCCAACCAACTGCTGAGAAATCACAAAGAAGAAGTGACGCCTCATGTGAGTGCTTACCGTTTCTCTTCTGATCAAGTTACGAAGAAGGAGAGCGCATAATATGTTTAAGAGCGAGCGCAAATTGCATGTGGAACCCACTCCAGATGACAGTCTGTTCCGTATAAAAGTGGGTTTTACGACCTTAGATCGCCACCGTGTAGACCAACATTTTGGTAGCGCGAAATGCGTATTGATTTATGGCTTAAATGAGACCGAATGGCATCTGTTAGAAGCCATCGAATACAGCAACTCCAACTCTCAAACGCACGATAAACTGCCGATTCGAATTGGAGATTTATCTGCTTGCTCTGCGGTGTATTGCAATGCCTGTGGACCGTCAGCAATTCGCCAATTGCTTGATAAAGGTATTCACCCGGTAAAAGTGACTGAAGGAAGCAATATTCACGACTTAATGCGTGATTTACAACTTGAGCTTATAGAAGGGCCAACTGGATGGTTATCTCGTGCAATAAAAACGACAGTTGATGAACGACAAAAGGCTGTCGACAAGGCTCAGCGTTTGTCTGATTTAATGGATGAAGATTGGTAAATTAAAATAGAAAGGAAGCAATAGTATGGCAAACATAACGGGTAAAACCAAAGGTGGTGCAGATTGGGAACCGCAATTTATTTCAGAAGTGGATCAAGATAACTGTATTGGCTGTGGGCGCTGCTACAAAGTCTGCTCACGTAACGTTTTCAATTTGATCGAGAAAGCAGGTGATGAAGATGAAGACGACGATTACTACGATGAAGACGAAATGATGATGGTGATGACCATCGAAAATGAAGACGACTGTATTGGTTGTATGGCTTGTGCCAAAGTGTGTCCAAAAGATTGTCAGACATTTTCACCTGCGGCAGCATAAAGCAGAGGAAATTTAAAGCAAACAAAGGTGGCTATAATTCGGCCACCTTTATCTAGCAATTTAATCCAGCAAGAGCAGTGTATTTTAGTTGTTATCATGATCATCAAACTTATTAGCCTTGATTATTACCGCCAACTCTTCCCCATATAAGCTCCCTTTTTCTGAGTAACGGTCTAATTTGGTCACCAGTACAAATGGATCGTCGGTCGTCATCTTGGTTTGTCGAAATTCAGTAAAGGCATTACCTTGGGCTAAAACTCGATAATAGTCATAGACCGATTGTTTAACAGAGCTGTATTTTTTTACCCAAATCGTTTTATCACCACGTTTTTGTAATGCTGCAATACGAGGTTCATCCTCATCAAAAGACCATACTCCAAAAAAGTTGTTGGCTTCGCGTGAAAAACGAGAAGTTGCCCACGAACTTTCCATGGCAGCTTGCGCTAATGCGATACTTTTTGGGTGCGGTTTTAATGCCATTAGTAGCTCATTGTTGGTCGTCACCTTGTATTGAGATTTTAATTTTTCTATCTTATTGCTGCCTTCCTCAGCGTCTATTTTTTGTTTGATCTCTAGATATTGTTGCATTAAATCGGCGTAGACATGATCCACTGCCGGAACAAGCAGCTCGTTAAATCGTGCTTTTTTCTCTGCGACAGTCATTGTGGGTAATTCAGTTTCTTGTGGGGGTTTCTCGACAGTAAATAAAGTAATCATCGAAGCGGTAACTAATATCAATGCAATGACAACGATTATTTTCGTTTGCTTAGTAAGCGGCAAGTTTCTTTCCTTCTGATGCTGTAAAAATAATTAATGATAATGTTAATACATCATTACCAGTACAGTCAGACAGGTCAAGCATTAACAATACCAATGTACTTCAAAATATTCACCTTCGAGTTATTACGGAAAAATAATGAATCAAGATTAAATTAGCGAACTGACCATATAGCACGTTATTTAATTTGTCAGATCTTGTACAACATGTTGTCCTCACTACAACCAACAATTTTTGTTCGCTTTATAACAAAGGCGACACAGAACTGAATTAATTGTCTGTTTTCTTGTTTGGAATGGTATCCCGTAAAATTTCTAATGGAATAATATCAGTGACTTACATCACATTTTTGTTGTGGTGCGACAATTGCAGCCATTTTGTTAAAAGCTCAAATAAACTGGGTTTATCGTTTTGACCCATGGTTAGCAATGGACGTGTTGGCGCGATAAGTAAGGAGAACTTATGTGGGATTATTCTGAAAAAGTAAAAGAGCATTTCTTTAATCCAAAGAATGCAAAGCTGTTAGCAGACGCATCCGCGAGAGGCGATGTAGGTTCGATTAGTTGTGGTGATGCACTAAGCCTTACTTTGGACATTGATCCAGTGACGGAAGTGATAAAAGATGCTGGATTTCAAACCTTTGGTTGCGGTAGTGCAATCGCCTCTTCGTCCGCTTTGACTGAGATGATTATCGGAAAAACGGTTGATCAAGCTCTTGCGGTTACTAACCAAGATATTGCCGCATTTTTGGATGGATTACCCCCAGAAAAGATGCACTGCTCTGTTATGGGAATGGAAGCATTACATGCGGCAATTGCAGATTTTCGTGGCGAAGTGATTGAAGACGATCACGAAGAGGGAGAATTGATTTGTAAGTGCTTTGCTATCGATGATCTGATGATTAAGCGAACGGTTAAAGCGAATAAGCTTACAAGTTTAGATGAGGTGATCAATTACACCAAAGCGGGTGGTGCCTGCTCAGCTTGCCATGAAAAAATCGAATATGTCCTCGAAGATACGCTGAAAGAGATGGCGATTGATGCTTGCCATAGTCAGGCCGTCAATCCAGAGCCTGTTGTTAACACTATTGAGCTTGTTTCCGAAGAAAAATCGGCCGAGTTAAAAGATAAGATCGAACTGATAGAAACCGTTATTTCTGAAGCGAGGCCAAGCATTGTCGCAGACGGCGGCGATATTAAGTTAGTTGATGTTGAAGATGACATGGTGTTTGTTTCGCTAACGGGTAACTGTACCGGGTGTGGCTTATCAGGACTTACATTGGCGAATGTTGAATACAAAATATCCAAAGCATTGGGAGAGTCGATCACGGTCTTCCCCGTACAAGATACCTCAGTAGTACCGCAAAAAGAGGAGGCTTACAATGCTTAAACATATCAATCCAAATGATAAATTTGTCTATCTCGACAATAACGCGACAACCCGTATCGATCCTCGTGTTCTAGAAATCATGATTCCGTATCTTGACCAATATTATGGTAATCCGTCCTCAATTCATAAATTAGGGGCACGAGTCGGTCAGGCTGTGGAAATTGCACGCGAGCAAGTTCAAAAGCTGATTGGCGCTAAGTACGCGACAGAGGTGATATTTACCTCATGCGCAACAGAAGCAACTTCTACAGCAATTTTGTCGGCGGTAGAAGCGCATCCCGATAAAAAAGAGATCATTACCAGCGCGGTTGAGCATCCCGCCACATTAGAGTTGTGCCAGCACCTTAAACGCAAAGGCTATACGATTCATATTATTGATGTGGATAACAAAGGTAATTTCAATTTAGAAGCGTACGCGAAAGCGCTAAATGAGAATGTCGCGATAGTGTCGGTTATGTGGGCAAACAACGAAACCGGCACGATATTCCCAGTTGAAGCAATCACCACCATGGCTAAAGCAGTGGGAGCACAAGTCCATATTGATGCGGTGCAAATGGTGGGTAAGCGTATGATCAATGTTGATGAAACAGAGATAGATATGCTCTCAATTTCTGGGCACAAATTTCATGCTCCCAAGGGAATTGGCGCTTTGTATCTGCGTCGTGGCACACGTTTTCGTCCACTATTGCGTGGTGGTCATCAAGAACGTGGCCGTCGAGCTGGAACTGAAAATGCCGCTTCGATCATTGCATTGGGTAAAGCAGCAGAATTAGCCTTAGATGCGGTAGAGCAAAATACTCATCGGATTCAATTGATGCGTGACCGTTTAGAGCAAGGCATTCTTGCGCGAGTTCCAAGCTGTTTTGTCACAGGTAATCCAGCTAAACGAGTGCCAAATACTACGAATATAGCCATCGAATATGTGGAAGGTGAAGCGCTGTTGCTGATGATGAATCATGTGGGAATCGCCGCTTCATCTGGCTCGGCATGTACATCGGGTTCTCTTGAGCCATCACATGTGATGCGCGCGATGAATATTCCGTTTACTGCGGCTCATGGTACTTTGCGCTTCTCTTTTTCTCGTTTCAATACCGACGAAGATGTTGACCATGTGCTCGAACATTTACCGGGAATCGTCGCTCGTTTAAGAGAGATGTCGCCTTATTGGAATAACGAAACCAATCAAGGGTCGGTAGAGGCATTTGATCCCACTTACGCTTAGGAGTATGCACTATGTCCTATAGCTCGTCATTGCCTTCTGGGGCATTAGCAAGCGGCGTGGTGTTTAACGACACCACACTTCGAGATGGAGAACAAAGCCCAGGTGTTGCCTTTACCAAGGAAGAAAAAGTGCACATCGCGCAGATGCTTGAATCAGCCGGTGTTACTGAACTAGAAGTGGGCATTCCTGCCATGGGCGCGTCTGAGCAGAGAACGATTAAAGCGATTTGCCAATCCTTATCGAGCGCAACAACCATGGCATGGTGTCGGATGACCGAAGCTGATGTGCATAGCGCCACTGACCTTGGTCTTGATTGGGTTGATCTATCTATCCCCGTTTCTGCACAGCAGCGTCGTAGCAAACTTAACCTCCCTCTTCGAGATTTACTTCAACATTCGGATCAAGTGATTAAGCAAGCGCGAGATAGAGGGCTAAAAGTGTGCGTGGGAATGGAAGATGCTTCACGAGCTGATCATGAGACCTTGGTTCGAGTTGCCGAGATGGCACAACATGCAAGAGCGGAACGTATTCGATATGCCGACACACTCGGTATCCTTGACCCTTTTGCTACCTACGCTCACATTTCAGAATTACGAAGTGAAACGGATATTGCGATTGAAATGCACGCGCACAACGACCTTGGTTTGGCAACGGCCAATACCCTTGCAGCGATTCGTGCCGGAGCAACGTCTATCAATACCACGATTAACGGGCTTGGAGAGCGAGCAGGGAATGCACCGTTAGAAGAGGTCGCGGTGGCAATATCAGTGTTAACCCAATCAACCTGCGGCATTGAGTTAACTCAACTGCCTGATTTATGTCATTACGTTTATCTTGCGTCAGGAAGACATTTCTCACCGCAAAAAGCGATTGTTGGAGATTCGGTTTTTACCCATGAATCGGGGATACACGTCGATGGCTTGCTGAAAGACATAAACAATTATCAAGGGTTTTCTCCGAGCATCGTTGGGCGAGAGCACCAATTTGTACTAGGAAAACACTCTGGTGTACACGCTATTGATACCGTGTATCGAGACCTAGGAATTACCCTGTCTCCACGTCAATGCGAGCAGCTTAAAGATCCTTTGAGACAATGGTCTGAAACGCAAAAATGCATACCCAATATGGATGATTTAATTGGCTTAGCAAGTGCTGTTGTTTCTAAGCTCTAGGAAAAGAAATTGGGAAAGAAAATCGAGAAAACCATGAGCTAGAGTGTGAAGTCGAAGGAGTAAAGAATGAATGATATAGCGACAGCAACATTTGAAGACGATATTGAAGAGCTTGAATCGGCGGAAGATTTCCTTCATTTCTTCGACGTCGAATTTGATGCGGAATTGGTGACGCGTAAGCACATTCCACTATTGCGGTTATTTCAACAGATATTGGATAGACACGATGGCACACCAAGCTACAGCGCCTATAAGAAAGCGTTATGTTCCGCTTATAAGCAACTTGAATTAGGGCGAGAGCTAGCGTTCGCAAGCGGTGGTTGTGACGGTTGTACTTCGTGTGATGACTAAGGGAACAAAGGAATCAGAACTATGGATGGATTAGGGATACGCTTTGAAGCAGGTGAAGAGGTTAGAGTTGTTCGCAATATTCGAAATGATGGCAGTTTTAAACATGTCCCAAAGGGAGAATTATTGATTGAAGCTGGAGAGGCCGGAATTGTTCGCACTTATGGTTACTTTCTTCAAGACCAAATCATTTTTCAAGTCTATGTCCCTCGACTAAATGAAGTGGTTGGTGTTCGTGATACTGAGTTGATTAAGTCTGATTTGGAGTGGATACCTTGCTTATTCCGTTCTATGGATATAGCACAGTTAACGGTTTCCCTGTCGATGAACAAAGAAGTTATCGCAAAGAAAGGCGACACTGTCGAAGTTTATCGAGTTCATCGTGATCTTGCAGATGGCGCGCTTGAGTATGAAGTTTCAGTCGACGACAACCTATTTCGCATAGACTCTCGATATTTGATCGTGCCCTTCAATGATAAACATGTTGCTCCGCAATTGGCCGCGTCGGCTTAAGAGATGGATATTGGTTCGATATCTTGGTTTTTAGTTACGCGGTCACATAAAAACAAATATTAAAAGGATTTGCTAATGGATGAGCAAAAACGCAGTTATCTAACCATCAAAGTTGCCACGGAAATGTTTGAGCTTAACCCTCAACATTTAACCAGTCAGCAGCTAGGCGAGGTGGAAGAGCGGGTGGAACGTGTTAATGATTTACAACAGAGAATTCTTAATGCACCGGAAGCGGCCGAGATCGACATATCATCTGAAGAACTACAGGGTATTTACCAGCTGAGTGTTGAGCGTTTTCCATCGAAAGAAGAATTTTTTGCTTCACTACAAGCGCAAAGCTTGAGTGAGAAAGGGTTAAAATTAGCGCTTTCTGATGAACTTAAATGTGAGAAAGTAATGGAATTGGTCTCACAACAGATCCCGCCGCTTGATCCCGCGAACGCATTGGCGTATTTTGAGAAAAATCGCCTAGAGTTCTCTCGCGCAAAAACGTGGGAAATGAGCCAGATTCTAATCACAATTAATGATGACTACGCAGAAAACACACGCGCTACGGCGATGGCAAGGATTCACTCTATTGCCGAGCAAGTGACGTCGCGTAATTTCGCTCAACTTGCATTAGAGCATTCAGAATGCCCCAGTGCGCTAGAAAATGGCAACTTAGGCTGGTGTGAAGAAGGCAAGCTCTTTCCTGAAATCACTAACGCACTTTACGCGCTGCAACCTGGTCAGATTAGCCAGCCTATCGAGACCGAGATAGGCTTTCATATTGTGCAGTTCCATGATCAAAAAGAGCCTCGTGTTGCGACGTTCGAAGAAGCGTTGCCTTTTTTGCAGGAAAAACATGCCGCGAGAGCACGCCACTTTTTGCAGAAACAATGGATCGCTCAATTAATAAAACAGCCTTAGGTAATGCAATGAATAAATTCGCCTTGATGAGTCTTATAGCGCTTTGGAGTACTCCGTTTGTCGTGTCTGCTGAAGAGGCTACGGTGGCTGTCGCTAATAACTTTTCTGGGCCAATGAAAAAGCTAATCAATGACTTTTCTGCTCAATCTGATCACGTTATTCAAATCAGTACAGGAGCAACGGGTCAACTCTATGCTCAAATAATTAATGGCGCACCCTTCGATCTTTTTTTCTCTGCCGATACCGCTAGGCCAGAAAAGCTGGTTGCAGAAGGGTTAGCCAGTGATAAATTTACCTATGCAAAAGGCACTTTGGTGTTGTGGTCTGAAACGGCTGGAATTGATGTCAAAAAGCAGTTAACCGATCTCGACTTTGAATACTTTTCTATGGCAAACCCCAAACTTGCGCCTTATGGTTTAGCGGCGCAACAAGCGTTAGAAAAATTAGCCCTTTATGATAAAATGCGCGCTAAAGTGGTATTGGGAAAAGGCTTGAATCCGACGTATCAATACATTGTCACTGGAAACGCCCAACTTGGCTTAGTCGCGAAGTCTCAGGTTTTCTCTAACAATGCGTTTAAAGCGGGTTCGTACTGGGAAGTTCCTAGCGACGACTATCAGGAAATTAAGCAAGATGCGGTTACGTTAACAATGGGCAAAGACAACCCTGCAGCTCAAGCGTTTCTTGCGTATTTAAAGACCGAACAAGCCCAAAGCATCATCACCAGTTATGGGTATCAATAAACCTCAATAGAGAGATCAAATGGCGGTAGACTGGTTAGTTATTGCAACAACGTTAAAGCTGGCCTTCGTCGTCACGATTTGGTTGCTTATTTTGGGTATCCCAGCAGCATGGTGGCTGTCGGTTACCAAGTATCGTTATAAAGGCGTTGTCGAAGCGATCTTCTCGTTACCATTAGTGTTGCCACCGACTGTACTGGGTTTCTATCTTCTGCTATTACTTGGGCCTCACGGTTGGGTGGGGCAGGGGCTAGCGAAACTGGGTATCTCTCAATTGCCTTTTTCTTTTGCGGGCATCGCCATCGCCTGTATTATTCATTCGTTCCCATTTGTTATTCAGCCATTAAAAAATGCGTTTGAAGCGATTGGCAAACGCCCAATGGAAGTTGCTGCAACACTTCGCTCATCTCCGTTTGATACCTTTGTTCACGTTACCTTACCGCTAGCATGGCCGGGTGTGTTTTCTGCGGCTATTATGGGGTTCTGCCATACCTTGGGTGAGTTCGGAGTCGTCTTGATGATTGGTGGCAATATCCCGGGAAAAACTCGCGTCATGTCGGTAGAAATATATAACTATGTTGAAGCGTTAGAATTCGGCAAAGCTCATGTGCTTGCTGGAGGCTTAGTCGCTTTTTCATTTGCTTCTTTATTGTTGATGTATTGGATAAATACTCGACGTCGTTACCAGATGGCCTAATAACCCTGAGGCTTATGCATTGCACGATTTACACGCAGAATTTGCTATAGATTACCCAAGCTTTCGTCTTGATGTCAGTTTAACGCTACCGGCTCAAGGTATTACCGTGCTGTTTGGTCATTCGGGCTCGGGTAAGACGACCTGCTTGCGCGCGATGGCAGGGCTCGAGCATTTAAGTTCGGGTTATTTTTCCGTTGGCAATGAAGTGTGGCAGGATTCCAAACAAGGTGTATTTGTTCCTACTTACCAACGTGATTTAGGTTATGTGTTTCAAGAGGCTGGTTTGTTTCCACATTTGAGTGTGAAACAGAACTTAGAGTTTGGTTGGAAGCGTACTCCGAAAGAAAAACGTAAGATCTCGGTGATAGAGATATGTCAGCTTTTGGGCATTGATCACTTGTTAGAACGTTCGACCGAACAGCTCTCTGGTGGTGAACGTCAGCGCATTGCGATAGCACGAGCACTACTGACTTGTCCCAAACTGTTGTTAATGGACGAACCGCTCTCTGCATTGGATGTTGGTCTCAAATCGGAAATTCTCCCTTACTTAGAAAAGCTGCAACAAACATTTGAAATTCCCATTGTGTACGTAACCCATTCAGTCCAAGAAATGGCGCGACTTGCCGACCATATTGTGCTGTTTAATCGTGGTCAGATTGTGGCTTCAGAAAACGCACAAACCGTGATGTCTAAGCCTGAGTATCTACCGATATTTCGTGATGAAATTGGAAGTATTTTTGATACCACTGTCACCGAGCATCAAGATCCTCAAATCACAAAGTTGGATGTTGGTGGTGTGGTCATTTGGGCGCCTGGGACTGTAGGGGAAGTGGGCGACCGTTATCGTTGTCGAATTCTCGCCTCCGATGTGGCGCTATCTCTCAAAGAACCATCGTTAACCACAATGCTAAACCAACTCCCCGTCACTATTTCATCCATTGAGGGTATGAACAATGCCTCTGGTCAGGCATTGGTGGTACTTAAGTTATCCAATAGTCAAAAACTACTGGCTAAAGTCACTTTGCGGTCAATTGCGGTATTAGGTTTAGAAGAAGGCCTTACTGTATGGGCGCAGATTAAGTCTGTTGCGTTATCCTAATCCTCGTCTTTTATAAGTTTTCACTAGAAACTTTTAACGATACTACATTAAGTTCATATTGTTCCGTTGGTTAGCAGGGGTTCATTAGATATACTGAATGGATGAATTCGTGCTGGCACGATATTAAAATGTTAGGGCTCAGAGGGAATCTGAAATGTATGAAGCATTTTCACTAGGTAAAATAGTGAGTAAAGTTGACTTGGTTCTTCCGAGAAAAGTGACTCTTACAAAGAGAGAGCCTGAACGAGTGATGCACTATATGACCTCGTTCAATATGAATACTCCGACTCGATATAGAACTGTTCGTGTTGAAGAGTCTAGAAGTTCAAAGCTTATTGGTATTTTGTTTGCTCATCCAAACTCTCCATTAGCAAAATCTGAGATTGTTGATCATTTAAATCAATTTCATTACCGCTCCGGAGAGGCCGTAGATTTCTTTTGTGTCGGTTATGGAGCATATTGGCCTGAAAACTACCAGCCTGATACCCGTAAAGCTACATCAATTGATGGTACCGAATGGCTCTTTAGTGATGCTGCTTTTTCTCAAGTAATTGATGAAGTTGAAGAATTAACAAAGTGGCAATACAGTGGGGAAACAGAGCTACTTTTACTGTCTGCAATCAAGGATGATACTGGAGAGGCCAAATTAGATTTTGGTTCTGCAATAGTGTGTAACTTAGAAGCAATGAGTAAGGATCAGGCTTTTACTTCTGTTCGAGCTTTCTTTGAGGGAATTTTTCGCTTTGCAAAAAAGAATAGCTGCTCTAACCCGGCATGGGGCTTAAGTGATGCGGCTGGTCTTGATATAGCGGGTTCATCTATTAAGCAAGCAGTTCTATCATTGCTCCCTAGTAACCTCAAAGACTCATATAAAAAAGCAGAGCATTATGTTATTCGCAATATCGCATAATGCTCTAACAAGCCGCTCAACCGGATTAGGCTTCGCCACGCGCGGTTAGCTTGGCGTTGAGGTTGTAGAATAACTCGTTTTTTATTAATTCATTAGAAATTGTATTCTTTAACGTGTTGTTTTATTTGACCATTAAATTTTAAAATTGCTGTGTTTTCTCGAAAATGGAGAAATTCTACAGACTCGTTAGTTGTTTCTTAGCATAATCATTCGAAGGAGAGATAGTTGATCATTAACAAAAACTGGAACTTGCAGTGTGCTTTTGAAGCAATTAATAGTGCTTATTATCCCGGCGGTTTGCAGAGTGGTCCACAACGAAATCGACAGATTGAAACGTGGGGGCAATTAGTAGGAAAAACAAAGGCAATTACTGAGTTGGACTCATTGATTGGAGAATACGGCTCCACCAATAAATTGTCGAAAGCTGTTCGGATGAGCCCAAGTACGATTAAGCAACTAAGAGTTTTTTTTGAATCGTTACCAGATGAGCTAGAGGTTGTTGGTGAGACCTGTGGTTATGACTTTATTGAGGGTCAAGAGTGTTCTATCGAAGAAGATCTGACTCATGAGTTTAAAGAAATTAAGGGGCGTAATCCTGCAAAGTCTATTCAAAACCTCGTAGACGAATATGTCATCGCTTTCCTAAATAGCTCGGGTGGCAGTATTTTTTGGGGTATATGCGACGATGCTGTTGTCAAAAGCCTTAAATTAACCTCAAGCCAAAAAGATGATATTAACAAAGTAATAAACGCAAAAATTAATACGATTGAACCATCAATTGATCCTACCAAAATCAAAGTTGCTTTCCATTCAGTGGCTGAGGTTGATGCTGGTTATGTTCTAGAAGTGAATGTTCCTAAGTCTAACTCGGTCGGACTATTTTTTAACTCATCAGGCCAAACGTGGGTAAGGGTAAATGGGTGTAAGCAAAAGCTACAAGGCATAGCTCTTCAAGATTACATTGTTGATCGTGTACAAAAAAACAACTAACAAAGGCATAGCTCTTCAAGATTACATTGTTGATCGTGTACAAAAAAACAACTAACAAAGGCATCAAGGTGACGCTTTACACTCGGCGGCTTTGGTATGAAGTTCAGTGGTCTTGGTGAGTTGGTCGTCGCGCACCTTATGCCCGGCGTTGGTATGACTCCTCGCGTCAAGTAGAACACAAAATCAGGCTATTGCTCAAAATCGCTAGTTGAACCATTATTTGTACATTAAATTGTACTATTGGGAGTTCAGCATGAGCCGCATCAATTTTGATCAAGATATTCAGCCTTTGTCTGAATTTCGCGCTGGCGTGACGTCATTTATTAAACAGATTAACGAAACTCGTAGACCACTAGTAATCACACAGCGTGGTAAAGGTGTTGCGTTTGTCCTTGATGTTACGGAATATGAAGCAATGCAAGAGAAAATCGAGTTACTGGAAGAAATGCTTACAGCTGAAGCACAGTTAGCTTCAGGCTTAGGTGTTTCCAATGAAGACGCTCGTGCTCAAGTGTTGGAGCGTATTAAGAAATGAAAGTAGTCTGGTCACCACTAGCATGGCTCTAGCGTTCAGCTAAACCACGATTGATTGGAGATCCGCAGTCTGAGTGGGGAGTCATTATGTCTATGGGTAAGGAGGCCAAATGGAACTTATTGAGTTAGAAAACACAGATGAGTTGTATAAACAGGCTCTGGATTTGAGGTATGAATTGTTCTTCCGTGAACCAGATCTTCCCCGAGAAATATTGTTTGATGCACTCGAAGAAAATAGTTTTCATATTGCAATGATAGATAGTGGTGCTTTATGCGCTTATGGCCGATTAAGCGAAGAAGATTCGCGTTTATTTAAGATTTCTCAGATGGTAGTCCAACCAAGTATGCAAGGACAGGGCTTGGGTACTAAAGTACTTACGAAGCTAACGTATATGGCGTTAGAAAAGGGGGCTGAAGAGATATATTTAAATGCTAGGCTGCATGCCGTATCAATGTATGAAAAATTAGGTTTTACGACTTCAGGTGAGTCTTATATAGCAAAGAGCACGGGAGTACCGCATATAAAGATGGTCAGGTGTGTTTGAATTACCCATAACAATAAATTTAAGAAGATTTGCAACACTTGGTACTTTTGGTTTGAATCAGCTTTAGTGTTGACGGCACAATGGTTTAGGTGGTTGCGTTGCTCACACCTTAACGCGGCGGTTGGTTTGCTAAAGGCTACTGGTTAACTAGCCTAAGCTTGCTCTCACATCAGCAATTGTGATGAATAGTTTGTTTTCAGCGTCTTCAAATGCTTGAAAACCATAGTGTTCATAAAAATGTTTAGCACCATCTTTGGCATCAACGATAACAACTGGAAATGCAACGCTATCACTAGCAGCTAACAGCTTTCTGAGTGCGTCGATAAGCAGCCACTCACCAAAGCGTATCCCTTTATATCGCTCATCGACAGCAAGACGAGCAATCAGACCACCAGAGGTGGATGATTGGTGCTTTTTCTGTAACTTCTCGGGCAATGCCTTTAAGTCAATTGGCGTCATTGTTAGCGTGTAAAAGCCGATGATATGTGAGTTGTCGTTATCATCTTCCAAAACAAACGTTCTGGTGTTGTCTTTCTTTGCTTGCTGACTCGCCGTTACTTTTAAGTAATTATTGAGAGCCTCGGTGCCACAGTTGAATCGGTTTCTATTGTGTTTAGCTTTATCTAGAAGCACCGTATTCATCATTGAGTTTTGCTCTCGTATCGACCAGCTGCAGCTTTTAGTTTTGAGTTCTGTGTTGCAGGACGGTCTAAAGCTTCCATCAGCAACATAGCGTCAGCTTGGCTCAGTTTTAAAGCTTGTTCACGTTCGATGACTTGTTTCGCTTTTTCAATTGCAGCGCTTAGAACAAATGAGTTTATGCTAGACATGCCAGCGATCGCGGCAGCTTTAGTCAGTAAATCTTGTGTGTCGACATCAACTCTAGCGGTGATGCGAGGCAAGTTAGTAGCCATTATATTATCTCCTGTTGTGTCAAAATGTCACATAGGTATTATGGTCTTAAAGTGTGCAATATGCAATTAATGTGTCACTTTGGCACGCATGGAACTTTTTCTATGCGTAGGTTTCAGTGATTAAGGTGGTTGCGGGACCCTCTGCTAATAATTGAAATGAGTTATCACGTATTTTTAAATAACTATTTCTTTGTGCTTGACTCCATGTTAGTTGGGGTAATGGAATAAAAAAGGCCCGCATGTGCGAGCCCCTTGAAGGTAGATAACTTGGGATTAGTTATTTTCCAGATAAGACTTAGTTGAAATGTCTGTCCATGCGCGGACTTTATCTAGGTAGTTATCCTGAGAATCAATGATTTTCTTCGCTAGCGGATCTTGTTCTGCATACTCTTTAAGTAGTGCTTGTGTTTCCGCGCGCATCTTATTCAGAACCTCTTCTGGGAAGTCACGAACTTTGATATCAGGGTTTTCGGCTAGCATTTTATCCCACGCTACTGCATTTTCATTGATAGCTTGGGTGTACATATTAAATGCTGAAGCTTTAAATGCCGTTTCTAGGATTAATTGCAGATCTTGAGGAAGCGAGTCCCACTTTTTCTTATTCACTAGGAACTGAGTTTCAGATCCCGGCTCGTGCCATGCTGTGTAGTAGAATGGGGCGATGTTTTGAAAGCCCATACGCAGGTCAAAAGCAGGGCCAACCCACTCTAGCGCATCGATGGTGTTACGCTCTAGAGAGGTGTAAAGTTCACCCGGTGGAATATTAACAGGCTTGGCCCCAACGCGAGCAAAAACCTCACCAGCAAAGCCCGGAATACGCATCTTCAGGCCTTGAAGATCGTCAATCGAGTTAATCTCTTTTCTAAACCAACCACCCATTTGGATGTCTGAGTTACCACCCGGGAACGAAAGCAGGTTAAATGGTTCGTACACTTCTTGCATTAGCTCCATCCCGCCACCGTGGTAGAACCAAGCATACTGTTCTGTGGTCATTAGACCAAAGGGCATCGAAGAAAAATAAAGCGTGTTTGGAACCTTTCCTTTCCAGTAGTAAGAGCTAGAATGCCCAAGATCATATTGACCAGAGCGCACCAAATCAAACACACCAAGTGGTGCTTTATGTTTATTAGCCGAGTCAATTCGAATTTGAAGGCGGCCGTTTGACATGCCTTCAGCCAAGCGTTTCATCTCTTTAGTTGAATCACCAAGAATTGGAGTGTTAGGGCCCCATGTTTCAGCAAGTGTTAGACGATAGACTTTGTCAGCGGCTTGGGCAGTAAAAGCAAACGCTGAAAGCGCTGCGATCGCTGTCGCTTTTACTAGAAGTTTCATCGGTTTATCCATTCTTGTTCGCTCTCCGTATGAACGTTAATTATTATTTACACCTAGGGTCTTTTCCGTAGGGTCTTCGTATCGGGCATGGCAGTCAAGTCGTATATATTGAGCGGCTTTTACTAAAGCTATGCAGAATATCTAATTTAACTAGAGATACATATTTGCAGCATTGTAAAGATGTATTTACACAGAGTAAAGTGACGAATTTAAGTAAAAAGTTGAAATATAATTTTTAGTTGGCTAATCACGGATTTGTCACAGATTATCGTTCAAAAAGGCCATCTTATATCCGTTCTTACTCAATACTCATCTCATGAAGCTTGGTAAGCTAACGCATGGTTTAATATGACATGCAGTGACCTATATGGCCGTATACTTATGGTTCGCTTTTATGGTGAATTTAAGTTGGGTATCACTGCTCAATCATTGATATATAAACCGGGGGGATAGGTTCATGCCAGAGGCATTTAAACATATATTTAATACTAGTTTAGTCGAGCACCTTGCTAGCCAATTAAAACAGGTGTACCAAGGGTTTGATGACGCTGCCTTTGTCGCTGCGGTGAATTGCAAGCTGGAAACTCTGGAATTAAAACAGCGCAGTGACCTTATTTGTCATCAATTGCATCACTTCTTGCCTTCAGATTTTGCACACACTGGTCAATTGTTACATGCGGTATTGGGGGAGCGGATTGATTCTGAAGCGCCAGATGCCACTCGTACAAACCCCAGCAGGAAAACGGGGGTTAATGGATGGGCTGTAATGCCGTTAGCCGATTATGTCGCTCAACATGGTATGGCTCATTTTGATTTATCTATGGATCTATTAAGGGAGATGACCAAACGCTCAAGTTCCGAATTTGCGATTAGACCTTTTTTGGATCAAAACACAGAACAAACGATGAAGATTCTCCATCGATGGGCAGAAGATAAAGACGAACATGTGCGCCGCTTAGCCAGTGAAGGCTCTAGGCCTCGTTTACCTTGGGGAATGCGGCTTAAGAAATTTGTAACCGATCCTAGCCCCTTACTGCCATTATTGGATAAGCTCAAAGATGATTCGAGCGAATACGTTCGGCGATCCGTAGCCAACAATTTAAACGATATTAGTAAAGATCACCCAGACCTTGTAGCGAGTGTGGCTCTTGACTGGATGATTAATGCCAGTGAGGCGCGAATAAAATTGGTGCGCCATGCTTGCCGTAGTTTAATAAAAGTAGGACATGCAGAGACCTTACAAGCTCTGGGGTATGGTAATGCGGAGCTTGGTGATTGTACTCTAACGCTTTCAGCGCCAACGCTAGATTTTGGAGGCTCGCTTCAGCTTAGTGTGACGATTCCCTCTAAAGCTAAACATTCGCAGGAGTTAATGATTGATTATATTGTGTATCATCAAAAAGCGAACGGGACTGTCTCTCCAAAAGTGTTTAAATGGCGTAGCGTTCACCTGGCTTCAGGAAAAACGTTAACTGTTCATAAAAAGCACACCATAAAACCAATAACCACGCGAACCTATTACCCAGGAGTTCACAAAATTGAAGTACAGGTAAACGGGACGATTGTGGCTGAGAATGCGTTTGAGCTATTCATGCCATAACACGCTTAACCATTCTATTTTTCCCGCAATTCAAGGTGCATTGATAACCTGAGTATTCGCTCTAGGATTGTTTTGTTACAATGCGCCCAATAATGAATTTTGATTTAGGACTAAGAAGTATGAGAACAAACCTGATTTCAATGACGGTAGGGATGTGGATTACGTCTATTTTGCTCTACGCGAACCAAGAGCTGGGTCATACTGGGACGTGGATCTTTATTGGATTGTGCGCTGCGATGACCGCTGGATTGATCTGGGATTACGTGCGGACGTCAAAGAAGAAAAAGAGCGAAAACGCAGAATAAAAAATAGCCCCAATGTTTATTCTTATTAATGAATGAATAAACATTGGGGCTTTTTTGTGTCAATAAATCGTTACAGGCTCAATTCCGCTGAGATAATATCGATGTGTTTGTCTGATTTAAGTGGGATTGAATCACTGGTGCTGTGCGTTGCACAAACTGGAACCACGTACAACTTATCGTTATTTTGGCTTGTTTTGACGAGAATTCCATGATGAGCGTGACCATTACAGCCTCTAACCGAACATGCATTAAACTCACTACGTTTAAAGTACTTCCAGTAGCTAAGCCAATTCTTTTTCGCGTTTTCGTTCAATTCATTATTCGAAACGTTATCAAAAACGATGGCGTTATCGGTCATTGGGTTGCTATACGAAGAAGTATCTAAATACATGTTGTCACCTTAAATTTCAAAAACGAGCGCCAGCTCACATGATGAAAAATTTACTCCTTTTTTGTGGAAAAAAACAACAAATTCTACTAGTGAACATTCAAAACTGAATAAAATTTGATCTAACGCAGATTGTTAGTAATTTTATTACGTTTGTTTTAGTTGGAGTTAAATTTAAGACTTATTTCTCATGGCATTTAATGGCTTTTGGAAATATTTAGTAACAGTATATATTTTATGTTTAAGCATTGTTGTGCGGGTGTTAACTGGCAATGTCAACCGCCACATCGGTGATAAAACACTCACTATAGCTGGAGCATGTATCGCAACTTGGAGAGCGGCACACATAGTCGCCACCGTTCTCACACAGCTGCTTATACAAGAACCGTTTCCAGCGCATATTTTGATTATTAAGTTGATATAGCGATGGGAAATAGCATTTAAACAACTGACCTAACCTTGCGCGCTCTGGTAGCCCTAAATCGTGCCATAAATGTGACCCACTCATGCAAGCGGCTGTAATCACTTGGGCCATTGTTTCGGCGTCGTTAGCCAGATCTTGTGTCGATGCATTGATGTGTTGATAAAGTAACTCATACACCTGTTGGCATTCATCTAGGCGCATTTCCATTAACTCCCCACGGGTTCGACGTGCAGGGAGTGCATGAATGCGGCTGATATCCTTGATGTCCAACCTTGCTAGGATTTGATGATAATCGGCTTCCTCGAGGCCAATAAATGGAGGAAGCGCGGTGTGACCTGCAAGATACTGACTGATAATTGGTCGCCAAAACAAGTGAAGTGCATTTGTTGGTATCATCGGCAACTCTCAATATGAAGACCGGTTAGGCTACCGATTGGGTTTACTGGGATACTGTTCTCGTTGATTATTGCCCCTTCTATTGGGCAAATACTGGCGCATTGAGGGTCGTCAAACTTATCTTCACACCCAGTACAGCGTTTGGCATGAATTCGGAACTGATTTGAATCGTCGGCATCAGCATAGACAGCTTGGCTTGGGCAAACGAGTTTGCATGCATGGCAACCAACGCATTTATCCGTTATGGCATACTTCATGGAGAGCCTCCTTGTGCTGTGTTGATGAATCAAACTCGGTAATATGGAGCGCAACCTGCTTCAATGCATCAGCAGTGTATTCCATAGCAAAGTCCACGTTAGGCGTTACTCCGAGCTTTTCGAGTTGACGCCATGGAGCGATTCCCATTCGTGCAGAAAGAACCAACTGACAATCTGCTACCGTATTGATGATTTGCTCTTTCTCATCTTCATTCTCTAGGCATTCAGATTGACCGTTGCAGTAGGCGGCGACATTGCGCTCTTCGATGAAATTAAATTGTTGGCTGGTATAAGAATATCGATAAACTTCAAATACTTTCGCATGACCAAAATGGGTTTTGATTATTTCACTGCCATCGCTGGCAACCGCGACTTGATAGCCATCATTTACCGTATTGGTGTCAGATTCGGTTGAGCCACACGAGCGTTGTTCATCGGCAGTACTCGAACAGCCGCCAAGTGTTCCGACTGCATCGGCTCGACACTGCTGGCAGTGGGTCATCTGCGGCATATGGTCACCAGAAGCCGCTCGAGCATGTTGAATCTCTTCTTCACTGGGGCCTCGTTGGCCCGTTAAACCAAAATAGGTGCCGTGAGCCGGATCAGAAATTAACGGCATGATATTGTGCAGTAAAGCGCCACGTTGTTTTACAGTCGCTGACACGGCTTCAATATGGTGATCATTCACTCCTGGAATAAGTACGGTATTAACTTTCACCATCATTCCCGCTTTCGCAGCAGCTTCCAATCCCTTCATCTGTTGAGAAATAAGTGTTTTGGATGCTTCAATGCCACGCAGTCGCTTATAATTGAAATAGATCCACGGATAAATCTTCGCCCCAACCTCTGGGTCGATACAGTTGATGGTAATTGTCAGATGATCGACACCAAGTTGCGCCAGTCGGTCGACATGAGGTTCCAGCATCAATCCATTGGTCGATATACAGAGTTGAACGGATGGATCGGCTGCTTTGATTTTTTCCATGGTTTCAAATGTTGCTTGAGGGTTTGCCAATGCATCTCCAGGGCCTGCAATTCCCATCACGGTGAGATTGGGAGCCCGCTTCTTAATGGCTTGATACTGCTTTAGCGCCTGAGGTGGATCGACCAAACGCGATACAACTCCGGGGCGGGACTCATTGCTGCAGTCGTATTTACGGTTGCAGTAGTTACATTGAATATTGCATGCTGGCGCGACGGGTAAGTGCATTCTTGCATATTGATGGGCGTCTTTTGAATAACAAGGATGTGCCGCGATTTTGTCTTGCACCTCCCTTGAAAATAGGTGACTGATGTTGGTTTCAGACTCGTTAGAGTGAGGTGGCGCTGTATTTTGATGACTTTCCATGTCTACCTCTTCCATAAATAACTTTCGTAATTGTGGTGCCTTATGGTTAAGTGATGCAAACAATGTACCTTTAATAAGTTATTGATTTTATTTGATTGTTATCTGGTGTCGAGCTGTGGTTTACAACAATTGTCACAAACCCGACATCAGGAGGAATCAAAAATTGTTAGATTTGTTTCATGTCGATATCCATAATTTGAATCCGGTAGGCGATTTGACGAGGAGTCATGTTAAGCAATCGAGCGGCTTTGGCTTTCACCCATCCAGATCGCTCTAAGGCATCGATAACCATTTCTCTTTCGTCGCTAAAGTGTTTTTCTTTGCCGATGTTATTGATGCCCGTTGAATTATAATTTGGCATTGTTGGGTGAGATGGCATTTCGACAGCTTGCATTGCCATTGCTGGCATTGAGGTTGGCGCCGATTCGACGTGACTAAAGGTGATGAGCTCTGGCGCGATCACTCCAGATTCACTTAACACCGACGCACGTTCGAGTGTATTTTCGAGCTCACGAACATTGCCCGGCCAACTGTAGGACATCATCGATCGAATTGCACTTTCAGAAAGCGACAGCTTACGTTGCTGAACTTTGGCGATCTTCTGAATCATAAATTCCGCGATTTCCGGGATATCTTGAATCCGTTCACGCAGTGGAGGCAGGTTCATCGGCATGACATTTAAGCGGTAGTAAAGATCTTCGCGAAAATTACCCTTTGCGACTTCTTCCTCGAGATTTCGGTTGGTCGCCGCCACAATTCGCACATTGACTGAAATGGTTCCGCTTCCGCCAACTCGTTCAAATTCCTTCTCTTGTAATACGCGTAACAGCTTCGCTTGAAAAGCCGGACTAGTTTCGCCAATTTCATCTAAGAAAATAGTGCCATTATCGGCGAGTTCAAAACGTCCTTTTCGTTGTTTGATCGCACCAGTAAATGCGCCTTTTTCATGCCCAAATAGCTCAGATTCAAGCAGGTTATCTGGCAGTGCAGCACAGTTAAGTTTTACGAACGGGTTGGCGGCACGAGGAGAGTTATAGTGAATCGCATTGGCGACTAACTCTTTCCCAGTCCCTGATTCTCCGCGTACTAAAACTGTGGAATCCCACCTAGAAACCAGACGAATTTGTTCGAAGATCTGCCGCATCGGTTTGGTGTGACCAACTAAGTTTTTAAAGCTGTAATTATTACGAACTTTGCGTCTGAGCCCATCACGTTCATCAACCAGTTTTTTCTGCTCTTTTTCGACGTTATAAGCAAGCTGAACATTTTTCGCTACAAGATTGGCGATCATATCCATAAACTTGGTTAACATCGTAATGCAATCGTCACTTAGATTGGGCGGCTGAGCAGATAATGCCCCAATGACTTTATGGGTTCCATCCTTTAAAGGAACGCAGATATAAGGTTTGTCGTAGTCATATAATGCGAGCTTATCCGCAAAGCGCAGGTCACTTCCTAGATTACGAATCACAACAGAACTGCCTTGGCGAAGCACTTCACCAACAATCCCTTCGCCGATTTTGTAATGAACCTGTTTCTGTTCAACGGCAGTGTTGGGTTTTGGAGTGTGGACAGACTTGATTAATAGAATGTCTCTACTGTTATCTAAGATCGTTAGCATGCCGCATTGCAACTGACATTCATCGTGAAGCACCTTGAGAATTTGATCGGAGCTTTCACAATAATCGAGGCTAGAATTAAGGACACTGCTTATCCGATACATCGCCGCGAGCAGTTGCCGTTCAAGGTCGTGCATTGAAAATTCAATAGGCATCATAAGCTCACCAGTTACTGTTTGGGAAAGTTAAGCAAATTTTTGCGCCACCAAGTCGTTCGCTCTCTTCAATTGCAATGGTTGCAGAGTGCTCATTGAGAACTTGTTGTACGATGGACAACCCAATACCGCGGCAGCCAGATTGATGTTTAGGCTTTGAGCTATAAAAGGGTTGGAATATCTTCAATCGGATGGCTTCATCGATACCGATACCACTGTCTTCAACGATAATGTTGATCTCAGAATCCCGTTCAATTGATGATATGGTGATAATCCGCTCGCTCGCCTTTGACGATTGAATGGAATCAATGGCATTGTCGATAAGTTGCTTCAGTGCTAAAACCAAGCGATGCGGCATACCGTTGATAACAGAGAGTCGATTAGAAAGTAGGAGGTCGAGCTTGGTCGATGAAAAGAGCAGATCATCCGTGGTGATAGAGGTGACGTCTCGAATAATCTGATTGAGATTGACAGGCTGGAAGGCCTCGCCATTTCGTTCTGGTATCGCTTGCTTAATTTCATCCATAGCACTGACCGCATTGCCCATGGCTTCATCCATAGCGATCAAACCGGGGCATGAATTATTGGTTTGCTTGAGGATGTTCACGGCGGACTCAATCATATTGAATGGGCCTTGCAGTTGGTGCAGCGTCGCCATCAGCGCTTCTTGCATCGCGTGAACGTACTTGTTGTCGCGCGTTAATAACTTCATCGCATTAATTCTTCGTTCTTCGACTAGCATTTTTTCGCGAGTGCGGTCAGTGATTGCAATCACCGTATAGAAGCCATCATTAGGCTTAAAGTAGGTCTCGGCTGTGGTGTCGGAAACCGGAATTTTCACCAAGATATAGTCGAGCCAACGTTCGCGAACCGGGCCATGGTTATCGATGTGGATTCCTTTGTATTTCTGGACCTTATTCCCCATAAACTCGTGGATAGATCTAAACTTAGATTCCATTTGGATATTTTTTAACAGAAGGTCAACCGGCGCTTCATTGATGCTTTGCTGGAGCTTTGCAAAGCGATCGTTATTAAAGAGAACGTTATTGTGTTCGTCAGCTAATGCGATGGCGATGGGGGCTGCGTTAAGCACCGCTTGAAACATCGTAAATTGGTTTTCTTGATGCGTTTGGACTTTGTGTTGTTCAGTGATGTCTTTTTGTATGGCGTAGTAACAGTGTTCACCTTCATTGTTGGTGAAGCGAGAAATCGATATATCGGCAATATAAGGTGTTCCCGATTTCTTCTTGTTGACCAATTGCCCTTGCCAATGTTGACCTGAACTAATGGTCTCCCAAAGAGCTTGGTAAACGTTCCGCGGGGTGGCTTTATACGATAATATTGAAGAGTGACAGCCAATGATCTCTTCGCCGCTGTACTCGGTGATGTCAGAGAACATCTGGTTCACAAAGAGTATCTGTCCGGTGCCGTCGGTAATACTAATTGCGACTGGCGCATTAAGTACAATCTGTTCAAATGCACCAGATCCGAAAACTGCGGTATTCTCATTGCTAATGAGTGTGTCTAATTGTGCCATAAATGCCTTCCTAGCCATTTTACTTCCTGTAATGCACCACTATGCATTTCTTATTCCAATACCCATGTAATTACCCCGTAAGCCCTTGTCATACAAAGTTTGTTTGATTTAGGACAAAACTTGAGCAGTTGCTTAAATTTGTTCGTTTTGTCGCAAAGCTGACAATAGAAATAAAGAGAATAAAAAACTAAAAATGTGTAGCCCTGATAAGGGATTAAGTGGCCAAATTTAGTGCATCGCCCCGTGATGGCACACCTAATGCAGAATGTCCTAAAAAATCATTTTCAAGGATGAAATGTATGTCTGAAGGGTTATTAATCTTACTCAGTGCTTCGTTTGTAAATAATGTGGTATTGGCAAAGTTTTTGGGCTTATGTCCCTTTATGGGGGTATCGAGCAAAATCGATAGCGCAGTCGGCATGGGGATTGCGACGACGTTTGTTTTAACACTCGCGGCGGTGAGTACATGGATTATCGAGTTTACGATTCTACGACCGCTCGGGCTGGAATTTATGCGGATTATCGCCTTTATATTAATTATTGCCGCGGTAGTTCAATTTACTGAACTCTACGTTCGAAAAGCCTTTCCAGCGTTATACCAGTCATTAGGCGTATTCCTTCCTCTAATTACCACCAATTGTGCCGTTCTCGGCGTTGCGCTATTGGCCGTGCAAGATGACCTGTCATTTTTTAACACCATCATGTTTAGCGTCGGGTCGGCGTTTGGGTTCTTAATTGTCATTACCTTATTTGCAGGGCTGCGCGGTCAATTGTCATTAAGTCGCGTGCCGGAGGCATTTGAAGGAACGCCAATTGCGTTTGTCACGGCAGGAATTCTATCAATGGCCTTTATGGGCTTTTCGGGAATGATCTAATGGAGGAATCGAACATGCTTATTACATCACTTCTTTTTTTCGTACTTATGGGGGCATTTCTCGGTTTGGTTCTCGGTTATGCCGCGATTGTATTTCAAGTGGAAAGTAACCCCCTAGCTGACAAAATCGAAGCGCTATTACCCGGTGGTCAATGTGGTCAATGCGGAGAAGCGGGCTGTCGTGCCGCTGCAGAAAAAATGGTCGAAGGAACGCTGAGTCCTACTTGCTGTCCGCCAGGTGGAAACAGTCTTGCGGTCGCAGTAGCCGACATGTTGGGCGTGTCTGTCGAAATGAATGAAGAGGACAAACAGTTTGTCGCGAGTATAGCCGAAGAGAATTGTTCAGGGTGCGGTCGCTGTTTTAAAGCGTGCCCATTTGATGCGATTGTTGGTGCGCCTAAGCAGATGCACACCGTGATCAAAGATGTTTGTACTGGATGTCAATTGTGTAGCCAGGTCTGCCCACAAAAATGTCTCGATATCGTGGAAATTGAAGCCGATAGCACAACTTGGTTCTGGCCTAAACCCAAACAACCGGTTGCGGTATAGGAGTGATGAAAATGTTAAGTCTTCTAAAGCGGCCATTTAGTGGTGGGATTCACCCTAAGGCGTACAAAGAGCTCAGTAATAACAAAGAGATCGACACCGGATTTTGGCCTCGCAACGTTTATCTGGGGTTACAGCTTCGAAATGGTGCTCGTTTGAAGTCATTGGTTAGTACGGGGGATGTGGTCAAACGAGGACAAAAAATCGCGGTCGGGCGCAGTAATATGGTGGCGCCTGTCCATTCTCCCGTGAATGGAATTGTCACGGCGATAACCGATCATATTACCGCTCACCCTTCCAAACTGAAGTGCGAAACCGTGGTGATTCGTGCCAATCAAGATCAGTCGTGGGGCAGAATAAGCCGAGCAGAAAATATTAATGCATTGGAAGCTGATGAATTAATTGAACGCATTAGTGAGGCTGGAATTGTCGGTTTGGGTGGCGCAGGGTTTCCAACTGCCGCCAAGTTACGTTTTGCCCGCCAAGCTGCGGTTCATACCTTGGTGATAAATGGCGGAGAATGTGAGCCTTATTTGACCTGTGATGATTTGACCATGCAAACCTATGCTTCAGAAGTGATTGCTGGAATCAAGATCATGATGAAAGCATCAGGTGCATCGCTTGCCATTGTTGGGATTGAAGATAATAAACGAGAAGCCTATGAGCAGATGGCACTTGCAGCCAATCAAGATGAATCCATAGAGGTAAAACTCGTCCCCAGTGTTTATCCAATGGGTTCGGAAAAACACATGATTAAAACGGTCACTGGAGTCGAGGTTCCGCCGGGTGGATTGTCGACTCAAATCGGTATCTTGGTGAACAATATTGCAACTGCTCGTGCTGTCTATCATGCGGTACGTTTTCAGCACCCATTAACCACGCGTATCGTCACCGTCTCTGGGCAAGGGATCACAGAAGCGCGCAATGTCGAAGTACCGGTTGGAACACCGGTTAGTGACGTTATTGCATACTGTGGTGGCTTGAGTAATCACACAGAGCGACTTATTTTTGGTGGCCCAATGATGGGGCAGGTGGTGTGCTCTCCACATGTGCCCATTGATAAAACCGTTGGTGGATTACTCGCTTTAACCGAAGACGAAGTCGTATCAGAGATTAAGCATCAAGAGTGTATTCGATGTGGTCAATGTGTTCGTGCTTGCCCAATGGGTTTGATGCCATTTCAAATTGCAGCGCAAACGCGAGTCAATGAATTTAAGAAAGCGGAAGATCTTGGTGTATTAAGTTGCCTGTCGTGTGGTGCGTGCAGTTACGTCTGTCCTTCGCATATCCCATTGGTGCAGTTTTTTATGCACGCGAAAGGTTCTATCAATGCAAATAACCTTAAAGAGAAAAAATCGGCGACCGCAAAAGCATTAACTGAGGCGAGAAAGTTCCGTTTAGACAAGGAAGCCGAAGCTGCGCGTAAAGCTCGTGAGGCTAAAGCTCAGCGCCCAGCTCGAGGTGCAGCTCCTTCTCGACCCGTAAGAAATCAAGCAAATGCAAATGGTGCACCTGCTCGACCAGCACGCCCACAAGCGAATGCCACTGAGTCGACTAGGCCACAACGTCCAACCCGAGTCAGTCCGGTAGCCGTAGAGTCCAGTGCCGCACCAGAGCGTCCTGCTCGCCCTAGTCGCCCTGTACGTCCGAAATTAACTGATGTGAGTTCGACAGCGGATAAACCAGAAAGACCAGCGCGTCCCGTGAGGCCGACTCGTCCCGCGAGAGCAATAGCTAAAGAAGAAAAAGTCACGGAGGTGACCCATGATTAAATACGAATCCTCGATTGGGCCGTTTGCGCACAATGACAATACCAGTGTCAGGATTATGTATACCGTGATTCTAACGCTGTTACCGGCGGCCATTTTTGGCGTATATCAATTCGGTCTCAATAGTTTGATGGTGCTCCTTGTTGGTATGGCGTCTGCGATAGCGGCAGAGTGGGGATGTTTAGCCTTGATGCAGAAACGAGCGTTGGCCTGTATGGATGGTTCAGCGATGTTGACCGGGCTATTGCTGGCGATGAGTTTGCCGCCAACATTACCTCTGTGGATCACGGCGTTTGGCAGTGTGTTTGCGATTGTCGTCGGAAAGCACATTTACGGAGGATTAGGGCAAAACTTGTTTAATCCTGCCATGTTAGCGCGAGTGATGATGATTGTTTGCTTCCCCGTTGAAATGACCTCTTGGGCAAATCCAGCGTCGATCGATTTTGCCAATAATCTGGTGACGGTTCCTGATGCTTGGTTTCAATTTGATGGAGTGACTTCAGCGACTTCGTTAAGTAGCGAGCGAACTCAGCCCATTGATTTACTGAATTTGTTATTGGGCGAGCAGTCGGGAAGTCTGGGTGAGACTTGCTCGCTGTTTATTTTGGCAGGTGGTCTGTTTCTTATCTATCGAGGTTTAATTCACTGGGCCATTCCGGTGAGTTTTCTGCTAGGGCTTGCGATACCGGCCCTCATTTCACACGCGATTGCTCCGGAACTTTACCTTCCAGTGATGACTCATGTACTTAGCGGAGGGGCGATGCTCGGAGCCTTTTACATTGCGACTGATCTCGTTACATCGCCGACCAGCATTAAGGGGCAACTCGTTTATGGCGCTGGATGTGGCTTGCTAATCTGGTTAATTCGCTGCTTTGGTAGCTACCCTGAAGGTGTGGCATTTGCGGTGTTAATTATGAACTCAGCCAGTCCACTTATTGATCACTATTTGCGTCCGAACATCTTCGGTAGTCGTTCAGCGGTGGGGAAATAAACATGTTAGCGAAGATTGAATTAGTTAAAGACAAATTATTCTATCAAACCGGACTGCTGGCAACGACGTGCGGCTTAGCAGCTATTTTGCTGGTGATGACGGAAGTGACCACCAGACCGATTATCGAACTGCGTGTTGCAGAAGATCAGAATGCGCTACTAAATGAAGTTCTTAACGGGATTTCGTTTAGCAATGAAGTGTTTAATCAGGGGCACGATATTGAGTTCGAAGGTGCTGTCTATCAGGTTTTTCCGGTTCGTGATGCAAAAGACGTTCTAATTTCTCATGTAATCAAAGGTGTGCAAGACGGTTATAGCGGCGAAATTGTCTTTTTAGTCGGAGTAAATATGGCCGATGAAATCACCGGAGTTCGCATAATTAGTCATACGGAAACCCCCGGTTTAGGCGACAAAATAGAACTAGCCAAAAGCCCTTGGGTACTGAGTTTCAATCAACATTCAATCGCGAACACCCCATTGTGGGCAGTGAAGAAGGATGGTGGAGAATTTGACCAATTTAGCGGTGCAACGATAACCCCAAGGAGTGTGGTTCGTGGTGTACATCAAGCCATGTTGGCTCTAGCGAAAGACAAGGAGGCAGGGAATGAGTCGTCAATCTCAAGCAAATAAAGGGATCTATTCCGACATCATAAAAAATGGTGTGTGGAACAACAATATCGTTCTCAAACAGTCATTAGCTTTGTGTCCATTGTTGGCGGTCACCAGCAGTGCGACCAATGGACTGGGATTAGGGCTCGCCTCAACCGCGGTCATGGTGCTTTCAAATATCTTGGCATCGTTATCCAAAGACATCATTAGTAAGGCGGTGCGCATTCCCGTTAACGTCATAATTATTGCGACATTGGTGACATTAATCGATGCAATCTTAAATGCGTGGCTTCATCCGCTGCACAAAGTTCTTGGTTTGTTTATCCCATTGATCGTCACTAACTGCGCAATTTTAGGCCGTGTTGAGTCCTTTGCGAGCAAAAACAGTGTCATGCCATCATTGGTTGATGGGCTGTTTATGGGGCTTGGTTTTACGTGGTTTTTGACGTTTTTAGGTGGCCTACGTGAAGTGCTTGGAAGCGGTACACTGTTTTCTAACGCCAGCTTGCTACTTGGTGATTCCTTTTCATTTTTAGAGGTAACCGTAATTCCAAATTATCGTGGGATGTTATTGGTGATATTGCCTCCCGGTGGGTTCTTAATGCTCGGCGCTATTCTTGCGGTTAAGCAGAAATGGGAATTAGCGACCAAGCGCTCGAAGGAGAAAGCAGCAGTATTGGCTGAAGGAGGTAAAGCATGAAAGTAAGTGTTGTCTATGCCATACCGAGTGAACAGGTGTGGCTTCCGGTTAACCTTGATGAACATGCTACGGTGCTCTCCGCGATTCATGGTTCCACGATTTTGGAAATGTTTCCCGCAATTAATCTCGAAGAGCAGAAAGTAGGCATATTTGGCAAGGTAAGTTCGCTGGATGCACAATTAAAAGAAGGTGATCGAGTTGAGATTTACCGTCCCATTTCCTGGCGCCCGGATGACGACGATGACGACGATTGATCGGATTGTCGGCTTTACGACAAATTGTCGGTTTTGGCTTTTTGCTATTCTAAAATTTGTTTAAAAAACAAAGGGTTGAGCTTGGCTTAGGGTTTGCAACTTAGACCTAGTACAGAACTCAATATTGATTATGAAAACAGTAAAAAATTAAGAACATTAATTTCAAGGAGTGAACCATGGCTAAAGTAGGGATTTTCTTTGGTACTGATACGGGCAGTACACGTAAGGTTGCTAAGATGATTCAAAAGCAATTAGGTGATGAGGTTGCCGATAAACCTAAAAATATCAATCGGGTAGAAGCGGCTGACTTAGCAAGCTACGATTGTTTAATTATGGGCACACCAACGCTCGCAACGGGTCAGTTACCCGGAATAGAGAGTGATTGTAGTACCGAGAGTTGGTTAGAGTTCTTGCCTCAGTTTGCGGAGCTAGACCTTTCTGGTAAGCAAGTCGCTTTATACGGTATGGGCGACCAAGTAAATTATCCAAATGAATTTGTTGATGGTCTTGGCGAATTGTACGATTACGTGGCGAATTGCGGCTGTGAAATGGTGGGTCGCTGGCCATTAGACGGCTATGAATTTAGCGCGTCGAATGCGGTTGATGGCGACGCATTTGTTGGCCTTGTCCTAGATAAAGATAACCAATCAAGCATGACAGAAGAGCGTCTTTCTACTTGGTTAGAGCAAGTTAAATTGGAAATGGCTCTGTAACGGAGTGTGATGGGAAAGTAGTTATAAAAAAAGCGGCCACTGGCCGCTTTTTTCTGGGTTTTCAAAGAGGTTTAGCTGCACATGAATTAGCCAGCAGGTTTCTCTTTCTGTTCTTCGATCACTGCTTCAGGCTCAGGTAGGTCTTGTTTATGCAGTTTTTCATTACGTATTTTACGACGTAACAGCTGAGTATAGATGGGTTGACCACCCAATAACTGCGCAAAGATAACCGCGCCTAGTGCCGTGATAATCAATGGCAGGATTAAGTTATAGTTATCGGTCATTTCAATAACCAAAATAATACCTGTGATTGGTGCTCGTACAGTTGCTGAAAACAAAGCTCCCATTCCAGCGATAGCAAACATTCCCGGATCGATTTGTAACTCAGGCATCATGCTATCTGCGATTAAGCCAAATGCATAACCAAATAGTGTTCCTAAAGCGAGCATCGGTGCGAAGATCCCACCCGGCGCACCAGAACCAAAACAAAGCAAGGTGGTTAATATTCTTCCTAAGAAAAGTAGGAGTAATATTTGGGCAGTGTAACCACCATTGGTAATCGTTGGAATTAAATGAATACCGCCACCGGTTAATTCTGGGATATAGAGTAGTAATAAACCAAAACATCCACCCAGCATTGAACCAACAAATAGGTAGCGCCCGCGTTCTTGACGATGAATTTTTACAAACATATCTTGTGATAAGGTCACGAGTTTGTTGAAGAATACTCCGAATATGCCAAATAGAATGCCGAGTAATAAAAATAGCCACAATGCGCCAAGTTCTGGAGTTGGGTACTGCGGCATGGTGATCACAGCCGCTTGACCGTTGATCAAACGAAATACGATGTTTGCGCCCACGGCGGAAATGATGACGGCCTTTATCGAGATCAACGAATAACGAAATTGAGGGCGCATCTCCTCAACCACGAACATGATTCCAGCAAGTGGAGCATTAAACGCAGCCGCTAAACCCGCAGCCGCACCCGACGCTAATAGGGAATGACGAGAATCTTCATCTTTCACGCGAAAAATATCCGATACCATACGACCAATCGCCCCACCCATTTGAACGGTTGGCCCTTCTCGACCTAGTACCATACCTGACCCAAGCGCACCCATACCACCAAAGAATTTTACCGGAAGTACACGCCACCAACGCACTGGTCGCATGCCATCCATTGCCCCTTCAATTTCCGGGATACCTGAACCCGCAGCTTCTGGTGCAAAGCGGTGAACCAGATAGTAACCAATAAAGGCCAACCCAGCACTGATCAGAAAAGCTGCAACACCTAATGGAAGAAAATTACCTAACTCGCTACGTAACCAATCGGTACGAGACTCGGAGACAAAGTGTACTGCGATCTCAAACATCGTGCCGACGAATCCGGCTAAGATGCCAACGATGACCGACAGTAAAAGAACGGAAACTGGTGTTTTATCTTTAGAGAGGAATTGATTAATGGCGTCCTTGGGCATTCTGGCTATTCTAGACGGTCGAAATTTTTGTCGCTTGGACATTCAGGTTTGGCCTTCTTTTAAGTGTTGTGGAAGTTGGAGGGTGAATTATACGCATCTTTGAGACTAACTATAGAGACAATAATGGAATTTTGAGTTGCACCTAGCAATAGTTGCATATTTGAACAGAATTTAAACTGTGAAGTAGCGTACAAAACTGCCGATAAACCTTGTGTATTTTTAATTCTGTATCATAGTTAAAGCGTAAGGCAAATGAATCGTTTCTTACGGAGGATAGAAGCCTTACCTACAATTTGAAACAGTAATTTAGTTACATGAACAGATAGTAGAAAAACCCCCAACACTGACCAGAGATTTACAACTGGATCGCAAAGCTCACGATATGAGCACCGGGGAATAAAGACGCGCTAGCAATAGTGCGTCTTTAGCGTTTTAACCTTACCCTCACACATCAACTCACCAATTTAAGCCTAAAACACGATATACTTTGTAATAAAGATGTACTTCTTACCAAGGAGTTGCTCAATATGGTAGATAAAATCCCCGCAAATATTATTACTGGCTTTTTAGGTGTCGGTAAAACCACTGCAATTTTAAACTTACTTGAAAATAAACCCAACGATGAGCATTGGGCCGTTTTAGTTAATGAATTCGGCGAAATAGGTATTGATGGCACTATGATGGCCGATCAAGGAGCGATCATCAAAGAAGTGCCCGGAGGCTGCATGTGTTGTACGGCCGGTGTTCCGACTTCGGTCGCGATTACTGCGCTGCTGCGCCAGAACCCAGATCGATTATTGATTGAACCGACTGGGCTTGGTCATCCGAAAGAAATTATTGCACTGCTAACCTCATCGCAATATCAGCCTTATGTTGATCTTAAAGCGACGATTACGTTAGTGGATCCGAGAAACCTCAGCAATTCAAAGTACACAACCAATCAGAACTTTATCGATCAACTTGATTGTGCTGATGTGGTTATTGGTAACAAAATCGACCAAGTTACTGCCGCAGATATTGATGTGTTTAACGATTGGATCACAGACCAAAACCCATCAAAAATTTTTCATCAATTGGTGAAGCAGGGCGGTATTCCGACCGAAGTGCTCGATATTACACGCACGCATACTGAAGAACCTGATGAAGGCGACATTCATCACCACCACGCTAGCCAAGAGCCGAAATTTGAATTGCCACCAGGTGAAGCGTATTTGCGTCGTGAAAATGTTGGCCAAGGTTATTACAGTTGTGGCTGGTTGTTTGGAGCCGAAATCAGCTTTGATTTTGATTCGGTGTTTTCACTGTTTAACGATATCACTGCAGAACGAGTTAAAGCGGTCGTCAATACTGAAAAAGGGTGTTACGCCTTTAACGTATCGAATGGCGTTGTATCAGTTAACGAAATGAGCTTAGAAGGTTTTGAGTCGAGAATCGAAGTGATTGATTCTCAGCTTATGCCTTGGGATCAGCTTAATGGTATTTTGGTTAAGCTGGCTGGAATTGAAGAGTAATTAAGTCGCCATTGCTTTTCATTACAACCTTACAACGTTAAAACAAAAAAGTGCGGAGAGAAGATTCTTTCCGCACTTTTTTATGTGAAAACCAGCTTTGATGTGACAACTAGCTTTGATGTAAGAGTTAGCGTTTGTTACGAAGATAACGCTTACGGCGCTGTTCTTTACGTTGAATCTGTTCTTCGGCTTTACGCAGTGCTTCTTTTTCGACTTCGACTAACTCGACTGTTACCATTTCAGGATGTTCTAAGGTAATTTGTCCAAGAACGCCACCACGCAATTCATGCAGCAATATTTCAGACGCTTTATGCAGGTCGATTCGACCGCCAGAACGCAGTGCGCCGCGTTTCTGACCGATGGCTTCTATCCATTCAATATCAGATTGAGGATCGTCGGTAATTTGGTAGCGTGCTTTTAGGCGGTCTGGGTATTTGTTACCAAGGTATTCAACCGTATAAAAAGCCACTTCTTCGTATTCCATGGCCGTATCTTTTACTGCACCGGTTGCCGCAAGACGAAAGCCGCTATGTGGGTTTTCGACTTTCGGCCATAAGATTCCAGGTGTGTCCGACAGCACGATACCATTTTGCAGGTTAATCCGTTGCTGGCGACGTGTCACCGCTGGTTGGTTTCCAGTTTCGGCAATTTGGCGTCCTGCGAGAATATTGATAATGGTCGATTTACCGACATTCGGAATCCCCATAATCATGGTACGAATGTTTTTACCAATTTCTTCACGGTGGGGGGCGAGTTTACGGCACAGTTCAAGTATGGTCTGAACTTCGCTGGTATTTTGCGTGGTGATTGCCATCGCGCGCACACCTTGCTCTTTTTCCAAATGCTCAATCCACAACTCAGTCATTTCAGGATCGGCTAAATCACGTTTGTTGAGCACTTTCACCACCGGCTTATCGCCACGCAGTTGGGCAATCATTGGGTTTTCGCTACTAAACGGGATCCGAGCATCAAGCACTTCGATAATCACATCGATCTGCGGGATGACTTCTTCAATTTCCTTGCGAGCCTTGTGCATGTGGCCCGGGAACCATTGAATATTGTTGTTAATCATCTGATTTTTATAGCCTTAAATATTTTTAATAATTGGACTTACACAAATGGAGAACGATATGGCGAACATATTGGTTCACTTTCGTACTTGATAGATGTATATCTGCTTAAGCCCAATTTGAACTTACGCTGGATTCTAACATTTCTGTCACTGGGAATCCTGATGAATTATTCGCCTATATCTGAATATAGCTTCGTCAATCAAATCGCGTCTTATGCTCGATGCGTGTGCTTAGATGAGATTAACAATGCATTTCGCAAGTTTGTTATGGCGTTTCGAGCTTACCAAGTCATCTACTTTTTAATATTTTCTGGTGTTAAGCGAAGTAGTCGCCCGCCGTCTCTGTCCTCTATAACCCAGATGGCTCCGTTGGGACCTTGTTCCACTTCGCGTATTCTCTTACCCATGTCGAAACGTTCGACCTCTTCGGCTTTATTTTGCTCAATGTTAACTCGCACTAATGACTGAGAGACCAATCCACCAATTAAGGCGCTACCTTGCCAGTTTGAAAACAAATCACCATCGTAAATGATTAGGCCAGAAGGAGCGATGCTGGGAACCCAGTAAGCCTCGGGAGTATGAAATTCTGGTCGAGTATCATGATCTGGAATTGGAATAAATGTGTAGTTGTCGCCCCAAGAAACAAATGGCCAACCATAGTTATCTCCAGGTTGAATTAAGTTGAATTCATCACCGTGCCTTGGTCCCATTTCGTGTGTCCATAGCTGGCCTTGTTTATCGAAAGCGATACCCAGTAGATTTCGATGACCGAGTGACCAGAAGCTTTTGGCAAGTTCGCCCTTATCCTGAAATGGGTTATCTGGTGGTACGGTACCGTCGGCATTTAGGCGAATAACTTTCCCTAGATTTTGATCCCAACGCTGTGCCGGGTCTTTTTTCTGTCTATCTCCAGAGGTGATAAACAGCTTTCCATCAGGACTGAACGCCAGACGATGAGAATAGTGCCCGCTGCCACTCACCTTCGGAGTTTGCTGCCAAATAACCTCAAACTCTTCCAATTTGGGGGTTGGTGAGGACGAATTTAGACGAGCCCGTGCCACTGCAGCACCTTGTTTTCCCGACGTATCTCGTTCAGCGTAGGATAGATAAACCCAGTTATTTTCTGAATAATCGGGATGAAGAATAATATCTCCTAAACCACCTTGCCCCGCGTAGGCGACCTTTGGCACACCGCTAATCGTTTTTTTTGAATGATTATGGGGTGAAAACAGTATTAGGTTTCCCGCTTTTTCTGTTATCAGAAGATTACCATCTGGCATAAATGTCATGGCCCAAGGCTCATTAAAGTCTGTGAGTGCTTCGGCATGTAGCACGGTGCCAGTATTGCTTTTAAATTGAATAGCCGCGTTGGCAACATTGCTGGTGGAGAAGAGCAAAAGAAGTATGCTTCCTGCCAATGATGGTGAAATTCGCATAATGAGCTCCAAATCAGGGGATAATGACTTTGGTTCAACGGTGTGCATGTGACACTAAAATTAAGCGATATGGAACGATATTCCAACGAATTAATCATTTAAATTGTTAGTGAAAGTTAATGTTTATTCTAAGGTGACTTTAACGCGAAAACCTTGGGGCAAAAATATATTTGTCGGTTGCGTAGTTAGTAACTCTAAATGACCAGACGATCTCGATGGTGTGTGGAGCTGGTGAATTACTGAGGCGGCTGTTGCTGCATGTACTGCCGAAAGGATTTATGCGTATCCGATATTATGATTTTATGGCGAATGCGGTAAGAGTGAAGTCAGTGGAATTAATTAGAGTGTCATTATCAATACCATTATTGCTGATAAAACGTAATGAAGAGAAGTTACCGCCGACTTGCCCTTATTGTGGAGCTGCTGAGTTAGTGATGGTTGCGTTGCATTTACGGCCTCCAATGAGAGAAACCTCAGAGCGACTGAGATAAAACTCTCAGGCGATACAAGGTACAGATAGACGAAAAAATCGTTGTAAGTCAGCGAGGTATAATGCTGCATGAAGCTCAAAAAAACATATGAAACTGGTGCATTAACACTTTAAAATGCGTTAGGATAAAACAAGAGTGTTGGGCATTTTGGTCGGAAACAGCCTATTAGATGGCGGTTAGGGGTACATGAGCTAGAAAAGCAAAATCCTTAGAAGAAGCGGCCAAGTCCAACAAGGTATTTATCCATTGTGCTTCGACAACGGATAAATACTTAACTGTTTGTATTCAAAATGGAAATTGAGCAATGAAAGAGTTCTGGAAAAAATTGTATTCTGATAATCGAATAGTAACTGTATTTTATGGAGCAATCGGCTCCCTGTTAGCATCAGCAATAATTAAATATTCGTCCGCCGGTTTGGCCGTTGTAGGAGAATATACATTTGGATTTTTGACTAAATTTATTGATTCTCGGTATGCAAAAGCTGCGACATTGGAACCAACCAATTACTCGTATTTACTACTCGCTTTGATTTTTGTTGTTATTGTAATTGCTTGGATGGAAATATCTAGAGCTATTAAGAAAACCTTAAGCGATAAAGCAGAGAAAAAAGTAGAAGAACAAAATAATAAAGAAAAATCGTCGCCCCCAAAATGGGTTCCTGCCATATTCATTGGAATGCGTATGTTGGTCTGGTTTTATCTGGCGTGGGGTTTGTTGTATGTCGCTGGTGAATCAACCGTGCTCAATGCAATAACAGATTTTAAACAACACATAAGAATCGTATCTCCTTATATCGAACCTAAAGAAAAAGACATTCTTTTGTCCGAGTGGTCTCAGATGAGAGGGTTAGAAGATTATAATAATGTTTATAAAAAGCTTATTGATGTATCTGAAAAACATGATCTCACCCTCTATCGAAATAGGCAGTACTAAAATGCTAACAAACGCGTCAATTAGGACGCAAAAATTTCGGCCTAATTCGTTAAGCCTATTTTTGTTCTGTTACTTAAATGAATTGAGTTAACGCAGTAGATGAAGCAAGTAAATTCGTCGGTTGTCATGCTGATATCCGTGGATTACTTATCTTTCAATAAGCAGCGCCTACCTTACATAATCCGTCGTGGCACCTGTCTTCAGTCTATGTACGTGGTTCAATACCGTAAAACGGTATTGCCATCCTAACTTTGAATTTGAATTAGCAGAAAATTGAAAATTGAAAAGTGAAAGGTGTCCACTTTATCGGGTTAAGATCACTTAAATACTTAAATACTTAAATACTTAAATACTTAAATACTTAAATACTTAAATACTTAAATACTTAAATACTTAAACCATACTCAACTAGATATATTAGTTGTATTCAAGTGTTGTATGGTTTTTATATAATAATTCTAAGTTACTTTTTTAATTTAATTGCACCTTGCTTAATTAAGCTTTGTGCAGTGTCGAAGATAGTTTCTTCTTCTGGGCGCTGACTCCAGTTTAATTGCTGCTTTGCTTTTGCATTACTCATATTATGTTTAAAGCCTAAATCTTTGACGACCGTTTTTAATGCAGGGTCGAAATAAGACATGGTTTTCACTAACCAATTTGGTAGTGAACGGCTTGGTATTTTGTGATTAGGGAATTGCTTTCTTAATACTTCTGCTATATCGCTCATCCACATAAATTTGCTTGCTGCAATGTACCTTTCTTTCGCTGCATTTGGTGATTGCATTGCTAAAATATGTGCTTGTGCCACATCTCTAACATCTGAAACAGTAAAACCAATTTGTGGAATTGCAGGTAACGATTTATCCATCAATTTAATGATTACTTCTGCAGAAGTACCGTAGTCAGATTCCAATACTGGGCCTAAAATAATACCCGGGTTGATAACCGACAATTCTAATCCTGTTTCATTAGCAAAATCCCACGCCGCTCTTTCTGCTAATGTTTTAGATTTATAATACGGAGTGACTCTTTCGTCATTTGGATCGGTCCAACACTCTTCTGTTTGTTGCACATTTTCATTACCGTACAATACAGATGCGATAGATGAAGTTAATACAACACGCTTAATACCATTGTTTTTTGCCGCTTTTAATACACGTAATGTGCCTTCTATTGCTGGCTTTATAATTTCATTTTCATCTTTTGGTACATACGACAGGAAAGGAGATGCGGTATGAATAGCATAATCTGCACCTTCCATGGCCTCGTTCCAGCCTTGGTCTTTTGATAAGTCACACTCAACAAAACTAAGAGTCCCTTGAGTTTCACCCACCTGATCTAAGATTATTTTTTCAATCTCAGATGAGCGCTTTAATGAACGTAATGTACCTTTAACATTAAAACCCTGTTTCAATAATTTAATTGCCGTGTGGCTGCCTAAAAAACCAGTGACTCCGGTTACAACGACTGTTTCTTTGTTTTGCTCTTGCATGATTTGCCTCATATGTAAATTAGTTAGATTTTGGTCTGACATAAATTACATATAACGTCAGAAAAGACATAGTGACAATATTTGTAATTTATGTCAAGATTGTTTTTTGCACAAATGATCATTCATTTCATGTGCCTTTGACTAAAGAAGTGTTTTTATAAAATGGATATTGAAGAGAAGAAGTACCAAATACTGCAAGCGGCAACAGAGGTGTTTGGCACCTATGGTTACAAAAAAACGTCAATGCAAGATATTGCTGATGCATTAGATATTTCTCGCCCTGCGTTATATCAATATTATAAAAATAAAGAGGCAGTATTTTTAGCCTTAGTTGAGCACACCCTTAATATGGGCGAGCAAGCAGCAATACAAGGATTTCATCATTCAGAAGATAATTTTGAATGTTTGTTGCATGGAATAAAAGATATGGAACAGGTGTTATTTGGTCCTATTTTTTTGAAGCCTAACGGAAAAGAGTTACTCACTTTATCTAAAAAGCTAGCGCCGGAGTTAATGATGAACTTTGAGATGCAACTTTTTAATAAAATCGTTTGTGTATTAGACAAGGCGGTAGCTGAGCATGAAATTGATCTTAAAAGGTTAAATGTAGAAGTCACGGATGCGGCAAAAATTATATTACGAAGCGTGGACGGTATAAAAAATGCGAGTAATTCTCTGGAAGAGTTAGATCAACAACTTAATCTATTCTTAACTGTTTTCTGGCAAGGTTTACAAAAATAAACTGAATAGCCACTGACTTGATAGACTCCTCTTCATCACACTGAAGATAAGTCCCTACCAAAAACTAAAGCACCCTAAAGCTAGAAATTTCCGGCTTCCTGATGTCGGCCAGCGAAACTGGATCGACGTTAAATTTTCCAGTGATGGATGAGGGTGAAACTCGTTATATTCGACTCGCCAACCCTCAATTTTCTCTCTCGCGAATTCTTAATGATAAAAACCAGTGGCTATTCAAATATTCATCTCTGAAACTACCATAATGTAGGTGCCTCAGCTGATAATCCAAAAATCTCTGGAAAAATTAGTATCGATAAAACAACGCCTATTTGAATCAAAATGAATGGAATTACGCCGCGATAAATATCGGATGTTTTAACACCTTCGGGAGCCACACCTCTGAGATAGAAAAGTGCAAAACCAAAAGGAGGGGTTAAGAAGGATGTTTGTAAATTCATTGCGACTAATATTGCGAACCAAATCGTATTAATTTGTAAAACCTCGACGACTACATAAATTAACGGCAAGACAATATAAGATATTTCAATATAGTCGAGAAAGAAGCCGAGAAACATAATAAGTACCATGGTGAATATCAAAAATCCCCATTTTTCACCTGGAATGTTAAGTAATAACTCACCAACTTCCTCTTCACCTCCTGTATAAGCAAACCCCATAGAGAAGATGGAAGCGCCAATAATGACTGCGAACACCATCGCTGTGATTTTTACTGTTTCTAGTGTGCTCTCCCAAAGCATTTCAAATGAAAATTTTCGATAGATTAACGCTAATGTTACAGCACCTAGGCAGCCCAATGCAGATGATTCCGTTGGCGTTGCGACACCATAAAAAATGGACCCTAAGACGACAAGAATCAGTAGCAAAGGCGGCACAACTGCCTTTAGTGCGTCGAAAATAATATCCGATTTAGATGAGGTTTCGTCTTCGAGTGGTATTGGTGGGGCGATTTCTGGTTTGATTAAACAAACGATAACGATGTAGGCGATATAGCAGCCAATTAATACTAAGCCTGGCTTGATTGCGGCTCTAAATAGATCGCCAACGGGAATGTTAAGAACATCTCCGAGAATGATCAATACGATAGAAGGTGGAATCAATTGCCCTAATGTTCCTGCTGCGCAAATTGTACCTGCCGATAAGGATTTGCTGTATCCATAACGCATCATCACTGGCATTGAAATCAATCCCATCGCAACGACACTTGCACCGACAACGCCCGTCGATGCCGCTAATAGTGAGCCAACAAGAATCGTTGATATTGCAATTCCACCTCTTACTGAACCGAATAAACGGCCCATTGATTCCAGTAATTGCTCAGCTAATTTGGTTCGCTGTAATATTAGCCCCATAAAAATAAACAGTGGGATCGCCATCAAGACTATTCCAGCACCATTGTCACCCATGTTGGCATAGATACGGTATGGAATCTGCGCAAGTTGACTAGTGTCGGCAAATAACACGACGAAGAGAATGCCTACGCCAGCAAATGTAAAAGCAACTGGAAAGCCTAATAACAGCAATACTAATGCTATCAAGAATAAAGAAGCACCTATCATTTTAGTACCTTAACAATAATGGTTTTATTATCTATGTTTGTTACATGGAGAATTGAATAGGATCAGATGGTATGACTCACCGGACCGATGCTTTGCAAGCATCTTCTGTATCGATATTTAATAACACATTAATTTTTTTGACTAAAAACCCGATACTACTGAGCGCCAATAACACGAACGATAGAGGAATGAGCCCTTTAATGATAAATCGATTAGGTAAACCACCTGGATTAGAGGTCCCTTCGCCAATACCAGTAGTGAACAACTGAGAGACTAATCCGGGGAAACTATCGCTATGTTCACCCAAGCTATAGGCCTGAGCCATAAAGTCCCAGCCGTAATAAATGACAATAAAATTCATCGGCAATAAAAAGACGAGAGTTCCAATAATATCAATAATGGCTTGAGTGCGACCTGAAAGGTTTTCGAAAAAGACATCCACTCGAACATGAGACTCAGTTCTTAGCGCGTAAGACATTCCAAGAAGAAAGACACTTGAATAAAAATGCCATGCTAGTTCTTCTAACGCGACTGAAGATGAGCTAAATACATATCGATCTATCACGTTGTAAGAGATGATTAATACCAGAAGGAGTAAAAATACACCTGCGATGACGCCGATTATATCTAAGAGTCTATTAATCAAATTCTCTATTTTGAGCAGCATAATTTAATTCTTAAAAGGTTGAATATGTAAATGGAAACAAAAGAATTACGATAGCTATTTTTAAAAAGCCCTCTTACGAATAAGAGGGCTAAATTAAAAATGGAAGTTAGTTGTTTAAGTACGCTTTATCAGAAATATTTGTCCATTCACGAACTTGTTTTCGATATGCTCTCTGAGACTGAATGATTTCAGCGGTTAATCCACCTTTTTCTTCTAGTTGGTTAACGAGTTTTTCGTTAGCAGCTCTTAAAGTGGACATGACTTCAGGAGGGAATGTTTTTATTTCAATATTTGGGTAATCTTTCTTCATGATTTCCCAGTTTTTACCGTTCTCATGATACACGTGATTGGTCACGCTCGCGGCAGACTCGCGTATTGCGGTTTTGACAATGCTTTGCAAATCGGCTGGAAGTTTGTCGAAGGCTGCATTGTTGACTAGGAATTGAATTTCTGAACCCGGCTCGTGCCAGCCAGTATAGTAATACGGGGCAATTTTATGGAAACCCATGCGTAGATCAAATGAAGGACCAACCCATTCCAAAGCATCTATAGTGTTGCGTTCAAGAGAAGTATAAAGCTCTCCAGGTGCGATGTTGGTAACAGCAGCTCCGACTTCAGCAAGCACTTCGCCTGCGAAACCAGGAATACGCATTTTTAACCCTTGAAGATCATCAACACTATTTATCTCTTTTTTAAACCAACCACCCATTTGACTGCCTGCACCAGCAGGGTATTGGGTCATTCCATGCTGATCGTATACTTTTTTTGCTAGCTCAGCGCCACCGCCGTACTGGAACCATGCCGCGCGTTCCGCAGAAATCATTCCAAAAGGCATTGTGGTAAAGAACAAGGTGTTGATGTCTTTTCCTTTCCAATAATAAGAAGCAGAATGGCCCATTTGATATTGTCCAGATTTAACAAAATCAAAGATGCCTAAAGGTGCCTTGTGCTTGTTTGCGGAGTCAATTGAAATAACTAAACGTCCATCAGACATCTCATTAACCTTTTTCGCAAACTCTTTAGTTGCTTCCCCATATATTGGAAAATTTGCTGGCCACGTTTCAGCCATTTTCCATTTGATTGGACTATCGGCGGCGAAAGCACTAGGAACAAATATGCTAACGGTAAGTCCCATAAGTAATAAGGTTTTGATTCCTTTCATGTGTAAAAACTCCCTGATTTATTTTTATTTTGCTTAGAACTTTTTCTTCTAATAAAAACAGTAAGTTTTATCTACTAATTTGACAAACAATATAAAGTAATCAACAGTGAACACTATTTTTTATGAGTACACGAAAAATTAAAATAGGAAATATTTTAGAATAAATACTTTAAAGTTGACGCAATGTTAAGCTGAAATTAAAAATTATGAATCTTTGAAAATCGAATAAAAATAATGACAACAATCATTTAGAGAGTAAGTGGAATGAATACCAAGTTTATTGAAGCCTTTGTTTGGGTGGCAAGACTAAAAAGCTTCAGAGCGGCGGCAGAAAAACTTTATGTGTCTCAAGCAACTATCTCCAGTCGAATTGCTCAATTAGAAACGGATTTTAACTGTATCTTGTTCGATCGTAAGCACAATGACATTAGCCTAACCGATAAAGGGTTAATAATGTTAGATAGCGCAGAGCGGGTATTACACGCGACGCAATCGTTACAACATACAATGGACAATAAGCTCGATACCACTAGGCGTTTGCGTATTGGGTTCATCGAGTCAGTGGTTCATACTTGGTTAGATGATTTTCTAGCACAACTACGTGAAACCTATCCTAAAATTGAACTGGAGTTGACGGCTGAGCCAAGTTTTCAACTCCATGCTCTTTTCGCTAAAGGCGCCTTGGATATCATTATTCAAGCTGAACCTATACTTGATGAGACCGTTATCAATACAGAGTTAGAATCGCTCGAAATTGTTTGGGTTTGTTGTGCCAATAATGAGTTAGCGAAACGGGCCGTTACTTTAGATGAATTAGGAAAATATCAAGTCATTACGTTTACCCGAGGGTCTCAGCCTCATTTATCCACTATTTCATTATTTGAAAAAGTAAACACGAAACCTTCTCAGATCCATTGTGTTACGTCTATTTCCATTATTAGCAAACTGGTACAAAATAAATTAGGCATTGCAACGTTGCCTTTAGCAGCAATTACTGAAGACCTAGAAAGTGACCAACTGGCGGTTATTAATTGTCCTGACACACCTGAACGCTTAAAACTATTCGCGAGCTGGCAAAAAACATCGAGTGATTTAAATACACAAATTATCGATATCATGGTTGCGGTATCAAAGGTGCATTCCAAAGGATCCTTCAAGTAATGCATATCTGATATATGTTAAGTGACTTACTTATTCAACGTTTTTACTTTTTTCAACTATTTGTACAATGTTAAACGCTAAACTCACGACTTTTTCGATGAGGAGATTATCGGGAGTCAGAATATATGAGGCGGTGAAGGTTAATGGTTTGGGAGTCCACTCTGTTTCGATAACGATTAATAGCCCTTCGTCAAGTTGCTGTTGAATAACCTCCTTCGGGAGGGAGGCAATACCGACCCCGCTTTCCGCCAGTTTTACGCTTGCTGATAGTGAGCTGACCGCGTAAAACCGGAACGGTTCGCTCGTTGACTTGGAAAAGTAATGATTGATTTCCTGATAAGGTGCTGAGTTTCTCGCGTACGTGATCATTGGCCACTGGGTGAACTCTTGAGTAGAACAGGTTTTACTTAACCCAAGCATTGGGCTACCGACCCAGTAAAGCGGGTATTCACAAATTACGTGATTAACAACCGAAGGTTCGGAAACCGGGCCAAGTAAAATCGCGATATCTATATTGTGTGCTAACAGCTCTTTACTTAGGTTAACGGTGAGATCTACGATCAATTCTACCTCTACCTCTGGATACGTTTCGTTGATGGAGGCGAGAAACTGGGGTAGCCAAGTATGCACAATCGTTTCAGATACGCCTATTCGTAGCAATCCTGAGAGTGCAGAGGCGGCATTGGCCTTATAGCAAAGCTGTGTGGTGCTATTGAGTATGTTTTCTGCTAACGGTAGTAGTTCTCTGCCTTTCGCGGTCAGTGTTATTGAGTTTTTATCACGATGGAATAATGGTGTATTCAACGTCTGTTCAAGATTAGAAATACGCGTAGAAATAGCGGGTTGCGTGGTACATAAATGTTCTGCAGCAAGTCGAAAGCTACCTAGGTTCGCGATCCAGACAAACGTTTCGAGCTGTTTTAGGTTCAGCATAGTGCTCTCCTCAATTCTACAATGCCGTATACACGGTAATTCTATAAGGTGATAAATTATTTTTATCAATATACCTAAAAATTCAAGAATAGACATTATGCCTATAAACCGTATTGTTAATTAGTGTGAATAATATGGTTGCAAAGGAGTGTTTAAATGTCTCAGCCGATATCTAAATTATCGCTTGCAGAATTACGTCTACGGATACGTGACAACAACTACACCGGATATACCAGCGGTCTCGCTAAATCTTATCTGCAAGCCAACTTGGTCATTCTTCCAGAGGCATGGGCGAATGAGTTTCTACTTTTTTGTCAGCGAAACCCAATTGCCTGCCCATTAATAGGAATGACAGAAGCGGGTAGCAAGCGCTTATCGGAAATAGGGTTAGATATTGATATTACTCGTGATGTACCTGAGTATCATGTTTTCTGTGATGGTGAATTTTCGTGCAGTGTGTCAGATTTAGATAATCATTGGCGAAATGACTTAGTCGTGTTCGTGTTGGGGTGCTCATTTTCTTTCGAAGATGCGATGACTCAAACAGGATTACGTATTCGTAACATTGAGCAAAACTGCAATGTATCGATGTATGATACCAATATTGCTTGTCATTCGGCTGGGCGATTCCATGGCAATATGGTGGTGTCGATGCGGCCATTTGTACCTTCGGATGCGATTCGCGCTATCCAAGTTACGACTCGGTTTCCTAAAGCCCATGGTGCGCCTGTACATTTTGGCCAACCAGAAACTATTGGGATCACTGATATTAACTCCCCCGACTATGGTGACAGCGTCGAAATAGAGCCAGGCGAAGTACCAGTCTTTTGGGCGTGTGGCGTGACGCCCCAAAACGTGATGCGAGCCAGCAAACCTCCTTTTTGTATTACTCATGCTCCGGGCAAGATGCTGATCACCGACCGGCTTAACAGTGAGTTTGCATTTTTGTAAACGTGACGCGATAGGGGTGGCAAATATGGATGCCGATATGAGCTATAGCACCACATTCTCACTTTATTGAGTATCGGGAACACAATAGTATCAATGAATACCAAGTGAGTTTTTGTTGTGTTTCTACGTTTTTTGCTATGTGAAATAGCATAAGCTGATAAATTTTTTTTATAAGATAACAAAGAAAATGATAATTGGACATTATCAGTTGTTCAGAAGATGATGAAAAAAAGAACGGAAATTGCACACTACAGACCGATCTAAACGAGAGGTTGGTCATTTGAAAGGAATCAAATTATGTCAAAATCACAATCTTTTAAAGTACTTGCCTTGGCGATCTCTTCGTTATGGGTCGCTAATCAAACGTATGCTTCTGAAACACTTTCCGTTGTGGGAAGTTGGAGCAGTCTTACGTTAAACAAACAATTCGAAACGCCATTCTGGACCGAAACGATTCCAGCTGATAGCGATAATAACTTTGCAGTTCAAATGACCACTCATGACCAAATGGGAATTGGTGGCGGAGATGTATTCCGAATGCTTAGTGATGGTGTTTTCGATGTCGGTATGACGGTGGCTGATTACGCTGTATCTGACGCGCCGGAGCTCGAAGCGCTTGATGTTCCGCTCATTGCTACCAGTGTAGAAGAATTTAAGAAAGTTGTGGATGCCGCTCGTCCTATGGTAAGTGAAATCTATGCTTCTACGTTCAACTCCAAAGTCCTTGCTATTTCTCCATACCCACCTCAAGTTATTTTCTGTAAAACGCCAATCGAATCATTGGACGGGTTAGCAGGTCAAAAAGTTCGAGCTTCTGGCCGTATGACCGCTAAATTCCTTGAAGCACTGGGCGCACAGAGTGTGAATATTGGTTTTGGTGAAGTTCCAGGTGCATTGCAACGAGGGGTTATTGATTGTGCGGTAACAGGAGCAGGTTCAGGTTACAGCGCTGGGTGGTGGGAAGTTACTTCTCATTTGATGACCTTACCAGTTGGTGGTTGGGACCCAGTTGTTACAGCAATCAATATGGATAAATGGACATCGTTGTCTAAAGAAGACCAAACATTCTTGCAACAAGAAGTGACGACTAAATTTGAAGAGCCTGTCTGGAACGATGCCGCAATGTCGGTTAAGGAAGATGTTGCTTGTCTCACCGGTAACGGGGAGTGTAGCAAAGGAGACACTCGTAATTTGATTTTAGTTGAACCTTCTGATGCGGATAAAGAAAAAGCACGTCAAATGGTGGAAAGCAATGTACTTCCAGATTGGTCTGAACGTGCTGGAGAGAAGTGGACTAAACAATGGAATGATTCAGTAGGGAAAATCATTGGATTAACCGCTAAAAAAGGTTAAGTCACATGAACCTTATTATTGTTACGTTAAAGCGTATTAATGATTGGGTTGCGGTCATCGCCGGCGTGGCATTGCTCGCCGGCGTATGCCTAATCTGTATCGAAATATTAATGCGTGCAATGAATATTCACTTCAGCGGCTCAGAAGAGATTTCAGGTTACCTTATGGCGTCAATTTCTAGTTGGGGCATTAGCTATGCGCTAAATAACCGGGCTCATGTACGAATCGACATACTACGTGATAAGGCTAATTCCAGTATTCGTTGTTTATTTGATTTGATTTCAATTGCATCCGTTTCTTTTGTTGGTATTTATGTCTCGACCAAAGCGGTATCGGTGATCGAAAAGAGTTATCGCTCAGGGGCGTTGGCAAATACAGCATTAGAAACTCCACTCCTTATTCCTCAATCAATCTGGTTTGCGGGTTGGATTTGGTTTGCAATCTCTTCGACGCTGTTATTTGTGATTGGGTTTTCTTTATTTCTGACTCAACGCTTTGACAAAGCGAATGAAGTTATTGGCACGGAGTCGGGAGTATGATTCTTTTTACCTCGGCCGGATTATTAGGCTTACTCGCTTTAACCATACCTGTCGGTATTGTTTTGTTTCTCTTGGCATTTGGGATTGATCAGTTCTACAGTTTTTTCCCTTTGATGAAAGGGTTAGGGCAAGTTCTTTGGTCATCGTCTAACCATGCAACACTCATTGCGATTCCTTTATTTGTCTTGATTGGAGAGATCTTGCTTCGTAGTGGTGTCGCAGAAAGAACTTATATGGCGCTCAATAAATGGGTGGCTTGGTTACCGGGTGGCTTAATTCATGCCAATATCGCAACCTCTACCATGTTTTCAGCGACTTCAGGTTCTTCAGTTGCTACTGCCGCGACCGTCGCAACTGTTGCAACACCTCAGGCAACAAAACTGGGATACGACCAGAAGCTGTTTACGGGATCAATTGCAGCAGGTGGCACGTTAGGTATTTTAATTCCACCTTCGATCAACTTGATTGTCTATGGCTTTCTAACTGAGAGCTCTATTCCCAAGTTATTCTTAGCCGGAATCGTACCTGGCTTAGGTATGGCGCTGATGTTTATGTTAGCGACGATTCTATTGTGTGTCATTTGGCCCAAGCTTGGTGGTCCGCGCCAGTTCAGTAGTTGGGGAGAGAAAATCAAATCGCTGCCTCAGTTATTACCGATTCTGGTTTTACTGCTTAGTATCGTTGGTTCGATTTATTTGGGTTGGGCGACACCTACAGAATCTGCAGCCGTTGGTGTTGTATTCTCACTTTTAATTGCTGTTTTCAACCGAAGTTATTCGATCGTTATGTTAACTGAGGCTCTTAAAGGCACGATTCGCATCACCGCAATGATTATGTTGATCGTACTCGGTGCTTATGTCCTCAATTTTGCCATGACAGCGGCGGGTATTGGCCAAGTGTTGAAGTCGGGAATCGACAGTCTGGGTCTAGATCCTTTGTCGACTCTATTGATCATCGTATTGATGTATGTGGTGTTAGGTTTCTTTATCGAGACGCTTTCATTAATGGTCGCAACAATTCCTATTGTCGTGCCGATTATCGTGGAACTGGGGTACGACAAAATCTGGTTCGGTATTCTCATGATCGTACTAGTTGAAATGGCGCTGATTACTCCTCCTGTTGGGCTCAATCTTTATGTCGTCAATTCTGCGCGCAAAAACGGGAAAATCAAAGAGGTCATTTTGGGTAGCATGCCTTACGTTGCCGTGATGATTCTCATGGTTATTTTATTGATTGCGTTCCCAAGTATTTCTCTCTATCTGCCAAATAATTTTTAAGGTGTATTATGAAATTTTTAGTAAACGGTAAAACCCAAACGTTTGAAGTAAATAAGCTGATTGTAGCTGGTTGGACTGGGCGAAATATGGCCGCGGTTCAAGAGCATATTGATGAATTGGCAGAGTTAGGTGTTGCTCCTCCTTCTACTGTCCCGCTGTTCTACCAAGTCGCGCATCAGATGCTAACTCAAACAAGTACCGTTGAAGTGTTAAGCGCTGGTACATCGGGTGAAGTTGAACCTATTATATTGCGTGATGGTGACGATTATTTCTTTAGTATTGCTTCTGATCACACCGATCGTGATCTCGAAGCTTTTTCGGTGGCTCACTCAAAGCAAGTTTGCCCAAAGCCAGTGGCCTCTGAAGCGTGGCTATTGAGCGAAATCAATGAACATATGGAGAAAATTGAGCTGAAGTCTTGGCTAGATGAAGGCGAAGGATGGGTTCAATACCAAGTAGGAACCTTGAGTTCGATTCGACCTCTCGTTGAGTTGATTGAGAAATCAGTGCTTCCTGATGGTGGTGCATTGCTTTGTGGAACTTTTGCCGCGATTGGTGGTGTACGTCGAACGCCTAAGTTTAAGATGGAAGCTTACGACCCCGTTTTGGATCGTCGTATCATTAAAGAATATACAGCGATCGAACTGTCAGTAGTCGCTTAAGGATAAGATGATGGTGCAATCGAAATGGCAACAGCGCAACACTGATTTTTGTGGACTTATTGAGCAGATTAAAGGTGACGACCCAGCAATATTTACTGAATTGTTTGATGTGGAAAAACCTTTAGTGAAGGGATCGCTTTCTGGATCGATTGTATCCATTAAAGCGACGTTCGATGTGAAAGGATATCACACCAGTGGTGGTTCAAAGTTGTTAGGCCTTGAACCATCCAGTAGTGATGCTGAAGCGGTTGCTCGGTTAAGAGCCGCAGGGGCGACACTTGTTGGGCACACTAACATGACGGAACTTGCTTATTCAGGACTAGGGTTAAACCCACATTTCGGTACGCCTACGAATCCACTAGACACAAATACAATACCGGGCGGATCGACCAGTGGAGGGGCGGTCTCAGTCGCAAAAGGGTTTGCCGATATCGCGTTAGGTACGGATACCGGAGGTTCTCTTCGTATTCCAGCTGCATTTTGTGGTTTAGCCGGTTTCAAACCTTCGCAAAGCAGCGTTTCAAGACAAGGTTGCTTACCTTTATCCGATTATTTGGACTGCGTCGGAACAATAGCATCAACGGTTAACGAATGTTGCTTGGCGTGGGAAGTGTTGTCGGGAAATCAGCTAAGTGATGCAAAGGTCGATGATATTCGATTTGTTGTTCCGACCAATTTTGGTTTTGACGACATTGATGCAGAGATTTTGGCGTTATTCGATAATGCGGTGGCTAAGATTAAGCAGGCAGGGTATGAGGTCATTGTAGAAGAGGTTGAACTGCTCGAACACTACAAAAATGTCCCTGTTTGGCATTTTTCAGCGGTTGAAAGTCGTGATTACTACCAATCGAAATTCGCTCTCGACAGTGACAAGCTTGATCCAAGAGTACGCTCGCGAATTAAGAAAGGAGAGAACGTCAGTATTGAAGAATTTAGCAACACCATTGCCGAAAGAGAGCGATTGGTGGCTAAGTTTAATGACGAATTTAATAACGCGGTTCTATTGATGCCCACTGTCGCAATACAGGCACCGACGTTTACAGAACTTGAGCAAGATGCAGATTATGACCGAATAAATTTACTGTGCTTACGTAATACGAGTGTGGCGAATGTATTTGATGCCTGCAGCATAAGTTTACCGCATAAACTTAACGATACCATTGGAGGCATTTTACTCACGATGCCGAACGGTTGTGATATTCCGTTATTGTCATTAGCGAAACATATAGAACAACAGCTATAACAATGGCGACGCGAGTCGCCATTTTAGTCACGTCGTGCCGCTTGTTTGTGATTTAAGTGGTGATGACGAGAAAATTGCCTTTTATCTCCCAATCTCTCAGCTCCTCTTTTACCTAATTTACCTAGATGTATTGAACTGTCCAATAAAGATAGGCCTTGATAGTTGTGCGCCCATAATGACGTGTAAGCATGAGTTCTTGTAAGCTAGTTAAAAACAGTGATTTCATAATAGAACCTATACTGTGTAAACATACATAATTCAATCAAAGCATGGTTCGAATTTATTATAACGATATTGTCCTTATTTTTTATGTGGTAATGTGGAATTAATTCATTTCTACTACTATTATCAATCAGTTAAGAGTTTATTAACTAATAATATTATCACTTACATGGACACTGTCTAGGCGACAATATCCATATAACAACCGTTATATTTTAAGGAGAGTTCGTGAGCAAAGTTAAGATTAAGTTAGTATCTATAGGTCATTTGCCGTTGGAATTTGAATCGAAGAAAATCAAAAACTTTTCTTCTTCATTATTTGAAGTGATTGGAAAAATTGATAATCATGAATTGCGATGTAATTCAGATGGTTTTGGCTGGGAGTTCTCTGATGATCTAGTTAGAGAACAAATGCCCGACCTAAATGGCGCAGACTTTATGATTGCAATTGTTAATGTTCCACTAGAAGAAAATTGGTACTCCCGTAGATTAGGCAACAATCAAGTAGTTTTCACATTTTACGAAATAAATGAAATATTACAGACTGCTAACGTCCCTTTGGAAAATGTCATTTATCGCCTCCTCAATGCCTACACCTTTGCATATAAAAGAAACAAGAATAAGATCCCAGAATTTCATGAAATGACAGACTTTACCCATGATGAAACACGTGGGTGTATTTTCGATATGAATGGGATTAAATCAGATTTAGTTGCTTCATGTCACAATCCAATCATTTGTAGTGAGTGCAAAGAAAAACTTAGACGAGATCGAGTTTCAAATGACGATATAGAGTCAGCTGAAAAGGAAATTAAAAAGATTCGTAAAGATCTTTACTTTTGTATTCTCGAAAAGGTTAAGCACCACCCAATTTGGGCTTTAACTCTTTCAAGCCTGTTTGCCTTTTCGTTAGGGGTTGCTGGTTCAATCACAGGATCTTATATATTTGAGCATCTTAAGAGTACAGAGAGTGAGCCACGAGATATAAGAAGTGGTTCATTAGGACAGCCTGCTGTTACGGTTGAAAAAACACCTCCACAGCAATCTGTCAATTAACCAAGCGTTATGCAACTCACTAGAAAGGAGACGTAGAATTATATGACTGAAGAATTCCAGCAAAACTTAGGATTAGCATTTATTGCCTATCCTTTAGTGGTAATAATTTTGATGAGAGTCGTTGCTAAACTTCCATTGGCTCATCCCTTTGTCGTTCTCAATTGGGGACTTATAACTATGGGCGCAGGCTTATCCACAATTGAATGGTTATTTTATACAGGCGTAGTGGCTACTCTTCTGTTCTCTATTTACTCTGTGTTAATGCTTCCAACAAAGGAAGCCATAAAGATTTCAAATGACGCATTATCACGGCTATCAAGTCAAAATAAGCCAGTAAATCTATTTCAAGAACTTAAAGGTAAGTTCAAATAATGCATAACAAAGCCATCAACCACCGCCACTTTGTGGCTGGACTGCCTAAAGCGCGCTTCGCTGCGTTGGAATAACTCCCCACGTCAAGTAGAACGCAAAAGTTTCGGCCTAATTCTTTGAGCCTATTTTTGTACTGTTCCCCAAACAAATTGAGTAAACGCAGTAGATGAAGCAAGTAAATTCGTCGGTTGTCATGCTGATATCCGCGGATTACTTATCTTTCAATAAGTAGCGCCTACCTTACATAATCCGTCGTGGCACCTGTCTTCAGTCTATGTACGTGGTTCAATACCGTAAACGTGATCACCATCCTAATGCCGTCGGTGGTTGTGCCACGTTCGATACTTGAACCACTGCATTAGCTCAAAACCGTGATGAAAAGTATGTTATGTTTTGACATGCTGATCACCAAATTTATGTTTCGTTAATAAAAATTATTATGGTTCTAGTGTTCAGCTCATCCACGATTGATTGGAGAACAGCAGTCTGAGTGGGGAGTCATTATGTCTGTTATGTTTTAAATCATACTAAATAGAATTTTTCCGGCTGAAATTAACAGCACAAGATATGTTGTCATCATTGCTAGCCCCCTAGGTAGAGGGTTGCGGGGTATAAATAGCATACTAATTGCATGAACAATTCTTCCAATAATGAAGGCTCCACCGAGCCACCAAAGTAAAGTAGCAGAAGCGCCTTGCCCTTCTAACAATGCAATCATAATCACGCAGATTGGTGCGTATTCAATTAAATTTCCGAAGGCTCTTCCTCTTCTTCTAAGTATTTCATCACCCCCATCGCCAAAAACATATTTAGCGATATCTCCGGCAGCTTTACCTAAAGTGGCGCGGCGTAATGAAACTAGTAGTGTTAGAACAAACAGTAATATCGCTAGAATTGCAGCTACTATTGATGTTATTGGTAGTAATATAGTCATGATCTAATCCTATTTAGCCAGTTTTGCAAACGTTCAATAGTGCCTTCCCAACCTTGAGAATGCCTAGTTATTGCTTCAGTAGTTAAGAGTTTTTGATGTGTAATAGTTAGTTCTGTTTCTTTTTTTTGTTTTTTTAGTTCGACGGTTACTAAGGAATTAATGCCTGCATGAATATCAGGTTTTTCCCACAACCATGTAAAAATAATTTTGGTCGGCTTTTTAATTTCAAGGAATTCACCTGAAAGGATAAGTTCTTGTTCATCTGGTAATGTGAAAGAAATTTTATATCCTCTGCCAACTTTAAATTGGTGGAAAAGAGTCTTCGCTTTTATATTATTAGCAGGTGATAACCACTGCTCTAAAGATTCTCCTGTAGCGAAAGCATTAAAGACATCTTCAATCCCATGGTTAAATATTTTCTTTAGTATTATTGGTTTGTCATCATTTGCCGCAATCATTTTTTAATACTCTGCTGTTCATTAAGTAGTAAATCCAATTTATCTAGGCTGCTATTCCATAAATTCTGGTGACGCTCTAACCAAGAAGTTACATTTTTTAGTCCGTCAGGGTTGATAGAAAAAACGTGATGACGTCCTTCTATTGATCTACTAACTAAATTAGCTTTCTCTAAAACTTTTAGGTGCTTTGAAATGGTTGGCTGAGAAAAGGTAAAGAGATTAACTAGTTCACCTGCCGTGCATTGCTGTTTATCGTTTATTACTTCCAGTACTTTTCTCCGAGATTCATCCCCGAGAGCATGGAAGGCATAATTTAATTGAATATTATATTGTATAGCCATTTGGCTATATTATTTATTGTGGTTACTAAAGTCAATATATATAATTGACATTTCCAATAACAAACATAACAAGATAATTGGACTCCCGCTCTAATACGGAGCTAACCTTAAAGGTGGCAAATGAATCTGGGAGAAGACGATGAATACGACAATTATCGGCGTTGATTTCGGCACCAAAGCTATTCAAGTGTGTATTTACACCAATAAAAAGGTGCAATCCAATAAGTAACTGACACCTAAGTAATTCAGTGAATTCCTATATCAACACACATCATGTAAGGTCGTATTCGAGTCATGTAGCGGCTCAAATTATTGGGTGTAGTATTGTCGTTCAGTCGGTCACGAGGCTAAATTAATATCGACATCTTTGGTTATGGCGGTACGTCAGAATCAAAAAACAGACAAAAATGATGCATTAGCAATAGTTCAGGCCAGTCTGCTACCTGACATTAATTTTGTCAGTAATTATTTTTTAAACAGTGTTGTGGTAACAAGTTAATTTTGTGAACGCTTCATACGGATTGAGCTAGGTAGAGTTTATCAAAGGTCACTAATGGAATTTGCCTATTTAAAAACCTTGTAGGCAAATTCATGAGTTCGTAAAGGTGTATTTAGTAGCTCAAGTTAGAGTTCATTTACAAATGGGGTGTTTACTATTAGTGTGGTGTTTTGAGTTAAGGTAAGTTACTCATAACAAGTCACTGCAAAGGACTAAAAAACAGCTGGCTATTGCTTGTGCCTCGCTATTTTAGCCATCAATTTTTAGCTTCTAAGTGGGGCGTTTTTGAGTAAAGTTTGGCATCTACTAAAGAGGAAATATAAGTGATAGATCTATTTTCATTATTAAGTATTGGTATCGCATTTTTTGTCATAGCTGTTTCACCGGGACCCGCAACTATTTCTAATGCAACCATAGCAATGAGTAAAGGTAGAAGAACTAGTTTAATTTATGGTGCAGGGCTGTCTACTGGCTTAGTCTTTTGGGGAATTATCGCCGCAAGTGGTATGGGTGCTATTCTTCAAAGTTCTATTTATTTATTAATGGCATTGAAAATTTTCGGTGGTCTATATCTATTAAGACTTGCTTACTTTTCTGCTAAAGACACTATGAAACCTAATTCATCTAACATTGAAATGATTGATGAGAATGTTTCTGGTAAAAACTGGTTTTTTCGTGGTGTTATTCTGAATATTTCTAATCCAAAAACAGTAATCGCTTGGATGGCTGCACTTTCTGTAGGTTTGGGTTCAAGTGACGGGATCCTTTCTCTTGCTTCAGGTGTGGTAGTTTGCATGATTGTCGGATTTGCTACAAATGCTATGTATTCAATTTGCTTCTCATATCGTGGGGTTATGAACTGGTATCAACGTGCAAGTCGATGGATAAATGGTGTTACTTCATTTTTATTTTCTATTGCTGGCATTGGATTGCTTCGTTCAGCCTTTAATCGTAGTTCAGTGTCGTATTAAAAACTAACACATATGAGCCTTCCGCCTGTCAATAAACGAATTTAACGGATCTGGCTGTTTTTTAGTCAGATTCAAATCAATCAACAAATGCATTTACTTCGTCTGTCATATGGCTGTTAATCATCGTTTACAGCAAACACATATATAGGCTCTCTTATTGCGGCCTTACCGCTGCCTGCGGTTTTCATTTCATTGAAAAAACAGGGGCACTAGACATTTATCGGTTAACCCTAAGATGGCACTATTCAAGCTCAGATGCTGTATGCACAGTTAGTTTCAGGCTCATTTAAGGTGTAAACGATTTTGTTGATTGCATTGAGTGCGCGACAATAAGGTGTCTAATCAAGGCGAAGTAGCTTACGCTAATGGCACAGTGATGATGGAAAATGAAGTCATGCTTCATTGGCGACATCATCGACGGTAGTACTCGCTTTTATCTAGTTAGACGAACAGCTCACCTTATTGCGCGACTTAACCTTTTAAGAGCCGTTGCTCATCAAACACCGTTTTGTTCTTAATGTTCTTAATGTTCTTAAGCATGAAGTAGACACACCGACCTAGCTTATGAGCCAAGGCCGAAAGTGCTTTGGCTTTGTTCATGCGCTTCTGTAATTGGTTCAAATATCTTCGAGCTTTTTCATTACCACGCAAGTAGAGCACTGCCGTTTCAGAGAATGCCCATTTTAGGTGTGCATTACCTATTTTGTTACCTTGTGTTCTGTAAGTTTTGCCTGCTGATTCAGCTTTGTATTTTACAAGACGAGAATACGAAGCAAAATTTTGCACCGTTTCAAATCGGGAGGTATCCCCGGTTTCATATAAAATAGTAAGCGATAGTATCTTTCCAATACAAGGAACGGTTTTAAGGAGTTCAAGATAAACAGGGTTATGTGTCTTGGCTTGTTTTTCGATAAACCATTCAACTTGGGCCAGCTCTTTTGCATAAAAATCGAGGGTGGGCATATCCATATCAATATTGCGCTGAACAATTGGGTCCTGATATTGCTCTCGGAGCTTGTGTCTGGCTGAGATATTTTTTAAATTAAGTTCGGTAGCGGGCAAATCGCGAGTTGCTCTCATTTCTCTTGGGTAATCATAAGCAATGGGGAAATTACCACCACGGAGCAGCGCAGCTATTTTAAATGAATCGATTTTGTCATTCTTGGTTTTGCCACCATGGATTGCTTTCATATACAGAGCATGGCCAAGAATAAAGTCGATATTAAGCTCTCGACACCAATCGGACACCCAGTACCAACAATACATGCATTCAACACCGACAATGACATTACCGATATAGGGCTCAAGGATGAGTAATAAGCCGTCTTTATTAGTGGCAATCTTTTTATGAACGATAACATTGGCTTGCGCGTCAATAATATAGACATAGAGCACACGAGCATGGAGATCGATATCACAGTAGTACGGATGTGAGTTATTATAAAATCTCAATGAGTTTTCTCCTGTTGGTTTGGTCGCCTTAAGCATACCGCTAATGCAGAATGTGAGGGAGAAGGCTCAATGAGTATCAAGTTGCTGCACTCGGATAAATTACTCGCTTTGCTCCTAATTTACTGGTGAGCATGGCGTTAGACTCCAATCATAATATAGAGAGATATTTTGAAATTAGAATATATAGTTAAATTCCACCCAGTAGGACAAGGGCTTTTTTCGTCGGGTAAAGTACATGATCAAAATGGAAGTGAATTTAACTTTATGTATGATTGTGGCACCTCAAGTAAGCAGTCACTATTAGATGATGCAATATCTTCATTGTCAGGTATAAACTCTATAGATTTGCTAGTGATTTCTCATTTTGACCATGATCATATTAGCGGTTTGGGAAGGTTATTAAAAAAGTGTCATGTTAAAACATTATTAATGCCGTACATTCCTCTTCCAGAAAGATTATTTGTTGCATTAGCAAATAACCTTGATATCAATGATTCATTTATGAATTTCTATTTAGACCCAGTTAAGTTTCTAATGTCAGAATACAATGAAAAAATAACACAGATAGTTTTAGTTTCACCGAGTCAAGTTGAGAGTGATGAAGTGAAACAAGAAATTTTTGAGGAAGTTGAACAAGAAGATATTGATGAGTTTGTTATTGATTTTAATGCAGTTGGTAGCGAGCTAGATATTCCTAATGCCAAACATTTAAAAGCAGGTGGTCGATTGGTTTACAATAAAATATTTGAATTCATTCCATACAATGATTCGTCAGGCGTACCTAAACTAACAAAAGAATTTATTAAGGAAGTAATAGATGAGCGTAAAATTCTTTTAAGCTCTTCTGATATAAAAAAGACTCAAGATTCATTAGGAAGAATCAAAGCTAGCTACGATAAACTATTTGGGAATTCTGCATTTAATAGAAATATTATATCTCTTTTTTTATTTGCTGGTTCTTGTCTGAAAACTAAGTATGGTAATCAGGTAATTAAGAGTAATCAAAATAGTTACTACAGTCATACTATACATGGTAGAAAAAACGGCATACTTTTTACAGGTGATGGGTATTTAAATACAGACAATAGATTAAAAAATCTACTTCAATTTTTAGGAAAAAGAAGAATTAATGATCTTGGAGTATTCCAAGTTATGCACCATGGTGCTAGTGCAAATTGGCGTCAAGGAGTTGCGAGAACCTTTTCACCTAGCATTAGTGTTTTTTCGTCAAATCCAGAGCATCAGTCTTTTCAACATCCTCATGCGGAAGTAGTTAAAGATTTTTTACCATATCACCCTGTACAAGTCGATGAATACAATTTTTTTGAAATTAATTTTTATCATTGGTAATAGCATTCAAGGCGTCTAACAAGATAATCGGACTCCCGCTCGAATACAAAGCTAACCTTAAAGGTGAGCAAATGAGTTTGGGAGAAGACGATGAATACGACAATTATCGACGTTGATTTAGGCACTAAGGCTATTTAACTGTGTATTTACACCAATAAAAAGGTGCAATCCAATAAGTAACTGACACTTCAGCAATTCAGTGAATTCCTACATCAGCACACACCATGCAGGTCGTAGTCGAGTCATATTCTCTGCTTGAGCGTCTCATGACCGCTGCTTAGTGCGTTTAAGTCATCTCTATTGAACATTCATTTACCAGCTACCTGCGCACTAATAATTTACCCACCTTCCAAAAGAAACTGACCTTATAAACTCCATAAAAAAGACGATTGATGTATTAATTGAATACTTTCGCACGTTGTTGCATTTTCAATAGCCGTCATAATGGCTCCATCGAAGCGAAATATAGATAAAGCATCAATCAAATAAAATGGAGATGATCTTATGATTAAAATTGAAGTATACAGCAAAGGCTATTGCCCATATTGCAAACAAGCAAAAGCGACACTTAAAAGCTTAGGTTTATCTTTCAAAGAATATGAAATTACCGGGAGCGATAAATTAACTCGTGAAATGCAGGCACGTAGCAAGCGAAGAACTGTACCGCAAATATTTATTAATGACGAACATATTGGTGGTTGTGATGACTTTCATCAAGCGCTACGTAGTGGGGCACTAACACATTTATTAACTCAGAAAACCAGTTAAAAAATTACAAAATACTTGAATAAGGATACGGTCATGACAACGATTAATATAGCTCAAAATACAAAAAACAATGCTAACCAAGAATCTGCAATTAATGCCTCAGAACTTGCTCAAAATGTTACAGCTGTTGGTGATACAGCGCTACGTTTATCCATTGCACTAATTTTAGTTTGGATTGGTGGCATGAAATTTACCGCTTATGAAGCTGGTGCCATTCAAGGTCTTGTCGCATCAAGCCCACTGACTTCTTGGCTCTATAGTGTATTTACAGTCCAAGGTGCTTCAAACTTTATCGGCGCTACAGAAATAGCAACAGCCATTGCTATTTTACTTACACCAGTTAACCGAATTGTCGGTATTGTTGGTAGCTTGGGGGCTATTGCTACTTTCGCAGTGACTTCAAGCTTATTATTAACGGCTCCTGTATGGGAAGCGTCATTAGGTGGATTTCCAGCGCTTAACGTCGTACCAGGACAGTTTTTAGTGAAAGACTTAGTCTTATTAGCGGCATCAGTCGTTTTACTTGGCAAGGCGCTTAATGCGAAAAAATAACAAATCGGGGCTATATATATTTAGCCCCTTTTTACTCGATGAATTCATTATGCGACTGATTTAGTTACGGCAGCTCGTTCTTTTTCATTTTACGAAATTGCTTTGGTGTCATACCCACATATTTGTTAAAGGTTTTTGTAAAAGCTCGTTCGGATTCGTAGCCCACATGAAGTGCTATGTCATCAATAAGTAACGTTGTGGTTTCGATCATTTCCTTCGCTTTTTGAATCCGCAAGTTCGATAAATACGTGAATACCGTATTTCCAACTAATAAGGTGAATTTTTTGGAAAATGCTGCTCTAGACATCCCGACATTAGATGCTAAATTTTCGATGGTCCATGGTTCGGCAGGCGATTCATGAATAAACTGTAATGCTTTTTTAATACGTTTATCACGTAAAGCATGAACAAAGGAATGCTGCTCTTGGCGACCAAAGTTTATTCGTATTAATTCAACTAACACCACTTCGGTCAGTTTGTTAACAATAATTTCATTACCAGGATTTTGCGCCATATATTCTGAACTGAGTTGATCAAACGTGCTCTTTAACCAAGCGTGTTTATTAAGTTCATCCTCACGTACGATTGTGACCTGTTCAAAAATGTTATTTAACGGGGACAATGCATCATTTTCAAAGGAACAGTATCCGCATAACAGCAAAGTAGAGTCTCCACTAATAGGCATTTGCCCTTCAGGTGGCTCACTAGTAAGAATATGGTCAATGCCTGGCCCTAAAAAGATCAAATCACCTGTAAACAACTGCTCGATTTGATCGCCTATTTTTACCCAACATGCTCCACGTCTAATTAAATGAAACCCAGCGGTGGTTTTGTTGAAATATTCTTTAACCCATGGGGGTTCAACGTGACTACAAAAGTAGACACTGCCACTTACACGTAACGATTTTAGTATGTCGCTTAAAATTTCCAAATGAACGCCTTTGTATTTAACTTGTCAAGAAGTGGGGATTACGCTTGGTATCGTCTGAAGGGTTGTATCGAGCAAACCCTAAAACCGCGGCCAATTTTAGTTAACCGCGATAAATTTAGGGTTCGCCATAAATTAACAGTGACTGGTGCTCCATAAGCGATGGCCGCAGTCTTCACTAAGAAGCATTTTATACTTTAAATTGACTAATGCTACTTTTTAGCTGATTACCGAGATTATCCAATTGAGCGCTCGCGGTTGATGTTTGGTCAGTAGCATTCGCGGCTTGCTGAGATATTTCGGTTATTGTATTAATGTTGTCTCGTACATTGTTTGTGGCTTCTATTTGTTGCCGCGCTTCCGATGCAATATCGGTATTCATTGTTAAGATCGCTTGAATTTCATTCTTAATATTATCGAGCGCTTTACCTGCTTGCTGAGCTTGTGATGCCGTTGTATTGACTTTGTCTTGGCTCGTGTTCATAACCGTCACCGCATTTTGCGCACCAGTTTGCAATGTGGCGACAAGGTTTTCTATTTCTATGGTCGATTTTTGCGTTCGCTGTGCCAGTGTTCTTACTTCATCGGCAACAACCGCAAACCCTCGGCCTTGTTCACCTGCACGCGCGGCCTCAATTGCTGCATTTAGTGCCAATAAATTCGTTTGTTCTGCAATGGTTTTAATTACATCAAGCACCGTACCAATATTCTCACTATCCGCTTTTACCTTTTCGATAACGACCGAAGCCTGTTCCATATCGATAGTAAGCTGATTAATCTCGTCAACGGTATTACCAACAATAGAATGTCCGGATAAAGCGGTAGCATTTGTTTCTTCGGCAGATTTAGAGGTCTCAGTTGCGTTATTGACAATTTCTTCGATGGCAATCGATAGCTGCTCAATGGTGTTTGCTAGATGTTGTGTTTCTTCTAGTTGTTTGTGAGTACCTGTTGCTGTGGTTTTTGTTATGCCAGACAACTCGCTTGCCGATATAGATACCTCTTCAGATTGTGTACGAACATTGCTGACAATAGAGTTCAAGTTGTCAATCATGATGTTGAAAGATTGGCTTAATTGTCCAATTTCGTCTTTTGAATTTATATCTGCTCTTAATGTAAGGTCACCGTTTTCTTGAATGGTATTAATGGTTTTTCTTAAACTATTAAGAGGTGTTACGATGATTTTAGATAATAAAAATGTAAAGCCAGTACCTAATATAATGACTAATGCGATTTGCAGTAAGATAGATATTTTAATTGTGCTGCTTGTTGCGGCTTGCTTTGCGCGATTCTCAGCAGATAACTGGCGAATATGCTCTTCCAGATTTTGCATCTTGGTTGTAATGGTTCTCTCTATATCGTCTGATATCTTATAAGCATCGCTTAGTAATAAGCTTCCATTGACTTTATCATCGTTAATGAAAGAAACCGCCATTTTATGAAGTATATTATTATACTCATCAATAGGCTTAGCCAGCTTTTCTAATTCCGAAGATCCGCTTCCACCAATAATAGACATGGTATTTTTATAGTGTTTTTCTACGGCTTCTTTAGCGTCATCCCTAAATAGCATGGCAAACAATAAGCTCTTTTCTCTTAGCTTTGAAAACTGACTATCTAACTCGCTCAGAGTTGATAGTTGATCGATACTGGTGTCTTGCTCGCTAGAACCTTGCTGCGTTTTATTTATTTGATAGCCAAGAAAAATACTCCCAATAATTACAATTACGATAAAGCTTGTATTGAGTAAAAATATTTTTTGTTTTAAAGACGTTAGCATTATAAAGAAGCTCCTTTTTGATCTATCAATCTGTCTAATAAATAGTTGATATGCTTCATTTCTTGATAGACATCAGAAGGTTTTTTATTTTTAACTTCAATTGCGATATCTGTTGAATGACTTATGTTTAATGGTTTTTTTAATAAATTAATTTCGGCAATGATGTACTGAGTTTGTAAAAAAGCATCTGATGGAGTCACCTTTGAAAAAGAGTTTTCCTGTGGTATGGCTAAGGTTTCCATCTTGTAGATTTCTTTGAGCTGATTGATTTTTTTTCTAACGGATAGTGCAGATATGACGACATCTTTTGGCGTTTTATCTTTCTCGTAAGCCTCCATCTTAGAGCCATCAGGATGCATGCCATAGGCTGCTGTAACCAATAGTCTTTTTTGGTCAAAATTTAAGTCATCTAAGCGATTGGAGAGTGTTGAAATAATAGATTTTAGATCGGTCTTAGCACGATAGGTTTGCGCATAAACTTGATTGGGGCTAACTTTGTCATAGCCTCGTAAGCGCAGCACCTTAGCATAAAGTTTGAATAATTTATCGTATACATCCTTTGGACTTTTGTTAGAAAAACGTTCCACATCGTATACATTAACACCAACATTGTTTTCATAGATTCGCTCTATGGCATCGGTGACTATCTGTGTTAGATAATAAACATCGGTAGGTGAATAGTTAATAGGAGACGAAAAGGTCAACGGTGGGGGGGTGAGCTTGTTTTCCAACGTATACTGATATATCTCTGCAATAGTTGCCACATTAAGCTCATAAACATGCATGGGTTTAACGGCTGTTTCATGAGATTTAGGTAAAGCAATATCAGTAATGTTTTTCTCTTCTAATACCTTTACTAATAACCGAGACGCATAATCAATATTGGCATAAACATCGCTTGGAGTGTATTTCTTTTCTGCATAAGAGGTTCCGCTAAGTAGAGTGCATGTTATAAACAGAAAAAAACTTAACCTATTAATACATATTTGCATAATTTTCTTCACTATATTCTCACGACTAATATATTTTTGGTGTGAATGATTAACATTCCCAGGATTGATACATTTCAGTGTAGACAGTGAATTTGTTCTAGTCCAATTACCACAGCTTTACTCATATAAAATGACAAATGACGACTTTTTGGTGGGGTATGGTTGGCCGTGAGAAGTAGGTGACGGAATGCCCCACGTTAAGTAGAGCGCAGTATATTCGTCGTTCATTATGCTTATATTAGAGTCGTGGGAACTTGCTCCATCATGTAGTCAATAAACACCCGAAACCGAGCGGGCATATACTTGGTTTGTGCGTATTGCAGGGCGATGGTGCCGTGGTAATTGCCTTTTATCTCCCAGTCGCTCAGCACCTCAACAACTTCGCCTTTTTCTATGGCGCGACGAACCACAAAATCATGAAAGATACCGATCCCTAGACCATCGATAACCCCATTTAAACGCATTTGCGCTTCGTTCACCGCATAACGCCCGGTGACCGCGACCGAGTGTTGCTCATCATCTTGAACAAAATGCCAAATATTATCGTTGTCGGTTTCGGCTAAATAGAGGCAGTCATGATCTAACAACTCGGTAGGGTGGTTTGGCGTGCCTCTTGACGCTAAATACTCTGGGCTCGCACACAACACTAACGAGGTTGCGCCGATCTCTTTCAGGACTAAATTGGGGTTGGGTTTATCCGTAAGTTGAAAGCAGATATCAATACCGTGGCTAAAAATATCAACAGGGCCATCAACTGCGCGCAATTTAAGTTGGATGTCGGGGTACTGCTTTAAAAACGGAATCACCAAGGGTTGAAGTACGATATTGAGGAAGGCTTCCGGCGCCGATACTGTAATCGGCCCAGCCGCGAGAGCATGTTGTTCATTAGACAGTTCGACCGCTTGCTCGGCAGAATTGACCATGGTTCGACACTGCTGAGCAATTCGACTTCCAGCTTCGGTGATCAACAAGCGGCGAGTGGTTCTCTCAAATAGCTTCACCGACAACGCTTTTTCTAATCGACTGATGGTTTTACTTAATGCTGAAGGAGTAACGCCTAACTTCTTGGCCGCGGCGGTAAAGCTTTTCTCCTCTACCACCAAAATAAAGGCAGCAAGGTCGGGCAACAGAGTAATGAGCTTATTTGAAATCATCTATTTGTGCCTGCGATTCACTAATGATTTTCCATGTAACAGGATAATAGTATTAATCGTGATGTTTTAATATAGGTTTACACGGCAAAGAGAACATTCATCCACTCTTTGTGTGATTTTGAATCTCTTCCAAACATTGAGTAAGGAGCCCGACTATGAGTGCTGCATTTTACGAACAGATCAAGCAACAGATAGAACAGACCAAAACGGATGGCCTGTATAAATCTGAACGTGTTATTACCTCGGCGCAGCAAGCATCGGTGTCAATCTCAAGTGGCGAGCAGGTACTTAATTTTTGTGCGAATAACTATTTAGGTTTAGCCAATGATCCTGCACTAATTGAAGCGGCCAAGCAGGGTATGGACGATAACGGTTTTGGTATGGCTTCGGTGCGCTTTATTTGTGGAACGCAAGATGCGCATAAAGAGTTAGAAGCAAAACTTTCTCAATTTCTCGGGATGGAAGACACCATTCTTTACACCTCGTGCTTCGATGCAAATACCGGCCTTTTCGAAACTATTTTAGGCCCAGAAGATGCGATTATCTCTGATGCGCTCAATCATGCCTCGATTATTGACGGTGTTCGCCTGTGTAAAGCCAAGCGCTTCCGTTATGCCAATAATGATATGGCTGAGTTGGAGCAGCAACTTATCGATGCGGATAAAGCAGGCGCAAGGCATAAGCTTATCGTGACCGACGGTGTTTTCTCGATGGATGGTGTGGTGGCGAACTTACCAGCTATTTGCGATCTGGCGGATAAATACTCGGCGTTAGTCATGGTGGATGATTCTCATGCGGTAGGTTTTATGGGCGCAGAAGGAAGAGGTACCCATGAATATCATGATGTGATTGACCGAATTGATATAATCACCGGCACGTTGGGTAAAGCGATGGGTGGGGCATCGGGTGGTTATACTTCGGGTAAAAAAGAGGTCATCGATTGGCTGCGTCAGCGTTCGCGCCCGTATCTCTTTTCTAACTCGGTTGCTCCTGCGATTGTGGCGGCCTCTATTCGGGTATTGGATTTACTTAAAGAAGGCGATGAACTGCGAGCTCAACTTTGGCGCAATGCGAGCCATTTCCGCAGTCGCATGCAACAAGCTGGTTTTACCTTAGGTGGTTCGGATCACGCCATTATTCCGATCATGCTTGGTGATGCCAAAGTTGCCGCTGAGTTTGCCGAACGCGCGCTCACCAAAGGCATTTATGTTATCGGATTTTCCTTCCCTGTGGTTCCGAATGGCAAAGCGCGCATTCGTACTCAAATGTCTGCCGCTCATAGCTTGGCCGAGTTGGATAAAGCGATTGATGCCTTTATTGAAGTCGGGCAAGAGATGGGCTTGATTTAGGGTTAAAACGATGAAAATTAAAGCCTTAGCAAAATTAGAAACGAAAGAAGGCATTTGGCTAACACAGGTAGATAAACCTGAAGTCGGCCACAATGACCTGTTGATTAAGATTAAAAAGACGGCTATCTGCGGTACCGATATTCATATCTATAACTGGGACGCATGGTCGCAGCAGACAATACCGGTGCCAATGGTGGTGGGTCACGAGTACGTTGGCGAAGTGGTCGGAATGGGTCAAGAAGTTCGCGGCTTTGAATTAGGCGATCGCGTCTCAGGCGAGGGGCATATTACTTGCGGTTATTGTCGCAACTGCCGAGGTGGACGGACCCATTTGTGCCGTAATACCGTTGGCGTGGGCGTCAATCGTACTGGAGCATTTTCTGAGTATTTGGTGATTCCAGCGTTTAATGCGTTTAAGATCCCAGATGGTATTTCTGATGATTTAGCTTCAATTTTTGACCCGTTTGGTAACGCAGTACACACAGCGCTCTCTTTTGATTTGGTCGGCGAAGATGTGTTGATCACCGGAGCTGGTCCAATTGGCATTATGGCTGCAGCGGTAGCTAAACATGTGGGTGCGCGTCATGTGGTTATCACCGATGTGAACCCTTACCGTTTGGAGTTGGCTGAGAAAGTCGGCGTGACTCGAGCTGTCAATGTGGCTGAGCAACCGTTGGAACAAGTAATGGCCGACCTGGGGATGACCGAAGGTTTCGATGTCGGTTTAGAGATGTCGGGCAACCCAATGGCGTTCAATAGCATGTTAAAAGAGATGAACCACGGCGGTCGTATTGCATTATTGGGAATTCCACCATCAGATATGGGCATCGATTGGAATCAAGTGATCTTTAAAGGCTTGGTGATCAAAGGTATTTATGGCCGTGAGATGTTTGAAACTTGGTACAAGATGGCAAGCCTTATCCAATCTGGCTTAGATCTAACGCCAATCATTACGCACCATTTTAAAGTCGATGATTTCCAACAAGGCTTCGACACCATGCGCAGTGGGCTGTCTGGGAAAGTAATATTGGATTGGGAATGATTGTTTAAAGCGCTCGCAAGGAGCGCTTTTATTGCTTTTATTGCTTTTCGTGTGAGTCCAAGCAAACAAGTGATTCACTGATAATTTGTTGTTTCCACTCGTTTGTTGCATCTGGCCAAAATCTAACTGGGGTCGCATTTGGAATTCGTGGCCCACTTGGTGTGCCAGTTAAGTGAAATTGAATGGCTCGATAGACGCCAGAATGCGCAATAATTACCGGGTTATCATACTCTGACAAAACTCGGTTTATTGCTTGTGTTATTCGAGTAATGAATGGCCCCCAGGGTTCCCCACCTGGTGGGGTATCGAAGTAACACACCTGTTTGGTTATTGGTTGAAGTTCTAAATCGCCCCAATCTCGTTCTGATAAATCCACGTCGGTAGAAAACTCGGTATTTGGTAGCGCTAATTTGGTGGTTTCGACGGCTCTTTGCATCGGGCTTGATACGATTTTGATATCGTTTTTGATGACTGTTGCAACGGGCTTTCTTGCATCGAGTGCTTGCTGTCTTCCACTTGCATTCAGTGGTATATCGGTCGAACCACAAAAAACGTTATTTTGATTCGCGTCAGTTTCGCCGTGGCGCATGAAAATGAATGGTTTTTTAATTAGTGACATAAGAGGGTTCCCAGTGATTGTCTGTATGAATCTCGCAGTTAAATAAGTGAGTCTGAAACGTCGATAGATCGGGGTGAAATAAAGGAATAAGAGTTTGACATTGAAGGTGCTGTGCGAGGCTAATTGTATCGGTCAGTGTGGGGTGTACATTCCAACGATGAAAGTCGGCCTCACCTTGTTGGCATAGTTGTTTTGCTAACATACCGATGTGTCCGGTAAAAATGATATTGTTGATTGGAGTATCGTTAGAAGAAATCAAAGTCTTAACTAACCCACCATCGAGATCAGGAGAGCCGGCGAGAACGATATTATCCGGCTCAATGTCGGAGATATTTTGAATGGCATGCACAAATTGGCTAAGGGTTTTCAATTGCTTCTTTTTCGTTTCTTTCAGCCCTGTATCATTTTCAACTAGTGCTTCATTGATATGTTCCAGACCATTTTGATCAAAGCAAATTGTTGATGAGCACCATTCATTTAACCACAACGCTATCTCAATACTGCGCCCAGAAGCGGGAACTGGCAGTAGAATACTACCCTTATTAGCAGCGTGTTCTAGTGTGTTCATTAACTCTATTTTTTGTGTCGATAGAGGAGTGTCATAGTTGCCGTACGAAGTATCAAGCAAGGCAATCTCGGCGATTGGCGGTGAGTCAAAACGATAAGTGTCCGATTCTAAGCAGTAGTCACCGCTATAGAAAATGCCTCTGCCAGCATTAAAATGAAACCAGAGACCACCGAGTGCATGTCCGTTTGAACCAGTGCGCACCTGTATCCCCATTACTTCAGTACAGCCAGAGATCGGCAGAATATGCACATTGGAATGGTTGGTGAGTTTGGTGGCCACAAACTTTGAGCAATAAATTGGAATATGATGAGGAAGTTGCGTCGCTCCGCCTATGTGATCGTGGTGATCGTGGCTGATAAACACCGCATCAACATCACTAGGAAGCTGCCAAGGTATCTCTGTTGAACCAATACAAGCACCTGCATCAAGCAGAAATTTCCGCTTAGCGATACGCAGTATAATTGCCGCGGGTGCTTTAAGGGTTAGTCCGCTAAGAATATCGATAGAAATCGTCATGCTACATCCACTCGCCAGCCTTGTTCTAAAGCGACATTGACCATTGTATTAACGGCGATGGCGGAATTGTGATAGCAAATAACGGACTGTTGATCGTGAAGAAAGCTTAGGGTTAACAGGTAACGTTCTCCCAAAAATACGCAATCTTTCACGTAAGCAGCGATACCGGTTTCTGCAAGGTGAACATGCTCAGGGCGCAGCAATACGGGCAAAGGCAGAGCTGTAGTATGGGTATTTAAATCATGAGCATCGAGCTTTCTTTTTGCATGTTGATTGATTGGCAGGTTAACAACGCTCCCTTTTCCAATAAAACTGGCCAGCCAAGAAGACTTAGGCTGTTGATAAAGCGACTCAGGTGTTCCCCACTGTACTAACTTACCTTGATTCATTACCGCAATATGAGTAGCCAACGCCATAGCTTCGGCTTGATCATGTGTGACAAATACGAAAGTGGCTCCCGTTTCTTGATGAAATTCTCGAAAGCTTTGTTCCATGGCTGAGCGTAGGTGACGATCGAGATTGGCTAGCGGTTCATCAAGCAACACCACTTCAGGCTCAGCAACGAGGCAGCGAGCAAGGGCCACTCTTTGGCGCTGTCCACCGCTCAAATCTTGGATCTTTCGCTCTGCGTATTGCGCCATGTCTACCGTTTCTAATACTCGTTTAACAGTTGCTTGAGTTCGAGCTGTTGTTTGCTTTTGTACTTTTAGCGGATAAGAGACGTTTTCTTTGACGGTCATATGGGGCCACAAAGCGTAGGACTGGAAAACCATACTCATTCGCCGCTTTTCTGGTGGAATAGCGTTACACCCGTTATCGAGAACTTGGTCATTCATAATGAGTGAGCCAGATGTTAGGTTTTCTAAACCAGCAATCATGCGCAATGTCGTTGTTTTACCGCAGCCACTTGGGCCAAGCAGTGCACAGAATGCGCCATTCGGAATCGTTAATGAGAGGTCGTTAACGGCCATTTGATTGCCATAGGCTTTACACACATTATCGAGAATTAGTTTTGCCATGGAATGACTCCTTTGGGTAAAAATCGAGACAGAGAGTTGAGTAACCACATCACAATGGCAATCAGTAAAACAACCACCACTGAAACCGCCGAAGCCAGAACTTTATTGCCGCTTTCATCCAAGTTAAAGATCACGACACCTAAGGTTTCAGTTCCTGCACTCCAAAGCAGAGCGGAGACTGTTAATTCATTGACGGCGGTGAGAAAAACAAGCAATCCGCCAGCAAAAGCAGAAGGTGCAAGCAGTGGGAAAATGATATCTCTTAGACGCACCATGACACTTGCGCCTGAAAGCTGAGCAGCTTCCTCCATTGCTGGATCAATTTGTTTCATTTGGGTAAAGATGGCTTTAAAACAAACCGCCATAAAACGCGCTAGGTAGGCGATAAAAATGATACCTAACGTGCCATAGAGACTCCAGTCGAGCCATGGTATCGGGCGGGCAAATAGTAGAATACACGCGATGGCTAAAACGATGCCGGGAAGGGTATATGGAATGTCAATGATACTGATGAGAAGTTGAGTTTTTCTGCTTGGAAACTGAGTTGAAAAATACGCAAGAGGTAGACAAATAACCACCAATGTAATCGCAGCTGTTATTGAAAGAAACATACTGTTAGTCAGTGCGGTGTATGTTGAACTGTGTTTGGCTAAAATGGTCTGATAAGCGTCAAAGGTTAATGTGTTCCAGTTTAAAGGTACGCCCATTGTTGGGATTAGAGAGCTGAATATTAATGCGAGCAGTGGCAACATCAAAATTAGGAAAAGTAGCAGAGCGAGCACCCATTCGGCAGGGTTTCGGTATGCTCCCAAGCGAATATAGAGCGCTTGTCCACTGCTTCCGATAAGGTGTGTCGAACTGGCTTGCTGCGCTTTATTTTGAACATAAATAATCAGATAAGCCAGTAACGCCATAATGATAGACAAACTTGCAACATCATTAAGAACATGACTACCGAAATTAGCCATATATTGATAAATCAGGGTCGGTAGCACTTGGTAGGAAATTGGGATTCCAATCATTGCGGCAATCCCAAAGTTACCCAAGGACGAAACAAAAGCAAGCGCAGCCGCTGCAAGTATTGCGGGATAACACAATGGCAAAATAATATCCGACAAAATCTGTTTCGTAGATGTCCCACATAAGCGCGCAGCTTCGATTTGCTCGTTAGGTAGAGAAATCAATTGTGTTCTCAACGCTAAAAAGACAAGTGGGGCATGTTGAATGCCAAGTAAAAAAGCGATGCCTTCTGCTGAATAGATAGGGTTTGGGCTACCTAGTGGAGGCGCCATTCCGAGACTCTTTAGAATGGTACTGCTTGGGCCAAATAATTGAATCCAACTAAGAGCGGTAACCTGTGGGGGAATCATCATTGGGAGCATGAAAAGGAACGCCCAAAGTGGCTTATACCGAATATTGGTTAATGCGAGCAGTATCGATAAGAAGCCGCCAATCGCGAGTGATAAGAGCATCGCAAGTGTGCTGGTATATAAGCTATGCCACAGCGCTACCCAAGTCGATGGTTTAGACAAGACTCGCCAAAGACTGGAGTTCAAACCCTGGCTTAGATCGGATAGAGAAGTGATGAATAATTGCAATGACGGTAAAACCGTCAGCACGACAACGGTTAGCAACAACAGTATGACAAGCCCCCGATAGAGGCTTGTATAGTTGATCATGGTGGCTGTTTTCATTTTTAGTTAAAGATCTCAGCAAAACGAGCTTTGTTGGAATTGGCATTCTTTAACGCATTGTTAGCGTCAAATGTCATCATCTTAATTTGATCACGCGAAGGAAACCCTTCTGGAGTACTGACTTGATTGGATGCGGGAATGTAGCCTTGGCTCTTTACCAATTCTTGACCTTGCTCCGATAAGAGAAAGTCTACAAATTGCTGGGCTGCTTCTGTGTGTTTGCTATTTGCAAGAATTGCGACAGGTTCTGTAACCATGCTCACGCCTTCTTTAGGAAATACAAACTCGATTGGAGCGCCTTTCGCTTTTTCACGAATGGCTAAAAAATCTACGATAGCGCCATACGCTTTTGTTCCTGATGACAAAGCGGAAAGTACGCCTCCGTTTCCACCTTGGGCTTTAACTTGGTTATTTTTAAGCTGTTGATAATAATCCCACCCGAGATCTTCATTTTCAGTCAACGTCGCAAGGTGAATAAGAGCAGCGCCAGAATAAAGAGGACTAGGCATTGCGGTTAGATTTTTTAGCTCAGGCTTGGTTAAATCCCACCATGATGTAGGTTTAAAGCTTGCCTGTGTGTTGTAGGCAATCCCCGAGGTAATCATCTTGGTTCCGTGATAGTAACCTTTTGCATCGTAAAGTGCTGAGTCATAGTTTTTTTGGTGTTTTGATTGGTACGGATAAAGCAGATCTTTTTGCTTGAGTGACTCCATTGTGACGCTATCAGCAATCAAAAGTAGATCTGGGCTTTTAACTCCCGCTTCTTGTTCTGCTTGAAAGCGCGTCATTAATTTAGTTGTACCGTCACGTATCCAATTCACTCGTATTTCTGGGTTCTGTTTTTCAAATGCGGCAACGGTTTGTTGGGCATCTTGATTGGGCTGGCTGGTATACAGTAATAGCGTGGTTTGTGCACTGGCAGAGACTGAGATCAGTGATAGTAAAAGTGCGGTAACTTTATTCATATTTTCCTCGTTGGATATAAATAGTGCTGTGGTAGACAAGTTATGCTTGTCAATGTCGAACAGTAGTTAAGCACTCGTATATGACGGAAAAAATACATTTCTATTGCGTTATGATGGCGTTTATTTTTCAATCAGAAAAGAGAGTAGATAGTTAGAAAATCGTGAGAGGGTTATGCAGAATGTGTGCTTGATTAACGGCGCTGGCAACATTGCGCAATGACCGCAGGTTTCCATCGGGAGAGCTGAGTGGTACTGCGGTATACGTGAAAACACACTTGTAATAATGTCAGTATTTTATCTATTAGCCATTATGTTCACTGGCATCTTTTCTCTTTATTTCTTTGTGTCCATCTTCTGTAACGCCTTGCTTCCAATAGCTGCTGATATAAATATTGTCACTCTCAACCGCTTTCTCGTTGCGGAAATAAGTGCGTAATTGACGCATCGAATCAAACTCACATGCTACCCAAACTGATACCCCACCGTTTAGCCAAGGTAGAGATGTAACAATATCAGCAAGTGATTCCCCGTCGATTAACCAGACAATATTAATCCCAGTTGGCGCTGCAATGGTTTGTATGTCCTCTTTTTCGAGAACCTTTATAACGGCATAGCCTTTTGCATCACTAGGAAGTCGGCTGATTTTTGCTGATAACGCGGGTAATGCGGTCATGTCGGCAACCATAAAAAACCAGTCAACATTGGTATTGATTTCTTTAATAGAACCAGGGCCTTTGATATCGATGGTGTCACCAATTTGAGCCTGCATTCCCCAGCGAGCCCCAAATCCGCTAATGACATTGGGAGTGGTATGTCTGACAAAATCGATATCGATTGTGCGTTTAGCCGGTGAAAAGTGACGAATGGTGTAAGTTCGCATGACAGGGCGTTCTTCTTCAGTCATTGAACTTAAATCAGTCAGTCCTTTTTTATTGAATAGCAGCTTTATATACCCACCTTCACAGTCACTGGGAAATAGGGCAAGTGATTCGCCTTGTAGGGTGATACGTTGCATGTTGGGAGTGATGTGTTGTGATGCAATGACGGTTAGGTTTTTAGGTGCTGGTATGTTCACTTTATTTTCTCGATAATGATTCTCATTTGAGTTTAATTTATCATTAAAATAACATGAATGGTATGGCTTTAATAAATTGAATTTGCAGAGAATTCAAGATGATTTTCGGGTCGATAGACTCGATGTTGATGGACCATCAGACTGTTTATTTACGACAATATCCCTAATTTCTTCAACTTTCGATACAGCGTATTGCGACTAATATTGAGCATTTTAGAGGTTCGGCTGATATTGCCGTTATTGGCTCGATAGGTATTGAGAATGGTCTCTTCAACGGTCTCTTGTAAACTGATCTCTTGTGATTTATCAGCATGGTTTGGCGTAGTCGGTGATGAGAGAGTGTCTACCGATAAAAGAGAGCGCATAATTTGATCGGGAATGTGTTCTAGTAACAATGTTGATTCTTCGCTAGCAAGTAGAGTGGCAACTTGGAGTAGGTTATCCAACTCTCTTATGTTTCCCGGCCAGCTATAGCGTTCTAACAAGGCCAATAAGCCAGCATCGATCTGCTGGTTGGGCTTGCTGTATTCTTTATGAATCTCTTGGATCAATGCGGATTTGTCTTTTCGTTCTCGTAGCGCAGGAAGATTGAACACTAGGCCGTTAAGTCGGTAATACAGATCTTGTCTGAATGCACCTTGTTCAACCAGTTGTTCGAGGTTTTTATGCGTCGCGGCAACAATCTGGATATCAACTTTGTGGCACTGATTAGACCCGATAGGAACGACTTCTTTTTCTTGCAATACATGCAATAATCGACATTGCGCATCAAGCGGCATGTCTGCAATTTCGTCTAAAAATAGAATCCCATTATTAGCTTGACGAATCTTACCTTGAAACCCTTTGCTGTTGGCTCCGGTAAAAGCGCCGGGAGCGTAACCAAACAGTTCGGACTCAATCAGATCGTTCGGCAGAGCACCGCAATTCACCACGACGAGGGGAGAGCGTTTACGTTCGCTTTGTTGATGGAGTGCTTTAACAAACTCGCCTTTACCCACACCAGTTTCACCTAGAATTAGTAAATTGATCTGCTTATCAATCACACGACACGCCTGCTGCCATGCATTCTCGATCCGATCATCCCCATGATGCAAATTACACGATGGGGAGTAGGTGGTGGACTTGGTGACAGTTGCTGTCGGTTGTTGGTGCAAGCGATAGACAAAAGAAGACGTCTCTTTTTTAAGCAACGAGTCGAGTGATGTCCCAACCATATTGGGATTATTGAGCAAATGAGAAGCGGCTTGATTGTGAGCGATAACCTTTCCGACTTCATTGGCAATCATAATGCCTTGCCAATCACTATCGAGCAGTGAATCGTCACCTGCGATATTGACTCTGATTGAGCCATTAGGAATGTTAAATAACAAGCGATTTTCTATCTTCTGCACCATGCTTTGAATTAACAATTGAGTGGTGTTGGTATGAGCTTGCTGTTCGCTAGTAATGTCTAAAACGCCCAACATATTACCTTGATAATCAAAGATCGGGCTGGCTGAGCAACTGATGAATCTATGCTGATTGATGAAGTGTTGTTTGCCAATCACCGTGATGGGTTTGGCTTCGACAATGGCCGTTCCAATTGCGTTGGTGCCTTTTAACTTTTCTTGCCAACACACGCCACTTTCTAGCGCAATAGAGGTAAGTCGACTGGCGAATTTTTCTTGTCCCCATGAACGAATGATAACACCTTGAGTATCAGTCAGAATCAAGCGGCTATTGGTTCTGGCAAACATTTGATTGAACAAAGGCAGGGCCATTTCTTCGATGCTGGCAATCAAAATTTTCGCGTTTTCTCGCCGCTCACTGAGCTGATACTTCTCTAATCGAATATCGTCAGGTAGGCGATGTTCACGCAGTCCCGCTTCATTACTTCGGTGCCATGAATTGTTGAGCCAATCAATTGTATTGTCGAGTTGTAGCTGCATAAGTGTTCCATAATGTAACAATTTGAGTGTGCCACTTTAAGACAGTTGAACAAAGTGAACAGATTGAACATAACGGTGTTTTAGATTGGGGAATCACTGTTAATGAAATGTAATCATAATGTTAACACTGGTTTGACTCAATAGTGTCAATGTTGGCGTGTGAATTGCGTAGCAAAACTGAGCTCTCGACAACAACAGAGTGCGACTAAAACCATAAAACGAAATGTATCTAACGACACGTATCTAACGGAAGGATGACCTTATGATTTATGCTCAGCCAGGCACACAAGACTCAATTGTTAACTTTAAAGAGGTTTACGATAATTACATTGGAGGCGAATGGGTTAAGCCTGTTAATGGCCGCTATTTTGATAATAGAAGCCCTGTTGATGGCAAAGTATTTTGTAAAATCCCCCAGTCTGATGAGGCTGATATTGAGCTTGCCTTAGATGCAGCGCACAATGCAAAAGATGCTTGGGCAGCCACTTCAGTAACAGAACGTTCAAACCTTTTACTAAAAATCGCTGATAGAATTGAAGAGAATTTAGAAATCCTTGCTGTTGCAGAAACGTGGGATAACGGTAAAGCTGTTCGCGAAACCTTAGCGGCTGATATTCCTTTAGCAGCAGATCATTTCAGATACTTTGCTGGCTGCTTACGCTCACAAGAAGGTACCTTAAGTGAACTAGATGAAAATACGGTAGCCTATCATTTTCACGAACCACTAGGTGTTGTCGGGCAAATTATTCCTTGGAACTTTCCATTGCTTATGGCCGCGTGGAAACTTCCACCAGCATTAGCGGCAGGTAATTGTGTGGTTTTAAAACCAGCAGAACAAACGCCAGCCTCTATTTTAGTATTAATGGAAATAATTCAAGATATTTTGCCACCAGGGGTACTAAACATTGTAAATGGTTTTGGTAAAGAAGCAGGTCAAGCTTTGGCTTCTAGTACTCGAATCGCTAAAATAGCGTTTACTGGTTCAACTCCAACAGGCTCTCACATTTTAAAATGTGCAGCTGAAAATATTATTCCTTCAACAGTAGAGCTAGGTGGTAAGTCACCGAATATTTTCTTTAATGATGTATTAGATCATGAAGATGAGTACTTAAGTAAGTGTATTGAAGGGGCAATATTAGCGTTCTTTAACCAAGGTGAAGTATGTACCTGCCCATCTCGATTATTTGTACAAGAAGATATTTATGATCAGTTCATTGAAAAAGTTATCGAAAGATCCAAACTTATTACTCGAGGTAACCCACTCAATACAGAAACAATGGTTGGCGCTCAAGTGTCTGAAGCCCAATTTGATAAAATTCTAGGCTATATAGATATTGGTAAAGAAGAAGGCGCTGAAGTATTAATGGGCGGTAGTGTTGCACAAATGGATAATGACTATAACGAGGGTTATTATATTCAGCCAACATTATTAAAAGGTAATAACTCAATGCGTGTGTTCCAAGAAGAAATTTTTGGTCCTGTTATTTCAGTCTTAACTTTTAAAGATGAAGAGGAAGCCTTAGCATTAGCGAACGATTCTGAATTTGGTTTAGGCGCAGGTGTTTGGACAAGAGATATGAATAAAGCGTATCGAATGGGCCGTAAAATACAAGCAGGACGAATCTGGACGAACTGTTATCATTTATACCCTGCACACGCTGCTTTTGGTGGATATAAAAAGTCTGGTATTGGTAGAGAAAATCATAAAATGGCTTTAGAACATTACCAACAAACTAAAAACTTATTAGTTAGTTATGATAAAAATCCACTTGGTTTCTTTTGATCATCAAACATGAATTGAGCGAGTGAGGTGTCTAATCTCCATTCGAATAATAGGCAACTTTGGTTGCCTATTTTTTTATTTTTTTGTGGGAGGGGAGCCATGGGTATCAAGCGAGATATTGATTAACAAAGTTTTACATTATACCTTGACCTTTACTCCTCATATTTATCATTTTTTTTCTTATAATTTTCAGTTGTTTGTTATTTTGAATAGCAGAAAACGGTAACATTGTGATAATGAAGAGTATTTGACTCTTTTACTCAGCGCTTATACTTTCTATACTCGCGCTCCTAGTCTCATCTCAACAAGTTTTTAGCTGAGTTTTAACAAGCGGTTAAGAGTCAGAGAAGGGACATTCTTCATACTTTGAATCAGGCTGATTATGCGTATATATCCCGATACTATACTTGATATCATTTCAAGTAGTGCTCTTAATCTGAATAACATTAGTAAACTATCTGGGGTTTCTAATACTTATCTGACGAAATTAAGTAAGAAGCAAATCAATCATCCTGGTAAAGATAAAATCACCTCGATTCTGCTTGCTCTCAATTACACCATCGCTGAGATCAATCAAATCTTAGCTGAGTACGATTATCAAAGCCTGAATAAATTCGATATTCCTAATCTGCTGGTTAATAACCGAAGACGTAAGCTTGAAGGGCGGATGTTGCCGGTTTATGAGCGGCTTAACTTCGAATTATTATTAACGGTATTTGAGCACTTTGGTGGAGATAGGGTATTGATTAAGTCACGTCCAAGTGGCGTGTATCAGCCGTACTCTCTCTACATGCAACGCGAGTTTCAAAATGAAGTTAAAGATGATGTCGCTCGTTTTCAATATGATCTGACCGCTGCAATTGTTCGTGAGCGCTTGGATTTATTTAGAGAAAATGCTCCGAAAGGTGACAAGGTAACGCAGTATATTTGTCATCATTGTCTTGATGAAGATATCAATAAATGCCTGAACCAACTTAAGGCTAAAGATGATATTTTTCACTTACGTCTTTATGCACAATACTGGGCCAATGCGGTTTCTTGTGCCGTAAAGTTTCCCGAGCAACACAAGCTGCATATTGTTGAACGTTGTCCTTGTTTTGAGGTATTAATTCAAGGAACTAATTTACCAAAACCCAAGGTTAACTTTATCGGTGTTGGCCCTCATATTGGGGGTAACTCCTACGATCAACATGACCTTCGTGGCTTTTTTACAGATTCTTCCGCAACGTTAGAACTGTTTAATCTTGAAGTCCAAATGTGCGTTGATTCCATCAACCCAGAGGATGAACGCAATACCCCAGAAGGGTTGCATGCTTATATCTCTGAGCACTTTAAGAAACAAAACGTTGGTCATCTTTTCGATGAAGCTTTCGAAGAGGCGATGGCATTTGATGGCTTGTTCTTATTTTAAAGCTGAATATTTTTTTGTCTTTTTTGGTTTAAAAAAAAATAACACCTCGTTTAAATAAAATATTGACTCACCGTGGCCATTTGATTAATTTAAGTCATATAGGCTCTGAATTCGTATTCTCGATTCGCAGAAAGATTACCTATCTCTAGCCTGTATCTTCTCTATTTCTATCCGTTGGGAGCGGGATATCCCAATTCTTAATTAACTCAATATATGCATTCAAGAGCGTATTGTGTTTTTTACCATTAACTTTTTGTGTGAAGGGAATTACTAATGAAACGTCTGGTAGTACTTACAACGATAGCTGCTGCGATGGCTAGTCCATCTTTGGCATTGGCCAAGGCTGACTTGGTGATAGCAACAGATGCTCCACCTAAATCTATGAACCCACAAGCTCACTCTTCTGATGCCAATTTTTCTTACATGTCTAACTTCTTCGACGGGTTGCTCCAACGAAAGGATGGTGTTCTTTCACCGGCCTTAGCAACCGAGTGGAAACGTGTTGATGCACAGACTTGGGAGTTTAAATTGCGCGAGGGCGTTAAGTTTAGTAACGGAAATGATTTTAATGCCGATGATGTTATTTTCACTTTCGAACGAATGAAAGATTCCAAGTACTCTAAGCTGCTTAACTTTGGTAACTCCATCGAAAGTATGGAAACGCCCGATCCTTACACAGTTATTTTCAAAACCGTCAAACCGGTGCCTTGGTTTGCGGAAACGATGCACCAGAACTTCATCGTAGATAAAGAGTCTTCTATCGATCGTGATACTGGAGATTACAACACTCGCCCAATTGGAACTGGCGCGTATATATTTGACGAGTGGGTTAAAGGTTCTTATGTGCGTATGACCGCTAACTCCAATTATTGGGAAGGGGAGCCAAAATACAAAAGTGTCGAATTCCGCCCAATTGTTGAAGAAGCAACTCGTTTTGCAGCATTATCTAGCAAGCAAGTTGATATGGTAAGCGGAGTGCCTCTAACTTTGGCTGACCGCATTGCTAAGATGCCTACCATCGATGTGATTGAGCGAGCGGCTCGCCGCAGTATTTTTCTATCACTTGGTAATGCAGAAGGCACGCCTTATGAAGATAAGCGAGTTCGCCAAGCAATTGCTTATGCGATCGATGAAGATGAAATAATCGAAAAGGTTATGCAGGGCAAAGCCACTAAAGCTCATCAGATTCCTGACCAAGCAACGGTAGGTTATAACCAGTCACTTAAACGTATTGAGTATGATCCAGCTAAAGCTAAGCAATTATTGGCAGAAGCAGGTTATGCAGATGGTTTCGATATCACTATTTCTGGTCCTAATGACCGTTATATTAATGATGAAAAAATCGTTGAAGCGATTGCAAAATATCTCGCCAAAGTTGGGCTTAACGTGACAGTAGACGTGAAACCTAAATCAATTTTCTTTGATGAAGTTACCAGCCACAAGCTTCCTTTCTATCTCATTGGTTGGTTCGATGGTTCTTATGACTTCGGACGAAGTGCTGAAAAACTTCTTCACACTCCAGACGAAGACAAAGGCATGGGAGGGTATAACGGCGCAGTTTATTCTAACGCTGACTTTGACCAGAAGTTGATTGCATCATCATCAATAGTTGATCGCGACGAACGCAATACGGCATTGCAAGAACTTAACCGTCTCGCATTAGAAGATGTCAGCATTATCCCTCTTCACTACCAGCAAGATCTCTACGCGATTGTAAAGGATAAGGAAATTAAGTTTTCACCGCGTCCTGATCGTTGGATCACTGTCAAAGAAATACACTAATTCTCAAACCTTTCACTTCATGAGGGCCGCTTTGCGGCCTCATTTGAGGACCTATGGCAAAATATATTTTTCGCAGAATACTGCAGGGACTGCTTGTTCTGATGGTTGTCTCTTTTGTCTGTTTCTGTCTCTTTCGTTTTACCGGTAATCCAGTGTTATTACTGGCTGGTAAGTACGCCACTCAACAAGAGCAAGAGCAGGTACGAGTGGAATACGGATTAGACCAGCCGACCCATATTCAGTATTTCCGATTTTTAAAAGGCGCTTTGCATGGAGACTTTGGCAAGTCGTATGTGAGTCAGGTTGATGCACTTGATTCGATTTTAGAACGTTTTCCCGCAACATTTGAGCTTGCTCTTGTTGCTCTGACAATCTCTTTTGTCGTTGGGGTGGGACTTGGGATAGTTGTCTCTATTTGGCCTTCGGGGATTGCTTCTCGGCTATTCATGTCAGGTTCATTACTGGGCGTTTCCATACCGACATTTTTAACGGGCATTTTGTTGGTGATGATTTTTTCAGTATGGCTAGAGTGGTTACCCTCATTCGGCCGTGGTGAGACGGTGAACATCGGGTCTTGGCGTACTGGATTGCTTACATGGGATGGTCTAACCCATATCATTCTACCCGCTCTTACCCTATCCAGTTATCAACTGGCCGTAATGATGCGCCTAACTCGTGCAGGAATGCGTGAGGTGATGAACGAAGAGTACATCAAGACAGCTTGGGCAAAAGGTCTGTCTCCGATGAAGGTTATTCTGAAACACGCGCTTCGCAATGTCATGATTCCGGTTATCACGATTGCTGGCTTATCTTTTGGTGAATTGATTGCCTTTTCGATCGTGACTGAGACTATTTTTCAGTGGCCCGGTATGGGAAATCTACTGCTGACCTCTATCTTCGAGACCGATCAGCCGATCATCGTCACTTACATTATGCTCGCTGCATGTATCATTTTGGCCATCAATATTATGGTCGATTTGCTATACGCCGTGCTGAATCCCAAAATTCGTTACAGTTAGGTTACTCATGAATACTACAGTGACAAACAAACGCTTACGTAGCTTTTTTAGCGACAAACCGGCAGTAATCGGTGCTGTAATTATGCTCTGCTTTGCTATTGTCGGAATTTTTGCCCCGGTGATTGCACCGATGGATCCCTATGATTTGGCTTCCCTAGATCTTGGCAATATGCTGCTGGAACCATTCTGGGCTGAGAGTGGTTCGACTTCATTTCCGCTTGGTACTGATGATCAGGGCCGAGGTATTTTATCGACCATTATCTACGGCTTACGCACTTCAATGATTGTCGGCTTTTCTGTTGTTGCCATCGCGGGCAGTATCGGCATTCTGCTAGGGTTGATCGGTGGCTATTATGGTGGCCTGATCGATACATTTGTGATGCGCAGCGCCGATACCGTATTTTCATTTTCTACCACGTTACTCGCAGTGCTGCTTCTCGGTGTTTTTGAAACCAGAGGGCTATTTACCGTTGTGTTGGCCATTTGCATTGCCGACTGGGTCAAATATGCCCGCACGATTCGAGGCAGCGTATTAGAAATTAAAGACAATCCATATGTGATGGCCGCTAAAGCAGCGGGCGCACATGATGTTCGTATTCTCTTCTATCACATTTTGCCCAATGCTCTACCGCCTATTTTTGTTGTTATGGCTGTTGATTTGGCCGTGGTTATTATGCTGGAGGCGACATTAAGTTTCCTAGGTGTTGGTGTTCCTATCACTGAACCCTCATTAGGAATGATGATTGCAATTGGCAAAAATTATATCTATGCCGGCATGTGGTGGATGACTTTATTTCCCGCTACCGCGCTTATTCTTTTAGTTATAGGTATCAATTTATTTGCGGATTGGCTGCGTGATGAACTTAACCCGAAAATGAAGCGCTGATTAAAAATGAAGAACATGTCAATTTGCCGATCTACAGAGGCATTTTAAAGGAGTATAGATAAGGATGATTTTAATTCAAAAGGGAGAATTATATGCTCCAGAATATCGAGGCGTAGGTGATGTTCTTATCGGTGGCAACAAAATTCTTGCGATGGAAAAGACCATCAATCCGGAAAACTTACCGGGTGAAGTAACCTGTATTAACGCTGAAGGTATGAATATTATCCCAGGCTTTGTTGATGGGCATCAACACTTTACAGGTGGGGGAGGTGAGGATGGATTTCGTTCACGTACTCCTGAGATGACTCTGTCAATGAACATCGCTAATGGGGTAACGACAGCCATTGGTTTGCTTGGTACCGACTCACTAACGAGAACCGTTGAGAATCTTTACGCCAAAACCCAAGCGTTCAACAGTGAAGGCATGACGGCTTTTATGCTCACTGGCGCCTATAGTGTCCCGTCACCGACCATCAGTGGTGATGTTGGGCGTGATATTACTTATCACGATCCGATTGTTGGATTAAAGATTGCCATGGCTGACCATAGAGGGAGTCGATACAGTGCCGATGAATTAGCAAAGCTGACCGTTGATGTGCGACGTGCTGCGATTATTTCCGGGAAACCTGGATTTATTACGGTGCACTGTGGTGCGGCTGACGATGGACTTGATTTAATTTTTGCTGCAATCGAGAAGCATGGCCTTCGTGCTGATTACTTTATCCCGACTCATGTTAATCGGCCAGCAGAAAAGCTCAATCGACAAGTATTAGAACTTGCTTCCATGGGGGCATTTATTGATGCGACCTGTGCTAATGAGGTCAGAACAAAAGATGGGCTGCATACAAATGCGGCCGATTTCTCCCTAAGAGCAAGTAGCGAAGGCTTATACGACCAAGTGTGTTTTAGTTCCGATGCTGGAGGTTCGCTGCCGGTATGGAGTAAAGACCGTAGTCAGATAATAGGCATGGACATCGGTTCTCCAAGTTCCATGTTATTTGAGCTAAAACGTTTGGTTAACGACCTCAATATTCCTCTAGAAAAAGCACTCAGACCTTTAACAACGACTCCAGCTAAAGCATATAAGTTAACTGGGCGGAAAGGTGAACTGACTGTGGGAGCAGATGCTGATCTGATTATCATGGAACGAGACAGTTTGGAACTGCGCGACGTCATCGCTAAAGGTCAAATTATGATGCGGGATCGAAAGCTTGAGAAAAAAGGCTATTTCGAATAGACGCAAACAGTGTATTAACTGATCAGCATCATTGATGAGTGTGAAAATATAATAGGAATGGAAATACCATGTCTTTAACAAAGAATGCTTCTATAGCCGATGACGAAGTTTTATCGGTTAACAATTTGTCGCTGTCATTCCCCGGTTTTAATAGCAACACAAAGGTACTGCATGACGTTTCTTTTTCTGTTAAGCGTGGAGAAACGTTAGCGATTGTTGGTGAATCGGGATCGGGAAAAACCGTGACTATGAACCGTGTTATGCAGTTATTGGATACTGTTATTACGGATTCGGGCAATATTTATTTACGTCGTCGCAACGGATCTGTTGATGATATAACTCATCTCTCTCGAAAGGAAGCTTCAAAGATTCGTGGCTTCGATATGTCGATGATTTTTCAAGAGCCGATGACGTCACTTAATCCTGTATTTACCATTGGCGATCAGATCAGTGAAGCTATACTGACCCATCAACAGATAAGTGGGAGTGACGTCAAGCGCAAGGTCATTGAGTTGCTTAATCTGGTTCGTATTCCTGATGCCGAGCGGCGCTTCGATGAATATCCACACCAAATGTCTGGGGGGATGCGTCAACGAGTTATGACGGCGATGGCATTATCCTGTAATCCGCAACTATTGATTGCCGATGAGCCAACGACCGCGCTGGATGTGACGATTCAAGGACAGATTCTTGGACTTATGCGCAATTTGCAACACGATCTTGGTATGGCCGTCATCTTTATTACTCACGACATGGGAGTTGTCGCTGAACTGGCTGATCGTGTTGTTGTGATGTACAAAGGCCACGTTGTCGAAGAGAATGACGTCACCAGCATATTCAAAAGTCCGCAACACCCTTACACCAAAGCATTGCTACGTGCTGTGCCGACTCTCGGATGTATGACCGGGAAAAAGAACCCTGCAACGTTACCGGTGTTGGAGATGGAGCAAGAGCTTAATGGTTCTGCTAATCAAACGCCTCCAGAAGAAAAAGAGGTTGATACAGCACTTTATAATGGTGATCCCGTCCTTGAAGTGAAAAATCTGCATACCCAATTTGTCTCGAACAAGAATTTTTTTGGTCGCCCGACTCATCTAGTGCATGCAGTGGAAGATGTGAGCTTCAAACTTTACCCAGGTGAAACTCTCGGTATTGTTGGAGAGTCAGGTTGTGGTAAATCGACGACGGGTTTTTCTATACTCAAGCTGATACAGGCATCAGGGCAGGTGATGTTCAAGGGACAAGACCTGATGACCCTCGATAAAAAGCAGATGCGTGAGTTGCGTAGAGATATTCAATTTATTTTCCAAGACCCTTTTTCATCGCTTAATCCACGTAGGACCATAGGCGCATCGATCGCTGAGCCTATGGTGATCAACAATCAAGGGACAAAAGCAGAGCAAAAAGATCGTGTAATGGCATTATTAAAACGAGTTGGGTTGCAACCGGAACATGCAGAACGTTATCCCCATGAATTTTCTGGTGGACAACGTCAGCGTATTGCGATCGCACGAGCTCTGTCGACCCGACCTGGGGTAATTATCGCCGATGAAGCGGTTTCAGCTCTCGATGTTTCTATTCAAGCCACTGTGCTTAATTTGATGTTGGAGCTGCAATTGGAGCTCAAACTCAGTTACCTTTTTATCTCTCACGATATGGCGGTTATCGAACGAGTTAGCCATCGAGTTATGGTTATGTATTTAGGTCAGATTGTAGAGATGGGGACTCGACAGCAGATATTTGAAAACCCGCAACACAGTTATACTCGTAAACTGCTCTCTGCTGTACCAATCGCGGATCCTACTCAGCGTACTGATTTCACTATGCTCTCGGGCGACATTCCTAGTCCAGTAAGGGAGGCAGGAGATCCACCAACGAAACTCCGTTTGGTTGAATGTGAGCCGGGGCATTTTGTCGCAGTAGAATAGGTTAAAATTCGAAGAAAATAGGCAACGGTTGTTGCCTATTTTTTTAATGGTAGTGGGTTATGTAACTCGTCGAATTCTTTTTTTAATTAGATGATAGAAAGAACAAATTTGCTCACTCTTTTTCAACAATGGAATAAAGCTGAGAGCGCCAGCTAAGCCGCCTGAGGTATTGAGTAGTAGATCCAGAGAAGAAGAGTGTCTTAGAGGAATCCAAATCTGGGAAACTTCAATAGAAAGACTAAAACCGTATGAAACCAACGACACACAGAGCAAACGATACCTAAGGGAAATGTTGGTCGGAAGAAGCATCATCAGTATCAAACCAAATGGCATAAAGCCGATGAAATTGATCACGATATCGAAGATAAAATAGAGGTCAAGGTGAAATAGCTGTGCTGCTGGCCATTCGAGTACAGAGCGATCAGCATACGGGGTCTCTTTTACCAGCATTAAATTGTCGGTTTGTTCTTTAGTGAAATTCAGATTTGTAATTGCTTTATTGCCAGATATCGTGGGTAGCATCCCTTCTTTTTGCCACTCTTGATGATGACGTAACACCGTACTGGTAAATTCATCTGGTGTGTAAAAGAGGTTTATTCCATACATGCGACCTAACCAAGGGCGACTTTCGGTATCATCATTTCCCAAAATTAAGTTATTAGCATACACCTCAGGAAGCGTGAGAATCACGTGCTTATTGTGAGCAGCTTCCTGGCCATCGAAGTATACCCATGTGCCTGTATTGTCGGAAGTGATCGACAATAATACTGGTTGCTCAGTTTGCGGTATTTTGACGTAAATTTTAGGTTGCTTTTTAGCGTTGGAAAAATCATCACCATTCAAAATAATGAGCGATTGATCCCATTGAGCGATAACGAAGTCATTTTGAGGTTCGTCAGATCGAACTTGAACAAGAAATCTTAGTCGGAGGCGTTTCGTATCTCCTGGTTTAAACACCATGTGAAGGTTTAATTTATCGTGTTCATCTCTTTCTGGAATAACAAGAGACGGTACAAGAAGCATAGAGTCGTTGGCAAATTGAGCAGCGCTTTGTTCTGGTATAAATGAAAAGTTCTCATTTAATGGTCCACTTTTCGGTCTTAATCCAAAAAACAGCATGATGACGAAAACGCCCAGTAGCGCGCTATATAGGCATAGACGAAACTTGTTTGAAGAGGCATTAGCAGAGCTATATTGCATGTATAAATTAACCCAAAATAGCGATGGTATCGACATCTAAGAGATTGCCGAATTTGTTCACTTCATCGTTTTATAAAATAAGAAATAAATTCATTACAACGTCCACAATACCGAGATCTGGTATAGATGGCAGAAGCAATCGAGTTGGTTCGGTGAATCTGCCCTATGTCAGTCGTCACACTAGCAATAATATCAGTTGCTATTAATCGGCGATAATACGTCGAGCCATCTCTTTCGCCATTGGCGCAGAGTTTTTTATTCCGTGAGTATGCGCCATCACAATCGCCCCTTCGACTAGCAAGCCAATTTGATCGGCTTTACCGACATTGTGGGCATCGAGTTTTGTCGAAATGAGTTCGACCATCGCTCGTTTGTGCTTAGCAGCGTATTTATATATTGGATGAAGGGTATCAGAATATTCAGCACTGGCGTTAATAAAATTACACCCAAAAAAGTGCTCGCTATTAAACCAGTCGTCTAGGGCATCAAAGAGTGCAAGTACTTGAGGCTCATCTGAATTTTCTGCTTCGATAAACTTTTTATTGATCATTTCCAAAACTCGCCCGTGCTGAAGAGCTAACGCAGCCAAAATTAAATCTTCTTTACTTTGAAAATGTTTATATAGGGTAGCTTTGGATACTTTCGACTCAGCCAGAATTAAATCGATTCCAGTGGCGTGGTACCCATGCTGATTAAATAGAATTTGCGCTGTTTCGATTAAGTGTTGTTTTCTTGGTTGCATATAATTCTGCCTCATTGACTTATTCAAATTATAACGCGTTTTAACTTGACGTAAACAAATCTGTTCACCTATAGTGTAGACAGATCTGTTCACTCTTGTTTTATTTAACTTATTTAAAGGTGCGTGTTATGTGTCATCCAACTCCAAACCAAACGCCAACTGGGGAAAACATTAGTACGGGTGGTATTCATCACCTTGGATTAAGTGTGCCAAATATTGAAACCACGGCGGCGTTCTTTATCGAACTACTTAACTTTACACAAGTAGGTGGAAAACCCGATTACCCAGCAATCTTTGTCTCTGATGGCACGGTAATGCTGACTCTATGGCAAATAAAAGAGAGTAATAATCAGGTAGAATTTAATCGCCAACAGAATGTCGGATTGCACCACTTTGCGCTTAAAGTTGAGAGTTTGGAACAGCTCGAAGCTTTGAACGAGCAGTTTAAGTTGCGCGAAGATGTTGACGTTGAGTTTGCACCGGAAGCTCTGGCTGGAACACCTCTGCATCATATGATGTGTGCGATTCCAGGTGGCATTCGACTTGAATTGATTTGTGGTTAATTGATGGCTATGGCGAATGAATCTTCACCTATATGGCATGAGGGCGAGTTAAGTGTCCAGAAAAAGGTAGGTACGGATCAGCTGATGGCCCAAATCGGTCCTAAGTTCATTCGTCAATTTATGCCTCAGCAACACCGTGATTTTTTTGAATCGTTGACGATGATATTTATTGGTTATGACGATCACCGTTCTCTTGCTCAAGCCAGTGTCCTATTTGGTGCTGTAGGGTTTATTCAATCGCCATCGGATACTGAATTGGTGATAAATACCCAAAATACCATGGGTGATTTTTTACCAGATTTTGTTGATGTTGGCGATAGGATTGGTTTGTTGGGAATCGAGTTTGAAACGAAAAGGCGTAATCGAGTCAATGTTATCGTGGTCGATGTTGGTCAAAAAATAATTAAAGTAAAAGTACTTCAAAGTTATGGTAATTGCCCTAAGTATATTCAACCTAAGACGTTATTAACCAATCGCCATTATGGTGAATTCTCTACTCAAACTCGCCATCAATTCAATGAGAAAGACCTCGATATCATAACCAATGCTGATACATTTTTTATCGCCAGTCGTTTCAATGATGGAAAAACTTTAAATAATCGGGGTGCAGATATCTCTCACCGTGGCGGGAAACCGGGGTTTGTAAAGATTAATGATAGTGGGCAATTATTGGTCGAAGATTACGTTGGCAATGGGTTTTATAATACGCTTGGTAACTTACATCTAAATCCTAGTGCAAGCTTGTTGTTTGTCGATTGGCAGCATGGTGATGGGCTGCAAATTATGGTTCAGAGTGACATACATTGGGATAATTTGTTGTCCAAAACGCTCAAAAACAACACCCAAGATAAAACAGGGATAACATTGTCTTTTACCCCTTTGGAGGTGATCTCTTTTACCAATGGGCTTGCTTACCGTTCAGGTTAACATGACTTCTTCATGTATTGCTTTGTCATAAGCGCAGCTGGGTAAGTTTGTTGCATAGTCTCATCAACGGGAACAGCTTTCATATCGATAGGGTTCGATTGAGTGCATTTTTGTCGTACATTTTATTCAATGAAATTACCTTTTGGAGATATGTACAATGACCACTCAATTTAACAAACGTGCTGTGATGTTATTCGATAACACCTCGGATAAGTTTGTTGTGACTTATGAAAATGGAGATTACGAATTGAAGCATGAATCGGAGTTGTCAGGAATTCTTGTCGACCGAAATCCAAAAGAAAAATATGGTTATGTTGATATCGAACGGTGCTGGGATGGGGAAGATCTCGCCAGTGCAGGTGACTACTGCTAATCAGTTGCAACTATATGATAGTGCTTCGAAAAAAGGGGGTACAGTGATTTTATCAGCGTGTTTCCCCCGCTCAGTATTCCAACTCCTCTGCCTAACTTATCTTTGTTGTATCTGATTTTTTCTGATGTTATTCAATTCTAACTGAATACTTTTACCCTTTAAATTATGGAAAGAAGATCACATTTAGTGTTAATGTTAGATGATATTTGATGCAATTGAGTGATGTTCAAGTTTTTATCGATTCGTGAGGGGTCGTGATCTGAATACCATCCATTTTAGCATTGAGAATGTTTATCGTTAAAATCGACACGGTTGGGGAGGTATAAATGAACGCTGAACTCAATTTTATCGGTCATATATTAACGCCTTATCAATATATGGCTGATTGCCCTCATACTATTCAACCTGATGGGCCTCTATGTAAAATTGTTCTTTATGAAGGTTACCAAGTTGGGTTATCTGGATTACATGCTGGCCAAGAAATTCTACTTGTCTATTGGTTTGAAGGAACAGACCGAAACCTTTTGAAGCAAATGAGCAGAGATGGAGCGACACAAAGAGGGACGTTTGCCTTACGCTCACCTCACCGGCCTAATCCTATTGGCATCGCCGTGCTTCCAATCGAAAAAATCGAGTATGGAGAGATCTTTGTTAAAGGCTTGGATTGCTTAACAGGGACGAAACTCATCGATATCAAACCTGCTTTAGAAGCTGAAATTCCTTTCAATAAATAACTCTTACTGTATCTATGAGGCAATTGATTCAATATGTGAATCAATTGCTTAGAATCTTTGCTTTCAAAACCGTTCAATTTCCTCGAGAAATGATTGACAGGAATATCACAAACGATCAATGATAATACAAATTATTATCATTAGTGTTTGAATAATGCTGCATCATCTGGATAAGAATGAGTTTCTTTCCTTAAGAACTTCGAACTAAAGCCAAACTTCTCAATGGAATTGACATGGTCATTCGATTAAAACGGATATCGTACGTTTTGATCAGTTGAGGCTTGCCATAATCTGCAGTATTCATGAATTGAAGGAATAAAATGAATAACTTAACCACCAAACTTACGCCTCTTGCTTTGGTACTATTTACGCTTTCGACACAGGCTGAAAGTAATCTCGATACGATTATCGTTACCGCCAACAGCGCGGATAAAACGATTTCTGATGTTGCCGCAACAATGTGGGTTGTTGATCATGATCAGCTAACAAAAGAGATAAATACTGGCGCTGATTTGAAGGTCGCTTTGGGGCGATTAATTCCCGGTTATGATTTTGGTGGAGAGAGCAGAACAAACTACGCTCAGAATATGCGTGGCCGATCGGCATTGATTATGATTGATGGTGTATCACTCAATTCAACCCGTTCGATCAGTCGTCAGCTTGATAGTATTTCGCCGTTTAACGTTGAAAGAGTAGAGGTGCTTTCGGGCGCAACATCTATCTATGGTGCAGGTGCATCCGGTGGGATCATTAACATCATCACGAAGAAATCGTCTGTAGGTGAAGCGAAGGTAGAGTTGCAAGTAGGCGCAACGTCGAGTTTTCAAGACAGTGATGATGGAACTAAAAGCATAGCAGTGGCTATCTCTGGCGGTAGCGAACAGTTGCGAGGTCGTTTGTCAGCGTCTTACGAAGGAAGTGGTGCAAGCTATGATGCAAATGGAGAGATGATCTTACCAGACATCACTCAAACCGATATGCAATTCAACGAAATTATTGATGTGATGGCGAACGTTGAATTTGAACCGGATCAAAATCAAGCTGTTTCAGTAGCAGCGCAGTATTACAGTAGCAAACAGGATACTGACTACACACCAGATCTTGGTGTTTTGTTAACCAAAGCCACGGGTAGCGATGAAATCACGATCAGTGATGAGTTAGATTTGGACGACCAACCGAGCACCGAGCGTGTGATGGTCAACGTTCAATACAGCAATAAAAATGTGTTGGGGCACTCAATGCTGGCCCAAGCTTATTATCGTAACGAATCAATGCAGTTCTTCCCGTTTCCTTCTTTTGATCCTTATAACAGCAATGGTTCTTACTACTTATATGGAGCCTCGTTACAGGAAACAGACATTCTCGGCGCAAAAGTCGTACTCAGTAAAGAGATTGGTGACGTTGAATTGAACTACGGTATTGATGCCTCGAAGGAGTCATTTTCTGCTGACTGGCTCGTCTATGATATTACTTCCGCTTTTTTGTCTGGCGGTACCTCTTTTACTCAGACTGATACCGTCCAACGCTACCCAGATGTCGAGACACAGAAGATAGGCGTATTCTCACAAGCTGAATGGCAAGTTAACCAAGATCTAAGAGTTTCTGGTGGATTAAGGTTTCAATACATTGGGCATGAAATCGGAGACTACACCGGAATCTCACAACAGCTGATATACGGTGATGCTGCAGATGAAATCGAGGGTGGAACGACTCATTATACGGAGTGGTTAGCCAACTTAGGTAGTATTTACAATGTGAATGATAATCAACAGCTATGGGCTAATTTTAGCCAAGGCTTTGAAATCCCTGATCCTGCTAAATACTACGGTAACGGTACATACAGTGGTTCGACGTTAGTCAGCAGCATTTCTGTTGCTGATAATGAATTAGAAGGCGTTACAACAAATTCTCTTGAGCTGGGCTGGCGCTTAGCGCAAGATAAAATTGAAACCCAATTGGCGATGTACTATTCGTTGTCCGATAAAACAACCTCTTATGACTCGAGCACCTATGCCATTATCGTTAATGATGATCAAAAACGAATTTATGGTCTCGAAGGGCAACTCAATTATCACTTCACTGACGAATGGTACGTTGGATTACAAGGCCATCTGATCGAAAGTGAAACCAAGTCTGATGGCAGTTGGTCGAATTTAGCTGCTGAAACTGCTAGCCCATCGAATGCATTGCTACGAGCTGGTTATGATAATTACGATTATGGCGCAGATCTACAGTTGCAAACCATTGCAAATTATCACGACGACGATGGTGGTGAACTTGAAGGTTATTCTTTGGTGCATTTAAGCTCTTATTACTCACTTCCTGTTGGCAAAGTAAGTTTTGGAATACAAAACGTACTAAATAAAGACTACTACACGCTTTGGTCTCAGCGTGCCCAAATGCTCTATAGCGGTTACAACGAGAGCTTGGTTAGCTTTAAGGGTAAAGGAAGAACGTTCGCAGTCACTTATAATTTAGAGTTCTAGGGAATGTCATTGTTCCATTTTTCCAAGCTTTCTCTTCAACTTGGTGGAAAAGCGATCTTGAAAGAGATGACCGGTGACATCGAGTCTGGTTCTGTGACCGCTTTGCTTGGGCCGAATGGCTCAGGCAAAAGCACGTTACTCTCTCTGTTGTGTGGGCTAACACCGCCAACTACAGGACAAATATTACTTAATCAGCAAGCGTTATCGAGTATTAGTCCTTCGAAATTGTCTAAACAACTGGCGATGTTGCCGCAACGAAACCCGGTTCCAGCGACCTTAACGGTACAGGATTTAGTGACCTTTGGCCGACATCCTCATCGTCCGTGGTATCAACGTGTTGCCCAAGAAGACAAGGAAATCATCGATTGGGCAATGAGTGAAACGGGCATTACCTGTTACTCGAATCGGTTTTTAACGGATTTGTCTGGTGGAGAATTACAGCGCAGTTGGCTGGCTATGATATTGGCTCAAAATACCGATATCATTATGCTCGACGAACCCACATCTTGGCTCGATATCTCTCATCAGTTGACCCTTTTAAACATCGTTCGTCGTTTAAACAAAGAACAAAATAAGACCATCGTCTGGGTGTTACACGACCTAAATCAAGCTCGCTTATTTAGCGACAATGCCATTTTGATTAATGACGGAAAAATCATTAATCAAGGAGAGGTTAATCAGGTCGTGAACCCGCAAGACGTCAGCGAGGTTTATCAAACCCCAATGAAGATGCATTCTCTTGGTAATCAACACGTGTTGTGGCCTGAGGAACAGAGGTGAAAGTGTTGGTATTGCGTCTGCTTTTTCTGAGTATGTGTTTGGCTCAGGCTTCTTATTCGCTGGCATCAAGCTCCGTTTGCTTAACGACTTGCATCGATGTGACTAAGCCAGCAAAAAAAGTTGTGGCATTAAATTGGACGGTTGCTGAAATGCTGCTGACACTCGATGTGGTTCCCCTCGGAGTAACCGAAGGAAACGGTTACCGAAAGTGGCAGACAAACACCCCAGAACTGCCGCGTTCTGTTACCGAGGTAGGTCGCCGTCAAGAACCTAACCTCGCGGTTATAGCAGCGTTAAAGCCAGACCTTATCGTGGGATACGAATTTCGTCACCGTCATATACTCGAAGCACTTGAGAAAATTGCACCCACGTTGCTATATCAACAATTTGGTGATGTGTCTCAACCCAACTTTAGCTATTTCGACACCTCACAACGGGTGTTTTTTGCGATTTCTAAGGCGGTTGATGAAGAAGCTAAAGCTCAAAGTATTGTTGCGTCGATGAGAGAGAAATTGAGTCAATTAAGTCATCAACTTTCGCAAGCGAATTTGGAGAACCTTCCGGTTAGCTTCGGGAAATTTGTCGGCATGGGGTATGGGCTAAGAATGTTTAGTGATCGCAGCCTAGCAGGAGAAATCGCACAACAACTGGGTTTAGATTACACCTGGAATTCGGCATTACCGGGCAAAGATTTCACTCATCTACAATTAGAGCAGCTTCCAGCATTAACCAATACACATTTAATATTGGCGGGAAATCAGGTTGATAGCGAAAGAATGACGACATCGCCGGTTTGGCCTCACTTACCCTTCATGCAACAAAATAATCATTCAAGTGTTGAACCTCTTTTTAGTTTTGGTGGCCCGCTGTCTAGCTTAAAAATGGCGCAAGCATTTACCCAGTCGTTACTCACTTGGCAGGCTCAATCTAATGACTAAATTGCTTTCTATCAATTTGTTTTTGGTCTCGCTGTTAGTTTTTGGGTACTTAACGTTTCATCCCGATGTTAGTGACCCGACTCTTAGTCAGATCATGCGCGATAACGTGTGGCTACCGACAGCATTGATCGCTTTATTAACGGGAGCACTGTTAGGTAGCTCTGGACTATTGATTCAAACGACGCTGGATAATGATTTTGCGTCTCCCTCTACTCTGGGTATCGCGTCTGGTGCGTTGCTTGGAGCTGTACTAATACGAGTATTTGTGCCCGAAGCAACGCTTGTTTTTGTTTGGAGTGGTGCGCTAGTTGGTGCGTTGTTGCTTTCGTTTTTCGTGTTGTTATTGAGTCAATTAATTGGTGGTGGAAAACTTCCTGTTGTATTGATTGGAATGACGCTTGGTCTCAGCGCCGGCGCGTTTTCGTCGCTCTTTATTCTGTATTTTGAAAATCAAATGGATGGCTTATTCCTTTGGGGCAGCGGGCAAGTGTTACAAACCAGCAGTCATACATTGGAACATACCGTTTTGCCGATGTTAGTAAGCCTGCTACTGACTCTCGCAGTCCTACCGAAATTGGCATTATTTATCTTGGGCGATACCCATGCAGCGCGTTTAGGGTTATCGGTTAAACGTTGGCGTTGGATTATCCTATTGCTGGCGATTACCCAAGCAGCATTGGCGACATCGATAGTGGGAATGATAGGCTTTGTTGGTTTGATGGCCCCACATTTAACTAGGCTGATGATTACCAAGTCTAAACTTAGTGGTCGTCATTTCTTGGGGCAATGGTTATTAACCATAATCATAGGTTCAGTGCTCGTATTGTTTGCTGAATGGTGTTCAAGAAGCTTGTTGTTTTTGGGGTATCGACTGCCGACCGGTGCTTTCACTGCCTTATTAGGAGCGCCTTACTTTATTTATTTGTTGTTTCAACGCTCTGGGCGCGTGCTCGCAGCAACGGAAAATCAAAATATTGCGTTAAAACCCTTGCTCCATTGGTCTCCTAAGAGGACGTTAACGGTTTTAAGCGTACTACTCATCATCACATTATACGTGTGTTTGGCTTCCGGGAATGAAGAAGGGGCGAATTGGGTTAATATACGCGTGATGTTGGCTGCGCTTGGGGGGGTAGGTCTGGCGTGCGCTGGCGCATTGTTGCAAACATTGTTTAAAAACCCGATGGCGAGTCCAGATATATCAGGTGTGAGTGCATTTGCTATTTTAATCATCGCCTGCGTTTTGGTGGTTTACCCTGCGGCCGATCAGGTTCTCTTAATGGTAGCTGCTCTTGCTGGCTCCGGTATTGTGATAGGGTTACTGTCTTGGGGAATTAAACAACAACTGAGTGTGTCACAGCTTGCTCTATTCGGGATTGTGATTACTGCATTTGCAGGCACGGCTACTCAGATATTGTTGACCTTTGGTACCTCAACGGCGTCGGTAACCATGATGTGGTTAGCAGGTACGACTTATGGAGCTTCAAGCGAGCAGTTATTAATATTGTTGCTGACACTTACTTTGTCTTTCGTGGTTATTTTGCCAAGTTTACGTCATTTAGATTTACTCAGTTTAGGAGAAGTCTTACCTCGAACCTTAGGGGTGCATTTACAACGACAAAGGATCGTATTACTCAGTGTGGCGGCCGTGATGACGGCTATATGCGTTTCGAATATCGGTGCAATTAGCTTTGTGGGGTTACTTGCTCCACATTGCGCTCGACTATTTGGTTTATCTAGGCACAGCCACTTGCTACCGGCATCAGGAATGACAGGAGCGATCTTGTTAGTGTGGGCCGATTATTTAGGGCGTAGTATTATGTCGCCGAATGAGATTCCTGCAGGGCTGATGGTGTCGGTAATTGGTAGCGCGTATTTTCTTATGCTGCTGCTTGTCGCTTATCGAAAAGCATAGTCGGATACAATGGTGAATCTAAATAATGAAACACAATGACTCGCTTTTAGCGACGCAGCTCAAACAGTTAACTCAATCCTTTTTGCCGGACATGAATTTCCAAGATCAGGAAGAAGATTTCTTGTTAACAAATATTCCTGAAAATTGGGAACGAGATCAGAAAGTTGTTACCGACTTATACCAGCATTTAAAACTATTGCATCCAGAAGCGGATAATAGCTATTGGCTTACTCGAACTTGCACACTGCTTGTTTGGCAACCTATTTATGCTGCCTTGGTGAGTATTTATGGACTGCACCATGTGCCCAGTTTTTCTGAGTTTAAACAGGGACGAAGAGGAACTGAATTGCGTGGCATGTATTTCTCGTCCATCACATTCCACTTTGAATCGACAGAGCGTTTGATTGAGCTTGTGGGCAAAGAACTCAGTCAAAGCTTCGAATATTATCGAGAGTTACTCGATGATGCCTATCGTTGTCGCCCTCATTTTATGCAAGCTCTGTTAGGAGATATATTGCTTACAGCACTATTGCAATTGAAAAAATACAGTCCAACGTTATTATCCCCAGACTACGTACTTCAACAGTCTCATTTGTGGTTAGCCGCGTTCGGGTTGCCTGCAACGCCTGAGGGGAGTTTTGTCATTGCACAAAATGGTGTTGAAATCGATTTTACCCGTAAAAGTTGTTGTTTTGTCTATAAAAAAACCGATGGTAAGCTATGCAGTAATTGTCCAAGGAATTAATGGGTACTTACGACGACTTTTTTCATTTCATATTACACATAAGCTTCCAACTTTTGATCCACCTCTGGTACTTGTGCAATCGATTCGTTGAGTAAGCTTGAATACACACCATTGAGTTCAATAAGTTGACTGTGATTACCTCGCTCAACGATCTCTCCTTTTTCAAGCACCAAAATGGTATCGGAATGACGAACCGTACTTAAACGGTGTGCAATCGCAATCACCGTTTTTTCCTGAAATAGGCGATCCATCGCTTTTTGAATAGACTCTTCAGTAATAGAATCGACCGAGCTAGTCGCTTCATCTAGCATCATAACTTGTCCACCTTGCGCAACGGCGCGAGCGAAAGAGATCAGCTGAGTTTGGCCGACAGAAAGGTTGGACCCGTTTTTGTCCAACTGAAAGTCGTAGGTTGCAGGAAGTTGCTCGATAAAACTCTCTGCGTAGACATAACGAGCCGCTTGCTTAACGTCCTCACTTGAAATTTCAGATTTACCTAGTGAAATATTAAATTGAATGCTCTCTTCAAATAGGAAGACATCTTGCATCATCAGTGAAAATAGATGGGTCGAGTCTTCGATTGAAATCTTCGATAGTTCGATGCCATTGAGTAATATACTGCCTTCGTAGTCTTGATATGTTTTTGAAATTAAACGTAGGATGGTTGATTTTCCAGATCCTGTTGAACCGACTAATGCAATTTGATGGCCTTTTTCTAAGACAAATGAGACGTTCTTAAGGACATAAGGTAAGTCGTCGTTGTAACGGAAGCTGACGTTCTTAAACTCTAGGCTATTGAATTGGCTTAATACATCTCTCACTTTAGCGGAGGGGTGTAATTCTCGGCCTTCTTCTTCAGTCTCTTGAACAAAGAGTTCTTCAATATGGTCGAACGCGGCGAACGAGCTTTGAATAGACGCGATTTGTGAGGTAAAGTCGCGAATCGGGACGAAAACCTTCTCCAGTGTATTTATAAAGGCAATCAGTACGCCCAATGTTAGTGTGTTTTGCAGTACTTGCCCTGAACCATACCAAATCATCAACGCCATCGTAATTGACGTTACGCCTGAAATAAACGCAAACAATATCGCATCGTACTTATTCGCTTTCTTTTGTGCTTTCAAAAATTCGTCGTTATAGGTCTTGTACTTTTGTTCGACTTCTTCTTCTGCGCGATAGAGTTGAACGGTTTTAACACCGAGTAAAACTTCTTGTAAGAATCCAATTCCTCGTGCCAACGCAGAACGTGTGATTTGGTGCATTGCCCGCAGGCGGTTACGCACATACATGGTCAGATAGATCACCGGAGGCATGATAACTAAGACGATGAGAGTGAGTTTCCAGTCGATGAACAGCATCATAATAAGTAAGGCGATCGTATTGATTGAATCTTTCACTAGCCCAACAATAGACTGAACAAATGAATCACCAATGGTTTCAAGATCGCTGGTTAGTCGAGACAGCGTGACTCCGGTTGGAATGTTATCGAAATAACTGCGTGGTAATTTAAGTACGCGATCAAACAAGACCGAGCGCATATCGGTGACGGTGTATTGGCCAGTTTTGCGTAAATTATACGAATAGATTGAATCGACGACATAGTTAGCAACGAGTACGATCAGTAGATAACCGATGTGGAGCCACAATCCATCCATATTTTCATGGGTGAGATGAATGTCGATGACCTGGATGATCAACCAAGGAAACAGTAAGTTGGTGATCACAGAAAGAGGCAGCATAGCAATTCCAAGTACTGCGGATGTTTTGTATGTTCTCGCAAACTTAAAAAAGTGCTTTAGGTATTGAAGATCGTCCGTTTTTAACATGCTTCAGCCTCTGTTTCATTTTGCTGTAATAGCCAGGTTTCGTAATAATAAGGGCATGTTTTAAGCAGAGTAGCGTGGTCGCCTTTTGCGATAATCTTGCCGTGATTTAGAACGATAACTTCATCCATATATTCTAGAGCATTGACCCGATGAGAAACCACAAGTACCGACTGATTGGTGAGACGTTCAAACAAACCCTCTAGAATCTTACGCTCGGTTTCATAATCAACGGCAGAAAGCACGTTATCCATGATGATTAAATCACTCGTTTTAAGTAATGCTCTGGCAATGCTGAGACGTTGTTTTTGACCACCAGATAACATAATGCCTTTCTCACCGACGAGTGTTTGGTCACCTTTTTCAAACCGAGACACATCGCTAGCCAATTGGCTTAGTTCAAGCACTTCATTAATGTAGGACTTGTCGAAACCTTTATTGGCACTGCCAAAACGGATATTTTCTTCAATGGTTGCTGAGAACAAATAGGGGTCTTGGGTCACGGTTTTTATATAGCGGCGTAAATCGTTACGAGCAAATGTGGTGATGTCTTTGTTCCCGAGGAAAATAGTGCCTTCTGGAACATCAAGATGGTGATTTAAGCAGTTAACCAAGGTTGTTTTACCCGAGCCGATACTTCCAAGAAAACCTATTTTTTTTCCTGCCGGTATATCAAAACTGATGTTATCCAAAATTAACCGATCATCACCTTGGTACTTGAAGCTCAAATTACGCACCGAAAGAGTGTTGCCTTTTAATTCTTCTACCTCTGTTTGAGGAAGGTGTTGCGAATCTTGTTCAGGTACTTCTGCATTTAATATTGTTTGGACACTATCGATACCGACCATGCCTCTTTGATAAATCGTGGCAATTCTACCTAATTGCATTAACGGCATTGCGAGCAACACGGAATAGGCGAGAAAAGCGGTAATTTCTCCCAACGTTAACCGCTGGCTCATTAACAAGTAGCCTCCAAGCCCAAGGATCATGATTTTCATTAGGTTATTGGCGTAATCGAGAACCGGCATGATGAACACTTGGATGCGGGTTATTTGCATCCGACAGGTGAGCAACTGTTGATTCAGTTTTTCAGCCTCTACACGTACCCAAGGCGACATTTGTTGGCTTTTTATAAGGTCGATACCGGATAAAAAATTCATCAATTGAGCCGATAGATTTTGTAAACGGTGCATGTGTTCCATGTGCAATGTTTTCATTTTTCTAAAACCGACTCGAAATATCACGAATGCAATAACAATTGGGATCATAGAATAAAGAGTAAGCTCTGGTGAAATATGCCACATCCAGATTGGTGTAAATGAAAGAGCAAGCAGCGCATTAGATGTTTGAAGAAAGCCGGCCCCAAAGAACAAGCGAATCCCATTTAGATCGTTATTTATGATCGAAATAAGCTTCCCCGATGCAAATCGACCATGAAACCGATTAGGTAAGCGGTTGAGTTTATTTAGAAGAATATTTTTTAATGCCGCTTCGGTGATACGGCCTGGGTTGAGTGCATAAATACGTGAAAAAATTCGAACTATGATCATAGCAACCGACATCAATATGACGATTGATACATAGGTTATAAGCTGATCGTGACCCGTAACGGAGGCATCGTCGATCAAATCAATCGCCAATTGAATATAACGCGGAATTTCCACTTGCAACCAGTTAACAAGAATAATCAGAACAATTGCTAGTAGGTATGATGTGCGGTTCATTTGTAGAAAGTGGATGATGAACGCTTTTTTAGTCATGAGATTCTTTCTTACGTGGGTGTTCAATTCCATAATGAGCAATACAGGCTTTAACAATGCACTTACGAGGTTCGCCGATTTCTTCTAATGCATCTAGTAACCATTCAGGAATGCGTACTGGTCGAGTTTTAACGCCAGGTTTACGACCACAACCGGGTCTTGGTCCACCTCGGTTGCAGAAACGATGCTTTTTATTGTCGTGATCGTTCACAATCAGCTCTCATTATCAGTGTGATTTGAATAGTGTACACTTATCAAATATAAATGGCATCTGCTAATTATAAGAACGGTGTTTGCGTAGATCAGTGATGGGAAGATCTTAGGTTAATACCCTTATTAAAATGAATGGTATTACACTGGTCACGGTCTCGGACTAATTGTGTTTTCTTTAACCTATTTTGAGCTTAAGCTCTTAATGTGGTTATGCTAACAGTTGGCGACAACTACATTGATAAGTCCGTTACGAGTTTGCTTGATTGTGTGAAAAATGCCATCGTATTTTTCATCCTGCCCGACGGTACTTTCTGGTCTTAATTTAATTTTTAACCGGAAGCTAATTCATCATGCGTCAGTATATTAAATATATCATTCCGCTCCTCATCCCTTTGATAATTTTGCTATTACCTCAATCGGCATTTCCATTTGACGATATTACTGTTATCCAGCAGCGCGTGATTGCAATATTCCTACTTGCGGCACTTTGTTGGGTGTTTGAACCCATCCCCATTTATGCCACCTCCGTTGTCATTATTGTGCTTGAACTGATGCTCTTATCCGATAAAGGGATCATCTTTTTACGCAGTGGTGCCGGGGAGGCTGGGTTTGGCGATTTACTAAGTTACAAAGACATTATGGCCACCTTCGCAAGCCCAATTATTATGCTTTTTCTTGGTGGTTTTTTTCTTGCGATTGCAGCAACTAAGTATCGCTTGGATGTCAACTTGGCGAGAATTCTCCTTAAGCCGTTTGGTAAAGATCCGAAGTTCGTCATGCTTGGATTGATGTTGATTACCGGCGTTTTTTCAATGTTTATGTCCAATACCGCCACGACAGCGATGATGCTCTCGATTCTTACTCCGGTTATCGCCGTATTTGGGCCGAAAGACCCCGGGCGTGTTGCCTTTGCGTTGAGTATTCCAGTCGCGGCAAATATTGGTGGCATAGGTACGCCAATTGGCACGCCACCAAATGCCATCGCGCTAAAATATTTGGTTGATGACAGCTTGATCACCTTCGGAGAATGGATGGTTTTTGGTGTCCCGTTTGTGATTATTATGATGGCGTTAGCGTGGTTTCTAATCAAAAGTTTGTACTGTGCAGAACAGCAAACGATTGAGTTAAATATTAAAGGTAAGTTTTTAAAAACGCCTAAAGCAATTACGGTATATATCACTTTCGCAGGAACGATTTTGCTCTGGTTGATGGGATCAGCTCACGGTATGAACTCGTATACGGTCGCTTTAATTCCTGTTGCTGTATTTTCCATTACTGGAATTATCAATCGAGAAGACCTAAAGAAAATTTCCTGGGACGTACTTTGGCTCGTTTCGGGGGGGATTGCCCTTGGTTTAGCACTTGATAAAACCGGATTAGCCAAATCATTAGTTCACAGTATTCCTTTCGATGCTTATTCGCCCTATGTCGTGTTATTTGGAGCGGCCTTCCTTTGTTTGTTGATGGCGAATTTTATGTCTCATACCGCAACGGCAAACCTGTTAATGCCGATTATGGCTGCACTTGGCGCGTCTATGGTATCGCTGGATCCACTTGGTGGGGAAATGACGCTCATACTTGTGGTGACGTTTGCTGCTTCACTCGGTATGTCATTGCCTATCAGCACGCCACCAAATGCGTTGGCACATGCGACGGGGAACGTTCAAAGTAATCAAATGGCACAAGTCGGCGTTGTGTTGGGTGTTGTTGGGGTATTGGGCAGTTTTGTCTTAGTGTGGATTCTGAATATTGTGGGATTTATAGGTTAAGTTTTAAGGTATGGGTACAAGAAATAGCATGTAGAGCAACCGACAGTAATTGATTACCAATAGGGGAATGACATGGAAAAGCTAAATCTGATTTGTATTGATGATGAGCGAGAAGTATTGGATGCAGTATTGAATGATCTTGATAGCCTAAGTAGTTGGGTTTATATCGAGGATTGTGAATCTGCAAATGAAGCGTCGGAATTGATGGAAGAGCTGGATGCTGAAGGAGATTTTGTTGCGCTGGTTATTTCAGATCATATTATGCCAATTAAGACTGGTGTCGAGCTGTTAACCGAAATTTCTCAAGACGATCGCTTTCGTCAAACCAGAAAAATCTTACTTACTGGCCAAGCAACTCACAGCGATACCATTACCGCAATCAATCATGCTCGTATAGACAGCTACTTTGAAAAACCATGGACATCAGAGCAGCTAGTGGCTCGTGTGCGGACTCTAATCACCGAATTTGTTTTCGATAAAGGACTGGATTACAGCGATTATCAAATGGAGCTAGATCAAGCCGTCGTGTTGGATCGCTTGCGGTAATTCTTCTAACTCTTTTTGATTAGTTGCAGTCATTCATATAATCCCCAGCCCAATGGGGATGGAGATGCACTTACAATGAACGAACCGCTCTAGAGCCTTGGTCATAAAATCCCGAAAGGGTTCGCATTAATGTTGCGACATCTCCCAATTGGTCGTTAATGCCGATACGCTGAATAACATCGACGAGGCATTGCTCCCTGACATCTCGATATTGAATACAAAACTGTTCACCCGATTCGGTGACCTGATAAAACGTGTCTTTTCCTTGACGAATGCTTTTTACTAAGTCGAGTTTGACTAATTTTCTCACTGCATAAGACACTGTGTGAAGGTCATCGATGTTAAGCGTAAAGGCGACATCGGCTATGCGTTTTGGTCGATCGCGGTGGTATATATTGTGAACGACCAGAATATCAAGAGGGCTAAGCTCCGGCATGCCAGCGGTGGAACTGCACGATTGGGTCCAGCGCTGGAAAGCATTGTGCATCATAGTTAATGCGTATTCAAATTCACTCAAGGCCATCGCTTCATTACTGGCTAAATGAGATGAGGAAACTATCGGCAAATGTGGTGTATTTGAGTCGGAGTTACCCATTGTTGATTCCTTTATTATTGAGTCATACTCATTGGTAGCCACGTTACAATTTGAGGGAATACTGTGACTAATATTACGGCGAAGAGCAGAACGAAAAAGAAAGGTAATGCTGCTTTCGCGACGTAGAGTATATTTTTACCCGTTAAGCTTTGAATAACAAATAAATTAAATCCGACAGGGGGCGTTATTTGAGACATTTCCACCACGAGGACGATATAAATACCAAACCACAATGGGTCGATACCGGCTTGTGTCACCATTGGTAGTACTACTGATGTGGTTAACACGACAACAGAAATACCATCGAGAAAGCAGCCAAGTATGACAAACAGAATTGTAAGATAAAATAGCAGCATGAATGGAGACAGTTCGAGTAATCCTATCTGCTCAGCCAGCATTCTTGGGAGGCCAATAAAGCCCATTGCAACTGTTAGAAAGGCCGCGCCAGCAAGAATGAAAATAATCATACAGGATGTTCTTACCGCACCCATCAAGCTATCAGTAAAGGTATCCCAACTTAATGTTCGACTGGTAATGGCGAGAATGAGTGAACCAACGACGCCAAATGATGCCGCTTCGGTCGGGGTAGTGATACCACCATAAATAGAGCCAAGTACAAAGAGAACGAGACAACTGACAGGGACCAGTTTGATTAGCCCAGCCAGTTTATCGGCAAAGGTGTAACGAGCTTCTTCATGAGGAATGGTTGATTTGTGTTTGACCGACCAAAGCATGGTGTAGCCAACAAACAATAACAGCAACATGATTCCTGGGATAGCACCCGCTATGAACAAACGAGCGATGGATACCTCAGCGGATACGCCGTAGACAATGAGGATAATTGATGGCGGAATCAGCAGACCCAGCGTACCAGAACCCGCTAATGTGCCAATCGCCATTTTGTCGTCATAACCTTTTCGTTTAAGCTCTGGAAGTGTCATTTTACCAATGGTAGCCGCGGTGGCTGCGGATGACCCTGAAACCGCAGCAAAGATCCCACAGCTTAGTATGTTCACATGTAAAAGAGCACCTGGCACTCGGCTTAACCAAGGCGTTAATCCTTCAAAAAGATCTTTCGATAATCGAGTACGAAAGAGAATTTCTCCCATCCATATAAAAAGTGGAAGTGCAGCTAGAGACCAATCGGAAATGGCGCCCCATGTCGATGTTGAATATATAAGCCCAAAAGAGTCATTACCCAACAGCATCATACCTACGATACCAACAGAGATAAGAGACAGTGCAACCCACGTCCCGCTTGCAAGGAGAGTTAAAAGCAGGACAACTAAAATAATGCCAATGGATATTTCGCTCATAGAGAATCTCCTTTCTCAGAAGACAATTCGATAGGTTGGGATTCTGCGAGCTCTTCTTCGTCAGACTTTGGAATACGGTCGCCGTTATAAATATGTCTCACCGTTGTATCGACAATTGAAATGAAGAAAACAATTGCTCCGATAGCGACGGGAAGTTGAACCCACCAAAGTGGAATGGGAATATAGCCATGAGTGAGTTCTTCAAAAACCCATGATTCCCAGACCATATAACTTAGTTGATAACAGAGGTAACTTACTAAAATAGAAGCCAATACGAGAACAAAGCGTTCGATAGCAACATTGCGCTTTTCATCCAAACGATGAAGAAACAGCGTTACACGGATGTGTGAACCTTGGCGAAATGAATAGGCTAAAGCAAGGAAGCTGGAGGCGGCTAAAAGGTATCCAGCAAAATCATCACTCGACGGTATGACTATGCCAAACCATCTACCTATGACTCGAACTAATATAGTGATACAAATTAGTACGATACATAACCCTGACACTGCGCCTGCCATGGCATAGGTTTTATCAAGTATCCGTTGCATGTTCGAACTCCCTGTTCTCGCATTTTATGACTTAGTTTGAGATGAGAGACTATTTTTGATAGTCAGCTAAAATGGCCTTTCCGTTGTCTCCAGCTTCCTCGGCCCACTCTTTAGCCATTGTTTCGCCTACAGACTTAAGCGATGTCATCAGATCTTCCGTTGGCGCTGCCACTTCAATTCCGTTCTCTGCAAGGGCTGCAGTTTGAACAACAGTTTCTTTTTCTGCCATTTCCCAACCGCGAGTTTCCGCAAGCTCAGCTGTCGCCAGTAATTCGCTCTGCACTTCGCTTGGTAAACGTTTGAAAGCGCGTTTGTTAACAATAACCATGTTCTTCGGAATCCACGCTTGTACATCGGTATAGTTGGATAAATAGTCCCAAGATTGGCTATTTACACCAGTACTTGATGAAGTGATCATCATATCGACAATACCAGTGGAGAAGGCTTGCGGAATCTCAACGTTTTGTACGGTTGTTGGAGTCGCATCAAGCAATACCGCCAGGCGAGAGAGCGTTGGGCTGTAAGCACGCATTTTGGAGCCTTTGATATCGTCGACAGAGTTGACTGGTTTTTTACTGTAAATGCCTTGAGGTGGCCAAGGAACGGAATACAGTAACATTAAACCATCTTCGTCTAGTCTTGCTTCAAGAGCGGCTTTGGATGCGGCATATAAATCTTTAGCTTGCTCAAAGTTGGTCGCTAAAAATGGAATGTTATCAAGTTTAAAAATTGGGTCGCTATTCCCTAAGATACCAATGAAAACTTCGCCAATCGCGACTTGTTGAGTCCTAACTGCACGAGCAATTTCTGGGTGCTTGATTAGAGATGAGCCTGTATGTACAACAATCTCTAGTTCACCATTGGTTGCTTGTTTCACTTCGTTAGCAAACTGGACAATGTTTTGGGTGTGATAAGTCGCATCTGGATAAGGCGTTGCCATGTCCCAACGAGTTGCAGCGTAACTGGTGCTGCTCGTGAGAAGTGCAATCGCGATGAGAGATTTTTTCAATATTGGTTTGATCATAGCCTATTCCTCGAAAGTAATTCCATGGCACTGAAAATTGGATGTGGAGTAAAAATCACCTGAATATTCCATAACGCATAATAAATACTAGCTTGTTGCTGGAATAATCAACGAATTCAACTTTACCTTAACGGCATTTAAACAGTTTGACAACAATTAAAAAGTGATTAGGATTTAAAGTGCATACAAAATGTATTTAAAAGTGAATTGTATTATCATGGATGACGTTAGTTGAATAAGGAAGCTTGTTATGAAACTGAATTGTGACTTAGGTGAAAGCTACGGTTGTTGGACAATTGGCATGGATGACGCGGTAATGCCTTTTGTTGATATGGCAAATATAGCGTGTGGTTTTCATGCCTCAGACCCAGATGTTATGGGACGAACAATTAAAAATGCAGTGCGCCATGGTGTCTCGATCGGTGCACATCCTGGGTATGATGATAAGAAAGGATTTGGGCGCCGTTCAATTCCGCATACCCATGACGAACTCAAGAATTTAGTCGCTTATCAAGTCGGAGCAATGCTTGGTATGTGTCAGCTAAATGGGGCGAGTATGGATTACATCAAGCCTCATGGTGCTTTATACAATGACATGATGGCCAACGAGCGTGTATTTACCGCAATTGTTGAATCCATTTCAGAAGCGAATTTTTCAGTACCATTGATGATTCTGGCAAAAGCAGATAACCAAGCCTACCAAGCAATTGCAGAGTCTTATGGCGTAAAACTGCTATTTGAAGCGTTTGCTGACCGAGCCTATACCACTGAGGGCTTTTTATCATCACGTGAGATTGCTGGGTCGGTATATCACGATCCTCAGCTTATTATTGACCAGGTTAAGCAACTCACAGAACAAGGTACGGTGACAACCATTGATGGTCATACTTTGGCACTGCAAGCTGACACAATATGCGTTCATGGAGACAATAAAGAATCCGTGGCGACAATTGAAAAATTACGAAAAGCGATTCGTTGATGGAAATACAGGTTTCTCAAATATCGGAGACGAGTGTTATTGCCTATATTGGTGATGAAATCTCTCCAGAATTAGTAGACAAACTGTCATTGTTTACACAACGGGTTCATGCACAATTTCCTCTGCAAGTAACTGATGTTATTCCTTCATATACGTCAGTTTTGATTGAATTTCATCCATTAAAGTTGGCAGTTAGAGAGTTACTCGAATGGTGCGAAACCGAACTTGTGAATTTAGATCGAGATACGTCCCAAAACGATCTGAAAAATGTGGTAGAGCTACCCGTTTATTATCACCCAGAAGTCGCTCCAGACCTTGAGGCGCTCGCGTTTGCTAAAGGCCTTTCAGTTGAGGATGTCATTAATATTCATCGGCAGGCTGAATACACAGTATATGCGATAGGTTTTGCTCCGGGTTTTGCTTTTCTAGGATCGGTGGATGAACGAATTTCTGCTCCTCGTCATAAAGAGCCGAGACTCAAGGTTGCGAAAGGCAGCGTTGGTATTGCCGATTCGCAAACCGCTGTTTATCCACTGGAAACTCCTGGAGGTTGGAACATTATTGGAAATTGCCCGCTGGCGCTCTTTGATGTGAACAGTGATCCAATGATGCCATTTAATGTCGGTGACCGTATTAAGTTTTCTGCAATTAGTCGTGAACAGTTTTTGGATCTTGGGGGGATAATCTAATGGGATTAAAGGTCGTTGCTCCCGGTGTGTTGTCGCTAATTCAAGATCTAGGAAGAATGGGTGTTGCACGGCAAGGTTTGAGCGTCGGTGGTCCCGTCGATATGCATGCATTTTGTTGGGCGAATTATTTATTAGATAACTCAGCCAATACACCTGCTTTGGAAATCACGATGGGGGGAGCGGCTTTTAGCGCACTTTCCGACGTGATGCTGTCTATTTGTGGTGCCGATTTGTGTGCAAACGTTGACGGAAAACCGATAGGGAATTGGCGCTCATTTACCCTCCGTAAAGGTCAAACTCTTAAGCTGGGATACGCTAAAACAGGTATGAGAGCGTACCTTGCTGTGAGAGGTGGATATGATGTCCCGATGGTCTTTGATAGTGCGTCAACAGTCGTCAGGAACGGGATAGGTGGGTTAGCTGAACGTGCTGGAAAGGCGTTAGCGGTGAACGATATTCTACCTGTTAAGGCAAATGAACAAGCTATAAGAGATGATATCGATAATTGGGTACCACGTCGTTTTATTCCAAAGTATTCTGATTGCTTAAGCATTGGGGTTATTGAATCTTATCAAGCAGACAAGTTTTCTGTTGAGGCTCGATGTGCATTTTATGAGAAACCCTATATGGTGACTGATAAGATGGATCGAATGGGGATGAGATTAGAGGGGAATGTGGTTCAGTGTGATGTGTCGGGCATTATCTCCGAAGGCATTGCGTTAGGAGCTATTCAGTTTCCAGCCAATGGCCAACCGATTATCTTATTGAATGACCGTCAAACGCTCGGTGGTTATCCCAAGCTTGGCTGTGTTTCAAAGATGAGTTTGATGAAGTTAGCTCAAGCCAAGCCAGGAACGCGGTTAAATTTTTATCGAGCTGAAATTGAGAATGAATCTGATGCTTACCGCCAATTTATGACGTTTTTCGACCTTTAATTGCTACGACACGTTGATTTAATATTCACCTTTTGGTAAGCCGCGATGATCTTGCTCGCCATTATTGGGTCACTCTTGGCACTGCGATGATAGTGCAACAATATTTTATCTAAATATTGTTGCACTATTGCATACTGTTCGGGGCGATTAACCTGCCACATTCTACTTCCAACTAACGCTACGTCTGAGCCTGCTGTATCTATCTGCTTTTTAATTTTAATGACTTCATAGTAACGGCCGTTTTCTTCTAAAACGGTTTCGTCGATGAGCGATAAGTGGTGATGTCGTAACGTTTTTCGAACGTGAAATGCGTTGTTGACAGGGCACAGCAACAGCTCAATATTGTCGTATTGGGTGTTTTTTAGCAGAGCTTCTAGCATCGTGACCATTAAATCACCGCCAATACCAGCGATAATCACAAGATGGCGACCTGAAAAGGACTCTAAGGGCAGTTTGGCGACATCTGCACAATGAACTTGCCAGCGCTGGGAACAGTCGGGCAGGTGTCGCTTAAGTTTATCTTCAAGTTGTGCCATTAATTCAGGAACAATATCAACAAAATGCACCGTACTTGTGGAGCTTTTAGAGAGCAAATGTGAGCCTAGGTAGCCATGATCGCAGCAGCAATCCCAAATATGGTCATACTGTCCGTCTGTCATGGAGGCAAGTTGAGTTAAGCGAGTTCCGAGTTTCACATTCTGGGTCATATCGAGGATTAGATCATTAGTGTAACGGGTTTTGTTAGTGCTGCGAAGGCGTATTGAACTATGATAGGCTTGCCGTCTTGAGCATCACGAGAAAAATATGAATAAGGAAGTGATATGAATACCTCTCAAGCCAATAACCCGCTTCATGGCGTTACCTTAGAGATGATTGTAACGAGATTGGTCGAACATTTTGGTTGGAAACGCCTTGGTGAAATGATTCCGATTAATTGTTTTAATTCAAACCCATCAATTAAGTCGTCATTGAAGTTTTTACGTCGGACCGAATGGGCAAGAAACAAAGTCGAAGCAGTATATATCGAAACATTTCATTAGATTTACTGGGTAACTTACGTTGGAATCGTGATAATGAAAGATAAATCGAACGCCAATGGTGCTGCGCAGATTGAAAATCCTTGCATTCGGAATTGTTGTCTTGATCAACATGATATTTGTGTTGGTTGTTTTCGCAGTTACGAGGAAATTATTTCTTGGCACACGATGACGATCAAAGAAAAGCAATCAGTTTTGGTACTCGCTTCGACACGTAAACCAAATATGCGTTAGCGACTCATTTAATCGTTTAAAAATCTTATCTATTAGTATAAAGGCTTATTTGGAGCAAATATGTCGCAAACTAAAATTAATTCTCACGATGAATATTATGATCAGCGGTTTAATAGGCTCTGTTATTCAGAATTCGAATTTGAAGGTGTTACTTTTGAAGTTTGTGAATTTGTCGACTGTGATTTTTCTCAATCTACTTTTCTCAATTGTACATTTAATGAATGCAAATTTGTTAACTGTAATTTGAGTTTAGTGAATTTACCCGCGAGTCGTTTATTCGATGTTATATTCAGTGAATCAAAGTTGGTTGGTATTGATTTTACTAAGGTTGATTGGCCAACGTTTCATGTTGACTTTGAACTGCAGTTTTCCCGTTCAATATTAAACGGTATTTCTATGTTTGGTTTGACATTGAATCGATTGATCTTTGCTGAATGTAAAGTCATAGACGCCGATTTTCGAGAAGGAAACTTTGTCGATTCAAATTGGAAAGGTTGTGACTTTTCAAATAGCTTATTCATGAACACTAATCTGAAAAATGTCGATTTGAGCGAGTCATGTTATTACGACATCAATGTACTAAATAACCAAGTGGAGAATGCGGTATTTAGTCGTTTTGAAGCACTGAATTTATTGGAGAGCTTAGGAGTTAAACTCGTAGATTGAACTCATGCCATTTTTTATCTTAATTATAAATAGCCAGGTAATAGGGGTTTCTTCTGGCGTGAAATCACTTTATGTCATTATTATGTAAAAACTCAATAGGAATGATTGAGTAATGTCATCGATTTGTTAAGGGTTATTTGATCTTTGTCAGTATAAAATCAAACATTTTTGATGTCTCGGATATAAAACAAATAGAATAAAACCTTACCAATTCTATGATTTTGGAGTGTTAGTTTATGCATAAGCCAAAAATTCAGTCTACAATTATCCTCATATTTCTATATATTTAATCGTTGTTTTAAGGACGCCTACACCATGAAGAAATGGCTTTTTGCCATCGCTCTAATAGCGGTTTTTTTGGGCTTATTTACAGGATATTTCACAGGTTCAAAACTTGATGATGAAAGCCGAGTTTATGCTGAACGAGCGATCCCAGCAATTTCTCGTCGCTTTGATAGTAATAATTTCTTGCAATTTGCGAGTAGCCAGATTAAAGAACGCTATTCGATTAATGAACTTGATACCATGATGAACGATTATACGGAATTTGGAGATTTTGTAGAGTTTACTGGCTTGACAGGAAAAGCAGCTAGGGGGTTTAAATTTTGGGATACATCAGAGCATAGCATTACTGCCAAATATCAAGCGTATGTAGAATTTGAAGAGGCAACAACGGTTGTTGAAGTGGAATTGATCAAATCGATACGCGGCTGGTCAGTCTTAGATTTTAAGATTTTCCCTATAGAAGTTAACTAGTCGCGCATTCAATTATGAAAGGTGTCACTCTAGGTATCTTCATTAATAATTCTTTCCCTCTACTCATATTCATCGGTATCTGAAATCTATCTGTATTCATTTGATCCAGTCGGCCTTGGATGGCTTAAGCTATTTAAATTTATTGCTCATAAAAAATGAATGCGCGAGTTTTACTGATTGTTTCGAATAAATTAAGGCAGTATGGGTTAGAGAAATTAGAACCTGATCGGTTGCTCCATCAAATGTCGCCTCTTTGATATCAACTGTCCCATCACCACGCTCAATACCAAATGCCAAACCCACCCCAATATTCTTCGTTCCGATAATTACGCCGATGGGAAGCCGGGTAAATTCTGAAACTCCGTTTGATAACACTTGTGATGTTTTATCATGCCCAAACAGAAAGTCACGGTAAGGTGTGCTGGAGAAGTATTGTGCTATCTTACTGCCGTGATAAGGCGTACCAAGTGTTACGACACTTTTGCAGTTCGCTGGAGCTTGATATTCACCAAGGTATTGGTTAATGACAATACCGCCTAGGGAATGGCCTAGGAAGTATACGTTGTCGTGTTTAAGAGAGCAGCACAACGCATGTAAGCGGTCGAGAACTTTATGAGAATAGTGACGAGATGAATAGCCAAAGTTGTAGGTATCGTAACCGAGCTTCCGAAAACGTAATTCAATTACTCGCATCGCAGTTGGTGACATAAATAAGCCGTGGACAATGATAATCGCTTTTGACATTACAGATTGACCTACTGAAACTTGAATCAGAAAAGAAGATTTTAATAACGTTAGAATTTACACTGTGAATTAAAATTCCTCAATAGAACTACTGTCAGAAAAAATAGATTATTTACGGACAATTTGTACAACGCTTCCCTTCTTTATTTCGTTAAATCAAAGGGTTTGGTACTGAGGCGAGAGCCCAACCGCTGAAGTGCCATATCGTTTTGAGCATAGTGAACCAACAATAAAATTGAATTGAGCTAAAAGAGATTAATTCTCATTTAATAATTTGATAAAATGAGTCACGAATTTGTGATTGGAATTAAATGATGGACGAAATGGAAGCACCGCAATCAATTCATGCTAGACATCAACGTATACAGCGCGTGTTAGCATTCATCCATGCAAACATTTCTGAATCCATTTCTCTGGAAGAAATTGCGGTTCATAGTTGTTGGTCACGATGGCAATTGCAGCGTGTATTTCAACACCAAACAGGGATTGGTGTTGCAACCTATGTACGTGAGCTTCGTCTAAGTAATGCCGCAGAACGAATTCTCGATACGTCCGATAAAATTATCGATATCGCGTTTGAACATGGGTTTAATTCTGAGATCAGTTTTAGCCGAGCATTTAAGCAGATGTTTAACGTCAGTCCACGCGGCTACAGAAAAGCAGGAATCAGAACCGGATTACGTAAACCCTTGCATTATCCTACACGTCCACTCCAATATACGAAAACTGCTACCGCCTTGGTTGATGTCAGAATTAACAGTTCTCAAGCATTCTCAATGTTTGGCATCTGCGGAAAAATTAATGGTATTTTCGATAGTAACCCTGATTTCCACTTGCGAGTCCCGGAAATTTGGATTGAATTAAATCAATTGATCGATTGTCGACCTATAAACCACATCGGTGTGTTTGATTTAATTTCTAATGACCAAACCCAGATTAAGTATTGGGCAGGGATCGAGTTAGAATTATTCGAGGGTCTCTCGTCACCTGAATTAATGAGTTCGTTACATCGATTAGATATTCCTGCGCAAACCTATGCAGTGATCAAACATTCAGGGCCTATTCATGAACTTGCATCTTCGATTGAATGGGTATTGCTGCATTGGTTACCTAACTCTGGGTATACCGCAATTGATGGTTACGAAATAGAGAAATACCCAGCCAACTTTGAACAAAGTACACAAGAACACCTTCTGGAGTATTGGATACCGATTCAAGCATGCTAATGACTTTTGTTTTCAGTTATATGGGGCTAGATGAGCATTTTTTTTAGTAAAATTTTGCCCGTTGGTTGTGGTAATGAGAATTATTTATATATAAATTAAACTTTGCACCAAATTGTTAACTTTATAAATGTAAACTTTGTAAAATTCCCAAAAACGATATTAATTATCATTTACATGATTGGTCTTACACAATGGACAGTTCAATTTTATTTAAACGCTCAGCTGTTTCAATTGCATTACTTGGTTTTTATCTGGCGCTGCAGTGGCAGATGAAGTGGTAAGCGAAGACTTAGAAACCGTCACGTCATTGTGCCGTCGCTTAACTGGCAAGTGTCTGATCGCACTTTGGTTAACTTTAGCCTTTATTACCAAAATGCCCTAGTCATGGGGTTCAACGCCTTAATGCCGAACCTAGATGATCCTTGGGCTGCTGCGCTACAAGCTGGTGAACTTACCTCGCAAGGCTTGGAGTTAGAAGGTCGCTAGTATGTTAATGAATCCTATGTGTGTATCGACAAAACATACTGCGCATATGGCGCAGAACGTTCATTCGAATTTAATGTAGATTTTAAATTCTAACCTGACCGTTAAACCATTGTTATGATGCTCAAAAACAGTTGCGAAGCTGTTTTTGAGCGTTTTTAGTTAAAAGAGAAGTAGTTATGTTTCAGCTTGAAGGTGTCAGTGTTGTAAAAGGCGAAAAAACGATACTCGATATTGCTGCCTTGGAAATACCCACGGATAAGTTTACGGTGATTCTTGGCCACAATGGCTCAGGGAAATCGACACTTGTTGATTTACTCGCGGGGCAATTACAACCCGATCGCGGGATGGTCAAGCTTGAAAGCACCTGTATCACCTCACTTGGGGCGAAACATCTCGCTCAAAAGATTGCGTACTTACCTCAATATTTACCCCAAGCGTCAGGGTTAACTGTTCGGGAGTTAGTCAAACTTGGGCGTTATCCTTGGCGGGGTGTGTTTGGACGGTTTAACCAAGAAGACGACAATATCGTAGATGAAGCAATGCGTAGCACAGGTGTGAGTCAATATGAGCAGGACTCTGCTGAAAATCTATCCGGGGGAGAGCGTCAGCGTGCGTGGATAGCGATGCTGATCGCTCAACATTCTCCCATTTTAATCCTCGATGAACCGACTTCGGCATTAGATATCCAACACCAGTATCAGATTTTGGATCTACTGACTCAATTAAACCAAGAGCAAAACCGAGGAGTCATTGTGATATTGCACGACCTTAATTTGATTTTGCGTTACGCCGAACATGTCATTGCTCTAAAAAGTGGTCAGGTCAGTATAGAAGGTTGTACTGAAGAGGTGCTGACTGAAGATACGTTGTCAGATTTATATCAAAAACCAATCAAGTTGGTCGATCATCCAATCCATAAACATAAGGTCGCCGTCGTATGTTAATTTCATTTAATTGTTGGAGAAGTGCTTTTCAGATTGTGCTTCTCGTTGTTTCCATAAATAGTGCCGCATTTGCGCAGCATCTTGTCGTCGACAGCTTGGGAGAACAAACCTTGCCAGACGTGCCGATTCGCGTTGCTGCGTTAAATTGGGATATTGCAGAGCAGGTAATTGAACTTGGCGTAGCTCCTGTTGCAATGCCGGATATTAAAGGGTACACCGAATGGGTTGTAAACCCAGCAGTTCCACCGGAAACGCAGGATATCGGCTCTCGAGGCGAACCCAACTATTCTGTGTTACGAGAATTAAAGCCTGATGTGATTTTGGTCGCTTCTCCACAGAAAGATTTAGCGCCTAAACTCTCCGAAATTGCACCAGTTTTGTATTACGAAACGTACAGTGAACTTCACGACAACGCCGCGACCGCTATTACCAATTTTAAACGTATAGCCCATGTGTTGGGGAAATCCGATCTAGCAGAAACAAAATTAGCCAATATGGAAGCGGAGTTGGCGCAGTTGAATCAGCAATTGTCCGTCGCATTTCCCCAAGGTAAGCCAAAGGTGTCCTTATTTCGATTTGCTAGCACAACGTCGGTTTACTTGTATGCGGATAACTCAATGCCACAATACGCGTTAATTAAGTTGGGGTTTGAAAGTGCTTTACCTCGCCCGAGTTCTCAATGGGGTGTTACTCAAATGCGCATTACGCAGCTAAATAAGATCGGAGAGAATATTGCCCTTTATTTTGAACCTTTCGATCAGCAAGATTTTCTCGCTCAATCTGCGATCTGGCAAAGTATGCCGTTTGTAAAATCTGATTTGGTAAACTCGGTGCCTGCGGTGTGGAGCTATGGTGGCGCGATGTCCATTTTGTACAATGCCAGAGCGATAGCGAATACGTTAAATGAGGTAGCTGAAACTCAATGAAGTTAGGTTTTATCATTGGTGTATTTTGCAGCGCGGTAATATTGCACCTGACAACGATTCAAAATCAGTTTGGCCCCAGCCTCGCGTTTTTTAACACGGTATTATTTGCCCATCAAACCCTTAATGAGTCATTTGAATGGACTACATTTGTGGATGCCAGCCTTCCACGATTGGTGATGGCGATAGCGGTTGGCGGGATGTTTGGTTTGGTTGGAAGTCTATTCCAACAGCTTACCCAAAACCGCTTAATGTCGCCGCTTACGTTAGGTACTTCAGCGGGCGCTTGGCTAGGGTTAGTGGTTTTATCTGTTATGTTTCCAACGTTATCGTCGTCGTGGCAACCGTCCTTTGCCTTATTTGGAGCACTGCTTTCGATGGCATTGGTTGTGTCTATTGTCGGTGTTCGCAACTTAACCGGGTTACCAGTCATTCTTGCGGGTATGGCGGTTAATCTATTATTGGGCGCGTTCGCCACTGCGATCATTTTGCTCAACCAGCAATACGCCGATAACCTTTTTATCTGGGGGGCAGGAGACCTCGCGCAAAATGGATGGTTATCCGTTAAATGGCTATTGCCTAAATTGACGTTAAGTCTTGGTATTCTTGTCTTTGCACCAAGAATATTAACCATATTAAGCTTAGGATCGAAAGGAGCGGAAGGTCGTGGTCTTAACACCAGTATGGCCTTTTTTATTTTGTCGCTTATTGGCGTTTGGCTTGTCGCGGTTTCGGTGACAAGCGTTGGTTTGATCAGTTTTGTGGGTCTTATTGCTCCAAACCTAGCAAGATCATTTGGTTTTACGCGCTCGCGGCACGAATTGATTGCATCGATGGTTTGTGGAGCTTCGGTCTTGCTGATCACTGACAGCTTGGCTGTATATATTAGCCAGTGGTCGTTGGATCTGATCCCAACGGGAACCGCGACCGCAATTATTGGGGCACCACTGCTTATCGTGATCGCAAGAAGTAAATTCGTAGCTCAAGATGTATTGTCTCTTACGTTGCCAAAAGGCCGGCTTTATTTATCGACTGGCGTTTATGCCGCGGTCTGCGCAATTGCGTTCATTATTGTTGTGGTGATGCTGTTTGTACCGGTGGGAGATGTGTCTTCATTTCGCATTCCAGACAGTTTTGAATGGAGTATTTTGTGGCCACGATTGGTTGCAGGAATGGCTTCTGGCGCAGGGCTATCAGTGGCAGGTGTTATTTTGCAGCGTTTGGTTTATAACCCATTAGCTAGCCCAGATATTCTTGGGGTGTCATCGGGAGCCGTATTTGCGTTGGTATCAGTGAGCTTGGTGACGGGTGTTTCGATTCATGAAACCAGCTATGGTGTTGCCATTGCCGGTAGTGTTATCACGTTGGTTGGGTTGTTGCTCTTAGGACGTAAACATCAATTTTCACCGTCGATGCTTGTACTCACCGGTGTTGCATTAACCGCGACATTAGAGGCATTAGTCCAATTTTCATTAACTCGAGTAGGGTCGGATAAATACGTCATACTCGGTTGGCTCTCGGGCTCAACCTATCGAGTTGGTGCGAGTGAAGCGCTGATCGCATTTGTTGTTGTACTGGCTGGCATTGGACTCAGCTTGCAATTCAGCCGATGGTTAACATTGTTATCGACAGGGCATCGATTCGCGCGGGCACGAGGCTTACCTGTATCGATGAGCTATGTTAGCTTGCTGGCGTTAGTTGCAGTGTTCTGCGCGACGGTAACTACAACCATGGGGCCGGTTGCTTTTGTCGGATTACTCGCACCACATATTGCGACCTTGTTGGGAGCGAGGCATGTGAAAACGCAATTAGTTTTAGCCCCAATGATTGGTGCGGTTTTACTGTGTTCGTCAGATTTAATCGGGCAGTGGATCGTATTTCCTGCTCAAATCGCAGCGGGAACGGTGGTATCGGTTATTGGGGGAACGTACTTTATTTTCTTATTAACTCGAAGCCGGAATTTGTAAACTTGCGAGCACTTATTACTGTATCTCGTTCGGATTATAGCCAAACTGATGAAAAGATGGCCATTCAAACACAGTAACGCAAAATTCTTCTTTTCTTTTCATCCAGTTGTGGCATATTAACACCCGTTCCACGATGTAGCGTGCATCGTATAATGGCTATTACCTCAGCCTTCCAAGCTGATGATCCGGGTTCGATTCCCGGTGCACGCTCCAAGTTTTCCTTTCTACTTTTAACTTCCCAAGTTTTTGAAAATTAAACGCTTTGTTGCGTTATTTTGTGTTTCTGCCGTTTGTGGTCTAGTCAAATAGAACAACTAGATATTTAGCGGTGGCCATTTGGTGGCCAAATCGGTGGCCACATTTAATTTTAGTTCGCTGAAAGTTTAAATGGGGTTAACTGAGACTAGTAAGTTGATTATCGTGTTCAAATCTTATCATCAGTGCTTTTATCTATGTGCTCATAGAGTTCACCGACCTGAATATCCAAATACTTACATAAAGCATCTATCACGTCGATTTCCACTCGAGTTGCCGTTTCGTTATACATGCGAGTAACAGTTCCTCTGTTGATCCCAGTTTCTCTAGCAACATCTGCAATTTTTAACCTTTTTTCGCCCATTATCTTCGATAGGTGACACTTCAGCATGCTCTTCCTCTAATTAAAATGTTCTTCTACAGGTTAAAAATGGTTGCAAAAGGTAATTCCTGTGATACATTTTGTTCTGTAGAAGGTTATTAAGTTCAATTGTAGATAAATAATATCAATAGGAGATTGTACGATGGATAACACTTACCTTACAACTGCCGAATTGGCAGTACGAATTAAATATGACGCTCGAGTAATTAGAGAACAGTTGAAGGACTCTGTTTTATTCGAAGGAGTTCATTATATTCGCCCATTTGGCGGACGTAAGATCTTATTTATTTGGGAACGAGTAGAAGAAGAAATGATGTCAGGTATTTCGACTCATTCTCTATTCACGGGATTATAGGGGAGGAGAACTATGGGAGTTATTAATGTGCGCAATGAGAAATTGGTTTTGCAATTTCGCTATAAAGGAAAGAGATGTCGAGAACAAACCCAGTTAGCTGATAATAAAACTAACAGAAATCGCCTAGAACGACTTATGAAGAAAGTTGAAGCTGAGATTGTTCTAGATACGTTTGACTATTCTAAATACTTTCCAAATAGCAGTGCTGCTAAACGTTTTGCAGATGTAAAGCGTCGTGAGGTATCCGCGAGAAGCTACTTTGATTCGCCGGAATCACCGAAGTTCGAAGAGTTTGCTCAGACATGGCTTATGGAAATGAAAATAGAATGGTCAAAGGGGCATATTATTGATGTAGAAGGGATAGTGAATAAATACCTAATTCCAATGTTCGGTAGTAAGAAGACCAGCGCCATCACTAAACAGCAAATCCTACAGTTTCGTACCATCCTCGCCAAAGTACCGGGACGAACTGGAGGCTTTCTTAGCCCATCACGTATCAATCATATTATGACGCCGCTTAGGATGATTCTTAATGAAGCCGCTGATCGTTATAATTTTACGTCACCATGGAAAAATATCAAAGCGCTGAAAGTGGGAAGAACCGATGTCGCTCCATTTTCAGTACTGGAAGTTGAAAAGGTTATTGAAAGTGCTCCTGATGAATTTAAGTGTTACTTAATTACTAGATTCTTTACTGGAATGCGTACCGGAGAGATTGATGGCTTAATGTGGAAAGACGTGGATTTAGCCAACAAGGTGATTACGGTAAGCCAAAGCTTAAATCGTGGCGAAGTCTCTGGACTAAAGACTCAAGGCTCTTATCGAACTATTTCACTTATAGACCGCGTGGTTAACGCACTGCGTGAGCATAAATTGAAATCTGGTAATAATAGCTCGTTTGTGTTCACCAATGAAAAAGGGTTGCCTCTTAATTATCAAGTAGTCTCTCGAACTATGTGGTACCCGACATTAGAGAAAGCAGGCTTAAAAAAGCGTAACCCTTACCAAACGCGTCACACCTTTGCCACATTACTGTTGGCATCGGGAGAATCACCAGAGTGGATTGCCAATCAAATGGGGCATACAACTACGACTATGTTGTTTCGAGTTTACTCCCGATTTGTTCCCAACTTAACCAGAGATGATGGCAGTGCATTTGAAGCCTTTTTACAAAAAGGAGGCCAATGATGAAGTATTCACCCTTAGCAGTGCATTGTACTAGTCTGTGCTTGGACGTAGCTTACAGTTCTTTGTTTTCTAAACTCACTGACAGTGATATCAATGATTTCTACCCTGACGTTTATGATATGGTTTACGAGCGATTACATACAGTGCACGATAAATGTGAGCATATTGAATCTAAGACAGAAAATGTAACGCAAAAAATATTAGGGGTGTTGTGTTTTCTGAATAAGCACCCTGAAAATATCGATTCAGAAAGAATTCTGTGTGCGTTAGAGAACGCGATTTCCAATAGATACAGAAACATCTAGTTTTAATTGTGCGTACATGAATTTGTGCGCACTGTTTTATCTCATATTCGTAACATTGAAATCAATGAGAGACTCATTGTTATTGCTCGTGCCTGCGAATCGTAATTGAAGCAGCAGGATGATTGGAAATGCCATTTATTAGCACACGCTCTCAAAACAAAATTCCCTCTGTTATCGCTCACCCCATACACGTAAAACGCTACACTGGCGCTAAAGAACAACGCGCAAAAACTGATAAACTTGGTGCTTAGTTAATTGCACACAACGCAGAGGCTATACAACCTAAGTTGTCGAGCTTGGAGCCGGATGTCATACAAGCTATGAGCTATTTATTCGAGAGAAAAACCAATTTCTGGTCATGCAAACCATGAAGAAGAATCGACTTCAGGTCTTACAGTTCATTAAAAACTAGATAGATAAAATTGAAAGGAAAATCGTTGCTCTTATTGAGATCGACTCAAATTATATAGCGAAAAACATCAGCCAGTATAGTATGAAAGGCGTGTGGAAAATAGCAGCGGGTTCAATAATTAGTAACCTGCCAGAGCTAGGATTTATCACTAATCAAGTAGCAAGCTCTCTAGTTGGAGTAGTGCCAATGAACAAAGAAAGTGGGTGCATCCAAGGACAATGAAAAGTCTAAGGAGGAAGGCATCAAATTAGAACAGTTTTATACATGGTAATGGTGCTTGCAATACAGTCCCATCCTGTTTTTAAGGCGAAATTTCAGCGACTAGTTGCTACTGGAAAACCCCAAAAAGTAGCTCTCATTGTCTGTATTCGAAAGATGTTCGTGATCTTAAATTCAGGGTTAAGAGATGGTGTGATTTGGGGAGCACCAAAAGCTGAAAATTAGCTATTGATATTTACGTCTCATTTTTGAGAAAATTCAAGGAGTTAGATCAAGGAAAAATGTACCAGATAAACTTCGCAGTTGTGATGCAGCTTGCCGGAACCAATTTTAGATTCAATGCATAATTATAGTAAATAACACAATTAGTTGGTGAGAAAGTTCTCAAAACCAATAATGGCGAATGAGCGGTAAGTGTGTAAATTTAATAGTAAAGCACATGCGAAGTATTTTCTCGTCACTAAATAACACTTTTAATTAACAAAGATACTGGTGTAGCGGTGAATTTTACTAAAATCGAAGATCGGATGCCTTTCTTAGATGGTCTGGCGTCAACGCGAGTGAATGAGTCTTTAACTGAGAAACAACGGCATCATTTAAGTGTGTCATGCTTGTTAGTTTTCCATATTGGCATTGTAATGTTGTATATTGACACAAAATGCTTACTCCGGTAATGTAGTTTTACCTTTGATAAGGAGTGTTAAAGTGAATTCAAAACAAACTAACCTCAATAATGAACTGGTTCATCTTGGGCGTGATAACCACTCGGTAGGGCGAGCTGTTAATCTACCACTACATCAATCTTCAACCATGCTTTTCAATACATTGGAAGAGTTTGAAGAAGCAAAAAGTGCCCGATATGAAAAAGGCACACTCTATTACGGTCGTTATGGCAATCCGGCGATTTTTGAACTTGAGAGCATGATGGCGCAACTCGAGCAGGGAACTGGCTGCATTGCTTTATCATCTGGTCTGACGGCTTGCGTAACATCACTGATGACATTTTGTTCTGCCGGATCACATGTATTAGTGGCCGACACGGTCTATGGGCCGACGCGAATGTTTTGTGATAATGTTTTAAAAGAATACGGTGTAGATGTCACCTATTTTGACCCGATGATTGGCAATAAAATATCAGAGCTTATTCAACCTGACACTGCGGTAATATTTCTTGAAGCGCCAGGTTCTGGTACGTTTGAAATCCCCGATATTCCAGCTATTGCTAGTGCGGCCAAGGTTGCTGGCGTCGTTTCTATTATTGATGGTACTTGGGCTACACCACTTTGTTGCCAGCCATTAACTTTAGGGATTGATGTCGTAGTTCATTCTGGGTCCAAGTATATCAGTGGGCATTCTGATGCAATGATAGGATTTATTGTTACGGCTTCAGATGAACACTATGACAAAGTTCGTAAAATGAGTTTAGCCTTTGGTGACCGAGCGGGGTCGCAAGATGTTTTTCTCGCACTTCGAGGGTTACGTACTTTGGCGGTTCGATTGCGCGAACATCAAGCAAGCACTTATAAAGTGATCGAATGGCTACAAGCTCAACCTCAAGTATCACGAATTCTCCATCCCGCTTTTTCAGATTGCCCCGGTCATGAATTTTGGCAACGCGACTTTAATGGTTCAACTGGATTATTTAGTGTCGAGTTCGTATCTCTTTCTGAAGATCGGCTGCGAAAAATGATCAATAGTCTTGAACTCTTTTCGATTGGATTAAGTTGGGGTGGGTTTGAAAGTCTTGTTATCCCTGTCGAACCAGCCCCATTTCGCGTTGCAACCCAGTGGGAAAATAGAGGTCCATTAATTCGCTTAAGCATTGGACTGGAAGACCCAGAAACATTGATTAGTGATCTACAGACTGGATTTCGTTATTTAACATAATGTGCCTAAGTACAACAAAACATGGAGGTAATTGATGAGTGTAGCAAACAAAATTGATCATATTGTGGTTGGAGCAGAAAGTCTGGAACAAGGTATTGATTTTCTTAGGAAGAATTTAGGTGTTACCTTACCGAAAGCGAGTAAGCATGAAGCGATGAGTACGCATAATTGTGTTGCACCTACCGGAAATGATTCGTTTCTCGAAATATTGTCAATTGATCCTGATGCACCAAATCCTGGTCGGGCTCGTTGGTTTGCGATGGATGAAGAGGACGTTAAGACAAAGCTACAACAGTCGGCCTACGCGCATCACTGGGTAGTAGGCACTGACGATTTAGATGCATTGATAGAAAGTAGTCCAGTTCCATTAGGAGAAATTGTCACGTTTACTCGTGGGGAACGCAGTTGGCGATTAAATATTCCAAGTGATGGATCAATGTTGGAAGAGGGCGTTATTCCAACATTTATTGAATGGTCGCCCGGCGCACATCCATCCTCGGCTATGACTGATCTAGGTTTAACGCTTAAATCTATTGAAATTACTCATCCAGAACCTGAATGGTTGACTGGTATTCTAACTAAGCTTGGTGTTGGCGATTTGGCGTCTGTGAGTGCAGGAATTGATAAAGCCATATCCTTCAAAATAGTTCGCTCAGATGGTGAAATTGTCACTGTATCTTAATCTAGTGCTATTTTACTCGATGACTCTGGCCCCCTTACTTAGATGAAGTTAGGGGGCTTTTTGATATAAATGCATTTGGTTTCTTGGTTCGACAGAGCATTTGATAGTCCAATTTACACATCAATAATTTCACCAACAGTTGTATCAAAATTACACACCATTTCTTAGTGATAGTGGTCACTTTTTCCAATTATCAATTTGATCGACCTAAGTCTAAATAAGTTGCTGGATCTTTATATGATTTTATTATAGTGTTTTGTTATGTGGCATTAATGTTCCGCATATTAATACCAAATGGATTTTAGAATTAACACTCTTGGAAGGAATCAAAATGGCTAATAATAGTGCAGCAGCTTTATCAGAAGACTTAGGTTTATGGAACATGTCCGCTCCTAGTATTCCTGATTACTTACCGCTTACTGATGATATTGAGACCGAGGTTGCAATCATTGGTGGTGGGTATACTGGTCTTTCGACAGCAATAAACCTCGCAGCAAAAGGCGTTAATTGTCGAGTACTAGAAGCACAGCAAATAGGGTTTGGTGGTGCAGGCCGCAACTGCGGTATGGTCAATCCTGGAATTTGGATTCCACCACAAGACGTCAGCAAGCATCTAGGTGAAGAAAGCGCGAATGTGTTTCTAGAAGAAATGGCTGGCGGTCCAGATTACGTCTTTTCATTGATAGAAAAATACAATATTGATTGTGAAGCGACTCGCGTTGGAACCATTCATGCGGCACACGCGCCATCAGGGTATCGTGAATTGGCCGCTCGTGCTGAAGAGTGGCAACGTCGTGGCCGTGAAGTCGAATTATTGGATGCACGCGCTGCGGAAGAAAAAATTGGTACGTCTCGATACTTTGGCGGGTTATTGGACCGCAATGCTGGGACGGTTAATCCAATGGGTTACGCGCGAGGTTTAGCACTCGCTGCAGCGAGCGAAGGAGCGCAAATTCATGAAAAGTCTCGCGTAACAAAACTAACCCCTAAAGGCGAAAAATGGGTATTAAACACAGAAAGTGGTTCGGTCACCGCAGACCGCGTGTTGATTGCCACCAATGGATATAGCGATGACCTATGGCCAAACTTAAATAAATCGTGGTCAGATATCTATTTCCATCAAATTGCGACTGAACCACTAGGCAGCCTTGCGGATAACATTCTCCCTGAAGGACAAGGTGTATGGGATACAGGGCTAGTGATGTGCTCGGTACGTAAGGATAAATTTGGTCGTTTGATTTTAGGTAGCATGGGTAAACTTGCCGATAAAGCTTTTATTAGTACTGAATTTTGGGCGCAACGACAAATCAGTAAAATGTTCCCACACTTAGGGAAAGTACGTTTTGAAAAATCATGGCATGGGATCATTGCACTTACACCTGAACATATTCCACGTATTCATAATTTGTCACCTGGCTTGTATAGCGCGCTTGGCTTCAATGGACGCGGAATTACTACAGGCTCGATATTTGGTCGAGCAATGGCGAATCTTCTTACTGGGATGCCGGAAAAAGAGTTGTTATTGCCAATCACAAATATGAAAGCAGATATTATTGCACCTGTCCGCGAGCCCGTTTATGAAACGTGCTTCAAGGTATGGCGTCACTACAAAAGCGTATAACGGATTTAAACTATTGGAGAAGGATATGACGTCTAAAGTAGCACGAATTGGAGTTGATATCGGTGGTACGTTTACCGATGTCGCATTAGATCTTAATGGTGAGTTGTTTACAGGCAAAGTGTTAACCAATTATTCACAGCCTGAACAAGCCATTCTCGATGGGATTCAACTAGTGTGTGAGCGAGGTGGTATTGAAGTAGGTCAAGTGTCGACGGTGATCCACGGAACAACTTTGGTTACGAATTCACTTATTGAACGCAGAGGAGCAAAGACAGCTTTTATCACCACGCAGGGTTTTCGCGATGTTGTAGAAATGCGCACTGAAAACCGTTTTGAGCAGTATGACTTAAACTTGACCTTGCCCACACCTTTAGTGAGTCGAGCATCTCGTTATACGATCAACGAACGCATCGATGCATCGGGTAACGTCCTTACACCGATGGATGCAGATGAATTAAACCACTTAGTAAAACATGTGGTTTCATCGGGCTACGAAGCTGTGGCTGTCGGATTTATGCATTCATATGTCAATGACGCACATGAAATGCAGGTTGCAAAAGCCTTTGCAGAAATAGCGCCGGAGTTGTCGGTATCAATCTCGAGTCACGTCTCTCCACAGATGCGAGAATTTCAACGTTTCAATACCGTGATTGCTAACGCCTATGTGCGCCCGCAAGTGTCGACTTATTTAGATCGATTGGTTCATCGGCTTAACGAAATGGGTATCAAGTGTCCAATATTCATGATGCATTCTGCAGGTGGCTTGGTTAGCGTTGCAACAGCATCAGAATTCCCGGTACGCCTGTTAGAGTCTGGCCCCGCTGGTGGAGCGATTTTTGCGGCTAAGTTTGCCAACAGTTATGGTAATAACCAAGTCATGTCTTTTGATATGGGAGGTACCACCGCAAAAATTTGTTTGATTGAAAATGGTAAACCTAAAACGGCAAATACATTTGAAGTGGCGAGGACCTACCGTTTTGCAAAAGGGTCAGGAATGCCACTGTCGACACCTGTTGTTGAGATGGTTGAGATCGGAGCTGGTGGTGGCTCAATTGCCCATGTTGATGATATGAAACAAATACGTGTAGGGCCAAAATCCGCTGCTTCTGAGCCCGGACCTGCCTGTTATCAGCGTGGGGGAGAGAATCCAACAGTAACAGATGCTAACTTACTACTCGGCCGCTTAGACCCTGATTTATTTGCCGGCGGTGCGATTCCACTCTCGGTCGAGAGTGCAGAGCAAGTTATGGTAGATAAAGTCGCCTCTGCGATTGACCTTGATGCGCAACAGTCGGCATTTGGTGTGACAGAAGTTGTCGACGAAAATATGGCAAATGCTGCACGGGTTCATACTGTTGAAAATGGTCGTGAAGTTGCTAAGTTCACTATGATTGCATTTGGTGGTGGTGCTCCACTGCATGCTTGTCGTCTCTGTGAAAAATTGAGTATTGACTCACTCATCATTCCTCCTGGTGCGGGTGTTGGTTCAGCGATTGGTTTCCTAAATGCGCCATTCTCTTATGAAGCGACTTTAGGAATGTATCAACGCCTGAGTGACTTTAACGCAGAGCACGTAAATGAAGTGTTGGCAGAACTGCGTTCAGAAGCACTAGAGTTCGTTAAACAAGGCGCTGGAGATATAGACACTGTGACTCATGTTCAAGCCTTTATGCGATATACCGGTCAGGGTGGAGAAATCTCGATAGATATTCCTTATCAAGAGTACTGTGATGCTGATGTCTCCATGTTCAGGGATAAATTTGAACAAGGCTACCATACTTTATTTGGTCGTGTGATAGAGGGGCTATCGATAGAGATTACGAACTGGTCGATTACGGTTGCTTCTAAACTTAGTCCAGTTGAGACAATTACGTTACGTCGTTCAGGTAAACAAGTTGACGTAACGAAGACGCGCGTATTTTTCGATGCGGCTCTTAGACAAACGGTTACAGCTAGCGAAGTAGAAAGGGATTCTCTTACTCCCGGTGATGCGGTTTGTGGGCCTGCGGTTATTGTGGAAGATGAAACATCAACCATTGTCACGTCTAGTTATACGGCAATCGCGCAAGATGATAGGTCGATCTTATTAGTGAGTAAAGCAAAAATGGAGGCGCAAGCATGAGTTTAAGTAATGTTGACTATCAAATAATGTGGTCGCGTCTGGTAGCAGTAGTGGAAGAGCAAGCAACCACGTTAATTCGTACTGCATTTTCGACATCAGTAAGGGAAGCTGGAGACCTTTCGGCTGGGGTATTCGATCAACGTGGTCGAATGATGGCTCAAGCCGTTACAGGTACACCAGGTCATGTGAATGCAATGGCCGAATCCGTACCACATTTTATTCGTGAAATTGGCATAGATAATATCAAAGAAGGGGATGTATATCTCACCAACGACCCATGGAAAGGAACGGGTCATTTACATGACTTTACAATGGTTTCTCCCTCCTTTTATAACGGAAAACATATTGGCTTCTTCGCGGCAACAGCGCATGTGGTTGATATTGGCGGCCGAGGTTATGGCCCTGATGCGAACGAAGTCTATGAAGAAGGTTTGCTTGTTCCCATAATGAAGTTTGTGATTGAAGGTGAAATGAATCATGATCTGGTCAAAATCATCCGTCATAATGTACGCGAACAAGATCAAGTGATCGGCGATTTGTATTCCTTAGTCGCGTGTAATGCTTCGGGCGATAATCGTTTAATGGATATGATGGATGAATTCCAGTTGACCGAACTTGAAGGACTATCGGACTTTATTATCGATAACAGCCGTGAAGCGACATTGGCACGTATCGCTGATTTACCAGACGGAGTTTATCTAAATGAAATGATGGTAGACGGCTACGAAGCGCCAGTTGATATGAAAGTGAGTTTAACGATCACTGGAAACACACTTCTAGCCGATTTTGATGGTACATCAGGTCTTAGCAAGTTTGGTGTCAACGTTCCAATAGTTTATACCCGAGCGTATGCGTGTTATGGATTGAAATGTGCGATTGCAGCGGATATTCCGAATAATACCGGTTCTCTTACTCCATTTTCGGTCATTGCACCAGAAGGGTGTATTTTGAATGCGCCGCACCCGGCTCCGGTCTCTGTTCGTCACGTATTGGGACATTTAGTTCCAGATGTCGTATTAGGGGCGTTACATCATTGCATTCCAGGTGTTTCTCCCGCTGAAGGGGCAAGTGCGTTATGGAATATTCTAGTTAGTGCTCGGCCTATTGATCCCTCATCTGGGCTACCTCCGGTTGAAATATCGATGTTTAACTCCGGAGGCATGGGAGCTCGCTCAAGTCTTGATGGGTTAAGTGCTACCGCCTTTCCTTCTGGGGTGAGCACAATGTCCACTGAAGCAACGGAGCAAGTAGGACCATTAACAATATGGCGTAAAGAGTTATTGGTAGGCTCGGGAGGCAGTGGTGAATATCGAGGAGGTTTAGGGCAAATAATCGAATTGAGTGCAAGCGAAGGTTATGAGTTGTACTTCAATGCCATGTTTGACCGTATTCACTATCCCGCTCGTGGGCGTAACAATGGTAAAAATGGATCAGCGGGTAAGGTTATGCTCGATGACGGCACCATTTTGAAAGGGAAGGGCCGACAAAAAATTCCAGCTGGCTCTCGACTTATTCTCGAGTTACCCGGTGGAGGAGGATATGGCGACCCTAAAGATCGAAGCGCAGCATTAGTTCGTGCGGATTTAGAGTCGGGTTATATTACATCTGTCCAAGCGAGAGATGAATATAATTTAGCCTTATAGTGATACGAGTTTAAGAGACAACTAAAAAAGAGTATGAAGAGTAACGTTAGTTAAACTCCATACTCTTTTTTTTGTACTCTAAGTTGTATTTCGGAAATGCGAATATCAAACCGATTGATTTATCATACGTTAATTCTGAGCAACCGCATCGGAAACAATAATTCCAGCGTCACGAACCGCAAGACAAATCTTTTCAATATCATCATCTGACAAGTTTATATTTGGCACTGAAACCCCTAATGCGCCTAACACTTCTCCATTTGGTGCTTTAATAACAGAACCAAAACTTAAAATTTGATCTCGGTATTCGCCGGTGTCGATGGAATAACCCCGTTTTTTGGTTTCAGCCATATCCGCATCTAACTGTTGAATAGTCGTAATGGTTTTATCGGTATATCGAGTTAACTCACCTTTCAACTGTTCGCGAAAAAGGTCGTACTGTTCAGCTAAAATCGCTTTACCCGGGCCCACACAGTAGAGTGGAGCAATAGCCCCTTTTGGTGACCATGAGCGTATTGGGTTAGTACTCTCAATTTTATCAATATAAAGCACTGACATTCCTTCAAGAACGGCGAGGTAAATTGTAGCTCCTGTAGCTCTAGACAATCTACGCATTTGAGGAGCAGCAATTGCGGGGAGATCGAGATGATCCATAATTCGTTGACCAAGCTGCCACGCTTTCATTGTGCAGGAATAGTTCTTTCCATCAGGTTGTTTTACATAACCAAGGACGCTGAGTGAACGAAGTAAACGGAATGTATTTGATTTAGTCATACCCAGTTCTAGCGACAGTTCTGTCACACCTTTTTCTGTTTCAGAATTGGCCAGTGCTTCAAGTATTTTTAATCCTTTAGAAAGGGTTGAATCCACTTTTACTTGCGCAGTTTCTCCTGTTTTATCGGTCATTGTACTCAAACTATCGTTCTCTCTTGTTGTGTCAAATATTGATAAACGAAAGTGTACCGATTCTAAGTAATAAACCAAAGAGTTAATTGCATCGAATTTGATCGGACTACCTATATTCTGGTGAGCCCCAACTCAGTCGAATGTAAATATAAAATAGGAATGCTGAATCAATCCAGTAATGGCATGAATTGAGCAAAGGAGTATTGCTTACTCAGCAATAAGAGTATTTTTATGGATACTTCTCTCAATGATAATCAACACTATGATTAGCAGTGAGCCTATTCCAAGAATACCACTGGCGAGGTATAAGCCTAAATCGTAGTTACCGGTCTCTTGCGCAATGGTTCCGGTTAATGCTGGAGCGATAATTTGCGCTGTACCATAAGTTAAGGTGAGTTTGCCCATAAGTTTAGCCGGTTTACTTGGATAAAACTGGCCCGCCATAGTTAATACTAAACTTACGCAACCAATAAATGTCCCTCCATAAAGTAGACAGCCGATTATTACGCTAGAGAGGCTTTGAGAAATGGCAGGTAATATAACGCCAATAATTTGGATGACATAAGCGAGAAATATCGCATGTAAATAGCCAATTTTTCGAGCAATCTTATCCCAAATGACGGCTGCTGGAACAATTGCAATACCGACTACAAAAAATACCAAGGAACCATTACCTTCAAGACCATTCTGGCTTTCGATGATATCGACAATAAAGGTTGCACTTATAACGTACCCGTAACCAGCACAAAAATACGCGACGAGCATAATTGGTAAAAAGTAGCGATGCGGTGGGTTATCGGTAATTAAATGAGCATATTGGTTGGATGGAGCCGATGATGTGTGAGGGATCCACCGCCAAGCCGGAATTGCAAAGACAATAGCTGCGATTGAGCACCAAAACCAATATTGTTCCCATGTAAAGGTAAAGTACGACATAACTTCGACTAATAACGATGTAATGATGATACCTATCCCCATTCCAGCAAAATGGACGCCAAGTTCGCCACGGTAATTATTTTTCATTAGCCAGTTCAAAATAATAGCAGAAGCAATCAACATCCCTCCTGAGCTGCTTAATCCAGATAGGAAACGGAGTACAGCCCAAACCAAGACATTATCCGTTAATGACATGGCATATGTCGTTACGATGGCGATAAGCAAATAGACTTTATACAGTACGTCTTTAATTGATAGCTTATTGATCGACATCGCTAAAGCAGCGCCACTCATGTACCCAGCATAATTGAATGCTGCGAGCCAACCACCTGCTGCGTCGGTTAGGCCCGTTTGACTCTGCATGATCGGAAGTAAAGGGGTATAAGCAAAGCGGGCGACTCCTAATGTTACTACCATGCTTAATACCCCAGCAGCCAGAACCTTATATCGTTGGAGTTGCTTTTCGTATTGTTGTGTCATGAGCTCTACTTATTGATGGTGAGTTTAATGGGATGAGTGCGAATACTTGTGAAATATAGACTGAAAAGCCTTAAATAAAATAGCGGATTCGTGACCAATTAACTCAATGAAGTTATCAATCACGAATGCTATTTATGTGTACGAATGATCAAGAGATTGTTCTAGCAGGTGTAGTTCATTCCTAGTCGGCCACCATCTACGTAGATAGTTTCACCGCTTATATAGCTGGCTTTCTTACTAGCTAAGAATGCAACAACATCGCCGATTTCACGAGGGTTACCGATGCGTTTTAACGGAGTGCGTGACATTACCATTTTCATCGCTTCTGGATTCGCATTGACGCCAGCCATCATTTCAGTGTCGATTGAGCCAGGACCTACTGCATTTACCCGAATACCGTGAGGCGCTAGAGAAAGTGACATTGCCTTGGTTAACTGCATAATCCCGCCTTTCGACGCACAGTAAGCTGAAATAGTTGGAATGGCGACTTTGGCATTGACAGAGCTCATATTCACAATTGAGCCAGCTATTTCATGCTTAATCATGGTTTGTGCAGCTCGCTGAGCCGCAATGAACGAACCGGTTAAGTTGACGTTAATAACCGAAGTAAATTGTTCGATTGTCGTATCTAAGAACTCACCTGGACGTGCAATCCCGGCATTGTTGACGAGAACAGATACAGGACCGACTTCCTCTTCGATAATGTCGAAAGTTTTTAGTATTTCATCACTATTACCCATGTTACAAGGTAAAAATTGTGCTCCATTTCCAAGCGCCTTCGCTGCTGCTTCACCAGCTTGTACATCAATATCTATGATTACGATTTGCATCCCATCTTCGGCAAGTGCTTCTGCGCACGCAAGACCAATACCTTTGGCGCCCCCTGTGACTAATGCGATAGATGTTGATTTCATATTTGCCTCCCTGGCGCTGAGATTATTTAAGTATTTATGGGCTAAAAATAAATCCGGAATAAATGTTAAGAAATTAAAAGTAATTGTTAAAAGAAACGACTATCCATCGTCGCGGTATGCAGTAAAAAGATCAGTGTGAAATACCCAATTCCTACAGTAGTCATGATGCACAACTATTAACTCGGTGTCAATATGTAAAACACTAGTACCGTATTTTGATATTTTAATTTAGTTGGTAACATCTTTTAAAATTACACGAGTAAATCGTATTGAGTTCATCAATACCAACATTGAAATGTCAGTAATTGATGTACTCAACTTAATGATTTGGTTTCGTAGTTAACGTTGGTAGCGAGAAAGCGGTGCTTTAAATGCCGTGACACTTGGCGCGACACCAACGTATTTCTCAATACTCACTAACGTGCTGTGAGCGGCGCAACCTTGTGAAAGTCGTGAAGTTCGACGGTCATGGGTTAACATATTTGGATTCCCGTGTTTATCCATCGAACCAATTGTTCCTGGTTTTTCGGGGTCATACCAAGCACCTGTCCATAAGAAAATCACGTCTTTTAGAATACGGTTGGTCACGACAGCACCAGCCAAGCAGGCTCCGCGATCGTTATGAAGTTTTACGATGTCGCCATGCTCAATTCCCAATTTCTTTGCATTATCGGGGTGAATTAATACAGGTTCTCGATCATGTATTTTTTTACTTTTACTGTATTCCCCTGGATCCAATTGGCTGTGTAAGCGCGTTGCTGGTTGACCTGAAATTAAATGGAATTTATGAGTAGTCGATATATCGCTACCAAGCCACTCAGTCGGAGGAAGCCAAGTAGGGTGACCAGGACAATCGTAATAATTGAAACTGGCAATGATTTCGGAATAGATTTCGATTTTCCCGCTTGGCGTAGGGAGGCGATTATCTAACGGGTCTTCACGAAAATCGGCTAAAAAAACATGCTCTGGTGAAGGATCATCGAATTCTATGACATCTCCCTTTAAAAACTCAGTGAACGTTGGCAATGAATAATTGGACTGTGAAGCGGTTTCTTGCATCTCTAGCCACATTTTCTCTAGCCATTCTCTAGAGCTTCTACCTTGCGTAAAATGTTCTTCAAAGCCGAGTCGTGAAGAAAGTTCTGCATAAATGTCATATTCATCTTTGGCTTCACCAATTGGTTTCAACACTCTGGGCATGGGTACGAGACTAGTATCTTGTGTGCCACCACCAAAGTCTTCTCGCTCTAGAGGGGATGTTGCCGGTAATACTATGTCGGCGTGCTTTGCGGTTGCGGTCCAATAAATTTCATTAACGATTATTGTTTCAGGTCGCTGAAATGCTTTGAGTAATTGGTTAAGATCTTGATGGTGGTGGAATGGGTTACCTCCAGCCCACCAGATTAGCTTAATATCAGGATAAGAGAGCGTTTGGCCATTATACTGATAGCTTTGTTTGGGGTTGAGCAGCATATCGGTAATCATAGCGACAGGGATAAAGGTCTCTATCGGGTTATTGCCTTGAGGAAAGGATGGCCAACGCATAGGGCGATCAGTTGTTCCTATACTGGCGTCACCACCATAACCAATGCCATAACCTCCACCTGGAGTACCAATTTGGCCTAGCATAGAAGAGAGGGTAACGGTCATCCATAGCGGTTGTTCGCCATATTCCGCTCGTTGCAAGCCAACGGCTGCACAAATCAGTGTCTTTGAACCGGCCATACGACGAGCCAGCGACGTAATATCTTCTGAGGAGATCCCACAAAGCTCGGCGGCCCATTCAGCACTTTTTACTATGCTATCACTTTCTCCAATAAGATAGCGTCGAAAGTGGTCGAACCCAGTGGTATAGCGGTCAAGAAAGGCTTGATCATGGAGCTCTTCAATTAGTAATGTGTGCGCAATTCCCATCATTAGAGCCGTGTCAGACCCTGGTTTAATCGGGATCCATTGAGCATCAAGATCTTCAAGTGCATCATTTTTTAAGGGACTAAGGTTGATGAACTCAACACCGGAATCTTTACATGCTAACAGATCATCACGTAATCGGTGCTTTGACATTCCACCTCCACCGACTTGAGCATTTCTCATAGGTATACCGCCAAACATAACGACAAGTTCGCCATGCTTCGCTATTGATTTCCACCTTGTCGCGTGTTTTACATGCTGACGAAAATTCCCCACAATATAAGGCAGGAGAGTTAATGCTGCATTATAGCTATAGTTCCCTTCGCTTCTGATAAACCCGCCGGCACAATTTAAAAAGCGTTTTAATTGACTTTGAGCGTGATGAAAACGGCCAGCGCTACTCCAACCATACGAGCCGCCAAATATCGCTTCGTTACTGTATTCTGAGCGGACTCTACTTATCTCTTTGGCGATCAAATCAAACGCGACTTCCCATGATACTTCTATAAAAGGGTCTTCTCCGCGCGGAGTAGCTCCGGGCATAGGGCCGTGCTCGAGGTAGCTTTTTCTAACGGCTGGTTTTCTTACTCGTGATTCGCTATCGGCCATGCCAACCAAGTTATCATTTATCTTAGAAGGATCGTTGTCTCCTCGATGTGGATGAATCGCAACGAGTTTGTCGTCCTTAACTTCAGCGATAGCAGCTCCCCAGTGATTGGACGTAACAAATTTGTGAGTCTGTGTACTCTTATCTGAACTCATTGATACCTCTTCCTTAAGTCAATAATGTCATTTATCGCAAGGAATAAATGTTGTTACGAATTTACAACATCGTTGTTTCCTTACTCCTACATTTTGACCGATTTTTACTCTGTGTGATAGTGATTTTTGTGCCATATAGTGAAATATTAATTTCAAATAATGACACTTTGCATCAAATTGGTTTGTTTCTATTTATTTTTGCACCAATAAGGAACGCCATATTGATGAATAAAAGAGGAGCGATGATCAAAATAGTAACATTTGGAGCGAGTGATGAAACGATTAGACGTAGGTGTGACGGAAAATATTGAGAATATTCTAAATAGTCCGATGAGTTGAATGGCTATCATGGCATATACATTGCAATGTGTGATGTTGAGCGTTGTGCTGAAATAGAAAATATTTGTGCCGACATTTGGATTATATGCAACGGAGAATTGCGATGAAAAAATCAATGATGAAATCCTTATTAACCATAGCTGCTACGACATCTTTGCTTTCTATGTCTCAAGGAGCTTCCGCGAAAAGCCCAACAGTAGAAGCAATACAAGCTAAAGGTGTGTTGTCTTGTAGTGGTCACAATGGCAGTTATTTTGGCTTCGTAGAAGTAAACGAAAAAAATGAATGGAAAGGGTTGGATATCGACTTATGTAAAGCATTAACGACGGCCATTCTAGGTGACCCGTCCAAAGCTAAGATTGTTCCGTTAAGCTGGGCGCAACGTTTTCCATCTTTACAGTCTGGTGATGTCGATATCGTAATTAAAGCGACGGGTTGGACAATGGGCCGAGATACCGAACTAGGTTTGCAATTTAGCTTGCCGTATTTCTTTGGTGGAACGAAGTTGATGGCACATGGTGCACTGGGTATTGACTCAGCGAAAGATCTCGAAGGTGGAACAGTATGTGTTGAAGCTGGCACTACCAACGAACGGATAGTCGCAGATTACCTAAAAACCATAAAGGTAGAACATAGTATTGTCTCGTATGAAAAAGCTTCAGAGCTACGGGCTGCTTATCTTGCAGAACGGTGTGATGCTTTTGCAGGCTGGGGACCAAATCTAGCCGTACTTCGTGCAACTGAAATTGATAACCCTGATCAACACATTATCTTAAACGATCAGCTTTCAAGTGAACCAATTGCTGCTGCCATGCGACAAGGTGATGAAGAGTTTGTTGACACCATGAACTGGGTAATCGCTAGTTTGTTATTGGCTGAAGAGCACGGTGTAACCAAAGCGAACGTAGAAGAGATGTATAAGAAACCATCGAACCCAACCGTTGCTCGCCTACTAGGCAAAAGCCCTGGTATTGGTGAACGACTTGGGTTGAGAGAAACATGGGCGAAAGACGTTATTTCTGCTGTGGGTAATTTCAGTGAAATTTACGAACGTAATCTTGGAGCTGAATCACCTTATAATCTTGATCGTGGTATGAACAACCTCTGGAGCCATGGTGGGGTTTTATATTCTCCAATCTTAGACTAATCACGTTATTAAATATGGAGGGTTGCTCCCTCCATATTTCAAACACATTTTTTCGTAAGATTATGGAGGTTATGTAATGATTCTTAAGCAAAGTCCTCGCCAGTTAAAATTTAAAGAAGGCCTGCTACAAGCAGTATTTCTAGCATTTTGTTTGTTTGTCATCATTGGTGCCTATTCGAGTGCTCACACCAACTTAAGTGAAATGGGTATCTCAAATGGATTTGATTTTCTAGACCGCTCCACCGGTTGGTCTTATTCGTTTAGTATGATTGACAGTTCGTCCGATGACCCTTATAGCAGAACACTGTTTATCGGGGTATTAAACACGCTGTTTGTTGGGTTTCTTTCAATTATTTTTGCTACGATTTTAGGTTTTATTGTCGGGACAGGTCGAGACTCAAAAAACTTCTCTATCCAGGCAGTTTCTACTATTTTTATTCAAACTTTTAGAAACATACCTTTAATTCTTCAGTTACTTTTTTGGTACGCGATTTTGGTGCATATGCCAAGCGCAAGACAAGCCTTAAACTTTTTTGATGTCATCTTTATATCGAATCGTGGGCTGATTATTCCGACACTAAACTTATCTTTGGTTGGGGTTTTGACTGCTACAGGGTTGATTGTTGTTTCGTGGTTCATATTGTCTCGCATAAGGTTTTTTCAGCCAATGGTTAAATGGTTGCTGTGGCTAATCTCTGCTCCTATCATTATATTTGCCGTGTCAACAACATTCCTACCGCAGACAGAATCTCTTGTTTCAATCCCTCACCTAAAGGGTCTTCGTTTCGTTGGAGGTCTGTCTATTAGTATTGAGCTCGCTGCAATGTTAATTGCTATCATTATGTATGGTGGGGCGTATATTGCGGAAATAGTGAGAGGGGGATTGGAAGAAGTACCAAAAGGCTTGATTGAGGCTGGCAGAGCATTGGGGCTCAGTGAGCGACAAATATGGTTCAAGATTTCGATGCCAATGGCACTACGTACCATTATTCCTCCGCTTGGTAATCAATGGATTTTCCTCATAAAAGCAACAACCGTAGGGGTCGCTATCGGGTTCAGCGACCTGTTTATGATTGTATCTACTTCAATAACGCAATCGGGACAAACCTTAGAGCTAATCGCGATTCTAATGGGTGTGTTTTTAATCATCAACTTTACGCTTGCTCAATTGGTCAACTTACTGAATAACAAGCTCAAACTTAAAGGGCATTAATATGAATGTTATTGTTGAAACACAACGCGCCGATATCCAGGTTAAATTCCCGAAACAGGCGTTGGCTTGGTTAAAACAACGAGCTTTCTCAACTCCATTTGATAGCGCAGTATCGCTTCTATTTTTAAGTGCTTTACTGTATCTCGCCTATTTGGCCATAAATTGGATCTTTATAGGTTCGATATGGAGAGCAGAAGATGTCGAGTTATGCCAACAAGCAAGTGGTGCATGTTGGTCTGTAATTGATGCAAGATCTCGCTTGATATTTTTTGGGCTTTATCCATATGACTTACAATATCGAGCAACATTAGCTTGTGTTGCGATAGTTACTACCATCGTATTGTCATGCATTCCGTTGTTCTGGTCCGCAGTTCGACTTAGCGTTTTGTGGGTAGTGGGTTTCTTTATTTTTTACCTGCTTATGGAAGGCAGTTGGTTGGGAATGCAGCAGGTAACGACAGACGATTGGGGGGGGCTAGCGCTAACACTGTTTTTATTTTCGTCGGTGGTGTTAATTGGATTACCTTTAGGGCTGGCATTAGCAATGATGCGACGTTCAAAAATGCCGGTAATTTCAGTCGGGACGTCAATATTTATTGATGTCATTCGCTCGTTACCTTTATTGACAACACTTTTTACTGCCGCTGTTGTTGTTCCGATCTTACTTCCTGAGTGGCTGGAAGGCGACAAGCTTTGGCGCGTCATTATTGCGTTTGCTTTGTTTTTTGCCGCTTATCAAGCTGAAGTATTTCGCGGTGGTTTTCAAGCTATCGAAAAAGGTCAGTTTGAAGCAGGCGAAGCGCTTGGTTTGTCTTCATGGCATGTTCTAAGTCGAATCATACTCCCACAAGTGTTTCGTCATGCCTTGCCCAGTACCATTAATATGGTTGTGGTGACGTTCAAGGAAACAGCGATCGTTATCATTATTGGCTTTTTTGATGTCCTAGCTTCTGCTAACGCGGCAGTGGGTACTGCTGAATGGGCTCCCTATTATATGGAGGTATACGTGTTTGTTGGGTTTATATATTGGTTTTTCATTTTTTCATTAGGTCAATATGGAGCGTATTTAAAGCGCAGGTTGACGATTACAAATCATTAATGCTGACGAGTAATCAATCATAACAGGGTCTATGAATAATTAGACAATATACACACTCTATTAGATAAAAAGGTAATGTAAATATGGACGCTACCCTAGAAAGAAAGGTTAAACAAAATAAATTGGCCGACGACGTGGCAGTAAAAATCACGGATTTAAATAAATGGTATGGTGATTTTCATGTACTTAAGGGTATTCACCTGACTGTGAAGCGCGGCGAAAAAATCGTTGTGTGTGGTCCTTCTGGTTCAGGAAAGTCTACAATGATCCGCTGTATTAATAATCTTGAACAACATCAAGGTGGAAAAATTAACGTACTCGGTACCTTATTGGATTACGACACTAAAAACATCCAATCGATACGACAAGAAGTTGGGATGTGTTTTCAGCACTTTAATCTATTTCCTCATATGACTGTTTTGGAAAATTGTACGTTAGCTCCAATGCTAGTAAAAGGAATCTCAAAAGAAGACGCTGAAGCTATCGCAATGAAGTTTTTGGAAAAGGTGAGAATTCCAGATAAAGCGGATAAGTACCCTAAGCAACTTTCTGGAGGGCAACAACAAAGGGTTGCTATTGCTCGATCTCTTTGTATGAATCCATCAGTAATGTTGTTCGACGAGCCGACCTCAGCTCTTGATCCTGAAATGATAGCTGAAGTTCTGGATGTTATGGTTAGCCTTGCTGACATGGGAATGACGATGATTTGCGTGACTCATGAAATGGGGTTTGCTCGGAAAGTTGCGGATAGAATTATTTTCATGGATGGAGGAGAGATTGTAGAGCAAGGTGAACCCAACACTTTCTTCGATAATCCCAAATCGGAACGTACAAAATTGTTTTTGAGCCAGGTGCTTAATCATTGATGAGTACCAATATGTTGGCTCGTTGGAGTTGATCGACACGAGCCTAGTACCTAGTATTAATCACGGTACTGTCAAGTTAACCAATGCCATGGCAGGACTTCTAAAGTTTTGTAGAAGACAGCGGAGTAGCTGTCCTCGAGAACACTATCGAATTCCCTGAGCATGATCAGGCAAGAACCAGTTACGAACTTCGCCAGAACGGAGTATTCGTTTCGAGTGGCGGAGCTCGTTCTATTTGGCTATGCCACAACTTAGAAAATCATAACAAATGAATAGTCGCTGTATAAGATAAAGCGCACGTAATGGTATTATCTCGAGCGACGAGCAGGTTGTTGTTCTAGAGAAAAAGCAACAGGATGACGAAGTTTGTTGTGAAATAGATACTCACTATTTTGAGTATCTTGGTTCACAAAACCAACTTTTATATTTGAAGCTTGACGGGAGTAGGCAGAATTTAAAACAGACCTTTGTCGACACCTATGTAGCGTATTCTCATTGCTAGAGACACTGAGTATTGCAGCAAAGTAGAACAATATGCTTACCGGTTATATCTAGCGATAAATAATATTGACCATACGAATAAAAGCTAGACAGCATCAAACAAATGGTATCTGTGAAAGATGCTCCAATGAGTTTTATCGAATCACGTTCCTTAAGAAAATCTATGCTTCATTAAAAGGGTTAAAAAAGATCTGGACTGCTGGCTAGATTATTAGAACAATAAGCAAACTCATCAGGGCAACAAAATGTGCTGTGGGCAAACATCAATAGCAACACTAGCAGATGGTAAACAAGTTTGGGCTGAAGAGAATTTAGTTTAAATCTAGTTTGACAACGGCACTATAAAATTGAGTAACTGCCAGATCAGGGCTAGGCTACTAGAAAACTAATACAATACTGGATCTGACAATCGTTCAACGATCTTAGTTTCTTGTGTGTAGTGAAGGCTTTTCGGTGCCTTTCCTTCAATGCGTTGCAATATGAATTGACCGATTTTCTCTCCTAGTAAGTTAGGAAATGTCTCTATACTCGTTAGAGGAGGAGAAGAATGTTTTGATGCAGGGCTATTGCCTAATCCCATAATCGCAATATCTTTTCCTGGAATAATTTCTAATTTACGGCAAGCTGTCATCACACCTATTGCTATATCGTCGCTTGTACACACGATAGATGTGGGTCTAGGCTGGATGCGAAGTAACTCCATTGCTGTGTTATAACCATCTTGAATAGTTAATCCGGATTCCATTAACCAGCGGGTATAAAATGGGATGTTATTTTCTTCTAATGCAGACAAATAGCCTTCGTTACGTAGCTTAGCGTAGTTGTAATGTGATTTTGTATTGATAAAAGCGATCTGTTTATGGCCTCGTTTAATTTGCCTTGTTGTTGCCATATATATCGCTTGTTCATGATCTATGTCCACCCATGCATAAGGCATCTCATTTTGAGTTCGACCATAAGTGATGAATGGAAAGTCATTTTGTACTGCCAGGGCGACTCTTTTATCATTTACTCTAGTTCTGAGAATTAGTAATGCATCCACATGTCCACGCTGAACCATTTTTTGGTAACTTCCGACATCATCATCACTTACGGCTGTATTTTGTGTTGTTACAAGAAGTTGAAACCCTGACTTCTCTAATTCAGGAACTAGAGATCCGAGCATAGTGGAGTAAAAAGGTTCGATATATGAACCACTGGCTAAGGGGGGGGGTAATACGACACCGATGGTATTTGATTTTCCAAGCTTTAACCTTTGAGCTACCGAATTAGGGACATAGCCAATCTCCTTAGCTCGTTTTTGCACTCTGTCTCTCGTTTCTAACGAAATATCTGGATAAGAATTTAACGCTCTCGATACGGTCGATTTAGCTAGATTAAGATCTTTGGCGAGTTGAGATATGGACATGATTAATCTCTTGGTTTTTAAAGTTACAACAAAAGTATAGCAGTAGCGAAAGTTCAAAGACAATTCAAATATATTAGGCCCAATATCAACATCAATATCAATAATATCTCTTTAGCAGCAGCGCAAATTTTTCTCGAAAATAATGATCAGTAATGGTGCACAATGCACCAATTTGGTTGTTTTTTGACTTTTTATAGGACGTTTAAATCAATTAAAGCGATTTGAATCGATTTCGGTAATTGGCACCATGGTTGCAATCTTTGTAATGTTCTTTTTATAGGGTTTTTATCACAGTTATTTGGCTAATTAATACAAGGGATTGTTATGAAATTATCAATATCAATGGGTTCTAGATTGCTTACTAATACTAAAAGCAAAGTGTCTGGCATAGGTGTATTTGGTGCAATATTAGCGGTTAGCTTATTCATTACAGGAACGGTTTCTACTCAAGCTTTGGCTGCTGATGCGAAACCTGTCGTTATCGCTTCTAAGATAGATGGCGAAGGTTCTTTGTTAGGCAATATATTAGTCGCTATTTTTGACCATACTCAAATACCGTATGTAGATAAAGTACAAATGGGGGCGACCAATATTGTTCGTCAAGCATTGCTAGCTGGAGAGATTGATATTTATCCAGAATATACGGGAAATGCGGCATTTATGCTTAATGATCCAAACAATCCAGCATGGAAAAATTGGCAACAAGGTTATGACAGAGCAAAGAAACTTGATTTCGAACAAAACAAACTGATCTGGCTACAACCGTCTCCGGCAAATAACACATGGGCGATTGCAGTGAGAGAAGATCTTGCAGAGGAATATCAATTAAGCTCACTAAAAGATTTACAACCTGCGTTAAACAATGGCATGGCGTTCAAAATTGCAGCAGGCGCTGAGTTCGTAGAACGTGCCGATGCGCTGCCAAGTTTTGAAACGACGTATCAATTCAAATTATCACAAGATCAAATCCTACCTTTCCCAGGAAATGATACTACCGTGTTTATAAAAACCGCAGCGGAATATAATTCTGGTGTCAATGCAGCCGTCGTTTACGGTACTGACGGATCACTTGCAGCATTGGGCTTAAAAGTTCTTGATGACCCTATGGGGGCTCAACCTGTCTATGCGCCTGCTCCAGTCGTTAGAGCGAGCATTATTGAAAGTTATCCGCAATTGCCAGAACTATTAAATCCAGTATTTGCTACGTTAACAACCGAAACGCTTCAGCATCTAAATAGCCAAATTAGTATTGATGGCATTGATGCTAAAACCGTTGCACGTGACTATCTGACAAGCAAAGGTTTCTTGTAATGAAGCGCATTAACACCGTCCAATCGACGTTGGCGATATTGATCTGGGGGGCTTTAATTGGTCTCCCACTAATGGGGATGGCCCCCAATCGTATTCTAACGCCGAAAGGGCAATATCTGTTCGCGGATATTGGGAGTTCTGCGTCGGTAATGTTGATTGTTATCGCTGCTTTACTCACAATCTCAGTGTTGATTCCAGCGAGTAAATCAATAGAGTCAGAAAAGCTCAGTCATGGATTGGTTTACTTGTTGAGTGGTGTTGGTGTTACTTATCTGTGTTGGTTTTCTGGTGAGTTTGCCACAACCAATGTCGAATCTGTTTCTCGGGTTCGTTGCTCGTTTGGTGCTGGATTTTGGGTTCTGATGCTTCTTTTTTGGCTGATGTCTCTGGAGTCACTTCGCATATTGTGTCAGAGCCAACTATTGAATACCACATTAGCGATACTGCCTTGGGTGCCTTTGTTCATCATGTTGATGCAAGACCATTTTCACTATTTATCGCTATTTATTGAATTCAGAGCTAATCAAGATGCCTTTTACGCCGCGTTTTGGGCGCATTGTCAGATTGTATTGGTCACGCTGGCATTAACGATGGTTATTGGTATGTGGTTAGGCGTTCTTAGCTATCGGCATCCTAATTTTGGTCGTTCTTGTTTGGGAACCTTGAGCCTACTGCAGACAGTACCATCTATCGCTTTATTTGGTCTGTTACTTGCGCCGTTATCTTACATAGCAAAGCAAGCACCTTGGCTTTCTGATTTTGGTATCAGTGGTATTGGAATGGCACCAGCCATTATCGCGTTGTTCCTCTATTCCTTATTACCCATGGTTCGCTCTACTCAAGCTGGACTTCAACAGGTATCTCCTTTGATGATCGAGGCTTCATACGGTATGGGCATGACTCGTTTTCAGAGCATGTGGAAAATCCACTTCCGTCTAGCCTTACCGGTCATTTTGTCTGGCCTACGAATCACCACTGTACAAACGATCGGCCTTACTATGGTTGCGGCATTAATCGGTGCTGGTGGGTTCGGTGCCATTATGTTTCGTGGATTATCGGGTAGTGCTATCGACTTAGTATTACTAGGCGTTATTCCTGTAGTCATCATGGCAGCTTTAGCAGACACATTATTTAAATTGCTGGTTCAACTGACTGAACCGACTCCCAAACAGGGAAAGAAACAGCCAATAGAGGGAGCTATCATCCAATGATCGAATTTCAGAATGTTAATAAAAGTTATCATGGCAAGAGCGTTATTGAAGATTTATCTCTTCGTATAGAAAAAGGAAAAATCACGGTAATTATTGGTTCTTCTGGTTCGGGTAAATCAACAACGTTAAAGATGATAAATCGACTCGAAGATCATAACTCAGGAAAGATATTATTTTCCGGCGAAGAGATTTACAAAATTCCAGTAGAAAAACTTCGCTGCCGGATGGGATATGCCATTCAATCAAATGGGCTATTTCCGCATTGGAGTGTGGCTGAAAATATTGCCTGTGTTCCTAATTTATTGAAGTGGGATAAAGAGAAAACGGCCGCTCGCGTTGACGAGTTATTGGACGTGTTGGATTTATCGCCTGATCAATACCGTGACCGAATGCCACATCAATTGTCTGGTGGACAGCAACAAAGAGTCGGTGTTGCTCGTGCAATGGCAGCGGATCCTGAAATTTTACTGATGGATGAACCTTTTGGTGCACTTGACCCAGTAACGCGTGCGAGCATGCAAAGAGAAGTGCGTAGAATCCATCGCTTATATGGAAAAACCATCCTCGTTATTACGCACGATATCGATGAAGCTTTGTACCTAGCTGATCATATAATCCTAATGGATAAAGGCGCTATTGTTCAGCAAGGCGCGCCAATGGAAATTTTGACTCAACCAGCAAACGAATTCGTCAGGGATTTTATTGGTAGTAAAGATATTGGTTTGAAAATACTGTCGCTGCAAACCGTAGAAAGCCATTTAAGGGAAGAAGCTCCGCTGCAGGGGTGTGGTCAAATCGATGCTGAAGCCAGTTTAAACGAAGCGCTTTCGTACTTTATTTCTAAGCAACATGAAGCTTTAAATGTTGTTGATTCTCAACATCAGCATTTGGGGATAATAACGTTTAATGATCTGCTGGAATTACCTTCACTAAAGCAAGACAAGATTGCGGTTAGCCATAAAGAAAAGGAACTTCAATATGGTGAGTAAAGTAACGGTTACAGCCCGTACTTGGCCGTTGTGGCTGGCGTTTATTTTGCTAATCGCCTTTAGTATTGGAATGCCTAATTTAGAAAGTGTATTTCATAGCTTGTTTCCTAAATTGGATCGCCCGGTTTATACCCAGACGACATTTCTGGATTTGCTTTTTTCTCATGTCTGGCTGGTGGCATTATCCAGTCTTATTTCTGTGATTATTGGTATCGCCATCGCTCTGTTTGTTACACGCTCTATGGGTATTTCCTTTCGGCCTATGGTTGAGACGATCGTTGCGATATGCCAGACATTTCCACCGGTTGCTGTCCTCGCTATTGCAGCGCCGCTTATTGGTATGGGCGCCACTCCTGCGCTAATTGCACTCGTGCTTTATGGCTTACTACCGGTCGTTCAAAGCAGCATTGCGGGGCTTACAAGTGTTAATCCTGCAGTACTAGAAGCCGCTCTCGGTCTCGGCATGTCGCCTTTAGAACGACTACGTCGAATTGAGCTCCCGTTGGCGATGCCCATAATCCTAGCCGGCATTCGAATTTCAGTCACCATCAATATTGGCACCGCTGCTATTGCTTCATCTGTTGGAGCGAAAACACTCGGCACACCCATTATTATTGGTTTAACTGGGTTTAACACTGCTTATGTCATTCAAGGAGCTATTGTGGTTGGTTTGTTGGCTATCACGACCGATCAACTATTTGAGTACTTTCAGCGACGTCTGAATCGCTCTAGTTCCCTTCAAGAAGAGAATTAATAATATGCAAGATACGTTTATCTATGATCACGTGTTATTGGGACACGTCGTGCTTTCAGATCGAGAAATTCCACAAGGTTTCGTTGCCGTTCAGGATGGCTTGATTGCAGCTGTCGGTAACGTGAAAGACGGTTTTCCGGCTGCGCATAATACTGAGGATTTTGGCAAAGATTACATCATGCCTGGTGGTATTGATGCTCAAACTCATAGCCGAAGCCAAAAGGATAATGAAGACTTTATTTGGTCGACCCGTTCGGCAGCTGCAGGTGGAATAACGACTATCGTTGATATGCCATACGATGCAGGACGTCTTATTAGTAATGCGGAGCTCTTTAATCTTAAGAAGCAAGAAGCCTCCGATCAAGCCCGAGTAGACTTCGCACTGTATGGAACGGCGCACCCTGATGAAGGCAGCAGTAAGTTATCGGAGATAGCGGAAGCTGGTGCTATTGGCTTTAAGTTTTCTACTTTTGGTACGGACCCTGAACGTTTCCCGCGCATCCCTCCATACTTAATGCATGAGTGCTTTGAAGAGATCGCACGGCTTGGTCTCGTTGCTGGGGTTCACAATGAAGATGATGAGAGTATCAAACACCTTATTACTCAGCTAAAAGAACAAAGTATTACGGATTACCAAGCGCATACTCTTTCCCGGCCAAAGTACACAGAAAACCTTGCTATACAGCAGGTATATGAATTGGGTGCTGACACAGATTGTCGTGCGCATGTGGTTCACTGTTCCAATAACCGTGGAATTAATATCTGTAATAGTTTTAGAGAACAGGGCTTTAAAAGCACGGTAGAAACATGTCTGCACTATTTAACCTTGTGTGAAGAGGAAGATGTTTCCAAATTAGTTGGAAAAGCAAAAGTTAATCCTCCGATACGTGAGTCTGCAGAACGTGAAGCGCTTTGGGAACAAATAGACAAAGGTAACGTGACCGCTATTTCAACAGACCATGTAAGCTGGTCTGAAGATCGAAAAAGCCATGCCAACATGTTTGAGAACTCATCGGGTGCAACCGGGTTAGAGCTTTTACTTACCTTGACGCTGACCGGAGCAGAAAACAGAAAAATTGCATTCCCTAAAGTTATTAAAGCACTGAGCTGGAATGTGGCACGACTATTCAACTTAGATCATTGCAAAGGCGCGCTAGAAGTTGGCAAAGATGCTGACCTTGTCGTAGTACGTCGATCCCCCTACCAATACCAAGCGACGGCGAGCGGCAATAATTTCACGTCTTGGTCTCCCTATGACGGTAGAACTATCAACTATCGAGTAAGCAAAACTATGCTGCGAGGGCATTGGATTTTTGATGGGGAAAATGTCACTGCTAAACCAGGCAGCGGCCAATTTGTCTCCCCGCAGACAAGGAGAAATAACGGGTGAAACTTAGCTATCCAAATAAACAGCGTTATTGGGACTGGATCATGGCCTTGGCCGAGTTTACGGAATCCGACCGACTTTATACTCGCCGCTCCTTCAGCCCTTTATTTTTAGAAGGCCGAAAGTGGTTAACGAAGCAGATGGAAATGTTAGGCCTTAAAACCCATATCGACGCAGCGGGAAACCTTATTGGTCGCTTGGAAGGAAGTGATCCTAAAGCTGGAACCATAATGATTGGTTCTCATAGTGATTCCGTTCCTAATGGAGGCCGCTTTGATGGTATGGCGGGCATTATTACAGGCTTAGAGTGTATTGCCAGCTGGAAAGATTCGGGCAAGACGCTTCGTCATAGCATCGAAATCGTGGACTACCTTGCAGAAGAGCCGAGTGAATGGGGTATCTCCTGCGTTGGTAGTCGAGGAATTACCGGTTTTTTAACCGATGAGTTGCTTAGCACGCCTCATCCTGAAAGCCAGGAAAGCCTAGCTGATGCAATTCGAAGGGTTGGGGGTAACCCCGAACAGTTGAGTAAACGTGAAGATGCGGTCGCTGCTTTCGAGCTCCATATTGAGCAAGGTGCAGTATTAGAAACCGAGTCTTTGGATGTGGGGATTGTGAGTAGTATTGTCGGTATATTACGCCTGTCTATCGTTTTTGAGGGGGCAGCGGGCCATGCAGGAACGACACCAATGGATATACGTCGAGATGCTTCCGTTGCCGCTGCTCGTACCCATTGGATGGCCAGTGAGGCTGCCAAACGAATTTGGGATGAGAGTGGGCATTATTTAACAGCGACTTGCGGGCAAATTTTTAACTATCCCAATGCAAGCAATGTTGTCCCGGGTAAAACCGAACTTGTCTTCGATATACGATCTGACGATAAAGAAACGATGGAAGTTTTTGCGACCGAGTTGCAACGCATCGCTGATGAGTCTGCAACATTAGCCAACGTTGAGGTCGCTGAATTCCAACGCATGACCGATACCTACCCGGTAACGAGCGATCGCACATTGATGAATCATCTGCGCAACTCCTGTGAAGCTCATAAACTGAAGATGAAAGAGATGCCAAGCGGAGCAGGTCACGATGCTGCTTTTATGGCTCATGTTGCACCGATGGCGATGGTTTTTGTACCGAGCCATAAAGGCATCAGTCATCGTCCAGATGAGTGGACAACAGCAGAACAATTTGAAAAGGGCACCGCCGCATTAATGACGGCAGTTGAATCCTTTGACCAAGCTTAATTAAACGAATTTAAATAAGGAAGAACAATGGGACGTATTTTAACGTTAGAAGATGTCGATTTTGCCATTAAAGGTGGTTCTATTTATGCCTGTGGTGGTGGTGGTTGGGTTGAGCATGGCCGTATGTTGGGCACCGCTGCAGTCAGTGCTGGGCAACCTGAACTGGTGACTATGGATGAAGTAGAAGATGACGCCTGGATTGCAACGGCAGCAGCGATCGGCGCTCCCGGTGAAAGTACCAATTGGCAAATGCTGGGTATGGATTACGTTAAAGCAGCGCAGCTATTACAAGAGGAGTTAGGTGCTCCGTTACATGGCTTGATAATTGGTCAAAATGGCATGTCCTCAACGCTGAACGCTTGGCTGCCAAGTGCAGTGATGGGCACAAAAGTTATTGATGCTGTTGGTGATTTACGTGCTCACCCAACCGGAGATATGGGCTCGCTTGGGCTTGCATCATCGACTGAGCAAATGATTCAAACCGTTGTGGGCGGGCACCGAGACAGCAACTCATATATTGAATTGACGGTTCGTGGTGCAACTGCAAAAGTGTCGCCAATTCTCCGTAAGGCTTCAGATATGTCGGGCGGCTTTATTGCCAGTTGTCGTAATCCGATTCGAGCTAGTTATGTAAAAAAACACGCTGCTCTAGGTGGTATTTCAATGGCACTTGGACTTGGTCAAACCGTCGCAGCCAATGAAGGAAAAGGTACATCCGCCCTGCTAGATGCAATTTGTAACTACACCGAAGGCAATATTTTAGCCACTGGTGTCGTAAGCAAACGAGATATTGTTTATACAGGTCAAGCTTTTGATGTGGGTACCATTCAGCTGAAGACAGACAAAGGTACTCTGGTTCTGCATGTAATGAATGAATATATGGCAGTAGAAACCTTAGACGGCGAGCGCCTTGCAACCTATCCCGATGTCATCACGACACTCGATGAAAATGGCTCACCCGTGAGTGTTGGACGAGTAAAAGAGGGAATGAAACTTCATGTGTTTCATATCCCAATGAACAATATTCCACTATCTAGTTCAGTGAAAGATCCTTTGGTATACCCGGAAGTTGAAGAAGCATTAGGGATTAATTTGAGTGACTATGCGCTCAAATAATTAAAGTAACGTGATGATCATTCTGCATCGGGTTTATCAATCTTTTGTTTGGCTCGATGCATCTAAATTCTAAAAAATTTGAAATGGAAAAACACATGACTTCCAATAAAAATCGTTCTGAGTTTACCGTAACATCGGGAACTGACCTGCGTTGTGGTAGTTGGCGTGAAGAAGGCCTTCTACGGTTATTAGAAAATGTATTGTCTGTCGGTGAAGATCCTTCACGGCTTGTTGTCTATGCAGCCTTAGGGCGAGCAGCCCGTGATTGGGATTCCCATGACGAAATTGTTGCAGGTTTAAAAAGGCTAAAAGCAGACGAAACACTGGTTATTCAATCGGGTAAGCCGATTGGTATATTAAAAACCCACGCAAAGGCACCTAAGGTGATCATGGCGAACTGCAACTTAGTCGGGCAGTGGGCAAAAGCAGAAATATTCTATGAGCTAGAGAAGAAAGGTTTAACTTGCTGGGGGGGATTAACCGCCGGAGCATGGCAGTATATTGGCAGCCAGGGAGTTATTCAAGGAACGTACGAAATTTTCTGTCGAATTGCAGAGCAGTACTTCGGCGGTGATCTTACCAGTCGATTTATATTAACGGCCGGTCTTGGTGGAATGGGCGGTTCCCAACCGCTTGCCGGAGTGATGGCGAATGCTTGTATTTTAGTTGTGGAGGTCGACCAAGAACGAATCGAAAAACGTATCGATAACGGCTACCTGCAACACAGTGCAACAGATTTAGATGAAGCATTGGCCCTGATCAATTCAGCCAAAGACAAAGGCGAGGCTATTTCGGTTGGTCTCCTTGGTAATGCTGCAGAAGTGTATCCAGAATTATTACGTCGAGGTATTATCCCGGACGTGGTTACGGATCAGACCTCAGCTCATGATTTAGTGTATGGATATGTGCCAAAAGGTTATACCGCCGAACAAACCAAATTACTGCGTGGCAAGGACAATGAACGGTTGATGAAAGATGGAATTTCCTCAATCGCTGAACATGTTGATGCGATGCTTGGTTTTCAGCAGCAAGGCAGTGTTGTTTTCGATAATGGCAACTTGATTCGAACGCAAGCAGAGAAGGGTGGTATTGAAAACGCGTTTGATATTCCTGTCTTTACCGAAGCGTTTTTACGTCCGTTATTTTCCAGAGCAATTGGCCCATTCCGGTGGATGAGTTTGACCAATAGTGAAGCGGATATCGCTTATATTGATGACTATATTTTAAAAACCTTTGCAGACAATAAAATTGTTAGTAATTGGATCCGTCTTGCTAAAGAAAAAGTGCCTTTTGAAGGACTTCCGGCGCGCATTTCCTGGTTAGGTCACGGTGAGCGCACCGCACTGGCTCTAGCCGTCAATAAGATGGTCGCGAATGGCGAATTGTCTGGCCCTATCGCATTTAGTCGGGACCACCTAGATGCAGGCGCAATGGCTCATCCTAATATCATGACTGAAAATATGCGTGATGGCTCCGATGTAATTGCTGATTGGCCGCTAATCAATGCGATGGCGATGTGTTCTTCACAAGCTGATTTAGTCACCATTCACTCAGGGGGCGGTGGTTATTCAGGTTATATGACAAGTTCGGGCGTGACGATTATCGCAGACGGAACAGAAGCGGCCGAAGAGCGATTAAGTATATCGTTAACCAATGATACTGGTTTAGGTGTTATGCGTTACGCCGATGCTGGGTATGAAGATGCATTAGATGAAGTTGCGGTGAAATCTATTGATTACATCGATTTACATCATCAGTAAGAAGCTACTCAAATTTATGCGGGAATTATGAACACACAATCATTTTCTACAACAATAGAACATCCTACAAAGCCATTGTTGGTTCTGGGATCTCAGGCTTCGCTGATGACATCAGAGCAAATCTATCAGGTTGCTCACCAAAAGCTGGCGATTGAGCTCGATCATTTGGCTCTTGCAAGAGTAAAGCAAGGTCACAATATTGTTTTGCAGGCCATACGTAATAATCAACCAATTTATGGGTTGACCGTTGGTGTTGGTTGGAATAAAGACAAGCTTGTTTTTGCTGCAACCGAAGGTGAATTCGATGCTTTATTGGAGGTATCTCGCCAACATAATCTGTCAAGCTTAAGAGCTCATGCGGCAGGTGTTGGCAAACCGTTATGCATAGAAACGGTAAGAGCAGCAATGCTTATCAGAGTGAATATGATGCTTACTGGTAGTTCGGGAGTGCAGCCAGCTGTTACCGAACTGCTTTGTGAGTTTCTCAAACATGGAATTACTCCTATTGTTCCAGGCAAAGGCTCCATGGGGAAGGCCGATATTACGCAAAACGCACATATTGGTTTAGCTCTGATTGGTGAATGGGATGTTTTATATCAAGATCAGCGGATGCCAGCCAAAAAAGCAATGGAACTGGTAGGACTCAAACCCGTTAAATTGGTTGGGAAGGATTTTCTCGCAATAGTTAGCAGCAATAATATTACTGCTGCAAGGCTCGCTCTTGCTATTGAAGATATAGCGTTGTTCATTGAGCGTTTGCAAATACTATTTCCGTTAGCACTGGAGGGAATGAATGGAAACTTGACACCATTTATTGAGGTAGTGACGTCGGCTCGTCCTTATTCCGGTATGAAGCAAGCTGCTAAAAGAATGTGTCATGTTTTACAAGGCAGCGACTTATGGGTTCCAGATCCAAGGCGTCACTTGCAAGATTCTCTTTCGTTGAGAGAAATCGCTTATACACTGGGTCAGCTAGTTGAAGCACATCAACAGGCGTACACTAGCTTGTCTACGCATATTAACCATTCCGATGATAATCCGCTTGTTGTCTTAGGCAAAGTGAATAGCTCTACGCCTTTGGATGTCGAATATCAGGTTCAGGATGAGAAAGGTATTATTATCGGAAGTATTTTTCCTTCTGCTAATTATGATGGCCAACCTCTTGCGATTGCCACTGAGCATCTGTTGTCGGGATTACGAGGAATATCGAATGTATTGGCAACGCAGCTCGTTGAAACTAGCCTACCACAGCAGACAGGGCTTCCTCGCTTTTTAGCTCATTCTGATAATAACGGGCATGCTTTTGGTGCATTACAAAAGCCGATGATTGCACTCGATAAAGAGAATCAGTTTTTGGCCTCAACGGTGAGTTTAGGGCATTCAGCAATGGCGGGTGGAATTGAAGATGTAGGCTCATTTGGTATGCTAGCGATCATAAACGTCGAGCAGATCATGGAGAACTTGTATGAAATGGCGTCACTGCATCTATTACACGTTTCACAGGCCATCGATCTTCGGCCCAAATTCAAAATGAGCTCATTAACTAGGCAGTTGCTTGTTGAATACAGAAAGAGTGTGCCAATCGTAACGAAAGATCGCATCTTTACTATAGACATAAGCGCTGGTGTCAAATTTTTACGTCATTGGGAGCCGAACTGCTAATTCTTAATCCTACACTTTTTCCTATTATAATTTTAATCAACCTGCTACGGTTGACGTTTTATTTTCCAACTGGTTATTAAATAATGGTTTTTTGGTGGTGATTTAAACTATAGTGTTCTCTAGTTCAGAATCACCATTCTACTACTAAAATGATCAAACTTTGTAAATACCAAATACCACGTTACATGTTGATTAATTTAAGTTTTTGTTTTATATGGTTTTACCTTTTGACGCAGTTAATTGCCGTAAGACAACTGTGTTAAATCGCTGTTTTTAGCACGAATACCACTTAACACCTTATTTTCCCGTATTAATATAGTGTTTTTCGATTGAACCTTAGATAATATGGCTTTTAACTCTACGATCTCAGAACGAAGTTCTCGATTGTGCTCTTTGTATTCATTCAGCTCAGTTTGCTTGGAATCACGCTGCTGTCGAGTACCTTTGTTCTCGACACCTTTAATGCACTCTATCTAATAGGTAAGGGAAATCACGATGAATAAACGCTCAGCTTACTCCAGTTCGTTCGACAGCGGCAGAAACACTCGTTTTATGCATACCAGAGACAATATTTGACCGTAATTGTCCAGTCTTTCTAAACCCGTATCTCCCTCACTCATTTCAACCATCATGGTTAAGGTAACTGGGTTATTGACATCGTTATGTCCGCTAACCTTAAGTCTGAGTTCTGTACCAGGAGTAGTATTCTCCATCACTTGCGCAAAGTCGTTACCTGAATGTTCTTCGTATGGAGGAATAACATAATCCAACTAAAAACCAGGACGAAATAAAGTAAATGCGGTGAGTAGTAAACTAAACGATTCCCACACTTTCAACTTAGTTATAAAATATGCTTGAGTCGCGGTGGTAAAGATTAAATTGCGGCTGTCGACGAGATAAAGAGCATAATTCCATGTAGTAACGTTACATAAATCAATGGTAAGTAGTTGTTAAAAATAAACAAAAATGGCAATAGCGCGGTGCGAAGTGAATAGGAGACGGCAATAAAACCAGTGCGAATAGGGTTGCCCCCAGATACCGCTGTCGCGGTAAAAGTGTCATAGCCCAAGACATCTTTAGTGGAATGTCCATTGCCAACACGTTCCAATCCTCGCATGTTCAATTTAATAGCATCTAAATGCACGATATATACCAAAGCAATGTAAGAAATAATGGTTGACAAAAATGCCGTTTTAACTCTTTCAAAGCACGGAATATCAACGTATTCCACCATCAAGAATGCAGCTGCGCCCATAACTGGTCGTATGCGACCACAACCCAATTAGCTGAAATATGTATAGACTAATATCATATAACAAGGTTAGTGCGTATATCAGTACATCTCTATCATAAATCTTATGAGCCCTTCGAATTGCCAATATAAATTCGTTTAAAAAATTGGTTTCTTGCGCAGATAATACTAACTAGAACGACCAAATATAAACGTTTGAGCTTAGACATAGAAAGTCTTTTTTACCATTTTGATTTATACCTTCACACGTGATGTATGATTTGTCGTTTTCAAGGTTTGAATTGAACTTACTTTACATGGGGGGCGATGCTTTTGGCATTTAATTACGTACTCGTCAGTGACGGAGATCTTATATTTATTCATATGCAAATTAACACGATTAAAACATTCCTTAAAGGAATTTATTTGTATGAATTTATATCACTATTTTTCGCCTCATAATTAAGGTTAACTAACAACTAGTCTAGTTCCTGCTTCTGACATACCGTCAGTTTGATAAGCAATTGGCTAAAAATTAGGTTGCTTAAATAAATATACAATGAGGTAAAACCTATGTTCAAAGGAATGAAAGTATTTTCTAAAGTGACAGTTATAGCAGCGTTGATCGGTGCTAGTGTTAATGCGAACGCAACAACAAATTGGGACTTACCGCTTGCATGGCCAGCGGATAACTACATTGTAAAATCGGTTGATCAATTTGCTAGTGAAGTTAAAACTGCAACTGATGGCGAGCTTGTTATTACACTTCATCCCGGTGGGTCTTTAGGCTTTAAAGGACCAGAAATGTTTGCAGCTGTTGGTGATGGTCTCGTAATGATCGGTGACATGTTGTTGAATCAACAATCTGGAGCAAATCCTCTGCTTGGATTGGAATCTTTACCTTACTTGATCGGAAGTATGGAGGAGCTGAGAACGTTTGGCTCGGTCTATCGCCCATTACTTGATGATATTTACGCACAAGGTAACCAAAAGATTTTGTTCACAATTCCTTGGCCACAACAACAAATATTCACAAGTAAAAAGATAGAAACGATTGAGGACATGAGTGGTATAAAAATTCGTACTTACAACAAGTCATCAACTGAAATTTTAGAAGCAAGTGGTATGACCGCAGTACAATTACCATGGGGTGAGGTAGTTCCATCTTTAGCGGCTGGTGCAATCGATGCTGTTGCAACCTCATCTCCTTCTGCAGTAGATGGTTCATTCTGGGAGTTTCTGGAATTTGGTTATCCGACTCGACAAACTTGGAACACCAATGTAGTTAGTGTCAATCTAGACGCATGGCAAACGCTTTCTAATGAAGGTCGTGATGCGATTGAAGCTTTGGCTAAAAAGCTTGAACCAGAATTTTGGGCAACAGCCATTACTGTCGATGCAGAGAAGATGAAATTTTTGGCAGAAAATGGTATGACCAATGGTGATCTTAACGATGCATTACGAGCTGAACTGGCAAAACGTGCAGCACCATTACGCGAAGCCGCATTGAGTGAACTCGGGCCTAAAGCTCAAGCTGTTGTTGATGAGTTTAACTCTAAACGTTAAGTTGCTTTAACTTAATTCTTCTAAAAGTGACTCTCAATATTGATCATGAGAGTCATGTCAATACTCCGATTGATCGAGGTTCCTATGTGGGACAGAGTGAGTCTTATAGCTGACCAGTTTTCACGCTTGTTGGCTTATATCGCAGGGATGGCGATCCTTAGCATTGCTTTGATGCAACTTCTTGAACTTCTACTTCGGAATGCATTTAACTATAGTTTACCGTTTGTATGGGAATATGCTGCATATTTACATATGGGAGTTATTTTTCTCGCAGCTGCTTATACCCTTCGCACTGGTGGTCATATTCGTGTCACTTTATTTCAAAGAATTCACCCGCGAGGTTTCGAATGTGTGGCGACGTCAGTAGCATTAATTGTTAGTGCTTTTATGACAATGGCAATGATAGGGCTTGCATGGCGATATGGCACAAATGGTCGTACCTCAGGTACAGTAAACGATGTAGCACTCGTTATACCCGGAAGCTTTATGGCATTTGGTTCCGTGATGCTTACATTACAACTCATTATTCGTTTGATTAATAGTCTGATTGGGCGACCAGTTGAAATCAAGCATTTTGATACGGATGGTAACACCACCGACAATTCTGAATCATCAACCAAAAGTCAGGACTAAATCATGCCTTTACCTATACTATCAACCATTTTATTGGTTTTCGGATTGTTAGCATCTGGTGCTTGGGTCGCGCTAGCCTTGATGGGAGCAGGAATATCCAGCCTTACGTTATTTCGAAATATGCCTGTCGATAAACTCCTTTCACAGTCGATTTGGAATGGGTTATCTTCCCCAGAACTTGTTGCATTACCATTATTTATTTTAATGGCAGAATTGCTGATGCGTTCTCGCTTTATTGATGGTCTTTTTAGTGCACTTGAGCCATGGGTTCGTAAATTGCCTGGCGGATTAATGCACATTAACATTGTAGGTTGTACCTTTTTTGCGCTAATTTCAGGTTCTTCTGCGGCTACTACTAGTGCAGTAGGTAAACTTACCATCGATGAATTGGAAAATCGTGGATATGATCGTTCAATGGCGATGGGGTCACTGGGCGGAGCGGGTACACTAGGATTTCTAATTCCGCCAAGCATTATTATGATTATTTATGGGGTATTGTCGCAAACCTCGATACTTAAACTATTCGCAGCTGGTTTGATACCTGGTTTGTTATTGGCATTATTGCTGATGTCATATATTGCTATACATGCAGTGATAACCAAGCGCCGCTATCCAAAATCAGCAACTGATAAAAACGGCACTGGAAAATCGATCTGGCGTGAACGGGTTGATGGATTGCCTTCGTTAATTCCATTTTTTGTCTTAATGGGTGTATTACTAGTTTCATTATACGGAGGCTTTGCGAGCCCATCAGAAGCTGCGTCGATTGGTGTTGGCGTGACGCTAATCATCATGGCTGTTGAGCGGAGTCTAAATTTCAGTAGATTGAAAGGTGCGTGTATTGGAGCAGCTAAAACCGCAAGTATGCTGGGACTTATTATTGCAGCCGCCGCATTTCTTTCTACTGCCATGGGCTTTTTAGGGTTACCACAAGCAATATCAACGGCCGTTAAATCCATGGATTTAAGTCCAATGGAATTAGTCGCATTATTAGTTGTAAGTTATATCGTATTAGGTTGTTTTTTAGAAGGAATGTCGCTGATTTTAATGACACTTCCTATTGTGTTACCACTCATTACGAGCGCTGGCTATGATAAAATTTGGTTTGGTGTCTTTTTGATTATTGTGGTTGAAATGGCACAAATTTCACCACCTGTAGGAATGAATCTCTATGTAATACAGGGGTTAACCGGTGAAAGTCTTGGAAAAATAGCACGTTCAATTGCACCATTCTTTGTGTTAATGGTCGTGTTTGTATTTGTCTTGGCGGTATTCCCTGAATTGGCTACCTTCCTTCCTTCTTTGATGTGACACTATTGTATTACATATATACAACGTAGATGGGTTGAACTTCTTGGTGATTAATGTTTGTCCAACCAAAATTCAAGGGTAGGTGTAATTCATAGTAATGTTAAATCTCAGACCTATCATAATGGAAACTTAATTCGGAACACGATGAATTTATGAGTCTTAAACATGAACCATTACTTCAGTTCAGCTTTATGGGAGAAGGTGCGTTACTGTGTGAGGTTGTAAGTAGCGATGGACGACTTCAACTAGATATCCAACAACAAGTATGGAAGCTTGGAGGTGCTGTATCACAGGGACACGGTGTGCTCGAGGTGGTTCCCGGTATGAATAATATTCTAATCATATTTAACCCAATGGAAGAGTCTGTCGAAACGATACAAAAAGAGATTAAATTACTTTGGTCACTAACAACGAAATCTTCCTCTCAACTTGCAACAGCTCGAGTGCATGTTATTCCAGTCTCATACGGAGGAGAAGTTGCTAAGGACATTTTAGATTTGGCAACTTACGCCGGATTAAGTGTCGCAGAGGTTATCAAGCGACATAGTGAAGCGGAATACACAGTTTATGCACTTGGAAGTCAACCAGGGCTACCTTACCTAGGTGGGTTAGATTCAAAGCTTGCGATGCCAAGAAGAGAGGTTCCTCGAACTCGAGTAGAAGCAGGTGCGATTATTATTGGCGGGTCACAGGCGAGTATTTTGTCATGTACCTCGGCTTGCGGCTGGCACATTATTGGCCAGACCGATGTTGAATGTTTTAACCCTAATAGTGAGCCACCAGCCCTGTTTTCGCCTGGTGACGTTGTTCGATTTCACGTTAAAGAGGAGCTGAAATGATTGAGGTTGTCAAATCTGGCATGCTCACTAGCATTCAAGATCTCGGTCGACATGGGTATCGTCAAATTGGAGTTGGGCAGAGTGGTGCGATGGATGAATTTGCATACTGCGTTGCTAATATTTTATTAGGAAATTCGGAAACATCTGCAGGTTTGGAAATAACGTTGGGTGGCTGTGTATTAAAATTTCATAGTGATACAACTGTTGCTTTCACTGGATGCGATGTTGGTGCCACACTAGATGGATGTTCTATTCCTCCTTGGTCAGCAATTAGCGTTAAGGCGGGCCAAATATTAAAGACATCGATGTCGACATCTGGATTACGGGCGTATATCGCGATTGCTGGCGGCATTGATGTGCCGATAGTAATGGGCTCGCGTTCTACTGATTTAAAAGCTGGTTTTGGTGGGTTAAATGGACGAGCGCTGAAAGATGGCGATCAAATTGAATTGCTCAATCCAACATTTACATCGTGTTTGACCAATGGTTTTGGGATATCTCGCCGTGTACTTCGTTGTGCTAAACCCGATGTGACTGTTGAAGTCCGAATGATTCCCGCTGCTCAATGGGACAGTTATAGTCATGAAAATCAAACAAATTTCTTGCAGACAAATTGGGTTGTTACGCCACAAAGTAATAGACTTGGTTACCGTCTAAGTGGACCAATTATAGAGCCAAAAGAACGCTTGGAATTATTTTCACATGGAATTTTACCGGGTTGTGTACAAATGCCACCTTCAGGCCAGCCTGTGATTCAATTAAATGACGCTAATACCTGTGGTGGGTATCCCAAATTAGGTGTGGTTATTCAATCTGATCTGAGAAAATTAGCGCAAATTAGACCAGGGGGTTCCATTCGATTTAGGCTTTGTTCGCCAAATGATGCTGTCGAAGCAATTCGCAATCGGCGCAGAGAGCTTGATGACCTGAGGTGGCAATCTGAGTCGATCCGTACTCAACTGCAACAAGTTCAATTTTGAAATTAGCAATAAATACAAATAGGCTAAACAAGGTGAAATATTATGAAATCCATTGACCTGAATTCTGATCTCGGAGAAGGGTTTGGACCTTATACGATTGCTGAAGATGATGCGCTACTTGAAATAGTCTCTTCTGCGAATATAGCATGTGGTTACCATGCAGGTGATCCAATGGTTATGGATAAGACCATACGACGAGCTATTGAGTGTGGAGTGGCTGTGGGAGCACATATTGGCTACCCAGATATGCAAGGATTTGGTCGTCGAACAATGAATTTCACCATTCGAGAACTTGAATTGATGACAACCTATCAATTAGGTGCATTACAGGCCATTGCTCAAGCTGCTGGTACGGAGCTTAAACACGCGAATTTTCATGGCGCACTTGGTAATTTGTCGTTTGTTGATCGTGATGTTGCACGTGCGCTGATTAAAACAATTAAAGCGTTCGACGCAAATTTAAAGTATATCGGCCTTCCGCATACAGCCGCTGCACAGGAAGCTGAAAATGCAGGATTAGAAGTGGTGTTCTCATTCTTGGCTGATCGCGCTTATACCTCTGAAGGATTACTGGTACCTCGTTCAGAAGCAAATTCGGTCGTCAAAGATGTTAACGCCGTAGCCGAACGTGTACGTCGTGTGGTATCTGAAGGTGTTGTCAAAACAATTGACGGATCATTGTTGGCTATGCCAATTAACTCAATCTTAATACACAGCGATACTGTTGGTGCACTGCAACTAGCAAATACTATTCAAGCTGCCGTTCTAGAGTCTGGTAGTGAAATTAGTCAGTTTGGATATTAATAATTACGAGTTAATAACTGTTTAGCAGGAAGTGGCTAAAACTACATGCGTGCTTAGAGTAGTCAGAAACGTTTTGATGATGTTGCGAATCGTTATCGGAGTTATCTACCGTCGTATGCAAAAGTGAAGGTAGTTTAAGTCGAATAACTATCGTGCTCATTTCATTGTTATCAAATAAAAATATCATTGCTTTAAGAGACAAGTAAGTGAACCCAAAAATCAGACAATGTGAGCACTATTTGTGCAATAAGGTTGTTACTTACTAAGGTCTGAACTGTGTAGATTTTATTATGTAAAAAACATCAGTCAATAGATACATCGATGCTAGATTATGGAGCTTTGGCTGTTAGCTTGGCGTCGAGAACGGTTAAATGTGGTCCGTTTGGATATGGCGAATTGAGTAGTGCGAAGTTTTTCTGCGGCTGTGGCAAGTTACCCCATTTAAATATCCAATACATCGCTTCAAGTTGCTTGAGTTGAATCAATAGTGAAGAGACCTACTTTTAAGGTAAATAGATAAAAGAAAGGCTCTTGATTCGGCTATGTTATTTGTATTTAGCCGTCATATTTGTGTTCAATATTTTACGCGAAACTGTTGAATAATGATTCGCTCTTTATGTAGCAATCGAGATAAATAGAAAGGTATCGATAACCTATTTCCAGTTATAAAAGAGTAAAAGCTTAAGACTTTGCAGAGTCAGTTAAGCATATGTCTATAAATCAAGAAGGAAACGTTGATGCAATATAACTCAGACAACGGTGAGTTTTTTAGTGAATCGTTGATGAAAGAAATAAAAGACAAATTTCATCATATTGATATTGATCCAATCGAGAACAAAAAACGACTGTTCTTCGATAATTCTGGCGGTGCGTTTAGACTAAAAGCGGCAAGCAGTACTTTCCAAAAGCTAGACCAGCTACCTGATTGTCCAGACCACGGAAACCAAACTGCTACATGGCTTATGAATCAGCAAAAGAAAGGGTATGAATCGATAAAAACTATTTTAAATGCTGAATCAGGGAGTATTGTGACCTCTTTAACCGCATCAATGGTTATGTTTGAAATGGTAAAATCCGTTATGGAAAATATTCCTGGAGGTAACGTTGTGACTACGGTGCTAGAGCACCCTTCAGCGTATGATGCGATGGTTTCTTATGCAAAAAAAACCGGCAAAGAGTTACGTATTGCCAAGACGAATCCGCAGACTGGGGGAGTCGATGTCGAGGAGATCATCAAATTAGTTGATGAAGATACCTGTTTATTGAGTTTTATGTACGCATCAAATATTTCTGGTGCTCTGCTTGAAGAAAAGAAAATAGTTGAACAAGCGCGTAAAATTAAACCGGATCTCTACATTATTGCCGATGCGGTGCAGCATGCTCCTCATGGCATTATCGATGTATCTCAGGTTCCAGTTGATGGAATCAATTTTGCTCCATATAAATTTTTTGGACCTCGAGGGTTTGGTGTCGGATTTATTTCTGAGAGATTGGCGAATCTTCCACATAATAAGTTAATTGCTAAACCTCAGGCGTTTTGGCAACTGGGCAGCTCTGCTCCTGCACATTTCGCCGCTCTTACTGAAGTTGTCAATTATGTATGTTGGATTGGTGAACAGTTTAGTAAGTCAAATGCTCGCAGAGCGCTCTTTGTTGAAGGCATGCAGCGGATTAAGCTGCATGAAAGAGCGCTAATGAATATGATGCTAGAGGGAACCGATGATGTTGAGGGTTTAAGAAACATTCGAGGGGTTCATGTGTATCTAGATTCTGAGGATATGACAAAAAAAGATTTCATTATGGCGATTGGTTTCGACCAAATAGAACACCAACAAGCAGTAAGACTTTATGAAGAAGCTGGTGTGATTACCTTTGAACGACTTCTATCAAGTCCATATTCATCAAGAATGCTTGAGTCATTCGGACTTGAAGGTGCAATTCGTGTTTCTCCTATTCATTGCCACAGTCCGGCAGATATAGAAGAATTCCTTCGTATTACCAAATCTTTGTGTTGCATATAGTTGACGCTTATGGCGACCGATTTTATATAATTGCGGTAATAGTAAAGCAGCCCATTTGAATATCAGTCGGGCTGTTTGGTTTTCGGTAAGTTAGAAATGTAGGAATAGAATAAAAAACCGTAGAATTTACAATTACACAATTTGTACTGGTTCAAGTTTTACAATTTGAGAGGTATGCTATTTAGATAATTGAGCATACCGTGCTAGTTGAGGAAACACGACATAATTGAAAATAACTCCATCAGTTCTATTTGCCAACCTTATACCTTAGATATCAAAATATCTCTTTCGACTCCCTATGTTTTTGTGAAATAACCGATTCACTTTCTGTTAAAGCAAGCACCAAGTTCTGGTGCGGTTGCTTTAACAATTTTATTTAGTCTAATACTTCCATGCACTTAACGACGGCGACGTCTCTGCAACACAATAATTCCACTAAGTAATAATAGCGCTGGAACATAGAACCATTGTCTAACAGGACGCAGTGCTGGAACACCAACGATATCGATAACCTGGTCAAAGTCAAAACCAACTCTTTCCGCCGAGCTGTCAAAGCCGATACTATCAACAAGCATAGAACCATCGTTTTGAGAGAGTAATTCTAGACCGTAATTCTCCAGTCTTTCTAAACCCGTATCCCCCTCACTCACTTCAACCATCATGGTTAAGGTAACTGGGTCACCGACATCGTTATGTCCGCTCACCTGTACTCTAAGCTCCGTACCAGGAGTGGTATTTTCCATCACTTGTGCAAAGTCTTTACCCGAATGTTCTTCGTATGGAGGAATAACGTAATCCAACCAAAAACCAGGACGGAATAAAGTAAACGCGATCAGCAATAAACTAAACGATTCCCACATTTTCGACTTAGTTATAAAGTATCCTTGAGTCGCGGCGGTAAAGATTAACATTGCAGCTGTCGACGAGATAAAGATCATAATTCCATGTAGGAACGTTACATCAATCAATAGCAAATCGGTGTTAAAAATAAACAAAAATGGCAATAGCGCAGTGCGAAGTGAATAGAAGAAGGCGACAAAACCAGTGCGAATAGGGTTCCCCCCAGATACAGCTGCCGCGGCAAATGACGCCAGCCCAACAGGAGGCGTGACATCGGCCATTATCCCGAAGTAAAAAACGAACATATGTACCGCAATTAATGGCACAATTAAGCCACTTTGCTGCCCTAAGCTGACAATCACCGGAGCCAGTAACGACGATACAACGATATAGTTTGCGGTTGTTGGGAGACCCATCCCTAAAATCAAACTTAAAATACCGGTCCAGAGTAAGATAAGTAAGATGTGTCCCATCGAAAGGAATTCAACCAACGCTGCCAGCTTCAAACCGACACCTGTTTGAGAAACTGCCCCAACGATGATTCCCGCCGCTGCAGTCGCAATACCAATGCCGATCATGTTTCGTGCACCACCAGTTAAGCCTTCGATCAAATCGCTAAAGCCTCGTTTAAGGGCTGTTGTTGTATTAATTCCACGGAAGAAATCAAACAAATAACGCTGAGTGGCCAAAATGAATACCATCAATGCGGTCGCATAAAAAGCTGAAAGACTTGGTGAATTACGTTCAACCATTAAGCACCAAATCAACACCAATACTGGTAGCAAGAAATGCAATCCTGACATTACTGTCGGCCCTGCCTCAGGTAAGTATTGAACCGGCGAGTTCGGATCATCAAGCTCTAAATCTGGATAGTTAGAACTTATTTTGGCCAACACGACATACGCAACAAGAATTAAAGTAATCATCGTCCATGGAATCAGTCCGCCTGGCAGATGAGACTTAATCAACGAGACCAAGAAAAATAGTCCAAATGCGCAAATAACAGTATTGCATAATACCATTGCTCCCACGGAAAAGATCTTTGCGATTCGTTTTTCGCCCAATGAGGACTTCACTGTGCGCAGCACAGTAATTTGAATCGCAACGAGAGCTAGTACAAACAACAGCCTCGCTGCTGAGCTCGCTAGCACCTCATAGAGTTCGGAAAGGTAAACCGCTGCTCCAGCTAATGCAACGATCGGCAACAATGTCATCGCCCAAGAGACCAAGACATCTTTAGCGGTACGCTTATTGCCAACACGCTCCAATCCTTGCATATTCAACTTCATTGCCTCTAAATGCACGATATACACCAAAGCAATGTAAGAAATAATGGCGGGCAAAAACGCTGTTTTAACCACTTCAAAGTACGGAATATCAACGTATTCCACCATCAAGAATGCGGCTGCACCCATAACCGGTGGCATAATCTGACCATTAACCGAAGAAGCAACTTCAATCGCGCCTGCTTTTTCTGCAGAAAAGCCAACTCGCTTCATCATTGGAATCGTAAACGTTCCTGTGGTAACGACATTTGCAATTGAAGAGCCCGATATTAAACCAGTCATACCAGAAGCCACAACAGCAGCTTTTGCCGGGCCGCCCCGTAAATGCCCCATCAATGAAAAGGCAACCTTAATAAAGTAGTTGCCTGCACCCGCGCGGTCCAGTAACGCTCCGAACAAGACAAATAGAAACACCATATCAGTAGACACGCCCAATGCGATTCCAAAGACGCCTTCAGAGAAAAGCCATTGGTGATCCATGACACCACCAAATGTTGCGCCTTTCCACGCAATTAGATCGGGAGCATAAGGGCCTAAGAAGGTATAGCCAAGAAAGACCATTGCAACCACCATTAAAGGTGGGCCTAAAGCGCGACGAGTCGCTTCCAACAACAAAAGCATCCCAACTATTGATACTAGGATATCAAAAAATTTTGGCGCACTTGGCCGATCACTTAAGCGCATGCCAAAGAAATGATCAACCAATTGAGAATCGGCAATTAATGGGTATAGTGCGCACAGTGATGCAACAATCGCGAATAGCCAATCGATATTAGGCACTTTGTGTTTTGGTGATTTATTGAAAGCAGGGTAGGCAAGAAACGCTAAAAAGATAGCAAAGCCAAGGTGAACGGAGCGAGCTTCTCCACTGGCAAATACGCCCCACCCAACCATATAAGGTAAAGGGGATGCGATCCAAATTTGAAAAAGAGACCATGCGATGGCAACGCCAGCCATGAGCTTAACAATCGCCTTATTATTTGGCTTTCTCGCTCCCATATCATTTGATGTAACAAGGTCTTGCAGTTCCTTATCATCCAATTGTGTGTTTTTCGTATCGTCTGTCATCATCCTATGATGTCCTATTCCATTGTTTGCTTATTGAATACGCACCGCAATTAGCTAATGGTGAATCAGTTATACATTGGCTTTGTTTTACAGCGGACAGGGGGGGGCCTATAATTCTGACCCAATTGATTAAGCTATAGTGAGACGATCATGCAGAAATCGCTGACACAAAATATCCTGTTGTACAATATTTCGCTTCAATAAATAGCGGAGAGCATTGCGTCGTTAGAAAAGAGGTAAAACCCACAAATACGCTAAGTAGGTTGTCATCAAAACCCACTTAGCGTGACTGAATGATTACATCCAGCCTTTTTCTTTATAGTAACGAATCGCGCCATCATGAAGCGGAGCCGACAAGTTTTTAGTGATCATATCGCTTTCCTTAAGATGGGCAAATGCAGGGTGCATTTTTTTGAAGCGTTTGAAGTCATCAAAGACGGCTTTTACCATTTGGTAAACCGTTTCTTCATCAGTCGCCGTTGAGCTTACAAATGTTGCCGCAACCCCAAACGTGACAGTATCTGTATCAGTGCCATTATACATGCCGCCTGGGATTGTAGTCATTGCATAGTAATCGTTGGCAGCGGCAAGTTGCTGCGCAGCGTCATTATCGACCGGAACTAAAATAGCGTCACAAGACGTTGTTGCTTCCTTGGCTGAACCATTTGGGTGGCCGACAGTGAAAACAATCGCATCGACTTTGCCATCACATAGAGCGGCAGCTTGCTCAGACGATTTGAGTTCAGAAGCAATGGCAAAATCGTCCATCTTCCATCCCATTTTATCCATGATAACTTCCATGGTTCCACGAGATCCAGAGCCTGGGTTTCCGACGTTGACTTTTTTACCCTTTAGATCGTCAAAGGTTTTGATGCCAGAGTCAGCACGAGCAATCACTGTAAACGGTTCAGCGTGCACTGAGAAAACAGCGCGTAAATCAGTAAATGCACCATCAGGGAATTTATCTGGAGTTGTTCCATTATACGCATGATATTGCCAATCGGATTGTGCAACTCCCATGTCTACATCACCAGAGCGAATGCCATTGATATTGGTTACTGAGCCACCGGTTTTATGAGTACAGTTGACGGAATGCTCTGTTGTGCCTTTATTTACTAATCGGCAAATAGCGCCACCTACCTGATAATAAACGCCTGTTTGCCCACCAGTGCCAATTACAACATGTTTAGTACTAGCAATAGATGCAGTACTTATAAGTGTGGTTCCAACCATAGCGGCTAGAGCGACTTTTTTTAAAATCATGCTTAACTCCATTAATTTTAGATTTTGCCATTCGTAGATAGTTGAAATATAGACACTATTTTGTTTCTAGAATGATCCGGTATATAAAACAACATCGCATTGAGTAATTTTTCTTAAAGAGTCAATGCTCTTAGTGCATAGAACTCACTTACGTTGCAAATGTTGCGCATTTTTTTCAAGTTTAATGTTCTCCATTTATTGTTGTATCTAATATTTCAATAAGTTGTTCTAGAAAAAATATGATTTCGTTTTCAGAGTTGTAATGAGCCAAAGACACGCGAGCGACAGATTCAAGGCCAAGAGGACGTAAAATATTGCCCGAATAGAGGTCGTTTGATCTTGCATGAATACGAATTCTACGTTCACCAAGCGCAGCGACTAAACTAGCGCTATCCCAATTCTCGACACTAAATGAGACAACACCTTCTCGTTGGTTGATCTCTGTACTCCCTACAATTGTCACACCGGGAATATTGAGCAAACCTTTGTATTCAGTATTACCATTGACAAGCAGTGAAATTAAAGAATGCTCTTGGCTGAGCATTGCTTTACCAGCAGCATAGAGTTGGTCCCTTACATCCGACGCAGAGGTAAATTGCTTACCTAACCAAGTTAGATATTTAACCACTTCAGTGACCCCTGCTAGCGCAGAAGGGTCACGACTACCAAGCTCCCATTCACTCGCTTTTTTTCCTAACAAACGATCATGCGGTATTTCGCTCATTCGAGTGGATAGCCAAGCGTAACCATTATTAAATTTCGAATAAACCTTATATAACGACAGTACATAAGCGTCTGCACCATATGCTTCAACATCCAGATATCCATGGGGTGCGTGCTGTATGCCATCAACAATAATGAAACATTCAGGAGCAACCGCTCGAATAGCATCAACAATGGATTTAACATTCATGACAATCCCCGTAACCGGGTTTGTATGAATAATCGTAGCAATGCGAGTATCTGGACGGACACAAGACGCGTAGTCAATTGCATCAACGATGCCACTTTTGGTATCGAAAGGAACCTCAACCCACTCTCGTGATGTATTTTTCGCCCAGATTTGAGTTGCACTGTACGTTGAAGGGTGCTCGACTGAACTTGATAGAATTGAACCGCCATCGAGGCTAGCGAGTGCAGCACTTCGTATTAGACGAAAAAGACATTCTGACCCTGTTTCTCCACCGAAGACGATGCCACTCTTTGCACCAAAGAGTAATTTTAGGTTTTCTAACCCCTCGTTAACGACAAGGCTCATGGCTTGAGATGCGGGATTATTTCGATGCTCATTGTCTGGTATAGCACTTATTTCCGCAGTACGTTCTGTAACTGACTTTAGAGTCAAGGAGCCGCCAGCACTTTCAAAAAATACGCGCTGACCGGAATAAGGGCAATGCTCAGTAAAATGGAACTTTGCACGAATCTGACCTAACAAGTTGGCACTCATTGGAGTGGTGTATACATCCTCATTGATCGTTTCGTTGATATTATTCATTAATAAGCCCTGCATTGGATAAATTATTGTCACTAGTCTCAGCAGTTATCCAACAATTAAACTGGTTTTTGATAAGTTGATATTCAGTCTAGAAAATATACTATATAAATAAAAGCGAATAGAATGAATGGATTTACATTCCTTTTATTCAACTTATATTAATTAACTTAGGCCATGGATAATGATCACATTCAAGCAGATCGAAGCATTGTATTGGATATCTGAATTGGGTAGTTTTTTCGCAGCTGCAGACAAGTTACACACTACACAATCAGCGATATCTAAGCGAGTCAATGAGTTAGAAGAGGCATTTGGTATTCAAATATTTGACCGCTCTCGTCGGAATGCAAAATTGACGGAAAAAGGTAGAGAATTATTGGTCATGTCAAAGGACCTAATTGGAATCAGAGATGACATGCTGGAGCGTATGGCATCACCCACCGTTTTACGTAAACATTTTCGAATAGGAGTTACAGAGTTAACCGCCCTAACTTGGTTACCAAAGTTGGTAAAATTGATCAAGCAGAATTATCCTCGGTTAATTATTGAGCCACAGGTTGAATTAACTTCAGTCCTATTCGAAAGAATGAATGATGACTCGCTTGATCTCATTATTGTCCCAGATATCCATGAAGATGCTCGGTTTAAGGTACAACCACTTGGAACTGTCGAAAATGCATGGATGTGCACTCCTGGATATACTGATATGCAGGGTACAATTACATTGCAAGATATCGCTCAGTTTAATGTTTTGATGCAGGGACCACGGTCTGGAACTGGTGTCATTTACGACAGATGGTTTTCACAAAATAAAATTTATGCTGGTCATACGTTAGTAAGCAACGATCTCGTAGCCCAAATAGGACTTACATTATCTGGTTTTGGAGTCACTTATCTACCACTTAAACCGATGAGCTCACTAATAGAAAACAATGAACTCAGAATTTTAGATGTTAGCCCGAAGTTACCTCTGGTCCGGTATGCTGCGGTTTATCGTTCAGACCGAGATTCACAGTTCTACAAAGATGTATCAGGTTATGCTAAACAAGCATGTGATTTTAGCCGATTTTTACTAAATAATTATTCATCTACTCGCAGCGCACCGACAGGCTCACATTAGCTTTGAGTTGGGTATCTGTCTGTTGGTATTGTTAATGTTTGAATTTCCACATGAGTATTGATTAGAAGTGTAGCTATCTCCTAAAATAGCTGTATTCTGATTTAGAGGTTGTCCGTTTAAACTAATCCAAACGGAGAATTCTTATGAAAAAACTACGCTATGCCGAATCACATATTGTTTAGATCTTGACGGAAGTTGAAGCCAGCCGAAAAGTCTCAGATGTGTGCCGAGAATACGGTATTGATTATGCAACTTAATACAACTAGAAATAAAATACGGTGGTCCGAAAGCTCTTATCGGTTCTCCGTGAACTGGTTGATGATGTAAAGTAAGAACATGACGTTGGTTTAGGTAGAGCGTGTCGAGTAGCTAGCATTAGCGATTCAGTTTCTCGAATATACGGTTTATTGAGCTTAAACCAATGACGACGTTGAAAGAAACGATTTTCAGATCGTAACCCAATCCTGTTATGCGTTCTAAAGCAGGGAAATAAGTGATAGGTAATTGGTTTTATAATGAGCTCGTTAACGTACGGTAGATGCTTTCGTACCTTGAATTTTCTAGATAATTTTAAGCGTGAAGCACTCGTAATTGGGATTGATTTGAGTTTCCCGCAGAATGTGTACTTCTAGTATATAATCGAGCTTTCGCTTGACGTAGTTATTCACAAAAGAACCGTATGGACAATCGGCCAGAGTTTATTTCCATGCAATTGGCTGATTAGGTTGAGAGGAATCAAATAGAGCTACAGCTTTGCGTCACGACACATGTGAATTAATCAGGTGGCTATTCAATCAACGCCATAAAAATTGGATAATTGTCAGGTCTGAGCTAGTACACCTTAGTTAGCGTTCCTAAACATGACCCTTTATTTTTTATTTTGGCTAACATGATAAATGACATATACATCAGATAGATAAGCAGGTGAGAAGAGTACTTATTTATCTTAGAATCTTTCGTATACAGCTTTTCGCTTGAGCTAATTAGCTCAAGTCTTATAGAGCCTTTGCCACTTCGACCATGTTTAGTACCACGCTTTTCTTCTGTGGTTTGCATTCCGTTGATCACGGATTGCCAATCTCCTTTTATAATACTGCTGTTGATGCCGAGCTTGACGGCTCTCCAATGGGATCTTGGTATTGCAAAATGGAATGTTTTCACAAATTTGTTTAATGTCTCTGGGGAGTTGAAGGTGATCCCCGATTTATTTACGAATGTATGAGTTAGAGCGTAATTCATCATTTCTCTAATATCAGCGGAATTGGTTTTATACTCTAACCTAAGAAGTTGGACAAACTTATCCGCGTATTTGATTTCATCTATGGTCTTGAGCTTTCCTGGAACTAGAGCATGAGCACGGCTAAGAGAAAAGTGACGAGATGAGTTGGACCTTCGACTCGTTGCACTTTGCGTTTTAATTTTTATGTTATTGGAGCCGGTCGTTAGTGATTTCAAGTACTCGGCGTTTGTTAACCACTTATCGATGGTTTGTTGACTCAGGCGATATTTATATGTCAATAAATCGATTCGTTCACCTCGAGAAATCGCATCAAGTACTTGGTAGCAAGTATTAAGGCTTATTCGTTCTTTAGTGGGAATCACAAGTTCGATATCTTCTGTGTTCACAGTGCTAATTTCATTTTGAAGTACTCGAACATTTAACGACTCACAGAGTAAGTCGTAAGTATCATCGAGGCGTACATTTCTTTTTAATTTCTTAATGGCTTGATATTGGCGTCTCGAGCATAACCCCAGTATTTGCGATTCGCTAAGTGAGATGATGACACTTTTCTCTAAGGTTGAAGGTGCAGCAAGTAGGTCACTTAAGTGAAAGTAGTGTTTGAATGTTACTTGCGGACTTTCATGGCCCGCAAATGAGGCAATTTCCCAATAACCGTTACTTTGGGAGTGTTTGAACAACAGCTTACATAGCGTTGTTGTTCGTTCGCGGGAGTAGGGGTAGAAGCTGGGGAGTAATTGTTCAGGCTGACGATGTTCAAGCATAAGTTGTAATCGGCTAAAGCAGCTATGTCGAAGGTGATAAAAAACAAGGTGGTCTTCTCCAGACAGTGCTCGTAGAACTCTACCGACGTAATTGGATACAGCAAATAGATCAAATGGTCTGAATTTGTCCTCACCTATTGTCAGCAATGGTGCTGATAGCGATGGGTTATGGCTCTTTTTATCACGTATATAGTTAGAAACTATTTGGTGTTCATGCTTCAGCAGCAAAGGAAACAATGGGACTTTTCGTAGCCCACTAGCTGTTTTATTATCTCCGAATTTATTTGAGCGGATCTCAAGCCATCCGGTGTGAGACTCTTCTAAATTATCGATTTGTAGCTTGGATAACTCATTAATTCTCAGGCCTGTACGATACGCTATAACACATATAGTCTGTAGAGCTAGTTTATCGGTTAAATTTAGATCACCAAGGTTTTCTATATGTTTTAACAACGCTTTAAATAAGGGCTCATCAATTAAACCTGCGCGGGTATGTTTTTGACCAGAGTCTATATGAAAAAAGCTATCACTTAAGCTAGGTAGTCCCATCTCTGGCGCTGCAAAGGCGTGAAGTTCTTTGAGCCGGTTCGCATAGTAGTGCTGTGATTTGGCGGTTAAATGCTGATTGATTTGGTTTAGATAAATTTCTTCTACTTCGATACTTGTCGTCACCTTACTAAGATTAAATTCAGAGTTCATCAAGCACCAATACTTGACTTGATTGAGCATATATTGGTGTACAGTTTTGGCTGAACAACCAAAGGTTTTGTAAATAAGCCATTGAATAAAATACTGTTGCCAAGGTACAAAGTTGTATGTCTCAAGCAGTTTCTCCAGTTTTACTCTGACTTTTTCCGGCGATATCTTTATTCTTTCAATATTAGGCTTACAGGCTGCTTTCAGAAATCCGATATATTGATGTTGTTCTAGCTTTTGCCCCGTTTTACTTATCGAATAACGACGTTTTTGTTTCACTGAAACACTTGTTGAGAAATCTCGAAAAGAAGATGAGCGGACTGGATACAGTGTTGGTGCTACTAGGCGAATCAAGTTAGATTCCGGTAACGAATATGAGTGAGTACGACCAATACGGTATTCTAACAACGCTTCACTTAAATCGGGGTTGCTATGGTACTCATACCAGAAAGCAGAACAAGAGCACAGCTCGGAGAGTGTTGTTGGTAAACTCTTCAGCGAAGGAAAGTCACTGGTTAATATTAAATAAAGCTCTTTTCTACTTTTTGGAAATACCCAAGATGCAGTATCTAGGCGATACCAACGCTTCAGTAGACCTAATGTTTTTATGGAAAGATAACATTGATAGGTGGTTATAGCAGTCCCATTTTGATAAACATTGCTATTGAGCTTTTCGTTGGCTAACGTCAGAGTTACATATGTATAGTCTCCAAACCTTTTAAGGGGGAGTTGTTCTCCCGTCTGCAGTATGTTGTGAAAAGCCATAAGAACGTCGAAATTACACTGCCCTGAATCTGTAAGAAGCGATAAGAGTAGTGATTGGTAGCGAAACTGAATATCGCGTTGTTCCTGGCTATTCCTGTTTTTATACCAATGTTGGAGCGCATCATATAGAGCCCATGAGCCTTTTATCCATTTAGGGGTTCGTAGCTGTATTGGGATCTTATTGGTTATTAGGTGAGTAGGGGCAGAATATTTCCAATCGTGCTCGCGTTGGTATTTTGTTAAAATATTAATGCCGTGTTTAAAGGCTAGTCGAAAGTCACTCTGAAGACCGAAGGTATCCATCAAGCCTTGGTTAAAACGCTCCCAACCTGAAATAAATTCGTGCTCAGTCGGTTGATTTCCTGGATTGGGAAATTGTTTTTCTAGCAACTGACGGGATTTAGTCCGCACTGTCTCCATATGTGCAAGGCGCTTATTCCGTCGGGATTCTTCTCCACAGCGGCGACTCATTTTATTTACTCTCGAAGTAATTCATTTATATGTTTCTCTAGTAGATCACTTATATGCCTTAGTTCCACTCGGCTAAGATGGCTGAACTGAGCAAATGGCAACTGATTTGAATTCGTATGACCCATCCATGCACCGATTTTTTCATCTGGGATTCTCTGACTATATAGGTAAGAACGTAAATAGTGTCGAGTCCAGTTAGCAGGTAAAGGGAAAATGGGGTCGATGTGCTGCATATAACTTGAAGGGCTGGCTTCTTGTATAGACTCGTGAAAACGGTAGAAGCAAAAAGCCCACTCTCCACTATTGGTTTGTACATACCGTTCAGCGAGTTGCGGAGAAGAAACCGCGAAAAAGATAGCAGCCCTTTCACAATATGCTAAATAGTCTTTAATAAGTGAAAGTACGAGTTTGGGTAAAACGACCGTTCTACCGAAATAGCCTACCCTTCGTTCCTTCTCTGCGATACGATACTCACCTGTTGAAAAATGAATGTCGTCGGTTGTTCCAAACCAGCCTTCAACTGGCCTGTAACCGCTCGCGATTCCTAACACTAACTGTAGATATAAAACTTTAAGGTTATGACTATACTCAGAATACTTTTCATCATTAGCGTTTGATATCGTATTTAGCTTAGTTTGGAGGTGCGAAAAAAGTAGCTGTAATGTATCTGTTTTTACGAAGAGGGGGGAGCCTAGGCTGGCGTGAGGTTGCATATCTGCAAGACCGTTAAAGTAATCGGTTTTAATGGCGTTGCCTATATGATTTATATACTTTTTGAATATGGATAATAAGTCGTTGTAAGGGATATATGTGTAGTATCGAGCCGGCTCATTTTTAACATCATAACCAGTAATGAGTCCCACAAGTGTACTGTCAACTCCATTCGCCTTTAATGCTTGCGGCAGGTAGGACGATACTTTACCTAACGTTAGTTTGATTCGATGGCGCTTTTTTATATCTAAAACAAACAGTTTAAGTTCGTTTTCAGTAACGTCTCTAAACTTGAAGCTCTTCAAGTCGCGCAGAAGGTTTAGTGGAAGAGGGAGCACGTACTCTTTGGATACCTCTCGCATAAAATAGTGCAGTTCTTTACGTAGTGTTTGACTAGGAAGTGTAAATTTTCTTTTTACACCAATGATATCGTGTCGATGATTCTTCTGAGCGGCCCAGTTGATAATTTCGCTAAACGTATTGCCAGTAAGTAGCATTAGAAGGAGGACTCTGGCATATTTGCTGTTGGTGTCTTTACTTTGCAGAGCGGTAACGCAATCATGTACCAAATGATGTAACTCCGCTGGTGTCATGCTGTAGATATCACAAGTTAACATCATGCTTTTCTTAAGGATACGTTCATTGATCGCTCGCGCTTGAACAGCTTGTGTAGAATAGTCTTTTTTCACAGAGTCTGTTGAGGTGACTAAAGACAGAGTTCTTGATTGGATAGACTGTTCTTCTTCATCTATCCAGTGTGTACTTTTGTTCTCCTGCTCGCTAAAGGTTAATTCTTTGACTTCAACTACGTAAACGCTGTCGCCATCGTTTAAATGCTTTTTATCTGTTAATAGAAGCCTGCCTTCTCTTTGAAATTTTTTGGTACTTGCTTTTCGAGTAAATCCTTGTTTATTTTCATAGGCATCTCGGTATGGCACTTTAAAATTACTAATTTGTCTACTGATGTTGGTGGACTGAAATTCATTAGAGTGTTCTAAGTCGTGAAGGGTATGAATCAGTGAAGGAAAATCCGATCTAAATATATCAGGCAGAGAGGCGACAAGTTGTTCCCGTTTACCTAAAGCGTATTGTCTCATTTCATTACATAGACGCTTAATTTTTGAATCATGTTCTCCTTGTAAACTAAGGTGAGTAACAACCATTAATGTTAGTGCTTTGTACTGATCATATAATTTAGCGTCGTATGACACTCGTGTAAGCTCTGCGACGACAAAACAAGCTATATCATATGTAGTTAACAAACTTTTTTCTTTGAAGCCAGCGTAAACTTCTGACAAAGGAGGGGGATCGTCGATTAAGTGGGATGTTGCTTGAGACGTTAAAATTTTTATTTCGGAGAACTGACTTTGGTAGACAGGCAGTAATAGCTTACAAAGTCGGATGACTTCCGTGGCAATTGCACCATTTTCCTCTTTAGATCCACAGAATAAATTCTCAAGAAAGTAGATCTGATTTTTGCCCTGAAAGCGTCCATTTAAGTCACTGTGATTCATATTTCGTAGCTTGTTTTAGTTGCTCAAAAATAGTGGGTTCAGATTCTAAACTTCCTTTTGTATGAGAGGTAATTAATGGTTGTTCCCGTAGTTCCCGTTGCTTCTTTAATCCCGAAATGGTCATGCGACTGCATTTGGCAAAATATTCTTGAGTGATTTTCTTCGAGGAAAAAAGATGTTCAATGATCGATGTTGGTGCGGAGTTGTTGACCGATTTACGAAGCGGCTCTAATTGATTATTGCGTGTTGAAGCGATGAGAACTCTAAATACACCTGTCCATGCTCTCAATTCAATTTCATCATCATTTAAGTCGTCGAATATCACCACTGCATGCTTATGAATATCGAACTGGTGTATAGAAAAACCAGGAATTTCAAACCCACTAAATATGTAGCATTTGGATGGTGATGGGTGTGTTGCTGAGAATATTTGTCCGAATTGAATTGCGTTTAGTGTGTCGATTCCGAGTGATGGCTTATCAAAGAGAAATGCCTGAGAATTAAAAAAGTCATACGCAGGGTAAGCTTTGATATGGATATCTGATGATAATTTTTTCTTTTTACGCGAGGACAGAAATTTAGCCAAATTGACACCTCTATAATAAATGTTTTGGTACCAAAAGTAGCTTTTTTATGGTGACCAAAAAATTATATCTCGGCATAATATGTCACTAAATGTTCTAAAAGTCAATTTTGTAGTTATATATAACTAATTGTATTTATTGTAATATGATTATTTTATGGTAGAGTATTTGGAATGGTATAATCCTTCCAAGCTGATGATCCGGGTTCGATTCCCGGTGCACGCTCCAAGCTTTTCCTTCATTGTTCTAAATCCTAACTCTCTGAAATAACACTAAGTTAGTTCAAATATACTCGTTTTTATCCTCTGATTTTTACTTTCTCATTCGATATCTGTCGTTTTATATTTAAATATAGACATAACTTATCGGCTCGATTTTAAATACTGACTAACAACATATTGGGTATAGTAGAGCGGTATAACAATATTCTCTTTTTCTAATGCATTCGATCCTTGTGTTCTTGTTAGTTTGATTGTCTGTAAATTCTTTTGGATATCTTTTACTGCGCATAAGCACCTCCCTATTGGTCATTTTGTCTAACTAAAAGGTGCCTATTAAGTTGGTGGCTATTCATTTCTCTGTATCATCACTCCGACAATAAAGAGTCAACGTAGGTTGACTTATTGACCCATAGCAAGTTACTGTTCTGCTTCCTTTGGATATCGACTTTAAACGATACATTTACTGATCATAAAAAAGTGATTTTTTTAAATGTTTGGGAACTGGTGAAAAGCCAGGCTGCCCCCGCAACGGTACAACATTGTGTGATAACAATTGTTTAGCCCGGATACCAAACCATTGGATGATACTGGCTTCATTCGCTAGTACCGTGGTGTTGCGGAGGGCTTCACCGGATGGCTAAAAAGATGTAACGTTTATTCTGTACCATTCATAGTCACTCTCCTCCCAGCTTCGCCTGCGCTTGTATTCAGACGGAGATATTCTGTGTTAAATCTATTTAAAAATAAAATCGACAAAAAATTAGTTTATTCATTATTTATTAGTGCATTAGGTTGCTTGTCAGTGTGGCCTGCCCAGGCACATTTTCAAATGCTTTATACGCCTCATTTATTGCATGACAAAAGTGGTACTGTGACCTTGAAAATGCCCTTTACTCATCCGGCAATAAGCGGTCATGTTATGAAAGTGGAACCCTTTGAAGCTTTCTATATGCTCAAAAAAGGCAAAAAAACGGACTTACTGAATAAGGTTGAAGCCATTCAGTGGCAAAGTGCCGTGGATACTGGCAATGCCTTTCAAGCGCAGGTTAAGTTACGTGGTCTAGGTGATTATGTATTTATTCTGCAACCCTCTCCTTACTTTGAAGCTGAAGAAGATATTTATATTCAGCAGATCACTAAAACGATTGTCAATGTCGGCAACTTACCGAGTAGTTGGAATGATGATTTAAATTTAAGTGCTGAGATTGTGCCGTTAACCAAGCCTTATGCATTATATGAAGGGGGGATATTTAGTGGCGTTGTAAAGTCACACGGTAAGCCTGTTCCTTTTGCCGCTGTTGAGGTTGAATTTATTAACTACATACCTGAGATGGATAATAATCGTTTTGCGGCAACGTCGATAATGCCAACTTCATCTGATGCGTTTATTGCTCAAACCATCTATGCAGATGCAAATGGCACGTTTCATTTCCCATTATTAAAGGCCGGGCATTGGGGTTTTGCCGCACTCGGAGTAGGCGAAAAAACAACTCACAAGGGTAAACCTTTATCACAAGATGCCGTAATATGGGTGCAAGCTGAAAAGCTACCTCAGTAATTGTTAAGTAAAGATATCGCTTGTAGAGGGTCATATAGATTGACTATCGATTCACTCACACATATTAAGAGAGAACAATGCATATTGTTGATGGTGCTTTATCAGTGCCGGTACTTGTTAGTGGGGCTGCATTAACAGCAATTGGTGTTTATATTGGCTTAAAAAAAATGGATTATGAACGCCTGCCTTTAATTGGCGTATTAGCATCGGTTTTTTTTATTGCATCTTATATTCATTTGCCCTTGGGCTTTTCAAGTGTTCATTTGATTATGAATGGGCTATTGGGGCTTCTTTTGGGGTGGGCTGCCTTTCCTGCCTTGCTAGTGGCGTTATTATTACAAGTGATATTCTTTGGCTTTGGTGGCTTACTGGTACTCGGGGTGAATACACTCAATATTGCATTACCGGCGGTATTCGTATTTTACCTTTGTCATCGCGGAATACGTAGCAATAGTGCCAATGTTGCAGCATGCTGGGGCGCTGTTGCTGGTGCGATGTCAATTGCACTGACCGCAACGATGGTCGCATTGTCATTAGCTCTATCGGGTGATTCTTTTGTTTTGGCTGCCAAAGCTGTGTTACCTGCCCATATTCCAATTATGATCCTAGAAGGCTTTGTTTCTTATGCCGCTGTTTATCTGATTCATAGGGTTAAGCCTGAATTTATTGATAACGGACATCAATCATGACGCGTATTTATTGGTTCGTTATCTTGCTGTTGATCGGCTGTGCTAACGCGTCGGCGCATAATGTTGTCGGCGGAGTTTATGCCGATGGATTTACGATTGAAGGGGAAGTTGGGTTTTCAAATGGTAGCATGGCCAGTGCTGGCAGTGTCGTAAAAGTCTCAACTCAGTCGGGCGTAGCGCTAGGAGAAGTACTTACTGATGATGAGGGCTTTTTTACCTTTCAGGCAACCCAATCAATAACTCATGTATTTGAAGTGAACTTAGGGGCCGGTCATCAATTGACCATGCAATTACCGGTTGAAGAGTTACCCGATAGTGCGGCTCTCACTATTCCTATGTCAGAATCAGAACAAGCTCAATTAGGTATTGATTCGGTGGCGGAACCACTCGCAACTAACTCATCCATTAATCACTTACAACTTGAGATGGCAATTGCTAAACAAATAAAACCATTACGCAAAGAGATTCAATCACTCAAAGAAAAATCAGGTTTACGGGATATATTGGGCGGCATTGGCTATATATTTGGCTTGCTCGGAGCGCTGGCGCTGTGGCGAGAACATAAATTAAAGGCGAAGCATTAATGTCAGAGAAGCTTGAGCATAGCTTTACGTCATGGTCCGGGCAGGCGTTAAAGCATCGAGCATCATGGGTCGATAGGGTTGATCCACGTGTTCGAGTGGTCAGTGCGACGGGCTTTGCTTTTGTTGAAGTATTAAGCCAATCATTTTTGCCGACACTATTTGGACTAGCAGGGGCTTTTTTATTGGTGAAAGCAAGTCGATTGGATATTAAGCGCACTTTACGTCGGATGCTGGCGATGGACCTTTTTATGCTCATGCTTATTTTCGTTTTGCCTTTTACAACGCCAGGCGATCCTATTTTTAGCTTTTGGGGAATGGTAGCGAGTTGGCAAGGGCTTAATCATGCTTTATTGATTACTATTAAAGCGAATGCTGTATTATTGGTACTTTTTGCATTGGTCGCGACAATGCCTGCGTCTACTTTAGGGCATGCATTAGCGCATTTTAAGGTGCCGGATAAGTTAGTGCATTTATTGTTATTTATGGTGCGTTATTTAGAAGTGATAAGTCAGGAATATAAGCGTATGCGTCGTGCGATGCAGGCTCGCGCTTTTGTATTACAAACCAACCTCCACACTTGGAAAAGTATCGGCTATTTATTTGGTATGCTGTTGATTAGGTCGGTTGAACGAGCAGAACGCATTGCTGATGCGATGAAGTGCCGTGGTTTTTGCGGGCGATATTATCTAAGTGATGATATGAAACTATCTCGTATTGACGGGTATTTTGGTTTGTTGTTTTTGTGTTTTTTACTATCAATCATTGGACTGAATATTAATGACTTATTCTGGTAATCCACTTATTCAATTACATAATTTAAGCTATGCCTACCCACGGCGTGGTAATGTGTTAAAGAAGGTCAATTTCACCTTACATGCCGGTGAGCGCGTGGTGATTCATGGTGATAATGGAGTGGGCAAAACTACCTTGTTACATTTAATGGTTGGCCTAAAGAAAGCCAAACAAGGCGAGGTCATTGCGTTTGGCGAACGCTGTGAAAGTGAAAAGCAATTTAACCGGATGCGTGCTAAAGCAGGCCTTCTTTTTCAAGATCCTGACGACCAATTATTTTGCCCTAGCGTGTTGGAAGATGTGATGTTTGGCCCGTTAAATTTAGGATTTTCAAAGCAACAGGCGATACAAATCTCCTTAGATACCCTTAAAAAACTGGGTATGCAAGGGTTTGAATCCCGTATTACGCATCAGCTTTCCGGAGGAGAAAAACGCATGATCACATTAGCCAGTGTGTTAGCCATGGATCCTGATGTGTTGATTTTAGATGAGCCTACCAATGCCTTAGATGAAAAAGCGAAGTTGCGTTTATTACATGTTTTACAAGCATTACCTCAGGCAATGATTATTATTTCTCATGATAAATTGTTTTCAGAGCAGTTAATGACGCGCCAGCTTGTGTTAGCAGAAGGTCAGTTAACTGAACAAATTACCTCTGCAATTGCAGTGGCATGAGGAGTCACAATGAGTCATCAAGTAACCCCACATATTTTTCCTTTTAGTGCAGTGCAAGGACAAGCGTTGTTTAAATTAGCACTGTTATTAACAACGGTTAATCCTGCCATTGGTGGGGTGCTTATATCCGGTCCACGTGGCTGTGCTAAATCAACGTTAGCGAAAGCCGTTACCGATTTACTGCCGAATACAGTCGATAATGCCGCGCAATTTGTATCGTTACCCTTAGGGGCTAGCGAGGAAATGCTGATTGGTACATTGGATTTGGATCACGCTCTACAAGATCGCGCAGTAAAGTTTAATCCTGGGTTACTACAAAAAGCCCACCAGGGCGTATTGTATGTGGATGAAGTTAACCTATTACCAGATCACCTTGTTGATCAGCTATTAGATGTGGCCAGTAGTGGTGTGAATATTATTGAACGCGATGGTATCAGCCACCAGCATGCGGCTCGGTTTACGTTGATTGGTACCATGAATCCTGATGAAGGCGAGCTTCGTCCACAACTGCAAGACCGATTTGGGTTAATGGTGGAGTTGGATAACCAATACAGTGTTGAAGAGCGCATTAATATCATGAAGGCGCGACAGCACTTTGAACAGGATAGTGATGGCTTTTGCCAAGCGTACCATGAACAGCAAGCTCAGTTGCAACAGCAAATTAGCGATGCTCAGACGTTATTAGCACAGGTAACCTGTGATGATGCTTGTTTTACCGAGATTGCGACACGTTGTCAGTCAGCTCATGTGGATGGTTTACGTGCTGATATCATTATGCACCGTGCCAGCTTAACGCATGCAGCGTGGTGTGGTCGAAATGCCGTTACAATGGAAGATATTGAGCAGGTTGCCCCTTTGGTGTTATTACACCGGATGCAAAATATGACCCCACCAGCTAAGGGGAATGGCTCATCAGGCCATAATAATAAACCGTCTGATCAGCAACAAAGTCCTTTTTCACGTCCCCAAGAGCGCAATGAGCTTGAGGATGAACAAGATAATGAGCAACCACATCACACCTCAGGTGCCTCGGGTGATTGGGGAGCGATGTCGATGCAGTCTGCTGAGAGCCAAACAGTAGCAAACTCTTCTGCGATTGAACTGCCATCTGCGCTTGATCATGCTCTAGCAAAGAATGCTTCGTTAGCAAGGCGTCACGAGATAAGCCAACATAAAGGGCAAAACAGTCGAGGGTTGCAACGTGCTCATCAAGATAGTCAAAAACCAAATTGGTTTTCAACTTTGGCTAACAGTTTAGATCATTGGCCGCCACAACGTTGGGTGTTCAAAAAAGACAAGAAGGGCGGTCAGAAAATGCATTTGATTTTATTAGATACTTCCGCATCAACGTTAACCGATAGCTTGTCAGGGTTTGCAAAATCAGTGGTCAAAAAAATCACCGAGAATGCCTATTTACAGCGTGACAAAGTTACCTTGCTAGGGTTTGGTAATGAGCAAGTTGAAGTTCTGATGAAAGATCGACGAGCGCCTAAATCGGTGGATCATTTACTCAATGATATTAGTGCCATGGGAGGAACACCATTTCGCTTAATGCTAGAAAAAGCCGCGCTGACTATTCAACAACTTGGATTGCGTTATCCGGGCATTTCATTTTTTTGTTATTTGATTACTGATGGGCGAACTCGCGCAGACATTCATGATTTAAAGCTTAATGTTCCCACGTTACTGGTTGATATTGAAAAGTCAGTGGTAAAGCGAGGGAGAGGGCCCGTTTTGGCGCAGCAGCTAGCAGCTGAATATGTCGCCATGAATGGATAAAGTAGGGAATATATTGATGAATAATCACGTAACTCAAACAGCCTCATGCCCAGCCTTATTTTTAGCGGCCCCAGCATCTGGTCAGGGTAAAACCACTATCACTGCGGCTATTGCACGCTATTTTACCTCCCAAGGCAAAGTCGTCCGAGTGTTTAAAACAGGTCCTGATTATTTAGATCCGCAAATTCTTGCACAAGCTTCAAAGGGGCATGTTGAGCAGTTGGATATGTGGATGGCCGGGGAAGCTTATTGCCAACAAAAATTGTATCAAGCAGCTCAGCAAGCGGATCTCATCTTAGTCGAAGGGGCGATGGGGTTGTTTGATGGCGAGCCGTCCAGTGCCGATTTAGCCGCGCGTTTTAATATTCCGATTGCCATTGTCATGGATGTGAAAGGGATGGCGCAAACGGCTGCGGCAGTGGCGATAGGGCTAGCTAATTTTCGAGATGATTATCAATGTTACGGGCTAATTGCTAATAACTGTAGTACAGCGCGTCATGCCCAACTAATAAGTGACGCACTGGCAGATAAATTGCCGTTACTTGCTTGCCTTAAAAAAGATCCAAACATTGCATTACCAGAGCGGCATTTAGGCTTAGTGCAAGCCAGTGAAGTCAGTGAGCAGTTAGAAGAAAAGTTTACGTTAGGTTGTCAGTGGTTGCTAGAAGGGCAAGATCGAGCGCAAGGAAACAAGAGTGAAGCCAGTCGATTGCTAACCTTACCGCCGGAAGTTGATTTTTATAGTGTACAAACGCCCACTGTTGAAGCTTTATTGGTTGGAAAAAACATTGCTGTGGCTCGTGACAGTGCATTTAGCTTTATTTATCAGGCTAATACGCGCTTATTAGAAGAGATGGGAGCAAAGCTTCGCTATTTTTCTCCTTTGAAAGATACGCAACTACCGCAAGCTGATGCATTGTGGTTACCGGGTGGTTACCCTGAATTATATGCACAAACCTTGGCGGACAACAGTGTATTGCATAAGCAAATTAATGACTTTTTTAATGCGAACAAACCAGTGTTAGCAGAGTGTGGTGGTTTCCTATATTGTTTGGATTCGTTGCTGGATTTGCAAGAACAGCAACATACTATGTTGGGGCTACTAAATGGTTACGGCAGTATGTCAGGTAAACGTGGCTGCCAAGGCATGCAAAAAGCGATATTACCCGAAGGAGAGATCCATGGGCATGCGCATCACCGCTCACGTGCAATCATGAATATGCAGCCTATAGGTTATGGTCAACGGCAACGTCATCCTGCACCGGGAGAGGCGATTTATCGTCATAAAAATTTAACCGCCAGTTATCTGCATCTATTTTTTCCATCCAACCCGCGCCTGATTGCAGATATTTTTTGTGGTCACTTGCAACAAGCAGATAAAGAGATGCTTGATGCTTGGGAAAATGATCAACATGCTGTGGTTACGAATCAGCCAAACAGTATTAATCCAAAAGGCAACTAATTACGATGTGGCCAGAATCGAGTGAAACAGCTCAGCCATTACGTAATGGCTTAACCACAGGAAGTTGTGCTACTGCTTGCTGTGTTGCTGCGCTGCGTTCGTTATTGGCAAATAAACAACCCGAATTCGTTGAAATTACTCTACCTCGTGGTGAAAAAGTAAATTTAGATATTATCAGTTATCAGGGGATTGATGGCGGAGTACGCACCGCAACAGTTAAAGATGCAGGCGATGATCCTGATGCAACACACGGCGCCACCGTTTTTGTGGAATTGCGCTTAACTACTCAGCCCGGCATCACCTTTAAAGCGGCACACGGAGTCGGTACGGTTACACGAGAAGGCTTAGTTCTAACAGTAGGAGAGCCAGCCATTAACCCTGTTCCACGTAAAATGATGATAAGCCACCTGCAACATTATGCTCTTACTTATCAATACCAAGGTGGTTTTGAAGTTGCGGTTGGAGTGGAAAATGGTGAGAAAATTGCCCAACACACCATGAATGGGCGGCTAGGTATTATCGGTGGGCTATCTATTTTAGGGACAACGGGGATTGTTCGTCCTTTTTCCTGTGCAGCTTATATCGCATCAATTCATCAAGGTATTGATGTGGCGCGTGCCAACGGTGTGATACACATAGCGGCCTCGACGGGGAATGCTAGTGAACGTGCAATTAAAGCGCATTATGGGATGGATGACATGAGCTTGATAGAAATGGGCGACTTTGTTGGGGCAATGTTGAAATACCTGCGTCGTGAAAAAAAACAAGCACAAACAGGTTATCGCATTACTAAGCTCAGTATCAGCGCAGGCTTTGGAAAGTTAACCAAATTAGCGAATGGTCACTTAGATCTCAATAGTCGCCAATCCAGTATCGATTTTCACCAGCTTGCCAGCATTGCACAATCATTAGGTGCGAGTGAAAAAGTACAACAGCAGATCCTCGCTGCCAATACAACTATCGAAGTGCTTAATCAATGCCAAGCCCTTGAAATTGATATTGCGGCAGAGATTTGTCAACGCGCACTCACTGTTGCCACCGATATTGTTCACGAGTCGATAGAGGTTGAAATCTGGGCCGTGGATAGAAAAGGCAAGTTTGTCGCCAATAGCAATGGTGCCACATCAGAACAGTTAGCCGCGATCAATCAAAGGCGAGAGATAGCACAATGAAAGTGTTAATTGTTGGCGGGACGGCAGATGGCCGTAAATTAGCTACAACATTGCACGAACAAGGGGTTGATGTTGTATACAGTATTGCCGGCCTTGTTCGCAAAGCAACGGTGCCGTGTGCTGTTATTAGTGGCGGGTTTACCCAGTTTGGTGGCTTAGCGCGTTATCTTCACGATCAGGGCATTAGTCATGTTGTAGATGCAACGCACCCTTTTGCGCAACAAATGAGCAACCGTATTGCACAGGTGAGTGAGGACCTCTCTATTCCCGCCATTCGCTTTCATCGTTTGCCTTGGCCCAAAACAGAGCAAGATCATTGGATTGAAATAAGCCAATGGTCAGAGGTGATATCACAAATCGCAAGTCATCAGTGTGTTTTTGTTACCGCAGGACAAATCAGTCAATCAGTCATTGATGCTTTAGCCAAAAAAGCACGACATATTGTGTTGCGGACGGCAATGCCAGCGAAAGTGACGCTACCAGAGAACGTCACTTGGTTAAAGGCGATAGGGCCTTTCTTATTGGCACAAGAAAAAGCGTTGCTGGTGGATCATCATATCGATGTGATCATTAGTAAAAATAGCGGAGGTGAAGCGACTTACGCAAAAATTCAAGCCGCTGCGCAAGCTGCTATCCCCGTTTATCAATTTCAACGCCCACAGCTTAAGCCATTAACTTATCAGGTTGATAATAGATCAAGTTGTGTTGCGTTATTAAGTGACTTGGCAAAGCAAGAGAAAATAACATGAAGTTTCAGTATATCCACGATCCCGCCTTGATAGAGCAAGAAAGTTTTCGCCAAATACGGGCGTTAACAGAACTTGATCATTTATCGATAGAAGCACAGCAAGTGGTGATGCGTATCGTACATAGCATTGGTATTCCAGCCGTCGCGGAACATGTCAAATTAAGCGAACAGGCGTGCCAGTCGGGGATAAAAGCGTTACAAAACGGAGCGGCAATTTTATGTGATGTGGAAATGGTCAAGCAGGGTATTACCAAGCGCATGATTAAAACCGAACCGTTGTGCTTTTTAAATGCTCAAGGTGTGCCAGCTCGGGCCAAAGCGACAGGAGAAACGCGAACGATGGCCGCATTAGCGGATTGGTTACCCTATTTAGCAGGCAGTATTGTAGTGATAGGTAATGCACCGACTGCACTATTTCGATTATTGGAAATGATCGCTGAAGGGGCGCCTAAACCTGCGCTAGTGATTGGCATGCCTGTTGGGTTTGTTGGGGCGGCTGAGTCAAAACAAGCGTTATGGGAGCATCATCAAGCATTGGGGATCGAATGCATTACCTTACTCGGTAAAGAAGGCGGCAGTGCGGTTTCTAGTGCGACCTGTAACGCCTTGCTACGCTGTATCAATGGTGAATTCTACTAATGTCAGAAAACATAACAAATCCTCGTACTATTAGCGTGGTTGGATTGGGGGTGGCTGAAACCGCACTGTTAACCCAAGAGGCATTGGCAGCTTTACAATCTGCGCAATTAATTATTGGCTCGGAACGGCAATTATTGACCATTAAAGCCCACCTTAGTGATGATGCTTATCATTCCAAAGTGGCGCTAATGCCAAAACTAGCTGCGTTAAAATCGTTAATTGTACGTGCTCAGCCAGTCGTTGTTTTAGGATCTGGCGACCCACTCTTTTATGGCATAGGTAGCTGGATTACTAAGCATTGCGATGACGCACAGGTGCAATTTTTCCCTGCTGTTTCGAGCATCACACAGGCTTGCCACTGTTTAGGTGTCGCTCAGCAAGATATTGTTGTGTTGAGTTTACATGGCCGCCCGCTAGCAAAATTAAAGCAAGCTTTAAAAGCACAGCGTACCTTATTAGTGCTTACCGATAAGCATAGCCAGCCTCAACATATTGCTGAGATTTGTCTACAAACGGGGTTTACGGATGCGAGGATTATTGTCGCAGAACGTTTAGGCTATAGCGATCAAAAGATTACTCACTTTACTGTTGAAGCATTACTGAGTGGCGAATGGCAGTTTGACGCATTGCATGTGTCGTTTATTGAATGTGGACGAAATGGCGGTTACTTACCCGAGTTTCCTGGTATTAAGGATACCGATTTTGAAACAGGTGAGTTGGGCAGTAAAGGAATGATCAGCAAGCGCGAAGTGCGTTTAGCGATTTTGTCATTGCTCCAACCCGCTAATGACGATGTGATTTGGGATATTGGAGCAGGTTGTGGCGGGGTGTCAGTTGAGTTGGCATATTGGCAGCCAAAGGCATCGATTTATGCCATTGAGCACCATCAAGCACGCTTTGATTGTTTAATTCACAACCAACAAAAATTTGGTGTGGTGAGTAACTTGTATCCGACGTGGGGGCGTGCACCTAATGCACTGACCTCATTACCTGCTGCTAACAAAATATTTATTGGTGGCAGTGATGGCGAACTTCCTCATTTACTTGAGACACTTTGGCAGCAATTGCCTGCTGGTGGGCAAATCCTAGTATCTGCAGTGATGGAAAAAACCAAGTCACAATGCTTAGCCTTTTATGAGCAACGCGAAAATCAACACGATAGTGAATTAGAAACGTTACAAATCGCAGTAAGCAAGAGCAGAAGTCTGGCGGAACAATTGGCTTATCAGCCAGCATTGCCCGTTAGTTTATTTAGCTTTACGAAGTGCAACCTAAAACCATGTAACAAAGGAAGTGAAAGTGAATAAGGCATGTTCTGAAAGCTCGCCACGTATTGGGCAATTTATTGGCGTAGGTGTTGGACCTGGTGATCCCGAATTATTAACTTTAAAAGCATTTCGTGCAATTCAAGATGCAGATGTTGTTTGTTATTTAGAAAACGAATCAGGGCAGTCACATGCATTGTCGATTGCCGCTGAAGCATTTAAAGCACCACGTAAAACACAATCTCATTTAGGAATACATTTTGTGATGTCTCGTGATAGAGCCGCGGCGAATGCTGCTTATGATAAGGCCATATCAAAAATACATGAGCAACTGCAAACAGGTAAGAAAGTGGTGTTTTTATGTGAGGGTGATCCACTCTTTTTTGGCTCATTTACTTATTTATTAGCTCGTTTAGATAGCCAGTACACTTCTCAAGTGATCCCCGGTATTCCCGCATTTGTTGCCGCAACCGCTGAATTAAAGCAACCGTTGACAGTGCTTAAGCAATCATTTGCCGTGGTCACAGGGCGCCACAGTGATCAAAAAATTAAAGCGGCATTATGTGAACATGATGCGGTGGTTATCATGAAAGCAGGACAAGAGAGAGCGCGCATATTAACCCTGTTAAAAGAAACCAATCGCTTTGATGACGCGCAGTATTTAGAGTATATCAGCCGTGATAATCAACAGGTGGTGAGTGACTTATCCCAGCTAGCCGATCAAGCGGGTCCTTATTTTTCATTGTTTGTTATAACACGTGATGAGCCTTGCGAATGATTACGATTGTGTGTTTGACCGACACTGGTTTGCAGCTGGCACGGCGTTTAAAGCACAGCTTGATGCAAACGTCACTCTCTGGGCCGGTGAGTATCTGTTTTAAACCCACTCCTTTTACCAAGGTTGTGCAAGAGTGCTTTATGCAAGGTCAGCAGCTTATCTTTATTTGTGCCACGGGGATTGTAGTGCGCACCTTAGCGCCAGTGCTGAATGATAAATATTCTGACCCCGCCGTACTCGTGTTGGATGAAAAAGGTGAATTCGTGATCCCATTACTTTCAGGGCATGAAGGTGGCGCGAATGAGCTAGCGCGGCAAGTCTCTGAACAGTTGAATAATCAGGTAGTGATCACCACGGCGAACAGTTATATCAAGCCGGTCTATGTAGTGGGCATGGGGTGTGAGCGTGACTGTCCAGAAGCGGTGTTAGCGTCATTACTGGAAGCATGTTTAATTAAAGCCGGATTGACCTTTGAGGATGTGAGTGCCATTTGTAGCATTGATATTAAAGCCGATGAAGTGGGCTTAATGTCACTGGCTACAACATTAGGTAAGCCGTATCTGACGTTTAGTGCCGCACAGTTAAGTGAGATGGAAGAGCGGTTATCGACAAAATCGGATTATATATTGAAGACCGTTGGCGTGTATGGTGTGGCAGAATCGGCGGCGTTATATCAAGCTCAACAATATACCGATAATGGCAGTGAGTTATTACTGAATAAGCATAAAAATAGACAGGCAACATGCTCTATTGCGAGAAGTTACCATAAGGCCAATAAAAGCTGTGCTATTGAGTGCACCGAGTCCGGTCAAAATAGTCACATAAAGTAAGGAATGAAATGAATAGTAAAAAACAACTTTTTATTGTTGGCATGGGGCCGGGTGATGCGCAGTTAGTCACGCCAAAAGCATTACAAGCGATTGAGGAAAGTACGGATCTAGTCGCTTATGGGCTTTATTTGGACTTATTAGGGGCACCTTGTAATAACAAGGTACACCATGATTTACCTTTAGGGGAAGAGATTGCGCGAGCACGATTAGCACTCGATTTAGCTGCCAGCGGTAAAACAACATCGCTTATTTCAAGTGGTGATATTGGCATTTATGCGATGGCAACATTGGTTTTTGAATTACTTGATAGACAACTTGAGGGCGATCAACAGAACCCTGAATGGTTAGAGGTTGAAATTCAAGTAATACCGGGAATCTCGGCGATGCAGGCGGGAGCAAGTTGTGTTGGCGCGATGCTTGGGCATGACTTTTGTACGATTAGCTTATCCGATCTATTAACGCCGTGGGAAACAATTGATAAACGCATTCATAGCGCAGGAGAAGGGGACTTTGTTATCTCTTTTTACAATCCGGTATCTAAAAAGCGCGATTGGCAATTAAACCATGCCCGAGATGTGTTATTACAATATCGCCCAGCTTCTACTCCCGTGTTATTAGGAAGGCAACTTACTCGAGAAGATGAAAGTATTCGTATCATCCGTTTAGATGAATTAGATGCGAAAGACGTTGATATGTTCACTTTGGTGAGCGTAGGTAACAGCGAATCAAGGCATATTGTTAATGGCCAAAAAGAGTGGGTATACACGCCACGAGGTTATAAAAAGAAACTATAGACTGTTGCCCAATTTACCCTTGTATGGAGAGGGTGAGCATGGTTTTGCATAAATGTTGAGCCTGGCTGAAATACGCAGCTTTAGCGTAATAGGCAGAATACAAATAGTGTTAAGGAATGAAACATGACCGTTTATTTTATTGGTGCAGGGCCAGGTGATCCTGAACTTATGACGATTAAAGGTGCACGAATACTTAAGCAATGTCCAGTTGTGTTATATGCAGGATCATTGATTCCACGGCAATTGTTACAAGATGTCGAGGAAAGTGCAGAATTGATTGTTGATACTGCCAAAATTAACCTTGATGAAATGGAAGCTTACTTTGTGGAAGCGGCCAACGCCGGAAAAGATGTGGCGCGTTTGCAATGCGGTGATCCCGCATTATATGGTGCAATTGCGGAGCAAATCCGTCGTCTTGAAAAACACAATATTGATTATCAAGTGATACCAGGTGTCAGTGCAATGGCAGCATCTGCCGCCTATCTCGGCAAAGAACTAACACTTTCTGGTGTGTCACAAACTGTGATTATGACGCGCTATGAAGGTAAAACTCCATTCCCAGAGCGTGAGCGTTTACCACAATTAGCACAAAGTGGTGCCACCCTTGCGATCCATCTAGGGGTCACTAAAATACGAAAAATTGTCGCGGAACTCCTTCCTCACTATGGTGAAGATTGCCCTGTAGCGGTGTGTTATCGAAGCTCATGGCCGGATCAAGATAAGGTCACTGGAACCTTAGGGGATATTGCTGAAAAAGTAGAAGCGAAAGGTTTTAAACTTACCGCACTTATTTTAGTTGGGCACGTGTTAGATACAGACAATTTTAATGATTCTTATCTTTACCATAAAGATAAGCCCAATATTTTTCGCCGTCGTAAAGGCGAGCTCACCCTTGAAGAGTTAGAGGAACATAATGTCAGCAAGTAATCTCTTATTAAATAAAATTCCGACGACCGTAGTAACTGGTTTTCTGGGTAGTGGTAAAACGACCTTATTGGCTAATTTACTTAAAAAAGCCAAAGGCAAGCGTATTGCTGTGATTATGAATGAATTTGGCGAGCTAGATATTGATTCTGAATTACTGCGTAGCTGTCCACTCGAATGTGAAGATGAAACAGCAGAGCTCATTGGTGGAGATGATGGAATATATGAATTAGCGAATGGCTGCATTTGTTGTACCGTAGAAGAAGAATTTTTACCAGTGATGGAAAAATTGGTTGAGCGCCGTGATCAGATAGATCATATCTTGATCGAGACATCAGGACTTGCTTTACCAAAGCCATTAGTACAAGCGTTTAATTGGCCGGGTATTAAAGAGCATTGCACAGTTGATGCAGTCATCACGGTCGTTGATGGACCAGCGATTGCTGCAGGGCGATTTGCTGCAGATGAAGAGAAGGTGAAGGCACAGCGCGCGCTCGATGATAGCTTAGATCATGATCCAAGCTTACAAGAGCTATTAGATGATCAATTAAATTCAGCTGATTTAGTGGTCGTGAGTAAAAGTGACTTGTTAGATCAAGATGCCCAGAAAACCGTGAAATCGGTTATTGAAAAGCGTTTACCCGACTCGGTAAAAACCGCATATATCAATCATGGTGATGTGCCAATAGAGGTACTGATTGGCATCAATGCCGCCTCTGAAAAAAACATCGAGCAAGTGCATAATCATCATGATCATCACCATGCACATGGCGAACACCATGATCATGCTCATGACCACTTTGACTCGATAGTTGTCAGTTTAGGCAAGGTCGATGCAGAAAAATTAAAAGGCAGTGTCACGGAGCTACTGAATACCTTTAACTTGTTCCGTGTAAAAGGGTTTGCGGCAGTAGAAAATAAGCCGATGCGCCAAGTGTTACAAGCCGTAGGCAAGCGTTTAGATGTACACTTTGATAGATTATGGGACGCTTCAGAAACCCCTTGCACACAATTAGTCTTAATTGGTAAAGGCTTAGATGAAGCAGCAGTATTACGCATTTTGAAAACGGCTGAGGTTTAATCGGCAATGCATCTATTAGCAGCACAGCCAGGCGGGTTTGTTGAAGAAGAGGGGATTGTCGATTTAGCGCAATCGCCCGCACCACTCGTTGTGCTTAGTGCAGCCGATAGTCAATTGACAGCCTTGTCAGTGGGTTTTCAACAAGCTAAGCAAACACCGGGCTTGGCTGAAACACGTTTGGCTAATTGGACACATTTACTAAAGCCTGCTGCTTTTGACCTTTATGAAAGTAAGGTGCTTGAGCAGGCGAAAGTAGTTGTCGTCTCGCTATTAGGTGGCAAAGCGTATTGGAAATACGGCGTTGAAGGGTTGTTGCGTTGGTCAACCGAGAAGCCGGAAAGAACGCTTATATTGGTTCCCGGTGATGATAATGTTGACCCTGAGTTAACAGAGTTATCGAACGTTTCTGAAGTCGTCCAGCATACGGTATGGCGTTATTTTCGTGGGGGTGGTATTGAAAACAGTGTGCAACTTTTCAATTATTTAAATAAGTTGTTTTTTTCTCTCGACGTCACATGCCAAGCCCCCACGTTTTTAGCACAAGCTCAGTTTTATAATCAACAGCTGGTCATGCAAAAGTGGCAATCTCAGCAAAAAACAGTGGCGCTGATTTTTTATCGTAGCCATTTGCAATCTGCGAACTGCGAGATGTTTGATCAGTTGATTGATTTAATGTCTGAAAATGGTATTAACCCGTTACCCATTGTGATTAGCTCATTAAAAGATGCGCAAGCGATGTTGGTTGTGAATCAGCTGTTAACAGAGTTTGATTGTCGTTTAATATTGAATACCACCGGTTTTGCTGCCAACACCGTCAGCACTCCAGACTTAAGTTCGGAGCCAAATAGTTTTAAACGCTTATTTACAGTTGATATCCCTATTTTACAAGTGGTGCTGTCGAGTAGCACTTTGGACGATTGGCGAGAATATAAACAAGGTTTACGTAGTCGTGATATTGCGATGCAAGTGGTATTACCTGAAATGGATGGAAAGGTCTTAACGCGGGCAATTAGCTTTAAAAGCGAGGCGTTCTTTGATCAAGCAACTCAGATATCACTAGTACAGTATCAATTACATCATGAGCGTGCGCTGTTTGTGATTGAGCTTGCTAAAAAATACCTGCAACTATCAACGCTGGATAATAATAAAAAACGTATTGCGCTGGTCTTAGCGAATTATCCAACCAAAGATGGACGCATTGGTAATGGCGTTGGGTTAGATACGCCTCAATCAACGATTAATATTTTACGTCGTTTACAAGCGGCGGGGTATCCAGTTGAAGATATTCCTGAGAATGGTAATGCATTAATTGAATCATTATTAGAAGCAGTGACCAATAACCCAAATACCTTACATCATTTGCCTTGTTGGCAGAGTTTATCCTTAGCAGAGTACAAACAATTATTTGCAACATTACCGGAGCAAAGTCAGCAAGCGATCAATACGCGGTGGGGACAACCAGAAGAGGATATTAAGTGCCGCAATGAGCGGTTAATGATATCTGGAATACGCCTAGGTGAAACCTTTGTTGGGATTCAACCCGCGCGTGGTTTTAATATTGATTTGCTCGCTAATTATCATGACCCTGATCTCGTGCCACCTCATCATTATTTAGCGTTTTACTTTTGGTTACGAGTGACCTACCAAGTAAATGCGATTATTCATGTCGGCAAGCATGGTAATTTGGAATGGTTACCAGGCAAAGGGTTAGCCTTATCGAATGAATGTTGGCCCGATGCCGTGTTAGGTGCGATGCCTCATTTTTACCCTTTTATTGTTAATGACCCCGGGGAAGGGGCGCAGGCAAAAAGACGTACCCAAGCGGTGATTATTGATCACTTAATGCCGCCGATGGCAAGAGCCGAAAGCTATGGAGAATTAGCCGAGCTAGAAGGACTGGTGGATGAGTATTATCAAGCTCAAGGGTTAGATACACGACGAGAGTCTTGGTTACGTGAGCAAATTTTAGAAAAAGTGCAGCAGACACATATTGTAGAAGAATTAAATCAAGCTGCACTCGAAGATGACGAGCAAGTATTAGAAGAGTTAGACACTTACCTTTGTGACATTAAAGAAGCGCAAATTCGTCATGGTTTGCATATCTTTGGCCAGTTACCTGATGCGCATAAGGTCGCCAATACGCTGGTTGCATTATTACGTTTACCGCGAGGTGAAGGCCCTCAAAATCAGGGTATATTACATTGTTTAGTTGCTGATTTTGCATTGACTGTTGATGGTCAGTTGTTTGACCCATTACAAGCCGATCGGAGACCATGGCAAGGTGATAAGCCGCCATTATTAGCCGCTGTTAGCGACACGCTGTGGCGTAGCCAAGCAGATACACGTGAACGCTTAGAATTATTGGCGTTACGCTGGGTAACAGAGTACCTATTAGATGCACAAAATTTAGATGCACTTGCGCTTTATCCTGCCACTTGTGCACTGTTACGTTATGCACAGCAGCATATTCATAGCGCATTAAAAACGAGTGTTGATAATGAATTGCAAGCTATCGTTGATGGGTTATCGGCTAAATTTATTGAGGCCGGTCCAAGTGGTGCACCAACTCGTGGCCGCTTAGACACATTACCAACTGGGCGTAACTTTTATTCTGTTGATAACCGGGCAATCCCAACTAAAACGGCCTGGGAGCTTGGCCAAAAATCAGCACAAGCCTTACTTCATCGTCATTTGCAAGAACATGGCGAATACCCTCAGCAATTAGGTTTATCGGTTTGGGGGACGGCAACCATGCGCACGGGTGGTGACGATATTGCACAAGCCTTCGCCTTAATGGGCGTTAAACCGATTTGGGCTCAAGGTAGTCATCGCGTGGTCGATTTTGAGGTGATACCTTTTCAATTACTTAATCGTCCGCGTATCGATGTGACATTGCGAGTATCTGGCTTTTTTCGTGATGCTTTTGCGAATGTTATGGCTCTGTTTGATGCGGCGGTGTTGGCAATCAGAGAACTACGAGAGCCAGGTAATGGGAATGTGATTCAGCAAAATATTGAGCAGCGAGAAGCACAACTTATCGCGGATGGCATGACGGTTCAACAAGCTAAGCGGCAGGCCAGTTATCGTGTCTTTGGATCTAAACCCGGTGCTTATGGAGCAGGCTTACAAGGCTTAATTGATGAGCGTTGTTGGGAGCAAAAAAGTGATTTAGCTGAAGCCTATTTAAACTGGGGTGGGTATGCATATGGCAACAAAGCAGGGGATGGCGTGGATGCAAAAGAGGCTTTTTTACATCAGCTAAGTCATCTGCAAGTTGTTGTGCAAAATCAAGATAATCGCGAGCATGACTTACTTGATTCCGATGACTATTACCAATTTCAAGGCGGAATGAGTAATGCCACGGCTGTGTATTCTGGTCGTGCACCGAGTATTTATCATGGTGATAACAGTAACCCACATCAGCCAGTTGTTAGAACGTTGAAAGAAGAATTGAACCGTGTATTGCGTTCTCGCGTATTAAACCCAAAGTGGATTGAAGCGATGCGAGAGCATGGTTATAAAGGTGCCTTTGAAATGGGGGCGACTGTGGATTACCTCTTTGCCTATGATGCAACGACAGATTTAATTGCAGACTATCAATATAAACAAGTGTGTGATGCATTGCTGTTTGATGAACAGAATCAGCAGTTTTTAAAAGATAATAACCCACAAGTTATGGAAGAGATGGCTGAGCGCTTAATGGAAGCAGCCCAGCGTGGCCTATGGCAAGCCAGTGATGAATATGAACGGCAGTTGCAAGATCTCTTGTTGGACTGCGACGAAATGCAAGAGAGTAAATAATGAAAAGCCAGCATAGTTATAGCGACCTTGAAAAAGATGCGGTTTATCGAGTGATCAAAGAGCGTCGAGATATACGCCATTTCAATAATCAACCATTAGAGCCCGGTTTGTTATTGCGTTTGTTAACCGTTGCCAATCAAGCTCCAAGTGTTGGTTTAATGCAGCCATGGCGTTTTTTGCGTATATCCGATGATATTTTAAAAAATGCAATAAAAGCCTTAGTCGAGCGCGAGAGAAATACGACTGCTGAATTATTAGGTGATCGTAAAAGTGAATTTTTAAAATTAAAGGTAGAAGGCATTTTAGAGTGTGCTGAACTGGTCGTAGTAGCTTTACCTGAAGGGCGTGAAAAACATATTTTTGGACGTCGTTCGATGCCGGATATGGATCTCGCCTCAGTATCCTGTGCTATTCAAAATATGTGGTTAGCTGCTCGAGCTGAAGGAATTGGCTTGGGTTGGGTGTCTTTGTTTGACCCGATTGCATTAGCACAATTGTTAAACATGCCAGCAGATAGTCGCCCAGTCGCTATTTTATGTATTGGCCATGTTGAAAAGTTTTATGAAAAGCCGATGTTAATTGAAGAGAATTGGGCGCAGGCAGCGCCTATTGAATCTTTTTTATATGATAACTATTGGCCCAACAAGAATTGTAAGTAGGTTAAACCGTCATGCTTATATGAATACTGCAAGTTATTGCTTGATACTGTTTTAAACTATTTCATTATTTATAAAAAGGAATCAAATGAGTACACAATCAACTAAAAAAGGGATCATGGTGTGCGGCCATGGTAGCCGAGATAAAGACGCTGAAGTCGAGTTTTCACTGGTCGCCGAAGGCTTAAAAAAACGTTTTCCTGAGATCCCCATTGAGTATGGCTTTTTAGAGTATTCTGCACCTAATATTCATATGGGATTAAATCGCTTAATTGAACAGGGTGTTGAGCATATTTATGCGGTGCCAGGTATGTTGTTTGCCGCAACGCATGCTAAAAATGATATTCCCTCAGTGTTGACTACTTATGAAGAAAAAAATGAAGGCTTAACGGTGACTTATGGGAAAGAGCTAGGCTTGCAAGATCCCATGATTGATGCTTTTCAGGCGCGTATTTATGAGTCTTTAGGGCTCAATGCGGATAACCCTCCAGCAGATTTGTACGACACCATGTTAGTGGTGGTGGGGCGCGGAACCTCAGATACAGAAGCCAATGCGGAAGTCGCTAAATTAACTCGTATTGTGAGTGAAAATATGGGCTTTGGATGGGCTGACACCGTGTATTCAGGAGTGACTTATCCATCGGTTGGTGTGGGCTTAGAACAATTGTTGAAGCTAGGATATAAACGTATTGTGGTTGCACCTTATTTTCTGTTTACTGGTCGATTAATTAAACGAATTACCGGGTACATCAATAAAGTAGCAGGTGAAAATCCAGATGTTGAGTTTATTAATACGCCATATTTACGCGACCATAAAAAAGTGATTGATGCTTTTGAAGTACGTGTACGTAATATCATGGATGATAAGGTCGTTGATGAAGACTTAATGACGACCTTCAAACGACGATTAGCAGCAGGGGAGGTGGATGTGCACCATCACCATGCTGAATATAAAGATCCGGAGACGCATGATCATCAACACCATCCTGCTCATCATCATGGCCATTCACACAGCCACGCGCATGACCACTCGCACAGTCATCAACATGAACATGCTCATACAGAGCCACATAGCCATGGGGTTTATAAGCATATTACACACCCACTTGGCCCACGAACGATGATTGGGGAAGGAATTTGCCATTGCTTTATGAGCCAGTTCCCTCAGTCCTTGCTCGATGAAGAAAGTGAGCGTATTGAAAATGGCGTTCAAGGTCAGCCGCTAGCACATAGGTAATAAGATGTGAAGCTCCGGAGGGCGGTACTTGGTTACGGGTGTCGCCTATCTAGTTGTATTCAGTTTCTCACATTGAAATCGAGCCCACTACTGAATGCTAGAACTGAAAAACATTCGGATAGCTCACCATTTTCTTTAAATCTTTAGATTTTAAAAAATGTAGTCAGTGGTCTCACACTAAATTCTTCCGCAAAAGCTCTTATTGAAATAAACTTGCATCTTAATGAAATGAATAAGTATTAGAGGAAAAAATGTCCGCAAATAAAACCTTGAGTCTTGAGTTGATTGAGAGTGGTCGCGATATTCCGTTGAGTGAATTGATATTTGCAAAGCGTGTGCTTGATAACTATACGGCCATTGCGTGCGAAAGTAGCCCTAAAGAATTACTAGTTGAAATACGAGAAGCGGCTCAGGGTGTTGAGTATTTTAAATCTCAAGAGAGCACTTGCGATGCGCGCAATTATATCAGTGGTTTGTTTTTGAAGATTAGTGATGTTGATTCGTTTGAAGAATATAAATCGGTAGCAGCGGCACCACGCCAAGTGCTTTCAGAAATCATTGATGACAGAGCAGCACTCCTTAAACATGAGAGAGAGCTGCTGCTCGCCTCGGGGTACAATGTTTGATACCAGAGATTAAGGATTGGCAGTAGTGCTCATTAGATGGTTTGTATCCGTTTGTGTAGTTCGATGCCATTCTCGATCTTGGGCTTAAACAATGAGAGAAAGAGAGTTGGTTGGCCTATCTCTATCCGAGTCAGAGAGGCAATTATGGGCTCCGATTCAGAACAAGTTGTGCTGCTTCTAACTTAAATTCTGGGTTAAATAGTTGTCTTGTACGTTTTTTCATAGTGTCGCCTATTAATTTATAAGGTGATGATATGACCTCTAACGAAGTGACCAAATTTAACGTACTACTACAGGTGTCCAAATGGTGGTTATAACGGTGTCCATGTTTGAATTTGGTGTCTTTCAAAACCTGAACTATCGCACACTATCTGTAGTCATGCTTTAGAAGATCTCGTTTCGATGAGAAGTCACAACTCTGTTGAAAAAACAGCAGATCTTTTTACAAAAATTTAGTGGAAAAATGTCTGACTCTGTTCACTCTGATAGGCCATCAAAAAAATGCCAAAAGCGTTGGTCTAAAATTAATAGAAACAGAAGTGTTGATTTTTTAAACCCAAACGTTGGCGCTCCATTTATGCAGTGTGAACAATAGGTTGCGATCGATGTTCCACAAAAATTAATAATTTCAAAAGATGCCGATAATACTATTTTAGTATCTTATAATATTCCCGAATGTATCAAGCAAAGACACAATATACAAGGCTGTGACAAGCTAACTAAAAAGTCGTGAATATTTTAAAAAGACTGACAAATCTCGCCGCTAAATAGGCGAATATATATAAAATATTATAGTTGCTTAATTATTTTAAGTGAGATATAACTTATAACACTTAGTTTATTTAATAACTAAATTAAGTACGAATTATCAGCGACGCAGCTGAATAAATAAGAAATTTTTTATAGATTTCTGCTTTATTCAGCTGCGTTTTTTTTTGCTTTAAATTTACGGTTCTGCCGAAAAAGGGAAATAAGTAATGAAAAAAAATATAGTCAAAAGGGCATTTTTATGTAGCGCAATCTTAGGAATGAATTCAGCTTTTGCTGAAATTAAAGTCAGTGCTATTTATGATATTACAGGAAGCTTTAGTATCTTTGGTGTCATGCAAAGCAATGCTGTTAAATTAGCTATTGATGACATTAACGCAGAAGGAGGGTTACTGGGTGAAAAGCTGAAATTGATTACTTATGATACACAATCAGAGCTAAGTAAATATACTCAATATGCTAATACAACCGTGTTAAAGGATAGACCAGTTGCAGTGTTCGGAGGCATGACAAGTTCGTCTCGTGAAGCTATTCGCCCAATTTTTAGAAAAGCTGATGTTCCTTACTTCTATAGTACGCTTTATGAAGGTGGAGCATGTGACAAACAAACATTTGTAGTAAGTCCTTCTGCTTCCCAGCAAATAAAACCGTTGGTTGAATGGGCAATAAAAGAATACGGGCCAAAAATGTATATTATGGCACCCGATTATAACTACGGCACTATCTCAGCACTTTGGTACCACGAGTACGCAAAACAGTTTGGGGGTGAAGTTGTCGGAGAAGAATTCCTTGCTCTGACTGTGACAGACTATGCTCCTACTATTCAAAAAATTCAAAAAGCAAAACCTGATTTCGTTGTTGCTATTCCAGTCGGTCCTAATCAAGTGGGATTCTTAGAGCAATTTTCTTCTGCAGGCTTAAAAGAAAATATTCCTGTTGTTTCTTCAAACTACAGTACTGCAAATGAGCAAGTATTACTAACACCTAAAGCGAGTGAAGGAATCGTTTCAAGTCATGTCTACTTTTCAAGTTTAGATAACCCAGAAAATAAGGCCTTCCTAGATAAATGGAGCAAAGCTTATGGTGAAGGACAAACTATTTCGCCAGAAGCGGTGACAGCATGGAATGCAGTGCACTTATGGGCTAAGGCGATAGAAAAATCAGGTTCTTTCAAATCTAAGCCTGTTTATGCCGCTATGGAAAGTGGCGATATTAACTTCAAAGGCCCCAATGGCTTTGTCAGCGTTGAACCAGGATCTCATCATGTAAAACAAAATACTTACATTGCGGTTGGTGATGATAACTATGGTTTCGACATTATAAAAACATTTGATGCAATTGCACCTAGTTATGAAAACGAAACGTGTGACCTTATCAGCAACCCTAAATTAGTAGGGCATTTCACTCCAGAAGCTTAGTGTTTACTGATCACTCTACCAATTACTCTAACAAGCAAACTAGATTAGTTAATTAGTGTAATCAGTATTGTATACACTCTCATAAGAGAGTGTATTTCTTCACTTTTTGAGAGAAAAGTTATGGAATTCGACTATCTAATGACAGTGTTACTGTCATCATTATCCAGCGCTTCAATTTTGCTGATAGCTGCAATGGGTTTAGCGGTTGTATTTGGACTCATGGGAGTCATTAATCTTGCCCATAGTGAGTTTTTAATGATTGGGGCTTATACCGCCTTAACGCTAACAAAATTGGGTGTACCTTATCTACTATCAATACCTTTAGCTGTTGCTTTTACCATGTTAATGGGAGCAATTGTAGAAGTGCTTATTATTAGACGCCTTTATGGCAGATTATTTGACACCATGCTAGCGACTTGGGGCTTAAGTATGTTTTTCATGCAACTAGTGGTTGTGTTGTTTGGAACAAGTACAGCAAGCGTTGCCACTATCCCATCTTTCAGCATTAATATCGGAGAATATAGCTTAGATGGCTACCGATTATTGATGATAGTCATCGCAGCTTTAATGTTTTTATTTGTATATACCTTAATGACTAAAACGGTATATGGAATGAAAGCTCGTGCCTCAATACAACAGCCCCAAATGGCTCAAGCCATAGGGATTGACTCACATAAAGTGAATACACTGACTTTTGCTATCGGATGTGGTTTGGCTGGTTTTGCTGGCGCAATATTATTACCTCTCGTCCCTGCTACTCCAACAATGGGATTAGCGTTCGCCGTTAAATCTTTCTTAGCCGTTGTTGTTGCTGGACCAGTTGCATTAACTGGAACTGTGTTAACTGCTCTAGGGCTAGGTGGAGGTGCTTCTATCACTGCAAGCTTTTTATCCTCAGTGATAGGTGAAGTTTTCTTCTTTCTCATCACAGCATTATTGCTTTGGTTATACCCGTTTGGAGTTTCAGTTAAATGGCGCAGAAAGCTGTAGGTATCAATATGACTTTATCAGAAAAAATTTATCAATCAGCAGGGATCACTTTACCTGCTATTTCAATCTTATTCGCATTGATAGCAGCTTATTATATCGATCCTTATCTTGCTTTTGTTTCAACTTCATGGGTTATTTTTGGTTTACTGGGAATGAGTTTGGACATCGTATGGGGCAGAGGTGGCTTATTAAGCCTAGGTCAAACAGCATTCTATGGAATGGGTGGATACTTTGGCAGTATTGTAGCAATCAATTTCTCGGCGACCACAGGTAACTCAATCATATGGGCATTACCTGCTGGCGCTCTTTTTGGGGCAATTCTGGCCGTCATATTAGGATATATTATTTTTTATGCCCGCATGGGGGCATTACAAAGCACGATTTTAACTTACACATTTACATTATTACTTTGGTCGGTTGCGCAGCCATTCAAGCTCAAAGTAGGTGAAGCATCTATTGTTGGTGATAGTGGTTTATCTAATATTCCTGGCATTATCATTAGTTTTGGCGAAGAGGCTGAACCTTTGGCTCCTAACCAAGCGTTAATGGCCGTTATTATCATCGCTTCAATACTTTACTTTGTGACTCGTCGTTTAATGAGTAGCCATTTTGGTCGAATTATTGACTGCATTCGCATAGACCAGGAGAAAGCTGCGCTACTTGGTTACGACGTGCGAAAGTATCAACTGCTTAATTTTACTTATGCAGGGGCAATTGCAGGTTTAGCTGGAACCCTATATGCACTCTGGTCAAACTTTTTAAGTCCATCAATATTTTCTATCCAAGAAGCTTTTTTACCGCCTATTTATGTATTGGTCGGTGGCTTGGGCACATTGGTTGGGCCTTTTGTGGGAGCTTTGACTATTGGTATTTTATCCTTTGTTTTAGGTGGTACTGCTGGAGGCCAAACTACCTTGATCTTAGGAGCAACATTGATTCTCCTCGTATTATTCTTAAAGAATGGCATCTTAGGGAGTTTAGATCTTTTATGGAAAAGGTTCCTTCCTGATCCCAATGCGGCGGCGCGTAATACCAACCCAGTAAAAATTGATGGTGATACCTTAAAAGAAATCCTAAAAGAAGCCGAACAACAAGCTGGCCCAGCCAAAAGCTTATCCACAAATGATTTATTTAAAAAGTTTGGTGGAGTGATTCCAGTCAATAAAGTAAATCGCTCGTTTATTCCAGGTAAACCTTACTCATTAATTGGGGCCAATGGCGCAGGTAAGAGTTCATTTCTAAAAACCTGTGTTGGTATGTATAAACCTGAAAGTGGCTCTGTTCACCTAGGGGATCTTGATATAACTCATTCAGCTGTTTTTGAGCGAGTAGAAAATGGTATGGGAGTGAAAAACCAAAAACCTCAAATATTCGGTGATTTATCAGTACTGGATAATCTTTGGGTAGCTGCATATTCACGTACTAAGCAAAATCAACAAGCCTTAGGAGTCAGTCATAAAATATTGAATATGTTAGGACTCGAAGATCAATCTAATGTAGCTGCTTCTGCTCTCTCGCACGGTCAACAACAATGGTTAGATATCGGCATGGTACTTTGTTTAGCTCCTAGAGTTATTTTCTTAGATGAACCAGCAGCAGGCATGACCAAAGAAGAAACTCGAGAACTCTCTTCTTTAATTAAAATTTTAGCGTTACATACAACCGTTGTCATCGTCGAGCATGATATGGATTTTGTACGCACGTTGGAAGGAGAAGTAACAGTACTTCATCAAGGTAAAGTATTTGCTGAGGGTGACATTCAATCATTACGTAAAGACGAGAGAGTACTTGATGTTTATTTAGGGAGAAGAAAGCATGTTTAAAATCTTAAATGCAACAGGAGGGTACGGAAAAACAACCATTATCCGAGGTATCTCATTAGAAGTTAAACAGGGTGAGATCGTTGCACTATTAGGCAGAAACGGTGTGGGGAAATCAACCGTGATGCGATATGCGACTGGAACTATTCCCGCGATGGCTGGGCACGTAGAAATGGATGGTGTAAAAGCTGAAAAGTCCCCGACAAGCAGAGCTAAATTAGGCATTGGTTATGTCCCACAGGGGCGATATGTTTTTCCTCGTATGTCAGTGAGAGAGAATATAGCTGTTGCTGCTGCAGCCAATGGCCATATTGCTCATCAAATAGTTGAAAAACTTCTTGAAGATTTTCCGATTCTTGTTCCAAAAATAAACGACCTTGCTGGTGGGTTATCCGGTGGCCAACAACAAATCTTAGCCTTAGCTAGAGCCTTAGCAACAAAACCGAAAATCCTATTGCTAGATGAACCCACAGAGGGAGTTCAACCCTCTATTATTGATGAAATGTCAGGCATTCTAAAACGCATTAATAAAGAAGATAACATCTCAATACTGGTTGCTGAGCAAGATTTAGATTTTTGTTTATCCATTGCTAAACAAGCTTATGTGATGGACAAAGGGGAAATAAATAGAGTAATAAGCCGCGATGATTTACGTGAAAATAAAGCATTACAACAAGAGTTATTAGGAGTTTAAACATGGAAAAAAATAAACAATTTACACCATTAACAAAAGCGGAAGAGCAAGAAGTTCTGGAAATTTTAGATCGTATTAGATCGGGATTAGCTATCCCAGTTGAATCGCAATTTGAAGAGCCAGCACACCTATTAAACTCAGGAGCATTCAATGTTAAAAAATAATCGTACTCTAGAGCAGCAAAGCTTAGATTTAGCCTCTGGTAAAGAAACTGCTGTCTCTTTAACACTAAAAGCATTGGAGAAGGCGGAAGAGTTTAAACATTTAAACGCATATGTAGTACTTGATAAAGAGATATCCTTAGCGCAAGCAGAGGCATCTGATGCTCGTCGTACGACTGGGAAGTTGTTGAGTGCGTTAGATGGTATTCCTATTGCAATAAAGGACAACTATTTAACCAAGGACTACCCAACCACAGCCTGCTCTAATGCTAAGCCTCTTGAGCCAAGTGGCCAGGATGCAACGATTGTTGCGAATCTTCGTGAAGCGGGTGTGATCATTTTTGGCAAAACTAATATGGATGAATGGGCTTTTAGTCCGACTAATGTTAACTCCAATATAGGCCCGGTGCTTAATCCTCATAATACTGAACATGTTACAGGCGGAAGCAGTGGTGGCTCCGCTGCTGCTGTTGCTTCTGGTATTGTGGCAGCGGCATTAGGAAGTGATACTGGCGGGTCAATTCGAATGCCAGCTGCAGCTTGCGGTATTTATGGTTTCAAGCCAAGTTATGGGAGAGCGTCACGTCATGGTGTTTTACCATTAAGTTGGTCACTAGATGCGCCTGGACCGCTAGCAAGTTCTTTGCAGGATATTGAAATGTTATTGCCTTACTTTTTAGGCAATGACCCAAAAGATGTATCAACCTTTGCTTCAACGGATTTTAAAAAAGAACAGAGCAATAACACTCTTGAAATTGTTTACTTAACAGGAGATGGTTTAGAAAGTAGCGAAGAGGTCGATCAAACTGTTAAAAAATCCCTGATTGCATCATCAGCTCATGTAAAAGAAGCTGAATTATCTAATGTTGATAACTATTATGAGGCGTGGGAAGCCATCATATTTAGTGAAGCGGCTTCTTACCATCAACCATTACTACAAGCTAACGCTGATGGATTCTCTTCTAGCTTAAGAGTTAAATTAGAAGCAGGTTCTCGACTTACTGCCTTAGAAGTTTTACATGCTCAAAAACTACGTAGTCGGTTAATCAATACTTTAACCAACGAATTAGGGGAATGGGACATAATTGCAACGCCAACTTTACCCATCACTGCACCATCACAAAACGAAGAAGAGCAAGAGTTTGCTGGAAAAACAGTACATGCTCATAAAAGTATGTTGTGGTTTTGTGTATTAGGAAACATGACTGGTTTCCCTTGTGTGACGTTACCCGTTGGGTTTTCTGACAATGGCCTACCTATTGGTATCATGCTAATGGGTAAACCCAATGAAGACGAAAAGTTATTAGCGATGGCTATGCAGTTTGAACAGTCCATTATAAAGACATAGAAATAAACCATTTGTAGCGACTAAATAGAGTAATGCTTATGCCCAACAAAACACCACAAAATAATCATCAAGACTCAATAAAAATTGGCGTTCTTTTTTCTCAATCAGGCCCGATGGCAATCCCTGAAAAAGCACATCTAAGTGGGGTTTTATTAGCCTGTGAAGAGATTAATGAAAAAGGAGGAATTTCAGGGAAACTATTAAAGCCAATTATTTTAGATCCAGCAGGGGATGATTTGCTATACGCTAAAATGGCTACGGAATTATTAGTAAAATATCGAGTTAATGTAATTTTTGGCTGTTGTTTGTCATCTAGTAGAAAAGCAGTCTTACCTATTATAGAGCGCTTTAACGGTATTTTATTTTACCCTTCTGTTTATGAAGGGTTTGAATATTCCCCCAATGTTATTTATGGAGGAGGCGTACCAAACCAACTAGTATTGCCTCTTCTAAAATATATATTTGATCACTATGGGAAAAAAGTAGCATTAATAGGGTTAGATTACTTATACCCAAGAGAAATCAACCGAGTCGTTTCTGAATTTCTTGATGCTAGCGATGGAGAAGTTGTTATTGAAAAATATCTCAACTTCTCGACCGAAGAGGAAGACTTAAAAACTAGCTTAGAGCAACTACTAGCAACCAAGCCTAGTGTTATATTCTCGACAGTCGTCGGCTTAGATAGTATTCGTTTGTTCAGTGCTTATGCTGATTTAGAAGTTGATGGTATTAAACCTCCGATAGCCTCTTTAACTGCTGTTGAAACAAGTATTCAAGCCCTAGATAAAGGTAAACGAGACGGTTATATATCCGTTGCTCCTTATTTCTCGTCATTAAGTACCGATATCAACGCTCAGTTTAATAATAACTTTAAAAGTAAATTTGGCGAAAATGAAACACCTTGTGTTTTTAGTGAAGTTGCATACTCCCTTGTTAATATCTTTGCTAGTGCTTTATCTGATGCCGAGTATACCGATACGGAAAGTATTTTGGCTGCACTTTCAGGCGCTGTTTTCAAATCTCCAGGAGGAGACCTTTTTCTCGATTTAGATACCAATCATTTTACAATGAGGCCTTACGTTGCTAAATCTAATGCAGAAGGGCAATATGATATTTTATGGAGAGCACCATCTGCGATTAAACCTGATCCATATTTAGTCGCTTATGATCGAACAATCGATATTTAACGGAATATAATAAGGAATAAATGAACAGATGAGTACTTCTTCTAAAGATTATCAATTACTTCGACGTTTGCGACAGATGCGGATTTTAGTAATACATCCAGATGATTCAGATCGAAAGACGCTCATCGATCATATAAGAAGAATTGGTTGCCAAGTTAGCTATGTTTGGCCAGCACCTAAAGCGATAGAAAACAGTTGCGACGCAGTTATTTTTTCTATTGATAGTAACAATACAAAAAACTCAATTTCATGGATGGCAAGCAATGAAACAGCTGCTCGTATTGGCGTTATTGCTTACGAAACACCTGAAATTTTAACCGAGCTAGAATACTTTAACGTACATGGCGTTATTTCTAAGCCGATTCGAATATTTGGTCTATTAGCCGTATTAACCACCTCTATTGGCTTCTCAAAGCACGAAAAACGATTAAAAAAACGCATAAACTCTTTAGATGAAACCTTAAAAGGAAGACGGAAGGTTGAACAAGCAGTAGCGATACTTTCTAACTTAAAAGGTATCTCCGAAACTGACTCTTATAAACGTTTAAGAGAAAAGTCTATGAAAGATAAATGTTCAATAGCTACTATAGCAGAAGCTATTATTGCCTCGAGTGAAGTATAAAATAGAGAACTTAAATCTTTTATTATATAGCTTATATTAAAGATTGAATATTATATTAGTGGAAGCTTTGATAGAATAATCTATCAAGACATTTATATATATTTATTAAGAATAAATAATGCCTCCTCTTCATCAATAAGAAATTAATACCTTAAGCATAGATTTTTATAATTATTCGGATTATTAATATTCATGTTGTTCCCCTAAAACTATCAATTCCAAGTATTTAGTACTTTCCTCGATACCTCAGAGTCTTAGACATGACTTCGGCGGCTATTCATTAAATCTGGAGTAGCCGATTATTAAAATATAGTCGTATCCATCTAAATTTGCTCTATATCACACTTGTTAATGAACGTAACAACTATTAACAATTGTCGATCTTGCTCACTTTTCGAGAACATTTTTCAATATAACATAAATTGGAATTATTGGATGTTAAGATTTCGCATTGCGGAATCTTGTTAAAGAGCTCTGTTAATCAAATATCAAGCAGACCTTTCTAGCTATCGAAACAGGTAAACCGTGAGGAATATTATGGAGTTAGTCAAATAGCCCCCAGGGGAGTCTATTAACAGTAGAATCACTGACTAAACACTTTTTCAACTTTGTTGCTTTAGACTCAGCATCTTTTAGTGTTCACAAAGGGCGTTGCGTCGCTTTGTTAGGTGAAAATGGAGCGGGTAAATCAACACTGATCAAAACGTTAGCGGGAATAAATAAAAAAACCTCTGGGAAAATTATATTTCGAGGTACAGAAGTTGAAGATGCCGTGCAGTTAGCGTCATCAGATAAAACCCCAATTGCTTTTATCCATCAAGACTTAGGACTCATTGAATGGATGACTGTTGCTGAAAACATTGGCTTAACACTAGGGTTTCCCAAACGATTTGGCATCATAAGCTGGAAAGCTGCTGAAAAACGTGCCGTAGAGGTACTTCGCTTAGTTGGTCTAGATATAAACCCTAATGAACGGATATTTAATTTATCTGCAGCGGAAAAATCGCTACTGGGTATTGCACGCGCCTTGGCGACTGATGCAGAAGTGTTAGTACTAGATGAGCCGACAGCGTCGTTAGTGTCGAGTGATGTCGAACAAATGTTTCAAGTATTACGTTCTCTCAAAGAACGTGGCGTTGGTTTAATTTACGTTTCGCATAGACTTGATGAAATATACGACATTTGTGATGACGTTGTAGTCATGCGAGATGGACGCATTGTGGGTTCTGGTTTGGTCAAAGATCACGATTTAGATGCTGTTGTTACCATGATGGTAGGCTCTAAGACCCAGAAGAATTTTAGAACACCATTACAGAAGGATAACCCCGTACTTCTAGAAGTTAAGGATCTAGTTCTTGGAAGCCTCTCACCCTTTAATATGAGCCTTAGAAAAGGGGAGCTAGTTTCTCTTGTTGGCCTACGCAATGCTGGTCAAGAAGCGATTGGTCAGGCTCTTTTTGGTCGGTTAAACATAAAATCTGGACAAGTCTTTGTCGAAAATAAACAGGTTAATATTTCATCTCCTGCGACAAGCATTAAAAGTGGGTTTTCTATGGTTGCTGCCGATCGGGTAAAAGAAAGTATTTGTGCTTCGATGAGTGCGCTAGAGAACTTTAATCTGAATCCAACTAATTTGAGTCGTGGGGAACTTGCTCCATTACTCAATTCCGTTGAGCAACAAGACACCCTACGTGCCATGGATAAATACGGTGTCAGACCCAAAGATCCAAACATTGCTATTGGTTCTATGAGTGGCGGAAATCAACAGAAAATGATCTTGGCTCGCTGGTTCAGTTTGAATAAACCGATTTTAATTCTAGATAACCCAACTGCTGGCGTGGATATCGGCGCGCGTGCTGATATCTATCGAATTATGCAGGCGGCTATTTCTCAAGGTATGTCTGTCATCGTCATTTCGACTGATTTTGAAGAAGTTGTGAATATTTCAAACAGAGCGTTGGTTTTTAACCGCGGCAAAGTAACTAAAGAGTTATTTGAAGATGAAATATCCGTATCAAATTTGCTGAAGTATGCATCAGGTTCTAAATAGGAGTAAGAAATGTCAGCATCAAATATTAAATCGACAGCATTAGAAGCTGAAATAACCCGTTCACAGGGGATGGGCAATTTTATTACTCAAGTGGCAATGCGTTACGGGTTATTACTATTAACCATCGCATTAATTTTGCTCTTTGGTTTTACGACCGATACCTTCTTTTCTATGTTGACGCTACAAGCGCTTTTAAGTGAAAAAAGTGTCGTAGCAATATTAGCATTGGCGGCGATGGTCACCATGATCACCGGTAAAATGAATTTAAACGTTGGCTTCGCGGTGACGTTTTGGCACGTGTTTGCCATAACGCTCCAACAACGTTATGGCTTCTCATGGCAAGAAGCGGCCATCATCGTTGTATTGTGTGGTTGCCTTTATGGTGCATTTAATGGAGCACTTGTCGCATTTGCCGATATTGATTCGTTCGTTGCAACCCTCGGAACCGGCACGGTAATTTACTCAATCTCACTATGGCATACCGGAGGGCGTCAAATAGTTGGGGCACTTCCTGAAAGCTTTTACATGCTTAGTGGTTTCGAGTTGCTAGGCCTGCCTATCGTCGTTTTTTATCTCGCTATTATCACTGTTGTGCTGTGGCTTGTAAGCGAATACACCACTTTAGGACGTAAGTTATACGCTGTTGGAGCCAATCCAGTAACAGCATCGTTGAATGGTATTAATACTAAAGCCTGCTACGTCGGTTCATATGTCGTATCCGACGGACTTATTGCCTTTGCAAGTGTTCTTCTTGCATCACACATCAGTATTGGTTCTTCTTCTGTAGGGCAAGATTATTTGCTGCCTGCATTAGTTGGCGCATTTTTAGGCTCAACCACATTTAGAGCAGGGCGTGTCAATGTGTGGGGCACAATAATAGGCGTTTCATTGGTGAGTGTTGGCATTTCCGGGCTGCAGCAGTTAGGGACTCCATTCTTTGTTGAGCCACTATTCAATGGCGCAATTTTATTGATCTCCATAACCTTGGCTGGTTTTAGCCAAAAACGTAAGCAAACGGCAACAAAAAACAACATAAAGGTGAAAAAATGAAGACGAAAATGAAATTAATATTTCTATTAGTAAGTGCAAGCTTTACTGGACAAGCTTTAGCAGACGAAGCATCTGATTATGTGCAGTACGCAAAAGAGGTAGTAGCTAAAGCGTCTTCAGATTCTGAAACGGCTTTCACTTTACCTAAAGGAGCAAAAGCCGTTAAGGATAAAACAATTATTTTTATCGCATCAGATTTGAAAAATAGTGGTGTTTTGGGTGTTGCTGATGGTTATGAAGAAGCCGCTGAAGCTATCGGCTGGAACATTCGAGTGTTAGATGGGGCAGGCAGTGTTCCATCGCAATCTTCAGCTTTTAAGCAAGCCTTAGCACTTCAGCCTGATGGTATTGTACTTGGTGGTTTTACACCCAACACCATGGTGCATACATTGAAAAAAGCAAATGAACTTGGGATTAAACTCATTAGTTGGCATGCCACACCTGAACCAGGGCCAATGGACGAGTATTTTATCGCTACAAATATCACTAGCTCGGCAGATGATGTTGCGAAAGTTTCAGCGATGTATGCCATTGCTAAGTCAGAAGGTAAAGCAAATGTCGTTATCTTAACCGATGGCTTATATAGCATTGCAGTTCATAAAGCGGATGTTATGAAAGGGTACATTGAAAAATGTGCAGGCTGTTCAGTATTAAGTTACGAGGATACACCACTCGCAAATACTTCGGCACGTATTCCACAACTAACGTCATCTTTAGTGCAAAAACATGGTGATAAATACAACTATACACTCGCGATTAACGATCTTTATTTTGATTATATGGGACCAGCACTGCGCTCTTTAGGTCGTAAAGATGGTGATGGGCCTTATAACATTTCTGCGGGTGATGGTAGTCAATCTGCTTTCGAACGTATCCGTAACGGCAGTTTCCAAAGTGCAACAGTGGCTGAGCCATTAAATTTGCACGGCTGGCAAATCATCGATGAATTTAACCGCTTATTTAATGATTTGCCTGTGAGCGGATATGTTACTCCTGCTCACTTGGTAACAGCAGAGAATATTGATGAAGCGGGTGGAGATCGCAATATGTATGATCCAGAAAATGGCTACCGTGAATATTACAAAGCATCTTGGCAAGTTAAGTAAAATTTAGGGAGATACAATGTCATTCAAGTCTGCACTCGACTCTGAACTATCAGTAATAAGCAGTGGACATTGTTGGTGTGAGGGTGTGGCTTGGATGCCACACTCCTCTAAGCTGATTTTTTCCGATGTAAAACGTAATTGTCTTTATTACTATGATGAAAGCACCCAAGAAACGGTGTTGGTTACGGACCAATCCAACTTTTCTAACGGTAATGCTACGTTATGCAATGGTAATGTTGTTTCTTGTGAGCATGGTCGGCGTTGTCTTTCGATACGCAAGAGTGATGACCTCGCAACTGCAACAGTACTTATCGACCGATTTGACGGGAAGCGCCTGAATTCTCCTAATGATGTGATCGAGAGAAAATCCGATGGAACGATTTGGTTTACCGATCCGCCGTACGGGATTATTAGTGATGATGAAGGGTTTAAATCTGAAAGTCAGATCATCGGCTGTTATGTGTATTGTTATGATCCCGTTACCCAGGTATTAACGATTGCAACAACGGATATTCAAAGGCCAAACGGGTTAGTATTTTCACCCGATGAATCTATATTGTATGTCGCTGATATGTCGATTGTTGATTTTCCTACTTGTGGGAATAAGCATATTAAAGCTTTTGATGTGTCGGGAAATAAATTGAGCAATGGTCGATTTATATATGAAGTCCAAAATGGTATTCCAGATGGTATGACAGTGGATAGGTTCGGACAGATTTATTCTAGTTCAGCGGAGGGTATTTTAGTTATAAATCCAACCACTGGGCATCTTATTGGTCAAATTGATGTGCCTGAAATGGTATCGAATTGCACGTTTAATGAAGATGAAACTCGGTTATACATTACGGCATCAACTTCTGTTTATGCAATTGAGATTAATACTCAATTGATATCAAAACTATCAACACAGAGCCATAAAGATTAGAGTCTTAATGCTGAGCTTTATTGGTTCACAAACGTAAATTTAACGTTGCTCATCTTTCACTAATCATGCGCCCGTTAGTATATGGGGCGCATATTATTCAATTTCTACACAGTTTTTCATGTAATTTAGTTTCAAAATTTGAGTTGATTAAGTTGCTATCTTTGCTAATTATGTAGTTAAATTACCAAATAAATTGACGCATATCTCATTTTTGTTATAGTTGTGACCTGAATCATATAAATGTGAAGGGTTACAATGAATACATCAGAACAAATTCCAGATTCTATTGAAGTACTTGAAAATAAGGTTTCACCTGTACTTGAACTCGCGATATTTTTATTAAAAATGACCGTAATACTTAGTGCTACTGCATTCTTAGTTGCATCGGCTTGGTTTTAATTACTCCCAGTTTTTACCTTGCTAGGTAGAAATGAGGCAGGCTAATGTTTACATATACCTTAAAATAGCTCCTGTTCTATTTTTGTTGTGATTTTTTTAATTTCAGTTGCGATGGTCTGATAGCCTAAATCTTTCATTTTGGGAGTAAGTGCTGAAACACTCACTGCGTAAATAGGGGTACCATTTTTGTCACAAATGGGAACGGCGACGCAGGAAATACCCGCTTCATTCTCTTCATCATCTAACGCAAAACCGTTTATTTTAATGCTGTCTAAGACATCAAAAAACTGTTTTTTGTCTAAAATAGTATTGGCGGTTAACTGTTTCATCACATTAGAGTTTCTTTGCCAATATGACTCTCTTAGGTTTTCATCAATAAAGGCCAGTGAACATTTGCCTGCGGCAGAGCAATACTTTGGTGAATACATCCCCACATAAGTCCTTGTTCTAAATGCGGCGTTTTGTGGTTCAAGTTTATCTTTAAAAACAATTTTATCTCCTTCAAAAGAAAGGAAATTTACCGTTTCATTTAATGTTTCTAATAGTGTGGAGAGATAAGGTTTTACGATACCAATAACATCTGAATTCATCGCAGCCTGCCCCAGGTGCATTAATTTCATTGTTAAACGGTATTCTTTATTTGAGGATAGCTGAGTGACATAACCATTCATTTCAAAGGTTGCTAAAATCCGGTGGACCGATGATTTGGTCATTCCAGTCGCATCCGAAATTTTTTGTAAGGAAATCCCATTCGGAAACTGACCTAAAAACTCTAATACTGTCAGTGCTTTTGCCAATGATTTAATATGTTCACTCATGAAAGTCGTTACCAATGTTTAGCTATTTTGCTGTGAGAAGGTTGTGCCATCTGATTGTCTTCGCGACTCGTTAAAGCGCTTCCTACAATAAATGAATTCACTTTTAATTTTTTAAATAAGTGTAAATCTTTCGGAAAGATAGCACCAGTGCCATTTAATTCAATCTAAGACAAGCTGTTCATTGTTGGGTATATTTGAGCGTCCTTTGGCTGTATTACTATCTCACTCTCATACATCATTTATCAGCAAGGTGCCAAAAGATCGTTATGTATTTTTACCACTAATTTTCGTACGGGATCTCCTCGGCCATCTTCAATATTCGTCACATGAATGGTGTTTGGTGTAAACAGGTAAAAATGCCCAGGCAGTGCCTTTAGATAATTAAGAGCAATTGTTTCTGGACGATAAAATTGTAAATCACGAGTGTTATTGTACGCTTCTGCGGGGGTATGATTTCCGTTATCAATAGTCCAAGCCATCTTTTCGCTACCTGAAAGCACTATTTGTAAATCACTGTGGTATTTATGTACCTCTGGTAGTAATTCTGATTGCGGCTGTTTTTGGTATTCTAAAATAACAAACCATGCCTTATCTGAAGGAAATAAAGGTAACTCATGCCTGCCAAGTGCAAGTTTGCTTAAATCTAAGCTATTCAAGTACTCAAAAATCTGAGTTATACATTTGGGATAATATTGGTGCTCTATGGTTAGATTAATTGTTCCAGTTAACATGTCATGTCTGCCGTTGTCATGTTTCATTATTTAACCCCTATCTTCAAAAAGATAGGGGGTTCATATTATTAGGCTAACTTGTTTAACTTATTTTGACGCTGCTAGAATGTTATTAACCATAGTATCACCATTTTCTTTAATGAAAGCGGCCCAAACAGGCTTAACAGCAGCTTGGAATGCAGCACCATCTACATCACGATTAACTTTCATACCTTGGGCTTCGAGGTCTGCAATCATTGAATCTTCTTTCTCGATACTCAACTGACGTTGCATTGCAACTGCCTCTGAAGCAACCGTAGTGATAATTGCTTGCTGCTCTTGGCTTAAACCATTAAATTTTTCAAGGTTCATCGCGAGTGCAAGAGGTGAATAAGCGTGTTGGGTCATGCTTAGATATTTTTGAACTTCATAAAATTTGAACGACAGAGTTACGCCTATTGGATGGTCTTGTGCGTCAACAACGCCGGTTTCAAGCGCAGTATAGAGCTCAGCTACAGGAATTTGTTGTGGATTAGCCTCTAAACTATCGAACATATCATTCAATGCTTTAGAACCATTCACTCGCATTTGCAGACCTTTAACATCAGATGGAACACGAATTGGTCCACGGCTGTTAGTCATATTACGGTAACCATTTTCAGGATAACCAAGCCCTTTTAAGCCAAATTCTTCTAAGTCAGCCATAACACCTTGGCCAACTTCACCGTCTAATACTTTGTAAGCTGTTTCACGGTTAGGAAATATGAAAGGCAGCGTCAGTGCTGCTGATTCAGGCATCAAACCAGAGTAGTTATTTAGACCAACTAGTGAAATGTCCAGAATACCGGAACGGGAACCATCGATCATCTGTGCATCGTTACCCAAAAGACCATTGGGGAAAATGTTAACTTTTACATCTCCGTCAGTTCGAGCTTCCACTTCTTTTTTGAAAAACAGAGACATATTTTGCTGTAAATCTGATTCTGGTGCCGCATGTGCAAGCTTTAGTGTTACAGCTGACATAGCCGATGACGAAAACAATGCTAATGTAGTAGTAAGACCAACAACTTTTAATAAAGACTTCATGTTATTTCTCCTGAGTTAAGCCAATGAAAACGATCATTGGCAAAATATAGAACTTAGTTTTAGCCGGTGATAAATTGCATCGGCACAATGATGATGCTAGGGAAGGCAATAAATATTGCCAATAGCACGAGATAAGCTGAAATAAAGGGTAAAACACCTCTAACCGCGGCAGACATTGGAACGCGGCCGACACCACAAACCACATTTAACACTGTTCCAACGGGTGGCGTTATTAATCCAATCGAACAGTTAATGACAAACATCAATCCAAAATAAACTGGATCAATACCTGCAACTTTAATGATTGGCATGAGCAATGGGACGAGGATTAAGATGGTTGGGCTAAGGTCCATTACCATGCCAACACATAGTACCAACAACATAATTACGGCCATTAATAGGCGTGGGCTTTCAACAAGAGGGCCGAGTAGCTCTGTCAATTGTTGAGGGAGTTGAGCAACGGTAATCAACCAAGCAGCAACCATTGCACAGCCGACTAAAAACATGACCATTGCCGTTGAGCGTCCTGCGGTTAACAGTATGTTGTAGAAGCCTTTCCAAGATATTTCTCGGTAAATAAATGTCGATACAAAAATGGCGTAAACCGCGGCAACAACAGCGGCTTCAGTTGGCGTGAATATACCGAAGCGGATACCACCAATAATAATAATCGGTAGGAATAAAGCCCAGATACCATCTTTAAGTGCAGCGATTTTTTCAGATCTACTCGCCTTTGGAGCAACATCAAGATCTTCTTTGCGAACTAATAGAGACCAAACTAAGACAAGGGTCATACCCATCATGATGCCGGGTACTATGCCGCCTAAAAATAGATTCTTAATCGAGATTCCACCGGCAACCCCAACCAGAATTAAAGGAAGTGAAGGAGGAATGACAGGTGCGATAATACCGCCCGATGCGAGTAATCCCATTGATGATCCTTCGGGGTATTTGGCCGCTTTCATCATTGGGTACAAAATACTCACCAAGGCCGCAGCATCAGCTACAGCAGAACCAGATAAACCGGCAAGCAAAACAGAAGTGAAAATCGCGACGTAACCTAATCCACCTTTGCGATGGCCAACCAGTGTCGTTGCGAGACGAACGATCCTTGCTGATAAACCACCAGAGGACATTACCTCGCCCGCAACTAAAAAGAATGGAATCGCTAAAAGTGGGAAACTATCAACGCCATTAATCAGTGATTGAGCAATGATATTGGCACTAAACAGATCCATGTGTAGCATCAATGCCATTGACGAAAGTAATAATGCAAATGCAACAGGTAACCCGAGAAGAATCGAGCCGACTAATACAACAAGAAAGATTGCGAGAGTCATGTTCTATCCTCTAAGTCAGATGTTAGAGCATTTGGGTTGATCACTCTGACGACTGCAACGAAGGCCATTAAGATCCCAGAAATCACACCTGCAAGATAAAATAATGCAGAAGGAAGGCCGGTTAACTGTGAAATGTTGTTCCAATTGGCCATCATTTGACGGAAAGACCCAATAAATAATAAAGAGACGGATATAAGGATAACTAACCAACAGATACGGCGTAGAAAAGGCACAGCACGTGGTAATAATTTTTCTGAAAATTCGGCGACAGCCAAATGTTCACCACGACGTAAAACGGTTACCGCACCGAGCATAACCACCCAAACAAGCCCCAACCGAGATAATTCCACCGACGGGCGCAAGCTAGATGAAAAGCCATAACGCAAGACCACATTTGTAAAAACAAGGGCAATCATTACTGCTAAGATGAATGCCATCAAAATATCAATGCTATTCCAAATCCAGGTTAATATTTTTCGCACAGGGTCCTCCTCAGCTTTTCGCCATTTAAGCCACTACTTTTTAAGATAGTGCGTCGCTCTAACTTACAGTGCTTGGATTTGTGACCAGATTTCTTGATGAACCTCAATGCCACCTGCTTCTTTATGTTTAGTAATAAAGGTTTCAATGTCAGAACCCGCAATCCTTACTGAGCCTGTTTCAGCTGGTTCAGATGCTAATACATAGTCACGGATTCGCTTCATTTCGGCGGAAAACTGAGTTGGCTCAATTGTTTTACTTAAATCAATGGCTATTAGAAATTGCGATATACCAAATTCGCCACCCATGTCTTCTGTTAATGCCGGTACAGAGTTACCACCACAAATAGCGGTTAGCATCATATCTAATACGATAGACATTGATGATCCTTTCCAGAAGCCCATAGGAACTAGACGCTTATTTTCCCAAAGAATATGTGGGTCTTTGGTTAGTTCTCCGTTGTCATCAAAACCACCTTCAATAGGTAGCTCTTTATCTGCAAGTACATAGTTTTGCAGTTGGCCATAAGAGTACTGTGACATAGAGCAGTCGACTAAGACGGGTGGATCTCCAGCAATTGCCATTATTAGTGGATTTGAACCAATACGATGATCTTTCCCACCCCAGGCTGGCATTACAGCAATAGAGTTTGTTGATGCAATCCCCGCAAAACCTTCTCGTGCCATGCGCAATACATAAGCACCACCACGCATCCAATGGTTAGAGTTACGCATGCCAACCATGCCAATTCCATGCTCTTTCGCTAACTCCATTGCACGGTCAGAACAAATGAGGCCATTTAATACACCGGGGCCAAAGTTACAGTCCCATTGCTCTAATGCACCCATGCTGTTTACGCATTTAGGCACTTCATTAAGTTTTATCTGACCTTTATCAACTTGATCGATAAAAACAGGAAAGCGATTGATTCCGTGTGAATAGGTTCCTTCATTGGCCATTTCGACAAATCCAGCGGCTAAACGCGTCGCCATTTCAGGCTTCATATCTCGAGCAAGTAGAACGCGTTCATATTCAGATTGTAATTTTTCAAGTGACACTAATGGCATATTTTCTATCCTTTACTGGGCTTCTTAATGGTTTCGCAATGTGGAATTTATTATATCTATAATTCCATTTTATTTGCATTTGTTAATGGTTTATTCTGTGATGTGTGCACGGAAAATTAAATGTAAACTGTAAGTGTTTGAAAACAAACAAATAATACAGACTTTCTCTTTGGGTGTTGTTAATAAAATGTTATCAATCAAAAGGTTGGATAAGTATTCTGGTATTTCTTATTGTGGAATTGATTGAGTCGAATAATTCATTTTTAGAATTAATACTATTAAGGTGTTTTGATCATTGATGATTTAAATGAAGGAGGGAGGTGTCCCGAAGAGAGGTGCGATAATCAACTCTTCTCCTATTTCACATCGTCATGCAGAAGAAGAGTTGGATATTGTAAAAAGGCGGTAACTTATTTAGCGACGTAGGGTGTATGGTAATGATTTAGTTGCATTATCTCTATGGGTAAACTCAAGCCAAGATCACAGGGTGCCCGCGTTCTGGGTGAACAATAATTGAAACCTCCCACTGGTATACTGAACCAATGACCTCTTTGGTAAGTGTTTCCCATGGTGTGCCATCAGCCACCAGTTTTCCTTCATTGAGGATTAAAATTCTGTCGGCATATTGCGCGGCGAGATTGAGATCATGCATCACGATCACAACCGATGCCCCCTGTTGCGTGAGCGATTTGGCGAGTGCCAACGTGTTGTGTTGATGGGAGAGGTCGAGAGCAGAGGTCGGTTCATCAAGTAGCAAAATTTTATTTTCACCACTTTGTGCTAGTTGAGTAAGGACTCTGGCGAAATGAACGCGCTGACGTTCGCCTCCTGAAAGGCTAGGGTAGAGTCTATCAGCAAGGTGAATAACATCGGTTTTAACCATGTGAAACTCAGCAATCTCAGAAATCTTCTTTTGAGATTCACTCAGCGTTAGACCGCCCAATTCGACGACTTCACGAACGGTAAAGTTAAACGATAAATTGCTCGACTGAGGTAAGACACCGAGTTGTTTCGCCAATTGGGCGCGATCCCATTGCTCGGCATTTTTTCGGAAATAAGCAATTTTCCCGTTTGATGGCGATTCCTTGGTCATAAGTTTTAATAGGCTGCTTTTTCCTGTGCCGTTAGGTCCCAATAAAATGGTCAATTCATTAGAATAAAGCTGTGTTGATACGTTATCTAAAACAATGCGGTCACCGAACTGAAGATCGAGATTTTGTACTGATAAGGCGGTGGTTTTCATGAAATGCGAGCCTTTTGCTTAATAAGAAGCCAGATAAAAAATGGAGAGCCAAGCAGCGCAGTGACGATACCGACGGGCATATCCAGTGGTGCGACTACGGTTCTTGCAATCATGTCGGCGGTGAGTAACAGCAACCCACCCATGATCATCGAGATAGGCAAAAGAGAGCGGTGATTTGGACCGCAGAGCATTCGACCCAAATGAGGAACGATGAGCCCGACAAAGCCAATCATTCCTGATAATGATACTGTGATTCCAACACCCGCAGCAGTCAGAAGAATTAAACGACGTTTTAAGGTTTGGACGTTAATGCCCATATGTTTGGCTTCGGGTTCACCGAGTAACAGCACATTCAATTTATTCGCATCACGATAGTAAAGTAAGAACAAAATAAGAAGTGTCGACCACGCTGGGATCAATCCCACCCAGTTTGCGCCTGCAAGTGAGCCCATTGTCCATAAAGAGAGATCGCGCAGAGCTTGGTCATCGGCGAAATAGTTCATGACTCCAAGGCCGGCACCTGCTAAGGCGCTGATCGCAACCCCAGCGAGTAGCATGATTGTCACTGAAGTGCCTGCTGCGCTTGTTCCAAGTCGATACACGATAAGAGTCGTGACAGTGCCGCCTACAAATGACAAAAGAGGTACCGTCCCAAAAAGCAGCAGGTTGGGATATTGTTCTGCCAAACCACCAAAAACGACAATGGCGAGTGCAGCACCCAAAGCAGCGCCAGAAGACACCCCAATAATGCCAGGATCGGCTAAGGAGTTACGAAATAACCCCTGCATCACTGTGCCACATAGCGCTAGAATCGCGCCTACAGATATGGCCAATAATGTTCTTGGTAGTCGTATTTGTTGAATCACTAATTCGACATGAGAAGCCACGGGCTCATCAAACGTTACTATATTGGGTAAAATGGCGCGCATACTATCAATGAAACTGATGTTCATCGGCCCAATCGTGACTGAAATGACGATTGCAGAGTAGAGCAAAACCAAGCCAACGAGGAAAAGAACTCGTGTCGACATCCGCCCTGATACGATATTTTTCATGATTATTTGTCGTGTCTCGTTGCTGGTTAAGGTTGGCTAAATTGCTCTGCAAGGCGCTGAGAGAGTTGAATACTTTCTAAGCCAAATCCACCGATAAGAGCATGACTCGGAATTGGAATAATCTTGTTGCCTGTAGCCGAAGGGGTCGCGGCCAGCAAAGGAAATGCGTCTAAAATGCCTTTCTCTCCCCCTAAACTGTGCCATGCTCGGTCGCTGACTAATAGATAGTCTGGCTGCATCTCTACAACTGCTTCCATCGATGCAGGCTTGTATGAAGAAACATAATCACTGGCAGGGTTGTTGGCCCCAGATAGGGTTATAATCGTATCAACCGTTGTTTCCTTTCCGCCTATGTTGGCTGGTCGGCCTTTACTCAACATTAAAAATATCACTTTTGGTTTGTCAGTTAAGGTGTGGGAATGAAGCTCATCAAGTTGTGCAGATATTGTCTGTTTTAATTCGGGTGCATTGGCTTCGGTGCCAGTGATTTTTGCCACCACATCAATTCGTTGAAAAAGGTCCTCAATACTGTCTCCCGAAGGCACAACTGTTACCTCTACATTGCTTGATTTTAGAGTGTTAATCGTACTCTGAGGACCCATTTCAGAGGAGCCTATCAGATAACTTGGATTGAGAGCGAGTAGCCCTTCTGCGGACAGTTGTCTGTGATAGCCAACCTGAGGTAATTCAGTTCCCTCTATAAAGTGTTTGCTTGTCACATCAACCGCAACCAATTGATCGCTTGCACCCAGTGCGTATACCAATTCTGTGATTGCGGAACCGGCGCTAATAATTCGTTCGTGGGCCTGCACAGAGTAGTGAGTAAGAAGTAGGGAAAGTACTAAGGTGAAAATTTTCATTATTGAGATTCTTCCATCATTATGTTGATTGCATTTATTTGAGTTATTTGGAGAAAAGCCAACCGTTTAAGAATCATTTACGCCGATACGGATTTATCAGCGATTATACCTAGCGATTTATTGGGTGAGTCATTTACCACTATAAGGACTGCTTTTATAAACATTGACCAATTTGAGCAAGTTGTACCTTATGACCCAGTATCTCTTCCTCTGTATTTTGTCATAATACAATGCGAATGATAATAAGATCAATTATCATTTACATTTAAGTTTGAAAAAGATAGTATGCTGGAAAATGTCGCTCATGCCTTGTTTAGTAAGGGTTAGAAGGCTTTTTTTTAAAAGAACTTCAATAGAGTTTATTGATTTGAGAACACCTCTCTAAATCAATAACTGACATATTTGTTAAAAAACAAGAGCTTGGTAAAGGAGAATTTCTCAGTGGTAGAACTCACCGCAGCGCAATGCAAAATCGCAGTGGAAAAGTTAGTTGAAGAGCAGCCAGCTCTTTCAGTGGCAGAAATCGCGATTAAGTTAGGGATGTCGGAAGGTGGCGTAACGTTAGCCTTGCCACAAGAGTACGTAACTCGTATTCACTCAGAATATTGTCAGTTAATACTTGAGACGTTGGCTGACTGGGGCCCAGTGACGACTATTATTCACTCTGCGGGTTCAATATTTGAAGTAAAAGCGCCATTTCCAAAAGGAAAGTTAGGCCATGGGTATTACAACTTAGTCGGCGGGAACAATGGTGAACTTCATGGACATCTGAAGATTGACCTTGTCAGCTACATTGCTTTCGTCAGTAAACCGTTTCGGGGTGTGGAAAGCCATTTTATCGGCTTTTACGATATCCACGGTCAATGTGTCTTTAAAGTCTACTTGGGAAGAGATAAAAAGCGCCAGTTAATTCCCGAGCAAGTCGAATTATTTCAAACGTTAAAGCAGGAACTCAGTGATGGAAAATAAACAAGTAAGAATTCAAAACAAAATCGGTCCAGAAATAGATGAGTTTCGTCGCCTACAACAAACCGTACAGATGGCGACAATTTCGTCAGAGGGTTTTCCTCATGTCAGTTACACGCCATTTGTTTATCTACCCGATGGTTACTACATCTTGGTGAGTGATATCGCCAAGCATGGCCAAAACCTAAAATTCAATAATCAGGTTTCGATCATGATGATAGAAGATGAACAGAGTGCGAAAAGTATCTACGCTCGGAAAAGGTTAACTTTCGATACGACCGCTCATCATATTGAACGAGAATCTTCTAAATGGCGTATCGCGATTGACGCATTAGAACAGCGTTTTGGCGAAATTGTCAGCAACTTGAGCGAACTTGGCGACTTTCACATGTATCAGCTTATTCCGGATTCAGGACGTTTTGTCAAAGGTTTTGGTAAAGCGTTTAATGTTTCTGGTAGCGATATGGTGGGTTTTGTTCATTTAGACCGTGGCCACACAAAAATAACAAAGGCCAGCTAAGTCTTTCTGTCTAGTCATCACTAGACAACTATAAAAAAAATAAACAAATCAAGATATTGGATGAAGAACTATTTTCATCTAAGGGATTTGTTTGCCTAAAAAAGGATAAAGGAATTAAAAATGTTCAATAAAACAAAGATTGCTGTTGTGATCGGTGGTTTGTTTGCGCTACCCACAATGGTGAATGCTGAAACGTCTACCTTAGAAGAGGTTGTGGTAACCGCGACTCGCACAGAACAAACTAAGAAAGATGTGTCATCGTCTATTACCACCGTTTCTTCTGAGACATTAGATAAAAATTTAGCAGGAGATCTAAAACAAGCGCTAACGTATTCTCCGGGTGTCGATGCTATCGGGTCGGGACGATTCGGTATTTCTGGCATTAACATTCGTGGCGTCGAACAAAGTCGTGTCAAAATGATGGTGGATGGCGTTCAACAGCCGAGTTCATACAACCCAGGCTCGACAGAACAACGTAAATACCCGAATACTATCGAAGTTGATACCTTGCAATCGATTGAAGTGAACAAAGGTCCATCCTCCACATTGTATGGCTCAGATGCATTGGGTGGAGTGGTGCTAATGCGCACGAAAAACCCAGAAGATCTCCTAATTACTGATGAGAATGAACATCGATTTGGCGTTAAAACGGGATACGCTTCAGCGAGTGAGGAGTTTAAGACCACGCTTAGTTGGGCAATGCGAAAAGACAAACTCGAAACGCTTCTGATGGCGACCTATTCACAAGGGCATGAAACAGAAACTCACAGTTCAGGTTTAGACGTAGAAGGCACTGAACGAGGTGCGGCAAACCCTGCGGATAAACAAGTAAGTAATTTACTTGGTAAAGCATTTTATCAAGTGAATGACACCCATCGAATTGGCGTCACGCTAGAGTATTATAATCACCAATATGATGAAGATGAGTTGAACTACAACGGTGTATCACTAGGTCCACAATTTACCTACATTGATAACTATAATGAAGATGTGAATGAACGTTTCCGAATAGGCTTCGAACATAACATGTTGATGAACAGTGCCTATGCAGATTCACTAGATTGGTCAATCGATTATCAAGATTCTCGCTCGTCGTCTAAAAATTACGACACTACGCCTCTTTACGGTTTCCGAATGAGAGAAAGAGACTCATCAGATAAGTCAATTCAACTTAATGCTCAACTTTCTAAATTGATTATCGCGTCCAATTCTTCCCATGAAATTACTTATGGGGCGAATTATGTCGGAAATGATTTTAGTCTTAATAATACGGACCATTTGTATGATTTAGGGACAGAGAGTCCGGGAAGCACATCGATTCCTGATGCTACAGTGACTCAGTTAGGTGTCTTTGTTCAAGACCAAGCGTATTTAATGGATGACAGATTAGTGTTAACTGCCGGTCTTCGTTACGACTCATTTACCGCTGACCCGTCGACAGATGCTGGCTACTCTACTGAATTTGATAAAAATGAGGACAGCGCAATAACGGGTAAACTCGGGTCGGTTTATCACCTTAACCAGCAACTGTCTCTGTTTGGTCAAATTAGCCAAGGATTTAAAGCGCCAACGGTTTATGACTTGTACTATTCCTATAACCAAGGTGCCGTATTTGAAGCGAACCCTGATTTAAAAGCAGAAAGAAGTACGGCGTATGAACTTGGTCTTCGAGGTGAATACAACTCAACAAGTTTTGAAGTGGCAACTTTTTATAATGACTATACCGACTTCATTACTCAAGAAATTACAGGCCAAGATGGCGGAAGAGACGTTTACACTAAGATGAACTTGGATGAAGTTGAGATCTATGGCATTGAATTTAGTTCTAAATTACGATTAGACCAAGCATTTAGTGCACCAGAAGGAAGTTACGCTCGACTGTCAGTAGCCTATTTAGATGGGCAGGATAAGAAAACGAAAAGCTCGCTTGATTCCGTTGCACCTTTGACTAGCGTCGTTGGCTTCGGATTGGACCGCGAGTCTTATGGTACCGCGTTAAATGTTAAATGGGTGGCGACCAAAGATGAATGGCAATCAGAAGAGAACGTAGACGCGCCGAGCTATACCACTGTTGATCTAACGGCATACTACCATCCGATGAATGATTTAACCGTTACGGCTGGTTTATTTAATGCGTTCGACGAAAAGTATTGGCTTTACAGTGACCTTTCTGGGCGAACAGGTTCAGGGTTTAACTTGAACAGCATCGACAGCGTTTCCCAACCAGGGCGTAATTGGGGCGTATCAGTAGACTACCAATTCTAGTTGATACACCGTAACCTTGTTGCCGCCTGAAGTTTTAAGGCGGCTTTTTTATGGATGAGAATCGTGGCGAATAACTTATTAGAAAAAATTAATATTCAATGGCTTTATACAGAGGTACGCGCCCATAAAAGGAAGCTCGTCGTCGCGAATATTATTGCTTTAATGGCGGCATGTATCAGTGTTCCTATTCCAATGCTATTGCCTGTATTGGTCGATGAAGTATTGTTAGAAAAACCCAGTACCGGCATCGAATTATTAGACTTTATACTTCCACAATCACTCCAAACTCCAGCCGGATATATTGGGGCTGTACTGGTTTTCATCATCATAATGCGGCTAGTAAGCCAGATGCTAAACATCGTACAAACCCGTCAATTTACGCTTATTTCTAAATCTTTAACCTGTGAACTACGCAAAGTACTGATTGAAAAGCTAGGTCGAATCAGTATGCGTCAGTATGAACAACAAGGTAGTGGTTCACTCACTTCGCACCTTGTAACTGACATCGAAACGGTTGACAATTTTATTGGCTCAACGCTGAGTCGTTTTGTGGTCAGTATTTTGTCCACAATTGGAATATCAATCGTTTTATTCTGGCTTGATTGGCGGCTAGCTCTGTTTATTTTGTTGCTTAATCCAATCATCATTTACTTGTCGAAAAAGATGGGACAGAAAGTAAAGCAGCTGAAAAAGAAAGAGAATCGCTCTTTTGAGCGTTTTCAGCAACGTTTGGTTGAAACATTAGATGGGCTTTATCAACTTCGAGCATCGAATCGAGATCGGGAATACCTGCGGCGGCTGCGTGTCGATGCCGATGATATTCGCCACGATGCCGACAACTATGCTTGGCAATCGGATGCGGCCAATCGGCTTTCGTTTTTACTGTTTTTAATTGGGTTCGAGATCTTTCGAGCCGTTGCCATGATCATGGTGCTATTTGGGGATTTATCGGTAGGTCAGATTTTTGCGATATTTGGCTACCTTTGGTACATGCTTTCACCAATACAAGATTTGCTTAGCATCCAATATTCTTGGTTTAGCGCATCTGCTGCAATGAAACGGCTGAATACTCTTCTTCAGTTGGAAGAGGAAAAAACATACACGCCGACGGTAAACCCTTTTACCAAAGGCGAATCTTTTGATGTGGAATTTCAGAAAATTGGTTTTGCCTATAACTCAGAAAGAAACGTGATTGAAGGGCTTAACTTAACGATTCCAAAAGGTCGACGCGTTGCGTTAGTGGGAGCTTCTGGAGGTGGAAAATCGACCTTAATTCAACTTCTGCTTGGGGTATATCAAAAGTCAGAGGGAGAAATTTTGGTTAATGGTCATGCGATAGAAAGTGTGGGTTATGAACCATTGAGAGAAAGGCTTGCGGTTGTGTTACAGCACCCAATGATTTTTAACGATACGCTAAGGGAAAACCTTTCTCTGGGAGAAAATTTCGACGGTCAAGCCTTGTGGAATGCACTGCGCATTGCTCAACTTGACGACTTTGTTAGAGAACTTCCTTACCAACTTGACACTCAGTTAGGTCGACAAGGCATGACACTTTCTGGTGGACAGAAACAACGCCTAGCGATCGCTCGTATGGTACTCGCTGAACCTGACTTTGTGATATTAGATGAAGCGACCTCTGCACTTGATACCGTAACGGAATCGAAATTGCATCGTGCACTGGATGAATTTTTAGTAGGGCGTACAACCTTAATTGTTGCCCATCGTCTATCGGCTGTGAAGCAGGCAGATCTTATTTATGTGCTAGAAGATGGCAGAGTAATTCAATCTGGGCGACATCACGAACTTGTGACACAAGATGGGCTTTATCAAACCTTGTATGGCGCTCAAGTATAAGGTTTCACTCTATCAATACCCTCCCAGCAATTGGTCTATTCCTATTTTTTGGGAGGAGGTCACACTAATACAGTCAGCATTTCACACGCCAATTTAAATGAGTTAATTGAATCATACAGTTTGGTGTCTGGCACCTCTTATTGTTAAGTAGCCAAGTTGTATTTATTGGCATAAACAGTTAACGTAAATTTATAATGAATATGCTGCGAGTTAAAGAATGCGTAAATATAGTTTATTAATTTTTCTACTTTTTAGCAGTTTAGTTTCTTCACAAGAGCCTTTGACGTTTTATGTCGTCGATTACCCTCCTTATATGATCATTAATACCGAAAATGAAATATCTGGGATGGATATTGATGTAGTAACAGCGGCTTTTCGAGAAAGTGGGCAAACGGTCGCTTTCGAGGTTCTTCCTTGGAAGCGAGTTATGAAGCTAATGAAAGTTGGCGAAGTGGCCGGTACGCTTTCATGCAGTAAGCGAGAAGGGCGTGAGCAATACATGCTCTTTAGTGATTTTATTAGTACAACACGGCAAGCGGCCATTTCTCGAAAAGATACGAATGTAAATCGTATTAAAAGTTTGATTGATTTATCGAACTATAGTGTGACCACGATTGATGGTTGGGGAACGACAAATCAGCTTAGTGCACATCATGTTGATTATACGCCTTCAAAAGACGTACGTTCAGCATTAATTCGCGTTTTGCATCGAGGTGTGGATGTGTTCTATGGCCCAGAAATCCCCACGTTGCACACAGCCAAAAAAATGAACGAGGAAGACAATCTGAAGGTGACTTATATAGATGATGTGGCTTCCAATGAGCTCCATTTATGTCTCAGTAGGTTTTATCCTCAAAGTGAGAATATATTATCAATGTTTAACCATGGCTTACGAATAATAAAACAGAATGGAAAATACCAACAACTCAGGGGCAAATACTTTTAATGTGTATTTGTATCGATGGGTAGATCAAGATGAAATTGAGTATTTCTGTCAAGCAAACCATTTATGTTTTTGTTATTTCGCTGTTTTGCTGTGGTATTTCCTCTGTCATTAATGTTTATCTTAATATACAAAAAGATAGGGTAGAACAAGCTCAAAGTATTACTCGTACGGTCGATCTGCATAGAGATACGCTTAGTCGTGCGGTTTATACTTTAGATGAACAACAAGTGCATGAGATATTAATCTCTATTATTCGACAACCGCTGATAAAACGCGCAACGTTTTTTGATGATTTTGGGGATCTGCTTGGTGATTCGTTACGCTCCGACACATATCCAATGTCGCCCTATCTTCAGTTTTCTGCCTATTTAGCCGAGATCCCTGCTGAGCAATCCTTTGATATTGATGTTAATTCGAAAGGCAGGTACGCAAAATTAACTCTCTATATTGATGAATCATTGTTAGCGAATGAGTTAGCCGAAAGCGTTAAGATCAACCTGGAAACTTCGGTAATATTTACCCTACTTCTAGCGACTATTCTCGCCATGCTGAGTTATATTTATATTTCTAGGCCGGTGATGAACATCGCTCAATGGGTCACGGACCTCAGTTCAAATAAAAGCATTTTCCCTTTACCTTATACAAAAGAAGATGAGCTTGGCTTATTAGTTAAGCAATTCAGTAAGGAGTGGACATCAAATAAGGAAGTATCTCATAAGCTCAATGAGATGTTAGACAGCCTTAAACAAGGCGAACGTTTTTCACGGATGTTAATGGAAAACGCCAGTGATGCAATGTTTCTTTGTCACCCTGATTCTCAGATTTACCTGGTTAACAATGTAGCTGAACGACTGGTGGGGCAGAGCTTTAATCAAATCGAAGCCAAAAGCATAGCTGAATTCAGCTTGGACTATTCAAGTGATGAAATGGAAGCTCTTTTTACTAAGATCATCGGGCAGAAGGTGCACAGTTATGATGATACTTTTCGAAGAACAGACGACGAGAAAAGTGTAAACGTAAACTTAGAGTGTCGAGCTACCCACTTTGAAGTTGATGGTGAGACCTTTGTGATGATCAATGCTCGAGATGTCACTGAGCGGGTACATACGCAAATGAAAATTCATGAGCTCGCCTATTATGATTCCCTGACGCATTTAGCGAATCGCAGCCTTTTTTCCCAACAAATTGAAGAGCTAATTCTAGACCATCAAGAACAAAATCAATATGGAGCATTGTTTTACTTTGACTTGGACCAATTTAAAAATATCAATGATTCCCTAGGACATCTTATTGGAGACTTAGTATTAGTCGAAATCGCCTCTAGAACAAAGTCGACATTTAATACGAAAACAATTTGTGGTCGTATCGGAGGTGATGAGTTCGTGGTAGGGATCCCTAATTTAGCCGATAACCTAGAATATGCTGCTGAAAAAGCAATGAAACTTTCAAGCGAACTATTAGCGTCTATTTCTCAACCACTCGAACTTAAGGATGTGACGCTCCATACAACGGCGAGTATAGGGATTGTGTTTTTTCCTAATGATGACGTGGATGCGAATGAACTCATTAGACGTGCTGACACCGCGATGTACAAATCAAAATCATTGGGGCGAAACGGCGTTCAGTTTTTCAAGAGAGAAATGCAATACGCCGCTCAGCACCTGCTCGAATTGGAAGAGGGAATTCATCAAGCACTCGCCGAAGACCATTTTGAAATTTGGATTCAATCTCAGGTGAATGCCTGTAACGATGTGCTAAGAGGGGAGGTGCTTGTGCGGTGGAATCACCCTAAACTCGGGTTAGTTATGCCTAACTTTTTTATTCCTCATGCCGAAGAAACCGGGCTTATTATTGACATTGATAAATGGGTAATCGAAAAGAGCATTCTTCACTTAACCAAATGGCGTGAAGGTGAGGCTCTAAATGAATTTGATAATCTTGCCATAAATATTAGCCCAACGTTTTTTCTACAAGTTGACTTTGTATCTTACGTTCTTGACTTGCTTGATAAATATAATGTGCCGGGAGACCTGATCATTATAGAAATCACAGAAAACTTACTGTTAAATAACTTTGAACTCGCCAAAACAAAAATGCTTCAATTAAAAGCGAGAGGGATTTCATTCTCTATTGACGACTTTGGCACAGGCTACTCATCGTTAAGGTATTTAAAAGAACTTCCGATTGATGAACTGAAAATAGACCGTTCATTTGTTGTTGGTCTAACCGATGGCTCAAACACGTCTCCACTTATTGAAGTTATCTTATCGATGGCGAAAAATTTGGATTTAGAAGTCATTGCTGAAGGCGTCGAAACTCGTACTCAGCGAGACCTACTCGTCGATCTTGGCTGTCAAGATCATCAAGGATATTACTTTGGTCATCCTGTACCGGCTGATCGCTTTATTGAGTCTCAAATTTGTCGCTCAATCTAGCAAAGTAATAGAGCCATGTACGAATATCCCGACAGGCTGTTGTGATAGCGACTAATTTACGGGTCATTCATCCTTTTTATAAAGAAAACCTTTACAGATATAGAAATACAAATGATAATTATACTCATTATCAAAAAGGTATTTTCTATGAATCAATTTTCTAGTATCACGGCAGATTCACCATCGTCTCAGACAGATTACTTGGCCGACCATGAGCAACAATGCAGAGATATTATTTATACTCTTGAAAGAGAATTAACTCGTAACCCTAAATGTGTTGATTCTTTACGTGGTTGGATAGCCAGCTACCAGAAATTATCAAGGCTATACCTGCAAGATGGTGAAATTGAACTGGCGCAACAATGTTTATTAATTCCACACCGCTCTGTATTGCATATGGCGAATTGCAAGCAAGCAGATGACGAGCAGAAATTGATTGGTCGAAGCGCTATGAGACTTACATTACCTCCATTGCTCGAATTGGCACGAAAGTACCCACCTTGTGACAGTTGTGTTCGAGACTTAGAGAGACAAAGAAGAGCCTTAGAGCTTGATGCAGCCAAATATCATTCATGATAAAGCTCAACGAATGTTATCTAGATCGTATCCAAGAGGGCACGCTATGAAGGCGGCTATTCACTAATAAACTTGAATAAGGTGTCGTGTACTTCGTTACCTTTTTGGAAACCAAGATCAAATGATTCTTTGAGTTTATTTTTGTTTTTCTCTGTTCGGCTGATAGGCAGTTTACTGCCTGGGCGAATAATCAAAGCACGACCTTGCTTTTCAAGTTGTTCGAGTAAATCCAGTTGTTGGTTATAGATATGGTGTCTCGTTAAAAGCAGATCAACTAACTTTGGGTAGCGTTTATACTTCAGTTGTGCCAAGTACTTTGCCGTAAAAGGTGACTTTCGGTAGCCTTTTGGTTGAGTTAGAATCACAACGAGTTTTTCACAACCATCCTCAAGCGCCTTTTCAATCGGAATGGGGTTACTAATTCCGCCATCGAGTAGTTGCTTTCCGTGCAGTGCAACCATTTTAGCCGCAAAAGGCAAACTGGTAGATGCTTCTAGTGCCTTAAACGACGTCTCATTATCGGTGTTCGCAACGTAGTAAGCATTGCCAGTGTCACAGTCGGTTGTGACATAGATTAAGCGCTGATTGGACTCGAAAAAAGTGCTGTAATCAAAGGGGATAAGTGAATTTGGGATGTCGTTAAAAATAAAGTCCATTCCAAATAGTTCCCCTTTCCTCAATAAACGTCGATAGCTGATGTATCTCTTATCATTTATAAAGGCATAAGGAACGTCGAGGTTCCGTTGAGTCTGTTTCGCAAGGTAATTGGTCGCATTGCTCGCGCCCATAGAAACGCCAATGATGTACGGAAATTCCAATCCTTTTTCTGCGAAGTAGTGAAGAATTCCTGCGGTATATAATCCTCTAAAACCGCCGCCTTCTAAAACTAACCCAATATTGTTTTCCATAAAAACCAAAATTATTCGTGATCACTTATTTTGACCATACTATAAATGGTATTTAATTCAAATGGTTATTGGGTAGATAGCTCATTGAGTTTGGCTTGTTGTTAGCGGTATGGGCTAGTGACAAGTCTAAGTCTCTCTGATTTATATCCAAATATATTCAATGAGTTACTTAGAACAGTGATAGTTAGTTCGATTCAAAATTTTAATCCAATCTCGTTGAATCATAACTTTGTCTGTGGTTTTATATATTTTTTCTTTAATATAAATCATCAAATGAAAATATCAGACCAAGATTATTTTAATTATATTGAATCTATCGTGTGGTGGGAGGGGCAAATAAATGCAACGCACCTGATGCGGTATTTTTATTTGTCGCGTGATACAGCCTCTACAATATTAAGAGAGTACGATCACAAGCTTCCTGAAAATCTTATTTATGACTCTTCAGCAAAAGCCAGAGTTATTACTGATAGATTTAACGCTATAACGGATGTTGGTAATTTTGATTATTATTTAAAGCTTATTATGCAAACGACAGGAAAATCTATTACCGAAAACGTTGAAGAAGTTGAAGCACCATTTAGAAATATAAATGCAAAATCAGTCAGGCCTATTTTAAAAGCAATACGAGAAAAATTGGCAATTGATATTGGTTATATCTCATTAACTAGCCCGGATTACTTAGATAGAATCATTGAGCCTCATACCCTTATTTTTGATGGATTACGTTGGCATGTTCGCGCTTATTGCCGTAAAAATACAGAGTTTAGAGATTTTGTATTATCTCGATTTAATGGTATCGCTGAGTTTGAGGGGCCAGCATTAGTGGATAAAGAAAAAGACCTCTTATGGAATACATTTACAGATATTGAAATCATTCCTGATCCAGGTCTAACTCAAGAACAACAAAAGATTATCGCGAACGATTTTCAAATGAAGAACAATAAAAAAATAATTAAAACCCGAGCGGCCCTCGTTAATTACCTGCTACTACGATTACGTTTAGACCAGTATAAAGATTCCCCAGAAGAACAACAGATTGTGTTAACACCAAAGTGCCGCAAAAGTATAACGCCATTCCTACCAAAACCTACCTAATTTTCGACATGTGTTTAATTACAGTGTTGTGGACATTGTATCTGAGGATTACTGTATTTAATTATTAAATCGCACATAAGTAGGTCTTATATGAACGACTTCTCGCCATCTGATTTGAAGAGCATATTTAAATACTGGGGCAAAGCTAAAAAAGATGAAAACGGCAATGAATGTTCCGATTATCACTTGTTAGTTTTTCATTGTTTAGATGTAGCTGCTGTTGCTGATGTTTGGTTAACTGAATCGAATACATTATTGCAACAAATCACATCCTATCTAGATATAACAACCGACGATGCAAGGCGTATTTGTTTATTCTTTATTTTGCTACATGATTTGGGAAAATTCGATGCTCGCTTTCAAAACTTTCGTGAAGATATTCGACAAATTTTACAAGGAGATGAATGGGAAGTTGAACCTGATATTACTTATTATTCTCATGGCTCCTGTGGTTATAAGCAGTTTAGTGAAATGTATAATACTAACGATGCGATGAAAGCAGTAGCTGGTCATCATGGTTATTGTGATACTTCCTTTAATTATGATGATCCAGATGCGGACGAAGAACTTTGTGAATTAGATGAACTAGCGCGAAAGGAATGGGTAGAATTTTGTCTTGAATTTTGCAAATTAGATGATATTCCTGATGTAGGTGACATTCCGATGTTAGCAGGGTTATGTAGCATTTCTGATTGGGTTGGCTCTTCTATGACAAACTTTACAGCAGATCAGACTCTTAATTTATATCAGTATTACAAAGATGCGTTACCAAGGGCGAAAGTCGCATTATTAGAAACAGGCATGATTGAAAAACTACAGGGTGCAGGTTTTGATTATTTATTTAAGAATTATGCGCCACGTGGTATTCAAACTTTATTAATTAACATGCCAATAAAATCAGGCTTGACGATAGTTGAATCAGATACAGGTTCAGGAAAAACAGAATTCGCATTGGCTTATGCATCTTTATTAATTCAAGCGGGTTTAGCTGATGGAATAGTCTTTGGCTTACCAACGCAGGCAACTGCAAACGGTTTGTTTTCACGTATTGGCGAAGCTACGAATAAACTGTTCCCTGATGCATCAACAACCCTTGCTCACGGTAAATCCAAATACATAATGACTGATGAAAGCGGATTTCTTCATCAATCAAATAAACGTGCGTTTTTAGGTTCGATGTCAGTGGCTACAATCGATCAAATACTCATGGGAGTATTGGGTATTCGTCATCAATTTGTTCGTTCTTTTGGTACTCGAAAATCAGTGTTAATACTGGATGAAATTCATAGTTTTGATGCCTATATGATGGGGTTAATTGAACAAGTATTGAAAGGGCAACATCAAGCATATTCAAGTGCTATTTTACTTTCTGCAACTTTACCAAGAGACTTAAAAGAAAAATTACTTTCAACTTATAAAGGTGACTCACAAAGTAATGCTTACCCATTAATTAGCCACACCGATTTATCTGCTCAGACTCAAGAATTAACACTACCTAAACAAGAAACAAATAAAACTGTATCAATAAAAACTTGGTTTAGTAAAACTTTATTGCCTACTGAAGAACAACGGACCCAAGTCAATGATTGGGTAACTGAAGGAGCTATGGTCGGCATTATCTGCAATACCGTCAAAGATGCGCAACGGTTATATCATCAAATAAAAGAGAGCTTCCCAAGATTAACGGTTGATCTATTTCATGCGCGTTACACCTTTAATGATAGAAAAAAATTAGAAGATAAAGCGCTCAAGGATTACGGTAAAGATGCCCAAAGAAGTGGTCGATTATTAATCGCAACGCAAGTGATTGAGCAATCGCTAGATCTAGACTTTGATGTGTTAATCAGTCAAATAGCTCCTATTGAATTTTTAATGCAACGAATGGGACGGTTATGGCGACATAATCGAATGAATACCTCTTTATGCTCACGAACAAATGCCGTTAAAGCACCTTTATTTATCACTCTCTTACCAGAAACAGAAATTACCGAAGATACAACGGTGGAACAATTAAAACATCATTATCAAGGCAGTGGATACGTATACCAAAATACGCGTTTACTTTATCGAACTGAGCAATATATTTCCCCTCTCAAACAATTAGCTTTTCCTGATTGTTACCGTGAAGCGATTGATTATGTTCATGATGAACAAGCTATAGCAGGTGAACCTGATGTATTAACAGTTGTTGCTGATGAATACAGTATCAAGTCCGATGGTAATAATTATACCGCTCGTAGTCTAAGTAATTTGCAATCTAAACCACTTAATGATGTTGACCCACGTTGTGCGATGTTAACCCGTGATGGCGAAATGAGCGCAACCGTTGTGTTATTTAAAAATAATGGAGAGTTGTTACATGGTGGTGATTTTAACGAACAACAAGACAGAGAAAAAAATACCGTGGCACTGGCAAGCAAACATACCCAAGGCCAAAAAGACGAAAACTATTATTGCTACAAGGCGATAGTCGATAAAGACATTGTTTATAACGAGATGGGCGTTATTACCGCTGATCTTATTGATGAATTAACCACAGGGAATTAACTATGTATTTATCTCAGGTGATGCTGAATACAAAAGATAGTTACGAGCAACATCAGGCCATTTGGACTTTATTTGCCAATGTGCCAGATCGTAAACGTGATCATCTATTTCGGGTAGAAAGTGTAAATGGGAAGTCATGCAAGGTTTTATTGCAATCCAGTACTGAGCCAAAATCTAGTGAGCAGGCCAGCGTATTAGTGAGTAAACCTTTCATTACAGAAGTAACTCAAGACGGTTTCTATAAATTTAAATTATTAGCTTATCCCACAAAGTGTTTAAGCCAAGGTAAAAAAGTCATTGAAATAAAAAATTGTGACGAACAAGTGCAATGGTTGCAACGTAAATTAAGCGGTGCAAATGTCACTGTGACAGCGATGGATGAACAAATGGTACGTAGCAAAAAATCCTATACCAGTCGATTTATCTGCTTTGAAGGTATTTTACAGGTGACTGATAGCGAGCAAATACGGCGAGCATTAGTTATGGGAATCGGTCGGAAAAAGCATGCAGGCGCAGGGTTATTATCACTTGCGCGTACACAATAAGGAAAGGTTATGTACCAAAGAATATACAAAGCTTATCAAGCACTAAGTAACGGAGAACAAGCAGAGTTAAAGCGCTGTAATTTGAAAAAATTAGCAGATGCACCTGCATATTTTAGAGTTTTAAAATTTACCGGTGCAAAGGACACAGCACAAACGCAACGTATTCTGTTTTTGCTGGTGGGGCTTAAAATAACCAATGATGAACAAAGCGTTAATGTGGCGACTGCTTTATTAAAGGCTGGCGTGAAAGAGTCACAAATCATTCAAATAACGCGTAGTGGTGATAATGGTATTGACTACCTAAAACGGCAGTTAGTTCGTTGTAATAATATATCCCTCGATAGTCTCGGAGAATTAGCGCAATTTTGGGGAGAAAATACACGCCGGAACTTATTAAAAGAATTTATTTTATCTGATAACGATACTCAAACAACAACTAGAGCATAATCAACAAGGACATTATCATGACTACATTTATAAACATTCACACACTTATTTCTCACCCGTCATCAATGATGAACCGTGATGATTCCGGTATGCAAAAAACAGCTGTTTTTGGTGGTACAGTCCGTAGCCGTATTTCCAGCCAATGTTTAAAACGCGCTATTCGTCAAAGTGATCTTTATGGAGAGGCGGTTGCTGAAACTTCAATTCGTACCAACAAAATGGATGAGCTTCTTGCTTTGTGTAAACAAGAAATGCCAGACATAGAGCCTAAGTTGATTGAAGATGTGTTGCTGAATATGGGATCAAAAGTAAAAAGTGAAAAAAATAAAGAAACGGGAGAAACAACGCGACATTTTGATGCGGTTCAACCCTATGCGATTGGTGCCATACGCGAAGCAATTAACATGGTAAAGGAAGGCACGGAATTAAAAGAACTTAAAAAAATAGTGCAAATTCCAACTTATGATGTCGCATTATCTGGGCGTATGGATGCAAGTTGCCCGCAACGTAATGTTGAAGCCGCAATGAGTGTTGCGCACAGTGTAACCACACATGACGCAGATATTGAAGTTGATTGGTTTACCGCTTGTGATGATCTAGCGGAACAAGGATCAGGACACATTGGTACCACTGAATTTAGCGCTGGTGTTTTTTATCGCTATGCATCAATCAATGTTGATTTATTAGCGAAAAATGTCAAAGCGAGCATTGAAGATGTTAGCACTATCGTTAATACCATGATCCGTTGCTTTGCCCAAGTCACACCGAATGCGAAACAAAAAACATTTGCAGCTTATAACCAAGCTGACTTTGTGATGGCAGCACAATCCAATCAACCTATTTCACTGGCTAATGCCTTTAGAAAAGCAATTGCCAATAATGGCGACGTAATGGAAAACTCGATTATTGCCTTGGTAAAACATTATGAAAAACTATGTAAAGCTTACGAGCTTGATTCAAAAGCAATTGCTTTAGACCTAACTGATAGCACACAAAGTGAGATGATCGAATTAGTAGACACCATCGGTGATATTCGTTTTTAAGCTAATATTGGGATGAAACGCATGAAAACACTGATATTGAAAACAGAAGGCATGTCGGCTTATGGGCTGCAGACCTTTGATGTCCATCGTAGAGTAAGTCATTTCCCTACGAGATCAGCCATTATGGGCTTATTAGGTGCTGCAAAGGGGATTACCCGGGAACGATTTTCTGAACTATATGATTTATCTCAACAACTTAAAATTGCGGTACAAGTGAATAAATCCGGTGAAAAAATAGTCGATTACCATACCGTGCAAAACTTTCGTAGCCCGTATGGGAAGATTCAAAAAGGAAACCCTAAACCAACCTACCGAGAATATTGGTGTGATAGTGAATATACCTTTGCTATTACAGCCGATGAAACAGTCATTAATACATTGACAGGAAACGTTAAAAATCCTGAATTTGGCTTATTTCAAGGTCGGAAATCCTGCCCGTTAACGCGCCCTCTATTTGAAGCGGTAACGGATGATGATAACCCTGCCGATGCCTTAATTAAATATAACGAAAACGGACAAATTTTTAGTGATGTCAACGGTGAAAATCAAGTCGCGATGTTGCAAGTTCGTGACCAGATCACTGCAACGCCACGCAAATACGCTATGCGTACTGTGTTTGTTTGTGGGCAAATAAGACAAGAGTCAAAGGAAGAAATTGATGAACTTACTTAAAGATGCGTTTATTTCAACCAATCAAGGCAAGGTATCGCTAAAAACACTGTTGACGAGTAATGAAGATTATCAATTGCAGTATTACTTTGATGAAGTTCAATTGGCGATGTTGCAACTATTAAGTTCACTGACCACGGTTGTGCTACAACCCACTGTTAATGAACTTAAAAGCTACTTAAAAGTAGGGTTAACTGCCGAACAATATGATCATGCGTTACAAAATATAGACAGCCAATGGTTTGAAAGTGATTGTTTTATGCAGTCAAAGTCGACTATTGGATCAAAAAAATTTGATGCTCCAATTACTAAGATATTATCTGGTATAGAGTGTGGTACATCAGGTAATGCGAGTGGGCTTTTTTCTGAAAGAGAAAAAGCAGAAACAAGCTGTCCAGATTGTATGCATGTTTTGAACTATAACCTACACATGAATATAAAAGGAGAGTGCTTTAGTAAAACAGGAGCGACAGGCATTCGTGGCGGCGGTGCAATAACGACGTTGATCGCTGGCGATAATTTAAAGCAAACATTATTAAGCAATACTATCGCTAAAGATTATTTTACTGAATCTACACAGCTTGATAAAGATGCGGATCAAACGCCTATGTGGGTATCACCCATGACGGGAGATATCTATCAAGCCCCTAAAATCGGATTAAATAGGGGTTTATTTGCGTTGGCTTATCATATTGGTTTTAACATTAAAGATGAGCCTTGTGTGTGTGATGTTTGCGGACAGAAATCACTTCAATCAATCAAAACCTTTAATCGCGAAAAGTATAAAGGAGTTTATGGTTCAACTAAAAATGGACGTGATGGTGGTGCGGGTTGGTGGCCTCATCCCTATACACCTTGTACGGTAAAAGAAGAAGGTATCTTTGCTGTGTGTGCTCGTGATCAAAACTGGCAAAGCTGGCAAGAGTTAAGTAGTTATATTATTGGAAAAGAGTCTGATAAAGCGACCGTCGAGCCCGCTTATATTATTAGACAGTTTCAATATATGAAAAACCCCCGCCAAACTAATTTGTTAGTTGGTGGCAATATTGCCGATCAAGGTTCGATTACTGGTCGAGTGTATGATCTGTATTCAATGCCTTCATCTTTGAGTAAGCAGTTGAGTAAAGTAACACAAGTTATCGATGCAGGGCTCAATCAGAAAGAACTATTGTCGAAGGCATTTAATAAAATGTTTGGTGTGGGTTACGATAAAAACTTTGTAGGCGGGATTAAAGAAACGGCAATGCAATCATTTACCGCCAATGCACAACAAATCATTCAAAGAACATTGCTCGATGTCGAACGCAAAGAAGCAACTGAATTACGGAATTTAGCTGTTGTTGAACTTAAACAAGAAGCTAAACGCATTTTCACTGATGTTCAACGTAAATATCAATATGATTTACCCTTATTTAAAGCATTGGTAAAAGGTGAAGTGGTATTACATAAAAAGCATTAGGAGTTTCTATGAGCTTCATTCCTTTAAAGCCCATTCCAATAAAAGATCGCAATTCTATGATTTTTGTAGGAATGGGGCAGATTGATGTCAAAGATGGCGCTTTTGTTGTTATCGATAAAAATGGTGAGCGCATGCATGTTGCAGTGGGTTCACTTGCTTGCATTATGTTAGAGCCAGGAACACGAGTAAGCCATGCTGCCATTAAACTTGCCAGTGTTTGTGGCACATTACTGATTTGGGTTGGTGAGGCGGGCGTGCGACTTTATTCTGCAGGTCAGCCCGGCGGAGCACGTAGTGATAAGTTACTTTATCAAGCCAAATTAGCATTAGATGGAGATTTACGTTTAAAAGTTGTACGTAAAATGTTTGAAATACGTTTTGGCGATGAAGCGCCACAAAGGCGTAGCGTCGATCAATTACGTGGCATTGAAGGTGCAAGAGTTAAGAAAACATACCAGTTACTTGCAAAACAATATGGCGTTGAATGGCATGGACGACGTTATGACCCCAAAAATTGGGGCAAGGGCGATTCGATCAATCAATGTATCAGCGCCGCAACATCTTGTTTATATGGCATTACCGAAGCGGCTGTTTTAGCCGCTGGCTATGCTCCTGCTATTGGCTTTGTGCATTCAGGGAAACCACTTAGTTTTGTGTATGATATTGCTGATATTCTAAAATTTGAAATCGTTGTACCGGTCGCTTTTGAAATCGCTGCGAAGAAAACCCATTCACCTGATCGAGATGTGCGTATTGCCTGCCGAGAAGCATTTAGGAAAACTAAAATATTAAAAAGATTAATTCCTTTAATTGAAGAAGTGCTAAGTGCAGGTGAAATTCAGCCACCAGAACCCTATAGTGATGCTCAACCACCTGCTATTCCAGAGCCAGAAATAATAGGTAATGACGGACATCGTGTCAGTTAACGAGGAATTAATATGTCAATGGTAACAGTCGTGACAGAAACCGTGCCGCCTCGATTACGAGGTAGATTAGCAGTGTGGCTATTAGAGGTTCGTGCAGGTGTTTATGTTGGTGATGTTTCTCGGCGAGTGAGAGAAATGATTTGGTATCAAATAGAAGAACTTGCTGAAAAAGGTAATGTTGTTATGGCATGGTCAACCAATACAGAATCAGGGTTTGATTTTATGACTTATGGCGAAAATCGCCGTATGCCTGTCGACCTCGATGGGCTGCGGCTAGTAAAGTTTAAACCAGAAATAAAAGAAAAATAAGTCCTAATTTGTTCTTTAAAAAATCGGTAAAATTTGGTGGGAAGTAATTGTCCTTTAAAAACAATTATGTATATTTAGAGTGTTCCCCGTACTCACGGGGATGAACCGATATTAGTATTGCTAGTGGTGCTGGACTTACTGTGTTCCCCGTACTCACGGGGATGAACCGTGATAACTCAAATCTAAGTGATGAGTATTATCGTGTTCCCCGTACTCACGGGGATGAACCGATACTGGCGCAGGTCAAATTGTTTATACTGCAGTGTTCCCCGTACTCACGGGGATGAACCGGCTATCCAGATACCGAAGTAATGAGCTATAGGCGTGTTCCCCGTACTCACGGGGATGAACCGCATCAGTGCTGTTTGAGTTTATTGACTCCAGCGTGTTCCCCGTACTCACGGGGATGAACCGTCAATGTTCATCAACACTCAAACTGGCGCTAAGTGTTCCCCGTACTCACGGGGATGAACCGCAGCAAGAAGAAAAGGTAATCAATCCTGCACCGTGTTCCCCGTACTCACGGGGATGAACCGCTAATGCAGCAATTGCCGCCGTTGAGCAACTCGTGTTCCCCGTACTCACGGGGATGAACCGGTGATCCACTCTTCTGCTTTTGACACGTAGGAGTGTTCCCCGTACTCACGGGGATGAACCGCCTCATAATCAGATAGCCAATCCTTCTCAAAGGTGTTCCCCGTACTCACGGGGATGAACCGGACGCTTGAATATATTCCCTCAACACCTTCTCGTGTTCCCCGTACTCACGGGGATGAACCGCAAGAGTCACATAGTCTCCAGCACTTCCGCCGGTGTTCCCCGTACTCACGGGGATGAACCGTTTGATGGGGTGGGAAGCTTTGGGAAAACTCCGTGTTCCCCGTACTCACGGGGATGAACCGGTATTTGGGTAAATAAAGGAAATGATGAGTGAGTGTTCCCCGTACTCACGGGGATGAACCGATGGTAATACGTGTCGCTGGATAATGGAGTATGTGTTCCCCGTACTCACGGGGATGAACCGTTTAGAGAAGATGCTGAGCGAATGCTCAATGAGTGTTCCCCGTACTCACGGGGATGAACCGCACAATGATGAAACATTTTAGCGATGATTTAAGTGTTCCCCGTACTCACGGGGATGAACCGGGTGGTTGTGATCTCTTTGATATTGATGAATTGTGTTCCCCGTACTCACGGGGATGAACCGTGGGCGTAACCGAGTTCCATTAGCCACTGACCGTGTTCCCCGTACTCACGGGGATGAACCGAAAAAGTTCCACGAAAAATCAAATTCGAAAGAGTGTTCCCCGTACTCACGGGGATGAACCGTGAACTGGATAGTGAGACTCGCATAATGACCTGTGTTCCCCGTACTCACGGGGATGAACCGCTATTAATGACTGTGTTTGAAATTGAAAAAATGTGTTCCCCGTACTCACGGGGATGAACCGCAATACGGCTTGCCATTGAATGCCCCAAAGGGGTGTTCCCCGTACTCACGGGGATGAACCGATTGTCGAACTCGAAGAAGACCGCGCCGCATTGTGTTCCCCGTACTCACGGGGATGAACCGCCAAATAGCGACTACACCATAGATATATTTATGTGTTCCCCGTACTCACGGGGATGAACCGTTAAATAACACACTCATCGATGCTAATCGCCTGTGTTCCCCGTACTCACGGGGATGAACCGATACCATAGCGTTAATTGTTGATTTTCTTGGTGTGTTCCCCGTACTCACGGGGATGAACCGAATCAACAAATAAGCAATCACGTTATTTGTTAGTGTTCCCCGTACTCACGGGGATGAACCGAAAAACCCTGCGGTAACAGGGCTAATACAAGCGTGTTCCCCGTACTCACGGGGATGAACCGTCCCCATTTTCACTAACTATGCTAGGATAATTGTGTTCCCCGTACTCACGGGGATGAACCGCGGCCGTAGCCACACAAGGTTACATAACACTAGTGTTCCCCGTACTCACGGGGATGAACCGCCAATCCTCTTCTCAAAGAAGCAAAGAAAATGGTGTTCCCCGTACTCACGGGGATGAACCGTTCGTGATCTAATGGCTGAATGCTCAGATAAAGTGTTCCCCGTACTCACGGGGATGAACCGCTATTCGTAAAATATCGTATATATGCTTATCAGTGTTCCCCGTACTCACGGGGATGAACCGGACGATAAGGGTCGACCATATGACCCGAGTATGTGTTCCCCGTACTCACGGGGATGAACCGTTTAAAAACTATCGCTAAGCAAGTAGCGATTAGTGTTCCCCGTACTCACGGGGATGAACCGGCAGAAAGATGGATGACATTCTTGCGTAAGGAGTGTTCCCCGTACTCACGGGGATGAACCGCTTTCATAACGCTATTCGCGTCAACAGCAGATGTGTTCCCCGTACTCACGGGGATGAACCGCTGACAAATGACAGTGATAACTGTAACGTTTTGTGTTCCCCGTACTCACGGGGATGAACCGCAGAATTACTTGCTCAGATTACAGCGCTTGAAGTGTTCCCCGTACTCATGGGGATGAACCGTTCTTCATTGCGGTTCGGTAGATTTTCTTGCAGTGTTCCCCGTACTCACGGGGATGAACCTCAAACAAGGTAATAAAATTGACGGGGATGACAGTGTTCCCCGTACTCACGGGGATGAACCGCTCTTCTAAGGCAGCGAAAAAAACTAAATTATGTGTTCCCCGTACTCACGGGGATGAACCGTCTTTATACATCCATACAATCCATACTAGCAGGTGTTCCCCGTACTCACGGGGATGAACCGTACAGGAGCTTGTTAATTTGGATTATTCAAATGTGTTCCCCGTACTCACGGGGATGAACCGAATGTCATCCACCTATCAGCTTTATCGACATAGTGTTCCCCGTACTCACGGGGATGAACCGTAACAACCGATCCCTCCCTCTTTTCGTCCCAGGTGTTCCCCGTACTCACGGGGATGAACCGCGGTAAATGCGTTTCTCAACGTAGTGCGCTCTGTGTTCCCCGTACTCACGGGGATGAACCGGTTATTGTTTATGACCCGTTAAAATCGGGTGGGTGTTCCCAGTACTCACGGGGATGAACCGCCAACTCAGTGCCCAAATTGACGCATTGAAAAGTGTTCCCCGTACTCACGGGGATGAACCGCTATCGCGCCTTGTTTCATGATCTTGTTGTACGTGTTCCCCGTACTCACGGGGATGAACCGGCTTTATTATAGCGGGTGATGATTTCAACGCTGTGTTCCCCGTACTCACGGGGATGAACCGAAACCAAGTTTTGTGAGGTATTTTACTCATCTGAACTTACGGTCAATTTCGATATTTCAATTGCACCTATTTCGGATAAATTCGCACCAAACTCGCCATATTATCCTTGCATTAGATTGGTTGTTTTTATCGTTATACTTTATATGTCTGTTTTATAAAGATAAAAATAAGTTCATTTTGTGGTACAAACGTTGCTAACTATTAACAATAAGTTTCAATCGTTTCATGATTGTGGAAATATTTGTGATACAACCTATAGCCTCAATGTTATTGTAACACCGGAAAGACTCTCTTAATGATCATCGGCTTCAGAGGCTAATTTGGTGCTGTGTGAGTAGAGGTTTAGTTTACATCGAGGAATTTAATGACACATAACCATCATTCTTTAATTGAACGTATCACTCAGCAGTACTCAAAGTTAACAGATACAAGTCGCCGTATCGCTGACTTCGTACAATTGCATCCAGAGAAGATACTGATGTTGTCATTGGCAGAGATCGCCGATTCTTGTGGCGTATCTAAAACCAGCGTTAGTCGTTTTATTCGGCAGATGGGCTATGATGACCACCTTGCTCTTCGTCAAGAATTGATTGAGGAGAGAGAGAAAGGAACCCCAGTTCTAACATCGGACGTTGAAGACCCAGACATTCAGCATGATATGCGGGCACTTGAACGTTTGTGGACACAACTTGTGGGAACCGATGTGTCGATGATCATTGATAGCATCAGCAGGGCAAAGCGCATTAAAGTGATTGGTTACCGGAATAGTTATCCGTTGGCGATGCATTTCCGTGAACAGTTGCTGCAATGTCGTCCAGATGTCGATCTTTTACCATTGCCGGGACAGACCATAGGCGAAGACTTGGTTTCTATTGGTGACGATGACTTTGTCATTTTGCTGGGAATTCGTCGTAGAACCCGTCAATTTGAGAGCATTGTTAACTACCTTGCAGATAAACCAAGCTTGCTAATTACGGATCAATCGGGGCAGAAATACGCGGACAGGATGAGCAATGTTATTATTTGTCATATGAACAATGATACCCCATTGGATAGCTACGCTGCTCTCATGAGTTTGATTTCCTATCTGGTTAACAAAGTATTCCGGCATCTCGGTAAGGACGCAGTTAAGCAGAGTCACCGAATATCTCAAAGCTATTCCGAGCTAAACGAGATTGAATAGCAACGAATTACCATAAACCTGAACGAAGTAGTGAAATGAATATATTACAAAAAATTAAAAAAGAGTGGTTTCTATCTGGAATGGTCGTCGCGATTGTTTTGGCGAGCCTGACTCCGGAAATCGGTCGGTCGGGTGGCGTTATCCATCTTGACCAGCTCACCAGTATCGGTATTGCACTGGTCTTTTTTCTTCACGGTCTTGGTTTATCGCCAAGCGCGATTAAAGCGGGTGTCGCGAACTGGCGGCTACATATCTACGTTCAGCTTGCGACATTTGCTGTGTATCCCTTGATTTGGATTCTTTTTGGTAACGCATTTATTGCTTATATGCCGGCCGCTCTGGCATTTGGTTTCTGTTACCTGCTGGTATTGCCGAGCACCATTTCATCTTCTGTCACTATGACTAGCGTGGGTAAGGGCAACGTGCCGGGGGCGATTTTTAACGCATCGCTTTCAAGTATTCTAGGGGTCTTTCTGACACCACTGTTTATTCAGATTTTTATGGGTTTTGAGGGAGTAGAGCTTGATTTAATGGCCTCGGTTATCTCCATCGCAAAGCTCTTGTTGGTTCCTATGGTTGTCGGTCAGTTGTTACGTCCTAAATTGATTGGCCTGGCGAACAAACATAAAGGCATTGTCGGTAAACTGGATAAGTATGTCATTTTAGCCATTGTGTATAACGCCTTTTGCGATTCGGTTTTTAATGGAATATGGCAAGAGTTTTCGATTGAGTTACTCGCCATCGCAATCGTGATTTGCGTCGTAATTTTGCTGTGCATGGTTCACCTGATTCAATGGGGAGGTCGACGAATGCAGTTCTCGCTTCCTGATGAAGTTGCGGCCGTATTCTGTGGTACGAAAAAGACACTCGCGGCAGGAATTCCAATGGCAAAGGTTATATTTGGAGCCGATCCATCACTGGGCATGATCTTGCTCCCAATAATGCTCTATCACCCTATTCAGATTTTCTATTGCGCAATACTCGCCAATCGTTATGCCAAGCAGAGTGACGAATTGAATTCTGCGATTAGCAAGTAAGTGGAGGTTATATGAGAAAGGACTCTCGGATTTATTGTCAGCAAGGGCCATTGACTATTACCGAAACGGGCTGCGGCTGCTTATCGGGTATGACCTTTGTGTTTAAGGACTTGTTTGATGTGGAAGGATATAAAACGGGAGCCGGGAACCCCGTCTGGTTGTCGACTCATGAAGAAGCAAAAAGTACATCGCCACTGATCGAAAAGCTGTTGCAACAAGGCGCATTTTGTTGCGGCAGAGTTCAGTCCGACGAGCTTGCCTATAGCTTGAATGGGCAGAACATTCATTACGGTACACCGATTAACCCAGCCGCTCCAGAGTGTATTCCTGGGGGCTCATCCAGTGGCAGTGCGGTTGCGGTCGCCAATGGTGACAGCGATGTCTCAATCGGAACTGACACTGGAGGCTCAGTTCGTGTTCCTGCAAGTTATTGTGGGCTCTTTGGACTGAGGCCGACACTTGGGGGATTAGACCTGAGTAACTGTTTTGAGTTAGCGAAAAGCTTTGATACTGCGGGTATTTTTACCCGTGATCTCGCATCGATGAGTAAGGTTTGGAGTACGCTTTCCAGTACCGAGTTTGAGGGTAAAAAAGCAAATGTTGTTTATCTCGATAACCAATGTGCGCAAGTGTTAACTCAAGAGCGTTCAAGTCGTTTACATCAATGGTGCAAGCAAGCAGATATCTCATTGATTCATGGTGACTTTTTGGCCGATAACGGTTGGTCTTTGGAAGAGCTTAGTTTGCTGTTTCGTACTATACAAGGCTTTGAAATTATTGAAAAGCATGGTTCCTGGTTAGAGCTCAATGGTCGAAGTTTGGATCCTGCGATCATGGCGCGAGTGATATGGGCGAAAAGCATTACTCGTGAACAATACGTACAAGCACAGAAAAAACAGTCCGATTTCAAGAAGGTGCTGAACCGACAAATGAAACAACTTGGTTCGCTATGGATTATCCCAACCACACCTTCTGGACCACCGAGTCTAGATCAAACAGAAGAGGAGCTGGCGGAGTATCGTTCTCACTTGATGGGGTTAACCAGTATCGCAGGACTAAGTGGATTACCTCAACTGCATTTGCCGATGAAAGCGCTCAATGAAGGGCCTTGTGGGGTGTCAGTTTTGGGGGGGGCGAACAGTGAGAATTCACTAATTGTCACTGGTGAAGCCTTGATTGAAGGAGAGAGCGAATGAACTATCAAACTGCCTTTACCGCTCCTCACCATAAAGCCGCAGAAGTAGGTCAGCAAATCCTCGATCAAGGCGGTACAGCAAGTGAAGCGATGGTCGCTGCGGCTGCGATGATTGCCGTGCAGTATCCACATATGAACAGTATTGGCGGCGACAGTTTCTGGTTAGTCTCTAAACAAGGGAATGAACCTATTGCAATTGATGGATGTGGCGCAGCCGCAATTAACGTCGATGTAGACGCGTACCGTGAAAAATCTACTGAGCTTCCTGAAGCTGGTGGCGAGGCTGCAATCACTATGGCGGGAACGATTTCAGCTTGGGAAAAAGCTCTAGAAATAGATGCTGGAAAATTGCCGCTGGGCACGTTACTGCAACCCGCTATTGAAGCGGCTAGGAACGGGATTGAAGTGACCCAAAGCTTGGTTGATGCGAGTGAAAAAACTTTGCAGCGGCTAGGTGCACTTGAACACTTTTCAGATATCTACTTGAATGAGAACCAGCCCTTGAATAAAGGAGATGTGGTTACTAATAGCGCATTGGCTGATACGCTTTCATTGCTTGTTAAACATGGATTAGATGACTTTTATCGTGGTGAGATTGCCGAAATAGCAGCCAAGGAGCTGCAAGAAGCGGGCAGCCCAATTTGCTTAGAGGATTTCCACAGTCATCAAGCGAAACTGATGGCACCACTTAGCGTCGAAATATCAAAAGGGACGCTATTCAATTTTGGAGCTCCTACTCAGGGCGTTGCGTCGCTATTGATATTGGCCATTTACGATCGGTTAGCGAAGCGTGCCCAAAATGAGCTAGACCATATACACCTTCTCGTTGAAGCCACAAAGCAAGCATTCATTATTCGCGACCGCATTGTGTGTGATGAAGATTGTCTATCTCAACCGCTGCAATCATTACTCAGCGATAAAGAAATTGAAGAGTGCGTCAGTCGAATATCACTGGAACAAGCGCTACCGTGGCCACATCAAGCTGAACCAGGAGACACGATATGGATGGGCGCAACGGATCAATATGGCACGATGGTGAGTTTTATACAGAGCATATATTGGGAGTTTGGTTCAGGTGTAGTACTGCCTAGTTCTGGCATTGTCTGGAATATTCGAGCCAAGAGCTTTTCATTGGATGACAATCACCACAATGTTTTAGCGCCGGGGAAAAAGCCATTTCATACCTTAAACCCAGCCTATGCGAAACTCGCTGATGGTCGCCGAATGGTATATGGAACCATGGGTGGAGAAGGACAGCCGCAAACCCAAGCCTGTTTATTTAGTCGTTATCATTATCAACACTTCTCATTAGAAGACTCCGTTGCGCAGCCACGTTGGTTACTCGGGAGAACGTGGGGCGATAGCACCAATAATTTACGGCTTGAACGTACTTTGTATGAAAAATATGGAACCGAATTATCACACCTTGGCCATGACGTCATTGATGTAGATGATCAAAATGAATTGATGGGTCACGCTGGTGCGATCGTGATTGATACACATGGAAAAGCAGAGGCCACGAGTGATCCGCGTAGTGATGGCTGCTGGTTAGTTGGAGAGCAAGATGAGCAATAAAACCAATCTATTTGAAACCCTAAACCCACCGCAACGTATCCTTATGGGACCGGGGCCAATCAATGCGTATCCGCGTGTTCATCAAGCACTCTCTCAATCGTTAATTGGTCAATACGATCCCGTGATGACTGGGTACATGAATCAAGTACAGTCGCTCTATCGTGACGTATTTGAGACGAAAAACCAGCAAACATTTTTGGTCGATGGTACTGCGCGATCGGGTATCGAAGCGGTCTTAGTATCGATATTGCAGCCGGGAGATAAGGTTCTGATCCCTGTGATTGGTCGTTTCGGTCACTTGTTGTGTGAAATTGCGCAGCGAGTTGGTGCGATCGTAAAGACCATCGATATTGAATGGGGCGAAGTGTGCCCACCAGAGAAAGTGGAAACTGCGATTAAATCGTTTCAACCTAAATTACTTGCGACCGTTCAAGGTGATACGTCTACGACAATGAATCAACCGCTGAAAGAAATGGGTGAAATTTGTGCTCGTCATGGGGTTCTATTTTATTGCGACGCGACTGCTTCTATCGCAGGGAATGAACTAAAAATTGATGAGTATCACTTGGACGCCGTTTCTGCTGGGCTGCAAAAGTGCCTCGGAGGCCCATCAGGCTCTGCGCCAGTTACGTTAAGTGAGCAATGCGCGGAGGTGATTAATCGCCGTAAACACATTGAAGCAGGTATTCGTGCCGATCATCATACGCAGGGTGAAGATGCGATGATTCAGTCAAACTATTTTGATTTGGCGATGATCATGGATTATTGGGGCCCAGAGCGATTAAATCACCATACAGAAGCAACGAGCATGCTTTATGCCGCTCGCGAATGTGCACGATTGTTTCTTGAAGAAGGTGCAGATAATGTCATTGCTCGTCATAGACAAGCCGGAGATGCCATGGCGGCAGGTCTTCAAGCGATGGGGTTAGCGTTATTCGGTAATCAAAGCTACAAGATGAACAATGTAGTTGGTGTGTATATTCCTGATAACGTTGATGGTGATGCGGTACGTTTGGAATTACTGCATCGCTTTGGCATCGAGATTGGGACGTCTTTCGGCCCGTTACATGGCAAGATTTGGCGAATTGGAACAATGGGTTACAACGCGAGACAAGAGTGCGTGTTAACAACCTTAGCCGCTCTAGAAGCCATTTTGATTAAACATAAAGCGAGCATCTCTCAAGGCCAAGGTGTTGCCGCGGCGATGGAGCTGTACTGTTAATATCGACAAAGGAGTGCTTATGATGACAATGGAAAGTCGAGCGGTGCGGTTGATGGAGCAGGCAGATACCTTAGCTTCTTTCAGTGAAAGCCCAACAGAGTTAACCCGTGCGTATCTCACCCCAGAACATCGCGCGGCACATGACCAGATAGCCACTTGGATGCGACAAGCCGGATTAGAAACATGGGAAGACAGTGTAGGAAACCAGTGGGGACGCAAAGTATCACCCAACCCCACAGAGCCAACTTTGATCCTCGGGTCTCACAGTGACACAGTGACCAACGCTGGGAAATATGATGGTAATTTGGGTGTTATCTTAGGGATTGAAACACTGGCCGTGTTGTCGGAGGAAACCTTTCCTTTTCATATTGACGTGGTGGCTTTCGCTGATGAAGAAGGCACGCGTTTTAATACCACGCTCATAGGTTCCAGTGCAATTGCTGGTTGCTTTCAAACAGAGTGGTTGAACATTCACGATGCGAATGGTGTGACAATGTCACAAGCAATGCGTGATTTTGGACTTGAGCCGAATAAGGCTGGCCATGATGCGAGAGTGGCCGATGATATCCAAGCCTATCTTGAAGTTCATATCGAACAAGGCCCAGTATTAGAAGCGGCAAACCTTGCCGTGGGAGTAGTCACGGGTATTGCAGGAGCAAAGCGTTTTCAATGTCAGGTTAAGGGGGTGGCTGGCCATGCGGGTACAGTGCCTATTGGTCTGAGGCAAGATGCGCTTTGCGGTGTTGCCGAAATGATTAACAGCATCGAAGAGTATGCAAAGCAACACGATATCGTTGCTACCGTCGGGAAGTGTGAAGTGCTTCCTAGCGCCGTAAATGTAATACCAGGTGAAGTGAACTTCACTATTGATATTCGCAGTTCGTCACAATCTAAACTTGAAGCGTGCACGGTTGGACTTTTAGATAAAATTGAGCAGATTGCCCATCAGCGGAATCTAGGCTTTACAAGCGAGAATATCTATCAGGCATCCGCTGTTTCATGTGACGAAGATTTGCAGAAAAAGTGGGCCAGTGCGGTAGAAACGATCACTGGCGACTCTGCGCTCTTTCTTTCAAGCGGCGCTGGCCATGACGCTATGGCTGTCGCCAATCTAACTAATGTCGGCATGCTTTTCGTCCGTTGTGAAAAAGGTATTAGTCATAATCCACGAGAACAGGTAACAACGTCAGATGTGCAAGTTGCACTGAGTTGTTTTATCGAGATGGTACGTGGTTTTAAATATGATTGTTTATGAAAATAAGCTAACAATGTCGAGAGTTTCTGTAGGGCAACTTTCTAGATCAACATTTTCACTTATATGACGGATATGACTTTGCATTAGGTCGTGGGCAAGATCACCATCAGAAGCGCGTATTGCTTCAACTAATTCAGCATGTTCTTCGTCTCGACATGCGCTGGCACCGGTAGAGTCGAAAATACCAATAATAAGTGATGATTGTGTCACTAGATCTTTAACGACCTGTACCATTACATCATTGTCAACTAACTCTGCAAGAAGAGTATGAAACTGACCGGAGAGTCGTATCGATTCGCGCCGATTGTGACTAGACCGCGCGGCTGATTCTTTCTTTAAATGCTTGTCGAGTAGTTTGTAATCTTTAGCTTTGGTTCTTTCTGCTGCAAGACGCGCTATTGGTGGTTCGACTACTAATCTCATATCGAAAATATCCCGTGCTTGCTTGGCACTAGGACGAGCAATAAAAGCGCCTTTGTTAGGTAATCGATTAATAAGTCCCCTGTCTGCGAGCATAAATATAGCTCTGCGAGCTCTCATGCGACTTACGTTAAAGGCCTTACCTAAATCAGATTCCGAAAGTTTAGTTCCAGGGGTTAAACGTTGGTCAATGATAGCTTGATAAATTTGTTCAACGATAGCTTCTTCTTCTACAGAGTCAGCGGCACGTGTTTTATTCATGTTGAATGATTCCTAATCTTTTAATGCTGCTTTATTTTAGATCAGTATGCGCAGAAATGGGGAGAATGGAAACGATATTTTTACTATTGAAACAACTTCTTATGAACTTCATGTATTGAGTTGACAGGTAAGTAATTGAATTTATTTATTATAATATGGGCTTTTAAATTTTAAATTGTTTGGTATGTCTATTGCATATTGTTAACGAGGATTGTTAACAATTTAACGACTTATTGTTATCAATATAATGAGTGCCAGTTTGAAGTATGGAAATGCTAGTCGGAGATTAGTAACTGGTATAAGTACAACAAAGGAGTTCTGTACATGAAAAAACGTAATTTTTTTAAAGTAGGTTTATTAGCCGGTGCTATGAGTATCGCAATGACAACCGCCACTTTTGCTGCAAATCCAGTACTTAAAATTGGTTTTGTTGGGGTGACTTCTGGACCTGCTGCCTCGTGGGGTATTTCCAATCAACGTTCAATGGAGACTCGCGCTGATTGGATCAATGAAATTGGTGGTGTCACTATTGGTGAAACCACTTATGATATTGAAATTGTTGCGTTTGATGACCAAAAAGATCCTAAACGAGCCATCGCAGGCATGGAAAAAATGGCACAGGAAGGCATTCACTATGTTGTCGGTCCAAATGTTGATGATGGCGCTGCGGCGGTACGACCCGTTGCAGAGCAAAAAGGTATTATGTATTTTCCTTACGCGTTTCCTAAATCTTTATATACTGCACCTGCTTCTAACGCGGTATTAGGTATGGTGGCAAACTATCAATCCGGCCCAGCTATCTATTCTTATTTAATTCAAAATAGTGGTATCAAGAATGTTGCATTTGTAGCCGCTAATGAATCAGATCCATTGAGTCAACGCGATAGTGGTATTAAAGCCGCTGAAAAACTTGGTCTTAAAGTAGTTTCCAGTAATGTTACTTATCAAGTTGATACCACTGACTTTACCCCCGTTCTATTACCCGTCATCAAATCTCAGCCTGACTTGATGGTTCTATCTGGCGTCTCTCCAGCAAATGCCCCGCAGCTAATTCGTTCGGCTCGTGAATTAGGTTATCAAGGTCTCATTTCAACTGAAACAGCTCAGGATGCAAATGTTCTCAAAGAAGGTGCCGGTGATTTAGCCAACGGATTTATCTCAGTTGGTGGGGCATCGACACCAGAACTAGCGTCGGACAATATGCGTGAATTTGTTGAGCGTTATACCGCTAAGTTTGGTGAATACAATGACGAATCTAATACTAAGGTATACGCACTTGAGTATATTTTAGAAACATTAAAAGCAAACCCATCTGCGGTTATGGATGTAACTGAATTTCAAGAAACAATGGACACGTTTGAAGCACCAAATCCATATATGGTGGGTGACGCTAAATTGAAATATGTTGGGACGAGTTCATTTGGTCAGAAAAGACAGGTATCAGTACCTTTGGTTGTAAACACCTACAAAGATGGTGAGTTTACAACCTTATTCGTTGCGCAAGTTGATTAGTCAATTTCGATTTGATTCCAACTAAGTGGCACGACTTAGTGCCACTGCTTTTTTTACAAAGGAATGTGTATGGAACAGATCATTGTTAATGGCCTTTACTTGGGGGCGCAATATGCATTAATAGCCTTGGGGTTAACACTCATCTTTTCGTTAATGAATGTGCTTAACTTTGCCCATGGCCAGATGTATGTTTTGGGCGGATTTGTCACCTACACTGCCGTCTCTCAGTTTGAACTTCCGTTTATTATAGGCTTGATACTCTCGGCATTTATCTTAGCTGTTGTTGGTGCTTTGATTGAGCGTTTTCTTTTCCGACCTGTTATCAAAAAATCAAAACGAGAAGAGAGCACCATGTTGCTCGCAGCAGGTATTGGTTTTTTTCTCGATTCCATTATTCTGCTTATTTTTGGTGAGAAGCAGCGCGGCATACCTAAAATTATCGATGGTGTCTTTAACTGGGATTTTCGAATCATTATACCCTATGACCGCATAGTAATTGGCCTTTTGGCGATTGCTATGATCATTAGTTTTATTTTTATTATGCATTACTCAAAAACTGGTCGTGCTATGCGAGCGCTAGCTCAAGATAAAGTTGCAGCGACGCTAATGGGTGTCGATGTCGATCGATATCAAATGATAGGCTTTGCTTTAGGGGCAATGCTTGCTGGTTTGGTTGGTGGATTGCTCGTAAGTATCACAGGCATCAACCTAGGGATGGGAGGTCCAGCGTCCACGAAAGCTTTCATTATGATCATGATTGGTGGCGCAGGCGTTATTCCTGGTGCAATTGTTGGTGGCTTTATTCTTGGCATGATGGAAAGCGTTGGCCTATCCGTACTGTCTGAATACGGTGATGTTACTTACCTCGTTATATTTGCTTCTTTGATGGTTTTCTTAGTCATACGTCCGCATGGACTTATGGGCAAACCATGGGGTTAATTAAATGAATAAAACAATGTTAACACGGCTGTGTATTTTTCTTGCTGCGATATATTTGGTTGTTCCACTGATTATTACCGCTACTGGACGTACCGATTTCTATTATACGCTTACATCGGTGGCACTTCTTTCCATATCTTCAGCGGGCGTCTGGCTTACCTTCTATATTGGACGCATTAATATAGGTCAAGGAGCGTACTCATTGGCTGGCGGTTATGTCTCTGCCATTTTAATAACGCAAGCGGGATTGAATTTTTGGGTAACACTACCGATAGCGGGTCTATTCTGTGCGGTACTTTCGGTATTTATTGGTTTACCGATTTTACGTTTACGTGGTGTCTATTTTGCGATGGTTACTTTGGTATTGACAGAAGTGATGCGATTAACGGCATTGGCCCTTCCTATTACCCAAGGAGCAAAAGGAATCACCTCGATTCCGTTACCCGAGGCACTTACAGTATTTGGTCTAACACTTATTCCAGATTTTAGTACATTTGAAAACCCCAAAATTTCATTTTATATCATGGCTGTGACCATGATGGTGTTCGCATATTTGGTGCTTTGGCGTATTGTTCATTCTCGACTAGGTCATCTTTGTCGGTCACTTCAACAAAACGAAGAATTAGCATCATCAATCGGCGTAAACATCACTTATTTGAGAGTGTTAACTTACTCTATATCGTCTTTTTTTGGTGGTATTGCTGGGGCTAGCTTTGTTGCAATTACCCAATCTGTTTATCCTTCATCATTCCAAATAGCAGACAGCATTAATTTCATGCTTAACTGTTTTCTCGGTGGGCTTGGATATGTCTTCGGTCCGATGTTGGGAACACTCATGCTTTACTTCGGTTGGGACCTGTTGTTTACAACAGGTGAGTATCAAATGCTTATCTATTCAAGCTTGCTTATTTTACTGATGCTGGTGTTGCCAAATGGAGTATTAAGCCTGCTGGAACGTAAGGAGAAGCGCTAATGTTACCACTACTTGAGATCCGTGGAGTCACCAAGCATTTTGGTGGACTTACTGCTGTAAATGACGTGAGTTTTCAGGTTAATAAGGGAGAAATCCTATCTGTTATTGGCCCTAATGGTGCAGGAAAGTCGACTCTATTCAAGCTTATTTCTTCATTTCTAAAAACCAGTAGTGGGGAAGTGTTTTTGCGAGGAGAGCGGGTTAGCAATATGGCACCACATATTGTGGCTCGTCGGGGGATTGTTCGAACGTTTCAGGAAACGACGATCTTTCGTTCAATGACTGTTCGGGAAAATATTATTGTTTCTCACCACTTGCGTTCTAACGCTTCATTGCTTGGCTTTTTCTTTGGAACCAAGCTTGCAAAATCCGATGAGAAAAAGTTCGGAGAGTCAGCAGATCAACTTATTGAGTTTCTTGGTATCGAATCTATCGCGAATGAACTTGCCTTGAATTTACCGCAAGGGCATTTACGAGTGTTGGGAATGGCCATTGGCTTGGCAACCGATCCCGCGGTGCTGTTATTGGATGAACCGTTTGCTGGGATGAATCACGATGAGACGATGCGCATGGTTGAGCTTGTTCAGAGGCTTAGAGATGAGCGTGGGGTCACCGTGCTTTTAGTCGAACATGATATGCCTGCTGTGATGAAGATTTCAAATCGTGTTGTCGTGATTAACTTCGGGGAAAAAATTGCCGAAGGAACACCATTGGAAATTCAAAATAATCCGAAGGTTATCGAAGCTTATCTGGGTTCTGAAGATGCTGCAGTGGGGATCTGATAGATGAACGAAATTCTAAAGTTTGAAAATGTTGAGCTCTACTATGAACATGTGTATGCGTTAAAAGGTGTTTCTATATCGCTCAATGAAGGGGAAACCGTGGCCTTAATTGGTGCGAATGGCGCTGGAAAATCATCGATTTTGCGTGCGATTACAGGGCTTAATCAAATTAAATCAGGGTCAATCCAGTATAACGGAGAGCGACTTGATGGCACTCCGGCTGCTGAGATTGTTAAGCGAGGTATTGCAATGGTTCCTGAAGGGCGTCGTGTTTTCCCCTATATGTCTGTTAAGGACAACTTGTTGATGGGGGCGTTCACACGTACCGATAAAGCCGGAATCGCTCGTACTCTCGATAGTGTGCTAGAACGTTTCCCTAGACTACGTGAACGGTATTCGCAGCAAGCCAGTACATTGTCTGGTGGTGAACAGCAAATGATGGTGATTGGACGAGCTTTGATGGCTGATCCTAAGGTACTTTTACTCGATGAGCCTAGCCTAGGGATTGCGCCAAAGCTTGTGCAGGACATCGCTCGTTCTATTGTTTCTATTTCAAGAGATCAGAATGTAAGTGTGTTGTTGGTGGAGCAAAATAGCCGTATGGCTATGTCTATCTCAAACCGAACATATGCACTTTCTACAGGTAAGGTTGTGTTAGAGGGTGCGTCAAAAGAGTTGATTCATGACGACCGAATCAAGGCTGCATACTTAGGGGGAGAGGTCTAAAGCATCATGAAAATTCTTATTGTTAATCCAAATACGACTAAGAGCATGACAGAGAAAATAGCGACCGAAGCTCGGAAAGTGGCGTCAATTGGAACTGAGATTATGGCTGTAACTTCTGCATCGGGGCCTGTGTCCATAGAGGGTTACTATGACGAGGCTATGTCTCTGCCAGGGATGTTACAGGCCATAAGAGAGGCTGAGAATTTTGATGCTGTTGTTATCGCTTGCTTTGATGACACCGGCTTAGATGCAGCTCGATGTGTAACGGAAAAACCCGTTCTTGGTATTGGGGAGGCGGCTTACCGAGTAGCATCAATGCTATCAAATAAATTCAGTGTTATTTCCACACTAAATCGATCAGTGCCAGCTTTGGAACATAACTTGCTTCGCTATGGAATGGAACGTCAGTGCATCCGAGTTCGTTCTTCTGAAATACCAGTGCTTAGTCTTGAAGATGGTAATGTGGATGCGATTGAAATTATTGCTCAAGAAATTAAGCGAGCCATTGATGAAGATAAAGCTGAATCGATAGTACTCGGCTGCGCTGGAATGACGGATCTGGCTGATTTACTAAGTGAACGTTTTTCATTACCAGTATTAGATGGTGTTACCTGTGCTGTAAGTCTATGTGAGAGCTTGATTAGGTTAAATCTAAAAACGACACGGAAGGGAGGTTATGCACCGCCACCGGAGCACAAACTTTGTCATTTCAACACTAACTAGAACGGATAAGTTAGTTAGGTAAGATCATAAAAGGAATAAATTATGAGCGATAGTTACCCAAGAGATTTAATCGGATATGGAGAGAATCCGCCAAACCCTAATTGGCCTAATCAGGCAAAAATTGCGTTACAGTTTGTGATCAATTATGAAGAAGGTGGAGAAAATTGTGTGCTCCATGGTGATGAGGGTTCCGAGAAATTTTTGTCGGAAATCGTCGGAGCCGAATCTTATCAAGACCGACATTTAAGCATGGAATCGATGTACGAATATGGCAGCCGTGCAGGGTTCTGGCGTCTTCATCGGTTGTTTAATAAAGAGCAGATTCCAGTGACGGTATTTGGTGTTGCGACAGCATTAGAAAAAAATCCCGATGCAGTGAAAGCGATGCTCGAATCAAACTGGGAAATTGCAAGTCATGGGCTTCGTTGGATTCATTATCAAGACTTTACCCGAGAACAAGAAAAAGCCCATATTGAAGAAGCCATCGAGATTCATCAGCGAGTGACGGGTAAGAAACCGAAAGGGTGGTACACCGGACGAACGAGTCCTTATACACTTGAACTTATCGCCGAACGTGACGACATTCTTTATTGTTCGGATAGCTATGCAGACGATTTACCATACTGGGACAATCATTATTCAAAACCGTTGTTGGTGGTTCCCTATACCCTTGATACTAATGATATGCGCTTTGCGACACCTCAAGGGTTCAACAGTGGTGAGCAGTTCTTTCAGTATTTAAAAGATGCTTTTGATGAACTGTACGCAGAGGGGGAAGATGGCCCGAAAATGCTGAATATTGGTCTACATTGCCGATTGGTTGGCCGACCAGCACGATTGGCCGCATTAAGACGTTTCATCGAATACACCAAGACCTTCCCCGATGTCTGGTATGCCACCCGAGAGCAAATAGCCGAGCATTGGGTTAACAGATATGCAGCTCGACAGATGTAGTGTTCATTCTGGATACATAGTCAACAAGTATTTCATATTTATCAAAGGCATACCTTAATGTATGCCTTTGTTGCAAAGGATAATATTGAATTACCCAAATCTATTCATTTTCGTTCGACAACGCTGCGTCTAATATGTGCTCAACGTGAGCAACCGTGGTGTTAATGAAACCAATGCCTTGAAAACGAAAAAAAGCGTCATCTTGGTATTCAGGAAACGCTAAGGGTAACTCTGTACAGGCGAGACAAACAAAATCCGATTCTTTATTTGAGATATAGCGTTCACTCAATTCGAGCAAATAGTCGCGTGAGCGCTCAATATTGTCGGTATGAAGGTCGCTATTTATCAACGCATATAAGCGCTCAACTTCACCGTCCGATACTCCTTCAATGGATGAAATATTTTGTTTTTTTAATGCATCGGGATAAGCTTGACTGCTCATGGTTAAGGGAGTACCTAATACGAGCGCTCGTTGACCACCATTCAAAGCAACCGTGTTTGCGGTTGATTCTAAGATACTAATAATCGGAAGGTCGAGTCCGTTTGATATACCATGCAATCTTGTATGAGGGGTGTTACTGGCAATGACGCCGAGCTCGGCTCCTGATCTTTTTAACTGCTCAAATACATTTCGAAAATAGGAATCATGTTCTACCCATGATGCTTCATTCCCCTGCTCACCACGAATCTTTCTAGGTTCGTTGACGTTTAACGATTCAATCACCATCGGCACTGTTGAGTATGGGGTTGGCTCCCCTTTTTGCTGGAAGTGATGGTTAGCTTTTTGATTCAATAGGCGATAGTAATCCATGGTTGAGGGCCAAGCTAAGCCGCCGATTATCCCGATTTTTCTCAATGTGACTTCTCCAAGCTCCGAACTTAAAGCGAAATGGTAGGCTTCAATTTAAATCTTTTAATCAGTTAATTCATTGTTTTGTGACGCAGTCGATTCAGACTGCGCCACATATTCTTATTGGAGCATCATTAGCGTATTGGTGGTGCGTACATAAAGCCGCCATCTTTCCAAAGTGCATTAACACCACGGGCGATTTGAAGTGGAGAACCCGATCCGACTTGGCTTTCAAATAGCTCACCATAATTGCCAACTTGTTTGATAATTTGATAGCTCCAATCATCTGATAAACTCAGTGGTTTACCTTTAGGGCCTTCAACACCTAATATGCGTCTAACATTTGGATCGTTCGACTCTCTCATTTGATCGACGTTTTTAGACGTTATTCCATATTCTTCCGCGTTAATCATTGTAAACAGCGTCCACTTAGTGATATTTAGCCAATTATCGTCGCCTTGACGTACTACTGGGCCAAGTGGCTCTTTCGAGATTATTTCTGGCAAAATGATGGCGTTAGATGGGTCTTCCAGTTCCAAGCGCAGGGCATATAATCCAGATTGATCGGTCGTTAACACATCACATCGTCCGGAATCAAAGCCTTTCTTAGTCTGGTTTGGTGTATCAAATACAACGGGTTGGTAAGACATTCCATGACTACGGAAATAGTCAGCTAAGTTTAATTCTGTAGTGCTACCAGCTTGAACACAAACCGACGCCCCGTCGAGTTCATCAACGCTGCTTACCCCCAAATCTTTAAATACCATGAACCCTTGACCATCGTAGTAAGTGACACCGGCAAAGTTCAAGCCGAGGGCTGTATCACGGGTATAAGTCCAAGTAGTGTTGCGAGAGAGCACATCGACTTCGCCTGACTGTAGCGCAGTAAATCGTTCCTTTGGTGTGAGTGGGATGTATTTCACTTTGGTTTTATCGCCGATCACTGCTGCCGCAAGTGCTTGGCAATATCCAACATCTAAGCCTTCCCATTCGCCTTTTGAGTTTGGGTTCGAGAATCCGGGTAACCCAGTACTCACGCCACATGTTAAGTACCCACTTTGTTTAATTCTGTCGAGTGTCGAAGTCTCAGCAAAAGCAGTACTCGACATAAGTAATAACGACGATATCACGGTAGTCGTTAGGGCATTAAATTTGAAATTCATATGAGGATCCTTCCTGACGTTTGTTTAAAAAGAAATGTTTAATCAATAAATCCCTTCTAGACGGAGTTTTGTTATATAACCTTGCTAGAAAGTAACGCAGTATTTATAGATAAATACTATGATTTGATATTAATTCATTGATTTTGTTTAGGTTTATTTTCGTGTCTTTCAAGCTAGAATGCCGAAGTTGAAACAAAGAGTAAATGGTGCAGAACTGCACGACTTTAGTGATTTAGAGAGTTATGCCAAAGAGTGATTTTACGGCGGTGACATATGCTAATGAACGTATTAATTTGGTTTCTAATCAGCGTCAAATTAAAGAATGATTCTTAAAAATAATACGAGAAATTCAAGGTATGACAGGGTAAAGCACCGAGTTGGCGCTTGCCTTAAATGGCACAATATAGGTATTTGGTTACTGTTCTCGTGCAGTAGTAACCGACTCGCCTAAAATAGGTTGCCGCTTATAAATAAAGAATCAACAACTTTGAGCTCTTGCCTTTTTTTATAAGAAAAACTTGAGCTAATAATTAGGTTTATAATATCACTTTCTTCTGGTTTAGCATGATCCTGTCTTGACAACAAATTCAGCATCTTGAATGATCCGAGGATAGTAGACTCATAGCAAGTATCCACACAGTAACAGTGATTATGGTGCTTAGCTGGTGCGGTATTAACTCAAAATATATCGTGAGCTCACCGCGTTCTCTATCAACTTCACGCTAGAAGGTGTTGGAATAAGATTTGGAATAACTCTCCGCTGAAATGGTCACGGGTGGTTACAGACATTTTAGAGTTGATCGAGAGAACTGGGTGAGCTCATCTTTAATCATACACAAACAAAACGCGTATTTATCAGGCTGGGAAGCTTTGAGAGTCCGTATTAGTAAGGAGCATATTTGTAAATGGCTAATCGATACGATTACATCATAGTAGGGGCAGGTTCGGCAGGTTGTGTACTTGCCGATCGTTTAACTGAATCAGGAAAAAACTCAGTTCTCTTACTCGAGGCCGGTGGCTCTGATCGCAGTATTTTCATTCAAATGCCGACTGCGCTTTCTTATCCCATGAACACTCCAAAATACGCGTGGCAATTCGAGTCATTGAGTGAAAGTGGGTTAGATGGTCGTAAATTACATTGTCCCCGTGGAAAGGTACTAGGTGGCAGTTCGTCGATTAATGGCATGGTGTATGTCAGAGGGCATGCATGCGACTTTGATGAGTGGCAAGAACACGGTGCGGCTGGATGGGGATACAGTCACTGTTTACCTTACTTTAAGCGCGCTGAAACTTGGAGTGATGGTGAGTCAACTTATCGAGGCGGTAGCGGGCCGCTGTCAACCTGTAATGGCAATGAAATGAAGCTGAACCCGCTATATCAAGCGTTTATTGATGCGGGTAAAGATGCGGGTTACCCCGTGACCGAGGACTACAACGGTTATCAGCAAGAGGGATTTGGCCCTATGCATATGACGGTTAAAAATGGTGTGCGCGCGTCTACATCGAATGCGTATTTAAAGCGAGCGATTAAGCGCACCAATTTAACGGTTATCAAGCATGTTGTCGCTCGTAAAGTGGTTATTGAAGATGGTGTTGCTGTTGGAGTCGAGTTTGAGCAAAAAGGAAAAATAAGCACAGCTTACGCCGATCAAGAAGTGATCTCATCAGCGGGTTCGATTGGTTCGGTTCAGTTGTTACAGCTTTCAGGAATCGGCCCTAAAGAGGTACTAGAACAAGCAGACATTGAAGTTCATAAAGAATTACCTGGGGTTGGCGAGAACCTTCAGGATCATCTAGAAGTCTATTTTCAATATCGTTGTAAATCGCCAATAACGTTAAATAGCAAGATAGATCTCATAAGCAAAGGAATGATTGGAGCCGAGTGGATTTTGACTAAAAAAGGTTTAGGAGCCACTAACCATTTTGAATCGTGCGCGTTTATTCGTTCTCGAGCTGGATTGAAATGGCCAAATATTCAATATCATTTTCTACCTGCTGCGATGAGATATGACGGTCAAGCGGCATTTGATGGACACGGTTTTCAAGTCCACGTGGGGCCGAATAAACCCACTAGCCGCGGCAAGGTCTGGGTTACATCAAATGACCCGTATGACCAGCCATCAATCAAATTCAATTATTTATCGACAGAAGAAGACATTCAAGATTGGCGCGACTGCATCCGATTAACTCGTGAGATATTAAGTCAGCCAGCGCTTGATAACTATCGAGATGAAGAAATCCAACCTGGCCAAAATGTGCAAACGGACAGTGAAATTGATCAATGGGTACGTTCAAATGTAGAAAGTGCATATCACCCGTCGTGTACGTGTAAAATGGGAGATACATCCGATCCAATGGCTGTGGTTGATTCAGAATGTCGTGTGATAGGTATTGATAAATTGAGAGTTGTCGATTCTTCTATTTTTCCATCGATAACCAACGGGAACCTAAATGCGCCAACGATTATGGTCGCAGAAAAAGCGGCTGATCATATTTTGAAACGTCCTCTATTGGACGTAATAGATGCTCCAGTTTGGATTGCTCAGAACTGGGAAGAAAAGCAAAGAGATACTACGCCAGAATAAAACTTGCATTAGTGCCGAACAATCACCGAGAAAGCTCAAGCGGTATTTGATTTGTTATTGGAAGAAGGGGTACTGAAGTAATTCAAGTATCCCCTTATTTTAATGCTAAGGTCGATTAGAGCGACGTATAGGTATTTTGATGAAATGAGTTAACGATATTGGCTAACTCTTGGTGGTCAATGGCTCGACAAACCGCTTCTTCAGGGTGTTTGAAGGTTGTCATATCTTCAGCTGCCACCATGGCATTGATTACCGATTCTTCGACACATTCAACGGTTGCTTGATAAAACTCATCAAACAACTCATCATTTAAACTAACCATGTTGCGGTAGGCGCCCGATAGTTGAGGTAATGACTGTTCATTGGCAGTACTAAACGCTAAGAAAATATCGCCCGAGTTGTTCCCTCCTGGAGATCCATTTCGGCCGATACCAATTGCTGCTCGTTTGGCCATGCGTCGTAGCTGGTGAGGTTCCATTGGCGCATCCGTTGCAATGATTACGATAATCGATCCCTTTTCCGATTTTTCATGGATGCGGTCTTCAACTAGGCATTTCCCAACAGGCGCACCTAACACATTGAGCCAAGGTCGAATACCATGATTGGCTTGAACCAACGTCGCCACGGTATATGTTTCATCATCAATGTCGATCAATCGTGAAGACGTGCCCGTTCCTCCCTTAAAGTCATAAGCAATCATACCCGTACCACCGCCTACGTTACCCTCGGCAATCACGCCTGTTTTTGCCGTATTTAGCGCATCCGTGGCATCGCTTTCGGTGACATGCATTGCATTTATGTCATTTAAGACACCATCGTAAGTTTCTGCGACGACTGGCATCGACCAAAGGTGATTCTCGGTCCACTCTTTTCGATATTTATTTATCATCCATTTAACCGTTGCATGATGAGTGATGCCGACACCATGAGAATTGGTGAGCATGATTGGCCCAGTAAAATAACCGCCGTCTTGAATCCAGTGAGTTCCGGTCATTTCACCATTCCCGTTTAGGGCAAAGGTTCCCGCCCAAACAGGTTTAGGGGTATCTTCATACCCTCGAGGTAGAATCGCCGTGACGCCGGTTCTAGCGGGCGATATTGGGTCGTCATTGATGAGTGTCTTATAGCCCACAAGGACTCCAGGCACGTCGGTAATCGAATTATATTTCCCTGTTTTTCCCGGAAAAGGGAGGCCTAGCTCTCTAGCTCGTAACGTGTGTTTCATACCAAAATTCCATTTTTCTTATTTTTGTGTGGGGCCATTTTTTGCTTTGAAATAAATTCCAGCGGTTGCCACGATGATGGAAAATATCAGCATCAAAGTCGCTATTGCATTTATTTCGGGTTTAATTCCGCGTCGGATCATCCCGAGAATAAACACGGGTAGAGTGGTTGAATCGACGCCGCTAATGAAATAGGTGATCACCAAGTCATCCATTGAAATAATGAAACTGAGAAGTGCGCCGCCAATGATGCCGGGTAAAATTAACGGTAACGTAACGCGTTTAAAGGTTTCCCATTCATTTGCACCAAGATCGGATGAAGCGTCTTCTAGCATTGGATTCATGTTTGCCAAGCGAGCACTAACAACGACAAATACATAACTGGTTAGGAACGTACAATGGCCGATTATGATCGTGGTAGTGCCGAGGGAAAACCCAATACTGACAAAGAAGATAAGAAGCGCAATGCCTAGTACGATGTCAGGCATCACCATTGGGGTAAACATTAATAGTCGATAAAAAGATTGAAATTTAAACCGATATCTAGCGATGGCCAATGCCGTACTCGTCCCTAATACTGTAGAAATACACGTTGCACATAACGCAACGATAAGGCTATTCGTTAGTGCATGGAGCAGTTGGCTGGTCGAATCGACATATCTTGAATCCGACGTGAATTCTGTCTGCATTCCAAATATAGTTTTGTACCAGTCGAACGTAAATCCTTCCCAAATCATAATGTTAATGGGGTTTGCGTTAAATGAATAAACGACAATTAAGATAACCGGAGCATAAAGGAATACAAAAAACAAAATGCTATATATGGACAATAATTTATGTAAAGGCGTTGATTTTTTCATGTGCTGTCCCTAGTTTTTGTCCGTATTGTTCGGTCTTGAACGATACACATATAAAGCAAGAAGAATGAGCATAAAGAAGGTGATAACCATCGATAGCGCCGCACCAAATGGCCAATTCCTAGCATAAAGAAATTGCTGCTCAACCATGTTCCCGATCATGATAACTTTTGAGCCTCCAAGTAGATTGGGTACAACGAAGTTGCCCAAACTTGGAATAAAGACCAATAGAGATCCTGCCGCGACGCCGGGTAAGGTCATCGGAAAAATGACGCGTCGAAATGTTGTAATGGGGGAAGCGCCCAAGTCTTGAGAGGCTTGGATGAGTGTCTTATCAAGCTTTTCTACGCTCGAATAAATGGGCAGGAACATAAATGGAATAAATATATACACCATGCCAATGATGACCGCCGTTCCGGTAAACATAAGGCTTATTGGTTGCTCTATTACGCCTAACCATTGCAAAAATTGATTGGCAAATCCAGAGTCTCTTAGGATTAAAATCCACGCGTACAGCCTGACGATCATACTGACAAAAAATGGCAGTGTGATTAACAGTACGAACATCGCTTTTGCTTTCGGGGAAAGTGTCGTCATCCAGAATGCGACCGGATAACAAATAACAAACGTACAGACAACCGTAACCAGTGCCAACCCAACTGAGCGTAAAAATATTTCTAAATAGACACTGTCGAACTCTTCATAAAAGCCGTCAGCCCAGCCAAATATTCTACCGTAATTCCAATGATAGAAATTCCATTCTACTCCGCCATACAGTCCAGCTTCGAGAAAGCTAAACGTTAGCATTGTTAGTAGAGGGATAATGAAAAATACAAATAGAAACAACGATGTGGGACTGAGTAAACCTAATATGGTTAGCTGTTTACGTGATAGTGTTTTCATGCGAGTTCCACTTCTTCTGATTGAACTGAGGAAAGGATGTGCATCGCTGAAGTGCGGTAATAAAGTTGAATGTCTTGTCCGACCGAATAGTGGTCGTTTTCTTTGCGCACCAGTGCCGAAATCGTTTGCCCATTGGATAATGTGCCGTGAAGTTGATAATCCGTGCCAACGAACACCACTTGTTGGATTGTCATTGTTAGGTAGTGCGAGTCAGAACTCTGTTCGACTTGTTTCAAAGACAATTGCTCAGGGCGAATAAGAATTTGCTGCTCAGTACCGATCTCATTAGTTGTTGGGGGGGCATATAATGTGATGCCGTCGCAATCGACAACCGTATGATCATCGTATTTTTCAGTGATGGCTCCGGTAAATAAATTGCTCTCTCCGATGAAGCGAGCGACAAATGCATTTTGCGGGCGGTGATAAATTTCGTTTGGCGTTCCGATTTGTTCTACTTTACCGCCATTAAGCACAATAATGCGGTCAGACATTGTGAGGGCTTCTTCTTGATCGTGTGTCACGAAAATAAAGCAAATGCCTAGCTCGGTCTGTAAGCGCTTTAATTCAAGCTGCATTTTCAGTCGCAGGTTTTTATCCAAAGCCGATAAAGGTTCGTCCAGAAGAAGTAACTTTGGACGGTTGATGACAGCGCGTGCTAGAGCAACTCGCTGTTGTTGTCCGCCGGATAATTGTGAAGGAAATCGTTTCCCCATGCCGGCTAGGCCAACCATTTCTAACATCTCATTGACGCGTTGGTTACGCTCGGTTTTGTTCACTTTTCGTATGTCTAAACTATAGCCAATATTGTCTTCCACTGACATATGAGGGAAAAGAGCGTAAGACTGGAAAACCGTATTGACCTGGCGTTTGTGCGGTGGCTGATTAACAATCGATTCACCGTCAACGCGTATGTCGCCTGAATCAATGCGTTCAAATCCAGCGATGGTTTTCAAGAGCGTGGTTTTACCGCAACCTGATGGCCCAAGTAGCGTAATAAATTCGTTTTGCGCTATGCGTAAATCAATATTATCGAGCGCTTTGATGATACTTCCTTCGGGAGTAGCAAACTGCCTATGTGCGCGTCGGATGCGAATATACTCACTAAATTGTGGGGAAGTCATTGAGTCACCTTCTATACAGCGAATTTCGGTAGATAGAGCGGGAAAAATCCCGCTCCAAAACAGAGTGTTTAGTTCGTACGGATTTGAGTCCAGATTCGATCATAAAGCTTGGTTCCTTTCCCAAGCTCTTCAAATATCTGTAATTTTGCACGAACGTCTTCTGGTGGGTTTATCATTTTGTTGTTGCGCAGTTCATCAGGTAGTAGGGCAATGGCGTCTTTATTCGCAGTACCATTGGTTTGCTGGATAGCATTCATTGCAGCAATTTCTGGCTGAGTGAAGAACTCTAAGAACTTAACCGCATTAGCTTTATTAGGTGCAGATTTTAGAACACACATGTTTTCCTGATACATAGTCGCGCCTTCTTTAGGAATGACGTAAGCAAGTTCTTCAGGACTTTCTTGGACATACAACATTGCGCCAACATACCATTGAGCAGCCGCGAGATCGCCAGATTTAACCAGAGGGATACTGTCGTAAGTAAAGGATGAAACGTTTGGCTTCTGTTCAATGATGTAGTCTTTTGCGAGTGTTAAGTCGTCGCGATCGGTGGAGTTAACGCTTTTGTCATGTGTGATTAACCCTACGCCGATGACTTCACGCATATCATTCAGCATGGCAATTTTATTACCTTGTTCAGGGAGCGCAAAGAACTCTTCCCATGAGTCGAGGCTAGGAACGAGCTTTTTGTTATAAACAATTCCTACGGTACCCCAAGCATAAGGTAAGCAATATTCGCCGTTAGGATCGAGTTTCGCTTTAAGAAAGCTTTTATCAATATGGCTGAAGCCCGAGTATTCGTTGATATTGGTTTTCTCGAGTAGGTCAAGCTTGGTCATGATGTCTTGCATATGAACGGATGGGAAGACAAGGTCATACCCTTTTGCTCCTGCTTGAAGTTTCGCAAGCATCTCTTCATTTGAAGAATAGGTATCTAACACTACTTTGATGCCTGTTTCTTCAGTAAATTTTGTGATTATTTCCGGGTTTATATACTCACTCCAGTTATACAGGTTGAGTGTTTCTTCAGCTTGTGAATGTGCAGACATTAATACAGATGATACTGCGACCGCTAGGCTGCAAACTTTTAATAGCTTTGCTGGTTTTTTTCCAAAAAAATTGATGTTCATATAGGCACCTTTCCTTGTGACAAGAGTAAATGTGTAGATGGAATCTGAATCAATACTGAAAATTTCACCTTAAAATTATTGTATTCCTTGGTGTTATTATTTCAATATCATAATATGTTACACCTCTAACATAATTATTTTTCACTAAAAATCATTATCTTATATTGTTATTTTGGTTTTTGGGCTTTAAAGGTGGTTAATTTTTGCACTCTTATGGGTAATTTAATAATGGCAATGCACCACCATAATGCGAGTTATCAACAGTGAGGAACTATGGAACACACTTTTTCATCCCGGCCTGAATATATTGCGACGTCGATAGCTCAGAAGCTAAAAGCCTTGATACCCGATGTGTCGGTTTCAGAAGCACGAGTTGCTCAGTTTATCTTGCTAAATCTAGATCAAATTAGTTTTGAGACAGGGGCTTCTATTGCAGAGAAGGCAGCAGTTAGCCAAATTACTGTGAGCCGTTTTTTAAAGCGAGCGGGTTATCAGGGAATTTCATCGTTAAAAGACGCACTAAAAAAGGAGCTGCTTCTTCCAGATGGAACGGACACGAACCGACTGCCTATCGATGCCTTCTATAAAGAAAATTTCAAGAATGAATTACAAGTCTTGATGAATTTATTTGAACAGTTTGAAAATGGAAGATGGGATGGAATTGTCAGTTGTGTTGATGCGGCTAAGCGAGTGTACATTACGGGATTTCAATCCATTAGCGGAACCGCACAAGACTTAACCAGACGGATGTCATTAGCCAGAGACCGAGTTCAATATCTTTCTCCTTATGATGGCATGATGGCCGAGTGGCTCGAAGGTCAATCTTACCGACGCCAAGAATACGATGTTCTGATCGTTCTTGATATTGTTCCCTATGCACCCGAGAGCCAACTCTTATGCGAGGAGGCGGTGCGGCAAGGTATTCAGGTCGTGATAATTACCGACGAATTTTGTCATTGGGCTGTCGACATTACGCCTCATGTGTTTTATTCAAAGTCGAAAACAGGGCTGTTCCTTGAATCGACTTGGGCAATCGTAATGGCCACAAACATGTTAGTACACTGTGTTGCAAATCGAAGTTCCGATAGTGAAGAGCGGATAAAGCGTTGGCATAAAATGACCAAACGCCTTGGCTTATTCTAACTCGATACGATTTACGAAACGCTTACCCATGGGCTAAGTTATGAAGGATTATCGTTGTGGACATCTTCCAGTGCATCTAAGAAATGCTGCACTAGCCTCGATGGTTTTGGGGATTTTCGATAGATAGCGGTAAATTCACAATGGTATGTAAAGGTTTGGTTATTGATGCGTTTCACATAACCTGCTTCTGCCAATGGGTGCGCGTAATGATCCGGTAAAAAACCGATGTAACGCCCAGACCGAATCAGTGTCGCCACACCTTCTTGGTCATTGGCCGCCGCGTGTTTCTGTAATCCGAGCCCTCTGCCTACTTCCATATTGGGGCTAGAAAAGCTCAATCCGGCATAATTTTCAGCTCGTATTTGCTCGTTGGTTACGGGGCGATGATTGTCGTAAAATGGATGGCCAATACCACAATACATAGACATATGTTCACCAAATAAGGGTAGATACACTAAGCTGGTGGAGCGGCGGTGAGGTGGAATAATACCGACATGATATTGTCCCTCTAGTACGCCTTTCTCGATCTCATTGACTGGGACGACATGGATATCTAGCACCACATCGGGAGAGTCTTCACAGTAGCGAGCAATCGCTTCAGGGACGCGACACTCTGGGTTGGAAACCGTTTTATCGAACATTGCAACGACTAGCTGGCCCTGCAGCGAACGATGCATATCGTTAACTTCGTGGCGAAAGTCTTCAATCGACTTTGTTAGTCGTTCTGCGCTGGCATAAATTTGCTCTCCCTCATTGGTAAGAGAAAACCCGCCTCGACCGCGTCGGCAAAGTACCAGACCTAGTCGCAGCTCGAGATCCTTGAGGTGACGACTAATGGTTGAGCGGCCGATATTTAACTCCATTTCAGCCGCGCTTAATCCACCACATTCCACAACCGCCATGAATACCCGCAGAAGGCGAATGTCAGCGTCCGATAATTGCCCAAGTAATGCTCTCATTATGTTTCATAAACCTGCATGTTTAGTTTGATAAGTTGTAATTTACCAAACAATTATTTCATCTTAAAGTAAATTTCAGTTAGCAGTTTGGGAGCCAGCACTTACATCGAGTGTAGATTGGAATAAGGATATAGGATGGAAACTCAACCAACACAGGCAGGGCTTGACGCGTATTGGATGCCCTACACAAGTAACCGTGAATTTAAACAGAACCCACGGATGATCACCGGGGCCGATGGTGCGTACTACATTGACGACCGTGGTCGACGTATTTTTGATGGACTTTCGGGTCTTTGGACTTGTGGAGCTGGTCATAATCGACCTGAAATTAGTCAGGCCATCGCTCAACAGCTTTCTCAAGTTGATTATGTTCCCGCGTTCCAATTTGGTCACCCTAAAGCATTTGAACTTGCTGAGCGAATCGCAGCGCTCGCGCCTGCCGATCTTAACCGAGTCTTTTTTACCAACTCCGGTTCTGAGTCCGTCGATACTGCAACCAAGATTGCTCGTGCTTATTGGCGTCAAAGTGGTCAACCTAATAAGACCCGCATTATCGGTCGAACTAAGGGGTATCACGGCGCAAGTTGGGGTGGCATCAGTTTCGGTGGTATTGGGGCCAACCGTAAACTCTGGGGTCAAGGCGTGGAGGCCGATCATATTGGTCATACTTGGCGTGCTGAAGAAGCATTCACTCAGGGGTGTCCTTTGGATGGTGCTGATCGTGCGGATGAATTACTTGACCGAATCGCCCTTCACGATGCATCGAATATAGCGGCGGTTATTGTTGAGCCATTTTCTGGCTCTGCCGGTGTCATCATCCCACCAGTTGGTTATCTCAAACGTTTGAGAGAGATTTGTACTGCAAATAATATATTGCTGATTCTCGATGAAGTGATTACTGGATTTGGCCGTACTGGCGAGATGTTTGGTGCCAATGCGTTTGGTGTCGTTCCCGATATGATCTGCTGTGCTAAGCAAATTACCAATGGGGTGATTCCTATGGGAGCTGTGATTGCGAAAGATGAAATATATCGAGCATTCATGGAAGCGGGAGGAGCTGAACATAATATTGAACTGCCTCACGGTTACACATATTCGGGACACCCGGTGGCTTGTGCTGCTTCACTTGCGACATTAGATGTGCTCGAAAGAGATCACTTAATTCCGAGAGTGGCGGAAATGTCTCCGATTTTCGAGTCCGCGATTCATAGCCTCAAAGGCGTACCAAACATTCTAGATATTCGTAATTACGGGTTTGCGGCAGGTATTAGCGTCGCTCACAAAGACGGTGACCCAGGTATCAGGCCTTATCAAATCGCCATGGATCTTTGGCAGAAGGGGTTTTATGTTCGCTATGGCGGAGACACACTTCAGCTTGCGTTACCGTTTATTACCGAAAGACATGAGATCGATAGCTTAGTGAATGCGATAGGTGAATCGTTTAGCCGTATTGACTGATCATGGGTTAACGTTGAACGAACATTTATTCAATCGTTACAAGTAACATGAGACACCTTCATTTGTGGGTGTCTCGAATCAAACAGAGTTTTACTCATCAATAAAGACATAACTATTTTTTAAGGGAAGATTATGCCATTAATGCAATTTGACGTGATTGAAGGTCGAAGTGAATCAGAGATGAAGGCCATTCTAGATGTAACACACCAAGTTGTTCTAGACGTGTTTAAAGTGCCAGAGCGAGACCGTTATCAGATTGTGTACGAACACAAACCCGCTAACATGATTTTTGAAGATACAGGACTTGGTTTTTCACGTTCTGACAATCTGATTATGTTGCGTATCTTTACAAGCCCTCGTCCTGAAGAGACCAAGATTGAGTTTATGAAAATCTTAGCTGAAAAGCTTGAAGCCGAGTGCGGCATTAAAGGCAACGATTTGATGATGTCTTTCTTTACCAACACTCGACATGATTGGAGTTTTGGTTTTGGTGAAGCGCAATACTACACAGGAAAGCTGTAGTTCACGTCAGCTTATGTAGCGGTTAAATTAGAAATGTTTTATATCAAGCCACAAAGTTATCTTTGTGGCTTTTTTCATAGGTGGAATCGTTAGTCGACTAGAGCGTACCCATACGAATACGTTCAGAGCGTGCTCTTAAGTATTCGAGAGTGAGGAGCAGCATTAATGAAACCACAACCAGTAGAGTTGCGACTGCTAAGATTGTGGGGCTAATTTCCTCTCGCAACCCTGAGAACATTTGTCGTGGTATGGTTCGCTGTTCTGGTCCAGCAAGGAAGAGTACAACAACCACTTCATCAAACGACGTCACGAACGCAAACAACGCACCAGAAATGACACCTGGTCGTATCAACGGCATGATAACTTTGAAAAATGTGTAGGTCGGTTTTGCCCCCATTCCCATAGACGCGTTCACTAGCGAGTAGTCAAAGCCCGCGAGCGCAGCGTTCACCGTAATAATCACAAATGGCGTACCAAGAGCGGCATGAGCAATAATGACACCTAGGTAGCTACCGGCGAGGTTGAGCTGGGTGTAGAAGAAGAACATACCTGCTGCGGTAATAATAAGCGGGACAATCATCGGAGACAGCAACATTGCCATGATTGCACGTTGAAAAGGCATGTCAGAGTTGCTCATGCCGATGGCCGCTAATGTACCCAAAATTGTTGCAATTGCTGTCGCGCATGTACCAATGAAGAAACTATTTTTAATCGCGAGAATCCACTGGTCATCAGAAAATATCTGTTGGTACCATTTTATTGAGTATGCATCTGGGTCGAGAGATAACATGCCCTCAGTAAATGTGAAAAAGGGTTCTGCATTAAAGGAAAGCGGAATGATGATTAATATTGGCAGCATCAGAAACAGTAATACTAAGTATGCAGATGCAGACAAACTGATAGTGCCTAGCTTTTGTAGCGGTGAATAGTAACGAGGAAATTTAAACATTGTTTACCCCAATTTAATGTTATTGACGCCGACAAGACGGTCGTAGATCCAATACAGCAGGACGATGAGAACCAGCAATAAACTTCCCAGAGCCGCCGCTAATTCCCAGTTATTAGATGACTGCATATGGAACGCAATAATATTACTGATCATCTGGCCGTCGGTGCCTCCTACCAATGCTGGCGTAATGTAGTAGCCAATTGAGATAATAAACACAAGCAATGCGCCTGCACTTAAACCGGGTAGGGTCATGGGGAAGTAGATTTTGAAGAATGCAGGCATGGGCTTTGAGCCCAACGATAATGCAGCTCTAAAGTAGCTTGGGTCGATATTTTTCATAACACTGTATAGTGGGAGAACCATAAAAGGCAGAAGAATATGAGTCATGGATATAACCGTTGCGAACTCGGTATAGAGCATTTCAAGTGGCTCATTTATTATTCCTATACTCTGCATCGTGCTATTTATTACCCCATTGGTTTGCAGTAGTGCAATCCAAGATGTGGTTCTTACTAACAGTGAAGTCCAAAAAGGAAGTAAAACAAACACCATAAGTGTATTGGCTTTCTTGTTGCTTGTGTTGGCAAGAAAATAGGCCAAAGGGAAGGCGAGCAATGCTGTCAGCAGTGTGATCGTTAACGCGATGCGTAAACTACGCCAGTACAGTTTTAAGTATATTTGTGTGTCACGTGCCTTTACTTCACCTGCTTGATCCCGCTTTAGATCCAAAGCGGTTAAGTAATAGCGGTCAGTCCACACGTTACCTAAGCCTTTCATTGCAGACCAAAGTTGTGGGTTGCTCCACTTTTTATGGGAAGCTAATAACTCTTGGCCCTGCCCATTGATTAAAACTTCTGGCTCAACGCGCTTGAGTTTTCGTGCCGTCGACTTTATTAGGCTGGATGTTCCGGGGACCGAACGGTTGAGTTCTTCGGCTAGCTTTCCCGATTTACGTTCGTTGGCCAAGGTTTGCAGCTCTAAGCTAAACGTGGCTAGTACTTGTGCAGGAGGCAAAGTGTCGGGACTTGCCTCCCACTGTTGCATTTCCTCTAACGTTTGAGGAATTAGTTGCGAAACTGTGGGGTGATAAACACTGCGATATAGCATGGTTGCGATAGGGGCGAGAAATGCCAGCAACACAAAGCATAATAAAGGTAACGTAAACGCCAGTAACCGGACTTTTTTTCGCCTGAGTTGTCTCTGGCTTTGAGCTATTTCTTCAATACTTAAATGTGCTGACATCCAATCTTTCTCCTAGATTACTTCAATAACCACTCGTTGAATTTCTCACCAAGAGATTCGCCATAATCAGCCCAGAATAGGCTTGATGCTTTTAAACCTTCATCAAGATGCGATGATGGAAGCATTGGAATAACGGCTTTATCGACATATTTGTAAGAGGACTCACGAGTTGGGCCATATGCGATATCTGGCATTCCCGATAACGGTTTTGAACCTGTGGCAAATCGGATAAACTCTTCAGCCACTTTTTTATGTTTTGTCCCTTTCACAATTGCCCATACATCTAAGTCGTATAAATGCGCGTCCCAAACCATTTCGAATGGTTTTCCTTCTGCTTGGATTGCGTTAAAAATACGTCCGTTAGCGGCTTGAACCATAACGGCTCCGCCATCATTGAGGAGTTGTGGCGCTTGAGACCAAGAGTCAAACCAAACAATGTCATCTTTGATAGACGCCAACTTGGCAAACGCGCGTTGTTGGCCTTCGTCTGTTTCCAATAGTTCGTAGACCTCTTCTTTTGGAACTCCGTCAGCCAGCAGTGCCCATTCCATATTTACTTGCGGGCGTTTGCGTAGTGCGCGTTTTCCTGGAAAGGTTTTGGTATCAAATAAATCCGCAACGGTTGTCGGCTTGCCACCTTGAATGGTGTCATTGTTATAGGCATACAGTACCGTCCATACTATATTTCCCACACCACATTCATTTGCCAATGCTTCACTTGCGAAATCTTCCGCGGCTGGCGTTCCATCATCGCCGGGCGGTAACGTATCCATCGGGAAAGGTTCCAGTAATCCTTCAGAACAGGCTCGTTCTAAGTCAATTACTTCCATATCGATCACATCCCAAAGCACATTGCCACTCTCGACCTGAGCTTTCAGTTCTGCAACGCCACCTGAGTAGTTTTCAGATAAAATTTTATGTCCGGTTTCAGCCGTAAATGGGTCAAGCATGTGTTTTTTCTGAGTATCACCATAAGAGCCGCCAAAAGAAACGGCGGTAAATTGCTCTGCAATGGCATTTGTGCTTAGGAGCCCTGTTAACAACAGTGCAATCGTGGTTTTACTAATCATATTGATTCCTTTCAAGTTGATAGGTTGTTATGTAATACGGAAATTACGGTTTTTCTAATGCCAATCCGACGGTTGCGGACCAGGTTAGTTTCGTGACATCTCCAGAAGTGAAGTTAGGGGCTTCATGATCATTAAGCACTTTAACCATCACTTCGGTTTTATCGCGTAACTGGAATAGGTAGCGAATAAAGTCGCCGACATACAGGCGGGTGATGAACGTGGCATCAATGCTGTTATCGTTATCTGAACTCGGAACGCCAATAAAGAGGTTCTCTGGACGTATGGTCAAAAGACATTCTTGCCCCGGTACAAGTTGGTTGGTTGAAATACCACGCACTCTCGACTCGTCATCGAGAATAAGCTCATAATAGTTGCCATTCATCTCAACAACACGGGCGGGGATTTTGTTGTTTTCACCAATGAAATCAGCAACAAAAGCGTTCGCAGGTTCCTCATAGAGAGTGTCTGGGCTGGCGCATTGTTGCACGATACCATTGTTGAACACTGCGATTCGATCTGACATCGTGAGTGCTTCGGTTTGGTCGTGAGTCACGTAGATCGCTGTGAAGCCAATTTTCTCGTGAAGCCGTTTTATTTCAAATTGCATCTGCTCACGTAAGTTCTTATCTAAGGCACCTAAAGGTTCATCCATTAACACTATCGAAGGTTCGAAAATCAGTGAGCGCGCTAATGCGACACGTTGTTTTTGACCACCGGATAGTTGGCCGGGATAGCGTGTGCCAAACTCTTCTAGCTCAACCAATGCAAGTGAATCAGCAACCCGTCGTTTGACTTCATTTTCTGGGAGTTTTCTGACCTTTAAGGGGTAGGCTAGGTTTTCAGCCACGGTCATATGTGGGAATAACGCATAATGTTGAAATACCATACCGATATTTCGGTCATACGGCGCAACGTCAGTAATCGGTTTTCCGTCGACTAGGATCTCGCCGCTTGTGACATCTTCAAATCCCGCTAGCATCATAAGGCAAGTTGTTTTTCCCGAACCAGAGGGGCCGAGAAGCGTCACAAACTCGCCTTTTTTAATATCCAGATTAAACTCTTTTACGACTAAATTACTTTGGTCATAACTTTTTTTAACCATCTTAAACTGTACGTATTTTTCGTTGCCCGTATCGCTCATCCATTCCTCACTGAATAATCATCGTCCCTGCCCAAGAAGAGAGCGAATTAGAAAGTCCGAATCACTGAAAATAAGCACCAAAACTATTCATCTTGCTATCTTGGTGGTGCAGATCTCCGGAAAATATTGCTGTTTTCTTAGATAATCATAAATATTGCATAATCCAAGCCAAATAGTGATTTAACGAAAATAAAACTCTAAAACATCTCGCTAATCTCTATGTTTTGTTTTGTTTCGATATTTATCACTTTGCCGATTTGGATAGGAATGATGGGTTGTGAGCACCCTGAACGCTAAAAGTCTGGTAGGGTGCGAGACGATAAAACGACTGTTGAATTCCTTGATTCATATAAGAAAAAATAATTCACTTTAATATTGCTCATAAAAAGAGATACTGACATTGAAAAATAACGTTAAGCAGAGTCAGTAAATTCTTGGCACGGTTTGCGACAGAAAGAACATGAGAGGGAATGATGTTAGATAGGCGCAAGTTTTTTATTGATGGTGAATGGGTTGAACCAAACAAAAGTAATGACTTTGATGTACTAAACCCGACAACTGAACAAGCGATTGCAACCATCTCACTGGGAAGTGCTGATGATGTCGAACGCGCCGTATCTGCTGCGAAAAGGGCTTTTGCTAGTTATCGCGAAACCAGTGTTGAGGAGCGTTTAGCGCTGCTTGAGCGTTTACTGACAATCTATCAACGTCGTTACAATGAGATGGTGGAAATCATAACATTGGAACTCGGCGCGCCCACGACAATGTGCGCTGAAGAACAAGCTCATACCGGGATTGGTCATTTAGAAGGATTTATTGAAGGACTGCGCCGATTAAAAAATCGTAAAACACTGCCTAATGGTGATGTGCTATGTCGTGAACCTATTGGTGTTTGCGGACTGATTACGCCTTGGAACTGGCCGATTAATCAGATTGCTCTAAAAGTACTTCCAGCTTTAGCGACTGGGTGTACATGTGTCTTAAAACCCAGTGAGATCACGCCACTAAACGCGATGTTATATGCCGAAATGATCGCAGAAGCTGGATTCCCAGCCGGTAGCTTCAATTTAGTTAACGGCGATGGAACTGGTGTTGGGTCAGCGCTTACGTCGCACAAAGATGTAGAAATGGTCTCGTTTACGGGCTCAACCAATGCTGGGATTGCGATCAGCAAAAGTGCGGCTGACACCATTAAACGGGTGACGTTGGAGCTTGGTGGAAAGTCGCCCAATATTATTTTCGAAGATACTGACCTTGAAACCAGCGTTACACGTGGTATTGAAAGTTGTTTTCTCAATTCTGGGCAATCATGCGATGCACCTACTCGCATGTTGGTTCAACAATCCGTTTACGCACAGGCTGTCGATATTGCGCAATCTGTCGCTGAACGTATCGAAGTCGGTGACCCAACAAAAGAGGGGCGTCATCTTGGCCCATTGGTCAGCCAATTGCAGTTTGATCGAGTCCAATCGATGATAGAGGTTGGCATTGCGGAAGGGGCACATCTTGTTGTTGGTGGCTTGGGGAAGCCTGTCGGATTTGAAACGGGATATTTTGTGAAACCCACTGTCTTTGCTGATGTGACAAATACCATGCGCATCGCTCGAGAAGAAGTCTTTGGTCCTGTCCTGGTTATGATTCCATTTGATGATGAACCTCAGGCTATCGAAATCGCGAACGATACCGATTATGGCCTTGCTGCTTATATAGAAACAAACGATAAGGCTCAAGCAGAACGAGTGGCTGCTCGACTACGCGCTGGTATGGTTCATATTAACGGCGGCTATTTGCAGTATGGAAGCCCATTTGGTGGATACAAGCGTTCAGGCAATGGACGTGAAGGGGGTTTGATCGGGCTTGAGGATTTTTTAGAGCTCAAGACGCTTCATTATCCTGAGTAATAATTGAACTCGATGAACTGTAAATTTAATAATTGTTTAAGGAAGCACGATGAACGTTAATTGCCCAGTATTATCTTTCCCAGCCACGTTTTATCGCGGAAATGGTTCAATTGAGCGCCTCAAGGATGTTGTTGAGAAATTTGGTAGTCGCGCATTTGTTATCGGCGGTCAACGTGCTCTTGAAGCAACAATGCCACTTATCGATAGTAGAGACCTTGGGCTAGATGTCGTTGATACGATGTGGTTTGGGGGGGAGTGTACCTACAAAAATGCGGATCAGCTAATCTCGGTGATTCGAGGCCATAGCGTGAACTTCATTATCGGAGTGGGTGGCGGAAAGTCGATGGATACGTGCAAGCTGGTCGCCGAAAAAGTAGGGCTACCTTTGGTGGTGATTCCCACGATAGCCGCGACATGTGCCGCTGTTGCTGCTTTGTCAGTTATATATGACGATAAGGGACACTACCTTGATTTTCACGATCTGAAACAAGCGCCAGATGTGGTGATTTTGGACCCACAAATCATTGCGAAAGCGCCTGCTCGTTGGCTGTCTGCAGGGCTGGGAGATACGCTCGCTAAGCTTTATGAATATCGAGTTGTAGAAAAATCTAATCCCGATTGCAGCCTTAACATGTCGGCGTCTCATAATAGTCAGCTGTGTTTTGATGTGATTGCTAAATATGGTGGAGAAGCCATTCAGTCCTTGGAGAATGAACAACCCTCTTTTGCTCTTGAGCAAGTGATGGATGCCATCTTCATTTATGCTGGATTTACCTCAATTATGGGAGTGGGCAATCACGTGGCGGCGGCGCATGGTCTCTATAATGGCTTTACAGTGATCGATAAAACGCGCCACTTTGGTCATGGTTTGTTAGTCGGTTATGGCAACCTTTGTTTGTTGGCGCTAGAAAATCGCAGCGATGATGAGATTGTGTCGGCGATTGAATTAGCCAAAGCGTGTGGTGTACCAACGTCGTTATCCAGCATTGCTGACCTGACTAAGAGCGAATTGCAGCAAGTGGTCGATGCCGCAATCGATACGCCCGATATTCAAGATATGCCTTTCACGATGACCAGTCAGGATTTGATTAGTGCGATGGAACGGGTCGATGATCTGGCCTCAAAGATCGCCTAAACTTCTGCATCTATTTTGAAGTCACACGATTCGCCATAAAAGCAATAAAAAAGATAGGACGTTATGGCCCTATCTTTTTTTGTTTATAAACGAGTCAGTCGGCTGGGTTTAGCCAAAAAGACGGTGTTAAAAATCTGAGTTAAAAGTCGAGACGTGTGGATTCCGATAAATACACTACAGAAGGGCCGTTAAGTTCGGCGGCACTTTTCAGGCATTCAGCAAACGAAGTTGAACTCGGCTGATAAACTTTCCAGCCACACGCTTCGGCTATCTTAACGAGATCTGGAGTATAGATCTCAACCCCGGTAAGCGGAATATCTCGGTTCTGCATATAGGTCTTTATTTCGCCATAGCCGCTGTTATCGTGAAGAATTAATATTACTTTTGCAGCGGCTTCGGTAGCCGATGCCAATTCACCAAGGCAGAACTGAAGACCGCCATCTCCGGTAATGGCAATCACATGCTTGTCCGTGGCCAAACTTGCCCCAATCGCAGCAGGCAAACCGTACCCAAGGGTGCCAAAACCGGATGCTGACGAGAAAAAGCCTCCTGTACGCTGAGCTTCAAATGCCATGATGCCCGAATAAACTATCTGGGTGGAATCCCCAATTATCGGGGTATTCGGCAAGTTATCGCGGATAAGGTTGAGGATGTTGATATCCGAAGTAATGGCCTTAGAAAGTTGAATCTTATCCTCACGAGCCTGTGCTGCTCGTGTTTCTCCTTGGCTTGCAGCATGCGGTGATAATTGCGTAGCCAAAGCCGTGACGGTTTCGTTAGCATCGGCGGCAATACCAATATCGGCTTTTAAGTTTCGATGGATCTGTGTTGGATCGATGTCGACTCGAATCAAAGTGCCGGGAACTTGAAAGCCACCATCTTCATTAAAATCATAATCGGTTGAACCCAGTTCCGTGCCGAGGGCGAGCACCACATCTGCTTGCGCAATAAGCTGACGAGTTTTGGGGAGTGATGCCGATAGGGGAACCGCTAATGGGTGGTTAACCGGCATGGCACCGCGAGCGTTTGTTGTCATTACAACCGGCGCATCGAGCTGTTCCGCTAGTGCACAAATAGGTGTGTTTTTTGCGCCGCCCCCTACTAAAATAACGGGCGATTTAGCGCTGTTTAATGCGTCAATTGCTGGAGATAGCGCCTGTTTCGCTGGAGCCGGTGGCAGTAAATTTAGTGCTGGAGAAATCGCATCATTGACCACAGGAGAGACCAGTATATTTAATGGGATCTCAATATGTACAGGGCGAGGGCGAGAACACTGGAATACAGCAAAAGCATCGTCCAGCGCTTTGTCCAATTCACCGACATTATGTATGGTGCGGCTGAATGCTGACACGCCCTCGACGACAGAGCTTTGGTTCGGCATTTCATGTAACCAACCTTCACCTGACCCCATCTGACCGTGAGCATTAACCGTTGATATCACAAGCATCGGAATTGAATCGCCATAGGCTTGTCCCATCGCGGTGACAATGTTGGTCATTCCGGGACCCGATATAATAAAACATGCTGCAGGTTTACCCGTTACGCGCGCATAGCCATCGGCCATAAACCCGGCACCTTGTTCGTGTCTTGGCGTGATGTGTCGTAATCCACTTTCAGGAAAATTTCGGTACAATTCGACGGTATGAACACCTGGGATACCAAAGACGATCTCAATCCCACGAGACGCTAGCAAAGCAGGCAGGCGAGATCCTAAGGTGACAGTTTCTGGTAACATTTTGATTTCCCTTCAAAGTAAGACATATAAACACGATAACTTTGAGGGATTGTGAGCGTAAAAACAAACTAATTCTTTTCACATCAAGTGATAAAATAATTCACCAATCTGAAATAGAAGGTTTTAGCTATTTCTCGCCAGTTCGTCTTTTAGCCATTCAAGGAAAGCAGTGTGAGCGGGTGTGAGGGATTTCCCATGAGGGACCGCGATATAATAAGCTCCTTCGCAAGGAAGAGTCCGGTCAAAGGGCGCGACGAGTTGCCCATTCTTGATCGCATCGCTGCATAAAAACTCGTCTCCTATCGCGATGCCCTGAGAAGCCAATGCGGCTGAGTAAACCAAATTGAGATCGTTAAATATGATGCCTTTTTGGGCGAACTCTATCGGTTGACCAATGGCTCGATTCCAATCTTCCCAATCTTGATAGTCGCTGAGGTGTAATAGCGTTGCCTGCTGTAAGTCGGCATGATTGGAAAAACCATCAAACTTATTAAGGTAAGCGGGGCTACAAAGTGGGGTGGATTCAATGCGTTTAAGAAGTTCGATCTCGGCATCAGCAGAAAAGTCTCGCCCAAACGTAATAAATATATCGACATTCTGGTCGCTGATATCAGAAACTTTTTGTGGTGTGGTTAGTGAAATGGTGACATCAGAATACGCCTCTTTGAACTTCCCAATATTTAAACAGAGCCAACTGCTGGCAAACCCCGGCGCGCAACTTATATTGATTTTCCCTCCGATACCAGCAGAGGCATTGCGAACCGCAGAGGAAGTAATGATGTTAAGCGCTTTACGAATATCTTTGGCGTATGCATGACCACGTTGCGTAAGCTCCACACCGGTTCCCACTCGATTCAATATTTGAAACCCTAAGTCACTTTCCAAGAGTCGGAGCTGGTGACTGACCGCGCTTCGGGTTAGGTTGAGTTCATCAGCGACTTGCCAAACTTTTCCATGGCGAGCAAAGCTTTCTATCGCTCTCAACGCCTGAGTGGAAGGTAACTTGCGCATGTCTAATCCCTTATAAACTTGAAAATGGTCGATTACTGATGAATCACTGAATCTTAAAGCAGCGACGAGGGAAACTAAAGTAACTGAAGTAACTATTTCATTCTACTTATAACCTGATTGTTCAATATTGATGCGAGATTTGGATGAGTAACGGGTATTTTTGCTGTTTCTATTGGCTTGATGTTCTAGAAGTGAAATAAGAACTATGTTACATATTGTTGGGTTGGATATGAGTATTCTAAAGATAACGCGCCTAAGTTGAAGAGTGTGTCGTATTGGTTCGTTTGTTCTAGTGCTAAATTGATAAAATATTAGTACTTATTTAATATAAAACAGGTGCTTGTTGGTTTTTTTCGGGTTGGTCTCGGTGGTATAAACGAGCTGGCAGGTTATTAAAGATGTTATGCATATAAGGATTTAGATGCGCACTTTCGGTGAAATAATTGGAGTTAGTCCAGGAGATCTCTTTGATAACAGAGATTCTCTAGCTAAAGCTAAAGTTCATCCTCCTTTAGTCGCAGGAATAAGTGGTGGAAAAAATGAGGGCGCTGATTCTATTGTACTTTCTGGTGGGTATGAGGATGACGAAGATTTTGGTGACGTCATTATTTATACCGGCGCTGGGGGGCAACAAAATGGTAAACAGGTTTCAGATCAGGAGCTAGATGGTGTGAACCTAGCTTTGGCTAAAAGTAAAATAGAAAACCTTCCAGTCCGAGTAACTCGCGGACACAAGCATAAGAATGAATTTAGTCCAATCAAAGGCTACCGATATGCAGGACTGTATCATGTAGAAAACTACTGGTACGAAACAGGAAAGTCTGGGTATAAAGTTTGGAGGTACAGATTAATTGCTCAAGAGAGTTCATCTGCTGACTACATAGTAAAAGAGCCAACTGGCGAATATAATGTACCAGGTAGAAAACAATCAACGGTTAATCGTATTGTAAGAAACTATCAAAAAGCTAAGAATGTAAAGTCTTGGCATAATTACAAATGCCAAGTATGTGGGGTAGCAATTGAAACGAGTGCTGGTTTATACGCTGAAGCAGCCCACATTAAACCTTTAGGTGAACCACATAACGGGCCAGATATAGAAAGTAACCTTTTGTGTTTATGTCCCAACCATCATGTTATGTTTGACAATGGTGGCTTTGCTATAAGTGATAATTTAGACCTAATTGGTATTAAGGGTAAACTTAGTGTCGTAAAGAAACACCTCATCAATATCGACTTTATTAGATACCATCGAGAGCATTATCACAAAAATGCATAACAAATAAGGATAGATGTCGCGCAGCCGGGATCCTATCTGGGTGTGGAACAAGCCTGAAGTCACTCTTTATAGTCAATTGCTCGTCGATACTAACAGGAACAAACATATTTTGATTTGAAAAGTCGGTTTTGAAGTTTGGCATAACCGCATCTAAATATGTGAGTAATGGTGATTAGATCACAAGGAGTTAATGCATTCAAGCTCATACCGTGGTGAAATAGAGGTAAGATCAAAATCGAGAATGAGGCTAGGTAGAAACCCTACAGCCTCGCTAGGAAGTTAAATGAAGGTTCAGCATATAATCGACGATTTACAGTCAGTCTTTAGCAAACAGCCTGAAACAAAAAACTATGATGTTGCTTTTGCTTGTTACTCAGAAGATGGGTCTGGATGCATAGAAATTGACTATGTGGAAGCCTTTGATTGGGATGAGGATGAGGAGTTTTTTCTTATTCCTGAAAATTGCGCGAAATATTATGATCGAGAAGCGGTTAAATACAAAGCCGCTCACTTTGTTGAAGAATTAAAAAAGATAAAAATTGAGAACTTTTCAGAGTTTGAAACCTATGTCAGAAAAAGGATAAAAGTAGCAAAGGATGGCTCTGTTATTTCAATAAACTCACCTATGTGGGGAACAGGCGTTCACGATACTGAGAAATTTGTATATTTCTATCACGGCAAAGAGAGCGCGTAGCTTCCGAACAAGAGAATTGGACTCCCGCTCTAATACAAAGCTAACCTTATTGGCGTTGATTTAGGCACTAAAGCTATTCAAGTGTGTATCTACACAAGTAAAAAAAGACCAATCGAATAAATAGAACTGACACCTCAGTAATTCAATGAAGTCCTACTTTAACTCCTGCCGAGTACCGTTGTGTTTGAGTTTTGTAGAGCACTAAGGTTGATTGGAGAATAGCGGTTTTAGTGGAGAGTCATTATCACGATATGATCTAGTAGAGGGTAATATGGTTTCAGAAATGGATTTTCCATCAGAAACAAAAATAAATGGTAAAGAGTCAAATTCATATTACCGTGATTCATTTAAAGTTACGGTGAAGAAACAAAACCTTGAAGCTAAAAATGTATATCACAGCATCTTTGGTTTTTTGCCAAAGCCAGTTCAACTTGCTTTATCCTTTCGGAATTCAGTTGTTAAATACTTCGGTTTTTCATCAAGTAATACAGAAATGTCTTTGCCTCTTGAGGATATTGAAACAGGAAAGAAAGCGGGCTTTTTAACCATTGAATCAGTAGAGCCGTCAGAGGTTATATGTGGTGCATACGAGCCAAATATGGATATGTGGTTATCAGTCTTAAAGTTATCGGAACAAGAGTTTTTAGTTTCTACACTAGTGAATTTAAAAACAAAATCAGGAAAGGTGTATATGGCTTTTATAAAACCATTTCATAAGCTGGTTGCCAAATACTGCATTAGGCAAGCACTTAAAGCAGGTCGTATATAAAAAGAAGCTATGGTGCCAATAATTAATGTTGATCTTTTGGCGCTTTCCACATAATTGCCCCTTAACAGGGCGGCTGTATGCTAAGGATAGTTCGTTGAATAAAATTAATATTAGTGAGAAATTTGGGTTGTTTTCAGATGAATGGACTCCCAAGATTTTGGCTGAATCAAATGGCCAATTAGTCAAAATAGCGAAAGGTACTGGTGAGCTTGTATGGCATACACATGATAATGAAGATGAGTTATTTATTGTGTTTAAAGGACAGCTTACTTTGCAGTTAAGAAGTGGAAATATTGTTCTAAATGCAGGTGAAATGTATGTAGTACCAAAAGGCGTGGAGCATTGCCCTAAAGCTGAGCCTGATACGCATTTCATGATGGTAGAGCCATCCTCTACAGCTCATACAGGCGAACTTGATAGTGAAGTAACGGTATCGTCAGAACATCAAGAATGGATTTAACATCTAATAGATAGGGGTAGAAGTCACGGTTGAAACAGTAAGACTGAAAGCTAGCAGTCGCTACTAGCCTTCATTTTGATTAATTTTGTGCCAATTTCACTCTGATCGTACTATTCGCCACTTTAGATAGATTCAACTTGCTTATAGCCGTTGCTGCTTCATCAACATCCGGCATTTCAACAAAAGCAAAACCTTTTGATTGTCCGGTGTTCTGATCTAAAACTAAGTTACACTCAGAAACAGAGCCATGATCAGAAAATAAAACTCGAATTTCATGTTCAGTGGTTGTTCGAGCAAGGTTGCGGACTAAAATTTTCATATTGTTTACCTAATAAAATTGAGGCGTAAGTGTCTCAGCTATAGGTAAATAAACCAAGGATAATCAGTCAAAAACTTACGTTTGACAAAAAAGACCTATCACAGCAGTTGAAAGCTGGTGGGTTTTAAGTTGCAGATAGAAGGCTTGGAACGGGTGAAAGAGTTTATGGGGAAAATGAATTAATGAATACCCCAGAAGAGCAACAACAATTCTAATGGGTAAAAATACATCACATAACTACGATGCCTTAATCGAAATATTCTCTCAACACACCGCTCCATTATGACTAAAAACATTCATTATTGGTGCGATCTGCACCAATATTGAATGTTTAGTAACAGCGAATGCGTTCAAGATAGGCTCGTTCTTTTACTCTATTTTGATATTCCAGAGGCGTTACATTCACGAGCTTTTTAAATTCATTGAGAAAGTGTGACTGATCACTGAATCCAAGTTCAACCGCGCAATCAGAAAAAATAAGATCGCTATTATGATTAATACTGTAAATAGCTGATTGACAACGGATTGCTCGGCTAAATCCTTTTGGTGTTAAACCGATATCATTCTTAAACATGCGTTGGAGTGTTCGAGTTGTATAACCAGAGAATTTTTCTAGATCCTGAACTTGAATGTTGCCTTTGTGATGGCAAATTTTTTCGATAATCTTGCTGGTTACTCTTGACGATTCTTGTCGTTTATTCTTACCTAAAAATTGATTTACCACACCGACTTGTTGTGAAAAGTCGCCACTGTTTATTACTTGTTCAAGTAGTGGTTCGTAACCTGCAATAACATCATTTAAATCAAGCTCATGTTCGATGAGCTCTTGAGCTGAAACCCTTAGAAAATCAGGAAATACACCAGGTACAAAACGCACGCCAAAGTACTGATGTCCGGGTGTAAACGACGCCGCACCTGCCTCCAATTTTGTTCCACAGACCCGCCCGGTTGGTGAACTTGCATCACAGTCAAATATCATGTCTATACAGCCATCCGGAATCACACTTGTTGGCTCTTGACTGCTGCCGGCTTTAAAGCTGTAGAAGTGAGACACCTCAGGGTTGTTGGGAGCCAACTGAGTCAAAAAACGCTCTGAGTCCAACACAAAAAAAGGTTGTTTTGAATGAATACTAGAAACACGTGATAGCAATGACGAAGCAGACATATCTAACTCTCTAATCCTTGAGTGACAAATACATCTAGCAAAGTAGGTGCCAATTTCATCAGAAATGCACGGAAAAGCAATGTCGCAAAAATACAATACGGGCTTTAATTCTGGCAATAGTATCAAAAGCAACGACTCATTGAACCTCTCCATAATCAGTTCGATAACGTCCAGATAAACGTGAGGGGGTGAGTGAAGAAACAGGCGAAAACAAACTATATGGATATAGGTGATGATATGTCAGCGAACACTAAGATTGATTTTATATACCTTTCAGAGCCAGACATGATTAAGGCTGGCGTGACCGATATGCCCAGTTGCGTTGATACGATGGAAGAGATGTTTGTTCTTTTGCAAAAAGGGGACTATCGCATGGCAGGCCCAAATAGTGATTCACACGGAGCCATGGTTACGTTCCCTGAAGAGTCTCAGTTCCCGACCATGCCAAAACCTACCGCTGACCGCCGTTTAATGGCAATGCCCGCGTATCTTGGTGGTGATTTTCAGACGTGCGGTGTTAAGTGGTATGGCTCGAACATAGCTAACCGAGAGAAAGGACTGCCTCGATCCATTCTTATGTTTACTCTAAACGATATTGAAACCAGTGCCCCATTGGCTTATATGTCGGCGAACTTACTTTCTGCTTACCGTACTGGTGCGATACCCGGTGTTGGTGCTCGTTACTTAGCACGCAAAGATTCGAAGGTCATTGGTCTACTTGGACCGGGCGTAATGGGTAAAACGACAGTGGCCGCCTTTATGGCAGCTTGCCCAGAGGTCGATACGATCAAAATCAAAGGGCGTGGTAAAGCGAGTATGGACAGCTTCATTACTTGGCTTGCCGTTGAATACCCGCAAATCACAAATGTGAAAGTGGTGGACTCCGTTGAAGATGTTGTACGCGATTCCGACTTAGTGACTTACTGTAATTCCGGAGAAACCGGAGACCCCATGACCTACCCGGAAGTTAAACGTGAATGGGTCAAACCAGGTGCATTTTTAGCGATGCCGGCAAGCTGTCGACTGGATGAAGGCATGGAAGGTTCCGATGTCCGAAAAGTGCTGGATAACACGGGTTTATATGAGGCCTGGTATGAAGAAGTGCCGAAACCTGCACACAACCATATCCCCCTTGTGGGCATGCGTTTCATGGACTCAATTCATGAAGGAAAATTGACAAGCGATGAGCTCGAAGATCTTGGAAACATTGTTGCGGGTATTACCCCTGGTCGTAAAAGTGATGACGAAATAGTCGTGTTATCCGTTGGTGGGATGCCAGTGGAAGATGTTGCTTGGGCGACCAAGATTTATCGCAACGCCGTTGAAAAAGGAATTGGCGTGTCACTGAACCTCTGGGATGAACCAGTACTTAAATAAGGAAAAATAGAATGCAACGTATCAATTATTCAACTGGCTCTGCTCTTGAGAAACACGCTGGTTACTCGCGAATGGTCAAAATCGGCAACCGAATTATGATTGGTGGCACAACCGCTGTACAGCCTGATGGTGAAGTCTTTGGCAGCACGGCTTATGAACAGGCTCAATACATATTCGGTCGATTTATTGAGTTACTCAAACGCGCCGATGCCGAGGCGAAAGATGTCTATAAAGTGAAAGTTTATGTGACTGATATGGGGCAAGCAAAAGATGTCGCGACCGCCTACAGTGAGTTTTTCAAGGGAGTTTGCCCGTTGTTCACTATGGTCGAAACTCCAAAGCTCAATCGTCCAACTCAGTTTGTTGAGATTGAGCTTGAAGCCATGCTCGATTGTGAAGTGTGCGAAGAGTAATAAATGACCGCGATACGGATGCCTCTTCATGTCGGTAAGGAGTGAAATATGTTGAAAAGGTTACATGACAGCCCCTCAGATACAGAGTGTGTGACCATCACTTTTGAAGGCGAGCCGTTACGAGTTCCGGCCGGTGAAACGGTTCTTGCTACCGTCATGGCGGCGGGGGCGGGTTACAACCGAACCTCGCCGATAAGTGGAGCACCTCGAGCTGGATATTGTCAGATGGGGGTTTGCTTTGAATGCTTAATGGAGATCGATGGTATCCCTAATCAACAAGCGTGTGCGATACAAGTGTACGACGGTATGGTCGTAAATCGTCAGAACGGTAAGAAGGTGTTGGAGAATGGGTAAAATCTACGATCTTATCATCATTGGTGCTGGGCCCGGTGGCGTCGCTGCTGCGGTCACTGCCGACAATCTCGGGCTAAACGTCTTGGTGGTTGATGAACAACCCGAACCCGGCGGGCAGATCTATCGTTCAATGGAGCGCAGCCGTACCGAAAATACACATGTACTTGGTAAAGATTATTTTGCCGGAAAACCACTTATCGAAGCTTTTCGACTTTCGGCTGTGAATTATATGCCAAATACCACGGTACTCAATATTGCCAATCAATTCGATGTCGATCTCTTATCTGCTGGAAAGACACAAAGAGTAAGAGGCCGTCGACTACTTCTTGCCATTGGTGCTGCAGAGCGTCCGGTTCCAATGAAAAACTGGACATTACCTGGTGTTATGGGGGCTGCGGCCGCTGATATTTTATTCAAATCCGCTGACATGGTTCCCGATGAGCCAGTGGTTATCGCAGGTAGCGGGCCGTTGTTGCTCTTGGCCGCTTGTCACCTCGTTGACAATGGTGTGCACATTTCAGCGATGGTTGAGACCGCAGGTTTTAGTGATTACTTCAAAGCTATTCCCTTTATGCCGAAAGCGCTTTTACGTAGTGATTATCTCGTAAAAGGTTTGCTGATGCGATTAAAGCTAAAACGTGCTGGTGTGCCTCTCTATATGGGTTGTCGTGATCTCGAAGTGACCGGTGACGAACGAGCTCAGGGGTTGCGCTTTACCTGTCGTGACAAGCAGATGGATATCGCGGCAAAAACTGTTTTGCTGCACGAAGGGGTGGTGCCGAACTTGCGTCTTAGTCATTCAATTAACTGCGAACATGAATGGTACGAACCACAACGCTATTGGAAACCTAAACTCGATTCATGGGGGCAAACCAGTGTCGATGGTGTGTCCATTGCCGGTGATTCAGCGGGAATTGGTGGCGGTCCAATGGCGGCGGCTAGGGGTCACTTGGCTGCGATTGATAGTGCTTACAAGCTGGAAAAAATTAATCAACTGAAACGTGATCATATAGCGGAAGAGCATAGAGTTAACCTTAACAAGGAACTATTCATTCGACCTTTTCTTGATCATGTTTTTCCACCTAATCGGCAGGCTTTGGTCCCTGAAAATGATGAGACACTCGTCTGCCGCTGCGAAGAAATAACCGCAGGGCAAATTCGTCAAGCGATAGCTCAAGGAGCAAGTCATCCAGCGCAAATCAAAGCTCGAACTAGAGCGGGTATGGGCCCTTGCCAAGGAAGGATGTGTGCCGCAACGATCTCAGAAATCATTGCCGATAACTGTGCGATTGACATCACTGACGTTGGGACGATGCGCGTTCGAACGCCATTGAAGCCTTTGAGCATAGAACAGTTTGCCAACATGACGTTTGGTGAGAGTGACTGACTTAGAGTATGTGGAGTGAGCTTCGGCTCTTTCACATCATTGCAAAAGAGAGACAACATGAAGACAAATGCAGATGTCATCATTATTGGCGGCGGAATCATCGGCTGCTCGACCGCCTACTATTTGGCAAAAAAAGGAAAGTCGGTCATCGTTTTGGAGAAAAGCCAGGTTATGGGGTACGGCGGTTCCAGCCGCAATGGGGGTGGGGTGCGCCAATCAGGGCGAGATAAACGCGAACTTCCATTGGCGATGTACGGCGTTGAAAACTTGTGGCCGAACCTCTCAGAAGAGTTAGGGACAAATGTCGAATACTACCAACATGGTAATTTGCGTCTAGGGAAAACGGATGACCATATCGATATTCTTAAGGGCTTAACTGAGATCGCGGTCGGTCAAGGGCTCGATGTAAAGATGGTCAGCGGTGAAGAAGTCAGAGAAATTTGCCCACATTTGTCACATGAAGTTATTGGAGCGAGCTGGTGCCCAAGTGATGGTCATGCTAATCCGCTACAGACGACGTTAGCTTTCCATAATGCTGCGCGAAAGCTCGGAGTCACCTTTTTAACCGGACAAGATGTACTCTCTTTGAAAATGGTGGCCGGTGAGTTGCGTACGGTGGTGACCGCTGGTGGTATCTTTGAAGCAGACAGAGTTGTCTTAGCGGCAGGCCTTGAAAGTCGGCCAATTTCTCGAACCGTTGGCGTCGATGTGCCAATGAAACCCATTGCTTTGGATACGCTCATAACAGACGCACAACCACCAATGTTCTACCAAATGCTCGGCACTGCGATGGCGGATTTTTATGGTCATCAGACGAGTCATGGGTCGTTTGTTTTCGGTGGCGGTTCACCTTTAGATTCAAGCCTTGTTAAACAGAGTTCGGACCATACACCAATAGAAGCAACAGCAGACACCTGTCGTGGAATTCTTAGCTATATTCCTGCGCTGAAACACGCGAAAGTGGTGCGAAGTTGGGTTGGCATTGTTGATTTATGTGAAGACAAAGTCCCTGTTCTAAGCAAAGTTGAGGATGTTCCAGGATTAATATTGGGGTGTGGACTCTCAGGGCATGGCTTTGGGATCGCACCTTCGGTCGGTACCGTATTAGCCGAATTAGCGTGCGATGAAACCCCGTCTGTCGATATTAGTGGGCTGAGCTATGAACGCTTTTTAGGGCGGACTTTATAGGCATTATCTTCAAAGGAATGTCGCAAAATTGCAATACAGAAATGCCGTTGAAGAATAGGATCAAGGGTAACTTGTCACTCAAAAAACTTCGAGCACAATCCAAATAGCGGTAATGATTGAATAGAAGTGATCGCAGGCTAAGTGACGAGCAACACGTAGATTTCGAAGGAATGTTAAGCATAACGAAATGTAAAGGAGATACAACAATGGGGACTAACCTCAAAAAGACACTGGGCTTTTGGTCTTGTTTTGCCGTTGCTGTTGGCTGTGTAGTGGCATCTAGTACCTTAGTGTCGCTTGGCCAAGGAATGGGAATAGCGGGCGGTGGCTTTGTTATTGCCATGATAGCGGCGTGGGTGCTACAGCATTTTTCAGCACAAAGTTACGCAGAACTTGCGTGCATGATGCCAGCTTCTGGTGGCATTCGAACCTACACACGTGTAGCAATGGGAGCATTGCCCGCCGTAGTCGCAACCTTACTAGGATATTTAGTACCAAACCTGTTGGCGGTACCTGCTGAGCTCACTGTAGCAGGGTCGGTACTGACTGAAACCTTTTTTCCAAGTTTGTCACCCATTTTACTTGGGGGGCTAATTCTCGGATTCCTTATGGTGATGAATATTATTGGTGTCGATATTTTTGCTCGCTTGCAAATCCTCTTCACGCTTACGATGATTATTTCAATTGCTTTACTAGGTATTATTGGACTTACAGGGATAGGTGCTTTGCCAGCTCCAGAACTCGCTGACATTCCTTTTAACGCCATGGGAGCGGGAGTGTTTAGTTTAACGGCATTGGCCATTTGGCTATACATAGGAATCGAGTTTGTGACTCCCTTAGCTCAGGAAACCAAGAGAGCTGAGAAAAATATTCCACGAGCTATGGTTGCCGGTCTTATCGTGATCTTTGGCGTGAACCTAGTGTATGGTTTTGCACTATTGAAATATGTCCCCGCTGAACAACTTGCGTCATCTAATCATCCTCACGTTGATATGGCTCTAGCGATGCTAGGTAAACCGGGAATGATTTGGATTTCAATCGTATCTATTTTTGCTAGTGCCAGTACGATTAATACCGTCATTGGTGTGGTACCGCGGATGCTTTATGGAATGGCGTTGAGTCATGAGTTACCTAAAGTATTTAGAAAGATTCATCCTAGATTCCGCACACCATGGGTCGGGATCTTGTTCATGTCCGGGGGCATTGGCGCTTTTTTCTTCGGTGGCATTGCTAACTCACCTAATTTAATTGTCTACATTTTGTCAGCATGTTGCGCTTGGTTGTTCTGTTACATTATCGCGCATATCAATGTCATTATTTTAAGGTTCCGTTATCCAAATGTGCGTCGTCCATACAAGACTCGGTTCTATCCCGTGCCACAAGTTCTTGGTTCATTAGGGATCGGTTATACCATCTTAAATATCGCACCCGTGCCTGAGATGGCGGATGCAATCTATAACCTTGTCGGAATAATGGTTGTGCTTGCGTTAGTGTATGCGGTGGTCTGGTTGAAGTTTGTGGTTAAACAGCCTCTGTTCCAACCGTTAGAAATGAAAGAAGCGCAATCGGAGTGGAAAAAAGTTAACGATGATCTGGCACCGACCGGTATTCAGGCCACATTTAGCATCGAACCGGACTCGCGCCCAAATACCGTGTGATTTCAGTATCCCAAATTTAAAAAGGATTTTATTATGTTTTTAGTTCAAGCAATTATCCGCCCAGAAAAATTAGGCGAAGTGACAGATGCTCTTGCAGAATCTGATATTCAAGCGCTTACTAAAGTGCCTGTCATTGGCCGCGGCCGACAAAGTGGGCTTAAAGTGGGAGATATCAGTTATAAAGATCTCCCTAAAGAAATGATTCTGACGGTGGTTGAAGACTATCTGAAAGACGACGCAGTTCAGACTATTATCAAAGCCGCGCGTACCGGTGACGGCAATCGGGGCGATGGTCGTGTGTTTGTCATCCCAGTTGCGGAGAGCTACAACATCCGTACCGGTGAGCAAGACGAAGAGTAGTGGATTCATTAACCTAGGTAGAGCTTTATGAGTGTAAAACCCAATGCTTTCACAATGGCGCAGTCCGCTCTTTACAATCATTCGTTAGCATTCTCTCAGTACTGGGGGGATGCGGCTCAAGCAGATGAGGGCACTGTTCAATTCAGTCGCTTGCCTGACGAACTCGCCAACTTGAGAATTAGGCCTGACTTTAGGAAACGTTGGATGGGAGGTACATGCGCAATGAATATTGTATTTTCTCATCCAATAGCTGAACAATGTCATGGCAGAATTGAATTCAAGGGGTCACGAGGTGGTGTCTTTACCGGCAAAGCCAATGGAGAGGAATGTGCTCAGCTTTTATCAACGTTAGATGCTGATGACATGCTAAAAAAGACCTTGCTTTCGGTCGATCTTGATAGCTTAGTCTTCGATATAAAAGACGGTATGGTTCAATGCACTTTAACGCCTTATGGTGGTGGAATGGCCTACATGGTGATACCGCCAGTCCGCACCGCCATACCCCTTCCGCCAGAGCAAATACTCCCATTGGCGGAAGCGTTGAAAACTATTGGCTCCCATATTCAGAAAATATAAATAGCGATCGATACTTTGATGGGAACGTGTCAGACAGATAGACACGTTCCTTTTTGTTTCTAGTCAAACTACTTCAGATATTGCGAATGAAACTCTAGATGACTGTCGATATAACTGCTAATGAAAAAATAGCTATGGTCATAATCGGCTCTCATTCGGAGTTGCAAATCTGCGCCACTTATCTTTGCGGCCTCGATCAGTCGTTGGGGTTTTAACTGCTCATCTAAAAATTGGTCAGCTTCGCCTTGTTCTACCAGAATCGGCAGTGTCGATCCGTCTTTGAGTAACTCGCTGGCATCAAACTGTGCCCAAGTTGATTTATCGTTCCCCAAATAATGAGAAAAAGCTTTCTGCCCCCAAGGACAATCGATCGGATTGCAGATTGGGCTAAATGCTGAGACCGAGTGAAAGCGCTGTTGATTTTTTAACGCGATGGTTAGCGCGCCATGACCACCCATACTGTGTCCAGAGATCGACCGTTTATCGCTAACAGGAAAATGAGCTTCGATAAGACTAGGCAGTTCATTCACCACATAGTCATACATGTGATAATGCGTGTTCCACGGTGATTCAGTGGCATTGATGTAAAAGCCGGCTCCTAAGCCAAAGTCATAGGCACCATCGTTATCATCGGGTACGCCTTCACCGCGTGGGCTGGTATCGGGTGCGACAATTGCGATGCCTAATTCGGCGGCTTTTTTAAATGCACCTGCTTTTTGCATGAAGTTTTGATCATCACAGGTCAATCCTGACAACCAATACAAAACGGGTACCTTGTTTTCTTTGCTTGCGTTTGGCGGCAAGAAAATGGCAAACCGCATGGTACAGTTTGTCGCACTAGAGTCATGTTGATATTGTTTATGCCAACCGTTCGCCACTTTAGTTTGACTTATCTTTTCTAGGTTCATCGCTGCTCCGCTTTTGCCAAAAATAAAAACAGCCTTAATGAGGTTGTTAAGACTGTTTCGATGTCATTGTTAATCGCTTTCGTTATTTAATTTTCTTTCGTCAGAATTACTTATCGAAATGAACGACACTACGGATACTTTTTCCTTCGTGCATTAGGTCAAAGGCGTCATTGATACCTTCTAGCCCCATGGTGTGAGTAATAAAGTCATCCAAGGCAAACTCGCCATCCATATAACGGTTGACGATATCAGGCAACTCAGAACGACCTTTTACACCACCGAATGCAGTACCGCGCCATACACGACCTGTCACTAATTGGAACGGACGAGTTGAGATTTCTTGGCCTGCACCCGCAACACCAATAATAACTGACTCTCCCCATCCTTTGTGACAACACTCTAGTGCAGAACGCATAACGTCGACGTTACCGATACACTCGAATGAATACTCAACACCACCGTCGGTCATTTCGACGATCACATCTTGAATGGGCTTGTCATAATCGCGTGGGTTGATACAGTCTGTCGCGCCAAGCTTTTTCGCAAGCTCGTATTTGCTCTCATTGATATCAATTCCGATGATGCGGTTTGCTCCCGCCATTTTCGCCCCAATGATCGCTGATAGCCCGATACCGCCAAGACCAAAAATCGCAACATTGTCGCCTTTTTCAACTTTAGCAGTATTGAGAACCGCACCCATGCCCGTTGTAACGCCACAGCCGAGTAAGCACACTTCTTTGAGTGGGGCATCTTTATTGACTTTGGCTAACGAAATTTCGGGTAATACGGTAAATTCGGAAAACGTTGAGCAGCCCATATAGTGATAGATTGGCTGTCCATCTTTATAGAAACGAGTCGTGCCATCTGGCATAAGTCCTTTGCCTTGGGTTTCACGTACGGCACTACATAAGTTGGTTTTTCCCGATGTACAGAATTTACATTCGCCACATTCTGCCGTGTAAAGTGGGATAACATGGTCGCCAACTGAAACACTTGTGACACCTTCACCGATCTGTTCGACAATTCCGCCGCCTTCATGACCTAATATCGCTGGAAAAATACCTTCAGGATCTTCACCTGATAAAGTAAAAGCATCGGTATGGCACACGCCACTGGCAACAATGCGGACTAACACTTCGCCCTTGCGTGGTAACATCACATCAACTTCTTCAACAGACAATGGTTGATTCGGGCCCCAAGCAATTGCAGCTTTGGATTTGATGAATTGATCAGTCATTTAAACTCCTTATTAAGTGTTCTACGTTCTTATTGTTCTAAATAGTAAGATATTGATTGTATTGATAAGTCAGGCGTAAATTTTTTAACGCTACTGTATCGAATTGAATTCATGCTTGTGGTCAGTCTAACAGAGAAGAATCTTGTTCAATCATGATTTGTTTCATTTCTTCAAAGTGCTGTCGCGAAAAATCGTTAATACCTTCCCAATCTCTCGCCGTCTTTTCAGCAACTTCGTCGGATAAAATATTCAAAGGGCGGCCGGAAGACATCGCGGTAATAAGAATCTGACAGGCGCGTTCAAGTGTCCAAATATCGTCAAAGGTTTCACCAATATTATCTCCAGCAACTAACACACCATGGTTCCCCATTAATAATCGACGATTATTGGCGAGCAGTCCCGCAAGGCGCGCGCCTTCTTCAGCGGTATCAGCCATACCACCAAACATAGTATCAACCGAAACTCTATTAAAATAACGAGCAGTGTTTTGGTCAATAGGTGGAATACTTGGATTTTTTAATGTAGATACAGCAGTGGTATACACAGGATGAAGGTGCATTGCGACGCGAACATGCGGTAATCGTTTGTGCAGTTGACCATGGATCGACCAAGCGGTTCTATCAACACCAAATTGTTCGGCGCTCGATTCATCATCAGCGTTAACTAATAATAGGTCACTCGCGCGTACACGTGAAAAGTGCTTCCATTTTGGATTGATTAGAAATTGTTTGCCATCATCGGAAACCGCAGCACTGAAATGGTTAGCGACCGCTTCATGCATCCCTAAACTCGCAACAATGCGTAGTGATGCTGCGAGATCGATGCGTAATTCTTCTTCAATTGAAAGTGCCACAATAGACTCCAAAAGCTGTGCTCAGATTTCTCTGAGCACAGCTTCCATAATTATGATTTAGGGACGAGAGCTTCAATGTCTTCAGCGGTTGGCGCTTGGAAGCTGTACTTTTCCAGTAATGCGGTGTATTCAGGCGTTTTGCTGAACTTCTCCAATCCTTCAATAAGCGCATTTTTAACTTCGTCGTTTCCTTTCTTTACACCGTAACCATTAAGGACAGGGTAAATCAGAGTCTCAGATGAAATCACAACGCGGTTGCCAACTTTGTCAATAATGCCTTTAGCAACTGCGGCATCGGTGATCTGAGCTTCTACGGCTCGAGAAAGCACTGCTTGTGTTGTTTCAGGGTCAGTTGGATATTCGCTGATCATAATTGGTTCTAAATTGTTGGCTTCACAGTATTCTACTGAAAGCTTTTGCAATTGTTTCAACCAAGCGGTACCCGCCATTGACCCAATTTTGTGTCCACAGAAATCCTCAGGTACTTTAGGCTGATATTCGTTACCTTTGATAGCGATGATAGACTCTCCACTTTTTAAGTATGGAATCATATCAATCACCTTCATACGCTCTTCGGTAATGTACATCGAGGAGTTAGTAATATCGAAGCGACCACCTTGTAACCCAGGAATTAAATTTGCCCAACGTGTATCGATGTTTTGAGCTTCTAACCCCATCACTTTTGCAAGGCCGTCAAGAAATTCAATGTCGAATCCAGCTGGCTTATTGTTCTCCATGTACTCATACGGGAAGAATGTCATATCAGAACCGGCGATAATTTTACCGGATTCTTTAAACGCTAATGCGCTACCAGAACTTATTGCCAAGGTTGTGCCAATAAGGCCAATAGTCGCAGAACGAATAGCTTTCTGTAGAGTGCGATTAGTGATTGTCATAATTATTCCTTTAATTAATGTGAGTTAAAAAAGTTACGGACTAGTCCGCTTGTTGAACAAAAAATGAAGCGCCATCTGGCTTGGGGGGCAGCTTCATGGTGTTTTCTGTAGTACGAATCTCACCACTTTCACAGCCCCATACTATGGTGCCTGAATCACTGCTAGGAAGAGGGTTATACCCAAATGGCAACGCATCTTCCGCCGCATAAACATTGATGAAAATCGTGCGCGGTAAATCGGATTCATTAGGACTTGAAGCATGCAGTAACCTGGTGTGCATGAAACAAACTGTGCCGGGCGATCCATAACAAGATATCGGCGTTTTACAGCGTGTTTCTTGTACATCTTCGTTTACGGTGCCGGTGAACTTATCGCCGTCCCAGTGGGAGAATAAAGGACCTTTGTGGCTCCCTGGAACGACTTGTAATGGCCCATTAGCTTCATTGACTTCCCCTAGCATCAATAAACATGTTACTAAGTCGTCGTTACTATGGGGTGTGAATGGGAAATCTTGATGCCATTTCACAACCGTTGCAGTGCGGGGTAACTTAGAATTCACTTTGCTATGGTGTAATCGAGCCCCTTTACTTCCTACAAGTTGACCTGCTATCTGAGCAACTTTGGATTCAAGTGCAACGTGCTTGAATGCATCAGATATTTCAGTGGGTGACGTAATTCGTCGCAACGATGGGTGATCGGCAGTATGGTCGCTTTCGATATCAAACCGAGCACGGCCATCCAGCGTTTCTCCCCAAGGTTCCATGTGTTGACGGCTCTCTTCTACCCATGTATCGAAGTCGTTTTGAAGGGCCGCAATTTCTTTTTGGTCTAACACATTTTCAACGACGAGAAAGCCTTGTTCGTTGTATTGATCTATCTGCCATTGTTCAATCATAAGTCACTCCTTATTTAGGTAAAAGATACATCCTTGAGGAAAGCTTGGACGCGAGGGTTATTGCCTTCACGTAGCGTTTGAGGGGGCTCATCACAAACGATCCGACCTTGTTCCATGAAGACGACACGGTCTGAGACTTTGAAGGCAAAGTTCATTTCATGAGTCACAATCACCATAGTGATCCCTTCTTTTGCTAAGTCTTCGATGACTTGCAGTACTTCATTTACTTTTTCTGGATCTAATGCCGAGGTTGGCTCATCGAAAAGCATGATCTGTGGTCTCATCATCAGTGCTCTCGCAATAGCCACTCGCTGTTGTTGACCACCAGAAAGTTGATGTGGGTATTTCCACGCGTGATCCAACATCCCGACTTTATCTAATAGCTGGTAGGCTTGTGTTTCTAGCTCTTGCTTAGACGCGATTTTGTTATAGCTTGGGGCCAACATTAAGTTTTTTAGAACCGTTAAATGAGGGAATAGATTGAAGCTCTGAAACACCATACCTATTTTCTTTTGATGCTCTGGGTGCTCAATTAAGCGAGATTTTGCAGAGCCGTGGCGCGATAGCTTCAAAAAAGGTTGGCCGTAGATATCAATCTCACCATTATCTAGTTGCTCAAGCCCATTCAGTAATCGAATTAATGTTGTCTTACCTGAGCCCGATGGCCCAATAACCGAGACCACTTCACCTGGCTTAATGCTTAAATTAACTGAACCCAATACTTCGACATTGTTATAGGCTTTATGTAACTTAGTCGCGTTAAGCGCTGGTCCATTAAATTTTTCAACAGAGTCTGTTAACGGAGCTGGTGTGCTCTGGATTTGTTTAATGAATTCATCTGATGGTTTTTTTGTATCGGTCCCTTTGGTTACATCAAGGTATTGTTCTAAACGAGTGAGTAGAAAATCGAACACTGTCACGATAAACACGTAATACACTGCTACGGCAAACATGGTTTCTAGAACAAGAAAGTTTTGACTATAGAGACGTTGCCCCACCATTAGAATTTCGGTTAAAGAAATGACCGATACCAGTGATGTAAGCTTAACGATTGAAATATATTCATTGGCTAAAGCGGGTAGTGCAACACGCAATGCTTGAGGAATGACAATCAACCATTGAATACCGACAAAGCGAATACTCAATGCTTTGGCCGCTTCTCCTTGTCCCTTAGGAACCGCTAACAAGCCACCACGGTGAATTTCCGCGACGTACGCGCTCTCACATAAAACCATTGCAATCAAACCTGCGGTGAAAGGGTCAGCCAATATCACACTGGTTGCTGGGATTAATTGGGGTATGTTGTAAACAAAAATTAAGAGAACGAGCAGCGGTAAACTACGAAAGAACCAAATATAAATTTTTGACGGTGTTGATAGAATCGCAAATCGTGATTGCTTTCCTAATGCGAGAACAAAACCCAAGATAATACTGAGGATCCATGTGGCCAAGCTTAACTTTATAACAGTCCAACTTGCTAACCAGAAATCAGCCAAACTAAATAAACTGAACATATAGTTCCAATCAAACACCATAAATCTGCTACCTTTCCCTAGTATATTTAATAAAACTCAATATTGATTTTAATCATGAATACCTCAAATTTGTGTAATTACTATGTCGTTGAAATTGTATTGGTAGCAATTATTTTTTTTTGTCTCATGGTTTAAAAAAAACTATTCAATCGTTATTTTTTAGTAACGAAAAATATTCTTAGATGACCGAAATTTTATATTTTATTGCTTATTTATCTTGCCCTAAAATAGTTCATTTATGCACGAATTTAAGCGCAAGGTAAATAAAGTGATTGATAGTTAGATATTGGCTGGTAATTAGAACGTGCATCACGATTGGGCGTTGTTCTCTGTAAGAGGATAATTTTCTAAAATGGAACCTTGTCCCTAAGTCGCTAGAACAGCAGGGTTTAGCGCCATTTCTAGTGTTAGGTGTAGGAAGATTTGCTTGAAAAAAACTTATGCAGATACGTCGTTGGAGTCGAAATGAAGAGTTATTGTCGATACTCTGTGGTTAGGTATGGGGCTTTCTTATAATTTTATTGTCTATAAATAATTGGTGTAAGCGTTATTAATTGGATTAGAATTTTAATGTCTTAAAAGTACTGAACATTAGTAGCGTACTTAAATATATAGAATCTGCTAATAACGCCATCTTTGTTTCACTTTTATTCATATTATAAAAACATCGAAATCAGCCAAAAGGAACCTTGATGAAAACACAAATTAAACATCTCGTATTTGATATGGGTGGTGTACTGGTACAAATCGATTGGCACGGTCAAATGTCAAAATTACTGGGAGAAGATATTCCATTTGAAGAAATGCATCAGCGTTGGGCTAATTCACCTGCCGCAACGGCGTTTGAGGAAGGTGAAATTGAGTTTGATACGTTTAGAAAGCAGTTGATGGACGAAAATAACCTCGTGGTGACACCCGAGGAGTTTGAGCATTGTTACCGCAATATTGTCCAAGATGACTTCCCTGGCATTGTTGAGATGTTAGAAAAGCTTAAACCGAATTATACCTTGAGCTTACTTAGCAATACCAACGTCCTCCATTTGGATATGCTGGTTAAACGCAATAGCTTTTTACCTTTGTTGGATAACCCTTTCACTAGCATCGAATTTGGTGTTATGAAACCTCACGTCGAGATTTACCAAAAGCTGATTACTGCGTTGAACTGTCAACCGCAAGAGATTCTGTTTTTTGATGATGGCGACAAGAATGTTCTCGTAGCCCGCGAATTAGGCCTCAATGCCGAACGTGTCTTCGGGCCAGATGATATCAAAGCAACGTTTGCAAAGTATGGAATTCAATACGGAGAGTGACAGCGGTTTAATCGAGTGAATTCGATTGAGATGAAAACCCAGTTATCAAGTGTGACAACCTGATAACTGGAGATTGAGGTTACTTAGCTAATGCTTTAAATAGCTCAGTAAATTTGGTAAGACCTTCTTCTGCGATTTCATCTGTCATCGTTAATGCTGGCAAGAAACGAATCACATTGGCGTAGAATCCACAGGCTAACAGCACTAAACCATATTGTTGTGCGTTAGCAATAATCTCTTTGGTAAGCTCGGTATTCGGCTGATCGGCATCCCCATTAGAAACCAGTTCAAGGGCGATCATCGATCCTTGGTTGCGAACCTCAAGGATTTGATCTGGGAATTGGTCTTTTAGCGCATTGAGCTTTTTATTAAAGATCATTCCAATCTCGTTTGAACGTTGGACTAAATTCTCTTCTTCAATCACGTCCAATACGGCCAAAGCAGCCGCACAACCCACCGGAGAACCACCGTATGTACCGCCTAAACCCCCAGGTAACGGTGCGTCCATGATGTCACTTTTTCCAACCACGGCCGATAGTGGGTAGCCACCTGCGATACCTTTTGCCATTGAAACAAGGTCTGGTTCGACATTGGAATACTCTATCGCGAACATTTTGCCAGTACGACCAAATCCACTTTGGATTTCATCTGCAATCAATACAATCCCGTGTTCATCACATATCTTGCGTAGAGCAACTAAAAATTCTGTAGGCGCAGAATAGAAGCCACCTTCACCTTGAACCGGTTCGATAATGATTGCCGCAACATCAGATGGATCAATATCGACTTTAAATAGATTTTTTAGCGCAGTCAGTGCACTTTTTACTGAGACGTCATGGAGTTCAATCGGGTAGGGCACGTGATATACATCACCGGCGAAAGGTCCAAATAGATGTTTGTATGGAGTGATTTTACCGGTCATCGCCATGGTTAAATTGGTGCGGCCATGAAACGCGCCATTAAATGCAACAACCCCTCGACGACCTGTGTGAGCTCGAGCAATTTTTACACAGTTTTCAACAGCTTCAGCGCCACTGTTTAAGAAGACCGCTTTCTTCTCTGAATTTCCCGGTGCGATTTTGACCAACTTTTCCGCCAATTCAACCGCAACTTCATAAGGGTTGACCATCAGGCAAGTGTGGCTAAATTTTTCGACTTGATTCTTTACGGCATTGGTGACTTTTGGGTGGCTATGCCCGGTATTACATACTGCAATGCCAGTGGCGAAATCGATATAGCGGTTGCCATCGACATCCCAGATTTCAGCGTTCTCGGCTTTTTCAACAAAGACGGGATAGGCGTTACCCTGGCCGCGAGCGAAGACGGCATTTTTTCTTGTTTGTAATTCAGAATTGTTCATGATGTTGTTCTCATTAATCGTACTAACAGATAATTAAAAAGGCGATTAGCGACCTAGGCCACCCATACACAAGTATTTAATTTCCATGTAATCATCCAAACCATATTTAGACCCTTCACGCCCATTACCCGATTGTTTGACGCCACCAAAAGGAGCAGCGGCATTTGAAATGGCCCCTTCATTGATACCGACCATGCCGTATTCGAGCTGTTCGGCTACTCGCCAAATTCTGCCAATGTCTCGAGCATAAAAATAGGCGGCCAAGCCATATTCGGTATCATTGGCTAAAGTGATAACGTCACTTTCATCTTCAAATGCGATGATAGGGGAGACTGGCCCGAATATTTCGTTCTTAGCGACAGGCATCTCGTTAGTGACGTTCGTTAAGATGGTTGGCTGATAAAAAGCATCACCTGCAGCATCTTGCTTGCCACCAAGTATCAGCGTGGCACCTGCTGCGATGGAATCGTTCACTAGGGTATCGACATCAAGAACGGCAGCGCTACTGACCATTGGCCCCACTTGGGTATTTTCATCCAAGCCGTCGCCTAGTTTAAGTTCGGTAACAGCTGCCGTGAATTTTTCTGTAAATTCATTGAGTACGCCCTGTTGAACAAAAATTCGGTTGCTACAGATACATGTTTGTCCCGCGTTGCGATATTTTGATGTCATAGCGCCTTGAACCGCTGCGTCAATATCAGCGTCGTCAAAGACAATAAATGGTGCATTGCCACCGAGTTCCATGGAGACTTTTTTCACGGTTGTTGCGCACTGACTGATGAGTTGTTTGCCGACAGCGGTAGAACCGGTGAACGTAAATTTGGCAATATCTGGATGCTGAGTAAGGACTTTCCCCATTCCTCTCGCATCATCACCAACGACAACATTAAACACACCAGCTGGAATGCCAGCTCGCTCAGCTAACTCTGCCATGGCTAAAGCAGATAAAGGCGTTTGCGTCGCTGGGCGTACAACAAATGTACAACCGGCAGCAAGAGCTGCAGCGGCTTTGCGAGCAATCATGGCATTGGGGAAATTCCACGGTGTAATTGATGCGACAACACCGACAGGTTGTTTAATCACAATGATACGTTTATCACCAGATGGCGCAGGGATGGTATCTCCGTAAACACGCTTGCCTTCTTCAGCAAACCATTCAATATAAGCGGCCCCATATGCGATCTCGCCTTTTGCTTCTGCGAGTGGCTTGCCTTGCTCTAAGGTTAAGATTTTGCCCAGATCATCTTGGTGTTGCATCATCAAGTTGAACCAGTTTCTCAATACAATTGCGCGCTCATTGGCTGATTTCGCCGACCATGATGCTAAAGCTTCTTTGGCGGCTTTCACTGCGAGTTCGGTTTCAACAATGCCCGCGTTACTTACTGTCGCTACGATATCTCCATTTGCTGGGTTCGTAACATCCAGTTGCGAGGCACTGCTATGCCAACTTCCATTGATATAAGAAAAGCACTTCAGTAGTTGTGCGTCGTGTAAATCGGGTTGTTGTTTGCTGTCCATGTTTTGTCTGTGCCTCCAGTGCTGAGTATTTTTCTATTGAATAGTAAATACATTCGCGGTTAAATATTAAACTTTTAACGCTATGTTTGAAGTATATAAAACATTAAGGATTTTAATGCGCGCCGATTCGATCATCCCAAGACCTATCACCGAGTATGACTTACGCTTGCTACGCATATTTGTATCTGTGGTGGAGCACGGAGGGTTTGCGGCAGCGGAAGGAGCGCTCGGCATTACACGGTCGACGATCAGTGTTCATATGACCAATCTGGAAACGCGAATGAATCTCAAACTTTGTCTACGAGGCAGAGCTGGATTTTCATTGACCGAAGAAGGACAAATCGTCTATCGATCGATCATTGATTTATTTGAGTCGCTGAATGATTTTTCATTGATGGTGGGGACATTAAGTAAAGAACTCAGTGGCGAACTTGTTATCTTATGTGCGGACCAACTCGATGAGACCAAGCAGACGCGACTTGCGAGCGTTATTGAGATGGTGCATCAAGAATCGCCCGGGCTGCATATTGTTCTCGACGGCGACTCGATTTCGAACATCGAAAAACTGTTACTCAAAGATAAGGCCCATATCGGAATCTTTCCTGCATACCAACCGATCGAAGGGTTGAGTTATCGTCCACTTTCGAGCGAGCCGATATATCTGTGTTGTGGCGAGAAACACCCATTTTTTAATCTCATGGACAGTCAAATTACAGCGGATAAGCTTGCGTCCGCATCGACAATTCATCCTGGAATTGATATCCACCAAGAGGGGCGGGAGCAGTTAACGAAGCTAAATCTTAACGCTCGTTCTTATCAGTTTGATATGCGTAAAGCGATGATATTGTCGGGTAAATACTTAGGCTACATGCCGCAAAGCTACATTCAAAATGAGCTCAACTTGGGATTACTTAGAATCATTCAACCCAGCATATTGACCTATCAGTTTGATCTCTCTTTGGTGCAAAAGAAGATCCCCAGAGAGACACGTAAGGTTGAGCTATTACAGAATGCCTTTAGCTTGGTATTTGAGCGTAACGCCGATTAAAATACCGTCGGCCAATCTCTTTGGTCGGTTAACCCTATGGTGCTGGCGGCTAACGTTTGTACACACGCCATTGGCGGCGTCTCGATATGGGTGACAAGCTTGGTTGATACTGACGATAAATGAACAGGTAATTGTTCTATGATGAGATCGTTAGAATAGCGCGATAACTCCGCGGCTGTTCTTGGCATTAGCGTTGAACCCAATCCCACCGCGACACAACCAAGAATCCCTTCTAAGGTACCAATTTCCATTATTTCATCCACTGGACGCCCGAGTTCATTCATCCAGGAAATCGCATTTGCTCGATAGGTGCACCCATCTTTAAATTGAATCAATGTCGTTTCTGATGAGCAGCCATTTTTTGAGCGAACAAATGCCAGTTCATCCTTCATGACCTCTTGATAGCGCAACTCATCACTGTCGATTGGTCCAACCACAAACGCGCAATCAAGTTTAAAGTCGAGCACTTGCTGGAGCAAATCTTGGCTAGTACTACCTTGAACATTGAGCTCTACATCAGGATGTTGTTTTCGGACTTTTCTAAGAACATGGGGCAGGTGGACGGCGGCAAATGTTTCGATACTTCCGATACGTAACGTACCTTCGCTTTGACCAACCATACGAATTGCGTTTTGAGTTTGGGTTTCTAGCAGTAAAAGTTGCTTGGCATAGTTATGCAAGACTCGACCCGCTGGAGAAAGCTCAAGCCCTCGACCTCTGCGGTGAAAAAGTGGGGATCCTAATTCATCTTCTAGACGATGGATTCGAGTCGTGACGTTCGATTGAACCGTATTTAAACGTTTCGATGCAGCTAACACTCCCCCTTCTTCAATAACCGCAATGAACGTTTTCAGAGTTAGCAATTCCATAATTTCAGACAATTCGATTTTAGAGATAGGTTCATTCTATATTATGCGATATTTACCAATAATAAAATTAGTTAAAATAGGAACCATAAAATTAAACTCTCTATTGGCGAATAAATTAAATAATGAATCTGAATCAACAAAGAATACGAATATTGGTCGCGGGTATTTTAAGCCAAATTGTGCTGTTAGGTATCGCTCGTTTTTCGTATTCACCAATGTTACCCATTATGATTAACGAGGCGGGTTTAGAAGTCGCTGCTGGTGGATGGCTGGCAAGTTTTAATTACATTGGTTATTTATTCGGTGTCATTATTATCGCTTATATTGGTGATGCTCACATAAAAGAACTTATTTACCGTGTCAGTTTACTTATGGCGATTATGACAACATTCGGAATGGGAATAACCGAATCCAGTCTGTTGTGGGGCGTTTTTCGCTTTATCGCTGGGTTTGGAAGCGCAATTGGGTTTTTAGTGGGATCGGGATTGATCATGGATTGGTTAACCCGCAACGGATATAGAAGCGAGCTTGGTATACATTTCGCTGGGATAGGCATTGGTATTGTTTTTTGTTCGCTACTGGTCGAAGCATCACTTCCTCAACTCAATTGGAGTGAGCAATGGGAGCTACTGTGTTTCTTCGCTGTCTTGTTTTCTATTCCAGCTTGGTTATGGATGCCGAGTGCGGCCAATGAGACAGTCGTAAAAACGGCAAGCTTTTCCCCTGTATCGCTATTAAGACAACGCTTTATTAATTTAATAATGGCTGCCTATTTTTGTGCAGGCGTTGGTTTTGTAATAAGTGCGACTTTCATTGTTGCAATTGTTGACCAGATGCCTGGAACAGAGGGCAAAGGAAACTTAGCCTTTTTGCTGATAGGTATTTGCGCGATTCCAGCATGCATCATTTGGGATTTTATTGCTCGAAAAATAGGCATGTTGAACGTGCTGTTGATTGCATTTTTAGTACATGCTCTGGGTATTGCTGCACCGGTATTGTTAAATAATTTAGAAGGAGTGCTGTTAGGCTCTGTTCTCTATGGGTGTACCTTTATTAGTATTGTGAGCATGACATTGACGGTAGCAGGTCGATTGTCTCCAGGTAATACTTGTCAAATGATGGGTAGAATGACAATCAGTTATAGCATTGGTCAGATACTCTCCCCATTTGTAGTTAGTGTCATTATTGCGAGAAATGGAGACTATCAAACCGGGTTATATATGGCGGCTGTGGTCGTGCTATTCGGGGCCGCATGTATTCAACGTGCTCGAAGCAACACGTTAAACGGAATAAACTCAGGTGATAGACTAGAAGTGAATATATAGCAAGGTTTATACGTGCTAGTTAGGCGGTTTTAATGAAAAACTAATGTAGACATGAAATTAAATTTATTTTTTTAATATCATGTCTATTTTGCCAATAAGTGTGCCAATTACTAATTTTACACTTCTAAATATTATCTAATTATTAATGTTTTTTAATTTAAAACATTGAAATGTATATGTTAGTTATTTAATTAATTCTCTCAGATTTAATTCTCTCCAACTTCCTTTATTTAATTGCCTGCCCTATTTTTGTGCGTTTAAATGTTAATTAAATGCTAATTTGGTGCAAAATACTTGCTTTAATAAAATTAATTTAATGTTACAAAAAAACATAATTGAATCAACTTCCAGAAAGTTTTCTACTGTAAACAAATGATATGGATCAAGTTCATAACGATTTAAATATCAATAAAGTCAGAAACCAAAGGAAGGAATAACAATGACATTAATAAAAAACGTAACGAAAAAAGCCGCTAAGGTAAGTATCGCAGCCGCGACTGCAATGGCACTCTCTGCAGGTGCTGCAAATGCTGGAACAATTTCGTTAGGTCATACGACTTGGGTTGGGTATGGAACACTCTATTTAGCTAAGGAATTGGGTTACTTTGAAGAGAAAGGATTAAATCTCGAACTGACTACAATTGAAGAGTCTTCAATGTACATGGCCGCTGCTGCATCTGGTCAATTATCGGGCTCAGCATCAACCATCGATGAAATTTTAAAATATCGCCCTAAATTTTGCTTCAAAGCTGTTGCGGTACTTGATGACAGTTTTGGTGGTGATGGAATCGTTGTTCAAGACGGTATTGACTCAATGCAGGACTTGAAAGGTAAAACTGTCGCGGTAAATGAAGGGTCAGTATCTCAGTTCTGGTTGTCGAACCTACTGAAAGATGAAGGCATGTCTATGTCTGATATCACGGTTCAAAACATGACAGCAGATGATGCCGCAAGCGCATTTATCGCGGGTCGAGTTCCAGCAGCTGTTACATGGGAACCAAACCTTACTCACGTTCGCAATAACAATGCAGGCAAAGTTCTCATTGATAGTAGTAGCACTCCAGGCGTAATCGTTGATGTTGTTGCACTTAATTGTGATGTGATCGAAAAACAACCTGAAGATGTCCAAGCACTTGTTGATGGTTTATATCGTGCGGTTGAATACACCAAAACTAACCCAGAAGATGCTTACGCAATCATGGCAAAAGGCATTGGTGGATACTTATCTGATCCTAAAGAATTGGCTGCCGCTGCAGCGACTGTCCGTTTTTATGACAAAGAGATGAACATCAAATTGTTGGGCAAAGATGGCGCCGAAGGTGACTTATCTCCAATCATCAAGCTTGCAAACGAAACGTGGAGCGAGTTGTTGGGTATTGAGTACAGCGTCACATTCAAAGAGTTAGTTGATAGCTCATTCGCAGCCAAATAAAAAGGAATTCATCAATGGCCTCTATAAGTTTTAAGCAGCTCACTTCACCTAAGGAACCGTTACCTAGGAAGATAGTGTTAGGTGCTGGTGCAATCAGCTGGATCGTAATGTTGTCCAGTTGGTTCATCCTTTCGATGAGCGATATAGTGCCAAGTATGTTCCTACCTTCTCCATTAGACGTACTCCAAACTGGAATACGTCTTGTGGAGGACGGCAGTCTAATCGGACATATTTGGGCAAGTGTGCAAGTGGTATTAATTGGTTTTTGGGTTTCTGCGATCATTGCTATTCCATTGGGAATGTTGATGGGAAGCTTTAAAATCGTTCAGTCACTGCTAGAACCACTCGTTAACTTTATTCGCTATTTGCCAGTAACGTCATTTGTTCCGCTATTTATATTGTGGATCGGTATTGGTATTGAGCAGCGTGTGACGGTTATTTTCTTTGGCGTCTTTTTCCAGCAGCTTGTGATGATATCCGATGTGTCTCGAAATGTTTCAAAAGACCTTTTACACGCGGCATATACGCTAGGAACCAGCCGATTTAAAGTGGTTTCTCAGGTTATCGCACCAGCGTCACTGCCGGGTATTTTAGATACGTTACGCGTCACGATTGGTTGGGCTTGGACCTACCTTGTTGTCGCTGAGCTTGTCGCCGCGACCAGCGGATTAGGATACATCAGTCTTAAAGCCATGCGTGGTTTCCAAGTTGATGTGATTTTCCTAGCGATTGTTGTGATCGGGTTGTTAGGCCTAGGTACGGATCAGTTTTTCAAAATTCTAAGAGAGAGAATAAGCTCATGGGCCAACTAAGCGAACCAATGTCGACAACGCCTTTAACGCAACCTTCTGAGAATTCCGTTGTTGATATTCAAGAAGTAGTGGATAAGAAAACAGTTCAACTGCACATTGATAACATCACGTTAAAATTTCCCACGCCAAATGGTGGAAGCTTTACGGCTCTGAAAGACGTATCAATGGAAGTGAAAAAGAATGAATTTGCAGTAATCGTTGGGCCTTCTGGCTGTGGTAAATCGAGCCTGCTTTATCTTACAGCCGGGTTAAATGATCCGACTGAAGGTAAGATCAGAGTGGCAGATAAGATTGTCGACGGACCAGGAGCCGATCGAGGCATGGTCTTCCAAGGCTACACCTTGTTTCCTTGGTTAACCGTCGCTGAAAATATCGAATTTGGTCTTAAGCAAAAGAAGATGCCTGCAGCGCAACGTAAAGTAATCGTTGAGAAATATTTAACGGAAGTAGGTTTAGATAGCTTTGCTGACAACTATCCGAATCAACTTTCTGGAGGCATGAAACAGCGAGTCGCCATTGCACGCTCGTTGGCCAATGACCCAGAAATACTGCTAATGGATGAACCATTTGGCGCGTTGGACAGCCAAACTCGCATGCAAATGCAACAACTGCTGCTGCAAGTTTGGGAACACAGTAAGAAAACCGTTGTATTTGTGACTCATGATATCGATGAAGCAATTATGTTGGGTGATCGAGTGTTTGTTATGGATGGGAAGCCAGGACGCATACAGAAGATTCTAGATGTCAATATTCCACATCCTAGAACTCTCGATATGGTCATGGATCCTGAATTCATTTCGTTGAAAAGAGAGATTTTATCGCTTCTTCACGATGATATGACTGAAATAGCAGATAAAGCAGAGTCTTAGTAGTAGGGAAGTTCTATGGAAAAGAACACATTTGATTACATTGTCGTCGGAGCTGGTTCCGCAGGAAGCGTGATTGCAAGTCGATTGTCTGAAGACCCGAATGTTACGGTTTGCTTGATTGAAGCGGGTGACCGCGATAATTCTCCGAGAATTCAGATTCCAGCAGGTACCATTACGCTCTATAAAAGCAAAAAGTACAGTTGGAACTATTATTCCGCACCACAGAAAAATATGAACGACCGAGTGTTGCATTGTCCAAGAGGAAGAGCGCTAGGTGGTTCGTCTTCTATGAACAGTATGATTTATATTCGTGGTGACGAAACGGATTACAATCAATGGAAAGACTCAGGAGCGCAAGGTTGGGGGTGGGATGACGTACTTCCATTCTTTAAGAAATCAGAAAAAAACATGCTGGGTCAGTCATCAAATCTTCATGGTTTTGAAGGTGAGTTACTCGTCGATAAACCGAAAGATCCAAATCCATTCTCACACCAATTTGTGCGTGCGGCGAAAAAGTCTCTTGGCCTTGAGCACAACTCGGATTTTAATGGGGAAGCACAGCTTGGCGCTGGGATCTATAACGTGACTCAAGTTAAAGGTAAGCGTCAGTCGAGCTACAAAGCGTTTGTTAGCCCAGTTCTTGAAGCACGACCAAACTTACATGTGATGGTTAATGTTGATGTTGAAAAAGTTCTGATTGACGAAAATCAAGCTAAGGGTATCGTCATTACTCAAGGAGAAGCAAAGTCGACACTATTTTGTTCTCAAGAAGTGATATTAAGTGCGGGTGCTCTAGGTAGCCCATTTATTCTGATGAAATCGGGGATTGGTCCACGAGAAGAATTAGAAAAAGCGGGGATTCATGTAAAGCACGAGTTGCCTGGTGTCGGTCAGAACTTGCAAGATCATCTTGATGGTTTGGTGACGGTTCGATCGAATTCAAGCAAAACACTTGGTTTCTCATTAGGTGCTTTGCCGCAGATCTTAACTTCTCCTTTTCGTTATGTCTTTAATCGAAAAGGGTGGATGACGACAAACTACGTTGAAGCTGGCGGATTTGCATCTACGGTAAGTGAAGATCGTCCAGATGTTCAGTTCCATTTCGTGCCGGGCTACCGTAGTCACAGAGGTCGCTTATTTGAATGGGGACATGGATATGCGGTGCATACTTGTGTGTTGAGACCTAAAAGTATTGGCTTTGTATCTATTACGCCTGAACAAGATCTGTTGTTAGATTATAATTTCCTATCAAATGAAGACGATGCAAAAGTGCTTATTGAAGGCATTCGTTGTGCTCGTAAGATACTCGCTGATTCAGAATTTGATGGCGCTCGTGGGACAGAAATGCTTCCTGGTAAAGATTGCACGACTGATGAGCAGTTACTTGAGTATGTTAAAGAGTACGGCGCTACGGTCTTCCACCCAGTGGGAACGTGTAAGATGGGAACGGATGCTCAATCTGTCGTTTGTCCTGAATTAAAAGTTCATGGTATAGCGGGATTACGAGTGGCTGATGCTGCGATAATGCCAACACTGGTAAGCGGTAACACCAATGCTGTTTGTATTATGATCGGCGAACGAGCTGCAGATTTTATAAAAACGCCTTCACAGACCGTGGCAGCGTAAACTCTGTAGCCACTGAGAGCGTCAGTAACTTGAATCATTAGTAACTTTAATTATCAGTATAAGCGTTAACCAAAAAACAAATAGGTAAACAGGTAAACAAATGGCTAGTCAGTTGACATTGAAAACACTGGAAACTCTGATAGGGTTTGATACGACAAGTAAATTATCTAATTTAGCGTTAATGGAGTTTGTTCAAGCGTTTCTTCTAGAGTATGGCGTAGAGTCAGATCTTGATTACAATGATGAACGAACCAAGGCTAATTTACATGCCGTTATCGGCCCAATAGATAAACCAGGTGTTATGCTGTCTGGTCATACTGATACGGTTCCAGTTACTGGGCAACAATGGGATACAGATCCTTATACGCTAACCTTCAAAGATGACAAAGCGTACGGCAGGGGAACGACAGATATGAAGTCATTCGTCGCTGTCGTTTTGTCGAGCGTTCCCTCTATGGTTAACGCTTCATTAAAAAAACCAATCCACTTAGCCTTTTCTTATGACGAAGAAATCGGTTGTTTAGGGGTGCGTAGCCTTATTGAGCAATTTCGCCATATGGACGTTAAACCTGCAGCGTGTATTGTTGGTGAACCGACCGATATGAAACTGGTCACGTCTCATAAAGGTAAGTTAGCTGCACGAGTGATTGTCACGGGCAAAGAGTGTCATTCTGGTATGGCACCTTATGGGGTTAATGCAGTTAACATTGCTGCTCGAATGATTAACTGGTTAGAAGATGCCGCGAACGACAAGAAACACAATGGTCCATTCAACGACGATTACGAAATTCCCTATAGCACTATTCATACTGGCACCGTGCATGGCGGTACCGCGCTTAATATTGTACCGAAACATTGTCAATTTGACTTTGAAATACGAAATATTGCCGCTGATGATCCGAAAGTGTTTTTTCAGGCCTTTACCCAATACGTCCAAGAGTTAATTGAAGATATTCAAGGTGTCTCTCCCGAAGCCAATATTGAAATAGAGATGCTCACAGAATACCCCGGATTGGCGAAAACCGAAGACCAAGACATCTTGAGTTACTTAAAAAGCTTGGTCGATGACGCTGAAGAGGGACAGATAAATTTTGGAACCGAAGGGGGCTTGTTTAGTGAAAGGCTTGGCGTGCCAACGGTTGTATGTGGACCTGGAAATATGGAACAGGGACATAAACCAAATGAATATATCCATCTTGAACAGATAACGAAATCGGAGATATTTTTAGAACGGCTTATTCTTTCTCTGAGTGAATAAAATTTTATCTAAAGCCATATAGAGTTCTCAAAAACAGTACAATAACATCACATAAGTGGGTTTTTACTGAAATTAAATCTATATTTAATAGCTATTTAATTTTATATATTTTAATTATTTATACATATTTTTTCAAAAGCGATGTTTTGTTCTTTGTTTTAATAGCATTCTAATGGTGATTGGGAATTTTTAAAATGACTGATAATAATGATTAGAATGTTATTATTCATAGTGTGAATAATAACTAATGTTTATTTTTAATAAGAGTTGATTATTTATTGGGCGATTTTTTTGACACTTTATGAGTCTAATGCTCTCTCTTCGAGATTTTCTAAAATTCTCGGAGCTCTCTGCTGTGTATGTATCTGACGTTACACTTGTGAAAATGCGAACTAACCTTTGCGAGCAAATGCATGGCGAATATCGTTAACGGCATATATCGCGCGCAGAATAGGAAGTGCTCTGAATTTTCTAGGGCTTATAACTTAATAGGCTAGGTTATTTCTCGGTATGTTTATAATAATTATTGTGTATTCTATCTATAATATAGATGTTACATAAAATTTATTTTTTTAAAATGAAAAATCTAAAAATTTATTTTTATAGAATAATTTCTCGCTATTGAAATGAACATGCTTGATGCGAGTTATCATTTTAACCTACTAACTTAAATATATTTATTATTCCTATAAATCAACATTTTTGATGATTATATTGGGATTGAAAACACATGAATTTATTGAATTTATCCTGTTGGATAATATTTTTCGATGTAGAGAATTAGTTAATCATATTTTATTGATTAAATATCTTCTTTTACTCTCAGTACTAACAAAAATGGAAGTTAAAAAAGGTGACAAAAATGGACTTACACAATCTAGAAGTTGATACCGTTGTTATTGGTGCCGGACAAGCTGGCATTGCAACAAGTGAACATCTAACAGCTCTTGATATCAATCACGTTGTTATTGAAAAAAATCGTATAGCAGAAAGATGGCGATCGCAACGATGGGATTCATTGGTAGCAAACGGTCCAGCATGGCATGACCGTTTCCCAAACTTGAATTTTGATGATATCGACCAAGATGCGTTTCCATCTAAAGAACGTGTTGCATCTTACTTCGTCGAGTATGTTGAAAAATTCCAATTACCTGTTTATACCGGCGTTGAAGTTAACCGAGTGTCTCCGCTTGAAGAAGAGCTAGGTTATACCGTTGAAACGAGCAAAGGTGTGATTAAAGCCAAACATATTGTTTGCGCGACTGGACCGTTTCAATATCCATCGATTCCGCCAATCATGCCGGAGTCTGAGTCAGTATCTCAGATTCATTCGTCTCAATATTTTAACCCAGGCCAGCTAAATGACGGCGGTGTGCTTGTTGTCGGTGCGGGTTCATCAGGTGTTCAAATAGCAGATGAACTTAACCGAGCAGGGAAAGATGTTTATCTGTCTGTAGGACCACATGATCGCCCACCACGCGCCTACCGTGGCAGAGATTTCGTTTGGTGGCTTGGTGTACTCGGCTTATGGGATGCACCTGCTGTTGAACCTGGTACAGAGCACGTTACTATCGCAGTAAGTGGTGCACATGAAGGAATCACGATAGATTTTCGTCAGCTCGCTCATGATGGAATTACGTTGTTAGGCCGCACAGAGTCTTATGAAAACGGTAAGATTTATGTTGGCGAAGATCTAGTGACCAACGTTAACAACGGTGATAAAAATTATCTCTCTTTACTTGATGCTGCTGATGCGTATATTAAAAAGCACGGTTTGGATCTTCCAGAAGAGCCGGAAGCAAGGCGTGAGGTAGCAACACCTGAATGTATGCTAAACCCGCTTCTTGAAGTCGACCTTGCAGCGAAAGGTATTACTACGATTATTTGGGCAACTGGCTTTAAATCTGATTATAGCTGGCTCGATGTAGACGTGATTTCTGAAAATGGAGCGCCGATACATCAACGTGGTGTTACCGCAGCACCTGGTATGTATTTTGTCGGTTTACCTTGGTTATCTCGTCGTGGTTCGACGTTTATCTGGGGTTGTTGGCATGATGCGAAATATGTTGCTGATCATATCGGGACGCAAAATAAATATCATCGATATGAAAAGAAGTAATGGTTGCTAAGACCTAGCACCATAATTTAATTATTGAACAATAGGAACCTGTATGCCGACTCATAAACGTATTCGTATGTTTAATACGAAAGAAACTTATCCAACTCAGTCTTTAGACAACGATCTGTGCCAAGCAGTTGTTGCGGGTAATACCATCTATGTTCGTGGCCAAATTGGCACTGACTTTGAGGGTAATCTTGTTGGACTCGGTGACCCACAAAAGCAAGCAGAGCAAGCGATGAAAAATGTAAAGCAGTTGCTTGAGGAATGTGGTTCTGATTTGAGTCATATAGTTAAAACAACCACGTATATCACTGACCCTCGATTCAGAGAGCCAGTATACAAAGAAGTTGGTAAGTGGCTAAAAGGCGTATTCCCAATTTCTACAGGGTTGGTCGTTGCTGGACTTGCTCAGCCTGAGTGGTTAATGGAAATTGACGTTATCGCCGTATTGCCAGAAGAAGCGAATTAGAAAGGAATCAATAATGACATTTTCCATTGCGGGTTTTTGTAAGAAAACTGGGATGTTTGGTACTGCTATTTCATCATCAAGTATCAGTGTTGCAAGCCGATGTGCATTTGCTAAGTCAAAAGTTGGTGTTGTTTTAACTCAGAATATCACTAACCCAGATCTTGGGCCTCTAGGTCTAGAGCAGTTGGAGCTCGGAAATACACCTCAACAAGCGTTAGATATTTTGCGCCGTTCGGAGCAGCATATTGAGTATCGCCAACTGGGTATTCTTGATGGAAAGAACGAGAGTGTTGTTTACAGCGGCGCGAATGCTTTAGGAAACGTTGGAGAAGCGATAGGGGACTCATGCATTGCAATGGGTAACCTGTTAGACAATACCTCTGTTCCTCAAGCTATGGTTGACTTTTTTGAAGCAAATGAACAATTAAGTTTACCAGAACGCTTATTACTTTCTCTGCAAGCGGGTGTTGATAATGGCGGTGAAGCAGGGCCGGTTAAGTCAGCTGGACTCAAAGTCTATGGTGATCAGAATTGGCCTATTGTGGATCTTCGTGTTGATTGGAATGACCTACCGATAGAAGAACTTGGAACACTATTGGATGTTTATAGCCCTCAGATCAAAGACTATATCTTACGTGCTGAATCTCCAGATTCTGCCGCAAGTTATGGTGTTCCTGGAGATGAGTAAAGGCTGTAACAAGCCATAGGTTTCGCTCTCAACCTGACTAATTTCATCGCCTTATTTTCTTGAGGAAATAAGGCGATTGTGTGTTTGAAGCTAAATTTATGGCGATCTTGTCTGTTATTGATAAATAATAAGATTTGTAATTTATACATATTCTGTGGCTATGAATTAGTTTTATTAAACTAAAGTATGCTTTGTATTTGATTAATTAATTCAGTACACTTTTCTAATAACCACAACATAAATGCAACAATCGAGATGAAAAATGGCAAATAAATTCACATTGAAACAACTCACGTATTTCGTTGCAGCTGGAGAACATAGCAGTGTCACCAAGGCTGCGGAGGTGCTATTTGTTTCTCAACCATCAATCTCGTGCGCCATTCATCATCTCGAAGATGTTACCGGGTTGAAGTTGTTTATTCGCCATCACGCTCAAGGGTTAGCCCTAACCAGTCAAGGTGCGGAGTTTTATCATAAAGCGAAAGCTCTGCTACAGGGTGCTGAGGATCTTTCTCAGTTCGTCAGTTCGCTGGGAACCGAAATATCAGGATCACTGCGGATAGTTGGTTTCCCTACGTTCACCTCGTTGATGATGCCTGCAATGCTTAAAGAGTTCGTTGAGAAATATCCAGCCGTAACGGTTCAATGTGATGAAAAGCATCAACGCGATTTACTTGAAGGGTTAATCACGAGCAAATATGAATTTGCAATAACCTACGATATGCAACTGCCTTCCATTGTTGAATTTATCCCGCTGATTAGCTTACCGCCTTACGTGGTTTGCGAACTCGACCATCCTTTAGCCAAAAAGAAAGGCGTTTCGATAAAAGAGTTAGCTAATTATCCGATGGTGATGCTCGATTGGCCCGTCAGTCGAGAATATTTCCACTCCCTATTTTTATCTCAAGGTACCAAGCCAACTGTTGGGTATCATGCACATTCACTAGGCATGGTAAGGGGAATGGTTGCAAATGGCTTTGGGTATTCTATCTTCAACACTCCGGTTCACAGTAACATTGCACTTGATGGAACCAAGTTTGCGTCGATTCCATTGGAAGGGGATCTTATGCCTCTAACAATGGGCATTGTGAAATTAAAGCAACAGCAATTGACTCCGGCAGGGGAAGCATTTTTTAAAGTGTTAGAAGACTTCGCATCCGGTATACTTATTCCTGAACAATTAGATGTAACGAAAACAGCGGAACCTACCTAACTATGCTGTTAGGAACTCTGGTCTAACGCACACGCTATAATGGTTCAAAAAGAGACGACTTCGAGAGTCGTGTTTTTTGTGAATGTAAGTTACCCTGTTGATATTATCTGCCGTGTTTGTTTGGTTGAAGGAAGAAGTTTAAGGTCAATATGTTAGAGAAAAAACATGACAAGGCTCTTGCCCAACTGGTGCGTTCTCTGGGCAAAGAACATTTTCCTGAAGCACTTCATCATTTCTTCGGTAAAGTTATTTCCTGTGATAATCTGATTATTCTTGTTTATCATAAAGACCACAACCCTGAAGAGCTGTACCGTGAATCAAAGGATCCTACGGTCTACCGGAAGATGCAGACGCATTATCTTAGCGGGGCTTATTTACTCGATCCGTTTTATCATGCGGTACGCAGTGGCATTCAATCTGGCATTCACGACATTTTCGATATGGCGCCGGATCAGTTTAAACACACCAGTTATTATCGTGAATATTACCAAGATACGAATCTCATTGATGAGCTTGCTCTGTTTGCGCGTTTAGGGCATGAGACAACGTTAACGGCCTGTTTTGGTCGCGATAAAACAAGTCAGCTACTCTACTGCAAATCTGAAATTGAGTATTTGAAGTCGTTAGAATCTTTGTTGTCTGCACTATGTGAGCAGCACTGGGGAAATTATGAACCCAAAGAAGGAAAAAATATTGCCCTCCCTCCTGTTACTGATCGCCTGAGAAGTGTGTTGATTGAAAAACATAACATTGCGTTAAGTCCTCGACAGGCTGAAGTGGCGTTCTATATCTTGCAAGGTCATTCTTCACTTTCTATTTCACTTAATCTCGATATTAGTAAGGAAACCGTTAAGGTATTTCGTAAACAACTGTACGCCAAATGCAGCATCAGCTCTCAAGCTGAATTATTTGCCTTGTTAATGCCGATATTTTCTACTCTGTAGCCCGCTAAATTTATATTTATCTTCCTCGTTATTTCCAGGTCACTATTGATACCCGAAATTCAACCTATTGATGATGAAATTGTCACTAAACCCTCATTATTTTTTTGTTAACATGTTGATTTTAAACAAATAAATGCCATTTTTGACATGCCATACCCCCCTGGGGTTATATACCCCTCAAATCAGGTGATATAAAGTTAAATTATCATTGTGAGGGGTATCAGGGAAGGCGTCATGATTACACAAATTGCACAAAATGCTTCGGTAGGAATTGATAACGTAGTTAAGCGTTATGGTTCTTTTACCGCACTGCATAATATTTCGTTAGACATAAAAGAAAACGAATTTTTTACTTTGCTGGGGCCTTCTGGCTGTGGCAAAACCACGTTATTGAGATGCATCGCTGGATTTGAAGATGTCAGTGAAGGGCATATTCGACTTAATGATGAAGATTTAACTGGGTTACAAGCCTATGAACGCCCAGTTAACACTGTATTTCAACAATACGCGCTGTTTCCACATATGACCGTTGAACAAAACGTTATGTTCGGGTTGCTACGCAGTGGATGGACCAAGAAGGAAGCAATTCGTCGTGCTGATGATATGCTGAAATTGGTTCAACTTGATGAGCATGCGACACGAAAACCTTCACAGTTATCTGGCGGACAACAGCAAAGGGTTGCGTTAGCACGAGCATTAGCGCCACGTCCTAAAGTCTTGCTTCTTGATGAACCACTCTCTGCATTGGATCTAAAACTTCGTCAAGCTGTACGTGTTCAACTTAAAAAGATCCAAAGAGAAACAGGCATTGCGTTTGTCTTTGTTACTCATGACCAAGAAGAAGCGTTAACCATGTCGGATCGCATTGCGGTAATGTCGAATGGTTACGTTCAGCAAGTGGGTACGCCAAAAGAGATCTATGAAACACCGATTAATCGATTTGTGGCAGACTTTATTGGAGAAACCAATTTACTCGATGTTGAAGTCCTCTCGGTAACCGATGGTATTGCACAAATTCATTTACCGGGCGGTCACCCATTTTCTTGTCCTGCTGCTGCCAAAGTGAATCCAGGTAAAGGGCACCTATCGGTTAGACCTGAGCGCATCAGTTTTTGCTCACCGGAAGCGGGGGATCTTAAAGGCACTGTAACTGGTCAAGTTTACCTCGGAACGGATACACACATTGAGTTAAAACTGGTTGATGATGAAGACATTACGGTTCGAATTCAGAACTCAGCTTCAGTTACAATCCCTCAGACGGGTGATGTTATTGGTCTAAAACTGGAGGCAGGTGCCGCTAGCCTGTTGATAGATTAATGGCTGCGGGTGCGTCGCTCGGCGCGAATATCTCATCGGATATTTATAAAGGTCATGCATTTCGCTTGATGCTTCCTTCATGGGTGATGATTGGTTTTTTCCTATTACTTCCTGTGCTTATGATGGGTGTCTACTCTTTCCTTACGAAAGAATTCCGTGGTGGTGTTATTTGGGAATTTTCGTTTGCTTCCTACGATCAGTTCTTTCTTGATCGCGGCTTGTTTGGTGATGAGCCTCCTGTTGTTGAGTGGACATACATCAACATATTCCTTCGCTCTATTTACCAAGCGGGAATGGCAACACTTTTATGTCTGGTGATTGGTTTTCCAACGGCGTGGTTTATTGCCACTCGTGATGAAAAAAGCCGTGCGATATGGCTCTTTTTAGTCACGATTCCATACTGGGTGAATCTACTCATTCGCACAGTATCGATGAAGTTCCTGATTCGTGATAGTGGACCACTTAATGAGTTTTTACTTTGGACTGGCACGATATCTGAACCGCTTGGCTTAATTAATACTGATATTGCGGTTCAGCTAGGACTATTTTATAGCTACTTACCTTTTATGGTTTTACCGATTTACGCCTCGGTTGAACGATACGACTTTAGTTTGTCTGAAGCCGCTGCCGACCTTTATGCCGGCGCGTGGACCACATTGCGTTTAGTTATTCTACCTGTCGTGAAACCTGGAATCATTGCTGGCTGTATCTTGGTTTTTGTTCCCTCTTTAGGCGCGTTCCTCGCACCGGATCTTTTAGGTGGTGCCAAGAACTTTATGATTGGTTCTCTTATCGAAGAGCAGTTTAAAGGCTCCGCAGGAAACTGGCCATTTGGCGCGGCAATATCAATGATTTTGTTGACCATCGTTATGGCGGTTCTGTTTGTTTACGCGAGAAATCAGCATAAGGAGAGTAACTAATGACTCAAGTAACTGATTTAAGAAAATTTACCGGTTTTCGCGCAATTACTGTTCTGTGTTTGGTAATTCTATATACGCCGCTTATCGTTGTTGCGATTTACTCATTTAACGCTTCATCGTCGATAACAAACTGGGGTGGATGGTCACTTAACTGGTACATGGATGTCTTTACCGGCCCTGAATCTGGGAAGTTTGAACAGGCGGCTATTAACTCCTTGGTCATCGCTATCTGTGCGGCGAGTATTGCTACCATGATTGCTTTGGCTGCGGCTGTGGCAATGACGAGAGGCGGATCATTCAGAGGGAAGGTTACTGGATTTGCACTGATTAACTTACCGTTAATGGTTCCAGAAGTGGTGACCGCAGTTGCGAGTTTGGTGTTCTTTTCAGCCATTGGATTTAATGGTGGAGTATTAACCATCCTTATCGCACACACCATATTTTGTATACCGTTTGCATATCTACCAATATCAGCTCGAATGCAGACGATTCCACCAATGTATGAACAAGCTGCGATGGATCTCTACGCGACACCAAGAGATGCTTTCAAGAAGGTACTTTTACCGATAATGATGCCGGGCGTTCTTTCTGGTTTCCTTCTCGCGTTCATCATATCGCTAGACGATTTTTTGATTACCAACTTCGTTAAAGGAGCGGGTATCGAAACACTACCAACCGTAATCTTTGGTTCGGTTAAACAAGGGATAAAGCCAAACATTATGGCGATTTCAACCCTTATGCTTTTTGTATCAATTATTTTTGTCACCCTATCGTGGATTGTCGGCCGGTCTGGCCAAGAACATCCATCGGAATCATAACTCGGAATTATTACAAGGAAGAAAGACTATGAAAAAACGTACGATAGCATCCATTATATTACTCGCTCTTTCTGCGAATGCACAAGCGGCAGGGAATTTATCACTCTACAACTGGTTTGAGTACATGCCACAAGAGTTGATTGATAAATTTTCTAAAGAGCATGATGTTAAAGTAACCATGGATACGTTTGACAGTAATGAAGCATTACTCGCGTCACTCAAAGCCGGCAAGCTTGGGAGTTATGACCTTGCTGTACCGGGTGACTACATGGTGAAGATAATGAAAGGCGAAGGTATGTTAGATACTTTTGAACCATCAGAGCTTTCTAACTTCTCCAATATTGAAGAGCAATGGCTTGATGTTTCATTTGATCCAGGCCGAACCAGTTCTATTCCTTATCAATGGGGTACGACGTCATTTTCAGTGAATCGAGACCTTTATAGAGGACCTATCGACTCGACCTCTATTCTGTTCGATCCACCTGAAGAGTTGAAAGGAAAGATTAACGTTCTTGATACTGCGGGTGAAACATTAGGTTTAGCGTCAATTCACTTAGGCATCCCACAATGTAGTAGCGACAAAGAGCAACTTAAAGCGTTAAGTAAGCTTGTGAACGATGCGAAAAAAGATTGGGCATCATTTGGTTCTGATATTGCTAAAGACGTGTTGGTATCTGGTGACGCAACGGTCGGAATGATTTGGTCTGGAATGTCAGCACGCGCACGTTCTGAAGGTGCGGATATCGAGTATGCATTCCCGAAAGAAGGCTACATAGTGTGGATGGACAACTTAGTATTACTAAAAGACGCTCCTAACCGCGAAAACGCGTTGAAATTTATGAACTTCCTACTTGTTCCAGAAAATGCAGCAGCGTTAACTAACTACGCTCAATATGCCTCTGGCGTGAAAGGTACTGAACCTTACTTGGATGAAGCAATTAAAACTTTGCCAGAAGCACACCCACCAGCAGGTTCAAAAGGAACGTTTATCGAAGTCTGTTCTGAAGACGTTCAGAAAACGTATGACGCTATTTGGACTCGTTTAAGAAAATAAGTAGAAGAGTAATTTAATGAAAATTGGACTTTGCCAAGCCTTACCTATTGATGGGGATATCGAAAGTGGGTTTACCACAATCGAAACTAACCTTCGTGCAGCAGCTGAAGCTGGCGCCGAAATGGTGGTTTTTCCAGAGCTTTATTTACCTGGATATAATCGTCCCGATCTGCACCAAGAACTCGCTCAATCTATCGATGGCGATTGGATCAATAGGCTTACAGCGTTAGTAAAAAAATATGGCTGTGGATTGACATTAGGCTGGGCAGAGTCCAGTGACAACACCGTATATAACTCAGCAATTTGCTTAGATAAGAACGGTACTCAATTAGCGAATTATAGAAAAATTCAGTTATTTGGTGAGATGGAAAAAGCCAGCTTTATACCTGGTGATTCTTATCAAACTTTTGACTGGAATGGTGAGAAAGCTGCGTTACTTATCTGCTATGACATCGAATTCCCTCAGCATTGTCGTGAGTTAGCGGAAATGGGTGTAACGTTGATTTTTGTTCCGACAGCGAACCCAACAGGGTATGAATATGTCTCACAGACATTGGTTCCCGCTAGAGCCGCTGAGATGGGCGTCACCATCGTTTACGCAAACTACTGTGGATCAGAAGCAGGATTGGATTATGCAGGACTTTCTATGATTGCCAGTTCTGATTCTGCCCCAATGGCGATGGTGGGCTGTACACCAGCACTTGTCATCGTCGATCTCGATACACGATACGCAGCGAAGAGCATTTCTTCAACGCAGCTTAATGATTATTTAGAGGTTAAATAAATGGATATGAACATCGCGACTGATACGTCTTCGGTTTTAAAGTCAGATGAACATCTGGTTCAATCGTTCGCAGATCTTAATGCGTTAAAAGAAAAAGACGCGATCACGGTTATTACTGAAGCTGATGGCTACTTTGTCAAAGACAGTGAAGGGAACAGCCTGATTGATGGCATCGGTGGATTATGGTGTGTTAACGTTGGACATAAGAGAAAAGAAATTATTGATGCGATTAATACCCAGCTCAACACTCTGGATTATTATTCAACATTTTATAACTTTACTCACCCAACAGCGGCAAAACTGGCTGAAAAAATTGCTCAGCTTGCTCCGGGTCATTTAAATCATGTCCATTTTGGCAACTCTGGATCAGTGGCTAATGATACCGCTGTACGTATGCTGCATCACTACAACAATCGCCTTGGTCGTCCAAACAAGAAAAAGATTTTAAGTCGTGTTGGCGCTTACCACGGTTCTACTCACCTTGCGATTGCGATGACAACGCCTGCGTATAGCAAAGGTTGGGACAGTGCCTCTGAATTAGTTCATCACTTAGCATGTCCACACTATTGGCGTGAAGGTGATGGGATGACGGAAGCTGAGTTCCTAGATCATTTAATCGCCGATTTAAATCAAAATATTCATAACGTTGGTGCTGAAAATATCGCGGCTTATATTGCAGAACCTATCATGGGTGCGGGTGGCGTTATCGTACCGCCTGAAGGTTACCATGCTCGTATGGCAAAAGTATGTGCTGAGAATGACATTAAGTATATCTCCGATGAGGTTGTGACAGCGTTTGGTCGCTTAGGACATTTCTTTGCTTCTGAAGCCGTATTTGGCGTTACTCCAGATATTATTACTACGGCTAAAGGCTTAACTTCGGGTTATCAACCTTTGTCGGCAACGATTATTTCTGATGAAATCCATGAAGTCATTTCCGGTCCTGGAGAAGTATTTTTGCATGGTATGACTTACTCTGGTCACCCAGCAGCATCAGCTGCGGCATTGGCTAACATTGAAGTCATGGAGAAAGAAGGGATACCAGAAAAAGTACAAGTTACCGGTAAAATGTTTGAGAAAGCCCTGAAAGGATTAGCGTCTCTTGATTTAGTCGGTGAGGTTCGTGGTAGCCACTTTATGATCGGTATCGAATTTGTGAAGGATAAGGCGACGAAAGAGCCGTTCACTCCAGAAGATATGATTGGGTTAAAAGTGGCTAAAGCCGCTCAACAACGTGGTCTGATCGCTCGACCTCTGGGTAACATACTTATCTTGTCGCCACCGTTGATTCTTGGTGAAGAGCAGGTGACAGAAATTGCGAGCATCCTTCATCAAAGTATTGTTGAAGTCAGTGCGTCACTCTAATTATTGATAACCTCCAATACTCTCCGTGCTATCGGAGAGTATTTTTTCGCCTCTCTGAAATACGAGTTCTAAGATATTTGTATTCAATATTCACCATCAAACAAGCCACTGCTGCTGTTCATATCGTTGCTTACGTTGCTTAACGTTTAGGTGCAACTGTCCATCGTCTTGATACTTTGACACAAAAGACTAATAAAGTGCGTTGCTGCATGAGTTAACTTTCTATCTTTCCGAACAAAAATAATTGTCTTACACGAGGGCAACTTTTCATTTTCTAGTATAAATAACTCTTGATTATTAACCTCATTTTCAATGGCATAGTTGGGAAGAATAGTAAGATAGTCGGATGTTTTTATATGGTTTTTGATGTAGCTGATTTGGTTGAACTCTAACTTAGGTTCGAATGTTTTGTTGTTATGTTTTAAAAATTGATGAAACAGCTGTGTTGTATGAAAACTACCATCTAAGACTGCAAACGGGTAAGAGATGATGGATTCTAATGTCGGGTTTGGAGTCTTAGATAGAGCATGATCATATCGTCCTGTGATGGCTAATGGTGTATTGACGCTTTTTATAATATCAATATTGCTGCAATCAATTGGTTGCATTGCGATACCAATATCTGCGTGGTCATTGACCACATTATAATGTGCCTCTCGGCTTCCAGAGATCGCTAATTTACATCTTATATCTGGATGCTGATGAGTAAATGCCTTCATTGGGGGCATCACCCAAGATTCAACAACTCCTTCGATCGTCGCGAGTCTAATTTTACCCGTAAGTAGGTTTTTAAGTTTGTCGATTTCAGATTTTGCGAGATCGACTTCTCGAATTGTTCGTCGTATATGGCGTTCAACAATTTTACCTTCTTCAGTTAAGAACATGCCTGTTGGACGCCTTTCAAACAAAGGTGAATGAAAGTTGTGCTCAAAATTTTTAATTTGCCTACTTAATGCCGAAGGACTTATATACAGGAGTTTTGATGCTTCTCTTAGAGATTGTGTTTCCGCTAATACAATGAAGTATTTCATTGTTGTGATTTCCATTTAGACATCCTTACCCGATTAATTCATCAGACACAAAAGACCCCGACTTGCACTGTTATGGCTCGCTGTTGCATTTTGTGCAACATGCTGTTCGGAAACTTCTAATTTTCAGAACAGCAATGATAACTTAATATGAAGTTGTAAATGAATTACAAAGGAGTTGTTATGAAAATAAAACGGAAAATTTTGTGGCTAATAATATTATTATCTCTCTCTTTGACTACCTTACCCTATTTTGGTTATTTCAATGAAGCAGAGCTGATTGGTTTACTTCCCATGCCATTAGCCTTAATTCTTATTTGCAATGTTGTATTAACAATATGTGCGATAGCAATCTATCCCCTCCATTTTAAACCTTTTATAAAGAAACTTTCGGATAAGCCAATACAAGGAGAGGAGCTATGAATCACTATTTAACTATCGGGATTCTTATCTCATTTTTATTGTTGTTTTTATTGGTCGCTTTTTTGGCAAGTCGGGGGTCGAAAAATGTAGAAAGTACGACCGAGAGCTATATCATCGGCGGTAGAAATATGGGGACGATGGTTCTTTTGCTGTCCATGGGTGCAACGTATTTCTCAACTTGGACGTTGCTAGGTTCATTTGGAACCTACTATCGCAGTGGAGTCTGGTTTGCTTGCTTCGCTGTCTGGACGATTTTTCACGGAATTTTTGTCTGGTTGTTTGGCACTCGGATTTGGTTGTCAGGGAAAAAATTTGGTTTCTTCACACCAGGTCAGATGTTTGAACATTACTATTCCAGTAAGCGTATGAGGATTGCTGTCGCATTGGTTGGAATTACTGCTTTGGTTCCGGTGATGTTGATTCAAATTAGTGGTGGAGCACAGGCTTTAGAAACGTTAACCGATGGGGTTATTCCGTATGTTATCGGGGTAACAGTAACTTCTTTAATGGTAGGCGTTATCGTACTTTGGGCTGGCTTTAAAGGAACAGCTTGGACCGACTCTTTTATGGGGTTATTTTTTGCATCTATATTGATTTTTACTGCTTTATATAGTGCGGATAAAGCAGGCGGATTCGACTTGTTCAAAAATGCACTTACTCATAGCCCTGAAAAAATGGTTAACACTGGTAACCCGCTTAAAATGATTGAACTATGGCTGGGTCTTGGCTTTGGGGCGTGGGTTTTACCTCATATGTGGCAAAAATACTATTCGGCATCTTCGGCTGAAGTACTAGGCAAAGTTGCGGTTATGACACCGTTTTGGAATTCATGGATGATGGCCATTATCCCTCTTGTTGTCGGCACTGCAGCGATGATCCCTGGTGTTATACCTAGTTTGACTGACAAGACCAGTGACACAATTTTGCCACAGTTATTCGCTGCACATTTACCACTCTTGGGTGCATTTGTTGTTGCTGGTATTTTGGCTGCCGCGATTTCCACTATAAATAGTCAGCTATTGTCTTCAGCCAGTATTGTTGCGGAAGATATCGTAAATACAATACGCAAAAAGCCGCTATCCTCAGAAAATACAGTCCGTGTTACCAAGTTAGTGGTTGCGTTGTTAACCATCTTTGTCTTTGTGCTTGCTTTAACACCAAGTGGCACGGGATTCCTTGTACCTATTGCTTCATTAGGCTTTGGTTTAGGGCTTCAAATTGTCCCTAGTGCGTTAGGAATTCTTTATTTCAAAAAAGTAACAGAATCCGGTGCATTTTGGGGGTTGATAGTTGGCTCGGTTGTTATGATCTTTTCCGCTCTATTAGGTTTGAATTTAGTTGTCGGTTCTAGTCTTTTTGGCTTTATTATCAACATATTAGTGACAGTGTTGGTTAGTAAGATTACACAACCTGTTTCTGAGAAATCGGTGGTGAATTACCATGATATGTACGATGAATATATGGTGAACAATACGACGGAAGTCGGATCTATTGAAGCAAGCACAAGCGTTGTGACCCAAAAATAAGGAATGAATAATGAACAAGAATTGCAAAGTCGCGATTATCCAAGATAGTAGTGTTCCATTTGATTCTGAAAAAACAGCAGATAAATCAGTTCAACTAATTGAAGAATGTGCCGAGAATGGTGCCGAATTGGTGGTATTTCCTGAAGCATTTATAGGCACTTACCCTAAAGGTCTAACGTTTGATGCTCCAGTTGGTACTCGACTTCCTGAAGGTAGAAATGATTTCTATCGATATTTTGAAGGGGCGGTTGAATTAGATGGTGAGGAAATGACAAAGGTTGTCGTTGCATCGTCTGAAAATTCCATTTTTGTTGTTATGGGAATTATTGAGCGAGTAGGGAGTACACTCTACTGTAGCGTTGTATTTGTGGACCCCAAGCTTGGTGTCGTTAATGTTCGCCGGAAATTGATGCCCACAGGCGCTGAACGTTTAGTTTGGGGGTTTGGAGATGGTTCTACACTTGACGTAGTAGACAGCGATATTGGTAAGATTGGCGCGGTGATTTGCTGGGAGAACTACATGCCATCTCTTCGGATGGCAATGTATGCGCAAGGCGTTGAATTATATTGCGTACCGACGGCCGACGATCGAGAAACATGGTTGTCAAGTATGCGACATATCGCAATGGAGGGGCGTTGTTTTGTATTAAGTGCTTGTCAGTTTATTACTCGTAAAGAGTTTGGCAGTGATTACCGAAGCATACTGTCCGACGATGATGAAAGTATCGTCATGAGAGGAGGTAGTTGTGTTATTGGTCCGCTTGGAGATGTCATAGCTGGCCCAATATTCGATAAGAAAGCCATTATATATGCAGACCTAGATAGAGAAATGTTGATAAAGAGTAAGATAGATTTCGACCCGGTTGGGCATTACTCAAGGCCAGACGTTTTATCGCTGAATGTTGATACAAGCAAAAAGCAGGCTGTGGTTTTCGACAATCAAACATAAGATCTTTCCAATATAAGTATACCCTTAGCGTTATCGCTAAGGGTTAACTCCATCCGTATTGTACTTACCGAAACTAATCCTCTCGAAAACTACACGTAGAAACTTTACATAACGGTAATGGCATGCTCTAATCGAACAATTGTTTGCAATGCGGACAATTGTTTTTATTTTTGTGAGCGATTATTTTTATGACTGATAGAGAACAACAAGTTTTAGAAATATTACAGCGTAATCCTTTGATCCCTCAGCAGGAACTAGCTGATCAGATCGGGATAAGCCGAAGCGCTGTTGCTGGCCACATCATGCAGCTAACGCGTAAAGGGTTTATTAAAGGTAAGGGATACATTCTCTGCTCCGAACCCTATGCCGTTGTGTTGGGTGGTGCGAATATGGACTTGTGTGGTCGCTCTGATGCATCGATTGTGTTGGCCGACTCTAATCCCGGTTCATTTGAGTCCAGTGCCGGTGGTGTTGGACGAAATATTGCTGAAAATTTAGCTCGTTTAGGTAGCCAAGTTGAGTTTATTGGTACGTTCGGTGGTGATAGTTGGGGGGAAGAACTAAAAGAATCTTGCCATCTTTCTAATGTCGGCACCGACCATTCGCTTATCTTACCCGATAGAAAATCGAGCAGTTATTTGTCTATTATCGATGATCAGGGTGAGTTGCTTGTCGCACTAAATGACATGCAATTGATAGAGAGCTTAAACGCTAAGCAGCTTGCCAAGAGAAGGGGAATCATTACCGGTGCAAGTGTTCTTGTTATCGATGCCAACCTCAGTGAAGAAGCGTTGGAATATTTGTTTAATCAGTATGGCAATAAAACGATTTTTGCTGATCCTGTCTCATCGATCAAGGCAACTAAACTCTTGCCTTATTTAGATAAAATTGATTTCTTAAAACCTAATCAACTCGAAGCACAAGTCCTGTCGGGCCATTCTATCAATGAGTCTATTGAAGTCAGCCAGTTAGCGGATGATTTGCATGAAAAAGGGGTCAAACACCTTGCAATTAGCCTTGGTAATAAAGGCGTATTAGCAAGCTGTAATTCGCAGCAGACCTTAATGGACGCCACCCCGACTCATGTGGTGAATGTTACTGGAGCAGGCGACGCCATGATGGCAGCACTTGTTCACGCTTATTTACAAAACTGGAGTTGGGATCAGAGCATAAGATTTGCCATTGCAGCGTCTCATCTAGCGCTCACTTCAGTCGATACCATTAATTCAGAAATGTCAGAGCAGACGCTTTTGTCTCTGATTGAGGAGAAATAAACATGTTAGAACAGTACCTTGATATTCAACCTGAAGTCGCAGAAGCACTTGCGAATAATAAAGCCGTGGTTGCGTTAGAGTCGACAATCATTTCACACGGAATGCCTTTCCCGCGCAATGTCGAAACAGCGCTTCTCGTCGAAGAAACCATCCGCGAAAATGGCGCTGTACCGGCGACGATTGCAATTATTGAAGGTCGTCTAAAAGTCGGGTTATCAAAAGAGCAAATCGAATATCTTGGTAAAGCAGGAACCTCGGTAACGAAAGTAAGCCGACGCGACATTCCGTTTATGGTTGCGGGTAAAAAAGATGGCGCGACAACGGTAGCTGCTACAATGATTCTTGCTGCAATGGCTGGCATTAAAGTCTTTGCCACTGGTGGCATCGGTGGCGTACATCGAGGCGCACAAGAAACGTTTGATATATCTGCTGACCTTCAAGAACTCGCAAACACGAATGTCGCTGTGGTATGTGCTGGAGCCAAATCAATTCTTGACCTAGGGCTGACTCGAGAGTACTTAGAAACACAAGGTGTGCCAATTGTGGGTTACCAAACGGACTCACTGCCAGCGTTTTATACCCGAGAAAGTGACCATTCGGTAGATTATCGATTAGACAGCCCAGACTCTATTGCATCTGCACTTAAAGCCAAGTGGGAATTAAATCTCAATGGTGGTGTGGTTGTCGCGAACCCAATTCCTGTTGAGTACGCAATGCCATTAGAAACAATCACGGATGCTATAGAGCAATCTTTAGCAGAAGCAGACGAGCAGGGCATTGCGGGTAAAGAGTCAACACCATTCTTATTGGCTCGCGTATGTGAACTCACTGGGGGTAATAGCCTAGATTCAAATATTCAATTAGTGCTTAATAACGCTCGACTAGGTGCTGAGATAGCGAAGAAATATTGCAACAACTAAGCCATCAATACTAATATCCTTATTGGTTACAACCGCAGTTCCCAGCTGCGGTTGCTGCAGAATGTATTTGTGACAAACTTATATCGATCACATGTGTGATCACCTCCAGGTTGAACACGCAGAAACACAGGAGTAAAGAATATGTCTACGGTTCTTATTACTGGCGCAAATCGAGGAATTGGCTTTGCTCTGGTTCAGCATTACCTCACACTAGGTTATGAAGTGCACGCAACGTATCGTTCAGAAGCGAGCGCAACTGAACTGCTCCAACTTGAACAGTCCAATCCATCTCTCTGTTGTCACTTACTCGAGGTGACCGATTACGAACAAGTTAGCGCACTCAAAACCAAGCTTCCCGCGCTGGATCTTTTGATTAATAACGCCGGTTATTACGGTCCTAAAGGTGTTAGTTTTGGCAACACCGATCTTGAGGAATGGCGTCAAGTTCTAGAAATCAATACTATCGCTCCATTGAAACTGGTCGAAAGTCTCTATCCACTGTTAAAACAAGGCGAGCTTAAACGCATCGCATTCGTCTCTTCCAAGGTTGGCAGTATGACTGATAATAGTTCCGGAGGAGGGTATCTTTATCGTTCCTCAAAGGCGGCACTTAACTCGGTCGTGAAAAGTTTGAGTATTGATCTTGCCGATGATGGCTTTTGTGTCGTTGCACTCCATCCGGGGTGGGTTCAAACGGATATGGGTGGACCGAATGCATTAATCACTGCGTCGCAAAGTGTTGCTGGATTAACCCAAGTAATAGGAAATTTGAACCAGAACGATAACGGTCGATTTCTTAACTACGACGGAACGGAGATTCCTTGGTAACATGCATGTGGCATTCTTTAGCCGACCGAAGATAAGTTGCAGTGAGCTCACATGGTCACTTAGTCACATAGCAATGAAGTAAAAAACCTATAACTCCACTAATTTTCCAATAAGGCATGAATTCATGATTCGAGTAGGCGTAATTGGTTATGGCAATTCTGCCAATACATTTCATATTCCGTTGATTCAATCCACCGAGTCAATGGTTCTGACAGCCATAAGCAGTTCTAAATCGAGTATCTTGAAAGTAGAACACCCATCGCTCGTCATATTTAATTCAGCGGAACAATTAATCACAAGTAAAAAAGTGGATTTGGTGATAATTACCGCCCCAAATCAATTTCATTTTTCATTGGCAAAGTTTTGCTTAGAAAGTGGGGTGCATGTCGTTGTCGAAAAACCAATGGTAACTACGAGTAGAGAAGCTGAAGAACTGATCATTCTTGCCAAAAAGAACGCTTTAGTCCTCTCCGTGTTCCATAATAGACGCTGGGATGGTGATTTTTTAACGCTACAAAAACTGCTGAAAAATAATGCATTAGGAGAAATTAGGTTATTTGAATCTCGTTTTGACCGTTTCCGACCAATCGTTCGTCAAAGGTGGAGAGAAGAACCTGGCCCGGGAGCCGGAATCTGGTATGACTTAGGATCTCACTTGGTTGATCAAGCCATTCATCTTTTTGGTATGCCTAATGCTTTGACTGCAAGGTGTTTGCCGTTAAGGGATGGTTCAAAAACAACTGACTACTTCCATGTACTGCTGCATTATCAAAACCTTGAAGTTGTTTTGCATGCAAGCTCATTTTGTGCGGCACCAAACACTCGTTTTAGACTTGAGGGAAGTCTTGGCAGTTTTGTTAAATATGGATTCGATCCTCAAGAAGAGCATTTAAAAAGCGGCATTGCGCCTGATAATTTAGGGTATGGTGTGGACAATAAAGAACAGTATGGAAGTCTTTACTCTGAATCTTCAGTTGATTTAATTGAAACAGAAATTGGTTGCTATCAACACTATTACCATGCAATCGCCACTGCAATCAACGCTGGTGGTATAAACCCAATCGATCCTGCTGATGCGGTGAAGGTTTTAAAAATACTCGAATCAGCAGAACAAAGTAGTAAACAAGGCAAAACGATATTTGTGTGAAAATAAATACTAACAAGACTGATGTTTTGCTATTGCTCCATTCTGGCTTGTAAGTTTAAGCCAGATACGGCGGTTAATTTTCCACCTTTTTTAAAACCTCATCCCAGAAATGGGTCACAATCAAACTTCCAACCGAAGATTCCCCATTGATTAGTAACGCAATACCAATGTCGTGTTTCTTAGAATAAGCAAGTTCTGCACTAAACCCGGTTACCCAACCATTGTGATAAATGAGTTCTTCACCACCGTAATCGAAGATGCGCCAACCCATACCATAGTCGGTTCTTTGTAGCTTCTTCCGCCAGTGCTTGCGGGTCATCTCTCTCTTGGTTTCGATTCGGGGTGTGGAAACGGTTTCTAACACGGCTGGTGAAATGACTTCTGGGTATTCGCCTAACTGAGCTTTTAACCACTGTGCCATATCGTTGATACTGGCATTCACACCTGCGGCGGGTAACACACGGTAATAATCCTCTTCAACTTCTCGGCTGTACCAGCGTTTTTTGCCGCGCACATGAGGCGTTGCATGATTGCTATTGCTGAGAAACGCTTCCATTCCAAGAGACGCATCATTCATCGCCAATGGTGCAAATATTTTATCTTGCATTAACTGGGTATAATTTTGGTTGGTAGATTGTTCAAGAATGGGGTCCACCAAACTGAACATCAGATTGGTATAACCGTAACAGTTTCCAGGTATGCACAATGGTTCCAGTTTATTGAACGCTGGGTAAATTTTACTCAACGGTAAGTGTGCATCGAGCAGGTTGTCGTAGACATTGTGTACCATACCGGTTGTATGACTAAGCAAGTGTTGGACTTGCAATTGACTAGAGGCTTTCGCATCTTTGTAGCTGAATTCGGGTAAGTAATCATTGATGAGATCATCCCAATTTAACTTCTTTTCTTCAACTAATATTGCAGTCAGTTCAGCAGCAAATGTTTTAGACACTGATGCGAGGCGAAATACCGTGTTTTGATTAACCTTACCTTTTTCTCCTTCCTTACGAACGCCATAGAGACTGAGGAGCTTGACTTCATCACCTTGAACTACGACTAAGGCTCCACCCGGAACTTTATCGTTTTTAAGTTGTTTGGAGAAGTAACTGTCGAGATTTGCAGTAACAGGCGAAAGATCAAGTGCATAACAGGAAAAAGAACTTAAGAAAAACAATGTAGATAGGAGACGAAACATACTGAGAACCGAAGGAGAAACCAAAGCGCTCATCATAACATAATCGGATTTTTTGAGTTAAAGCCCATTACATCTAGTAACATATTGGCAGATGAATCGCTGAAATTGAGAACTTAGTCTGTCGAGGTAAACGGCGTTTTCGTTAATATTGTGTTCAAACGCGCCTGAGAAATTTAAACAAGTATGCGCGGTAATTTGAATTTAACTTAGGGGTGAAACGATGGTGTTATTTGTAGGGTATCGACCGTGGATTCTACATCTAAATAAGCATAATTATGCCTTATTTCATTCAGTGATTATTCAATGAATGAACGTCATTTTACATTGCTTTCACGGTTAACTCTGAAGGATAGTTTGTCTTTGATTTTTTATACCAATATGACACCATACGCTTAGGTTGCGAATTTAATAAGGAACATTCTTTGAAGTGTCTAGTTGTGGTTGCTCATCCACTTAAAGATAGCTTGTGCCATTACTTGGCTAACGTAACGATAGATCACCTTACTTCAAAAGGATACGAGATCACTGTTAAAGACCTGTATCAAGAAGAGTTTAACCCTGCGCTAAGTAGTTCGGAGCGACGAAGCTATTATCAGGAATTCTTTGATACGAATAGTCTTGAAGGTGATATTACCCAACTAAAAGAAACGGAATCGTTAATTTTAGTGTTTCCAACATGGTGGTTTGGATTTCCCGCCATATTAAAAGGTTGGTTTGACCGCGTATGGGCTCCCACTCATGCATATAATCATGCGTCAGATTTGGGGGCGATAACGCCTTGTCTGGAGAATTTGAGAGAGGTAAAAGTAATCACAACTCTTGGATCACCTTGGTGGGTCGACATTTTCGTACTGTGGAAGCCTATTCATCGAACACTTAAGATTGCTCTTTTAGGAGCATGTACAAAGCAGTGTAAGCTTCAGATGCTATCACTATACAAAAGTGAAGATGCTTCTAAAGATAGAATTGATGCTTTTGTAGACAAAATTAAGTCAAAATTTTAATTCTGTAATTTAGTACTAAAAATTTCCAGTACTGGAGTGAATAAGCAGTTTCAAAAGCGTATAACAATTCACTTCATCGAGTGTGTGAATCATCCGCTAAATGCTCAATAATGTCGAACTGCGAGTTGGGTCAGCCGCTCGGGTAAGAAGCTTTTGTCCAGAGGCGTGCCCGCGAGATCGTTGCTAGCACGTTTATGCCCGTGCGACCTGAAGTCGTATGAAGCGTTGTTCACCGCTTTATGAGTGAACCATCTGTATCACCAGATGAATCT
>CANNGN010000002.1 GCA_947504195.1 uncultured Vibrio sp. | reverse complement strand
TTCCAGCCGCGACGAGTCGCTGATAAGTCTCCTTAAAAACGGGATTGGACTGTATTGCGGACATCATCGCCATGTACAAAACAGTTCGAACCTGATGCCGTCCTCCTTGGATTTTTCTATGACCTTTGAAGCGCCCACTTTCTTTATTCATTGGAGCAACACCAACCAAAGAGCTGGCTTGTTTGTTATTGATATAACCTAACTCGGGCAAATTACAGATGATGGAAGCGGCAGCAATTTTACCTATTCCTTTCATACTCTGTAGGATGATGTTTTTTGCTTGATAATCGGGGCATGACTCAATGAGTTTGACGATTTTTTCCTCTATCTTCGCTATCTGATTTTTGAAGACCGTTAAGATTGGTTTGATTGTCATTGCCAACTCTTTAGGCAAAATCTGAAGTCTGTTTTTCTCCATCGTTTGCATCACTAAGAGCTGATTTCGCCTAGAGACTAAATCGCCCATAGCCTGCATGGTGTCGGGCTTTAGAGAGGATAGTTTAGGTTTAATCGACTCTCCGTAATGCGCGATTAACTGTGCATCTAACTTATCTGTTTTAGCTCGTCGACCAATCGCACCCGCAAAGCGTTTTATGTGGATAGGATTTGCGATTACAAAGGGTAAATTGGCCTTAGCACATGCGATGATAAATGGCATTTCAAGGCGGCCAGTGGCTTCAATGATGATACGCTCAGGAGCATGTTTTTTAATGATGCTAACCGCTTCATTAATCCCGTTTTCATCATTTGAAACAGAGAAGTAGATATCAAGAGGGCGGATATAGATGTCGAGTTGAAACTTGCCAGTATCCACACCGACGTTAATGTTTTGATTAGTTTTTGGTTTCATAATAAGCTAACTCTTGCTTGCAAATGCGGGTTCGAGACCCAGTAGACTATTCGAGTATTTTGCTTGGAGTCGTTTGTCGCGTTCTTTCTTGTTATCGGTCTCTCGATAGAGGAGCCATCGCTTAATCGAACTGCGACAAATGAAGGCTTTAGTTGCAGCTAAAGCCTGGGTCTCACTTTACCCTAAACTGGGAATAAGGTGTTATTAGGTGGGTTTATTGTCCATACAAGTTGCTTAAACGGAAAAATAACAGTTGGCCATCGCTTCGCGATTATATCCAACCGTTATTTTCCGCTTAGCAAGGCGTTGAGGCTGTAGGGTTTCTCTTTTTTGAGTTGATTTTTTAGTTTTTTCGCTGATTTACTCAGTCAGAAATTAAGCAGATACTGTGCGACCATGTTTGCCTTCAGGCGACAATTATAGAGGTTAGGAACGGTGTGTGAATTTAGCGTAATATTGGGTAAGAAATAGAGGGTTTACCTTCTATTTTAAGTGATTTCGCAGCTTTTCTATATAGTGTAGCATGCTGAACATCGCCCATTGGGCGTTCACTTTCTCTTTGCCTCTTAGCGTAAATCGATTCATTTGTTTGTTAACGGTAATGTTTGTTGCTCTCCGACGCTTCCCCATACTTGGCTATGAAGAATAATTTGATGTTTATCATCAGTGATGGCAATACCGTTATAGCCTTGAATCGTCCCTTTGGAGGTGGTCATTTTAGCGCTGTCGTTGTCGGTGATATTGCTTTTGATGGGTTTTTTATTGCTGCCTAACTTATCTTGGTTGTGCGCTAAAAACTGGGTAATTTTATCGGCACCTCTATCGAATTTTTCTTTTTGTTTTAAGTCGTGTTCGAGGAGGCTTTTGGCGATTGAGTCAAGGTGTTGATGACGTTCAAGAATACGTTTACTTGAACGCTCTAGTTTATCTTTTTTTCTTCTAAGCTCTTCGTGTGTTCCTCTCCATTCTTTACTCGCATTGGATGATATTTTGCAGACATCAATCGCAAACATATTTCGTCCGATTAAGCCTTGTTGGTCACATATAATGAGAACTTGAGTGAATAATGGCTCGATGGTGTCTTTCATCTGAGCGATGAAGGCTGCGATAGTGGTTAAATGCGGTCTTTCATCGCCAGGTAAGCACATGAAAGTAACATTGTTTATGCAGGCTCGTTCAATTCTCCGACTGGATAACATGCCGAGCGAGTAAGCGTAAAAGATAATCTTGAGCATGATAGAAGGAGGGTATGCGGCAGCGCCATTTTTATCATTGTGATATAAGGTATTAAACGGCGATAGGTCCAAGTGATTATCAACGATGTGCGCGATAGCGAACTCAATAGTTCAGGGTATTAATTGCTCATCGATACTGACAGGAACGAACATATTTTGATTTGAATAATCGGTTTTGAAGTTTGGCATGACCGCATCTAAATATGTGAATGATGGTGATTAGATCACAAGGAGTTAATGCATTCAAGCTCATACCGTGGTGAAATAGGGGTAAGATCAAAATCAAGAATGAGGCTAGGTAGAAATTCTACAGCCTCGTTATACGTTTTAGGCAACTAATCAATTAACTGATGGAGAATACGATGGGATTAGCAAGAGCATTTGTCGGGTTTAGTAGCACAGATATTCATAATTACAGGCTAATGCAAGCATGGAAAGCAAATAATAACATTGATTTTAACTTTGCTGACTGTCAACTTAGTAGTGCATTAAATTCACAAAATGAAGCGTACATAAAAAGAAAATGCCGTGAACGTATTAATATGGCTGGAAAATATGTAATGCTTATTGGGAACGATACTAAAAGTAGACATAAATATGTGCGCTGGGAAGCCGAAGTTGCAATTGAAAAAGGTTGCACAATTATCGGTGTCAATTTAGATGGCTCACGTAATATGGTCAGGGATACTTGCCCACCAATCATTCGAGATATTGGTGCCATTTTTGTACCTTTCTCCCCTAAGATAGTTGCTTATGCAATTGAAAATTACAGTATGCCTAATGATAATGACAATTATCATTACCTTGAACATATCTATAAGAATCTAGGATATTGATAGTGTCTGAAAACAACCTAAACGAAGATGATTTTCCTGCGTTATACCAATCGGCAGATCAAGCATCTTTAACAGCACAGTCAAATTATTATTTTGCGCTTAAAAGTTACCTGTTTTTACTTGTGATCGCAGCCTTAATTTCATTTTATTATCCGGCAGATTTAATTGGGGCTTTAGCATCTGCTTCACTATTCCTAATTACATTATGCATATTAATTTGGCTTAAAGTCCAAAAACCTGAAGATACTTGGTATAACGGGAGAGCTGTTGCTGAATCGGTCAAAACAAGGACATGGCGCTGGGTCATGAAAGCTGAGCCTTATGATCAAAATGTACCGGATGAGCAAACCAGAAAAGAGTTCTTATCTGATTTAAAAGCAATTCTTGATCAAAATAGGTCTTTATCAGCACATTTACAGTCAGAAAAAACTAATGGGAATGCCATTTCAACTCAGATGTTCAACATCCGAAATTTATCTTTAGAACAACGGTTGAGTATTTATAAAAATGAAAGAGTAAAAAACCAAGCTGATTGGTATGCAAAAAAATCTCTTTTTAATAAACGCAGAGCTAAGCATTGGTTCATTGTTTCTGTTGTATTACACGCAGTTGCAATAGCACTTCTGTTATGGCGTATCACAGCACCATCACTGTCATTGCCCATCGAGGTAGTTGCAACAGGAGCAAGTGCTGTTTTAACTTGGCTTCAAGCTAAAAAGCACAATGAGTTAAACTCATCATATTCACTCGCAGCACATGAAATAGTGTTAATAAAAAGTGAAGCTGAATCAGTTGCTTCAGATAAAGAATTATCTAATTTCGTAGTGAGCAGCGAATCGGCTTTTTCACGCGAGCATACACAATGGTCTGCGAGGAAAAATGGATAAAATTAATATCCATAAACTAATGATTAAATGTTCTTGGTTTATAGTTTGTTCAATTAAATAAAGGAGTATAAAGTGGCAAATAGAATCTTTGTTTCTTACAATTTTAATGACCGAGAAATCAGTCGTAGTATTAAAGGTTTTACGCAATCACATGGAGGTCCAGTAAGAGGTAATTTCCTTTTTGTTGAAAATGATGTTTCAGCATATGGGGATACAGCTATAGATAAAGAAATTAAAAGCGTTATGTCTGGCTGTGATTCTGCCTTTTTTGTTATAGGGAATAATAACCATAATAGCCCTTGGATTAACAGAGAAGTTGTTCTTGCAATATCTAATGGACTTAAAATTGTAATTTCTCGCTTTCCTAATTCTAATGGTGGAGTGCCAAGTCAGCTAAGGAATATACCTTATACTGAAGTGCAGTGGACACCTTCCGATATAGCTAAAGAATTAAATAAATAGTGTTGTGATATAAACGTATAACAAGTTAACCAACTGGACGTATAGTCTTCCCCCGCTTTAGTGGACACCTCCTCATTACACTGAGGAGGCTAAAATGCCCAAATATACCCAACCAAGAAAAACATGGTTCTATCCTGTTAAGTTCAAGATTAAAGCCGTCGAGCTAAGTTTAAGATAAGATGTTAAATCCAAGGATGTCGCTCTCGCTCTTGATATTCACCCATTTATGCTTAGCCGTTGGCGAAAAGAGCATAAAGACGGTAAATTTACTCAAACACCTCGTTATAAAGGCGATGGAGTTAAACCTCTAAAATAGCTCAACACTTGCACAATATATTGAACAAGATATACTTGTCTTATATTTTGTACATGTAAGGGCGAAAATATGAAGGTGGTTAACTTCTCCGAAGCTAGAAACCAGCTCAAAAGCGTATTAGACCAAGTAGTAGATGATGCTGACTATACGATTATCACGAGGCGTGATGCAGATGATGCCGTTGTCATGTCTCTAGATCAGTTTAATGGGCTAATGGAAACGGTTCACTTGTTAAAGAGTCCTGCTAACGCTGCTCATTTAAGCAGATCAATCCAGCAATATCGAGCCGGTCAAACTGAAGAGCATGGATTGCTCGATGATTGATATATTGGCATGGACCAAGGAGGCTTGGTCTGATTATTTATATTGGCAAGGGCAAGATAAGAAAACGCTCAAGCGTATAAACAAACTTATAACGGACACTCAGCGCAGTCCGCTTGAAGGAATAGGTAAGCCCGAACCCCTCAAAGAAAATTTAGCTGGGTTTTGGTCCCGGCGCATTGATGATAGTCATCGGTTGGTATACGCAGTTGACGATAACAAACTTACGATAATTTCTTGTCGTTACCACTATGAAAAATGATTTAACCAAGCAATCAATTTTGCTTCGGTAACCTAAATAACAAAAGCGCAAGGACATGCTCCCCACTAAACAAAGCATGCCCCAGACTAAACAACCCTTACCAATCCAATCCTTTCTGCGCTTTAACACCAATTTGAAACGCATGTTTTGTCGGTTGCACTTCTGACACGGTATCCGCTAACTCTACGATGCGGCGATGACACGCACGACCTGTGATTAATACATGCTGCATCGGTGGGCGGTTAGTTAACGCTTCAACAATCTCATCGAGATCGATATAACCATACTTGATCATGTACGTCATTTCATCCAGAAGCACGATACCCAATTCTGGGTTGGCGAGCATCTCTTTGGTTCTTTCCCACGCTTTTTGCGCTGCGGCGATGTCGGTGGCTTTACTCTGTGTTTCCCACGTAAAACCAGTACCCATTACGTAGTGCTCGATTGGGAACTGCTTCAAAATATTAAGCTCGCCGCACTCCCATTTAGTGCCCTTGATAAATTGCACGATGCCCGGCTTTATACCATGACCTAGCGCTCTTAAAACCGTTCCAAAACCTGACGTGCTTTTGCCTTTACCGTTACCTGTTATGACGACTAATACACCGCGTTCTTCCGTTGCGTTGGCAATACGCTTATCGACATTCTCTTTAATTTTTTGCTGTCTGGCTTGGTGCTTACGCTCTTCTTCGTCTGATATTTGGACTTTATCTTTGTTGGTGTTGTTGTCAGTCATATTAGTTCTCACAGAGTTATTGAAAAATACCGAGTGTCGATTACTCGTTACTAATCAGAATTAATTTACCGGTTTCAGGGTCGCGATAGACTTGACCCATCGACTCATAACCGGATTGGCTTTTGAGCTGTGGCCCAAGAGGTTCTTGTTCTTCAGAGTCGAACTGACTGCTTCGCCATGAACTACTCATGCTTGGACGACCGTTTCTATTGGATTAAATAGTCAAACGGTGGTGTAGAAATCAAAGTGAATCAGCAACGAGAGGATTGATGAGAAGGCCGTTTTGATAAGAGTAGTGAAAATATCCAGTTGTCTAAATACGCCATAAACAAAGGTATTCAGAGCGAACGATATTCAATTTATCATGGTCCATCATGCGTTACTTATTTCCCTCTGAATCACCGCCCACCGCAGTTGTCGAGTAGAGTTAGGCCGGTCTCCGGACTTCTGATCAACGCGTTTGCAACCCCTTCCCATATCGTACGCTGGTGCGCGTTACGTAATACAGTGGTTTGGTTGCCGCTCACAGTTACCGTTGCGGGGGCAGTACTGGATTTTAACCAGTTTCTCGTTTCACCATCATAGACAAAGAGAGTCTTGATAAGGCACCTAAATCGCGCTTGATATTACGTGAAATAGTTATTATTTACAATGTCAGAATAACAATGAACGTCACTAATGACTGGGTATTTCTAAACGTTTCTCGAGCATTCTTACCCCTTGAGAAACAATCAGAATAAGCAGTAAGTATTCCAGTACCAGAAAGGTGTAAATCTCAAGTGGCAAGTATTCATTGACCACGAGTTCATTAGCTTTGCGCGTTAAATCACTCAAACCAATCACACTAACGAGAGATGACATTTTTAGAATATAGACAAACTGATTACCTAACGGAGGAAGAATTTGACGAATGGCGAGTGGCAATATGATTAATCTCATTTTCTGCCAATAACTCAACCCTAGGGATTCAGCCGCTTCATGTTGCCCTGAAGAGATTGATTGAATTCCGCCACGAAACACTTCCGCAAGAAAGGCGCTCTCGGCAATGGATAGAGCTATCACACCCGCCCAAAAGTGATTCAGGCTAATATCTAAGAGAGTAGGCAGGCCGTAATAGACCCAAAGCAGTAAAACCAAGACGGGGATTGAACGAATGATTTCAACATAAACCCGATTGGTTACTCGTAGCGTCTTCGAATTAGACAGCGCAAGAAAGGCAATAAATAAGCCAATGATCATTGCAAAGGCCATACTGATTAACGAGATATTAATGGTGTCGTAAAACCCAGAAACCAAAAATCCCAAGTTCGCAGAGCCTTGTGGCGTATTGGGGTTCAAGACGTACCAGCCCCATTGATAATCGCTGCACCCAGTTAACAAAAACAGAGATAGGAAAAGAATTAACGATGTTTTATAAGTGAACTGCATGATTAGTCTCTAGATTTTTAGAGTGTAAATGATATGTTAACTACTACTGGGCGTAAATCTATTAAATACTCTTTACCAAAAAGGAATTACCATGAAAAAGTGGATCATACTGTTTTTCGCTGCAATGTTAAGTATAGGTAATGCTGCTGCCGAAACCAGCCGTTTACAAGAAATTCTAAATTCAGGTGTATTAAGAGTCGGCACTACTGGCGATTGGAACCCGATGACCGTGAAAGATCCTGCGACTAACAGCTACAAAGGGTTTGATATCGACATCACCACGGAACTCGCCAAAGATTTGGGAGTAGAGGTCGAGTATGTTGCGGCCGATTGGAAAACCTTGGTCAATGGTATCACCGCGAATAAATACGACATGACCGGAAGTGCGTCGTTAAATATGTCTCGTGCTAAAGTTGCTGGTTACAGCCAACCATATTTTTACTTAGCATTTGTACCTGTTGTACAAAAGAATTCGTTGGATAAATTTTCCGATTGGAGCGATATCGACAAAGCTGATGTAAAAGTCGCGGCTACGTTAGGAACGGTTCAAGAGAAAATGGTGAAAGACTTTTTCCCAAATGCAGAGCATATCGTTATTGAAGCGCCAGCTCGTGATTTCCAAGAACTGTTAGCTCGTCGTGCTGATGTCTCTGTTACGTCTAACGTCGAAGCGGCAACCTTGATTGAACGCTTTAAGCAGTTGGCTATTGTACCGGTGAAAGAAGCACGTAAACCAACGCCTATTTCTATGCTTCTACCTCAAAGTGACCAAGTTTGGATTAACTACATCAATCATTGGATTGAGTTAAAAACCACTCAAGGCTTCTTTGATGCGACAGCAGCGAAATGGGGACTGAAGAGTCTATAGGCGCAATTTAGCCCCAACATTAATCAAGACAGATTAAACCTTCGAGAAACAGAAAAATTCCGATACCAAGTTTTTGATATCGGACTTTTATTATTTGAGTATTAGAGTTCTAACACATCAATAGACATTGGTGAGAGCGGAAACTTACGAATTGGAGTCTGCTAACTCTTGTTTTACTTCCACAGTGTCTTCTTTTTTGTCATCAATTCTAGTAATTGTCCATCCCATGACACCAAATAGAATCGTGACAAGCGGAGATAACCAACAGAAGAATGCGAACGGAAGGTAAGCAATCGTTGCTACACCAAGAGTCGCTGCTTGGTACGCACCGCCCGAGTTCCAAGGAATCAGGTTCGCCGTTACCGTCGCTGAATCTTCAACCGCTCGTGATAGGTTTTCGGGAGCCAATCCACGTTCTTCATAAGCGGATGCATAGGTACGCGCGCCCATAACAATCGACATATATTGATCACACAGAATCATGTTTGACACAACGCCCGTCGCGACTGTTGAGGTGATCAATCCACCATCTGAACTTACTGAGGAAAGAACTTTATCGGCAATCACTTTCAATTGTCCAGTTCGTTCCATAACACCACCAAACATCATCGCTGATATCACGAGGCTTATGGTGTACATCATTGAATCCATACCGCCACGAGTTAGTAGCGAATCGACATCCTCGTTACCTGTTGCGCCTTCAAAACCATTAAATGCGGAATTCAAAAGAGACTCGTAACTTGCATCTTGAAGACCAACTCCAATGATTGCAGCAGACAAAACACCTAGAGTGATACCTGGGATTGCAGGCATTTGCTTGTAAGAAACAAAACAAACCAATAAAGCAGGCAAAATCATCACGATGTTTATAGTGAAATTTTCGTCTAATAAAGTTAATACTGTGTTGATGCGTTCGATATTGCCTTCAGTGCTGCTGTAGTGCATCCCCAAGAATATTTCGATAATTAACGTTAACCCAATCGAAACGCCGGTAGTGTACGACATGTGCTTGATATGGGTGAAAAGATCCGTGCCCGCAAGTGCTGGCGCCATATTCGTGGTGTCCGAAAGCGGTGACATTTTGTCTCCAAAATACGCACCGGATAACACGGCTCCTGCAACAATTGGAAGTGGAAAACCAAGACCAGAACCTATTCCCATCAACGCAACGCCGACGGTACCTGTTGTTCCCCAACTGGTACCCGTAGCAAGAGAAGTAATGGCACAAATGATCACTGCAGAAGGAAGAAAAATTGATGGCGATAAAATGTTGAGACCGTAGTAAATTAGGGTCGGCACAACGCCCGCTAAGATCCAGACACCAATTAGGATCCCAACGATAATTAGAATGATCGTAGCCGGAAGAGCATTAGTAATTCCTTTAACCATTCCGTCTTGGATGTGTTGCCAAGTAAAACCACAGCGCAAAGCTATGATTGACGCAACGATTACCCCCATCAACATAGGAATTTGTGGGTCGAGGCCATAAATAACGATTGAAACGACGATGCCGACGACAAGTGATAGTAACGACACTATTGCTTCCCAAAAATGGGGGGTTCTCGCGCCAGTTGGAATATCAGTATTCATATTTAACTCCCTTTAGAGTAATAATTAGTATCCGTTCATGTATATATCTGTGGTACTGAGTCAGCGATTTCGCTGGATTGTATTGCTCCTTATCTAGTTGATCATTGTTCTAAGTGCGGGTTCTTTTTCCAACAATAATCCTGCCCGAAAGCCGACGTTGACATGGTTATTTGGAAAAAGAATATATCCGGTTTCAGGTTGTACTCGATACTCATTCTCACCGTCAGTTGTGAGGATGAAATCTTTTGGAAAAGCGGTGAAGTTTTTAACGTCATCATCAACATTGAGCTTGAATTGAGGGCTTGATTTGGTCAGAACTTCTGCGACTCGATAGACCTGTAGCTCGCTACTGACCGCGTCTCGAGGAAGCACATCGCTAATTACGTCAATCAAGCCTTGTTCAATGCGGTTAAATTGGCGTAAATCGTTGGCCCCAAAAGGTTTCGCTTTTCCGAGTTCTAAGGTGCAACTTGCGGCACCAAATTCATTGCTGCTGAAATAGCTAAATGTAGCCGAAGGTGCATGATTAATGACGAGCGCTTCAAGCCCCATACTTTGTAATAAGCTCAAACTTTCAGCGCAGTAGTTCCCCTCACGTAGGTAGGGTAATACACCGAACCGTTGGTGATGAGAAGATCGAATTGCAGTATGCAGGTCAAAATGATGGCGAATATGTTGTCGTTCAGCTGAGTAAAAATCGGTCATTACTTGCTGAATCTCTTGCGCTCGTTGTGTTTCGTAGCAAGGCTTGTAACGTAAATAATGGTCGCTAAATAAGCGATTCATATCAATGTTTAGATAACGCTTCTCGCTGCGCATCGCCTCGAGGTTTCCAATAATAACCATCAATCGAACCTTGAGAGCTTGATGACCCGAAAGAAGGTTAGAGACGAGCGATGAAACAATTTCGATGGGAGCCGTTTCATTACCATGAATGCCCACGGAAATAACGACACTTTTACGGGTTGTTACGTTTGGTTCGAAGCTTATCATTCCGGGTGCTGGACGTGACCAAGTTAGGTATTCCGTTTGTCCCGAAGTCGAGCTCATTTTATCACCCGTAAGCGTCTCTGCTAGAAAATCAAACATGGTACGATTAACCTTTTTGGAATGAATAAATCGAACCCAATTTCATTATTTGGGTCAATTCGTCAAGTGCATTTCGGTTTTCCATCAATAGCTGCGGATCAGATAAATCGGACTCATGAAGTTGATCGCGATAATGTTTATTCACCCACGCGGTGAGAGTCTGATATAAATCATCGTTCATTAAAGCGTGCTGATTAACGGCTTGAAGTTCTTGGTTATTTAATGCGACCCGTAAGCGTAAACAGGCAGGCCCGCCGCCATTACACATGCTTTCACGCAGATCAAACACTCGCACTTCATCTATCGGTGAATTGCCTTGTACCAGTTCTTTGAGGTAAGCCCAAACTCTAGGGTTAGCACGTGACTCTTCGGGTACCACAATCATCATCTTGCCGCCTTGTTTGCTGAGAAGTTGGCTGTTAAATAGATATGTAGTTACCGCGTCACTCACGCTGACTTTATCGCTAGGTACTTGTATTGGTTCGAAATATGTACCGAGGTTTCTCATCTTTCGGTCAATTTCTGCGAAAGCAGAAGCGGTATCGAGAAACGCTTCTTGATGGTGGAACAAGACATTGCCATTGCTCACCGAAATAACGTCGTTATGAAATACCCCTTGATCAATCACATCGGGATTTTGCTGGACGAACACGGTTTTTTCGCCATCTAACTGGTGTAACCGTGCAACGGCTTCACTCGCTTCTCGGGTTTGACGAGCGGGGTACTTTTGGGGTTCAATTTGTCCACCAAAAGCTTGACGCCCGTAGACAAACACTTCGACACCGGCTTTGCCATAATCTGCACACAGACGGTTGTGGTTTGCAGCGCCTTCGTCACCAAATAGGCTTTGTTGTGGCAAAGCTCGGTGATGGGCGAAATGTTGTTCGCTGGAAAAAATCGATCTTAGGGAGTTGCTTGTCGTCTGCTCTTCAATCGCGCGGTGAAACTTACAATTGAGATTTGCGACGGTAAAATGAACCTTGCCGTCGCCGGTGTCTGCCGAAGGAGAAACCGTGGCAGCGTTGGCAACCCACATGGACGACGCTGAACTTACGTTCGCCAGTAATTGTGGAGCGTGTTGCGCGGCTTTTTGCAACACAACACTATCTTCACCGGTAAACCCAAGCTGACGTAGTGTTTCGATGCACGGGCGATCTTGTGAAGGGAGCACGCCTTGCTTAAACCCGAGATCAGTGAGAGCTTTCATTTTATCCAACCCTTGCAACGCCGCGAGCTTGGGATTCGCGACCGCACTTTTATTCGATGTTGACGCGACATTACCAAACGACAATCCAGCGTAGTTATGCGTCAGACCAACCAGTCCATCGAAATTTACTTCATATGCAGACATAAGCGCCTCCTTATTAATTAGTTAAAGTTTAAACCTGGGAGGTTTGTTTCTGGGCGCTGAATACGTTCGCTTTCCATCGAAGCCATTGGCCACGCACAGTAATCGGCGGCGTAATAGGCACTTGCTCTGTGATTTCCAGATGCACCGATTCCACCAAATGGGGCGTTACTCGAAGCCCCGGTGAGTGGCTTGTTCCAGTTGACAATGCCTGCGCGCGCTTCAATTAATAACTGCTCATAGAGATCGCGTTGCTTAGATATAAGCCCCATTGAAAGTCCATAACGGGTGTGATTGGCGATCTTTATGGCTTGGGTAAATTCTTCGTAACGAATTACCGTCAATAATGGACCGAAGTATTCTTCGTCGGGTAGCTTATCCACGTTAGTCACATCGATAATCGCAGGAGTCAACATCGCTGCGCCTTCTTCTACACGATTCATCTTAAGTAATGACGTCCCACCAAGAGCGCACAGAGAATCTTGAGCGGCCAGAAGCGTATCCGCTGCTTGATTAGAGATAACAGCACCCATGAAAGGCGCTGGCGTTGCGTCCCATTTACCCACGGAAATATCGCGAGAGACTTCGACAAGGCGATCGATGAATTGATCTCCGTCTTTACCCTTTGGAACAAGTAAACGGCGAGCACAAGTACAGCGTTGTCCTGCACTGATAAAAGCTGACTGAATTGTAATATTGATTGCGTCGTCGAGATTGTCATAGCTATCAATGATCAGCGCATTATTTCCCCCCATTTCTAGGGCGAGAATTTTCTCTGGTTGCCCTGCGAGTTGACGATGGAGTTGGTAACCTGTCCCCGCGCTTCCTGTGAAAAGAAGCCCATCAATGTCACTATGATTAGAGAGTGCAATTCCAGTTTCCTTAGCGCCTTGGATTAAGTTGATTACGCCATTAGGTAATCCTGATTTTTGCCAAATTTCTAAGGTGACTTGGGCGGTCCAAGGAGTCAGTTCGCTGGCTTTGAAAACGATACAGTTACCCGCAAGTAACGCAGGTACTATATGACCATTCGGAAGGTGGCCCGGGAAATTGTATGGACCAAATACTGCTAATACACCGTGTGGACGATGCCTCAATACCGCTTGACCATCTGGGGTTGGGGTTATTTTGATTCCAGTACGTTCGTGAAAAGCCTGAACAGAAATTTTGACCTTGTTTATCATGGCTTGAACTTCGGTTTTTGCTTCCCATTCCGGTTTACCGGTTTCTTGTGCGATTACTCGACCAACACGTTCCGCATCATTAGACAGGTTTTGCGAGAAGGTTTCCAAAACCTTGATTCGGTCTTCTAAATCTTGCTTAGCCCAACTAGGAAATGCGGCTCGTGCCGCTACTACCGCTAAGTCAACTTCTTGCTCAGACGCAGCATTACCAGACCAAAGAACGGCATTAGAACTAGGGTTAGTTTTGTCTAAGTGCTCGCCAGTACCTGAAAGCCAGCTTCCATTAATAAAGTGAGTGAGAGTGCTCATAATTCTTTTTCCTTTTCAAATAATGGGACGACGCGTATTGAGTCTTGATTACTTACATTGAGGACATCTGCTTGCTCTGAGGTCAGATAAATATATTCGTCATCGATAGCGGGCTCACCGATAATGGCGCGAAATGTTAGGTATTGTTCATTCCCGATTAATAGCGTTTGCTTACCTGGCGATAGTGTGTCGCTTGATTCATTTGCCACAATTGAGACGCGTCGTAATTCACTTTTTCTTACGATGCGTAGGTCATCGGTGTAGGCTTCGAGAGTTGGACCACCATCAAAGATATCGACGTATCCTTCATGGCGCAGTCCTTCGCTCTCGAGAATCTTTCGAGCAGGAATAGTATTGGTATGAACTTCACCTATCACTTGTTGTGCGGCTTCACTTAAGAAATCGATATAAATAGCGTGCTTTGGCATTAGCTCAGCAATAAAGGATTTATTTCCTATTCCGGTTTGATAGTCCACTTCGTCAAATGAAAGATTAAAGAAGTGTTTACCCAGTCCTTCCCAAAGAGGGGAGTTACCTTGTTCATCGGTATATCCACGCATTTCAGCAAAGAGTTTGTTTGAGAACAGTTCTTTAAACGCAGCAATGAATAAAAAGCGGCATTTTGACAGCAGATGGCCATTTTTATTCTTACGATAGTCGGGGTTTAGAAACAGAGTACAAAGCTCGCTATGTCCCGTATGATCATTGCTTAGGCTTAGCTTTTTCATCTTTCGGTAGATCCCGAGATCTTTTGAAGCGTGTACTTGAGTCCCTATGTGGAAGGTGTACCACGGGTCACCAAGGCCAATCGCGACTTCTATTGCACTTACGCCAACCATTTCTCCGGTTTCTGAATCTTCTAAAACAAATAAATACCCTTGGTCACAGAGTGGAGCAGTTCCTTGCTGAGTTGCCAGCATTCGATCGATCCGATTAGTGATGTGTTTTTCATCATGGGGTAACGAGGTAAAACCGGTGCCGGTTACTTCAGCCATCTGCAAAAGGGTTTGCGTATCTTGTTTCTCTATCGGGCGTATGAACATCATGATGTTAGTTCCTCACCTGATTGTGTGGAAATTCAGTAAGCGCAACGGCATGCACCATTGTTCCGACTGGAAGTTTAAGTTCGGTTAGATCATCAGAACAAATGTGAAGTTGGTCGCCTTCAAGCACGCCATTAATCAAATAGGATTTAAATCCATCTTCATGCTTGATACCGACCATGAATGTCTTTGGAGTGTCGGACTTTTCATTGGTTACTAACTGAACGAATTTCGTTTGTTGAGTTAGTAAAATATCTTTACGGCGGGCGGTTAGAATTGCCCCCGCATCAAAAATTTCGACGTAGTTGTCTGGGCCAAATCCCTGTTCAGTCAGCAGCGTATTCTGTAGAGCAGCACGCTCATGGATTAACCCAATGACGTCTTGCGCTTCTTTGTGCATTAGCGTCACATACAGCGGGTGATAAGGCATCATTTCAACGATGAACGTCTTTTCACGCGTACTGTTGTAATATTCGACCTGACTGTAGTCGATATCACAGAATTTACGGCCAACATGTTCCCAAAATGGCGCAACCCCGTGTTCATCAAAAATACCGGGTAACACCGCCATCCATTGGTCAGAAAACCGCTGTGGAGCGACTGACATATAGAGTAAACGCCCTAAGGTAATTACCGATGGGTAAAGACTTTCGGCGAATTCAGGATCGATATAAAATGAGCAGAGCTGAGAATGGTCGCTGAGATCATGATTAAGGATTAACGCTTTAACTCGATTGTTTACGTTGAGCTTTCGAGAAGCGTGAATTTTGAATTCTGTCCGATATGAATAAAATGGTGCCTGATTTCCCGCTAGGGCATTGATACCGCCCGTACCAAGAAGCCGCCCAGTGCTTGAATCTTCTAATACAAAAAGATACGACTCATTGCTTGGCGCGGTCACGGCTTTGGCAAAAGATTGCTTCGATTGCTCGACCTTGCCCAAAAGATGGGTATGACTTTCTGGAAGCGTAGAAACGAGAGGCCCACTAGCATTGGCGAACCGTTCTAGGTAACAGATATCATTTGGCTGTGCAGGTCGCAGAACGATCATTGTTGTGCGCTCCCTAGCCACGTGTCTAACGCTGTGGTGAATCGTGCTAATCCCGCTTCGATGTCAGATAAAGGAATGTTGAGTGCCGGAGCGAATCTCAGGATATCTGGTCCCGCAATTAGCATCATCACGCCTTGCTCAGCAACAAGGTTAGAAATTTCCTTAGACTTGCCCTTGTGTTCTTCAACGAGTTCGCAACCAATCAATAAGCCGACTCCACGTATATCTTTGAAGACATTTCGCGATTGATTAATTTCGTTGAGACGAGAGAAGAAGTAATCTTGGCGCTCGATGACACCTTGTAGAAATCCAGGCTGATTGACTTCATCAATAACGGCATTAGCCACCGAAGACGCAAGAGGGTTGCCTCCGTATGTTGTGCCATGAGTACCAACCGATAAAGTGGACGCTAATTTGTCAGTGGTGAGTACAGCACCAATCGGAAAACCGCCACCTAGCGCTTTAGCGGAAGATAATACATCTGGTACGACACCGTAGTGCATGTAGGCATAGAGGTGTCCTGTACGACCGACACCAGTTTGAACTTCATCGAAGATCAATAGCGCATCATGCTGGTCACACAATTCGCGCAGTCCTTGTAAGAATGTTGGGTCAGCAGGAACGACTCCGCCTTCACCTTGAACGGGCTCAACGATTACCGCACACGTATTCGAATTAATTGCGGTTTTAGCTGCTTCCAAATCGTTAAATGGAACGTGGTTAATCCCACCCGGTAATGGCGCGAAATCTTGTGAATATTTAGGCTGTCCGCCCGCACTGACGGTGAACAGGGTACGACCATGAAAACCACTCTTGAAGGCAACGATTTCATTTTTGGTTTCACCGTACTTATCATTGCCATATTTACGAGCTAATTTAAGTGCAGCTTCATTCGCTTCAGCACCGGAGTTGCAGAAGAAAACTTTATCCGCAAAGGTGTTTTCAACTAACTTTTTAGCTAGGGTCAACACTGGTTCATTAGTGTAACCATTGCCAAGGTGCCAAATACTGTCGGCTTGAGAAATGAGGGCTTGTTTTAGTTTTGGATGGTTATGCCCTAGGACATTAACTGCAATACCCGCGGTAAAGTCGATGTACTCTTTTCCTTGTTGATCGGTAATGATTGATCCTTCACCTTTCACAGGAATGAATGGAGCAGGTGAATAAGTAGGGACCAAATATTGATCAAAATCGCTTCGAGTTACTTCCTGTACCATGACTGTGCCTCTTAAATTGGTATTAACAAATCATTTAAATTAGCGCTGATGAAAACCGTTTCTAATGGAATATCAACACTGATTTTTCCTATGAGTTTGTAGTATGAATTCAAAATATTGGTATTGCTAGAGCAGGGACTGTGCCAAAAATAGTTGCTGATTCATTAAGTTAAAAAAACAATGCGTACAATTGAACTTTATGCGATGGAGAAGAAAATGCTGAAATTAAATTCGCGTTTAAACGATTTGATGAAATTAAATGCAAAAATAAATTTACATGATTTTGTGAAGTGAAACGGGATTGCGACTTATTCAAACTATTTTGAGTAGTGATGGTGCGCGTAAGCACTATTCTAGTGCGATCAATGTAGAGTTGTAATAAATACAGAAGGTGAAATGTTGTCATGCTTCCGCTTAAAGGCAGTTTTTTTTGTCCATGACAGTGGCATTGTTAAAAGAGCCAATCAAAGAAACTGGATTTAATTAATTTAGGATTGTAAGGTTAAAATAGGATAAACCACCGATGTAGTGATACGTCATTAATGAACGTAGAAAGATAACTTAATGAAAAAACTAGATAAAATAGATTATAAAATTATCGAAATACTACAAAAAAACGGTCGTGTCACCAATCAAGAGCTTGCGCGACAGGTCGATCTTGCTCCAAGTTCTTGTTTACTTCGGCTTAGGAGTCTCGAGGAAGAGGGGGTGATTAGTGGCTATCACGCAAAAATAAACCTTCACTCTGTATGCCGCTTTGTAACCTGTATTACCAGTGTCAATTTAAAGAACCATACCTATCAAGAGTTTCAATCATTTAAAGCGCTCGTTGAATCAATTCCCGAAGTGGTTGAATACTATACGGTAAGTGGGGAATCTGATCTCATACTGAAAATTATTTGTCGTGATATGGCGGCGTATTTGGCGATAAACGATAGGTTAATCAGCAGTAAGGACTATTCAGCGACAATTAATAGTTACGTTGTAATGGAAGAGAATAAAACCTTTTCTGGTGTCGACTTAGATACGTTGATCTAAATGTTACTAAAACTCCAATAAACCCACCATAAATGTCAAAAAATGTAAGCCCTCTATACTTGCTGTGATCGCGAATGTTAGTCTCGGGTTAAGTGAATTCAAAATATTTTTCAATTTTATGTAATATTCTTGTTTTAAGCACGTCTAACTAAGTACATAAACAGAAACCTTGGTTTAAGGAAATCAACATGAAGCAATTATCTAAATGGCTGTTCTCTTTCGGAGCATTATTGCCAATACTGGTTTTAGCTGTTATGCCGGATCGATCAGCAAACGCGGAAAGTAGTAATGCTATGCCAAAAGATAGCCAAGTTGCGACAATCGCGGGCGGTTGTTTCTGGTGTACCGAGTCCGACTTTGAAAAGCTTGAAGGTGTTTCCACTGTTGTCTCAGGATATGCAGGAGGGAGCGAAGAAACCGCGACTTACAAGCAGGTATCATCAGGAAAGTCTGGACATATCGAAGTTATTCAAGTCACCTATGACGGTGATGTATTAAGTTATGAAGAAGTTATTGATTACCTATTTAGACATATGAATCCTACCGATGGTGACGGTTCTTTTGTTGACCGTGGTCCTCAATATCGTCCTGCAATCTTCTATCATAACGCGGAACAAAAAACGATTGCAGAGCAGTTCATTCAAGATGTCGATGCAGCTAAGATCTACCCAGATCCTATCGCTACTGAACTGATCGAATATTCTGAGTTTTTCCCTGCTGAAGAGTACCATCAGGATTACTATAAGAAGAGCAGTATTCGTTATAAGTACTACCGTCATGCTTCAGGACGCGACCAATACCTAGATGATTTATTTGGCGAAGATCGCATTAAAAACCCAGTGACATTGCGTCAAATGATCGATCAAAAAAATCAATCATCAGCGGTAAAGCAATACGCTAAACCAACCGACAACGAGATTCGTAAGTCGCTGACTTCTTTACAGTATGAGGTAACTCAAAATGACGCAACGGAGCGTCCGTTTGACAATCTTTATTGGGATAATAAGGAGGCGGGTATCTATGTAGATATCGTGACGGGCGAGCCGTTATTTTCTTCAACAGACAAGTACAAATCGGGAACCGGTTGGCCAAGTTTTACTAAACCTTTGGACGGTAATTACGTTATTACCACCACGGATTACAAACTCTTTTACCCAAGAACCGAAGTCAGAAGTCGCTTTGGTGATTCCCACTTAGGGCATGTGTTTGAAGATGGCCCAGAGCCGACGGGATTACGCTATTGCATGAACTCTGCTTCTCTGCGCTTTGTACCTGCTGATCAGTTAGAGAAAGAAGGCTACGGCGAATATCTAAATTTATTTCAAGCATAAAAATATCCGTGACATTGATTTAATTTAAGCCATCTTAAATAGGTATTTAAGATGGCTTTTTACTCAGTTTTTCAACCACAAAATCAAGAAATACTCGTACTCTCTTCGGTTGATAGTCTCCACCTCGGAACAGAGCATTTATGGGGAAATGCAATGGTTCAAAGCCAATATCTAACTTTTGTAGACGACCAGATTTAACATAGCGCGCCGCGATAATATCGGATTGATAGCTGACTCCCATTGCCGATAACGTCAATTGTCGGATCAGGCGTGGGTTATTACTCCGAAATACACTGCGTACAGCCATGGTTGTTATTTCAGAATGTTGATTTAAACAAGAGGTAATAGGCCACCGAGCGGTAGGGTGAAGGTTGTTATCGATAAGACATGGGAGTTGCGCTAGATCAAGGTCGCTTTGACACAACTGCGCCAGTTCAGGTGCGGCATATAATGAACTCTGAGTTGTCATAATCTTACGACAGTTAAGGCTAGAATCGTCGAGCTCACTGGCGCGAAATGCAATATCAATTGCGTTTTCAACCAAATCGAGTTTTTGATTGGTGACGATAATATCGATCTCTACGTCGGGATAACGATGATGAAATTCGGGAATTATTGGGCTTAGTAACTCCTCTGCAAAACCTTGAGAAGCCGTGACACGTAATGGCCCAGAAGCGATGTTATGACTTAAATCGAGTTGGCTATACAATTTATCGACTTGCAATAATACCTGCTGTGCTTGAAGGTAATATTGCTTACCCGCTTGTTCAATAGATAGCTTACGAGTGGTTCGATTGAACAGTTTAGCTCCGATCTGTTTCTCGACTTGATTAACGTATTTAGACGTCAGCGATTTAGAAATACCTAAACGTTCCGCAGCAGCAGTGAATGATCCGGTTTCAATTACCGCAACCACTGTTCTCATTCCATCAATAGTGTCCATAGATTATCAACATTTGGGAAATTATCATTCCATAGTAGCGGGGTTTCTATTCATGGCAAGTTGTACTTTAATAGCCACAGGATAATTAAACAGGAAAATACAATGATAAAACTGTATTGGCACCCGATGTCTGGGCATGCACATAGAGCCCATATGTTGTTGAGTATGCTGGAATTGGATTTTGAATTGATTGAGGTAGACTTGCTCGCCGGCGAACAGCAACAGCCTGAATTTCTGGCGCTGAATCCTTTTGGTCAGGTTCCAGTGTTAGTGGATGGCGAAGCGGTTATTTATGATTCCAATGCGATATTGGTATATTTGGCCAGTGTTTATGACGAACAGCAGACGTGGCTTCCTCAGTCTCCAGTTGAGCGTGCGCATATTGAACAGTTTCTTTCATTAGCCGCGAATCGTTTAGCTGGCAATGTCGCTAAATTGCGCTGGGCAAATCTATTTGATCGTGACCTTGATAGAGAAACGTTAACTGAACAAGCCAATAAACTGTTCACTGAACTGCAAGGGTATCTGAAGAACCGAGAATGGTTGGTGGGTGATGTTCCTACAATTGCGGATCTGGCATTTTATTCCTATACAAAATTAGCTCCTGAAGGCGGAATCAATTTGGCGGATTTTCCACGAGTAGAAGAGTGGCTAGAACGAGTAGAAACCCTCTCAGGTTTTGTGCCAATGAATCTTTCAAACGTCGGGCTGCGGCACGAAAAATAGCTTAGTGGTGTGGGTTTAGATAAATAGTGAGTAGAGAGGTAGCAGTTAACACGCTACCTTAATCGCTTATACTTGTACGGAAACTATTACAGAATAGGAGGGAGTGAACGACTTGTTAGATCTAATTACATGGAATCGCTTTACGATTGGTCATTAAAACTGTTGATGAAGTGGATTGTTTCATCAGCGTTCATTGGTTTAGCAAAATAATATCCTTGAAATAGGTCGCAATCGCATTGTTTTAGAATTTCGTATTGCTCCTTGGTTTCGACACCTTCCGCGACACTTTTCATATTAAGTTGTTTGGCGAGTTTCAAGATGGTTTGCACAAGTGATAACGACTTTTGTTCATTCGTCATGGTCATAACAAAAGAACGGTCAATTTTGAGCTCGCTAATCTCGAGCTTCTTAAGTACCGATAAAGAGGAATAACCGGTCCCAAAATCATCTAGTGACAGCCTTATCCCATAGAACTCAAGTTGCTTACAAACCGGTCTGATATGTTGATTGTCGTCGATAAAAATAGATTCTGTCACCTCAACAATGATGGATGAACCACTAATACCATACTTCGTCATACCATCAACAATGAAGCGCAGAAAGCGTTTATCCGACAACTGCTGTATTGATACATTAAGTGACAACGATAATGGGCTAGATACATGCTCTTGAATATAGGAAAAGTCTCTAAATGACTTATCGATGATGAGGAAGCCCAAATCATTCATTTGCCCAGTGACCTCCGCTACATGGATAAACTTGTCCGGAGCAATCATTCCAAATTGTTCATCTTTCCATCTGGCAAGGGATTCTAACGATTGAACTTGTCCATGACGGTTAATCTGAGGTTGAAAAACCATAAAAGGAAGGTTTTCTTCAATGGCTCCACGTAATAGTTTTCCGATCTGAACTCGAGATTGATAACGCGCTAAAATACTTGAGGAGAGTGATGTTACGGAATTTCGAGACTTCTTGGCGTCCGATAAAGCAATGTCAGCCGACATCATCAAATCGTGATAGTCTTCTCCGTGTTCTGGGTAAGACACAATACCGACACTTGCCGTAATGGAAATGTGAGATGATTCGAGTAAATACGGTTCGGTGAGTATGGCTTGTAAGGAATCCCCATAACTCACTGGCGAGTGTTCTCCAATATCAGGTGTGATTAGCAAAAATCTATTGGCGTACTCCCGAACAACTAACGCATCTTTTCCCGCTTCAGACATGAGCCTCTGTGCAATTTTTATCAGAAGAGTGTCACCTACGGAGTAACCAAAGCCTTCATTTATATCTTTGAATTTATCCACATCGATATAATAAAGCGTTGCCACTTTATGGGTTGCTAACCAATCATTCAAATTGTTTTTCAAGTAGACTCGGTTAGGTAGATAGGTGATGTGATCGTGCTCGAGTTGATGTAATAGAGTGTCCTCATTTCTGGCTTCTATACGATTTATATATCGAGTCAAACCATAAAATATGATAAGCAAACCAATAATACCGAAGGTGAGTGGCAATTGTTTTTTAGCATAGGTTGCAACTAACTGTGAGGTTGGAATTGTAGAAACAAACCACAGGCGTAATTCTGGCATAAAAAATATTACCGCTTGATACGATTTGCCGTCTTTCGTTACGGTTGTAATTTCCGTTTGATGTCGATTGAATGAATTGTGACTAGAAATTTGATTGAAATACGACTCAGGGACTTTTTTGGATAAATCAGAATAGATGGATCGTATAGAAAACTGTAAATATTGGTCTTCTCTAATTATTTCATAAGAGTGGTACGCTTCATTACCTATTTTTTCAAAAAATAGCGGCATATTTTCAAATACAATCCCTGATGTTACGGCTAATAGAGGAGTGTTACTGTCCTTGATTCGACCAACATATCGTCCAAAAGGGATGACGGACTCCGTAGCGCCTTCGACTAAACTTACGTGACTACGCTTCATGATCGTGCCGTTGGGTAATTTGCTTTGTCTAAATAATTGAAGCGGATCGTCTTTATTTCGGTCGGGATGATGAGGAGTGAAGTTTGAGCTCGCGGCGATAAATGTACCATCCATCGTCATTACGGAAAGTGCTTTGATCCAAGAGTGTTGTTGCACTAGTTTGTCAATCAAAGGGTAATGAAAGTCATCTTCTGTAAGTTCAATTGAAATGAGATGCTCGCCCAATAGATCGAAGCTTGAGGAAATCTGAGAGAAAAATGCTGATGTAGAATCGGTAAATAGGGTTAAATGAGAATGTTGGTATTTTGCCGATTCCTCTTTTACCTGCTGCCACTCTTCTACCGAGTAAAATAGAAATGCGACACTCGTCGTAAGAGAAACCAGAATGAAAATAAGCCCAAAATGTTTTCTTAAGTTCATCATACCCGACTCGTTAGTTCAAAAGCTACTTTATAAACATAGCACGTTAAATGCGCGATACCATCTTAGATTCATATAAATGCTAACTTAGTTAAAACACTATCCAGCAACCCACACTGTTACCCATGACTCGAAGAAATGTCCAAGTGATAAATTAATTACTCTAATGAATGTTTTTTGCTTAATTCAAAAGATGTTTGTTTGCCTGTAGTGAAGACATTTAATTAAAGTTAAATAGATTTTTTAGATTGTTAATTTAAATAATTCTTATTACGAATATATATAGCTTCTAAGGAAGCTGGATATACCTTTTATTTATCGTATTCATTTAGCAATTTTTTCATTTAATGAAATCCAGATCATATTTCACTTATATATTTCGTGGTTTTATCTAAACTAAACCGATCGTTAACCCTTGATGACTTAGCGTTTCTATGTAATCGGATAAGTGCGTTTTTACGCAACATTAAAAGCCGATATATAAAAAGGTCACTTAATCTAATCGGAATATTTATTCACTTTGACACATGGAAACAACAGATGAATACAGAAGCAATCTCTTTAGATACCTCTAAACCCAAGCCGAGTCGTTTTAAATTGCATATTAAGCATAAGAAGCTGCTTGCGTTATACGCTATTTTATTAGTCATTCCATTTCTTGTTACTTTATCTCTCGACATGGATGGAAAAGGTTTCTACTTAAGTGCGATCAGTATTTTTAATGTCATCTTCATGATGGCGTTTTTCGTACAGTTCCCTTTGGGTAGCCGTGTAAAACAAATCTCATTATTCGCAAATATTGATTGGAGTATGTCCAAGCATAAAAAAATTGGTCAGTGGATTGGGATTTTCTTCTTTCTTCACCCTTTGTTTATTTTAGCCCCAAAATTCTTTCAGTCTGTCGATGATGGCATTCGAAGCGTTATTGAGATCGTTGTTGCACCGCAGATGCTAACAGGTCTTATTGCATGGGTTGCAATGATTTTATGGGTACTCACAGCTGTATTTAAGAATCGCCTTAGAATGAGCTACGAAACCTGGCGCCTGACTCACTTAGTCGGCTTTGTTGTCATTGCCGTTTTAGCTACTTTACACATCACCACCGTGGGCAGTCATGGTCAATTTAGCGGTGCGTTTAATGCGATTTGGTGGTTACTTTGTGTTTCTTCAGTGCTACTCGTGGCTTACAACCATATTACTAAGAAACGCATGATTCTGGCTAAGCCGTTTACCTTAGTCGACATAAAGAAAGTCAGTAGTAGAGATTGGAAGGTTGTATTAGAGAAAAATAGCAACGACGATTTCTCTTTTGAGGCAGGACAGTTCGTGTGGATTAATACTGGAAGTTCAGTGTTCAACTTGAATGACCACCCATTTTCAATCGCATCAAGCACCGATGAACTTCCTCGCTTTTCAATGGTGATCAGAGAACTAGGTGATTATACATCTCAGCTCAACACGCTATCTATTGGTCAAGAAGTGTTTGTTGATGGCCCATACGGAAGCATGGGTTTAAATGAAAGCAAAGATGCAGATTCCATCGTTCTTATCGCAGGAGGGGCGGGGATCGGACCAATGTTAAGTCTATTAAGCGAACTTGCCGCGAATAAAGATCCACGTCCGATACGTCTGATTTACGGTAATGGTGATTATCAACAGATGTCGCTACAGGATGAGGTTAAGAAACTGGAATCAGAGATGCCCGACTTTAGTCAACAATTGGTGTGTATGGAGGTCGGTGATGAACCCGATGTTCGCAAAGGTTTTGTTGATCAGGAATGTATCCAATCTGTCCTTAAAACGATTAATGGAACCAATCACAGTGTGTATCTTTGTGGTCCTGAAGGCATGATTGCATCGGTACAGAAAAGTCTTGAAGCAAGCGGCATTCCTACCGCTGACATTCACTTCGAACAGATCTCATTTTAAATACAGGTTTTTGAGGAAACGATATGCCAATTAGTCAAATATCAGGTTGCATAGGGTGTAAGACCTGTGTTGAAAGTTGTCCAACCGATGTTATTCAGTTTGACGAGAACAAGAAAGTTGCCGTGATCACTTATCCGGAAGATTGTCAGATCTGTCATTTATGCAGACTGTATTGTCCAGTGGGGGCGATAACCATCACTCCTGAAAAAACATTACCCGTTATGGTTTCTTGGAGGTAGTAACATGAGTGATAAAACAAAAATATCTAGACGCCAATTTATTGGTGTTGCCGGTGGTGTAATTGGTGCTTCAATGCTTGCATCTTCAGCTTTTGCAGCAGGTAGGCCAGTAGAAAATAAGCCCACAATCAAGGTAGAAGATTACACTCAAGAGAACCATGAAACTGACGTGCTCGTTATCGGTGGTGGCTTTGCAGGTCTGTTCGCTGCGGTCAAAGCACACGACGCCGGCGCCAAAGTTATGATGGTGTCGAAAGGGCGCTTAGGCAGTTCAGGTTTAACGCCATTTGCGAAAGGCTTTTTTACTTATGATAAGTCCAATGCCGAAATAAGCATTGATGAGTTTGTCGCGCAAGTGTCGGAATCATCGATTCAAACTAATAACCCGGTATTTACTCGTCAGTTAGCAGAGCATTCACAAGCCAGAGCTGAAGAGCTGAAATCGTGGGGCTATTTTGATTCTCCTTTGTATAATAAGTCGTTCTCTAAGCCAATAAACGAGCGCGATATCCCTCTTCAAGAACGCGTGATGATTACCCACTTAATGAAGGAGAAGGGTCGCGTCGTCGGCGCTGCTGGCTTCAGTATGGATGAGAACAAAGTCATATTCTTTAATGCGAAAACCGTAGTACTGTGCACCGGTTCTGGAGGCTTTAAACCAAATGGCTTCCCAATGTGCGACCTGACTCACGACGGCACCATTATGGCTTATGATATTGGCGCAGTTGTGACGGGTAAAGAATGGAACGATGGTCACCCAGGCTCATCAGAAAACTCAGGGTCTAGTTATGATAACTGGCATGGATTGTTTGAAGATAAACCTCAGCTTAATGGTGTTGTGGTTAAACATCACCTAGGTGTTGATTCGAACTATGAAGCGTATACAAAGGGGGCTCCAATTGTTATGGGACCACCGCCTAAGCCAGGGGAGGCGGCGCAGGCCGTAGCGGCTCCAAGTGAAGGACCATATACCCCAGAAGCATTCGCTGATAAGAGTTTGCCGGGCATGGGGGGACCACCTCCGGGTATTGCTAGCTTGTTAGCTATGTTTGGAGAACCGCCTCAAGAGGGGCCTCCAGGTATGGGTGGTGAACAAGTTGGGGGATCGACTGCAGGTATGGCGATTCACAAAGCAGAAGGTATCGTCCCTATTGATGAAACCGGCTTAAGTTCTATTCCGGGACTTTATGCGGCAGGTGATGCCTTAGGCTCATATATGTCAGGTGGTATTTATACTCAGATAGGAGGCTCGTCAGCGGGTTCTTGTGTTCAAGGTGCTATGGCTGGAGAAGCGGCTGCGAAGGCAAGTAAAGCCATCGAACAAATGGTCGCTAGTGATGCAAATAAAACCAAGATCAATGACGAAATTCTTGCTCCACTCAAAAGGGAGAGAGGGTACAGCCCAGCTTGGGTAACACAAGTATTACAAGGCGTGATGATTCCGAACTTTGTTCTCTATATTAAGAAAGAACGCATGATGCAAGGCGCGCTTGCTTATATTGAAGAATTGAAAGAGCATCATGCACCAATGTTGTTGGCAGAAGATCGTCACCAACTAAGATTGGCTCATGAAACCAAGAATATGATTCATACCGCTGAAATGAAACTAAGAGCGTCGATGATGAGAACTGAAAGCCGTTGTAGTCACTACCGCTTAGATTATCCAGAGGTGGATTATGAAAATTGGCAAGCTTGGATCAACATCCAAAAAGGTGAAAATGGCGAAATGGTATTAACTAAACAGCCATTCGACAAGTGGCCTGAGCTGGCTTAGTGCTCGATCAATAATAAAATAAAACGTCACCGACTTGAGGTGACGTTTTTATATCTCATAAATTCTATGCAATATTTCTTACTTAGCTTGGTCGGTGTGATGTTTTAGATTTAAAAGATCATCAACCCAAGACCTATGATAACCCCAGAAGCCAATAGAGACACAATGCAGTAACCCATAATATCCTTAGCACTTAATCCGGCAATACTTAGAGCGGGTAGCGCCCAAAAAGGCTGGATCATATTAGTCCATGCGTCACCCCATGCGATTGCCATAGCTGTTTTTGCTGCTGGGACTCCGAGTTCTAAGCCTGCTGGCATCATTATTGGAGCTTGCACGGCCCACTGCCCCCCACCAGAAGGAACAAAGAAGTTTACAATACCAGCACTTAAAAACGTAAAGAGAGGGAATGTCACGTCATTCGAAATTGAAACGAACATATCAGACATGGCTCCCGCAAGTGATATTCCATCTGGTCCTTTGGCAACCATCATCCCCATAATACCGGCATAAAATGGAAATTGAAGCAGTATACCTGTAGTGTTTTTGGTTCCCTCGGCTACTGCATCTAGTAATTTTTTAGGTGTTCCATGGAGTAAAATCGCAGTGAACAAAAAAATGAAGTTAACAATGTTTAAGTTGAGCGCGAAACCATTGTCAATAAAATAGCTGATGATATAAGTGAAGCCAAGTAAAGCTAACAGTCGATTAATCCAAGGGCTATGTTCGAGTCTTTCTGCTGGAGTTTTAGGAATATACTGTTCAATGTCTTTATCACTTTCGTTACTAAGTAGATGTGGGGGAATAGTAAAAACGTTTTCGTTAGTTGGATGCATGGCTCTATTTAAGATTGGAATTATAGCCAACATCACGAGAAGAATAACGATATTCATACCTGAAAATATAGTGTGATCCGTTGAAATAGCAGTAGTCACCACACCAGAAGTAACCGTTTCTAAGTTACTTCCACTCGCCAATGCAAGGGGTACAGAACCTGATAGACCCGCATGCCAGAATAGGAACCCAGTATAGGCTGAAGCTATAAGAAGTCGGTAATCAACTCCTTTGACTTTTACTGCTAGTTCTCTTGCGAAGATAGCGCCTACAACTAAGCCAAATCCCCAATTGATCCAACACGCTATTGCGGAGATAAAAGTTACAATTAGAATCGCTTGGCCTGGGGTTTTTGCAATCATAGCCAAGTTTGATAGCCCCCGTCTAAACACAGGAGCTGATGCCATCGCATGTCCTGTTACTACAACTAAAGCCATCTGCATCCCAAACTTTAATAACTTCCAAAAACCTCCGGCAAATGCATCAACCATTTGCAGTGGACTTTGGTTTGTTATTGGCATAGCTAATAGAAATACGATGAAGGTTAGAATGGCAGCAAAAAGAAAGGGGTCGGGTAAATATCGTTGTACTACTGTAGTACAGATAGAAGAAAAACCTTGTAGCAGAGTGGGGTTTGATTTTGGATAAGGTTGTGTAGACATGGTGGACTCCAAGTTTGTAGAAATACAAATTAATTGAAATAGTTATATTTACGTATTTTCATAATTCACTCAGTAGGAGTGTTGAATATTGAGTATTTGTAATATTTGTGATTGGTTCACGGGATCAACGTTTCGATTTTCAGCTTAAGTCTCATGTGAAAGCATATGCATTAAGTTTATGCTTGGATTTAGTTTGATATATCGATGTAAGTAGCGTTTATATTTAGTAGGCGTCCAATTGATAAGAAGTTGTTTTTCACTAGTGGGACAAGAGTTGATTGCGTTGTATAAAGAGGAGCAAATGCAGTTTCTTTATAACAATGCCGAATTTTCCATCGCAATTTAACTTACTACTTTGGTTATAATCAGTGACCATTCACACCACACGCGTGCTATTTCATTCTGTAATAATCAAAAAGTAAAAATTAATTACCAATATTAGGCGTTGTCGTGTTGTTTGCGTTGCTTTCTAATTAGGTATTCGAATACCTAAATACCTAAATACCTAAATACATAGAGGTAGGTGTGAATAGTTTAATTAACATCTCTGAAGGCACATCTTTGGCAATTCATGGACTGGGATTGCTCGCGGAAATGGCTCCGAAACGCGTCAGTGTAAAGTACGCCGCAATGCGACTTTCTGCTTCTGAAGCGCACCTAGCAAAAGTGTTTGGGACATTACATAAAGCTGGTTGGGTAAGTTCGACGCGGGGCCCATCTGGTGGTTTTGCGCTGACCGTATCACCTAGCGATGTAAGTTTTCTCGATGTCTATGAGGTATTTCAAACAAAAATAAAAATGAACAGTTGTCCGTTAGGGCGGACGAGTTGTCCATTTAATAATTGTATGTTTGATGACCGTATTCACAAGCTAAACCTGCAAGTCTATAACACATTGAAAAAGACAACGATTACTGAATTGAACTCAGCTGCTGACATACGGACATAAGCCAAATGATAGATAAACAAAGTACCTTATTCGAGATTACCGATCGTTACCCAGAAACCATCGCTGTGTTTGTGTCGAATGGTTTTCCGCAAATGAATGATCAAGCGATGCGTACCAGTATGGGCAAGAGTATTTCTTTAGCCAACGCGGTGATGATGAAGAAAATGGACCTCGATGCGTTTACGGGTTTATTGGAAGAAGCCATCTCAAGTAATTCAAATGAAAGCGATGTTACGTTGATGGAGAATAAAACCAGTGCGGCAGATGCAAGTTCGTTGAACGTAGTCGGTATCTTACCCTGTCCGATAAGAATTCAATTGATGGAAAAATGGAATTCGTTTTTAAAACAACGCCAAGAATCAGGCCAGCCAGAGATAAAACACGAACTCAAAGCGGCATCTATGGGGCTAGATTGGGTTCAGAAGAATATCGATGGCGTTAATGATCCCGACTTGCTGCCGGATTTGTTTCTGTCGGCGGGGTTTGACATGTTTTTCGACCAGCAACGTTTCGGTCGCTATCGACAGCAAGGCATGTTTGCAGACTTTACTGGGATTGATGACTACAATTCTGACTTTTCGGGATTAAATATTAAAGATCCCAAAAAACACTATTCCATACTTGCAGTTGTACCAGCGCTGTTTCTAATCAACACCGCAGAGCTTGGTGACAGACCAATGCCTTCTTCATGGGCTGACCTTCTAGACCCGCAGTTTGAAAACAGCGTCTCTCTTCCGGTATCCGATTTCGACCTGTTTAATGCGATTTTATTAAATATTCACAAAATGTATGGCGATGATGGTGTTCGTGCGTTAGGTCGCAGTTTACTTGAGTCAATGCACCCTGCAGAAATGGTAAGAAGTGAACGGCGTAAACAGCGCAAGCCGGCGATTACCATCATGCCTTATTTCTTTTCAAAAATGGTGAAAGGTGACGGACCACTGCAAGCGGTATGGCCACAGGATGGTGCAATCATCAGTCCTATTTTTATGCTGGCGAAGTCTGAGAAAGCCGAGCAGCTTAAAGATATTGTCGAATTATTTGCTTCAGAAGATGTGGGTGACTTGCTCGCCGGCCAAGGGTTGTTTCCGAGTACTCATCCGAAGGTTACGAATGTGCTGCCGGAAGCGCATCCATTTATGTGGCTGGGGTGGGATTATATCGAACAAAACGATCTCTCTTCACTTATCAGGCACTGTGAAACGTTATTTACAGCGGAAAGTGGTGCAAGTGCGCAGAAGAATTGTAATAGCGGAGGGTGTTGTAAGTGAATTTAGTCACTGTATCGGGTCCACCGTCGTCGGGCAAAACCGCAGTCATTGTTAAAACCGCAAACGCATTGAAAGCGAAAGGTTTAAACATTGGTGTGGTTAAATTTGACTGCCTCTATACCGATGATGATTTGGTGTATAAAAAAGCTGGGATTCCAGTCAAAAAAGGGCTGTCCGGGTCTATGTGTCCCGACCATTACTTTGTCAGCAATATTGAAGAAATCGTCAAATGGGGATTATCACAAGAGATGGATTTACTGATCAGTGAATCTGCTGGCCTATGTAATCGGTGCTCTCCTTATGTCAAAGAAATCAAAGCGGTATGTGTGATCGACAACCTAAGTGGAATCAACACACCCAAAAAAATTGGGCCAATGCTGAAATCAGCTGACATTGTTGTGATTACTAAGGGCGATATTGTGAGTCAGGCTGAACGGGAGGTGTTTGCGTCCAAAGTAAACTTGGTGAACCCAGCCGCGACAATCATGAATATTAATGGCTTAACCGGTCAAGGTTGTTTTGAGCTAAGCACGTTGCTCCATAGCGAACAAAGTGTAACAACGGTTGTAGGTAGTGAGCTTCGGTTTACCATGCCGTCGGCACTTTGTTCATATTGCCTTGGTGAAACTCGCATTGGTGACAGTTATCAGATGGGTAATGTGCGTAAAATTGATATGGAAGACAACTCATGATTGAACGTACTCAAGTAGAACATCGAAGTGTTGCGTCGTTGTTATTCGATTACCCATTTCTGACCACGTTTTTCAGTGATAACCAGCTAAAACTAAATGACGATGAACAACGCACTGTGTTGGAGTATTTGAATCAGTTTGACCAGATTGAGCAGGAGGATAGAGCAATCGATCCAAATGTTCTGATTGACCAGATGACGGACTTTATCAATCAAATGCTTCAGTTTTTAGGTCAAGATGATGACGTGCGCTCAATTACCTTACTGGCTGGAACCGATAAATCAGGTACCGATGAAGGCTTTACCTCGCTAACCATTAAAAGCGGCGAAGTCGTCTCTATTGTGGGCCCAACGGGTTCTGGTAAGAGCCGGTTATTGGGGGATATTGAATGGGTCGCTCAGGCGGATACCCCGACGGGAAGAAGAATACTCATCAACGGCGATATTCCTGATCACTCTTGGCGATTCTCCACAACTAAGAAATTGGTCGCTCAACTATCGCAAAATATGAATTTTGTTATGGATTTAGAAGTCCGAGAATTTGTGTCGCTTCATGCTGCAAGCCGTTTAGTGCAAGACGCGGATGAAATAGTCGACCGCATCATCGCAGAAGCAAACGATCTCGCGGGTGAACCGTTCACGCCGGAAACTCCAATTACCAGTTTATCGGGCGGACAATCTCGGGCACTGATGATTGCAGATACCGCGATTTTAAGCCGGACACCGATTGTGTTGATTGATGAAATTGAAAACGCTGGAATCGATCGTAAGCGAGCGTTAAAACTGCTGCTGGCTGAAGACAAAATTGTGCTGATGGCAACCCATGATCCTATTTTGGCGCTTATGGCTGACCGTCGATTGGTGATAAAAAATGGTGGTATCGCGCGTGTACTCGATACTTCGGACCAAGAGCGTCAACTACTCGGAACACTTGAGAAGCTTGATCAAACACTAATGGGATATCGCAACCAATTACGATTTGGTGAGTCGCTGACCCTAATAGATAACAATGATAACTAGAGGAAATTAAGATGCACGATGGATGTTCTGCAGAATTTGAAGACGGCAAAGCAGTTGTAGATAAAGTTAGAATGATGGGGTTTTCTGAACAATCGATGCCAATAGCGATGACCTTGGATTGCAAAGGCTGCCGTACTCAGTTTGAGATGGAGACATTTGAAGCGCAATGTCCGGAGTGCGGCGCAGTACATGCAGTAACACCTTGTCACGCTTTCGATCCTGACAATGTACAATCGGCAGGAGTCGGTTATTAAACGCTAGACTCTCTGATACCCGTTGATACAGGATAAGGAAATATCTTTATCCTGTTTTATCGAGCGAATTCCTCACCTCTGCCTACCTTACGTTTCTTTTGACGTCGTTCGCCTAATACACTCTAACAATATAAATACGAAAGAAATGCTCAACCCAAAAGACCAAGGCATTGCCTAGTTCGTCACCTCGGACAAGATATTTGCATTCAATCACGAAAAACTGTTTTGATTGTTGAGGAGTCGCGATATTCTGGAGGGTCGAAAAGGATTTTAGTTTGTTGGAACTTCACTATAGTTCCTTATTGGTAGGGAGAGTAATCAATGAAAAACACTACAATTCTAAAGGGAAACATTCTCTATACCGCAATCGCAGATAAGTTTGATGTCTATCCAGAAAGCTATATTGTTGCGATCGATGGCGTCATTAAAGGAATTTATCGCGAGCTTCCACAAGAGCATAACGATGATGTGGTGATAGATTATGGTAATCGGTTGATTATCCCAGGTTTTGTCGACTTACATTTACATGCAGCTCAATTTCCGCAATGCGGTATTGGAATGACTCACCAGTTACTGCAATGGTTAAATGATTATACGTTTAAGCTAGAGAAGGAATATCAGGATCCCGAATTTGCACGAAAAATTTATGCTCGCTTTGCTGATAAGCTAGTCGCGAGTGGGACATTAAGGTCGTGTATATTTGCTTCTTCTTCAACCGAAGGTACGGAGATTCTATTTGACGCGTTAAGGGACCGGGGTGTCGGAGCCTTGGTCGGGAAAGTCAATATGGATACCAACGCGCCAGAATTTATCATTGAGACAATTGAGGACTCGATAACAGGAACAGAGTACTTAATCGAGAAGTACAAAGACGAGGCGTTAGTGAAGCCGATTATCACGCCACGCTTTGCGCCAACGTCGACACCAGAGTTACTCAAACGGTTAGGTGAACTGGCGTTAAAACATAATTTACCGGTGCAATCTCATTTGAGTGAGAATCTAGATGAAGTCAACTGGGTTAAAGAACTATTCGAAGATGCAGAAAGCTACTCCGATGTTTATCATAAGCACCAGTTATTTGGACAAACACCGACGCTGATGGCCCATGCCATTTATCTCGACGATAAAGAGATCGAACTTGCTAAGAAAAACAAGGTGTTCTTAGTCCATTGCCCTGATTCAAATATCAATGTGCGCAGTGGCATCATGCCGGTTAGACAATATCTAGAAATGGGGATGAAACTCGGTTTGGGCAGCGATATAGCGGGTGGGCACAAACTGGGTATGAACGAAGCAATTACTCGAGCTATTCAATTATCGAAATTGTACAGTCTAGAACATCCTGAAGATCGCCCGCTTTCTATAGCTGAAGGGTTTTATTTAGGAACGAAAGGTGGTGGTGAGTTCTTCGGCAAAACTGGGAGTTTTGAACAAGGTTATGCACTTGATGCTTTGGTGATTGAAGATGATGATTTTACCGCTGAATGGTATTCATTAGAAGATAGGCTAGAGCGGTTTATTTATACCGGAGATGATCGCAACATTGTTGCTCGTTATGTTGAAGGAAATTCAATTTAAGTGTGGCTATCTTATTTAATGCTTAATTCATAACATCTTAGTATTTTTAATGTTGATGGATGAGAATAATAATATATCTCATCCATTTTTTACATTGCCTTCTGTTTTATATATATTCTTATCCCTTCTTATAATTTTAATGTTATAAAAACTTATTTTTTAATAACGTAATTACATTTCACTTATATCAAATGTTTTAATGTTATTGTTGAAAATATATATTTGGTTATATCAAGATCTATTTTGAAACTATTATTTAATAATTTTCGACTCTTAACGACCATGTTGATAATCGTTATCATAATCATTACTTATTATCTTTTAATTAATATTAAGCAATGAATGATTAGTTCATATCGTGATTATTATTAGCGTCTTATATAAGGGAAATAGATTTTGATATGTGCATTGAATTACTAATTAATAATATGACCATGACCACTTTATATTATTTATAAATAACCATACTAATGCCCCTGTTGAAAAGCATTTCTCAATACTTGTCTGTAAATCACTAAAACTATTTAATTTAATTACGTACAGGAGCATCAGTTATGGATGGCTACGATACCCTTGAGAGTAACGGAATAACGCGTCGCTCGTTTATGAAATTTTGTGCTGGTCTCGCGGCTACTATGGGAATTCATAATGCGTCTGCGGCTCAAAAAGTTGCTGATGCTCTCGTGAGTAATAAAAGACCTCCAGTAATTTGGATTGGTGCTCAAGAGTGTACGGGATGTACTGAGTCCTTGCTTCGCTCTACTCACCCGACGGTTGAAAACCTAATACTCGATATGATTTCACTGGAATACCACGAGGTACTTTCGGCGGCAGCTGGTCATCAGGTTGAAGAGAATAAACACCGCGCAATAGAACAATACAAAGGCGAATATGTGTTGGTGGTCGATGGTTCGATTCCGACAAAAGATGACGGTGTCTATTGCATGGTTGCAGGTAAACCAATCCTTAAACATATCGAAGAAGCAGCGGAACACGCCGCTGCGATTATTGCGATAGGGTCTTGTTCTGCTTGGGGTGGAGTGCCGTCAATTGGTGTAAATCCAACCGACGCGCGTTCACTTCAAGATATTTTGCCCGGCAAAACCGTTGTTAATATTCCAGGGTGCCCACCGAATCCACATAACTTCTTAGCGACTGTCGCACACCTAATTACCTTTAATCGCCTGCCAGGGTTGGATAATAAAAATCGACCAGAGTTTGCTTATGGCCGACTTATACACGAAAACTGTGAACGCCGACCTCATTTTGATGCTGGCCGTTTTGCCAAAGAGTTCGGTGATGAAGGACATCGTCAGGGCTATTGCTTGTATAAGTTAGGCTGTAAAGGGCCAGAGACTTATGGAAACTGCCCATCGCTTGAGTTTTGTGACATTGGCGGTGGAATCTGGCCGGTTGGAATCGGGCATCCATGTATTGGTTGTAACGAAGAAAATGTCGGCTTTAGTAAAGGCATTCATGAACTGGCGAATGTGACATTGGCTACGCCTCCAGAAGCGCTTCCTGAGGTTGATGTGGTGGTTGGAACAGGACCGACCCCGACTGCCACCGCTATTTTAGGTGGTATTGCCGGCCTTGCAGCTGGTGTTAGCTTGGTTACCGCAAGAGAAATGACTCGCCAACAGAGGAAGCGAGCATATTCATCTTCTGCTCCTGCTGCTCCGAAAGAAGAGGAGTTCTAATGGAACGAAGAGACTTTTTAAAGCTCGCTGCGAGTGGCGCGGTGATTGCTACCAGCGCACCTACAAGCGCTCGTGAATCCCATCCTCCTTTGCCTAATGCAGTCGGAATGCTGTATGACTCGACGCTGTGCATTGGCTGTCAGGCATGTGTTGTTAAATGTAAAGACGTCAATCATATGCAGCCTAGCCCTGATGGTGGTGCAGAGCAGTGGGAGATGAATGCCAATCTGTCGCCTTATGCATTAAACGTTATTCGTCGCTACGACTGTGGAGATGGCTCGGTAAAAGACGATCCAACCAATGGTTATTCTTATATTAAACGTCAATGTATGCACTGCGTCGATCCTAACTGTGTATCGGTTTGCCCAGTGTCGGCGATGACTAAAGATCCCGTTACTGGCATTGTTTCGAATGATCCCGATATCTGTACTGGCTGTCGCTATTGCATGGTTGCCTGTCCATATAATGTTCCCAAATATGAATATCACGACCCCTTTGGGCAAATCCAGAAATGCGAACTGTGTAATCAACCGGGCGTAGAACGTATCGACAATGGATTACTGCCTGGGTGCGTTGAAGTGTGTCCGACTGGAGCCATTATTTATGGAACGCGTGAAGAGCTTTTATCTGAGGCAAAAAGACGCTTGATGATGAAACCCGGCGATATTTATGAGTATCCACGCGAGACACTTTTCGCGGGCCTAGAACATAAAAAAGCGATCCCGAGCTACTACGATAACGTTTATGGCGAATTTGAAGGTGGTGGCACTCAGGTGTTGGCATTAACTGCGAGAAAACCTGATGCGTTAGATTTACCAGATTTGCCTAAACAAGCTTACGGTGCACGATCCGAAACGATTCAACATACGCTCTATCAAGGAATGATGTTGCCGTTTACTGCGTTAATGGGGCTTATGTATCTAACCCGGAAGAATATGTATAAAGAGCCGGGAGAAGATAAGACGCTAGATAACGGTAACAAGGAGGATCATCATGAATGATCATCATAAAATAAATCCGTTAGGTGGACGTTTGCTCACTCGGCCCGTCATCTTTTTTGGATTTTTCGCCTTCGTATGTTTTCTGATCATTATTAAACGAATGGTACTTGGTTTAGAAGACGTGACCAACTTAAATGGGGGCTATCCTTGGGGAATCTGGATCGGCTTTGATTTGTTAGTAGGAACTGGCTTTGCCTGCGGTGGTTGGGCTCTTGCGTGGATCGTTTATGTGTTTAACAAGGGTGAATATCATGCGTTAGTTCGCCCGGCGTTATTGGCGAGTTTATTTGGATATGCGTTGGGTGGTTTATCGATTCTGATGGACATGGGACGCTGGTGGAACCTGCCTTATTTCTACCATCCCGGTTATTTCAATGTGAACTCAGTGCTGTTTGAAACGGCAGCGTGTATGACGGTTTATATCTTAGTGCTTGGATTAGAATTTGCTCCCGCGTTACTCGAAAAACTTGGGCTTAAGATTCCGTTACGCGTATTGAATAAATTCTTATTTGCAGTGATTGCGCTAGGGGCTTTGCTGCCAATGATGCACCAGTCTTCAATGGGATCTCTCTTCGTTTCCGCAGGCCATAAAATTCATCCTTTGTGGCAAAGTTATGAGTTCTTGCCGATCTTCTCATTGCTTGGCGCTCTGATTATGGGCTGTTCCATTGTGATATTCGAAGGTGCACTCGTTGCCGCTGGGCTCAAAGATCGTATGCCTGATGAACGTCCATTGATGAATAAGTTAATCTCATTTATTCAAGTATTGGTCGGGATGTTTATCATTTTACGTCTTCATTCCACCAATATCGCTCATAAATGGGATTATGTTTTTGAAGGCGATATCTACAGTTGGCTATATATTGCAGAACTTGTATTGATCGCTTGGCCAGTCATCTTGGTAAAACGGATTAGAGATAACGGCGGGCTGTTATTTTTAGCTGCATTGAGTCTTTTAGTCGGTGCTGCTATGTACCGAATTGACTTGGCCATCGTTGCTTATCATCCGGGGCAAGGTTATCAGTACTTCCCATCTTTAGAAGAAATACTGCTTTCTTTCGGACTTGTTGCTATTGAAATTGTGGGGTACATCCTGCTGATCAAATTGCTGCCAATACTACCGGGTGCAGCAACAACCAACCGAATTAATCAAATTAAACAAACGAATAAAGCCTAGATGGCCTCAATCGATTTAAAGAATTTTAAAGGAACTATTCATGAGTCAACGAATTACTATTGATCCAATTACTCGTATTGAAGGCCATTTGCGCATTGACTGTGAAATCGACAACGGTGTTGTGACCAATGCTTGGTCTTCGGGCACGATGTGGCGTGGCATGGAAGAGATCTTAAAAGGACGTGATCCTGTCGATGCATGGATGATTACGCAACGCATATGCGGAGTTTGTACTACTGTACACGCTCTGGCTTCAGTTCGAGCCGTTGAAAGTGCACTCGAGCTCAAAATTCCCGTTAACGCACATCATATTCGCAACATCATTTCTGCGGCGCATAGTATTCATGATCACGTGGTTCATTTTTATCAACTCTCTGCTCTAGACTGGGTCGATGTCGTTTCTGCACTTTCTGCTGATCCGAAAAAGTGTGCTGAAATTATGGAATCACTTTCTACTTGGTCGTTAAATTCAGTACAAGAATTTACCAAGGTGAAGGCGAAGCTACAGAGGCTAGTCGATAGCGGTCAACTTGGTATTTTTGCCAATGGCTACTGGGGACATAAAGAGATGAAGCTTTCCCCTGAAGTTAACTTAATCGCTGTCGCGCACTACTTACAAGCTTTAGAACATCAGCGCAATGCTAACCGTATTGTTGCCGTCTTAGGTGGGAAAACGCCCCATATTCAGAATTTGGCCGTGGGCGGAGTAGCAAACCCAATCAATTTAGACTCCGAAAGCGTTCTTAATATGGAACGTTTGATGCTGATTAAGTCATTTATCGACCAACTTGATGAGTTTATCGAGCAAGTTTATAAGGTCGATGTGGCTATCGTCGCGGCGAATTACCCTGAGTGGTTATCGATTGGCAAAGGGGTAACGAACTATTTGGCTATGCCAGAGATCCCAACCAATGCAGAGGGGACTGGGTTTAGAATGCCAGGCGGTTATTTCGAAAATGCTGATTTGTCTACATTCAAATCCATCGATAGCCATCAAGATCAGTATTTAATCGATGGCATCGCCGAAGGCAGCAAACACGCTTGGTACGAAGAAGATGGGCCATTTCACCCTTGGGAAGGTAAAACCAACCCGGATTACACCGGTTTCGAAGATGATGGTAAATACTCTTGGGTGAAAGCTCCAACTTTCTACGGTAAGCCGGTGCAGGTTGGTCCTTTAGCGCAAGTGTTCTGTGCAGTTGTTGCTAAAGACGAAATGACGATTACCCATTTGAATGATGTACTTGGTGCGTATGAAAAACTCACTGGTATAAAACCAGAGCTAAGTCAGTTGCATTCTACATTAGGTCGCCATGCTGCGCGCGCGGTTCGCTGTGGAGTATTGAAAGACGTATTACACCAAGAATGGAAAGCCCTGATAGACAATATCGCTACCGGTGATACCGAGACCTATATCAAACCAGAATTCCCAGAAGGTACGATTAAGGGCGTTGGCTTCCTAGAAGCGCCTCGTGGTCTGTTGTCCCATTGGATCGTGATTGAAGATGGCAAAATTGAAAACTATCAGGCGGTTGTCCCTTCAACTTGGAATTCCGGCCCGCGTAATAACGATGGACAACTTGGGCCTTACGAGCATTCGCTAATCGGGACGCCCGTTGCAGATCCTGACAGGCCGCTAGAGGTGATACGCACTATCCACTCATTTGATCCTTGTATGTCATGTGCGGTGCATATTGTTGATACGCGCGGGAAGGGCATTATGGAAATTAAAGTGGTATAGAATGAAAGACTGCAAACCAAATATCTTAGTGTTAGGGGTGGGTAATATATTACTAAGTGATGAATCTGTAGGTGTCCATATTGTTGAACAGCTTGAAGACACCTTTGATTTTCCGAGTGGTGTTGAAGTCGTCGATGGCGGCACCGCGGGAATGGAGTTGCTTGATTACATTGCCAGTCGTGACCACGTTATTATTATTGATGCGGTGTTAACCGGAGCCGATCCCGGTACGGTTGTTGTTTTAAAAGATGACGATGTTCCAGCACTGTTTAACAATAAAGTGTCACCACATCAGCTCGGACTTTCCGATTTACTCGGCTCATTAAAACTCACTGATGAATCCCCAAACCATATCTATCTTGTGGGGGTGGTACCGGAGTCGGTTGAACCCGGCTTGGACATGACCCAAACAGTGATTAATTCAATGCCAACGATGAAAAAATGCGTACTCGATTACCTTACTGAAATAGGCGTTTACCCAAGAACGAAAACGAGCACCACATGTGTATAGGGTATCCAGCAAAGGTGGTTACCGTGTCACATAATGGTATGGCAGCAGTAGTGGAAACGCGGGAAGAGCAGCAAACCGTTAACCTGATGATGCTTGAAGAAGTTGTCGAAGTCGGAGATTACTTGATCATTCAAGTTGGTGGATTTGCTGTAGAAAAAATGGAACAAGATGAAGCACTCAACGCGATTGCTTTAATTACTGCCATTGAAGAGGGAGATATTCAACGTGCCAATGAACTCTATTGAAAACCCTAGTGTGGTAGTGAGTGAGGTATTCAACAGTATTTATCACACTGAAATGAAAGCTCTTCCTTTTGTTAACACGAACTTATCGGTCGAATGTATTGGCTTTGCTCTGCACGAAGAAAATTGGCTTGGGGTGCTGTTAACCCCATGGTGTATGGATTTGCTGCTATTTCCTGGGCCCGGTCGAGAATGGTCGCAGTCACTTAATGTCGGCGACAAAATGGGGCTGACGCTGGGTGAAAATCAATATACTTTTTTCGCCAGTTATCATGAAGAGTTGGGGCAATACTTGTCGTGCTCGTTGTGCTCTCCGGTAAAACACTTAACCACTCATTCGGCAGCGAGGCAGCTCGCAATCGATATTCGCCGCCTGATTGTCGCGCTTCCGCTTGATACTGTGAATGATAAGTCACGGCGTCAATTGTTTACTAAGTTGGTCAATCCAACGCCAGCGTTATAGCGAGGCGAAGTGACGTGGACGAGTTAACCAAACCCGAAATGCCAAACAGTGCTATTGCCTCTACAGGTAAGATAGAAATTGAGCTGCATTTAATCGCTAAGGGCTTATCTGAACTAAGACTGGTTGAGCGGTTAACGATTCAAAATAGCCGACCTCAAAACCTCGGTAAACTACTTGTTGGATTGACACCCGCACAAGCATTACTGAAGATTCCAGTGTTGTTTTCTTTGTGCTCACAAGCACAACAGGCTGCGGCTTATAGCGCGTTGGCCGGAGCAAGAAATATTGCACTCGAGCCAAATCAACAATCGATTTTGGTTGAACGTTGTAGCTTGGAATGGGTCAAGGAGCACAGCTGGCAACTATGGATGATGATGCGAGCATTAATTGGCGACGATTACGCTAAAAGCGAGAGTATCGCGATTACCCAACCGTTGCTTAAGCAATTACAGCAACAGCCGAATTTGTCATTAAGCTCACCGTTACCAACGTCAAGTGACATCGATTGGGAGGCGATTAAAGGTTCAATGACAGCTATTTTTGGCGTAATGCCGAGAGAATTTTTAACCCTTTCTTGGTCTGAGCTCATGCGCTGGGCGAAAACCAACGCACCTTATGCGACGTTATGGTCGTCAATGCTAGATCTAGGAAGTGTGCGATTGGGGTCATTTGAGCATTGGGATCCTCTACTTGAAAGTGGCCCATTGAATAGAGCACACCCACGCCATCCGCTTGTGGAACAATCATTGGCACTCTGGGGGCCAAGTGTTGTTACCCGCGTATTGGCGAAATTGATCGAATTGGCTCAAGCCTGTGTAAACCCACAGATTGCATCACCGATTGTTCAGGGACACGCTCAATCGTCGCGCGGTGAGTTAATACATACCGTATCGCTTGACCAAAATGGTGTGATTGAAAGCTATGACATAAATGCACCAACTGACCGACATTTTGGCCGAAATGGGCTAATGGCAAAATCGCTACTTGGCCAGACTATTTCGGAGAATCAACTTAACATGGTGAAACAACTAATTTGGGCAGTCGACCCTTGTGTTGACTTCAACGTGACGTTTCTATTCGGAAATAAAAAAATTCAGAGCTAATTATTTTATCGGGACTCAACCTATGAGCGAGCATCACTATGCATGAAATGTCACTTTGCGAAAGCATCATCCAATTGATTGAAGACCAAGCCCTTGCTCAGCAATTTAATCGTGTGACTAAGGTCTTTATTGAAGTTGGAGCATTTGCTGGTGTCGAAGTCGACGCAATGCATTTTTGTTTCGATGTTGTTAGCCGTAATACGCTGGCTGAAGATGCCAGCTTAATTATCACCGAATTAGCAGCACAAGCTTGGTGCTTTGATTGCTCGACTCAAGTGAGTGTAACCAGTCGATTAGATTTATGCCCTCTTTGTAGCGGTGTGAGTTTGAAGTGTGAAAGCGGTGATGAAATGAGAATTAAAGAATTGGAGGTGCACTAATGTGTACAACTTGTGGCTGTGGAGCTGGAAATACGAGAATTGAAAACATCGATAGGCACGACCATTCACATAGTCATGATCACGACCATCATCACGGCGAACACCATTCGCACCACCATGCGGAAGAGCATCAACATGATCATTCACACAATCAAGCGGGTGGCATCAATCAAGTGATCCATCACCATTACTATTATAATCAGGTTCATGTTCATCATTATCCATCGGCACCGAACTCTGTTGCGCCACACGGACATCATCGTTCTCATGCACATCACCATCCAGAAGCACATTCACACTGTGATCATGTAGACCACGAACACTCTGATGCTCATTCTCACCAACATACTCATCATCACGAAGAAGAACGGTTTGTACCTGAATTGAGCGGTGAAGATCTTCATTATGGAGAGGGAGCGGCGCACTCGCACGCACCTGGTATGACTCAAACGCGGATGGTTCAGATTGAACAAGACATACTGGCAAAAAACGATGCAATAGCGGAAAGGAATCGAGCATTTTTACAGTCTCGAAACATTAAGGCTCTCAATTTAGTTTCGAGCCCGGGCTCAGGTAAAACCACGCTGTTAACTGAAACCTTAAAGCGGCTCGACACCGATCAGTGTATGGTGATAGAAGGCGATCAACAAACCACCAATGATGCTGACCGAATTCGTGAAACCGGTGCTCAAGCGATCCAAATTAATACCGGTAAAGGGTGTCACCTTGATGCGCAGATGGTCGCCGACGCGATTGCGCGGCTATTACCAGAGCAAGATACAACTCTGTTTATTGAAAATGTCGGCAACTTAGTTTGTCCTGCCGCGTTTGATCTTGGTGAGAGTCATAAAGTGGCGATTCTTTCTGTCACAGAAGGAGAAGACAAACCATTAAAATATCCAGATATATTCGCTGATGCAGACTTAATGTTAATCAATAAAATCGACTTGATTCCATATCTGAATTTTGATCTTGATGCTTGTACGGCCAATGCAAAACGAGTCAACCCAGATCTGGAAATATTGCTGGTCTCGGCAAGTAGCGGAGAAGGTATGCAAGTGTGGCTTGACTGGTTAGGAGAGCGTTAAGTCATGTGCTTAGGAATTCCCGGAAAAATTATTGAGATCACCGATCCGGTTGAAATGCTTGGTCATGTCGAAGTGAGTGGGATTAAACGTGAGGTAAACCTGGCTTGTGTGGTTGAAGATTTACCAGAAAACTTAATCAATCACTGGGTACTCGTTCATGTTGGTTTTGCGATGTGTGTTATCGATGAAGCTCAAGCTAAAGAGACGTTAGAAGCGTTGGAAGCAATGAGCGCCTTGGATCACGAACTCGATGATTTTAGTCAACGTCAACAGAGTGAGAACGGCTAATGGAATATGTTGATGAGTACCGAGATCCAAAGCTCGCCAAAGCAATAATTAAGCAGATTGAACAAGCTGTTGCGGATATTCCAGATGCGAAGAAGCCGTTACAAATTATGGAAGTCTGTGGCGGACACACTCACACACTATTTAAATATGGAATTCTTCAACTGTTGCCGAGCAGTATTGAGTTTGTTCACGGTCCCGGTTGCCCGGTATGTGTGTTACCTAAATCTAGACTTGATCAATGTATCGCGATTGCCGAACAACCCAATACAATTTTATGTACGTTTGGCGACGCGATGCGTGTGCCGGGTTCGAATGGCTCGCTGTTTGATGCCCGTGCTCGTGGCTGTGACATTCGCATGGTGTATTCGCCTTTGGATGCATTGCAATTGGCTGAGACGAACCTCGATAAACAGGTCGTCTTTTTTGGGCTAGGGTTTGAGACTACGATGCCAGCGACAGCGATGACATTACGTCAAGCTAAACAACGTGGGATTCAAAATTTTAAACTGTTCTGCCAACATATTACGATCATGCCGACATTGAATGCGCTACTGACCCAAGATGATGTGCGTATTGATGGCTTTTTGTTACCAGGTCACCTTTCTATGATCATTGGCACCAAACCTTATCAACCACTAGTTGATGAATTTTCAAAGCCGTGTGTTGTTACCGGATTCGAACCGCTCGATATGCTCCAAGCCCTGTTAATGTTAATTAAACAATTCCGCGATAAGCGTTGTTGTATCGAAAATCAGTACGGCAGAGTCGTTAAAAATGGTGGAAACAGTAACGCACTTAAGGCGATGGAAGAGGTTTATCAGGTTAAAGCGCGGAGTGAATGGCGTGGACTTGGCTTTATTGAAAATTCCGGTAGTGAACTTACAACTGAATATCAACAGTTTGATGCTGAATTGTTCTTTAAACCAAAATCAAAATGCAGCAGTGATCCACAAGGAAGTCGCTGTGGTGATGTATTGTCCGGGAGATGCAAACCAACAGATTGTTCGTTGTTTGGCCGAGAATGCGTACCAGAAAATGCGATCGGAGCACTGATGGTTTCCTCCGAAGGCGCGTGCGCAGCCTATTACCATTATCACCGCCAACCGACTATGACCCCGACAAGTACTAATGAGGTTACAAATGGATAGAATCACACTTGCTCATGGTAGCGGTGGTAAAGCCATGCAGAAATTGATTGATGATGTGTTTATGCGCCATTTTTCTAACCCGACTCTTTGCCAGCAAGAAGATCAAGCGCGTCTTTCGTTGCCTGAATTGGTGAGCTCGGGTGGGCAGTTAGCTTTTTCGACCGACTCATTTGTCGTTGACCCATTGGTTTTTCCCGGTGGTGATATCGGTAAACTCGCCATTTATGGAACTGCGAATGATGTTGCGATGAGTGGCGCGAAACCCGTGTATATGTCGAGTGCATTTATCCTTGAAGAAGGACTACTGATATCAGAGCTTGAAGCTATTGTTTGTTCTATGGCTGAGGCAGCTAAAGACGCTGGAATAAAGATCGTAACCGGTGACACAAAAGTCGTTGCGAAAGGCGCTGCGGATAAACTGTTTATTAATACTAGCGGGCTTGGGGTTATTCCTAATGAGATTGATTGGGGAACATCCAATATTCAATCTGGCGATCGCATTATTGTATCGGGTTGTATTGGTGACCATGGCGCCACTATTTTAAATCTTAGAGAAAATTTAGGTCTAGATGGTTTGTTGCAAAGTGATTGCCAGAATCTGTATCCATTGGTTGAAGCACTTCTTCCTATATCTGGCATTCGTTGTTTACGAGATGCAACTCGTGGTGGTGTAAATGCGGTATTACATGAGTTTGCATCAAGCTCAGGTTGTGGCTTTGAGCTCGATGAATCAGCGTTACCTATTAATACCGAAGTTCGTGGAATATGTGAACTCCTTGGGTTGGAAGCGATTAATTTTGCTAATGAAGGAAAGCTTATCGTGATTGTTTCAGAGCACGATACCGACCATGCGTTAGATAAATTACGAGCACTTTCTGGAGGTCAACAGGCCGCAATTATTGGCGAAGTGAACGACTCAAAGCAGATAACCATGCGCAATTTATTTGGTGGCAGCCGGTGGATTGATCTTCCGTCAACAGAGCCAATGCCTCGGATTTGTTGAGTTGATTTTATGAGTAACGGCATTGCGATTCGAGTTAAAGGTAAAGTGCAAGGCGTCGGGTTTCGTCCCTACGTATGGCAGCTTGCTAACGCGATGAATTTACATGGCGACGTTATCAATGATGGAGAAGGGGTTCTCATTCGGTTATCGAGTTTGCAGAGCTCAACGACCTCATCTTCAATAAAATGGCGCGAATTCGAAAGGGCATTGATCTCTAAGCTGCCGCCTCTTGCTCGAATCGAGTCCCTAACATCAAGTTCGTTTGATTGGCGGACGTTACCCTGTCGCTTTGTTATTTCAACATCCCAATCTACAGTTATGGATACGCAGATTGTACCGGATGCGGCGACTTGTCCCGCGTGTGTCGAAGAACTGCTCAAACATCAAGATCGTCGTAGTCACTATCCGTTAATAAATTGCACTCATTGTGGCCCTCGTTTTACCATCGTGAAGGCATTCCCTTACGATAGAGCAAACACAGTGATGTCGACGTTTCCACTGTGCTCAGATTGCTCGACGGAATACACCAACCCAACTGACCGACGTTACCATGCACAGCCGATAGCGTGTCATCAATGTGGCCCACAAGTTACGGTTTATAATTCCAAAAAGGAGTTGCTTGATATTAATTGGTTGGATATTGCTATCGAGGCATTAACCAACGGTCAGATTATTGCGCTCAAATCGGTAGGCGGTTTTCATCTTTGTTGTGATGCGACCAACGCTCATGCAGTTCAACTATTACGCCAACGTAAACATAGACCAGCAAAACCCTTTGCGGTGATGGTGCCGACTCTGAGTGCAACCGCCGAGGTAGCAAATTGTACTAATGACGAGGGAGAGATGCTGGCAAGTCCGGTCGCACCGATCGTCTTGGTTAGCAAGAAAACCAACACAGATTTAGCGCAAAACATCGCCCCAAATTTAGCCGAAATTGGCTTAATGTTGCCGTCAAACCCAATACAACATCTGTTAGCTGATCATTTCAATAGACCTTTGGTGATGACGTCGGCTAATGGAAGTGGGCTTCCTCCGGCGATCGATAATCAGGATGCGTTAAGAGACTTATCACCGTTTGTTGATTATTTGGTGCTGCATGACCGCGATATCATTCAGCGTTGCGATGATTCGGTCGTTCGAGTAAAACCTGACTCAACGATCGAAGTATTACGTCGCTCACGTGGCTTGGTTCCAGACGTGATCAACTTTCCTCACGGCTTCCCAGATGCCGATGGATATCTTGCCTATGGTGGTGATCTTAAGAGTGCGTTCGCGGTTGGCAAGGGGCGTCAAATCGTCGTGAGTCAGTATTTAGGTGACCTCGCCAATATTGAAACCCAGCAACAGTACAAAAAGACCATCGCCGACTACCTCTCGCTGTATCAATTACGTATTAAAGCCCATGTTATTGATCAGCATCCTGGATATTTCACTCACCAACTGGCTCAAGCTAAGGCTTCAGACTCTAACGTCATTCAGGTTCAGCACCACCACGCACATATTGCGAGTTGTCTGATAGAAAACCAGTGGCGACCAAATCAAGGAAAAGTACTTGCTCTTGCACTAGATGGCCTAGGGATGGGAGAAAACGGAGAATGGTGGGGCGGCGAGTTATTTATCGCAGACTATAGCAGCTGCAAACGATTGGGTGGGCTGCCACCGATCGCTTTGGTTGGTGGTGATAACGCGGCTAAGCAACCTTGGCGCTCATATTTTGGTCACCTAAAAGCCTTTTCGTCACAAATAAGTCGCAAAGAATTAGCGGGTATTTTTCCTAACAAACCACTAGACCTGCTTGAACGAGCTATGCAGAACCAGATTAATACACATGTGGTGTCATCAACTGGACGTCTATTTGATGCTGTCTCCGCATCACTAGGTATTTGTTTTGATGAGATTGAATATGAAGGGCAGGCTGCTAGTCAGCTAGAAGCGCTGGCACTTCAAGAGCAAACGTTGTGTGACGATGAATTTGCAATTCCGATCAACGATCATCATTTGGATTTGTCGACATTTTGGACTAACTGGTTGTTAGTCGAAGCAACAACAGCACAAAAAGCTTTTCTGTTTCACCACGCTCTTGCTGATGCATTTGCGACACTAGTGCTCGAAGCCCAACAAGAGCATAAAGTTAATCACGTGGTATTAACCGGTGGTGTTTTTCATAATGCGTTGCTTACAAAACTGCTTACTCAGCGACTGAAGAATCATATCCAAATTCTACAACATCAATATTATTCATGTGGCGATGGCGGATTAGCCTTAGGACAACTCGCCGTCTCACTGTGTAAACCAACACTTTGATTTAAACAATAAAGGAAATCACTTACGATGAAAAAACGACTATTAGCATTACTTATTACTTTGCCAGAACTCGCATTTGCTCATACGGGGCATGGTGCTCATTCTCATCCAGAAGAAGTATATGGAGGCTTTATGTTAGTTGCTGCTGTAGTGGGAGCCTACTATATATGGAAGCGTTTTCGTTGATAAGATGATTGTGGGGTTGAACGGTGTTAGTGATTCGTTTGTATCAGCGCCGTTCATACTCAGTCTGTATCGTACTCAGTTTGAGTCTAGTATGGGTAAGTAAATTGGTAAGTGAATCACTGCTGTATATATCTATGATATAGTGAAGTTTAACAATTCTTATCTACTTCATTAGACAAACAGTACCATGAACGCGATTAAACAGTGGTGTTTAACGAATATAGAAGGCGTTGATGTTTGGTTATTCAGACCCGACGAAATATTAGACTTCGGGTTATTTAAAAGCCAATTTTTTCACCTCCTTTCTGCCGATGAGCAACGAAAGTTCGAGGCTATCAAACGAGAACAAAAACGTCGTGAATATCTCTTCACGCGGGTATTTGTGCGTCACGTACTGTCTCGATATTGCTCACTTGCGGCAGGACAACTGGTCTTTAGCAAAGAGAGTAATGGAAAACCTTATTTATCCACTCCTGAGCGCACCCCACATTTTAATCTCAGCCATACAAAAGGTTTGCTTGTATGCGCGGTTAGTGATCGCTTAGACGTCGGGATCGATGTTGAGAATATTACCCGTACGACTGACTTTGAAAGTATCGCATCGCAATATTTCTCCAATGATGAAAATAACCGTTTAAACACCAAAAAACTTCATGCTCGAAAAGCGTATTTTTATGAACTTTGGACATTAAAAGAAGCGTATCTCAAAGCGTTAGGGATTGGCATCTCAGTTCCATTGAAGAGTATAAATTTCTATGAAAATCAATCAAATGGAAATAAGAGAGTTATGATTGATGACAAGGGCAATACTCTATTTGAAGTGATGAAGTATGGTGAAGAGCACCTAATCTCCGTATGCGCTAGGCAAAACTCAACATTTGAAAAGGGTGTTTAACTAAAACTTAAAACCAAATGCAAGCGTAAACGGCACATCGATACCATCATTCGGTTGCTTTAGATTGGCGTTGCTAAAGTGGCGATATTGAAAACGAACCTGATATTTTCGCTGCGAGTCAAGATAAACTCCGCCACCCACCTGAGCCTGAAAAGCAAAATGAGAAGCTTGTTTTCGTTCGCCGAATTGTTTTGTACTTAAGTAGCTCGGTCCTAATGCTCGAACATGAAAGAAGGCTTCTTTTCCTGCAAGCGTTTTAAATAGCTTGAGCTCTGGAAAAATAGAAAACGCGACTAACGACTCTTCACCCTCCTGACTATCAGTGCCCATGTAAGTAATACTGGAACCTAAGCTTAAAATTTGTCTCTCACTTCGAATGTGATCGTACAGTATTGCATCGAGATAAAGTGTTTTATTCCAATCATTGGTGCCGAATTGAGGCCCGAGACCGCCACCGAGCATTAATTCTGATGCGTAGCTATAAGCAGACGACATCCCCGTCAGTGTCAATAGTAGTATCTTCGGGGTAGATAGCCTCATCGGTTGATCTCACGCGTTAGTTATTGTTTACGACAATGAATTAACGAATGGCCTAGGCCAATGTTATCGGTGACTGAAATTATTTGTAGTCCTGCTTTTTCGATGAGTGGTAAAAAGTCGTCACTCATGTAAAAGCGACTATTACCATTGGCTAGAGCGGTAAAATATAGACTTGTGCCATTTAGGGAGTAGCTAGCGGATTCAAATTCTTGTCGGTCTGGAAACAGCTCCATAATATAGACGTCAGATTCTTGATTCATTGCTTCAACAACCCGACTTAAAATACTGACAATTTCGGGTTGGCTGAAGCAATCAAGAAACTGGCTCATCCAATAAATATCTTTATTTTGGGGTAGCGTGGTATCGATGTTGAGTAAATTGCAAGGATGAGCGGTGACACGCTCAGAAAAGCCATGTTGCTCTACATTTTTCTGTGCGACGGCAATTTGCTGTGGTAAATCAACCATGGTAACAGTAACGTTAGGATTGAATTCGCAGCATTTAAGCGTCCATTTCCCAGTATTTGCGCCGATGTCACAAATGGTTTGTCCATTACCACTAAAAACGGTATTCAAAATCGTAGGAAAGCTTCGGTCAGAATAATAGTGGTCAAAATCAAACCAACTGCGTTTTTCCTGATCGCTTAAGCTCGATAAGCCTTCATAGATGGTCGACCATTCACCTAACGCTTCGAGGCCAGCAGGGCGGTTTTCTAATATGGACTCAGTAAGCTGCGCCATTCCTTGATAACACACGTCAGACACAAAGTTCATGTTTACTTTGGTCATCTCATCATGATTCACAAAATGCCCAAGCTTAGTAATGATATAACGATCCTGATTTTTGGTGACTAACTTGACCGATAGCCCCATGTCCAATAACACAGCAACCCCATAGCGACTGATTGTCAGTTGTTCAGATAACTCATCAACCGTTGCACCTTGTGATTTGAACTTAGATAAAATATTCAAGATACCTAAGTCTCGCAGTGATTTGGAAGCTTGGAATGCGATTGGAGCAAAAGCGAGCCTTTGAGCTTCTTCTTTTGCTTCAACGGCAGATAGGGTGTCGGTGCTATAAAATTTCATCGAATTATTATTCAGTTAATCAAAGTGTTGCTAGCCTATTTAAATTTATAATGAAGTGCAAGCCTCAAAATATAGGTTTTAATTATTCATATAAAAAGCAATGAGAATTATCCGGATATCGCTATGGTATCGTGAAAATTAGACTCTATAGAATGAGCTATACTTTTACTTTGCCATATTAAATATAGTGTTATAGGATTCACTCAATTGTTTGTAAAACAGCATGTACTACGTAAATAATGAAAATAGATATTAAAATATGCGTTAGTGGAAATCTCGATTCGTTTGATTCGCTTAGTGAGAATATTTCTTTGTGTAATTCGTCTCCAAACGTACCTAAGTCGATTCTTCGCCGCAGCAGTACACTAACAAAGAAAGTCCTTTCGTTTTCAGATTTTATTGTGTCTAGTAATACTAATTTCATGGTGTTTGCAACGCGACACGGCGAATTGAGCCGCACTTATAAGCTTTTACATTCAATCGCTTCAGGGCAGGAATTATCTCCAACTCAATTTGCTCAGTCGGTTCACAGTACCGCTCCCGGTTTGTTAACAATCTCCAATAAGAAAAATATCCCATTTACAACAATTTCAGCAGAACAAAATACATTTGTAATGGCATTAGTCGAAGCGATAACACATCTCAAAATTAATCCTACAGATGAAGTATGTGTCATTTATGCTGATGAATGTGTCCCTGACGAGATAGCTCCCTATATTAGTGATGATTGTGAGCTATCATTAGCAATTAAATTAAGAGTAGGAAATCAGTATATTGTTGATGTGGACACTGAAAATACGAGAGTATCTTCCACTGAATGTGATAATAGAGCTAACATCTTTAATATGATTAACCGATTATCCACATCGAATGAGTTTCAATTAACATCAACGTCACTAAATTTAATATGGACACGAACTGACAGTGATCGCAAAGCGTCTTAGACAAATAGGGTTTGGATTTTCATTTTTAATGTTCGGCATTGGTGGGCTGATGTTGTCGTACTTGGTCTTTCCGCTAATATTTATCTGTTATCGCGATAAATTAAAAAGACAAGATATATGTCAGTTTATGATTTCATGTTGCTTTGAACTGTTTGTTTTGATGTTGTCTTCGCTTCGAATCGTGTCGGTCGAAATATTCGACAAACATCGCCTAAACCCAGAGCAAGGTGCGCTCGTTGTTGCAAATCACCCAACATTAATTGATGTTGTGATTATCATTTCGCAACTGCGTCAATGTGATTGCATTGTTAAGTCATCATTGTGGGAAAACCCGTTTATGCGCCATGTAATTCAAATGGCGGGTTATATTCCCAATGAATCCCCTGATATTTTAGATATTTGTCATGAGAAATTATCCTCTGGACGGAAGTTGCTTGTTTTTCCTGAAGGCACTAGGACCGTTCCCGGCGAGCAGATTCGGTGTCAGCGTGGTGCGGCGCAATTAGCGGTTAGATGTGAAGCAGATATTCAACGTATTCTAATTCATACTCATCCAGCAATTCTTTATAAAGGAATATCTTGGTACAATGTGCCTTCCGAACAACCAGAAGTAAAAGTTCAAGTTATGGACGTGGAGTCGGTAACGACACTAATTGAGAGTTCTAGGTCAACCCCAATCGCAGCGAGGCGTCTTACTCGTTACTTTGAAGCGGCACTAGAACCGAGCAGTATTCACGAGTCATTAAATATTGAGGAATTCACAGTTGGAATCTCTAGAAAACAAAATTAAACAACTTATTATAACAACACTAAACCTTGAAGATTTGTCCCTCGATGATATTGATTCAAACGAACCTTTATTTGGCGATGACGACGGATTAAATTTAGATTCAATTGATGCATTGGAACTTGGACTTGCAATAAAGCAGGAATTTGGCGTGGTCATCAACGCTGATGATACCAAAGCTCGAGAATACTTCCGTTCGGTAGCCTCACTATGTGAATTGATCGAACAACAATCATCAATAGTGGAGTAATCGAGCATGGAAGAGTTAAAAGTATTCGAATTGATTAAAGACGCAATGGTTGAGTTATTTGAATTAGAACCTAACAGCATTACGCGAGATGCTCATATCGTTGATGATTTGGATCTTGATAGTATTGATGCTGTTGATTTAATCGTTCACTTGCAAAGACAGACTGATATTAAGATTAAGCCAGAAGAGTTTAAATCTGTTCGAACAGTGGATGATATCGTTAATGTCGTAATGAAACTCATCGATAAATCGGAAGCATAATTTTTTGGTCCGACTTCTCACAATACTGATAGTCATCGTTACAGTTTGCTATCCGGTACTCATTTATTGGGGAGTCACTTCAGGCAACGTGATTGGCGTTGCTTGGATGATGATATCTTTATTGTGTGTAAAACTTACCATTCAGGTTTACAAGAAATCGACACGTGCAAATGAAATTTTGCCTCCAATCATCGGGATATTGGTTTTAGCGTTTACGTTGATTAGTGAAGATGTTAGAGGGACGCTTTATTATCCTGTCGGAATAAATATCTCCCTGTTGATTACGTTTTTTCTTTCACTGTTTTATGGACAGCCCATAATTACAAAAGTGGCACAAATAACGACGACTTTGGATGAGGCGGGTCTTATATATACACGAAACCTGACTAAACTATGGGTGGTTTTTTTCGCAGTAAATGGGTGCATTGCTCTTATCACGACTCAATTAAGTTTTGAAATATGGGCTCTGTACAATGGCGGGATTAGTTATGTTCTTATTGGTAGTTTTATTTCGGGCGAATGGATATATAGAAAACGGGTTTTAGAGAAGTAATTATGCTGTCTAATTTACACCAACTGCTTTTTTCTGATCGAGACACGACAATCTTAGCGTACGATTCAAACGGTAATAAGTGCATTGCTGATTTGAAAAATGAAGTTAACTGTGTTGTCCAATTATGCCGGGACTTTACTGATCAATATTTTGTTATTGCTTGTCGCGAACCATGGTCACACCTCGTTGCTATGCTCGCAGCACAGCAATTAGGCAAAACCGCTATTTTTCCTCATAACCAAGCGACGCTCACTCTGAAGCAGTATCAAAGAGACGCGGTTCTTATTTCTGATGACGCCTCTGTTTCCCCTGATATCTTAGTAGACTCCAGAATGCTTAGTAATATCACTGAGTCAAGGCGCCCAATACAAGTTGATGCGGCAGCATGTAAGGTCGATCTCTATACATCGGGGTCTACCGGATTCCCAAAGAAAATAACCAAGTCACTTGCAGTACTTGAACGAGAAGCTGGAGTCTTAGATGACCTGTTTGGAACGATAACTGACGTCACTCATGTAGTCGGCAGCGTTTCACATTTTCACATCTATGGCTTTCTATTTCGAATTGTGTGGCCATTGCTATCGGGAAGAATCTTTCAACGTCAACTTATCACCAATGCAGATGTTCTTTCTAGATTAACCTCACCAACTACTGCATTAATTGCGAGCCCAGTAATGCTAGAGCACTTGGTTTCGGAAGGGGCAGAGTTTTCCGCAGGAATTGTGTTTAGCTCAGGCGGCCCGCTGCAATATAAAACGAGCCAAGAGACTCTAGCTCTATCGGGCTTTTTACCCATTGAAATATTTGGCAGCTCTGAAACAGGAGGGGTTGCTTGGCGCCGTCAAGCCTCACTTGAGCAAGATTGGGAGCTTCTGCCAGGAATCAGCTATCGACAGGACTCTGAACGGCTCAAAATCGTATCCCCATTTATTGATGAGCCAGGCGAGTACGTTACAGATGATTCAGTTTCTTCGATAGATGAAACTCACTTTCGCTTACTTGGTCGCCAGGATAGGGTGGTCAAACTTGCGGAAAAACGCGTCTCTCTTACCGCGATTGAACGTTCTGTTGAAATGCTACCCGAAATCGAATCAGCGGTGGTGATTACAATGCAAAATAGACACCGCCAAACCGTCAATCTTGTTATAACCTTGTCAAACGTTGGCAAGAAAATTGATGATATGTCAAATAGCGACTGGTGGAAAAAAATTAGGCGTCATCTATCACAAGATACAGAATCGGTAGCATTGCCTCGACGTATTCGGATAATTGATAGCATCCCTCGTAATACTCAGGGTAAAATAGATAATCAACAACTTTTGGAACTATTTCAGTCACATGGTTAGGCAGTTACCGTTTGTACAAAATGTCGAAATAACTCACGATAGAGTGGTGTTATCGATCTCGATTCAACCTGAACTTGAATATTTTTCAGGTCATTTTGATGGTTTCCCAATTTTACCGGGGGTCGCTCAACTTGATTGGGCATTGTATTTTGCCGCACACTATTTTGAAGCTCCCTTTGAGTTCTCTGGTATGGAGGTCGTGAAATATCAAAAACCAATCTCACCTTCAACCGCATTACAGCTAGAGCTTAAATGGGAACGAGAGAAGAATAAATTACAGTTCAGTTATTTTGATCGCGATAGCATTTATTCCAAGGGCAAGGTAAAGCTAAGATGAAGTATGCGATTCTCATCCCTTGCTACAATCACGGCCAAGCATTAATAGAAGTAATTAATTCGCTGCAAGAGACCGCGTTGCCAATTTTGATTGTTAATGATGGAAGTGACGCAAATACATCAAACATCATCGATGATTTAGCTTCGAAATTTGAGTCTGTTTCCCCACTGCATTTACCGGAGAACTCTGGCAAAGGTGGGGCCGTTATGGCTGGCATTAAGCACTTGCAAACTCTTGGTTTTAGTCATGCGATACAAGTGGATGCCGATGGACAGCATGATTTAAAAGCCATTCCTGAATTATTGAAAATCTCACAGCGCTCACCAGATAAATTGGTCTCTGGTGCTCCAATATATGGTGATTCCGTTCCTAAAGCTCGATTATATGGCCGCTACGCAACTCATGTTTCAGTTTGGATATCGACACTTTCGTTTGAGATTAAAGATTCGATGATTGGTTTTCGTGCTTATCCTATCGAAATGTGTTGTGCACTATTTTCTCGTAAACAGCTCGGTACTCGGATGGATTTTGATACGGAAATTCTCGTCCGACTTTATTGGCAAGGTGTTGATATTGAATACCTCCCTGTAAACGTACACTACCCAGAAAATGGGATCAGTCATTTCTCAGGGCTTAAAGATAATTTGCGAATCAGTTGGCTTCATACGCGGCTCATAACTGAAATGTTCATTCGCTCACCACAATTGCTTAAACGTAATTGGAAGCGCAATGTTCATTGGTCTCGTAAAAAGGAAAATGGCTCCATATTAGGGATGAAAGCCTTACTCTGGAGTTACAAGGTCTTTGGTCGTTCATTGTTTAAAAGTCTACTCTATCCGGTGATCTTGTATTACTACTTAACCGATCATAAATCACGTAACGCGTCAAAACAGTTTCAATTAGAAGTGGCGAAACGCAATAACGCACCCATCGCCAGTAGCTACCGACATCTTTTTAACTTCGGTGAAGCGATGCTAGATAAGCTCGCAGCGTGGATGGGGCAATACAGTGTCGATGATGTTGTGGTGCACAACGAAAGCTGTTTTGAAGAAGCGATTAAAAGTGATACCGGTTGCCTTATCTTGGGAAGTCATTTAGGCAACTTAGAAGCTTGTCGCGCACTCAGCGAACGTTATACCGGCCTAAAAATGAACGCGATTGTATTTACCCAACACGCTGAGAAATTCAATTCGGTGATGGAATCAGTAAACAAAGACAGCAGCTTAAACTTGATTCAAGTGACCGACTTAGGGCCTGATACTGCCATTCTACTTGAGCAAAAACTTAATGCGGGAGAATGGGTTGTTATCGTTGGTGACCGCACGCCTGTTACCAAAAATAAGCGAGTGGTTTGGAGTGATTTTATGGGTAAACAAGCTCCATTCCCATTAGGGCCCTTTATACTGGCCTCTATTTTAAAGCATCCAACATACGCTATGTTTGGGTTCTGTTTTAGCGGCAAAATTGAAGTACACCTAGAGCCACTACCATTCCAGCCTCTAGTAAGAGGTAAACGAGAGCAGGGATTGCAAACGAATGTCGCGATGTATGCGTCTATCTTAGAGCGCTATGCGCTACGTTATCCCTTACAGTGGTTTAATTTTTATGATTTTTGGAAGTTAGATAATGAGTAATATAGAGTCAGTGGTTTTCGGTTCTCAGTTCATAACAATCGAAGCGATTAATGCCATCGCTCATGGCAAAGCAAATGTTGCTCTTAACAATGAATCATCTTATTTGGGAATGATCGATAATTCTGTCGCGTTTTTAGAACGTTTGCTATCCGAAGATGGCGATATATACGGTGTCACGACAGGGTACGGTGATAGTTGTACCGTCCAAATTCCACAGCATTTAGTTCAATCGTTACCTTTGCAATTAACTCGTTTTCACGGTTGTGGCTTAGGTGATTACTTTAATGCCGAAGAGACCAGAGCAATTGTTGCTGCGCGTCTAGCATCACTAGCGATTGGTAAGTCTGGTGTCTCTCGAGAGTTGCTCTCAGGACTGACTCATTTACTGACTCACGATATATTGCCTCAAATCCCTGAAGAAGGTTCAGTGGGAGCTTCTGGCGATTTAACACCTTTATCGTACGTTGCGGCTGCACTTATTGGTGAGCGTGAAGTGACGTATAACGGAAGTGTTATCGATGCAAAAGACGCGCTCGAGAAGACAGGAATGGACGCAATAACGCTTCGCCCTAAAGAAGGGCTTGCGCTTATGAATGGCACGGCGGTAATGACCGCAATTGCTTGTTTAAATTGGCAACGTGCGAGTTACGTGTCGGAAATGGCGACGCGAATTACTGCAATGACTACACTTGCTATGCAGGGAAATGCCTTTCATTATGATGAGCGTCTTCACGCTGTAAAACCTCACCCAGGACAAGTTAAGTGCGCCAGTCGATTACGTGGAGATCTTGCATCAGAGCTGCCACCTCGTAATTCCGATCGTCTTCAGGACCGTTATTCGTTACGTTGTGCTCCTCATGTGATCGGTGTTCTAGAAGACACGTTAACGTGGACTCGGCAGTTAATCGAAACCGAATTAAACTCGGCTAATGACAATCCAATCATCGACGGCGAGAATGAAACCGTACTCCATGGTGGCCATTTTTATGGTGGTCATATTGCTATGGCAATGGACAGTTTAAAAACGGCGGTTGCCAATGTCGCTGATCTCTTGGATAGACAATTGGCACAACTGTGCGACTATAAATTTAACAATGGATTACCTTATAACTTAACCGGTGCTGCAGATGATATTTTACCGATAAGCCATGGTTTTAAAGCGGTACAGATCGGTGTATCTGCGTGGACGGCTGAAGCTCTGAAAAATACGATGCCAGCGTCGGTTTTCTCTCGTTCGACCGAGAGCCACAATCAAGACAAAGTGAGTATGGGAACCATCGCATCGCGAGATTGCCGTCGAGTGTTAGAATTAACCGAGCAAGTGGTCTCAGCGTGTTTGTTTGCTTCGGTTCAAGGGGTTGAATTAAGAGTGAAGGCACAGCAACTCAGCGATACAGAACTCAGCAGCGCAGTTACGACAACAATGAAAGAAGTACGAGAAATATCGTCACTGCTCGAAGGCGATCGTCCTTTGGAGGCGGAACTTCGCGAGTGTCTCTCGGTCATCGCTAAACGAGAATTTACTGGGTATTTAAATGATTAGTGCAAATGCGTATGTGACGGTGGCCTTTCAAGATTGCGACCCAATGCAGGTGGTGTGGCACGGTAACTATTACCATTATTTGGAAGAAGCTCGTCGAGCATTATTGGAGAAACTCCAGTTCACCTACGAATATATGGAGAGTAACGGCTTATCGTATCCTGTTGTCGACACGAGGATGAAGTTTACTTCTCCCGCGCGCCACGCCGACAAGCTCGAAGTTACTGCCACGTTATCGGAATGGGAAAATAGGTTAAAAATTAATTTTGTTGTGTTTAATCACACGACTCAAAAAACCTGTGTAAAAGCCCATACCATTCAATGCGCAGTCAATATGACCACCAATGAAATGCTCTATGCATCACCTCAGTGTTTATTAGATAAGGTCGCTGCATGTCTCGATTGATACCGTACTTATTGGTCTCTCTATTTGCTTTTTCGTCATTTGAATCCTTAGCAGACAAAGATGAGGAGATGCCCCCCGAGCTAACGAGTATCATTTCGATGGTAAGCAGTCAGCCTCAACAAATGGGCACGTTTTTGCAAGAAAAGAACATCTCTGGTCTAAGTCAGAAATTACTCTCCTCTGGTGAGTACTTTATCGAAGCAGGCGAATTAGAAACAAATAACGGAATTGTGTGGCAGCAAAATCAACCTTTTGATGATCTCTTAGTGGTCAAAAATCAGCAGCTGTATACCAAATCTGGTGATGGGCTCAAGCTTCAAAATGTCCCAACAAATGTTGTTAGCTTGATGACGGATATTTTCTCGGGCCTAATGACGGGGAATGTGACAAATCTGCAGAATCAATTCGATGTTGCGGTTAATGATAGCGACATACTTACAACTGACGATGCTGAATGGTCACTTACCCTAAAACCAAAGAGTACTCCACTGGACAGTATTTTTGAATTAATCACGCTATCAGGTAAAGACAGCGAGCTAAATAGTGTTAGATTACTAGAGGTTTCAGGTGACTCAACCAATATTGAATTGACCTCTTCATCGGAAGTCTCTGATATAGCAAAATGGTTGCGGAGCATAGAGTAATGCGTGACGTTGTAGCGCGTAGAAGTTGGTTCATTATTCTTATCGTTGCGCTTCTATTTTGTGCTATTAAGCTGCAAGGTAGTAATACAGTTCAAACCAGCGTGTTTGATATGTTTGCCAGTGAGACCAAAACACCCGCTTTGGATATCGCACTTAACCATGCTACTAAAGTGTTTGAACGTGATTTGATAGTGGTTGTTGAAGCGAACAGCGATAGTGAAGCTCGGCAAACCTCCCAAGCGCTAATCACAAGAATTGAAACATTTCCCACGATTGAGTTTATCGATAGCACTCAACGCGTAAGTTACCTCTCTGAACTGTTCTCACACCGCCAGCAACTTATCACAGAGCAAGATAGGGCGATAATTGCTCAAGGTCAGTCTGATCAACTTAGCCAGAATGCATTACGGCGCCTTTATTCACCCGCAGCGATTAATGGCCAGAGTTTTCTTAGTGACCCGTGGCAGACCTTTGAACGCTATCTTTTAGAACTGGTCGGTGAATCCTCATTTGAATATCAAGATGGGATGTTGATTGCGCATCTGAATAATAAAACACAAATAATGCTTCAACTGTCCTTGGTGGAGAGTGCTTACAGTAGCGAGGCGATAGAAGACATATCTCAGTTGAATCAATTTATCTTGGAACTTAAAACAGCTAAACACCAAACTTTTAGTACTGAGATTAGCTTAGAGGGTTCTGAAGGTGTTATTGCGAACCAAGAATTCAACATCTACCGAACGGGAGCAGGGTTTTATTCAGTTAGTGCCATGACATCGGCTCAAGCTGAAATTTCAATAATAGGCGGCGGTGCATTGTTGTTGATCATCGCCGTAGTGTTGTGGTTATTTGCTCAGTTTAAACCGTTGGGTATGACTATCTTGTCTCTGGGCAGTGGTGTTTTATTGGGACTTGCGGCGACATTAGCCTGCTTTGGTCAAGTTCATGCCTTCGCCTTGGTGATGGGAAGTAGTTTGATTGGTCTGGCGTTCGATTACGCGTTTCATTATCTTAGCTATCAGGTATGTTGTTCCGATCATACCCATAGCGCCGAGGTAGGAAGAAAACTTAGGCCTGCTTTAATTGTCGGAATGGTGAGTTCGATAATTGCATATGGCTGTTTGTTTTTTGCCAATCTTCCGATATTGAATCAATTGGCTGTATTTTCCGCATTTGGTTTGATGGGGGCTCTTGCCACTGTTTTGCTATTTTATCCGGCGTTTGGCCAAGTTAAACACTCTAACCGTGCAATTATCGTTGCTCATCAATTAACGCGTTTCGTTACACAGTATTTTAAACCGAAATATATCGGGGCTGTTGTCGCGTTATGTGCCGTGATTGCCGTGGTTGCCATGTTCCGTGGTTATTCGAATGATGATGTTCGAATTTTGCAGTCTCCAGAGCAACAGCTTGTTCAAGAGGAAGCCTATATCAAACAATTGTTTGGTTCGAAAAGCGGTTCAGATTGGATCATAACGATTGGTGACGACTTACAACAAATCGCACAAGATGAAGAACGTTTAACTGCGAATTTGAATATTCTTATCGATCAAGGAACACTGACTGGGTACACGTCATCAACACAATGGGTTCCTTCAATAAAACGTCAAACTGAAAATTGGAACCTTTATAAGGCGCTGCTTGATCAACAAGGAGCTTACTTAGCTACGCGAGCGGGAATGAATCAAGTTCCACAACTGATGCCGTTTGTTCCGCTCGATAAGCTTAATGACCAAGCAGGTATGCCTCGGTTGATCGGTGAATTACCAGAAGGTGGATTCTTTTCATTAACTATGCTCGACGGGCTCAAAGCAAATATTGATTCTGATGTATTGAGCGAGAATCAGTTCTACCTTAATTATGTTGATGATATCGGCAATCTATTGGGTGAATATCGTGAGCACGTAACCAAATTGTTGGGCGTTGCCATTGGTTTGGTGATCATTTTTATTTTTGGATATTTTGGGCGTAAAAACCTATTAAGGCTTATCCTTCCTCCCATATTAGCCGTCGTACTCGCCGCGACGTTGCCGGCTGCGTTAGGGTTACCAATTACGCTTTTTAATGTACTCGGCCTTTTTTTGATTTTTGGTATTGGGATCGATTACTGTGTATTTTTGCTTTGTCATGGCGAAGCAGAACATACTATTTTGGCGGTATTTATTGCGGGGATTAGCTCGTTACTCTCTTTTGGTTTAATGGCGTTGTCGAGCAACTATGCGATCTCCAGTTTTGGTATGACGATTGGGATTGGAATTCTATCTTGCTGGCTGGTTGCACCCATGGTTCTTGTCACTAGGAGTTCCAATGAAGAATAGAATAGTTAGCAGTATATTGGTTGGTCTTTTGTTAGGTCTTGCCGGATGTTCTTCATCTCAATCGACCTTTAATCAGACACTGTCATCGGATACCACAACTGAAGACAAGCTAGTACTGCTGAGTCCTGAATCATATCATGGAGAGCTAATAACTCAGCAACTAATGGACGTCGAATATGACGGTCAACAACATCGCTTGCGAATGATTCTAGAAGTGAATCCTAGCGGTGTTACATTGGTAGCATTGACCGGATTCTCGCTGCCAGCTTTTACGCTTTCTTGGAACGGTGAGGTGTTAGACCTCGACTCTAAGCTGCCGATTGAAGCGAAAGGAATCGATGCGCAACGAATCATACAAGATATTATGCTCGCACTTTGGCCTTCGACGTCTTTAAAGCCATTACTAACATCAAAAGATTGGGTATTAGTTCGTGATGGAGAAGTTCGCCAATTTGTAGGCGGTGACCAAAACCAAACCATGACGATAAAATATAAAGACCACCGTAATCAAAATGGAATCATTGATGTCTACCATCACGATGCAAATATTGGCTACCAATTAACAACACTGCAGTGGGAATCTAGGTATGAGTAAACATGTCTATATTGAAGATATGGCTGTGAGTTGTGCCATCGGCTACGAAAGCAATACTATTTTACATAACATGCGTACTGGTCTCGCCCCAGGTCTAAAGCCTTGGAAAGAAGTGTTGTATTCAGGAAGAGAAGCCTATGTTGCGACGATTACTCACGAACTCGATGATGTTAATGATGCATCAATTGTTAACAATCGCAATAACCAGTTAGCGAGTTTTTTATGCAGTGAACTCGAACCGAGTTTGACAAAACTTCGCCAGCGTTATGCGTCACATCGAATTGGCGTGGTCATTGGTTCAAGTACATCAGGTATCGAAAAAACAGAACAACAGATTGCTGAAAAAGTTAGAACTGGGGAGTTTCCACAAGATTATACTTATCAGCATCAAGAGATGGGCGATGTTTCTCAAGTTGTCGCCTCATTAGCAGGAGCAACGGGCCCGATTTATTCGGTATCTACCGCATGCACTTCATCTTCGAGAGCGTTCATTAGTGCTGCGAAATTGATTCAAAGTGGAATATGCGACGCTGTTATCTGTGGTGGTGTTGATACTTTGTGCCATCTTACCGTAAATGGCTTTGATTCTATTGAACAAGTTTCTAGCGAGCCTTGCAGGCCATTTGACCCAGATCGAAAAGGGATCAATGTTGGTGAGGGCGGCGCATTATTTATTTTAACCGCTGATAAGAGTGACATTGAACTTGCTGGTTATGGAGAATCGTCTGACGCTCATCACCTTTCGAGCCCACTACCTTGTGGATCTGGTGCGTACGATTCAATGCAACAAGCACTAGCTAATGCGCAATGTTCGACAGAGCAGGTGGACTATATCAATGCCCATGGCACTTCAACTCAACAAAATGATGCGATGGAAAGTAAAGCAATCTCAGATCTATTTTCAACGTCGATCCCCGTTAGTTCTACTAAAGCTTTAACTGGGCACTGTTTAGGCGCCGCTGGTGCTGTGGAGATCGCTATTGGTTGTTTAATTCTTAGACATCCCGACGAACCGTTACCCAAACAATGGCCTTCACAACGAAAGGTGGATATAAATATTCCACAAATTCAACTTGTTGAAGAAGAACTCATCGTTGAGCCAAAAGTGGTATTATCAAATTCCTTTGCGTTTGGTGGCAATAACGTCTCACTTATTATAAAGAAAACACTGTAGTATCATGAATTCAAAATTATACCCTGCGATCGAACAACTTCTTCCTCATAGTGCCCCGATGGTTCTATTGGATAGGGTCGTTGAACATACAAATACATCGATAACATGTGAGGTCATCATTAATGAAAGCAGTTTTCTTTTTGATGATGAACTCAACGGCGTCCCTGGCCAAGTTGGAATAGAATACATGGCTCAGTCGGTGGCGGCATTAGGCGGAATCGAAGCGTCTGCAGACGGTGAAAAACCACCAATAGGCTTTTTGTTAGGGGCGAGGCGTTATCAGCATAATTCTGGGTGTTTTACTAAAGGTAAACGATATCGGATTTGTGCGACTGAATTAATACGAGATGAAAACATGGCGGTGTACCAATGTGTTATTTGTGATGAAGCCGAAGAAACGATTGCATCTGGTCAGGTCAATACCGTTATCGCTTCAGATAGCATGTTAAGCGCAATGAATAATAATGAGTAATAGGCTGTTAGAGAATATGAAAAATGTGTTGGTTACTGGTGCAAGTAAAGGTATCGGTCGAGCTATTGCGATGAGATTAGCAGAAGATGATTTCATTGTTACCATTCACTATGGTCGCGATCAGCAAGGCGCTCAAGAGACCGCGGAGCTAATTCAAGCCAAAGGTGGTCAATGTCGTATTGTACAATTTGACATCGCTGATCAAGCAGAGTGTAAAGCGATTATCGAAGACCAAATTGAACAATATGGCGGCTATTATGGTGTGGTCAATAACGCGGGTATGTCTAACGACAATGCATTTCCATCTATGACAAGTGATGAGTGGCGTGGTGTTGTCCATACAAATTTAGACAGCTTTTATAACGTCATACACCCACTGATTATGCCTATGATTGGACTAAAGCAGGGTAGAATCATTACGTTGTCATCATTAAGCGGTCAAATCGGAAATCGTGGGCAAGTCAATTATTCTGCCGCCAAGGCTGGAATTATTGGGGCAACCAAAGCACTAGCATTAGAATTGAGTAACAAACGTAGGCAAATTACGGTTAACTGTATTTCACCAGGTTTAATCGACACAGGAATGGTAGAGCAGCATGTTGTCGATAGAGTCATGCCTCAGATCCCGGTTCAGCGAATGGGTAAACCAGAAGAGGTTGCAGAGTTAGCCGCATTTTTGATGTCTGAGAATGCGAGTTATATTAACCGTCAGGTAATTGGTATCAATGGAGGTTTGTATTAATGACGAATAGAGTTGTCGTCACCGGAATGGCGGGTGTTACAGCACTAGGCGAAGACCTTTCAACGGTATGGAATGGTTTACGTCAATATAAAAATGCTGTCGTCACGATGGATGAATGGGATAAGTACGATGGGCTGCAAACTCGCCTTGCTGCCCCAATACAAAATTTCGAACTGCCAAAGCATTATACACGTAAACGTATTCGCTCCATGGGGCGAGTTTCTTTGTTATCAACAAGAGCTACCGAATATGCCCTTGAGCAGGCGGGGTTGATTGGTGAAGATGTTTTAACTGACGGATCAACAGGGATAGCATTTGGCTCATCGACTGGTAGCACCGGCCCGGTATCTGCGTTTGCGACAATGCTCTTAGATCACAGCACTCGTAACATAAATGCAAACACTTATGTGGCAATGATGTCGCATACTACTGTTGTTAACACTGGACTCTTTTTTGGGCTACGTGGACGGGTTATTCCAACCTCATCGGCATGTACATCGGGTTCTCAAGCCATTGGCTATTCCTACGAAGCAATCAAGTTTGGAATTCAAAAAGCAATGGTTGCTGGTGGAGCAGAGGAGCTATGTCCAACCGAAGCCGCGGTGTTTGATACGTTATTTGCCACTAGCCAATACAATGATCAGCCTCACCTAAGTCCTAGACCTTACGACCAAGACCGCGATGGCTTAGTTATTGGTGAAGGTGCTGGCTCCCTTATTTTAGAAGATTATGAACATGCCATGGCGCGTGGAGTTAAGCCCATTGCGGAACTCGTTGGTTTTGCGACAAACTGTGATGCGGCCCATGTTACCCAACCAAGAGCGGAGACCATGCAACGTTGTATGGAAATGGCGCTTAAGGACGCAAACCTAAAACCTGAACAAATTGGTTATGTGAATGGTCATGGAACGGCAACGGAATTAGGGGATATTGCAGAAACTAACGCGACATTTAATGTCTTCGGTAGCCGTATGCCAATTTCAAGTTTGAAAAGCTATTTTGGTCATACATTAGGTGCATGTGGTGCTGTCGAAGCATGGTTGACCATCAACATGATGAATCAAGATTGGTTTGCGCCAACGTTAAACCTTAATTCGGTGGATAGTCGTTGTGGCGACTTAGACTACATTAAGTCTGAGGGCCGAAGTATGTCTTGTGAATATGTTATGACCAATAACTTTGCGTTTGGTGGTATCAATACATCACTGATTTTTAAACGACTATAACCGTGAAATTCGGCGTAAAGGGGAAAGTGAAATCTATACGAACAAACTAGATGAAGGCATTCATATTATTTCGTTCCCCAATTGTGAACCGTGTGCGCTTGGGGATCTTTTTCCTTCTGAAATAGCGGGTAGTGAAATTGAAATCCTCGACCAGCAAGGTAACTGGGTTAACAAAGATACCATCGAGCTAGAAGATGATAAACTCGTGGTTCCGGTCGCTTATAATATCATTCCTCCATTTCCTACTTTTAAAATTATTCTAAAAAATTCGATCCAATTAGCGTGGAAAGTTAAGTTAGAGCGTAACGGATTGCCCACTAAGATGGCGGTCTCTTTTGATAATAAGTTTAATTTTTTAGGCGCACTTCCTCTCGCCAAGCTTGCGTGTTTAATGTATTCACAAGAAGAAATGGTGAAAACAACGCTCGCACGTCATTACGATTTTGATACGTATTACTACCATTCAACAGCCAGTCATAAAGGGATGTTGAGTCGGGGTTTTTTGCATCAACTCTATGTTTATTTTAAAGGTAAGAAAAGTGTCGTCGACCTTCAGTTTTTGTATTTAAGTAAGATCGATAAACAAACCAATAAGCGTTTAATCGTTGTGGTGTTCCAAGGTTCAAATAAACCACAAGACTGGATGACAAATGCGACTTTTCAAGGGGTCGATTTCTTAAGTCGAGGACGGGTGCATCAAGGGTTTTACGGTGCTTTTAAACTGTTTTTTCGTTCTTTAAAAAGTAAAAAAGCGCGTTCAAACAACTTAATGTTAAGCCAACTTTTAAAAGATGTAAAAACCTTAAATGAAACGACAAAGATTGTTTTTGTTGGTCACAGTTTGGGTGGGGCGTTAGCGACACTTGCAAGCTGTTATTTACATGAGTTAGGCGTGAATCCTGATATTATGAAGGTATATTCGTTTGGTGCACCACCAATTGGAACTAAAGAGTTTTCCGACTATTTTTCCGATAAGATCGCGATCAATCGTGTGGTAAATGACTTAGATGTTGTTCCAAAGTTTGACTCTATCATCAATCTCTATCACGTCGGTGAACCTATTGTTATGCCGTCTAACGAGAACGAAATCCATTCATGCGATGGGTACGTTGATAACATCATTGATGCTATTCAAGCACAGCAAGATGAAGGCTTAAGTCGTTAAGTGTTAAAGAACCTTAGTTTACTTAAGCCCCTTTAATGAACGTTAAGATGCCTCAAAACTTGGGCATTGAGTCACTATAGCCGGTTCTCGTTTTAGGATTACGTCACCGTTTCTCACTGACCATAATACTTCAGACTGCTCTCGTATCACTTCGACGTCGTTAGCGCCTTGTAAGATGATAAAGTTAGCGGGCTTTCCAACTTCAATACCGTAGCTTTGGTCGATGTTCATCACCTTTGCGCCATTGTCGGTAATAAAGTCGAGGCCTGTTTTAAAATCATCGTAGCCCATCATATGACAAGCGTGTAGAGCAAAGTCAACTTGTCGCAACAGTTTTCCATTCCCCAAACTATACCAAGGGTCTTGAATTGAATCTTGCGCAAGTGCAACGTTAATACCTGCATTGCGTAACTCTTTGACTCTTGTGATCCCACGGCGCTTAGGAAAGGTATCGAACCTTCCTTGAAGGTGAATATTCTCGGTCGGGCAAGACACAAAGTTAATGCCCGACATCTTCAATAAACGGAATAATTTGGAGCAATAAGCATTGTTGTAGGAATGCATGGCAACCGTATGACTCGCGGTGACTTTTGATGTCATGCCTGTTTCTAATGCGGCTGTGGCTAATACCTCAAGGAAACGAGAGTTACCGTCGTCAATTTCGTCGCAATGGACATCAACGAGCTTGTTGTGTTTCTTGGCTAAATCAACCACCCAGCGCATCGAGTCGACACCATACTCTCTGGTGAATTCAAAATGAGGAATGCCTCCAACGACATCAGCACCAATTTCCAGAGCTTGTTCCATTAACTCTTTACCATTGGGAAAGGACAAAATGCCTTCTTGAGGAAATGCGACGATTTGAAGATCGATAAACGGCGCAAGTTTATCTTTGAGAGGAACAATCGCTTTTAATGCGGTGAGACTTGGATCAGTGACATCGACATGAGTTCTAACGTGCTGAACACCATTTGATATGAGTAGTTCTGCTGCTTTAAGAACACGTGACTGTACATCCGCTTCGTCCAACATCTGTTTGCGCTCTGCCCAACACTCAATCCCCTCAAATAGAGTTCCACTTTTGTTCCAACGCGGTTCCCCAGCGGTGAGTACCGCATCGAGATGAATATGAGGTTCGACAAATGGCGAACACATTAATTGTTGCTTAGCATCGATATCACATTCGTCATTGATGGTTGCAGATTGTGGTATGATGTTAGTGAAGCGTCCTTGTTCGCATTCTATTGTATGGAGTCCATCGGAATGACGTAAGCGAGCGTTAATTATTTTCATTATTATCCTTAGGAATCTATTGGAGTTGGAAACATCGCCCGTTCTATTAACAGCGCATTTTGAATGCCGAGGCGATGAGTTGCATCTGTCATAGAAAGCCCTGTTATAGCTTCAAAACGATGCAGACGAGATGTTACCGTGTTTCTATGAACATTGAGTACTGAAGCCGTCTGACGTAGAGCTCCGAGTTGTTCGAAGTAACATCGCAATGTTGTTTTTAGAGTAACACTGTCGATATCTTGATTTCTATAAAGAGAACCTAGATAACGAGCGCAAAAGTCATGTTTGAGTTGAACATCATCCACCGCGGCAAAAAGTTGCTGTAAACCAAAAGAGCGATGGTGGTAGACGCCATTTTGATTTGAATTGTTTGCTACATCTGCACACTGTCGAGCCTGATAAGTCACTCGATTGATATCGACGAGTGTACCTCCATCATTTAATCCTATAGAGACAATGAGTTGATGTTGCGATAAATCGTGCTTTAGAGCATGCCAAACTTCTAAGCCTTTTTCACTATAACTGGGCTGGTCAAAGGATTGAGTTGGCACAATCAAAACCCAACCGTTATGGATCTCTGTGATAGGGAATGGGCTTTTGTGACGGAGTAAAAATTCTTGCATAACGAAAACACTGCTTTCGTTGACAGTGTCATTTGGTAACTCCGTGCGCAAAACAGCCACCGTTAACTCAACATCACAATCTAAGCCGAGCGTGCGTGCTTGAGTTAATGCAATCGGAGGGACGTGTGTAGAGCTGTGTATCAGTTGTTGGATAAACCACTGTTTAGAACGCTGAGAGAATGTATCTTGAATTATCGCGTTAGACAGTCGCTCCGTTACGGTTACCATGGGCAAAGAGTAGGGTTGTTCAATTAGAGCAATTCCCGCTTGCTCGCAGATGTAACACCACGTTTTATTGAGTATTGGTATGTGAATTGAACCAGTAAGTACAACAATGGCCGGTGCGTGGCAGCGTAACGCAGTGTCTACTAATTGGCTAAATTGATGGTCTGTCCATTGTCGATTAATCCCAGTGACAAAAATGACTTCACCTCCCTTTAACCAAGGGCTTAAATTATGGTCTTCAGCGATATAGGGCCAGCGGATGGCCCTATTAACATTCTCGGATTTTGTCTGAATGACCATTGAATTTAATCCCTCAATTTGAGGGATATCTCGTACAGTTAGCATGAATTAGCTAGCGCTGACGGGTTGAGTAGAACGTGCAAAAATTTGAGTGAGTACAATATAGCTTATACTTGCCACAATCATTCCAATAATAGGAGGCATCCACGCAGAAAAATATGCCGCGCCGGAACCGAGTGCGTATGCAAGCAAACCTGCATAATCAAAACGAGGTAATGTAGTTTGCGACAGTGTTGGTGGGCTTGCTTTATGAACTACCCAAAAATTGGTCATAATAATCGCGCCAATTGGGGGAATAAAAGTGCCCAGTAAAATTAAGAACGGAATCAGATAATTATACATACCAAATATCGCCAATATTGTGCCAATGGCGGCGCCCACAATCGTAATTAAAACGCGTCGTTCTGTCCTAAATAAGTTGCATCCAGCAGCAGCGAAGTTATAAATTGTATTGTCTTGCGTGGTCCAGATATTGGCAAAGAGCATTAAGACGGCAGTAATCAAAAAGCCTTGTGCGACAAGCACGTCTACAATATCTGATTGTTGGTATATCATTGCTCCAAATGCTCCAATGAACACCATTAATCCATTGCCGATAAAGAATGCGCCGAGCGTTGATATAACCGCGATCTTGCCAGTTTTGGAGAACCGACTCCAGTTGGTTGCTTGCGTGCCACCGCTAATAAAGGTTCCTATAACAACGGTAATCGCAGCGCTAAACGCCATATTATCACTTGGCGTAATTCCAAAAAGCTCTACCATTCCGCCAATATCGATCACACCTTGGTAAATGCTTAATGCGATAAATATAAGCATTACTGGAACAGAAACTTTAGATAACAATTCCAGTGCGCGATAGCCAATCGAAGCGGAAACGCAAAAGCCAAAACCGAAGATAATCATCAATGGCATTTGCCAACTTTCGCTCAGCCCTAGAAGTGTGGTAAGTACAATGGCGATGGTGGCGACACCCCATGCATACCAACCGATTTGGGTGAAGCCGAGAACAAAGTCCGATAGTTTGCTCCCGATCTCCCCAAAACAATATCGACTCAGTAATACAGTATTGAGTCCTGTCTTGTAAGCAATATAGCTGAGTGCAGCAGCGTACGCGCCAAGTATGAGGTTACCAATAATAATTATGGTTAAGAGCTCACTCATTGAAAATGCGCTGCCGAGGCGACCACCAGCCCACATTGTGGAGGTGAAAAAAGTAAACCCGAGTAGCACAGCCATCATTGAGAACATGCCTTTTCTACTGCTATCTGGCACCTCGCTGAGAGGGTAATCATTGTTTCCTTGCATGATGTCATTCCTTTGTAGTGGTAGTAGTCAGGAACTAACAATCTTTATGCCATGTTTCCATGGGATGAAAATGGGATATTGGTACACTTCAGGTTGGGATGGTTGTGCTTTTTGCTATGGCGAGTGGAATTAGAAGGCCAATCATGCACTTAAATAGCCCAAGTCGAACCAATATAATGCAAGAATTTAAGGGTAATGGCGACAACCACTTTTTAGCTTGCACCTTAAATTAAGGCTGAGCGACGAATTAGTGATCATGTTAACAAATCACTAACTATTCGTGATATGAAGAACATCGATTTGTAGAAGTGTACAAAAATCTAGCACAAATGAGGGTGAATTTTTTGACAAATTACTAATGTCATACAAATTCTCTTGGTGCAATATCTATTGTAGACATTAAAAGAACTCATAATTGAATATATCTATGTTCATTTCTGAATTCATTAATCTAACTATTTTTATTTATTTCTAATCTTATTGATTGGGAAGGGGTTTAATCAACTTTAATAAATATCATTCTTACTGAAATATATTTTTATTTAGTAAGTTAATTTAAATTAATAAGAAGTAATAACGTTGAGTTAATTAAAGAGGATTTATGTTTTCCTATATTCTTAGACGATTTTTAATATCCATTCCTACTCTCATAATTATATCGATAGTATCGTTTGTTATTATTCAAATCCCACCAGGAGATTTTGTTGATGCTTACATATCTGAGCGATTGGTTATCGATGGGTCCATTAACGATGTTGATGCGCTAAGGGCGAGTATTCAGGCAGAACTCGGGATTAGTGATAGCATGTTTGTTAATTATTTTAAGTGGATAAGTGGGTTTCCACATGGTGATTTTGGCTATTCATTTCAACATCAGAAGCCTGTACAAGATCTTATTTGGGGTAAGTTGGGGTTAACATTTTTAATCACATTTATCACGCTGATCTTCACACTACTCACGGCATTTGTAACGGGTATCTTGACCTCATTAAAACCTTACACAATGTTTGATTATGTGGTGAGTTTCTTTGGCTTTTTAGGTTTGGCAATTCCTAATTTCTTACTCGCATTATTGCTTATGTATTTGTCTCTTAGTTGGTTTGGTTCACCTTTCTCCGGGCTATTTTCTCCTGAATATCTCAACGCACCATGGAGTATGGATAAGTTTTTTGATGCGATGAAACATATCTGGATTCCAGTAATAGTGGTCGGAACGGCCGGAACCGCAAGTAAAATTCGAATCATGCGCGCCACAATGATGGATGAGCTACATAAGCCATACGTTGATACCGCTCGTTCAAAAGGACTTCCAGCCTACAAAGTCGTTCTAAAATATCCTGTCCGTCATGCGGTTAACCCACTTGCGTCAACCATTGGGTGGATGCTACCAGAACTAGTCTCAGGCAGTGCCATCGTTGCAATTGTTCTTAGTTTACCGACAACAGGTCCATATCTACTAGAAGCGTTACGCAGCCAAGATATGTATCTAGCGGGGACATTCTTAATGATGTTAGCGGTACTCACGATTATCGGTACGCTGATCTCTGACATTCTCATTGCATTATTAGATCCACGTATTCGTCTCGCTTAGGAGTTACCATGACGTCCCAATCTCATTTAGATCCTAGCTCAGATATCGAACTAGATAATAGCTTAGCCGCACAAGTCGATGACCACGCAAGTGACATAGCTTATGCCTCTAAAACCAAGCTAATGTGGTTGCGTTTTAAGCAACACAAGATGGCGTTATTTAGTGCAATTATGATTATCGTGTTTTATAGCGTTGCCATATTTGCAGATGTTATTGCCGTCGCGGATATCAATAAATACGCAGCAAAATATAAATATGCACCACCCAGTGAAATTCATTTTATAAATAGTGAAGGTAGCTTTACTCGACCATTTATTCACAACTTAGAACGTGAATTAAATATGGAAACGTTAGAGTTTGAATATACTCAAGGTAGTGAGGAATACCCCATTCGTATATTTCACCGAGGTTATGAATATTCAGTGTTTGGGCTATTTAAAACCGACATTCATTTACTCGGGGTTGATGATGGTGCGGCACTATTTCTGATGGGCTCGGATAAGCTTGGCCGAGATATATTCAGTAAGATTGTGCACGGAGCGCGAATTTCACTCTCAATTGGTTTGATTGGCGTACTGCTGAGTCTTGTTTTTGGCGTTGTTCTTGGTGGTATATCGGGATTTTATGGCGGAAAAATCGACACCTTCATTCAGCGTTTGATTGAAGTATTGATGTCGTTTCCCTCAATTCCTCTTTGGATGGCATTGGCTGCGTCGCTCCCCCCACAATGGTCGCCCATATTCGTGTATTTCATGATTACCTTAATTTTATCGGTAATTGGTTGGACAGGTATTGCACGGGTAGTCCGTGGAATCGTGATGCGCTTAAAGGAAGAGAAATATACCGAAGCCGCGTTATTATCCGGCGCTGGAAATTTCTACATCATCCGCAAGCACTTGTTACCGGGCGCGACAAGCTTTGTTATCGCTCAAGCTACGTTAAGTATTCCAGCGATGATAATTGCGGAAACATCACTTAGCTTTTTAGGGATAGGCCTACGTCCACCAGTTGTTAGTTGGGGCGTTTTACTGCAAGAAGCGCAAAGTATTGAAGTTATCGCTAACTACCCTTGGATACTTTACCCATCGATCTTCGTCATCGTCACTGTACTGTTTTTTAACTTCCTGGGTGATGGCCTGCGTGATGCTGCTGACCCATATATGAATAGAGCCTAAATTATGCGAAACAAATTACTCGAATATAAGAACGTAGCAGCTCAATTTCATACTATTGAGGGCGTTACTAATACTCTGAACGATATTGACCTAACCATTTACGAAGGCATGAGTCTAGGCATTGTGGGTGAGTCAGGCTGTGGTAAAAGCGTGACCTCTCGTATGGCAATTCGTTTATTACCTGAACCGTCATTTAGAGTGACCAAAGGAGAGGTAACTTATCACCGAAATGGCACGCCTGTTAATGTGCTTAAGACTAAGAAAAATGGCAAAGAGATCAACAGCATTCGAGGCAAGGAAATCTCAATGATTTTCCAAGAGCCGATGAGTAGCTTAAGCCCAATACATACCATTGGTAGTCAAATGCGTGAGTTAATCATGCAACATACTGATATGACGAAAGATCAGGCAAAAGCACATGCCATTCATATGCTTGAAAGGGCGCGAGTGCCCAGAGCAAATGAAGTCTACGACGACTATACTTTCCAACTCTCTGGCGGTATGCGTCAGCGTGTCATGATCGCGATGGCGATCAGTTGCCATCCTCGATTACTGTTTGCTGATGAACCGACAACTGCGCTAGACGTTACCGTTCAAGCGCAAATTTTAAGCCTGATAAAAGATGTACAGCGTGAACAGAATATGGCGCTTGTCTTGATCACTCATGATCTTGCGGTCGTCGCAAACATGGTGGAAGAAATTGCCGTGTTTTATCTTGGTTACATTGTTGAGTATGGGACCACAGACCAGATCCTAAAAGCGCCTAAGCATCCTTATACCAAGGCTCTCATTGAATCAATTCCGACACTTCATACCGAAGATGCATTGAAGCCAATACGAGGCAGTGTGCCCGATCCATACAGTAAAATTACGGGCTGCCCATTCTGGATGCGCTGTGATAAAGCGACCGAGCAATGCCGTAAAGAAGTTCCTCCTTTTGTTTCACAAGAAAATGGCCATAAGGTCAGATGTTTCGAGGCGTAAATCATGAATTCTGAAGCAACTCCATTAGTTAAAGTGGACGGATTAAAAATGCATTTCAGTATGAAAGGTGGTGCATTTAGTCGACGCAAAGGTGTAATTAAAGCGGTTGATGATATTAATTTCGAAATTTATCCGAATGAAACATTTGGATTAGTGGGAGAGTCTGGTTGTGGAAAAACAACCGTTGGACGAGCAATCTTAAAAGCTATGGAGCCCACTGGCGGTAAAGTTATTTATCATAGTAAAACCGGAGAGCAGGTTGACCTTGTACCAATGACTCAAAAAGAACTTCGCCCTATTCGTCAAGAAGTTCAGATGATTTTCCAAGACCCATACTCTTCGTTGTCTCCTCGTATGACGGTGCAAGAGATATTGGAAGAGCCTTTACGTCTTGCAGGTGTAAAAGACAAAGACTACCTCTATGAACAAGCGAAAGATATGATTCAGCAGGTTGGGTTGCGAGCCTCTCATCTCATGCGTTACCCACATGCTTTCTCAGGTGGACAGCGCCAGCGAATTGGCATAGCCAGAGCACTGATCACTCGCCCTCGCTTTATCGTTGCTGATGAGGCGGTAAGTGCTTTAGATGTTTCGGTTCAAGCTCAAATCCTAGAGATTTTAGGAGAGCTTAAGAACAAATTTAATCTTTCATACTTGTTCATTTCTCATGATTTAAGCGTTGTTAAATATTTGTGCGATCGCGTTGGTGTCATGTACTTAGGCAAAATAGTCGAAGTGGCTTCAACAGACGTGTTATTCAAAAAGCCTTTGCACCCATACACCGAAGCATTAATGCATGCTATTCCCGATATCGAAGAGCGACAGATTCGCAGCGATATTTTAGGAGGAGAAATTCCCGATGCAGCGAATCCTCCATCGGGATGTGCTTTCCATAACCGATGCAAATATGCGACTGAAATATGTAAAACAACGTCGCCAGAATTACGACAATTTGCTGACACCCATAACGGCAAAGAAATCTTCCGTCAAAGTGCTTGTCACTTAGTCGAAGAGATATACCTAAAACAATAACAGGAGATAAACGTGAAACATAAACTCGCAGCACTTTCCTTGATGCTAGGAGCATTAAATGCCTGGGCATATCAGGAAGCGCCTATGTTGACCGATATGGTTAACTCAGGTGCGATCCCTGCAGTCGAAGAACGCATGCCTGAAAACCCTTTAGTTGTTAAACCAATAAATAATGTTGGGAAATACGGTGGCGAATGGCGTCGTGTTGAACCCAATTATCAGTTCCATGAGTGGAGTGCAGAGCCGCTGGTTGATCTTGACGACAACCAACAACGCGTACCAAACCTTGCAGAGTCATATTCCATTTCTGACGATTCTCGCGTTTATACTTTTACACTCCGCAAAGGCATGAAATGGTCAGATGGTTCGCCATTTACAACAGAAGACGTTGATTTTTGGTACAACGATCTGGAAATGAACTCTGACCTTGAGCCGAGTGTTAAGTCATTGTTTTTATCAGGTGGTGAACCTGCAACGCTAAAAATCATTGATGAGCAAACGTTTGAGCTTCATTATAAAGAGCCGAATCCTAACTTCATTGAAAAGCACCTTCGCTCAACAATGGAGTTTCGTTTACCGCAGTCACCTAAACATTACCTCAAAGAATACTTACCTAAGTATACTTCTGAAGCGGATCTACAAAAGAAGATCTCAGATGCAGGTATGACAGACTGGCGTCAGCTGTTCCAGAATCGTTGGAATACACGCTCGAATACCAACCCTGATCTTCCGGTTCTTTACACATGGGTCTATAACACTGACCCTCAAGAGCTAAAACAGAGTGCTGTACGTAACCCTTATTACTGGAAAGTGGATACTGAAGGTAATCAATTACCGTACATTGATTCGATGACCTGGCCGCAAGCAGCAGAACCTCAAGTGCGTATATTGAAAGCTCTTGCTGGTGAAGTGGATATCGACCGTATCTCTAAACTAACCAGTGACTTTACTGCACTGAAAAAAGGCGAGAAAGCAGGAAATTATAAAACTCGCCTTATGGATCTGAGCGACCACGCTAACATGTTGGTGCTAATTCCAAACCAGGATTACACCGGCGACGACATGGAAGTGAAACGTTTGATGCAAGATAAATCCTTCCGTCAGGCAATCTCGCTAGGTATTGATCGTGATACACAAAACCAGATCTTAGGGGTTGGGCTATCTGCTCCTGCTCAATCAGTAATTCTTCCGGAATCACCGGGTGGCAGTGAAGCAACGTCAACTAAATACACCAAGCTCGATGTTAAAAAAGCGAATATGATGCTTGATAGTTTAGGCTTAGACAAGTTAGACAAAGAAGGATACCGTTTAGGTTCAGATGGGAAACCACTCAGCTTCTTGGTTCACTTCCAAGCGGGGCGTAAAATTAGTGAAGAAGGTGCCATTCTGTTTAAAGCAGACATGGATAACTTAAAACTTCGCTTTATCATGCGTTCGGATGAAAAGAGTTACTTTAACCAAATACGTCGTGGTAGCGAATATCAGATGGTCTTACACAATAATACATCTGGTTTGAACCCACTATTTGGTGCAAATAACTACTTCCCAGTGATGTCTAATACCAACTTTGCACCGCTTCAAGCAGCATACTATCAGTCGAATGGTGCTAACGGTAAAGCGCCTACACCGGAAATGCAGGTTCTTGTTGATTTGTACGAGAAACTGACTCAGGAGACAGATAAAGCGAAATTTGCCGAAATGGTTAACGAAGTTATGGAGATTCACTCTGAGAACCTTTATGCCATTGGTATTTTACGTTACACCGGGTCACCCGCGGTTGTTCATAACCGAATGAAAAATGTGCCAGAGAAATTCTTCTCTGTGTATAAGAGCCCATTCTTCCATTATAAAGAGCAATACTATATAGAAGAGTAAAGCGTTCGGGACTTGCTTTACGGAGCAAGTCCCTATTTTAAACCTTAATGGATCTAGCCGATGTCAGTACAGAAAAAACATGGTGGTGAGTTAAGCGATGAAGAGTTTAGAAAGTTCACGCTTTATTGCCATAAGAGTAATAACTATCTAGACGATAATAAACGAGCTGAAATATTAGGGCATTTAGCAGAAGATGTCCGTATAGCACCTGGCGCAATTGTCCGCATTAAAGAAAATCAGATCGGTAAGAAAACGTATATTGGGTTATATAGCTATATTAATGGCAATGTGCAGATTGGGGAAAATGTGTTAGTTGGTCCTCATGTTAGTATTGTTGCAGGTAACCATCTCTACGACCCACAGGACGATTATTTTAGTGCTAGAACCGATGAAGGCAAAGTAACGATAGAAGACGGTGTTTGGTTAACCTCTGGTGTGGTTGTGACACCAGGTTGTCATATTGGTAAATGCTCCCTCATATGCGCCAATTCAGTGGTGACAAGTGATATTCCACCCTACGGTATTGCAGCAGGGACTCCCGCGAAAATCATTGGCAACATTGATCCTTTAACAGGTGAATATCAGTGGTTTCATAAGGAAAATAGTAATGCTTGATCTAGCAAGAACCCATGATTTTCAGATAAATTTATCTCCTAGTCCCGTATCGCCAGCGGCAGTTAACCCGCCTAGTTTTAACTGGCCAGATAGCGGAGAAAATACGCTATACAACCTAGAGTTAGAGAACTCTACAACCGGTGAAAAATGGAATTGGCAACAAGTCCAATCGCCTTTGCAGCTTGATTTTCTGCTACCGTTTGGAATTTATAAGTGGCGCTTAACGATAGACGCTAACAATGTCTCGGATTGGATTGAATTTGAAATTAACGACTCGCTTTCGAATTACATAGCGCCCACCGCGAGTGAGCTATTTGAGCAATGTAGTGGTCGTGAGCAGTGGTTGATGTACTTTAATGAAGATGTTTCTCCTATCAAAGAACAGTGTTTCGATATTTACCCTAAGTTGAAGCAAACTGCGCTTCAAGCTGTGCCAATGTCTGAAATTTATTATCCATCACATTATCAACGTGGGCTCGAAGAAGGAAAACGAGAAGCCATCGCCAATGTGAGAAAATGGATCGATCGGGACTTAGTGGTAAATGCATTATTGTACCGAATTTGGGGAGAGCAAAAGCACGGTAATGAAGCGTTAAGTCGATTATTGCAGCTTGCAGAATGGAGCCCAGAAGGCCCCGCGTCATTACTGCGTCCTTGTACGTGGGGAGATGAAGTAGGGTTGTCGTTATCTCGTAATCTATTCCTTGTTTATCATTGGTTAGCCCCGTTACTCAATGAATCAGAAAAAGCTTTTATTCGCCCGATGTTAGTCAGAATTGGTAAACAACTTCGTCAGCGACTTGAACAAGATAATTTTGCACAATATCCTGGCCATTCACATACCTCAAGACTCTCTGGATATTTAGGTGTTGCGGCATTAGCCCTGCATCGTGAACACGACAAAGAAGAGTGCGAGGAGTGGTTAAATTACTCAATCATGATTTATCGAGGTATCTTACCATTTTATGGAGGAATCGATGGCAGTTGGGTTGAAGGGCCATTCTATGCATCGTCGTATACGAAGTGGCATCATCCATTTTTCTTAAGCGTTGAACGGTTATCTGGGTTCTCTTTTTATGAACATCCGTTTTATAGAAACTTCCATAAATTCGCGCGAGATTTTATCACGCCTGAGCAAGCCATTTACCCATTTGGTGATGGATTCTGGTGTAAGCGTGATGGTAAAGAGTGGCCAGGGTTCTTTGCACAAAACCCGTTAAGAATCTATTCGGCGCGCTTTGGTGATTCGGTCGACTACCAGCACTCACTGCAATTAGAGCGACTTATCAATGATTATCAACTTCACTTGCTCGACGTTGTCCCTACAGCAACGCAATTGGAGTTTGAATTGAATGTAAAAAACAAGAAACCGACTGCGAAAAAAATAGAAGAACAACACACACTAAACCACTATTACTCATATGCAGGCCTGGGCAAACTAATGCGACGTAATATGTCTCTTTATTATCGAGCGAGCGCTTTCGGCAACAGTTCTCACCGCCATGGAGACCAAGGTAATATTGCATTTTTTGATCGTGATGTTGGAGTTTTAATCCCAACAGGTAGTTATGGATATCGCTTTGGTAGTCGCCATCATAGTGAGTGGACCCGACAAACCATCGCTCACAACTTACCCTTGGTTGGTAATTCCGGTCAAAAATTGGATGATCAAAAAGCGATTGGCGAAGTAGTAACGAGACGGAATGAACCGAGCTTCGAGATCGTCACATTGGACTTAAGTCATTCTTATGCCGAGCCAGTTAACCACTTTTATCGTACGTTGGTATTGGTTGAGGAATATGGGTTGGTGATCATCGATTCGATCTGTCTAGAGAGCGAACAAGTTTTAAACTGGCGTTTACATAGCCAACTTAACGCGACCTTGAGTTCTAGCAGCAGTACTATCTTGCTCACACATAATCGCCGTGATCTAGATTTATATAAGTGTAAGTTACTTAACCATTCCGATGCAGAATCGACCTTAGCTCATGGCTATTCAGAGGATATGGTCTTTCCTGCTCGGGAAATCGAAACTGATGCGAGCGAACGAGTCGTGCACCTAGATTGGCAGTTGCCTGCTCACAAAGCACACACTGTCGTTGCTTGTTGTATTCGTGAAGGCGTGGAGTTTCCTGAAGTTCGCATGACTACAAATCCGTCATCACAACGCGCTTCTATAGAACTCGAAATACAAGGGGAGAAAATAGTTATTCCACTTATTGAGGAAATTTTGAGTAATAGAGACGTGTAGTTGAAAAAACCTTCTCAATAAGCAAAATGCTTATTGAGAAGGTTTAGCGTTTAATAATTACAGAATTAGACTAAAATAAAGGCGACATTTATCTTTATAATCAGATAGATTTAAATGACAAATTTCTTCAGCTCGCTTAATACGATATCGTAATGTATTTGGGTGAATAAATAACTTCGAGGATGTTTTTTTAATATCACAATCGTGTTCATACCAACAAATTAATACGTCAATCAAACTTGGATCTGTCAATTCTAATAGTTCAACATAGTGATGAATTTTACTAAATTGCCACTCATTAAATACACCATCAAATAAAGCGGGTAATTCAAAATCGGAATATTGATAAAAATGGTTATCAGGTTTTAAACGTTTACCCGATTTCAAAACAGCTAGCGCACTTTCAAATGCTTTTGGCAGATCGATAATATTGTGGTAAATGCTACCTAAAGCACAGATGATATTACTTGGGAATGACTCTTCAAAGTAATTCTTTAACCCCTGCCAATCAGCCATTATATCATTAGAAAATCGGTCGCTATTTGACATTGTCATCAAGATAATACTCATATTATTCGTGTACTCTGCCATGATATGTTTCGACGACCAAGACTTCAAAATGTCGATATTATCTTGAATATCATCACCTATTTGGCTTTCAACGATAACCAAGGCAAAGGGCTCATCTAAGGTAAGTTTAAGCATTGAAGCTCGGTTTAATATGTGATTGGGAGGGGTTTCTGAATCGATACACTCGAGTAAAAACTCTTCTCCTTGGCGTTCATTCCAGCGAGTGGCGTCCATCATTGACATATACTCAACAACAAGTTCGGCCGCCATCTTAACCATTTCACCTAGAGGACGAACATCTTCCAAAGGTCCAGCAATTCCAATAACACCAATGGGTTCTTTATTAAATAATATCGGTAAATTGATTCCTGGTGTGACGTTGGGAAATTCAGCAAGCATATGCGATGAAATTTCAATCGGTTTTTGTTCACTAATCGCCAATATTGCTCCGCCATGTTTTTGATATAAACGAGCAGGGTTTGTTGACGCAATAATATAACCATCTTTATCCATAACACTTATTGGATAGTTGGTGATTTTATTTGCGCCTTCAACAATACGTTGTGCCAAACTTTCCTTGAGTTGAATATTCATCGATTTCTATGAAAATTTAAATTTTATCAATATTAAATTATTATAATATTTTTACTGAGAGCCATATCGCAACATAACAACAATCATTTAAACTTTTGATATTAATTATTAAGACAGGTATAAGTTTATGAAAAATATTATTTTTATTAAATTAACATGAAAAGGAATAAATCGGGAACTAGGCCGTTAGGCAATAGTGTTATTTTTGCATCTAAAATAAACCCAATAGAAAGCAATAGTAATTTAGTTGAGTATGAAGGGTATGTTACTAGGTTAATATTGATGAGTAACAAGCTGCGTATACAATCAGCATGGTGCTAGTTATCAACGCTAATTTTGTCAATAAAATAAAGTGAATTAAATCGCTCAAGTTATTTAAAGCAATAGCCGATAGGAAATTAAATTCATCGGGATATTGTTATGAGTCTAGTGATTAAAAAAACTGCCATTCTGTGTTTAGTGATATCGTTTCAAAGTATCGCGAATGATGCTGATCTTAGTGAAGTCCCATTGGCTACCATAAAGCCTCAGAGCCCCGAGTTTACGCTCGCGATTAACGTAGACCACACGGTTAGATCACCATTAGACTCATGTGTCGAGTGTTCCAATTCGCCTAAATATGAGAGAAGTCCAAGGGTGAAAACGAGCAGAGGGAAACATGATTCTTCTTTCTATTTCATTGGAACCTCATATTCTCCTGATAGTCTCGCCCATTCAGAAGGTACATATAGTTCGTATCACTCTTTATCTTCAAGCACTGTCGGATTGAGTAGCAATACCCTCAGCGCGATGAATGTCATCCAATCGATGATCGACGACCCAAGTAACTGGAAGACAGAACTTGAGAACGTTAAAGACGATCTCTCTTTTAGCGACAAGATAGAAGTAGCATCTTATTTCGGTGATGTATTTGGCCAAGATTATAACTACGAACGTGCAGATAATGTCGGTGACTCTGGAGAAGGTGTCGTAACGATAGAAGAGATGCTGGCAAGTATTTCAACCGATGATCCTGGCGGCGTGTGTCGTGATGTTGTGTTAGCTCAGGCGCAAATCTTAACCGCACTTGGCGTTGATAAGGACTCAATTTATATGGTGGGCTACTCCAAAGTGACGGGGAGCCACGCAGTTTTGGTTGTTGAAGATGAAGAATCAGGCAGCATAGCGAAATTAAACTACGGATACATAACACAAGAAGGCGATGTGAAAGGTGGAGCGGCGCTAACACAAGACAATTATTCGCCAGACTTTGGAATGTATTTTAGGGTTTACGATCATGAAGGTACTCCGGTAGCTCGTGTTCCTTCCGAGATTGGACAAGTGTTCAATGAGGTCACAAATGGTGATTACAGCAAAAGAGATATTTCAAAATCGTACGCCTTGCAACAAGCCATCGTTGATACCGCGTATGGACAAGGTTCACTATTCACAGCAGAAACTACCGCTGGCGACAGTGTCGTTGGTGTCGCGTTAAACCATACAATGAGATCAAAATATTCGTCAATGGAAATCGGTCTTTCAGGCATCACCCGAGAAGGCGAACGAACATTGGTCTCGATAGAGCAGAAAGCCCTGTATTTTAGGCTCAAATCAATTCAAAAAACGCCACGCTTAAACATAACTGACAACATCACGGTGAATGGTATTGGCAGTGGCGAGATTGAATTGATGTACATGAACAATACGGTGATAAGCAGTGATAACAGTCGAACAGAAGGTACCAATGACGAAGTCACATCCACGCTTTCTCTGGGCTTACAAAGTGCATGGTATAGCCCAAACAAACATACTTCTCTGAGATCAGAAGTTATAGCGTCGGGATATATAGACTACGAAAACGAGGTGAATGTATCCGAGGGGTATACCTTAGCCTTTGATAATATGAGGTGGAGCACAAATCTCGGCTTTCGGATTGGCGAAGATCTACAGCTAACAACTGATGGTACCGTTGTTTTATATAATGTCGGCACGTCTGGTATTTTGTCAGCAGAGTTAAAGGATAGATCGAGTCTCTGGGCAATCAATACGGCTTATCAGGCGCCGATAGGTGATCTTCCGATCTTCATGCCAGGCTCGAGTGCGACGGTTCAAGTTGGGCTGGAGAAAACCTGGGCAAATTCTAATGGTAAAGGACCGACCATGAGTATTAAATATACCGAAGACTTAGACTACTCTACAGGGCAAGCTTATATTGGTGCCGGGTGGAAGTTTTAGCAGTAACTGCTGTGTATCGCAAGACACGGAATTAATCGATAATCACATGCATGCTACTAGAACTCGATCTGTGCTAGTTCCTTTCTATTAGGCCGTCGTTGGTTTTCCTACCATTTACACTTTTTTCATGATTAACCTTTCTCTTTTTGTTAAATTGTCGTTACATTTTTCATTTTGGCGTAACAATAATGCCACACCTATCGCTGAGATAAGCCCTGTAGGTACTACATTATTAAGGGACGAAGTAAAAGCTTAGCCCGAATGAAGGTTATGGGATACAGAACATGTTTCATTAGTTGCCTTTTATATTGCTGAATGTACACTTACCGCCTGTTTAAGCTTACATGTGTAAGCCAAAGGTAGAAAATATGACCAATTTAGATTTTCATGTTGTTACAACTGTAAGAAAACAAGTTACCAAAGGCGGTGACCGGATAGCGCTTCGTCAAAAAGATGAAGGTGTTTGGAATGGCATTAGCTGGACTCAATTTGGTCAGCAACTTGATGCCGTGTCGCTTGCATTGTTAGCACATGGGATAGAGTCACAAGACAAGGTCGGTATTTATTCTAACAATATGATGAAGTGGACGATCGCTGACATTGGCGCATTACAGGTTCGCGCGATCACCGTTCCTATATATCCTACAAATACCGCTGAACAATCAGCGTATGTTCTCAACGATGCTGATGTGAAAATTCTCTTTGTCGGTGAGCAAGCTCAGTATGATTCAGCGGAGTCCATTTTTGAATCCTGTGATGAACTCAAGTTGATCGTTGTTATGAGTGACGAGGTTATTCTACAGGAAAACACCCATAGCCTTTCTTGGGATGCGTTTATAGAAACCGGTGGACCTGCATTTCAATCTCAATTCGAAGAGCGCCTAGACCAAGCCAATAACAATGATTTATTCACATTAATATACACTTCCGGTACGACTGGGCGACCTAAAGGGGTAATGCTCGATTATACCAATATGGGATCACAGTTAAACGGCCACGATCAACGAATGGTAGTGACTGATGAAGATATCTCACTCTGCTTCTTACCTTTATCACATGTCTATGAGCGCGCTTGGTGTTTCTATGTCTTGTATCGCGGTGCGACCGTTTGTTATTTGCAAGATACAATGCAAGTTCGTGACGCATTGAGTGACGTTCGTCCAACTGTGATGTGCGCGGTACCGAGGTTTTATGAAAAAATATTCTCAGCGATTCATGAAAAAGTGTCGCGAGCTCCGTTTCATCGTAAATTGGTATTTACGTGGGCGGTGAATATGGGCGCTCGTATTTCTGCATGTAAGCAGGAAGGACGAAAACCTTCGTTCCTATTGAAACAGAGCTACAAACTCGCTGACAAAGCAGTACTAGCCAAATTAAGAGCATTACTTGGTGGAAATATTAAGTTTATGCCATGTGGTGGTGCCAAGCTTGATACGACGATAGGGCGGTTTTTTCACGCAATCGGAATTAATGTCAAACTGGGTTACGGAATGACAGAAACCACTGCAACGTTATCATGTTGGAACGACGATATATTTGATCCGGACTCAATTGGTAAGCCAATGCCTGGAACCGACATTAAAATTGGGCCTGAAAATGAAATATTAGTCCGTGGCCCAATGGTAATGCGCGGATATTACAAAATGCCGGAAGAAACTGCGGCGACATTCGATCAAGATGGCTACCTTAAAACAGGTGATGCAGGAGAGTTTGACGAGCAAGGTAACTTATTCATTACTGACCGAATTAAAGAGTTAATGAAAACCTCCGGTGGTAAGTATATTGCACCTCAAGTTGTTGAAGGAGCAATTGGCAAAGATCACTTTATTGAGCAAATTGCAATTATTGCAGACACTCGTAAGTTTGTATCTGCGTTAATTGTGCCAAGTTTCGAATCACTTGAAGAATATGCCAAAGAGCTCAACATTAAATATCAAGATCGAATTGAATTGTTAAAACACAGTCATATCGTTGAAATGCTAGAAAAGCGAGTAGCTGAACTGCAAAAAGATCTTGCTAAGTTTGAGCAAGTGAAAAAATTCACCTTGTTGCCAAAGGCATTTTCTATGGATAAGGGCGAACTGACTCCGACACAAAAGCTTCGTCGTAAGGTGATCAACCAACGTTATGAAGTCGAAATTGAAGATATGTATTGTGAGAAACCTAAAAAGAAACAAGATGAGTAGCCTCTAACTTAATCTTGTATGATGTCCATTTATTTTTAAACCCCTAAACCATCGTGTTTAGGGGTTTTTTGGTTTCTGGTACTCTGCAATCGCAGGCGTATAGAGTTCATGAATTTTGGATATTCGACGGAGCTCGTTTGTTGTAGCGGTCAAGAGGCAAGGTTGAGAGTTAATGACTATAATAATAATTAAAATACTTAAGTGTAGGCCGATACATCATGAACCCATTACAACAGCAACTGCTTAACACGATAATGATGAGTAAAGTTATCGATGGTGGTTTGTTAGAAGAAGCGAGCGAGCTGATAGTAACAAGTTTGATTACTGGGCTTGAAATTCAGCGAGCTGGTATTTGGTTAGATGGTGATTCAGAACGTAGTTATCTTCATTCTCAGTTAGTGATAGATAAACAGCACCGAACTCGAGATACCGAGCTTCAACTCAACAGAGACAATTTTCCTCGTTATTTTTCGGCGCTTGATGACGAGATCGTGATATGTGCCAATGATGCGGTTAACGATCCTCTGACGTCAGAATTTTGTATTGGGTATTTAGACGTCCTGAATATCAAATCAATGCTGGACGCACCTATTCGCCGAAACGGGGCCACAGTGGGCGTTGTTTGTTGTGAGCATATGAATGAAGTTAGGACTTGGACAGAAGGTGATATTGTCTTCACTAGTGTATTGGCGGATCAGTTTGGGCGGGCGCTGGCTGCAGCCGATAAAATTGCCCAGTTTGAACAATTACGAACGACATCTCGTGAATTGGATGCCCAAACCAATCGGCTTACAGCACTGCACAAGAGCCTGAATCATTTTAGTCTTATATCGACTACTGATGCGCAAGGTGTCATAACAGAGATTAACGATAATTTTTTACATATCGCGAAGTTCACGCGAGAGGAAGTTATCGGACAGACCCATCGAATTTTTAAGAGTAAGCATCAATCACCTAAATTTTATGCTGACATGTGGCATCAGTTAATAAAGGGACAGGTATGGCAAGGCGATATATGTAATCGAACCAAAACTGGCGAACTATTTTGGCTTCATAGCACTATAACTCCGGTTAAAAATGTACTCGGACAAACAGAAGGTTACATTGGGTTCGCATATGATATTACCAAGGAAATCGAAGCGAAAAGTCAGTTAAATGAAGCTGAGAAAATATCGAAGCTGGGTAGCTTTCGTTGTCATCAAACGACAGGACAATGGGTATGTTCAACCAATTTCCTTGAAATGCTAGACTTAACATTAAATCAATCGGTCACTTGGTCTTATTTAGCGAGTGTCATTACAACACAAGACTTTGAACCATTAAAATTGGCATTTGATAATCTTGGCAATGGAGATGAAATAAATACCGTCGTTTGTTTCGATGTAGATAAAAAGCGCTGGTTTAGTGTCACAGCTCTCTTACAAGGTGAATGGGTAATTGGGAGTTTTCAGGATATCTCAACGAGATATTTACAAGATAAACAACTAAATGAGATCATCGCACTTCAGAATACTATTCTCGATTCGGGTAACTTTACAATTATTGTAACTCGGCCTGATGGCACGATTACCCACTTTAATAAGACGGCCGAACGACTGCTTGAGTATCGTGCTGACGAATTGATTAACTGCGCAACCCCACATATATTTCATATTGAAGAAGAGCTCGTTCAATATACGAATGAGTTAAATCAAGAGCTAAACACAACGGTAACTCCTGGATTTGAAACACTTGTTTTAAAACCTAAAATGGGGATCGTTGATGAACGAGTATGGACTTATGTAACAAAAAACGGCCATCGGTTTCCGGTATCTGTATCAGTTACGTCGATTTTGAATAAGTCAGACGAAATTATTGGCTATATGGGGATAGGTAAAGATTTAACCAAACAAATGGAAGTGGAAAAATATTCTAATCAACTACAGCAGATTATGCATACTGCTGGCGACATTGCGCTCTTTTCTGGATTTTTATACGAAGTAGGGAACGCAGAGTTTTTTATCACAAATGATAGCTTTCGCAATACTATCGACGAGAGCAATTCAACTGGCTCTCTCACTTTAAATCAGATTCTTGATCTCTTTCCAAACGAGGAGAAACTTCGGCTAACGCAAGCGTTAGAAGCTGCAATTTTGTATCAAACTAAATTTGAAATTCAAGCTAAGGTGATTGAAGATACTACGCTCTCCACGACGTGGTTACAGGTTGTAGGTACACCGCAATTAAATGAATCAAATCAAGTCGGCTCTGTGATTGGGTTTATTCAAGATATAACCTCTCAAAAGGAATTAGAAGAAAAGTTATCGTCTTTGGCTTTGACTGATGAGTTGACCAAAATCCCAAATCGAAGGTCACTAATGGCGAATCTGACAGATGAGTGGAAACGACATAACCGTTATCAAACGATGGCATCGATACTGCTAATTGACGTCGATAAGTTTAAAAATGTGAATGATAAGTGGGGACATGATGCAGGGGATTTTGTCTTAAAATCAATAACATCAATCATTTCATCGCTGTTGCGTGAATCCGATATATTTGGCCGGTTTGGAGGAGAAGAGTTTTTGATCTTGGCTCCAAATTGTGATGAAACCGAAACATTTCTATTTGCAGAAAAGTTACGTAAAGCGATCGAACAACACACAATTCACTATCAAGCACCAATGCAACTTTCTCCGGTTGATATAGACATTACGGTCAGTATCGGAGTTTGTGCTCTAGATGGCAAAATACATTCTTTAAATGAATGGTTGGTTTCTGCAGACAAATCATTATACGTTGCCAAGAAAAACGGGCGGAATAGAACGGTTATCTATAGTCCATAACAAGTCGTGTTATTTCTCTTAATTCGTCCGATTCTCTTAATCTCCTTTGAACACTCGATTTAACACGTCTAATTCCGCTCAGGCTATTCTCTCACGGCCTTTTTTGAATCTAAGTGTTAACATCGATGACCGCCAGTTGGTTCTTAAAAACTCCTTACAATATTGTGTGAACGGCCGTTCAATTTATTATTGAATCGTACATTTCTTTGAGTTACATTGGACGCTTATATTTGAACGATCATTCAAATATATGGGTAAGTTGTGGTTTCATATACACAATCTGATAAAAAGCTTAGTTTAATCAACGTCGAAATAGCTCAATATTTGGTTGAAAGAAATACTAATGCTCTACATAAGTCGCTATTAAACGAGGAGATTAAATGATGAAAAATGTTAGTTTATTGCTGTTGCGAGTGTCTTTAGGTTGGTTAATGGTCATTTGGGGGGCTGATAAGGTTTTCAATATTGAACATAGCCTTATCGTCGCCAATAAGTTCTATTTTGGATTGTTTACTTCAACCAGTATTGTACCGGTTCTTGGGGTTTTACAGATTCTCATAGGTTTGTGCATTGTCGTAGGATTTGCACGTAAATGGACTTTCCCTGTCCTTGCAGTATTAAATGCTGGATCGTTAATGGCGGTATTTAAATCTGTACTTGACCCATGGGGATGGTTTCTCGCGGGTACAAACGCGTTGTTCTATCCATCAATTATAATTTTCGCTGCCAGTCTTTTATTGATTGCACTTCAGGAAGAAGACGCTTGGGTCTTAGATAAAAAATAAAACGATAGTCTTGTTCAATTCTATATAAATTAAAGAAGGTGATTTATGGCAAATTCAATAAAACTAACAACTGGTGATCGATTTCCTAGTGTTTCCGCTCAGTTACTCGATGGCACTGCGATTGAATTAGGAAAACCTTTAGGGTCAGCTGACTGGCAAATGGTTGTGGTTTATCGTGGCAAGCATTGTCCTTTATGTGTTCGATATTTGAATGCACTTGAAGAACATAAAGAAGCTCTAGAATCGATTGGAGTGAGTGTGCTTGCAGTATCAGCAGATTCTAAAGAGCAACTCACTGAGATGATGGACAAACTGACGGTGAGTTTTCCGATCGCTTACGGTTTGACAGAAGATCAAATGAAATCTTTGGGTGTATATATTTCTCAGCCGAGAACAGAGCAGGAAACTGATCATAACTATTCTGAACCTGCTTTGTTTATCATAAATGAAAAAGGCAATCTTCAAGCAGTCGATATCTCAAATGTTCCATTTCTTCGACCTGAACTAGATGTGATTGTGAAAGGGGTAACATTTGTACGTAGTCAAGAGAATTACCCAATACGCGGTACAGTTGCTTATTAAGTGAGTGACAGATTGATAAAACAAAACTCGATATAGGGTGATGTAAAAAAGCCAAGAAGGAATCTTCTTGGCTTTTATTTTATCTAGTGCGAACAGATTAAATGTTCATGTTGCGTTATTAAGATAGCGCTTCTTGAGGGTTCTCTGTTTTGTTATCAACGGCTTTAACCAATAGTACACCAACACCACCAACGATCAGGCCACAAAGTATAAATACTAGGCGTCCCCACATTGGGTTAGGTAGTAGTGCCATAAAGCAGATGAATACACCAGCTACTGCGATTAGCTTACCAAGCATTCCACGTTGTTTGTTGTCTAGTTGCTGTTGTTCTGCAGACTCAGACACAAGTGGAGTAGATAGATTTTCAAAGAACTTATCTACGTCAGCTTGACGCTTACCAGTTAACGGTTTGTAGAACAGTGTTGATAGGATGAAGAAACCACCTGTGAAAGTGATGTGACCCATCAGGCCAATTGCGACTTTAACGTCTGACCATTCACGTTTAGTTAACTCTTCAAGTCCTAGTACTGATGACACCATTTCTGCGTTAATAACGAAGCCAACGATGTAAGAAACAAGAGCACCAACAACCAGTGTACCCCAACCAGCCCAGTCTGGAGTCTTCTTAATAAAGAAGCCAAGGAATGCTGGAATAGTCATTGGGAAGCCGATAAGTGCACCAACATACATCATCGTATCAAACAGGCTCAACCCTTTAAGAGAGTTAATGAACTGTGCAATTAAGATGATAAAGATACCGAATACAGTTGATGTGATCTTAGAAACGGTAACCAACTCTTTTTCTGATGCTTGATTCTTACGAACGATGTTTTCGTAGAAGTTCTTAACAAAGATACCAGAGTTACGGTTAAGGCCTGAATCCATTGATGACATGGTTGCGGCAAACATAGCGGCTACAAGAAGACCAACCATACCTGCAGGCATGTATTCTTGTACGAAGTATAAGTATGCGAAATCGCCTGCTTTTTTACCTGCGTCCGGGTAAGCTGCTGCTAAATCAACGCCTTGACCGGCAATGTACCAAGAAGGCATAAACCAAATAAATACACCACAAAGCATTAGCACACACGCTAGAAGCGCAGCTTTTTTCGCATTTTTAGAGTCTTTTGCCGCTAGGTAACGGTAAGAGTTAAGCATGTTGTTTGTGATAGAGAACTGCTTAACAAAGATGAAAAATGCCCAAATACTGAAGATGCTTAAGTAGTTAAGGTTGTTGCCCGATACGAAAGTACCTGATTCGCCAACAGGGAAGTTGTTAACGATCTCGCCAATACCACCACCTTGAAAGTAAGCCACAACAGCACAAGTTACGGTCACAGCCATGATGATAACCATCTGCATAAAGTCAGATGCGATTACCGCCCATGAACCACCTGTTACAGACATTGCTAAAACAACCAGACCTGTAATCCAGATCGTCATTGTCATGTCGAATCCAAAAATACCTGATGCAATGATTGCAAGAGCATTAAGCCAAACACCAGCAGAGACAACACTGTTAGGCATTGAAGACCAAGTGAAGACTTGTTCGTTTGCAGAACCAAAACGCATGCGAATTGCTTCGATAACGGTAACTACACGTAGCTGACGGAACTTAGGAGCGAAATACGCGAAGTTCATAAAGTAGCCGAATGCGTTGGCAAGGAATATTACCGCAACCGCGAAGCCATCGTTATAGGCTTTACCAGCAGCACCGGTAAACGTCCAAGCACTGAACTGGGTCATAAATGCAGTAGCACCTACCATCCACCAGAGCATGTTACCGCCCCCACGAAAGTAGTCACTTGTGTTACTTGTAAAAGTTCGGAACATCCATCCTATAGCAATTAAGAAAAGGAAATAGACTCCGACAATGGTGGTATTTAGATCAAGTTCCATCGTTTTTTCCTATATTAAAAAGTAAATACAACGGTGCCATCATAACCATATTATAATCGTATTGTACTACAATAGCGCAATTGCGTGACCTAGGTCATCTTTCAGTGTGTTATTTGTATGACAAGTTGAGCGTTATAAGAATAAATGCTTCGTATGATGAAGGTATCGCTCTAAATATCGTACGTAAGACCATTTAATTCTATTGCTAAATCGCGTTGAAAACAGACATTGTTAGTCATGGGCTAAAATATTATTTTTATTGTCAATGTAATAAAGTTTTAAATTTTAAAGATTAATTTGAAAAGTTTACTAAATGACTGTCTTTATTGAAATTGAAAATCATATCGATTCTATTTGTACAATTAAATTGTGATTTAGGTCATTAAAAATTATTAATGGTACATTTGTTTTTAGTGTGGTTAAGAAGTATTCAATATGATCTAATTCAAATTTCTATCAGCAACTAGTTTGGTGCGTAACATTCATTATTTACGAGAGGCCATCGGGTTGTTACAAAATGATAGGCTGATGTTGTTCGATGTCTTTGTTGGTTGGCCTATAAAAGCCAAGATTAAGAACGATAATGCGCTTTATAATTAATACTACAATAGCTATTTACGCTGAGCTATTAGTGAGAGATGCATCACTCAAATGTTGTTCGATAGTAACTAAAAGTGATGTCGCATTTTTGTTTTCATACTTGAATAATTCAATCGTTGTATTATTAAACGACTAGATTGATGTTTAAATTTAATATTCTTGCCATTGGAGACAACGGCTTTAATCGCTTGAGAAAAGCCGTTGTTTTATTCAGTACTAATCACCTTGTGGAGACAAAGTAGCTGAAATCGTATCGGAAGAGGTCGATTCTTCGGGTTTATTTTTTGGTAACACTAATGTCATCACGATTGCAGCGATCCCACTTGTTGTAACGGCTGAGCCAAATACACTCTGGAGAACCTTAGGCAATAATTGGACTGTTTCTGGTACCATCATGACACCCAAACCAATACCAAAAGATACGGCTAAGATCATTAAGTTACGTCGATCTAACTCTTCTCGTGCAATGATCTTTATCCCTGCCGCCGCAACGGTACCAAACATAACCAATGTCGCACCTCCAATTACTGGCTTCGGAATGGTTGTTAAAATAGCTCCTACTATTGGAAATAGACCAAGTACGACAAGAATCAAGGCGACAAAGTAGCCTACGTAGCGACTGGCAATTCCGGTTAATTGAATGACACTATTATTTTGGCTGAACGTGGTGTTGGGGAAGGTATTGAATGTAGCAGCGATGAGAGAATTAACGCCATCTGCCAGAACACCGGCTTTTATACGTTTTAAATACGATGACCCTGTTACTGGTTGCTTGGTAACCATGCAGTTTGCGGTAATATCGCCGGTAGATTCGATTGCGGTAATAGTATAAATAACCGCGATTGGGACAAATGCTACCCAATCAAATGAAAAACCATACTTAAATGGAAGAGGGACGCTAACCAGTGGTTGATTAAATATACCGGCTAAGTTAACCAGTCCCATTCCTGTCGCTACGATATAACCTACAAGCATACCTATCAGAATTGATGAAAGGCGAAGCATAATATTAGGTGAACGATTTAAGCCAATGATGGTGACTAATACAATCGAACCTAAGATTAAGTTTTGTAACGAGCCAAAATCTGGAGCGTTAGCACCACCTGCTAAATCTGTCATGCCTACTTTAATTAGTGAAATACCAATTATCGTCACAACAGTGCCCGTAACTACCGGGGTAATGATGCGTTTAAGCTTACCAATAAACTGCGAGAGAGCAATTTCGATAAATGCACCAAAAAAACAGACACCAAAAATAAGTGCCAATATCTCATCTGGCCCCCCACCTTTAGACTTAGCGATAAACCCCGCGGCTAATACTGAACTTAAAAATGCAAAGCTCGTTCCTTGAACACATATCATACCGGCACCTACAGGGCCAATACGTCTTGCTTGGATAAATGTACCAACGCCCGATACAATCAGAGCCATAGAAATCAAATAAGGGACGTTTTCACCTAGTCCAAGCACGCCGCCGATAATTAATGTTGGGGTAATAATACCGACAAAGCTTGCTAATACGTGCTGTAAACCTGCGTACATCGCCTTTCCTGTAGTAGGGCGATCTTCAAGCTCGTAGACCAATTCACTGTGTTTTGGTTTAGACATAATCACTTCCTTGTGTATGTTTGATTAATAATTAAGCAGCAACTCACATGCCACATTTCTTGTTGAACAATATGATATAAAATCAGAGTGTTAAGTTTTTGGGTCACCGAGTACAACTAGTTAAACGATCACTTTTAGTGCGAACATATGTAACTTTGGCTTTCAAATATCGTTAAAGTCCTAATTGTGCTGTATTTGATTCAAAGCCTTGAGCAACAACGCACGCTCTTCATCCGTCATGTCTGTTTTATTTAGGAAAGGCATGTCTCGAGTTTCAACGGTTCTCGCAATGATTCGATCTTTCCATCGTTGTATGTCTTCCCAGTTATCGAATATTGCGCCACTTGGAGCGATCGTAAACACATCATCATTAGGGGTGGAACTATGACATTGTGTGCAACGAGCTCCGATAATATCGATCGCACTTTGCTTTGCAGCGATGTTAGATGGCGTATCAACTGAACGCTTATCATTGGTAGCCTCAATTGCCGTAGTGTCGTGAACTAAAATGCGTGTAGTTTGTTTAGGTATGCTCAATACTATCGCGAGTACAAACATAGCGGTGATACCCGACACGAGCACGGCTGGCTTATTTTTTCCAGAATGTTTTAGGTTGAAATAGTGGCGAATATAGGCACTCAGTAACATCACGACTGAACCAACTAACCAACTTTGAGCGTGCTGATAAATCATCGGATAGTGATTACTTATCATTAAGAAAATCACGGGCAAGGTGAAATAGTTGTTATGAATAGAACGTTGTTTACCTTCTAAACCCGGTTTAGGATCAATGGCTTCACCTGCCTCGACCTGCGCCACCATTTTCCTTTGTCCAGGAATGATCTTATGGAAAACATTATTCACCATGATGGACCCAATTAGAGCACCCATGTGAATAAAGGCACCGCGGCCACTAAATAACTCTGTGAACCCATAAAAGAATAGGGTGCCAAGTACGATGATACTGGTAACGAAAACCTGAGAGTTGTTGGCGAGCGGTGAACGCATTATGAGTTCGTATATTAGAACGCCTAACATAATACCGCCAATACCTAAACTTATCGCAGCGGGGGAAGAGAGCTCCATTATACGTGGATCAATTAGATAGGCTTGTGCATTGAAATAGTACATCCATACCATTAAGACAGAACCCGTGATCCAAGTGGTATAGGCTTCCCACTTAAACCAATGTAAGTGTTCGGGCATCTTCTCTGGGCCTGCTTGATATTTAGCAACTTCATAAAAGCCACCGCCATGAACAGCCCATAGATCGCCTTTTATTCCTTTTTTCTTCTTCCAATCTGGTGGCGTTTCTAAACTATTATCAAGCCAAGTAAAATAGAAACTTGCCCCAATCCACGCGATCCCACAAATGACATGAAACCATTTGATGAACAATGCAATCCATTCATAAAAGTGTGGCCACATAACTTTAAATCCTTTTAACGTATGTTGATGAATAATTGGGCCGTAATACTACGTAGCGCTTTTACGCTGTGTCTTCATTAACTGCCGCGATAACTCGAAAACGAGTAGGGCGACAGCAATAATGGAATGTGATAATTACGCTGACCGTCGACGACAAAGTGAATATCAATCATGGGAAAAAACGCCTCTCCAAAATGAGTGGTGCAATAAGGAGCGACCATAAAGCGCAAAGTATATTGGCCGGGACACAAGTGGAGAGTGTCAAAGAATGCTCTTCCGTCATCGTTGGTTGTTTCTCGAGCTAAACATTGAGAGTCGTTCAATCGTAAAAGCTCAACATCAACCCCCATTGCAGGCATACCACTGGCTGTATCTAAAATGTGGCAACTCAACTGACTCATAGATATGCCTCCATACGAATTTTGCTAATTTTGCGTTGTTCAAATGCCGCTTGAATCAATTCCTCTTGTTTGGAACGTAGAAACCTAGCTTTTAAAATCATTAACATCTCCTCTGCACTCTTTCCGCTCGCACATACGATAAAAATAAACCCAAATTTGTCTAAGTAGGCGTGGTTGTATTGCAATAAAGCTCTCAACGTAGAATCCGATGCTTGCTCAACCAAGCCTTGCTCTTGTGCACTGAGCGCTTTGCTCGTTTTATATTTCTGTTGCAAGGTCGAGAGGTCGCCAATCATTGGATGACCTGCAAAAGCTTGAAGCCAATCATCGTCACTTAATGAGTTGAATGTACTTTCCGCTAAAGTTTCAAAGTGAGCAAAGTTGTCAAAAGGCATGGACTCTTTCATTCGTGCAATCCATGTTGAACTGCTGCAAATATTCATTAACTCTGTTGTATCAAGTATTAACGGATAAGTGGTTGCCATCATTCGTGGTGCTCCTTGATGAACTTCCTAGTTTCATTACACGCTTCCCACCCCGATTGTTTACAAGTAGTAGGCTCTGCGGCCGCTGACTCCCACAAAGTAGACAATTGCGCAGCAACAGAAAGTGCCACTTGCATCGGAAGCTTTCCTTTTATCTCTGGGTGTCCTATAGGACATATTAATTGTGCCGCTAGGTTAGCGTTGCTTAGTTGCTCGTTCAGTCTAAAGCGAAATCGCTGGCTCTTTCCTTGAGAGCCAATCAATCCAATGTAATTGAAACGTTGTTGCTCTAAACACAAACGCGTGAGTTCGAAATCAAGTATGTGGTCTTGCGTCATGATTACGATGTAGGAATCGTCTGGGATGGTTGATATCGTTGCGCATGGGTCTGCGTTAACTATTACGTTAATCCCACCTATGGCTTGAATCGACTCGCTCCAATTTGTGCGATTATCGATAACGGTTGTGTGACAGGGTAATGATTTTAAAATTGTGCATAACGCTTGACTTACATGGCCTGCGCCAAAAATTGTTACGTGGGGCACTTGAGTGAGAAAATACTCAAACATGATTTGCACAGCGCCTCCACAACATTGGCCAAGATCAGCGGATAGGGCAAATCGTTCAATTCGGAGTGAACTTGCATGTTGCTTTAAATCATGACGTGCAGACTTAATGACTTCATATTCAAGGTTTCCACCACCGATTGTGTCAAACTGTGCACTTTGAGTGATAACCATCTTAGAACCCATTTCTCGAGGTACTGAACCGACGCAAGCAACAACGGTTGCGATCACATAGGCCTCGCCTGACTGTTCTAACGAATGGCATGCTTCGAGCCAAGATAATTGCGTCATATGAGTTAGATGCGTCAGAGGTGTCATATTATTCCTCCTGATTGAGTTGGGATAGTTGGTGTTCACAAGCCGATAAGATCGCCTCACCTGTTGCTGGTGCGTGAAGCAATGGAGGGGTGGTGTGACCGCTTACCGAAGCCACAGCATCGTAGATTGCGCACCAAACACTGATTGCGTGCATAAACGGCGGTTCTCCGACTGCTTTGGACCGATATATATTGTATTCAGGATTTATTTCGTCAAATAAGTGAATATTAAGAGACTTCGGATAGTCGCCAATCGTTGGGATTTTGTAGTTCATAGGGCTATTGCTCATCAATTGCCCGTCATCTTTCCACACCAACTCTTCAGTGGTTAACCAACCCATTCCTTGAATAAATGCGCCTTCTATTTGTCCTTCGTCTATCGCTGGGTTTAAGCTTTGTCCGACATCGTGAATAATATCGACTCGTTCTACAGAAAGTTCTCCGGTAAGTGTATCTATTGTTACTTCAGAGCAGGATGCGCCGAGCGCAAAGTAATAAAATGGGCGTCCTTGTGCTTTATCTCGATCGTAATGAATTTTAGGTGTCTGATAAAAGCCGGTGGTGGATAACGATATACGGTTCATGTACGCCTGCTGTATCAGCTCAGGCCAAGTTAAATCGATATCTAAACCAATCACTTTTTCGCCTTCAATCTGGAGTGGCTTGTCGGTATTGTGGAATGAAGAGATAAACTCCAATAAGCGAGTTTTGAGGGTGATTGCCGCATTGTGCGCAGCCATGCCATTGAGATCCGCACCGGATGAAGCGGCAGTCGGTGAGCTATTAGGAACTTTGTCTGTCCGTGTCGAAGTGACTAATACTCGTGAAAGATTAATACCAAGCGATTGCGCTACGATTTGTTGTATCTTGGTATGTAAACCTTGACCCATTTCGGTTCCGCCGTGAGAAACTTGTACAGAACCATCGGTATAGATATGGAGCAGTGCTCCGGCTTGATTTAAATGTTTAGCGGTAAAAGAAATACCAAATTTTACTGGTGTTAAAGCGAGACCTTTCTTTAATATTGGGTTAGTTAAATTCCATCGCTCGATTTCTTCACGACGTCTACGATAATCACTTTGCTGTTCCAGATCGCGCATGATTTTATACATTGTCTCGGTTTGAGTTACCTTCATCCCATACGGCGTGGTATTACTGTCGGCGTTGTACAAATTCAAATAACGTAAATCTAACGCATCTTTCGCAGTAGTTATGGAGAGTTGCTGCATGGCTTTTTCGATGATGATCATCCCTTGTGGACCACCAAACCCACGAAAAGCGGTGTGGGAAACGGTATCAGTTTTTAGTCGATGCCCTTCAATATGAGCATCGCCAAGGGAGTATGCGTTGTCGGTATGAAACATTGCGCGATCGACGATTGCATCGGAAAGGTCAGGCGAGTGACCACATAAGCCGTTAATCTCGATTTGCGAGGCTAAAATTTTGCCATGTTGATCGGTAGCGAGATGATAGCGTTGATAGAAAGGGTGCCGCTTTCCTGTAGAGGTCATATCGACACTTCTAGGCAAGCGAATTTTGACTGATTTTTTTGTGTGATAAGCCCCCAACGCTGCAAGGCACGCCCATTGACCTGCTTGACTCTCTTTTCCACCGAATCCACCACCCATTCGCCGCATATCAACGGTAACTTGATTAAAGTCTATTGCTAGCACTTCGGCGACAAGCTTTTGTATTTCAGCTGGGTGTTGAGTTGAGCAGCGTAGAAATATTCCTCGGTCTTCTGTCACCTCTGCAATGCTAATTTGGGTCTCTAAATAAAAATGCTCTTGTCCTCCGACCCATAAATCACCTTGGACTTGATGGTAAGCACCATCAAATATTGAGTTTGAAATCGGTGTTCCCATTTGATGCGGTGGCAATAAAACTTGGTTGTCATGAGCATTGCTTAGGTGATTGGTGGTGACGTTGTCACTATTATCGTACTCTACTTTGGCTAATTGAGCCGCTTTCCATGCGGTGTTGTGAGAAGTGGCTAAGACCACTGCAATAGGTTGTCCGAAATAATGCACGATATTATCTATGGCAAGTAATGGGTCACCTTTGTAGATCGCGCCAATATCTTTTAAGCCAGGTATATCCGATTCATCCAATATGCACACCACACCATCGCACGCCTCGACATCGCTTAGATCTATTGACGTAATGACGCCTTTTGCAATGTTACTTGTAATAACAGCGGCGTGAAGCAGTGCTTGTGAGTTAGGATAATCATCGATAAATAACGCCTCACCTGAAACTTGCTTGGTGGCACTTTCATGTTGAATAGGCTTCCCTACAGGTTTGTCCTCAAGCGTTATTTCCGAAGGAGTTAGTGAGGTCAATTTACGCATGATGCACCAACCTTGTTGAAATTCTCTGTGTCTCGTAGAAATATCGCTGGATTAAGTTTTCGACTAATTTAATCCTATATTGAGCACTACCACGTACATCGCTCATGGGCTGGATTTCGTGACTGACATGACTTTTAGCGAGATCGATAAGCTCTTGATTGAGTATTTTTCCTTCAAATATGTTTTCTAGCCTTGTTAAACGCAACGATTTCGCCGCAACACCACCTGCCGCTTATCACGCATTTAGAAACACGACTATCTTCATCAACAACCATATTAATCGCGAGGACTACTGTCGCGATGTCATCTTCATAGCGTTTACTAATCTTATAAATGGCGTGATTATGACTTTTAGTGAGCTTCGGGATATGAATTGCGCTTATCCATTGGTCGGGATTTAAAGCGGTGGTTCGATAATCGAGGATATAGTCCTCTGGAGCACAAAGAACTTTTTCGATCCCGTTATCAAGCTCAATGGTTCCTCCTAGACTCATTAACAGAGGTGCAATATCGCCTATCGGTGACGCGTGACCAAGACTGCCACCTAATGTCGCTCGATGCCTAATGGTTAAACTACCAAGGCGTTGGATAATTTCTGTTGTTGACGGGTAGTGATCTTTCATAAAATCATGGACTTGATATAAAGGTACCGCAGCTCCGATTCGGCATCCGTGTTCGCAATTCTCTATGGTCAATAAGTCATTCACCTTTGAGACATCGATTAATTTCTCAAGCTTTCTGTAGTGCTGGGTAACTTCTAACGCGAGATCCGTTGCCCCTGAGATCAACTTGGCGTCGGGGTGCTGTAAACGTACTTCACGTAATGACGCTCGGTCGGAAGGTGTGAAATAGTTCGGGTGTTTAAGTGAATCAACAGAATCCATCCATTGAACAACGTCATCGCTAAATAGATCCAAAGGGTCGTTAATTGGCGTTTTTGCAATTGCATTCGCGCATTTGATTAACGGGCCATAGCCAGTACAGCGACATAGATTGCCTGCAAGATACTCAGTTGGATCCAGATGTGAATTAGCCTGTTTTGATAGTGCATACAATGACATCACAATGCCTGGAGTACAAAAACCACACTGGCTACCGTGGTTATCGACAATCATTTGCTGTATCGGGTGAAGGGAATCATTCTGTTTAAGGTGTTCGACGGTAATGATCTGTTTACCATGTAATGCGTGAAGTGGGGTAATACAAGCATTTATTTGCCGATATCTAAGCGAGCCTTTTGGCGTATCTTTATCTACCAACACAACGGTACAAGCGCCACAGTCGCCACTCGCACATCCTTCTTTTGTTCCCGTTAAAAATTTTTGTTCACGTAAATAAGGGAGAAGCATATCGTCTGCGTGATTAGAAGAGAGTTTGAGCACTTCCTTATTCACCATGAGTTCCAACATAATGACCTCCATTTATTACATATAAATATTATTTTTTAGTTCTTTAACTCTAATTAGCAAAAAGCTGACCAATTGGACAAAAAATATAAAATATATTATTTATTATTGTAAAACATATAGTTATGTTATTTTCGGATGATGATTATATGAAACATGAGTAACATGTTAAGGTAAGGTTGCGATGTGTTAGTGCTTTGTTGCACGCTTCAGGCGCAATAGGAGTGGCAAGGTTTTAAAGACCGAAAATATGCCTTTGCTATAGAGAGGATGAAACGCACTAGTAGCAAACTGTCACAGCATATTTATCGGTTCGATCAATTATTTTTCGGTATTGATTAGCAGTAACGTAGCTTCAACGTTTCAGCCACTCGTTGTACCGCTGTATTCAGTTCTTCGCTACTGGCATTTGTGTAGTTAAGTCTGATGGCTGGATCAGCGTTATAGCTATCAGGATAAAATACCGGGCTCGGAACAATCGCGATGTGTTGCTCGAGCATTGTTCGTGCGAATTCAAATGGATCACATGGCGGAAGCGTCACCCAAACAAACATACCGCCTTGGGGAGCGTATATTTCGCATTGCTCCGGTAAATGTTGCTCCAGAGCATTGACTAAGGCGTCACGCTTCTCTTTATATTGATGACGTATGCTCTCAAGGTGTAGCGAATAGTGAGGGTGTTTCAGCAAGCCTAACAACATCGCTTGTGGTGGAACGCTTGAATGTAGGTCGGCTCCTTGTTTTACTTTGATTATTGGTACGAGGTACTCTTTTGTTGTGCTGATCGATCCCACTCTTAACCCTGGTGAAGCGATTTTTGAAAAAGAACGCAATACGATGGAAAGGAGTGGACATAAATCTGAAACCATTGGAAGCGTTTCGCCACTAAAGCGAAGTTCTCGATAGGGCGCATCTTCAATAAGCGTCACGTTATATTGCATACATAAATTTGCTACTGCATGACGTTTTTGTAACGACCAGCACACACCTGTTGGATTGTGAAAATCAGGTACACTATAAAACAGTTTAGGTTGTTCACTCCTAAAACACTCTTCTAACTGATTGATATTTGGCCCATCTTTTTCTTGTGAAACAGTCACCAAGTTTGCACATGCGAGATTAAATACTTGCATTGCACCAAGGTAACACGGGGCTTCCATCGCAATAGTATCGCCTGGGTTAATATAAGCTCTGGCGATTAAGTCCAACCCTTGTTGGGATCCCGTGGTGGTCATTACTGAGTGGGATTCGGGTAATTCGTAGCGTTGATGTAAGTGATCCAACAGTGGCGGATATCCCACCGTGCCGCCATATTGGAATACACTCGGTGTGCTCAACAGTGAGTCTATCGTTGGCTTCATTAATTCTAATGGAAAAGTTTGCTCATCTGGTAATCCCCCCGCAAGCGAAATGACATTGGTGTCACTGGCTGCTGCGAGTATTTCTCTAATGTACGATGGCTTGATCCCTTGAACTGATTGTGCAATTTCCATGGTAATTCCTGTGTCCGTGATTAGCGAAGTCAATTGTTCGCGTCATAAAAATGGTGAGTTAATCGTAAAGGCACTTGGAAATAAATAATTGTCCATATATGCTTACTAATATGTCCATTTATGCTAATAGTAAAACGATGAATACACTGCACCAATCGAGAATTAATGATGTTCTGTTTTATATACACCAAGACATTACTCGAGACTTGTCCGCTCAAGCCTTGTCAAAAGTCGCGGCTTATTCAGAGCAACATTTTCATCGAACCTTTAAATTGGTGGTGGGTGAGTCGGTGCATCAATATATTCGGAGAATTCGAATGGAATATGCCGCCAATCAGTTTATGTTTGATCCGCAAACGCCAGTCATAGATATTGTGACCAAAAGTGGGTTTAGTTCAGCGTCGTCATTTAATCGTGCGTTTAAAGCCACCTTTGGCCTTTCTCCGCGAGATTGGCGCAAACACGATCTAAATATTTCAGACAAACCGTATTTAAAAGATAAAGAAATAGCGTTGGGGTATCAACGAGTTGCTAAGCAGCAACTACCGACTCCCAAAATTCAGGAAGTTGAACCACGGAAAGCCGCGTATGTACGCCACACTGGTTACAATCGTTCGATTACAAATGCATGGCGGTTATTAAACGCATGGGCGAATAAGGAAGGACGAGACTTTACCGTTCAATATGGATTGCATCACTCGAACCCTGCATGGGTTGAATTAGATGAATGTCGTTACGTCGCGTGTATTGAAATAGAAGAGCCGATAAAACTGCATGGCATCGTTAACCAGCTCGTCATTCCTGGAGGTTTGCACGCCGTATTTACGTTGAATGGCGTATATGGCGATTTACTTCCCCAACTAAGTAAAATCTTAGAACAGTGGCTACCAAGTTCCGGATTTAAACTGCGTTCAACGCCCGCTTACGTTCACTACCACAAAAACCATTTCTTGAACGAGCAAGAAGAGTTTGAATTAGAGTTTTACTTGCCTATAGGCTTCTTTTAACTCACGTTTCATTAATTTTAATTTGAAGAGGCATCTAGCTTGCTATGCCTGTTTGCAATCAACCGTTTCCCGAAGACATTAAATGTTAATCCAATGGCAATGACTGAGACACCAACGCCTTGTAACAGAGTTAAATGTTCATCCAAAATAATCATGGCACTAAACAAACCAAATACAGGGACAAGCAGAGATAATGGTGCGACTAATGAAGTTTCGTAGCGGCTCAACAAATAGCTCCACCCACCATACCCAACGATGGTTGCAAGGATCGAAAGGTATCCAATAGCAAAGATATTATGCCATTCAATATGAATCAAAGAATCCATGATCAACGTCGGGCCTTCAAAGATAAATGAGCTGATGAAAAACGAAATAGCCGGAACGGGGGCGCTCCATATAATCAGAGCCATTGTTGGCACATTATAGTTTTTCATGATCACTTTGTTGGTGATGTTACCCATAGACCAAAAGGAAGCAGCACCAATAACTAACAGCAAAGTAAACCAAGTTAAGCTTGCTTTGGTTTCTCCTTGCGCCGAAGCAAGTATGTAGATTCCAATCGCAGCGATAAACATCGCGATGACGTTATGAGGCTTAATCGTTTCTTTTAGAACAACAACCCCCATAAGCAGAGTAATAAAGGCTTGAGCTTGGAGTAATAATGACGCTAAGCCTGCCGCCATTCCGATCTTCATTGCCCAGAATAGCAACGCAAATTGCCCAAAACAGATGGTAATACCGTATAAAAACAGCCAGCGATAAGGAATATCTGGGCGCTTGATAAAGAATATAGCGGGGAGGGCGACTATAACAAATCGCATACCTGCCAATAGCAACGGTGGAAAGCCTTGCAAGCCCACTTTAATAACGACGAAATTAATGCCCCAAAGCATTACGATTACGAGCGCTAAAATACGATCACGCAGAGTCACTTAATAATCCTTAATAAATCGAAATGCTGGGAATATCTTATCGATGTGCTCAATAAAATGATGACAATTAGAAATGATAGAATCACAATTGTGGAGAATGCCGTATTTATTAAAATCTAGCAATAATTACATTAAGTTTAGCGTTAACTTAGGATGTTATCGCTAAACAATAGTCAATCACTAGTCGATTATAATGCTAGCTGGCTAACGCCACAGTTAGTGCTTTAACTAAGCGTTGATTATCTGAATGTGACTTTATCGCGACGCGGTAATAGTGGTTGTCGAGCCCTGGGTAGTTAGCACAACTGCGGATAAGAATACCGTGCTGCATCAGTAAGTCCTGCAAATCAAGCAAAGCATTGTGACATCGAAAAAAGAGATAGTTGGCGGTACTTGGCCAAACTTCTAACTGACTAAATGTATTGAGCTGGCTATAAAGATAACGATATTCATCTTTTAACCAATCATGGGTGCGATGTTGGTAGTCGTGACAATCAAACACCGTTTCGCCTGCAATCACTGCAAAAGCGTTAATGCTCCAAGGCTCGCGCTGCGAGTGAATGGCTTCGATTAAAGCGGTGTTTGAGGAAACCATATATCCTAGGCGAATGCCTGGAATCGCATAGAATTTGGTTAACGATTGCAATACCGTTAAGTTTGGGTACTCATTTATCCAACCAATCGCAGATTGCATATCAGGCGAAAAGTCGATGAATGATTCGTCTAGCAACACCGCAACATTCAAGGATAAACATTTTTCGAGTATGCGTGTTAATAGGGATTGAGGAATTAAAGCACCGGTTGGATTATTAGGTGAACACAAGACTAACGCGTCTAAACCCTGATGCAATTCATTGAGAATCGACTCGTTAATGATGAATTTTTGATCGTAAGTAAGTTGGTAAGTTACTATTGATGCGTCATTTAACGTTAAGGCGCGTCGGTATTCAGCAAACGTCGGCTCTACGAGTAGCGCGCATTGAGGGTTAATGTGTTTTACCCAAAGATAGATAAGTTCCGTTGCTCCATTTCCTGCGAGAACCTGTTCTGGTGCACAATGGGTCGCAAGTGCGATGGTTTTGTGGAGGTTAACGTAATCTATGTCTGGATACAAATGAGCGTCATCGAGTTTATTAACAATTGCTTGCTTTAATTCAGCGGGCATCCCTAAAGGATTAATGTTGGCACTAAAATCTACGATATCTTGTGTCTCGAAGCCATATTGCTCGGCTTTTTCGCGTACATTTCCACCGTGTTGGCCACTTTTCATACTATGGTTCATATCAATCTAATTAATCTAAAAATCCGCGCCTGAGTTTAACAGAATGATGTTATAAAACGACAATGATGTAACTTTTTTACTCACTATCTCGTTGTAATTTATCGAGAGTCGCACCAAAATACCCTGTTCTTCTTTGTAACCGGAATTATTGTAAGCAACATGATGACACTTGGGCTGATTATTTTTGCGTATTTATTAGATCGTTTTATTGGCGATCCACCAAGTTGGCCGCACCCAATTCGTTGGATTGGCTCGCTGATATCGAAACTCGAACGCTGGATTCGGAGCCGTTGCCACACCGAGCGTCATTTGTATATCGGTGGGTTTGTTCTTTGGTTTGTAACGGTTGGACTGACATGGTCAGCAACTTGGCTTTTGATAGTATTCAGTTATCAGGTAACGATTTGGTTTGGCGTTGTTGTTCAAATTTGGCTCGCACTCACAGTATTGGCGAGTCGAAGTCTTAATGACGCAGCGATTGAAGTCTATCAAGCTTTGAAATACGGGTCATTGGAGGAGAGTCGAACGAAATTATCGTATATCGTCGGCAGAGATACGACAAACTTGGATCGGAAGCAGATTCAGCGTGCAGTAGTGGAAACGGTTGCAGAGAACACCGTAGATGGTGTCATTGCGCCGCTGTTCTATTTATTTATTGGTGGCATTCCGCTTGCTATGGCTTATAAAGCGGTGAACACCCTAGACTCGATGGTAGGGTATAAAAACGATAAATACGCCCAGATGGGGTTTGTGTCGGCTAAAGTTGATGATGTCGCAAACTGGCTTCCCGCACGTTTAAGTTATTTCTTTCTTTCCTTAGCTGCCTATTCTATGAAACTTGATTACAGTGCTGCTTTGAAGGTTGGGTATAGAGATAGAAATAACCATAAGAGCCCAAATTGTGCATGGTCTGAAGGCGCTGTCGCCGGAGCATTAGGAGTTCGTTTAGGTGGGCCAAATGTGTATTTTGGTCAAACGGTTGAAAAGCCATGGATTGGAGATGGGTGTCGCGACATCGATATTGAAGATATTAGAACGACAAATCAATTGATGTATCGTTCTTCGACAGTCGCGTTGGGCGCCTTTGCTCTAGTGCTTTTAATAGTGACTTATCTTTGCTCGTAAATTCATTATTTTAAATAATAGTTGGTAAGTTCACCGGTGAGATTAACAATTTTACGCTCGTAATAGAATTTAACCATTTGCATATCCAAATCAGGAGCGTACCAAATCGACAATGCTCGATTTTTAACTTGAGTTTGTTCTATACGAAAGGTTTTAAATTCCCCGAATTTGGTTTCTATTATCTCTTCATCTTTCACTTCAAAAAAGTGATGGTCAATCCCATCAGAGGTTTGCATGTAGAAGTCGAACGCTTTTTGGCCATTCATTAAACCAGCTCTAACTTGTAGAAACATCGCGTTGAGTTCAGTAATTGGACCTTTTTTGGTTTCATAAAACGAGGTCTTACCTTCGAACTCTACTGTTGAACTGAGAGAATCATCGCTGATTTTTGCCTTAACTCTTTTAGTGTCAAATCCTTTTGTTTTGCGATCTAAACTTATCGCCTTAAACCATTGCTTATCTTCTTGCCATAATGCCGTTGAGTTTTGGAAGCCGCTCAAGTTCAAAAATAAAAAGGAGAGGTCGGCCGATAAACTAAGGTAATACCGATTGTTATTATGTCGTTCATCACGATCGATCTTACCGATTTTGATACCACTATACGAGACTTCATAAACGAAATGCTTATGAGTGGACTTTGCGACATCTGTGGTTTCTTTAACAGTTTGCTCATCCGCATAGGATAAGTGGCTAAATGCGGCAATTAAGATTAGTAACTTAAAGATGAGTTTAATCATTCAGTTCTCAATATAAATTCGTGTTTCAATTTTTCGCAGTGGTAAGAGTATACCGTATTGAAATGTATTACGCATAAAAGTCGTATCAAGGTATTTTGAGGGTATAAAAAAACCATGTGAACAAAGTCCACATGGCTTAACGTGATAATAAACAGATTCTAGTTCGTGTCTGGTTTAAATCTTATAGCCAGGCTTTGAGACCGTAATCAGCCTCTAGCATACCAACGGCAAGCATCGCTAATAGACAAATCACTAATACACCACCAGGGATAATGACTTTATCAACGAAAGATAGACGCTCAGCACGAGATTTATCACCAATTAGTCCGTTGTTATCAAGGAACATTGTGATTGCCCAAGCAAGTACTGGATTAACTACCGCACTACCAAAGATACAGATACCTGCTGCTTGAGATGATGTTGATGACTTAATCATCTGCATACCAGCTTCAAGTAGAGGAAGGAATACACCAACTAAAAGTGCAATGCGCATTACTGGAGGCCATACAGCAACATCCATTGGGAAGCCTAGGATCGCGATTGCAATTACAAGCACACCAAGAATGATGGCTCCGCCTGGAATTGGACGCTTGGCGATTGCGGCAGGAATCATGTAAGTACCCCAAGATGAGGTTATGTTACAACCACCAAGAGACGTACCTACCATTTGACGGATTGAACACATGGTCATGGTGTCATCAACATCCATAAGCACTTTTTCAGTCTTTTTAGGGTAGTTCAGTTCTTGGAAAATACGGTGACCAAGGAAATCTGGAGACCACATTGCCACAGCAAGAATTGCAAATGGGATCGATGCAATCATATGAGATAGGTTTGGTAAGCCAAGCATCCAACCTTGTTCAGTGCTTCCCCACCAGTAAACTGGGCTTAGGTGAGGTAAGCCGGTTTGAGTTTCAATCACTAGATCGAAACTTGCACCGCAAACCAATGCAATCGCAAGTCCAACCATGGCACAGATTGGTATTGCTAACCAACGCATGTTGATTTTCGCCAAATACGCGTAAAGTGCGATATTGGTAACCAAGACAATAAGTCCGATATACCCCATGCTACCAGCAACGACATCTGCGCTTTCTAGGCCCATAGCCCAGTTTTGGATAGACGTTATTTGACTGATGGTGCCGGTAAAACCGAGATAGATTAACAAACCACCGGCGGTTCCTTCGGAGGTGAGGTTAACTAACTTGGATCCTCCTTTAAAATAACTAAGGATTAAACCAAATACCCCAAGAAGTATCGCGAGCGCTAGTGGGTGAGCGCCAGCAAGAGCAATCGAACCGATAAGTGGAATCATCGGGCCATGGTTACCCGCTAAGTTTGCTCTTGGGTTAATAAAACCAGATGCGAGAACACAGAATAAAAGCGCTGGAATTAACATTTCAACTCGAGCGACTTCGATTGCAAACTCTTTACCAAGTTGAACATGATCCCATGCTTGAGTTAGCCCTTCAGCCCAAGACATCGAGACAGCCGAATACATTGCGATAATACCAATCGTACCCGCAACGGCTGGAACTAAATCTTCCAGTTCAAAACGAAAGTCACGTCCAGGAAGGTTCAGCCCGTAACGGCGTGGCTTCATTATTTGAAGTTCGTTGTTTAGATAGTCAGCGCGGGTTTCAAATTCAGATGAAGGACGGTGAAGCTCTTGATAGCTTTTAGTCTCAATATCTGATTGCCCTTGATTTAACTTACCTGGCATAGGTTCCTCGTTATAAAAAAGTTAATAATTCTGTTTGTCTATTGCTCACATTACGGAAAAATATCTTGAATAACACCCAACATTTCGCCGCAAAGAGCACAAATTTAGCTGACAGAAAGAAAACGTCAATAAGTGGCGAGTTTAACGTGCTTAAGACGATATATGATTGATCTTGATCAGTTAATTAATATTACTGTAATTTAACAACATTTACTATGAGCTTATGTGCGTAACGTGTCGACGTGGTAAGTAACATCAAATATGACCGGGTATTTGGTTGGTTGTTGATAAACCTAACAATTATGTTAAGTGTTGCCATGAGCAAGCATGATGACCCTTTTGATAGTCCAACGTAATAAAATAGGTATTTTAGTTACACCTTGCTCTTCGCTGTATTTTGTTATTGCCAATGCGAGATCAGGTTTAGCGAATTTTTTTAACACTTTCGCTACGACTTTTTTTGGTGGTATAGGGTGGTCAAGAGGAATTCGAATGATTGACTTAAAAAATTCTTCATAGCCGTGGTTATATAAATAGTGCTCAATATCTCTGTCGGGTAGCTCTGTAAGTCGGTGACGTTCTTGTTCAATACCGAGTTGACTTCGGGCTGTTGCCGAATATTTTTTACCAGCGGGGTCACCATCGGTAACGACATGCCAATCAATGCCAAAGGTTTTCGCGACTTTGATTAGTGACTTAAGACCCGACTGAGCAAACTCGATAATTTGTACTCCCTCGGCAGCAAGGTTATAACCACATTGGCGAGAAAGCTCGTTGAACAGCCAAACTTCTGTTTCACCTTCAACAAGCAACCAACAACGTGCAAATAGGGCACTTGGCCGATGAAAGCGTACATGAAAGCTTACACGGCGTAATTCGTCGTGTGAAAGAGCGTTTGTGGATAATGATAGCGCGTTGGTACGGTCTGAATTTCGAATCAAACGACGAATCGAATAAATAGGTACTGAAGCCAGTAAATCACCACTATTAGTGGTGAGGATTTTCTGCATCGGTAGCATCTGGATAAGATTCCATGCTCTCGCTAAATGGGTTGGATGTAGCCTGCCTTCTGGATCTTCTAAAATTAGGATCGGTCTAGCTGTGCGTCTTAATTCATTTGGCCCCATCGCCTGTAGATAGGCATTAAGTAAACCCATAAATAGCATTTTTGTCTGTTTACTGTGCGGCTTCGCTAAAAATTGAGCAAATGAGGTTTGTGTCGTCGAGCCGCTAGAGCCCAAGTTTGTCCGTTCATATCGCGGATTACGTCGGATATGATCTTTGTGTGAAAAGTAGTGCTCAACTAATGACGTCATCGAGTTTATGCTACTGCGTATCTCACCTTTATTTACATGCCCAGGCGTAGCTAAGAGTCGACGGTATGTATTGTTTATACGTCGTTCAATTTTTGCATTCTTACGATTGGTGTAGTTGCTATCAAACGTACGTTCAAAACGGCGCGAATCTTTAAGGTGAATGACAGGATGAAGTGAGCATAATTCTAGAGCGAATTTTTCTATAGAATGAAAGTTAAGGGGCTGCCCACTAGAATCCAGAAAACCGTAGTTAGTGGTCACATTAAAGTCATCTCTTGACGCACTCACTCGATAAATAAGGCTAGCTTCTTCTCTTTTCGCATTATTTTGCCAAAGAGGTTTGAGTTTTCTATATCGCCCAGAATTACGTTCTTTCTGACTTGTTGATGAAAATCGAAGAATTATCTGAAGGTGCTGGGTCTGTGGAAGTGCAATAGCATAATCAACATGGAAATCTTGAACTGTAAATTGGTAAAGTGTTGAGTTCGACGGCAGGGCAATATTAAGTGCTTCTAACAATGAAGATTTACCCCAAGTATTCTCACCAATTAAAGTCGTTAATTGCTCGAAATCTAACGATAAACGACGAATTCCGCGAAAACCTGCGATCTCTATATGTTCAAGTTGCATATTCTCATCCTTTGTACTAAAAGATATTCATAGTCGTTAGTGACGATTGTTAAAAGTTGATATACCCTCACTATAAGCAAAAAATTCCGATTATCCAGCATGTTAGACATAGAAAGTGATAGGCGTTGATATATCAATATGTACGCAGTCTTGCTCCAGTTATTGGTTAGGCAAGTAACAATAAAATGACCTACTATTATATTTTTAAGGTAAAACAGATTTGATCTTATGACACCTCATTCCCCATGCAGCATTACTATCGCCCATATCAATGATACTCACTCTTATTTTGAACCAACCCAGGTTACTTATGAAGCACTCGTATCTGACGAAATAGTGAAGGCTCAACCATCACAGTTAAGTATTGGTGGGTATGCGCGAATCAAAACTAGAGTTGATCAATTAAAAGAAACTGCGGCTTTAGCCAAGCGTCAGTTTTTATTTCTTCACGCAGGCGATTGTTTTCAGGGGACTCTGTATTTTTCTCTGTTTCGAGGGCGAGCTAATGCTGACTTACTTAATCGCCTCAACATTGACGCTATGGTGGTGGGAAATCACGAATTAGATTTGGGCAATAGCGTATTAGCCGAATTTGCTAACAATATTGATTTTAAATTATTAGCGGGTAACTGGGATCTAACAGCAGAAGATAACAATAAGCCAGTACGTTTATCTAACAATCCAAAAGTCTTGAGTTATTGCCCAGTATTACAATGTGCCAATTATATGACCATCCTTTGCGATGGAGAGAAAATAGCAATATTTGGTCTTAGTCATAATTTAATGGGCGATATTTCCAATCCTGATTCCGATACTCCCTTTGTCGATGCTTATATTACAGCTCAAAATACCATTGATGAAATACAACGAAAAGGCATTAACAAAATTATTGTGTTGAGCCATTTAGGCTATGAAGGTGATAAAAAGCTGGCGAAACAATGTAATGGAATCAGTTTGATTATCGGAGGACATAATCATGTACTTCAAGGTGATTTTCAATGGCTAGGGCTGCCGTATCATGACGATTATGGTATTGAAATTAATGGAACGCGAATCGTTCAAAGCGGGTGTAACTCGATTGGTTTAGGGCATTGTCATATTGACTTTAATGCCGATGGTTCAATAGCTAATTTCAATGGCAAAAATGAATTATTGGTTGGTGAATGCAATTTAAATACTCCGACCCAAGAGACGTTAGTAAATCTTCCTGGTGTTTGTTATACAAAGAAAGATGACGATATACACCAACACCTTTTGGCAACGTATACGAATCAAGTTCGTGAGTTGGAAGCTAAGAGAATCGCGTATTTTCCAAAAAAATTGCGTCATGTACGAGTCCCCGACCAACAAGGTGACAGCGAAATAGCGCCATTGGTCGCGAAATCGTTTCGCCATACTTTGAACGAATTGGGCATGGCGACAGACTTCGCAATCCATAACTCTGGAGGTGTTCGCTGTTCAATCGAAAGTGGAGATATTACTTGTGCTGATATAAGCGGTAAGTTATTGCCATATACCATCCCAATTGGCCGATATCAGGTAACCGGTAAAATATTGGCTCAGATATTGGAAGGTGCAATTAATAATGCGCTTAATAATAGTGTAACTGGTACGGGGGAAGGGAGTTATCCATATTGCGATGGACTTCGTTTCGACTATATCAAGGAAAATCCGATAAATGAACGCATCATAAATTTAGAATGCAATAGAAACAGTAAATGGGAAAAAGTAATAGAAACAGAGTATTACTATGGTAGTTCCTCACTTTATACAATGAGCGGGAAAGAAGGTTATCAAGCGATTCATAATACAGCAAAGCCGAATTTCATTTCGAACGTTAGTATGGCCGATGCATTTATAAGTTGGTTAAAAATATCTAATTATTCTGTGTGCAAATAGAATTAATCCTAACGTCTTTATATTGGTATGTACTTTGCATAATAAAATATGTGACAAGCTGTGAGGTACTTTAAATTATGAATCGTATATTAAACCGAGACTGGATTGATTTATTTGTTGTTATTGGATGGATAATGGTTTGGACATTATTAGCTTTCTTTTATCCATTAGCCGATATCGTGATTAATTAAGATCACGTTTATGTATAAACACCGATATAAATTTAGCAGAGTGATCATTCATAACATATAGTTTAAAGAGTTGTGGCGTCTATTAATAGAATGAGCTCTTTGGTTATGGATCAAGTTAACTTTAAAAAATACCAACACGTACTAACAGAAATAATGAGTGGCGAATTTCAATATGAGCCAGACAATTCTAACGAACACACCCAAGAACAACGTAATTTTGAAGCCGAATTAGCGAATTTGGCTCGGTGGGTTAAAAAAGAACTCGATCAGTCAAGGTTAATAAACAATACTCTCGCAGAAATTATTGGCGGTATGACGTTGGATGAAGTGTTGACCCTGACATTTGATAATTTCAAAACGATCATTCCTTTTGACCGCATTGGTTGCTCGCTGGTATCAAAAGATGGGACTAGCCTGAGCCAATATTGGGTCCGAACTAAGTACGAACCTTCATTTAAGGCAAGTGATAGCTTTTCGGTTCCTATTGAAGAAACAAGTCTGGGAGAATTAGCAAACCAAAAGCAACCCCGTATCATTAATGACTTAGCATTATATGGGCTAGAAAACCCGAATTCAGTCATGACCAGAATGATGTTAAATGAAGGGGTTCAATCCAGCTTAACATGCCCTCTAAATGTAGATTCTAAGTTGGTTGGCTTCTTGTTTTTCTCGAGTCGAACTCCTAATACTTACAAGAATGTACACCAAGAGTTTTTCGTTGCCGTTTCGAGAAGTATTGCACTGCTAGTGTGTAAAGGGCATATGTACGAAACAGTAAAGAACTTGAATGAACAACTCAATACAGCACTGGAACAAGTCAAATTACAATCGTGCTATGACTCACTAACCGAAGTATACCATCGTGGTGTTGTTATGGAGTTTCTCACCAAGATACTCCGTGCCACAGCAAGAAGTCATTCTCCCGTTTCCGTTATTATGCTCGATCTAGACTATTTTAAAGCGGTCAATGATATTCACGGTCACCAAACCGGCGATATAGTTCTTAAGAAAGTCGCTCAAACAGTAACGGAGTGTTTGCGTGATTCTGACTGCTTTGGGCGTTATGGTGGAGAAGAGTTTTTAATTATTATTCCTGAAGCGGACCGTTCAGGTGCTTTTATCGTGGCAGAGCGTATTCGTCATCAGATATCTCACCTCAGTTTTGTGGGTTCCAAAGACAATTTTAGTGTTACGGTCAGTATGGGAATAGCAGTATCACAGGATAAGAAAGTCGTTAAGAGCGAGTCGGCATTGATCGAAGAAGCGGATAAAGCCTTGTACCAAGCGAAGCGCACAGGACGAAATCGAGTAGTATTATTTGATGAGATTCTTTCACAAAAATAAACTATATTTCAAAAGAATAACTTACTCACCAAAAGAGAAGGGAGCCATTATAAGGCTCCCTAATTGATTTCGATTTTGTATTTCTTATTTCTTACGACAATATTCCGCAATCAAGTACATTGATTGTCCGTTAGCTTTGCCAGAAATAAGTTTTGGATCATCGCTGAGGCTAATGCCACGAACGACTGTGCCTTGCTTGATGACCTGAGAAGAACCTTTGACTGGAAGGTCTTTTATTACTGTTACGTCGTCACCTTTTTTAAGCTCAACGCCGTTTACGTCACGTGGTTTTTCTTCATCATCGTCCATGCCGATTTCAGCCCATTTCGCCACATCTTCTTCCATGTACATCATGTCGAGCAAATCGGTCGCCCAAGCTTCGCTTTGTGAAAGAAGCTTAAGTTGACGCCATGCCATAACCTGAACTGGTGGCACTTGACTCCACATGCTGTCATTCAGGCAGCGCCAGTGGTTTGCGTCAACCGGTGTAGTCTCTTCAATTTGGTCGCGACAGGTTTGACAAATCATCACCGCGTGATCGACAGTAACCGAAGAGTGAGGAGTGACAACAAAAGGCGTTAATGACGAATCAGCAGAACAGAGTTCGCAAGTGGATTGGCAGCGTTCAAGTAGAGTAGCTTCAGTAGACATATAACATTTGACCTTAAGAGTTAATTTAAGGGCGTATTATCCACTATACGCCCAGAAATTAAAGGGTTTTGATAAGGTAATCTTATATTTGAATTGTGCCACAGTTTGGCTTTGTCACTTGACTGGCCGGTAAGGTTCTTATCTTATCATTGAGATCATTAATTCGAGTCGAATGTGATGGGTGCGTCGAAAGAAGCTCGGGCTGCTGTTGACCATTCGATGCCGCGCTCATGTTTTTCCAAAGCTGAACACTGGCATTAGGATCGAATCCTGATTTTGCCATAAGCTCTAGTCCTATAATATCGGCTTCAGACTCTTGACTGCGTCCGTAAGGTAAGACAACTCCGACTTGAACACCAACGCCTAGTGCTGCCATCGCGACATTATGATATTGAGAATATTGACTTGTACCGATGACAAGTGAACTGATTTGAAGTCCGGTTGATGCCAGTGAGGTTTGAGACATACGTTCGTTGCCGTGAGAGGCGATAACGTGTGCAATTTCGTGCCCAATCACAGTTGCAAGCTGGTCGGCCGTTTTTGCTGTTTTCAATAACCCTGTATAGACACCAATTTTGCCGCCCGGTAACGCAAAGGCGTTAATTTGATCGCTATCAAAAACAACGATTTCCCATTCGCTGAAGCCAGTTTTGGTTACATTTTGTGTTACTGCATCCGAAACACATTGGACATATTTATTTATACGCGGATCGTTATTTACGGCTTGAGACTTTTTCATCTCCTCAAATGACTGCGCGCCGAGCGTGTTCATCTGGCTATCGGAAAATAAAAGTATCTGATTTCTTCCAGTAGGTGAGGCGCTACATCCTACTAACACGGATGCCAGTAGGATCGAGAGTGTCCGAGTTTTCCAATTCATCTAAATGTTCCTTTGAAGGTTAAAAACAAACAATGCTTTGCCTGCTGGAATCGAATCAATTAATGTAATGTCTAATTCTACTATATGTCTAAAAACGTTCTTTGTTACTAATAATATTTCTTATTGCTATGAGTGTCACTAATATGAAAATTTGGAAAAAAAATATCGATCTCGAAACCTTGAACGCGACTTCAGTGAATACGCTTATAGAACACCTTGGAATCGTATATAGCGAGTATAGTGAGAACAGTCTTACTGCAACCATGCCAGTTTGTTCTTTTACACATCAGCCATTTGGTTTGTTGCACGGCGGGGCATCGGTTGTTCTTGCTGAAACGCTGGGGTCTGTTGCGGCAAACTTTTGTGTTTCAGAGCAATATTACGGTGTCGGTTTGGATATTAATGCCAATCATATACGTGCTGTTCGAGAAGGGTACGTCACTGGTGTTGCTTCGCCAGTGCATTTAGGTGCGACAACGCAAGTCTGGCAAATAGCAATTTCAGATGAGCGTGATCGTTTAGTTTGTACCAGTCGACTCACTGTCGCTATCATGAAACAGCGAATTAAATAGCACGTCAATTCAGGATTATTTTATAAAGCTACACAATATCTATGGATGTGTTTAAAATGAGGAAATGTTCGTTAATTAGTACATGAGAAGTTTTCCTCTTTATGAGTAGTCAGCGTTTACGAGTCCAATTTGAAACCTTGTTTGAACACTTTCACGGAGCTGATGTGAATGTTCAAATAGAAGAAATTACTGATATTTTTTCTTGTACCCGCCGTAACGCTAGGATGGTCTTGAATAAACTTGAAGAGCAGGGGTGGATAGAATGGCATCCGTCTGCAGGCCGCGGTAAATCATCACAGTTAGTTTTTAAGCAAAGTCGAGATGAAATAAGTCATCATCTTGCTCGGCGCTATTTAGAAGATGGCAACTATGCTTCAGCATTAACCGTTTTAAAGTCTGATTCGTCAGAGCTGGATCAAGTTCTACTTGATTATTTTGGTGTTCATATTGATGACGAACTACCTATTGCACGTTTCCCCTATTTCAAACCTGTAGCAACGCTCGACCCTATCAAAGCGCGATCTCGAATGGAACAACAACTGATAGGGCAAGTATTTAATGGATTGGTAAAATATGACGTAAATTTGGGTGTTAAAGCAGATCTGGCATATAAGTGGGAAGCAATTTCAAATACACATTGGCGTTTCTATTTACGTACAGGGGTGTACTTTCACAACGGTCAACGCTTAGACAGTTCTCATGTTGCTCTCTGTATATTAGATTTACGTCGTTTTTCGTTTTACAGTCATATCGACGATGTCACTGTAGTTTCTGATAATATTGTAGATATATTGCTGACATCACCAGACATTCATCTAGATAGAGCATTGGCTGAAACTTGTGCAAAAATTCGGTTGTTGCGACACGAAACGATCGATGAGTCAAAAGTCACCACATCACAGTTGATTGGTACAGGTCCGTTTAAGCTTGAAAAATATGACGACGATAAGTTGGATCTCGTTATTCATGATACCTATTTTGGCCAACGTCCTCTAATCGAGAAACTTGAAATACAAATACTTACCAATGCGCCATTCGCGTTGACTTACCCTTCGTTCGATTGCCCACGTCGTAAGAGGGAGCATAAAAATGAAGAAGCTTATTTAGACTTTGGATGCAGCTATCTAATGGTAAATCAACGTTCGGGAGTTGCTCAAGATAACGATTGGGCGCGTTATTTAGCTACGAAGTTAAATTCGTCTGCTATTTTCCGAGAGATTTCCGAATCCTTAATGGTTAATTACCACTTATTACCCGCTTATGGAATGAAGTCTGGATGGTATCATACGAACCAAACATCGGATGTGGTACCACCGAAATCGAACAACACAATTACCTTGGCTTACTGTGAAAGACACCCTTATTTTCATTACTACGTTGATGCGATTATCGCCATATTGGCAACGGATAATGTTGACGTTGAAGTGGTTAGTATTCGTGATCATATCGAGGGTGGTCACGACGTCGATGTCGTTTTAGATTCAATAGACCTAATTGATAACAATATCGATTCGTTAGTGAGTTGGTTATTTAACTCATCCCACTTAGAACAGTTTTGCACACCAGAGCAATTTACATATCCATATTCATTGTTTGAACAGTGGCGTATCGGTGATGTTATGGACTTCCCAGTCAAATCGTTAAGTAAATGGTTTATTCAACATCATCACATTATCCCACTATCACACCAGTGGCTAGGTTGTGAAGAAAATTCTTATCAGCATCATATACCGTTAAATGACGCACTTGCAGTGTAAATTACTTGTTTATCTCAAAATTGCCAATCAAAGAGGCCAACTAAATCGTCGAAAAATAGTGCCAATCGATCATGATCGCTATTTAGACGAATTAATCGCCACTTTGGTTGTACTATGACCTCTGTTAGTGCATTATTGCCGCGCTGGATGGTTGGTGAAGACTGATCTATAAACTTGAACGTCACTAAATGAGTAAAGGACAAATAATGGCACTAGCGTTAATCCTCTTTTTCCTAGCCGCTGCATTTTGGATGCTGCGTCAGGAACGTTAATATTTCGGTCTCCATTCTTCAAAAAATTGAGTCGTAATGAAGTAAGCCTCTCCAAATAGTAAATCAAGATCTATTATTTGAAGAGGCTTTTTATATGATCTAATTTAGCTCCATACTCATATCAGCGGTACCATCTTCAAATTGAACATCAATGGAAAACCCCATTTTTTGTGCTAGTTGTAACATTCCTCGATTTGTTGGCATTGTCATACCTGACATTCGTTTGGTTTGTTTAACTTTGCAGTACTCGATAATTTTATCCATAAGTAGATATCCAAGTCCCATTCCCTTCATATCCGAACGAACTAAAATTGCAAACTCGGAGTCTTGATTGTCTGGAGAAATCAACGCTCTTGATACACCTATAATTGTGTCTTGATGGTTTACACCCATCACAGCAACAAATGCCATTTCACGATCAAAATCTATCTGGGTTAAATTCGCCAGAGCCTCGTGATTAAATTCGCCCACTTCCGTAAAAAAACGGCGGTAAAGATCTTCTTTCGATACATGCTTAATAAAATCGGCGTGCAGCGGTTCATCTTCTGGAAGAATGGGGCGCAATAAGATTGTTCGTCCATCTTTTAGTTCAGCCTTGCACTCTAATTCAGAAGGATAGGGGCGAATCGCTAGTCGTTTTTGGCGCGGACCACTGTAGGCTCTCAATGTTATGTCAGCATCCAACACGGTAAACTTATTGTTGTTCGCCAGTAATGGATGAAAATCGATTTCATGAATTTCTGGGCATTCGATGATCATTTGGGAAACCTTGACCATTAAGCCTGCTAATGCATCGATATCGATAGTACCCGGTTGTTGCTTAAGACGGAGCTTTCCATTTCTAATCGCTTTAGTTATCACGTAACGGGCTAGTGCATTATTGAGTGGCGGTAACGACGCTTCCGCATCGAGTGCAATGTTCCATTCAGAACCACCTTGCCCAATTAATATTACAGGCCCGAAAACCTGATCATTTTTAACTTTTAAGCGCAATTCTTCTCCGCCTGCTAATTGTGCCATCGCTTGTACGACAAGGCTTTCAATTCTTGCGTCAGGATAATTCTGTTTAACACGGTTAATGATGGATACAGCCGCATCCTCGACTTCACTCCGGTTGTGTAAGTTAAGCACAACACCATGTACATCTGATTTATGAGCAATGTCTGGTGATCGCAACTTAACCGCTACTGGATATCCAATTTTATCAGCCACATTTCCCGCTTCAATATGATCGGCTGCTAACCATGTTGCTAGAACATTAAAGTTAAATAACGAGAGTAGTTCTCCAATTTGGTGTGTATCGAGATGATGAGCGTTCCGATCAAGTGAATGTTGGATCCAGGCTCTCGCTTGCTTGAGTTTGATCTCTGGAATTGACGACTCGGATGTTGGTGTTTGTATTAGTTGCTTTTGGTTTCGCTTGTACTCAACCATGTGCATTAATGCAATTACAGCACTTTCGGCAGTACGGTAGGTCGGAATTTTAGCTTTATTAAATAAAGCACGCGCATTTTTGGTCGTCGTTTCACCTGCCCAATTGGTTAATACGTTAAATTGTCGCGACTTTGGGTGCGCTTGAAGGGTGTCAATAATTGCTTGAGCGGTTTGATCAGATTGTGCAACAGCAGAAGGGCAATGCATGACTAAGATAGCATCAGCGATATCGGAATCTAACAGCAGGTTCAAAACTTGCACATAGCGCTGGTCATCTGCGTCACCAACGAGATCAATTGGGTTACTGTGTGACCAACTTGAAGGTAAGATAGCACTAAGTCTATCACGTATGTCATCATCCAATTGTGCCAGTTTTCCACCTCGATCTAGCAAGGTGTCAACAGCCATGATTGCTGGTCCGCCGCCGTTGGTAATGATGGCTAAGCGTTCACCGCGAAGTGGCACCGAGTGAGTCAAAGTCTCTACCGCGGCAAACAATTCATGAGTATTTTGGACTCGAAGCATTCCACTACGACGAATTACCGAATCGTAAATGATATCCAGAGATTCTATACCACCGGTGTGTGCATAAGCGGCTGCAGATCCTTCAAGAGTTCTACCGCCTTTTAAGACGAGAATTCGTTTATTGCGTGATGCAGCACGAGATGCAGAAATAAAACGCCGCGCATCACGTATTGAATCGATATAGAGAAGGATGGAGTCGGTATGGGTGTCGGTCGAAAGAAAATCTAACAAGTCGGCGAAATCTATATCTGAGGCATTTCCTAATGAAATGAAAGCCGAGAACCCAATTTGCTTTTCATAAGCCCAGTCTAAAATGGTTGTACAGACCGCTGCTGATTGAGAAATGAACGCTATATTCCCACGTAACGCAGAAATAGGAGAAAATGATGCGTTGAAATTTTGCCATGGTAGCAACACCCCTAAACTATTTGGCCCGAGGATTTTAATCCCCGCTCTTGCTGCTATTTCTTCACATTGTTGCTGGATTGACTTTCCTTTTTCACTTTCTTTATTCATATCGGACGACAAGATAATGGCAACGGGGACTCTGCATTGTGCCAGTTGCTCGAATACCTCAACATTGTGCGAAGCATTGGTACATAAAATTGCGACATCGGGAACCAATGGGAGAGCATTTACATCGGGGTAGGCTAGAACGCCACAAACCGCCTTATATCTCGGTGTGACCGGCATAATAGCACCAACAAATTTCGACTGTAAAAGGTTGTTCATGACGACATTTCCAGCACGAAGTGGGCGATTTGAGGCACCGATGACTGCTACAGATTTTGGTCTGAAAAATGGAGTTAATGTCGACATACTTATTTCCCTCTTCACATTTTTAGTTATCGTATGTCTAATACGAGACAAATGCTTGTTCTAGCGATAAAAACTCATATATAGTCTGGCCTTATCTAGTGTTTTTGTGTTATCTGTCACATCATTAACTAGGGTATGCACGACATGAACTTGATTATCACGAACTCTGTCGGCATAGTTAGAAAACCGTTTTCTCAGGATTTTATTGATTATGAATACTAAATTTTTGCTATGCGCATCCGTGTTTTTAACCGCCTGTTCATCAGGTACTTATGTTACGGATGTTAAAACGGAAGGCTCTATCCAAGACTACAATGTAGCCACAATCGAGCCTGTTATAGCAATTGAAGAAGCAGCTGTACCATCTCTCCAAGATGCGAAAAACGAAACAAAAGAAAAGGCGACAAACTTATTTGGTACCGAGACCACAGCGGAACAATCGACAGCGACTATTGTCGATATAAAACCACCAACAGAGAAACAAATGAAGGCAGCCGCTAGATTTGGTTATTCAATACAAGTGGTTGCTGTCTCAAATGAAATGGAAGCAACCAAGTTTGCGTCACAATTACCTCAACAAGTCGAGCCAATTTGGCAAAACTACAAGCAAGTCAATGGCACCACTTGGTATACGGTCTTGTATGGAGATTATGCGACAAAATCTGATGCAAAACTTGCGATTAAAGACATGCCTAAAAATATCAGAGATTTGAAGCCATTTGTTAAAAGCATCGATGAGATTAAGAATTCAGCATATCCAATGTTGAAAAAACTAAACTAATGTTCTTTTAAAATATGAATACGCTTGATAATTAGGCAATTAGAAAGCGTTTATTATAAATTTTTTGGATATAGTCGGGTTCTTAACTATGATAGAGCATCAAAAATACACAATACGGAACAAGTGATGGATCAAATTAATATACTGTTGTTGTGTGGTGGTACTTCCGCTGAGCATGAAGTTTCGGTTGTTTCCGCTGACTATCTCTATGATGAACTAAGAAAAAGTCGTCAGTTTAATGTTATACGTGTCGAAATAAAATCAGATGGTTGGTTTTTTGAAAATACCGAACTTGCGTATTTAGACACGAATAATGCAACGATTAATAGTAAATCGAGTAGCAACAAAATTGATTTTGTCGTTCCTTGTATCCACGGTTTTCCTGGGGAAACCGGCGATATCCAATCAATGCTTGAGTTAGCCGGTATTCCTTACTTAGGATGTGGTCCCGAAGCAAGCAACATCAGCTTTAATAAAATCACTTCAAAACTTTGGTACGATGCGCTTGATATCCCTAACACACCTTATATGTTTTTATCCGAAAACTCACCACAAGCAATTGAAAAAGCGAAAGACTTTTTTAGTACTTGTCAAAATGGAGTGTTTATAAAAGCTGCTTGCCAAGGGTCATCCATAGGGTGTTACAAGGTCACAGATTCGAATTTACTAGGGGATGCAATTGATAAAGCATTTGGATATTCGAATCAAGTGTTGGTCGAACTCGCGGTTAAGCCTCGAGAATTGGAAGTTGCTGCTTATCAAATCAATGGTGAGCTGCACATAACCAAACCCGGTGAAGTGATCGCTCCCGATGGAGCATTTTATACTTATGAAGAAAAATATAGTTCATCAAGTCACTCACTGACTAAAATTGAAGCTAGTGATCTCACTTTGTCGCAGCGTGAAGAAATTGAGTGTTATGCTCGCAAAGTTTTTACACATACAAAACTGCGCGATCTATCGCGCATTGATTTTTTTCTGACTCCAGAAGGTGACGTATTCTTAAATGAAGTAAATACATTTCCTGGTATGACACCTATATCAATGTTTCCAAAAATGTTGGAAAACAATGGTCATAAAGTTTCAGAATTTCTTGCAAGTGCCATCCTATCTCGGATCAGTTAATTTTATTGAAAGATTTAAATATGAGTTTTCCTTGTTCTGCCAAATGAGTTTTTCCTAAATACAGATTTGGCATTACAGGGCTATTCCAACGTCCAAAACTTTGAATGTCCTTTATGTTATAACCTTGACTAAAGAGCTTCGTGACGGCACCAACCCGAGCTGATTGACCGGAAAAACTTAAATGTTCCGGGAGTCCAAGCATTGTTGAGGCTTTTTTAAGAATTCGATAAATAGATGAATCATTCAAAACAGCATTATTTATCTGCTGGTGACGATTGATTGAGCGGAATACGGGACCTTCTAACTTATCTAGTAACAAGAACCAACGATTAAGAGCCTGGCTTGTATCGCAGGATAGTTGATATGACTTTTCTGATATCTGAACGATTATATTGTCATCTTCAGATGAGCTATTTGTGAATTGGCTAAAATTAAGTTCTCTTACTTCACTTCTTTTCAATGCGCATTCAAACATAATCGAATAAATGGCTAAATCTCGGCACGCTACAGGAGTAGAATCAACAATCAGTAGATCGCGGATTCGTTCTAAATGATTTAGTGTAAATGAAGGAGTTTGCTTCTCATCGCCGAGCTTTTCAAGTTTCAATCGATTAAGTAGAAGGCTAACTTGAACTGATGATGTAGGGTCTTTATAGGATAAGATGTTATGAATATTTGATATTGTGATAACGTAACGTTTTAACGACGAGAACTTACGCTTATGACTCATCATCGTTATAAATTCTAAGACGGTATCCACGGAAGCTGGTAGAAAGGGACGCTGCTTTAACTTCGCATAATCGGTAAAACTCAACCAATCTTTGCGTATTGCCAATAGTGAGTTACGAGAATATTGTTTCTGAGTCATCATTTGTAATTGTTCGATCGAGATGTACTGAGATAAATAACGACAATAGCGGTCTTTATCAAATTGACTTTTTACGATAACGTTTTTTTTCATTCTAATGCACTATAACTGAGTAACTATATCAATAATAATATCATAAATTTCACACGCTATAAGATAAAGCCAACATAACAATTTCAATAAGATGTGATAAAATCAAATATTATATTCGCTAGCATACATGAGTACCTCCCATGACATTAGTATACTCAACCGAAACTGGCCGTATTAAGCCAGAAGCCGAAAAAAAACAACGACCAATTGGTGATGGTATCGTCCGTATTCAACGGGTAACAAAGGGCCGTAAAGGCAAAGGCGTTTCTATCATTACTGGACTAGGCTTAGAAGATGCGCCACTAAAATTACTGGCTGCAGAATTAAAGAAGAAGTGTGGCTGCGGTGGTGCAATCAAAGACGGTGATATCGAAATCCAAGGAGATGTACGAGATAAATTAAAGCAACTCCTTGAACAAAAAGGTTATAACGTTAAGCTTGCAGGCGGCTAATTCATAAACAAATTGGTTTATTCGATATGATCACGAGCGATCTTTTTCGATCTCTTTTAATTTTAGTTATCCATTTACCGTAAGGTGCTTTTGCAATGGAAAAAATAGTTCTGCTCGTCGATGTACAAAACGTCTATTACACAACCAAACAAGCCTATAAACGTAACTTTGATTACAATGAATTTTGGCGTCAGGTGACAAAGGATCGTGAAGTCGTACAGGCAATTGCTTATGCAATCGACCGTGGAGATGAAAAGCAACGTCAGTTTCAGAATATTTTAAGGGCGATTGGATTCGAAGTTAAACTAAAGCCATTTATCCAACGTAGTGATGGAACCGCAAAAGGTGACTGGGACGTAGGCATCACATTAGATGCTATAGAATATGGGCAGCAAGCTGATACCGTCGTTTTAGTGTCTGGAGATGGCGACTTTGATCTACTGCTACTTAAACTTTACACAAATTATGGTGTAAAAAGTGAAGTTTATGGTGTTCCTCAACTTACCGCCTATTCTTTGATTAATTCGGCAAGTCAGTATATTCCAATTGAAGGCAATCTCTTAATGTAGTGCAAGCCCATATGTTGCATATGTAAAATAAATAACTTTCTTGGAGCATTGATTGTTATTTTGAGGCTTTAACTCTTCAGAACAAAATTTCCGTTAGTAGGGATTAACACCGTTATCGTATTAGGGGAGTGACATGATTTCACAACCAAGTAATCTTAACCACTTCGTAGAAAATAAACTCGTTCATTTCCCAATATCATTGTTCGCGATAATCATGGGCCTAAGTGGGTTAACGATTACTTGGAGTGTCAATAGTTGGTCAATCGCATATCCAATAAGCTTACTGTTAGCCACATCCACATCATTAATTATGCTCATATTCTCAGCGTTTTATCTATTTAAAATCTTTAAGTTTAAACAAGCCGTATTGCATGAATTAAAACATCCAATACGAATGAATTTCTTCCCAGCTTTCTCAATTAGTTTATTGCTGATATCAGCTATTTGGAAAGATTACGCTACATTGTCACTGATATTGTGGAGTGTGGGAACAATCGTGCAATTTACATTAACTTTGTATGTAATGACGAGCTGGATACATCATAGTCACTACACAATATCTCATGTAAACCCAAGTTGGTTCATTCCAGTCGTCGGCAACATCATCGTACCGATTTCAGGAGTAACGTTAGGATTTATTGAGTTAAGCTGGTTCTTTTTTAGCATCGGAATCGTTTTTTGGATAATTCTACTCACCGTATTGTTCTATCGCCTGTTTTTCCATGACCAACTTCCGCCAAAACTGTATCCAATGCTGTTTATCCTTTTAGCGCCGCCATCTATCGGTTTTATCTCTTATACACACATCATCGGTGGCATTGATAATTTCGCACGGATACTCTACTACACCGCCATATTTTTAAGCATTTTGCTTTCTATTAATATCATTAAATTTGCTCGTTTACCGTTCTACTTAACCTCTTGGGCGTATTCATTTCCAAGCGCGGCACTGGCTACGGCAACCGTTAAAATGGCGCATTTGATAAACAGCGATATATTAGCGATATTGGGTCAGTTGTTAACATTAGGCACAACGGTATTAATTACTTGGTTAGTAATCAACACGATAAAACTAGCCAAAACGGGCGGCATTTTCGTATCAGAATAAAAGTCTAAAAAAGGAATCAAAATTATGGCTAAAAGCTACAAAGAACTCAATCAATCGCTGCGCGAGCAGGGGATGGAATACAAAAATTCCAGTCCAGCGACACTCAATGCCTTTGTTGCATTGCGCAAAGCGGTCATGGTCAAAGGCGAGGTGAGCATTAAGAATAAAGAATTGATCGCCACAGGCATCGCCATTGCCGCCCGTTGTGATGGTTGTATTGCTTCGCATGTGTCCGCAGCGTTAAAGGCAGGAGCTACACGTCAAGAATTAGTCGAAACCATTGATGTCGCTGTATTAATGGGAGGCGGCCCCTCAGTTACATACGGAATCCAGGCACTTGCGGCTGTTGATGAATTGTCAGCATAGCTTGAATCACAATAGCGATAAATGATATAGCTATGATTTAACTACCTGACACTTCTTTATATCGCAAAATCTAGAGATGTGTTATCACTACGTTTATTAACATTATTAATGTTAATAAACGCGTTTTTCAAACATTCTCAAATGTAATATAGCGCTTCCTCTCAACTTCTAAATTCTTGCCTTACATAGTCCTGCATATATACTAAAAGGATATGTTTTTATTTAGTGTGTAATTTATGAATTTTAGATATGACATTAATGGGTTGAGAGCAATAGCTGTTATTGCTGTTGTTATTTTTCACTTTAATCCAACGTGGGTTCCTGGAGGCTTTGCTGGTGTAGATGTCTTCTTTGTTATTTCCGGTTTTTTAATGACTGGAATAATTTTTAAAGGACTAGAAAATAACGATTTCAAATTGTTTAACTTCTATACCGCTAGAGCTAACCGGATCATCCCAGCTCTTGCTGTTCTATGTTTAGTCCTTTTAACGGTTGGTTGGTTTTTCCTAACACCAATTGACTACAAACCGCTGATTAAACACGTTGCAAGCAGTATCAGTTTTGTATCTAATTTCATTTATTGGAAAGAAGCTGGGTACTTTGATGTATCATCTCACGAAAAATGGTTACTACACACTTGGTCACTTTCTGTAGAGTGGCAATTTTATATCCTATATCCAATAGTCCTATTAGTATTAAAGTCATTTTTATCAATTAGTAACCTAAAGCGCCTAGTCGTTATTGGTACAGTATTTGGTTTCATTGTAAGTGTTTACGCTACAACCAAATGGCCAACTGGAGCTTATTATTTATTTCCAACAAGAGCTTGGGAAATGATGTTGGGTGGCGTTGCTTTTCTTTACCCTTGGCATATCACTGACTCAAAACGAAAAATCACAGAATGGTTAGGGCTCGCTTTAATTATTTCAGCATATGCACTTATCTCTGGCGGAAATGCTTGGCCCGGTTATCTAGCTGCTATACCGGTAATTGGCGCATATTTGATGATTTCTGCAAATCAACAAAGCAGCATCGTTACTAACAACATCATATTTCAATATATAGGTAAATGGTCATACTCAATATATTTATGGCATTGGCCAGTAGTCGTTTTAGAACATTATCTAGGGTTTGAAAATTGGATTGTCTACGGAATATTTATATCCATTACACTTGGGTTTTTGAGTTTTAAGTTTATAGAGTCATTTAAATTTTCGAGTTTAAAGAAGCCGACTTTGATTATATTTATGATCTCTAAACCAATGATCATATTCTACTGTGTGTTTTTAACCTCTTTGGTACTCCAGTCCACATCAACGCAAAAATTAATGCCCACATATGGTAGTGAGGCACATTTATATATGGACAGATATCGCTCGGAAGAAGTTGAAACCTTAAGACATTCGTATGAATATTTTGCCGACGAATGTAACTTTTTTGATTATTTCTCCGGTACGTTTGAAGTAGTAAGAGATAGTGTCTCACCTAGGTGCTTAAATTTCGACCATAATAAACCCAATGTATTTATTTGGGGAGATTCACACGCGCAAGCTATTGGTCAAGCAATTAAAGAAGATGATTCATTAAATGTATCTCAAGTGGCATCTTCGAGTTGTAAAGCTGAATTTGGACATGAATACAACAAAGTATTACGAGGTGTAAGAGGTGAAGCATGTAAGGTCTCAAATAAATATGTTTTATCCAAATTAAAATTGATAAAGCCTGATATTGTGATAGTTGCTCAGCACGATAAACATGAAAAAAGCGATTTTGAACAACTTGCTATCAACCTAAAACAACTTGGGGTTGGCGCATTATTTGTTGTTGGACCAACACCTCAGTGGAGTGATTTACCTGTCGTAATATCGCGCACTTATATGGATAAGGCAATCACTATGCTACCAAAGAAAGGGATGGCACAATCAATTCTCGCTACAGATAAAATCATGTTATCTAAAGCACACAAAAATTATACATATGTATCTATTCTGGATAGGCTATGCAATAGCGACAAATGTTTAGGCAAAATTGATGATCAAAACTCAGCGTTGCTTTTTGATGATGGCCATCTAACGAAAGAAGGCTCTTATTACTTATATAACTTATTCTTAAAAGAAGAACTATATAAACTCATCGAAGAAAATCATTAGACAAAACTCTCACTCAATCGAATTTAATATCGTTAAGTGCGTATTGGATTCGATTGAGTAAAAACTTACAAATATAGGCTTCGAAGTTGATAAAAAAGTTCTAATCATGATGAGTCTTCAGATAGGGGAAATATTTTAGTTTACATAAACACTATTTAACATAACGTACATAATGCGTAATTTACAAATCGCTAATTTGACGTGTAATTCGATAGAAGATTTCCAAATTGTAGTTGATCGTGCTCTGAACTCTGCATTTATATTTCAGGCCATTACTCTAGATAAACGTCACCTATTAAGCTTATGCAATTAACAACTGCTTAACAATTTTCTTAATTAGAGCTAGACTGATATTCCTCATTAAGCTCATGACTAAGGATGGAATTATGATATCTAATCCCGTTGGATGGTTTGAAATTTATGTTGATGATATGCCTAGAGCTCGTAAATTTTACGAATCGGTATTAAATGTAAAATTGGAAAAATTAGAAAGTCCTGCAATGATAGAAATCGAGATGTGGTGTTTCCCAAGCAATATGGAACAGTATGGTGCGAGTGGCGCATTAGCCTATATGAGCAATGTTAAAGCCGGTGGTAATAGCACCCTAGTCTACTTTTCATGTGACGATTGTGCTGTCGAAGAATCTCGTGTGTTATCGAGCGGTGGTGAAATACTCGTTCCCAAAATGCAAATCGGTGAACATGGGTTTATTAGTGTGTTATGTGATACCGAGGGCAATACCATAGGCCTGCACTCAATGAAGTAACCAACTAAGACCTAATCAAAGCAAATTGGCTGCATCACTATCTTTCACTATGGCATTAGGTGATCAGCCATTCTACTTTTTACTCTTATTCTCGATATTAAACATTGCCACCTACTGCTAACTTACAATCAATTAAAGGTGTCATAAATTTTTCTCTCTGCTTAATTGCACTACTTAGCGCTCTTAATTTGACTCAATATCACCATTCAATAAACCGCTAAAAGAAATTTCTCACATAACTATACTTTTCTTTCAGCATTTACAGTTCCCCTTAAAAAAACGTATATCTCGTCCAATAAAACCGTAATTGTATTAGTCCTCCTGCCACAATACATTTAGTTATAGTGCTTTAGACAATACGATCTTATATTAGATTTTTTGACTATATTACATAGATTGTTAGATATGGGTTACAGTGTTTTATACTGCCAATAGATCCTAAATAGATCTAAATTCTTTACTTATTTCACGACAAACATTAAGCTGATGAGTGAATGTTTACTTACGCCAGAACTCCTAGTATTTCAGGCATAAAAATGCCCGCATATGCGGGCATTAAAATAAATTAGGCACTTTAGAAGTTAAAACGTACTTAAGAAATTGATATAAGCTCCTTTAGAATCAGGACCGGAGTAGCTCACCGCCAAATCAAGCTCCACTAAACCCAAGGGCGAAATTCCTACACCCGCTGTCCACGTCGGATCTGTACTATCATAAGCAAGGTTCTTGTTGTAGCCAGCTCTAAGCTTTAACTGGCGCAGCAAGTCAATCTCTCCTCCTACTCTGATCATCTGTGTATTATCATCAAACCCAACGTAGTGAGACTCTTCTTTTAGATCATAATCCACACTGAGTGTTGCATAGTCAGCCACTAACCCAAACCCGACAGTATATTGAGGTTCCAGGCTATAATAGTATTGGTTACCATTAACGGACTGAGTTTCTATATCCTTAGAAATTAAATTCATCGCCGATAAACCAACACGTAGAGGCCCATAAAACCATACCGCCCCCGCATCCACGTTAATCATCGACTCTTTTGTTGAGTTATCTCCGACATCCAGGATCGAGTAATCATCAAAGCTAGCGTTATAGACAAAGGTATAAATACGTTGAACTTTAGGCGTTATTCCAAGTGCAATATGCTGTCCAAGATAGTGAGAATACTTTGCTAGTGTCAAACCTGCTTCTGCAATCCCAACAGACACTGCATTTATAGAACTATTTTGAGCGTTATTAATGGTGTTTGAATCTGACGTATCAATATCCGAAGTGACATAAGTTTCTGCATATACTTTTCCATATGCCGTCATAGAGACAAATGAATTTGGAATCCCAATCGCGACTACTGCGCCTAATTCAGACTTAAGTTGCTTACCTTGCATATTTTCCAAGGCAGTTTCAAGCTCGCTTTCCAATGCTAAGCTGGGACTAGATTCCGCTTCTTCAATTAAATCGGCCAAATTTTCTATCGCATCAACGAATTGATCGGGATCTTCATAACTTCCACCGATACTCGGTAGGATCATACCAGCATCATCGTTACGTCGATAAATAGCCGTTAAAGCGGGATTATAAAATGGGGCTGTTAGATAGCTAGCTGATACGACCCCAACTCCGCCCATCGCATCACCGCGAGCTTCTATCGCATACGAGGCAGAGTGAGATGACATTGATACAAATGCCGTAGCTAAAGCCAAAGTTTTAAGTCGCAGTGCCATATTAGATAAATTCCTCTGTGGGTTTTTACCTATAACGGCAGGATGAACGGTTTCTTTACTGTTTTTTAATCGTCGGTAACATCATAAGTTTTACTAATTACTTGAGATTGCTCGATTAGAATCGGGCCTTGCCATCGTTGATAATTCATAGAAACCGCTAAAATATATCGGCTTGGCGCATTTACGTTACGCGGTAATGATAATGGGTAATCAGATTCATAAGCTTTATGCCAGATTTCAACGTACTTACCTTCATCAAAACTGTAGAGAGAAACATTCAGTTTCGGTAACGGACAATAGGAGTTCGGCAACGCTGATTTTACGACTTTCCATTCATCTTGGGACACCCAATGAACCGAATGATTTGCTTCTGGTTCTTCCAAAATGATCCACTGACTCCATTCTGATCCGTCGAGCCTAACAGCACTGACACGGTATAAACCAGGAGTAAGTTTCTGTGGTATATTGTAGCGGCGGATATAGTTTGTTACATCGTCACTTTGAATTTTTGATAACGTGCTTTCACCCGATGGCGCTTTATCTACCCAACGTCGAATATACACTTCTTGTATTTCTTCTGTTGATGAAACATCGAGGATAAATTGATAGGCGTCGCGACCAGGGCTTTGAATCTCAATTCGTCGAAGCGTTACCGACTTAATCCACTTCGGTAACGGTTGTGTGGTAAATCCCTTACCACAATCTAATTCCAATCCCTGTAAGGCTAATGCATTTAAATGCTCAGATACATCAGTCGAGTCTGCGTTCTGCCATACTTCAACCATAGAATCAAACATCCCCGATAATTCACCGGTTAATAGATGTTGATGAGCTTGGGCTAAAGGTGTCGTTCTCGCAAACCAATCATTTTCAGCATAAACCGTGGGTACCATCATAAGCGCACCCAACATAACAGCAATTTTGTTCATCAATTAAGCTTTCATTTTGTAACCAACGCCACGGAGAGTCTCAATTTCGAGTCCAGGCAATTTTTGACGTAGTTGCAATACATGAGTATCGACAGTACGGGTTGTTGGAAAATGATTATATCCCCACACATGATCTAGTAATTCATCTCGCGTAAATACTCGGCCTAAATTACTTGCTAAAAAGAGCAATAGATCAAATTCTGTTCGAGTTAAGGTAACAGCTTGGCCATCAAACAGCACCTCACGGGTAGCTTTATCAATCACTAAGTTTTCCGTAACCACTTGATTATCAGACATACCACTTTCTGGTGTACGCAACTGAGCACGGATACGCGCAAATAATTCAGCTTCGGCGAACGGCTTAGTTAAATAATCATCAGCTCCTGAATCCAAACCGGCGACTTTATCTTTCACCGTAACTAAAGCGGTTAACAAAATAACCGGCACATCTTTAATTCTTTTCCAATCAGGTAAATGCGAAACTGAATCACCATCTGGTAACTGACGATCTAGAATCACCAAATCCGCTTTATCCCAATGTTGTTTCACCTCTGAAATGCGTTCTGCATGTAATACGGTATAATCAGCTTGTTCTAAACTTACCAATAATCCATCCGCTAGGTTTTTATCGTCTTCAACTAGAAGCAACGTCTGTTTCACAGGGTATCTCCAAAATAAATGTTGAAGGCGGGCCGATTAGAGACATACTGCCACCCATTCTTCCCACCATCGATTCAACAATTGTCAATCCAAGTCCTAAGCCACTTTCACTCACGAATGCTTTACGCAATTTTCGCCAATGTTTTCGATTTAGACATCCTTGGTCAATAACTTTAAATATGACCGAGTCTCTTGAAGTAATGACTTCCAATTTTACGGGTGCAACGCCATATTTAAAAGCGTTGCGTAATAAGTTATCAATACACGTCCATAACCAATATACGTTCAGTTTTGCTGCAATATCTTGGTTAATAACAAGTTCAATATCTTCTTTAAATTCTTCAGCTACTTTAAATTCTAGCCATTCTTGAATAGACGGAACCCAATCAGCCGCAAGTGATTGATTATCTGACTGTAAATAATCTTTGCTCGCTTCAGCCAATTGGCGCAACCGCCTTGAATCTTCACATAATCGACGAAATTCTTCATACAACGATTCAGGAAGAACCTCGAACTCACGACGAAAACCTTCGACAGTTAAAGATAAACTAGCAATAGGGGTACGCAGCTCATGAGTCAATATTTGTAAGACCAACATACGACTCTTAAGTTCCTTACGCTTAGAATTCCCTCGATAGATGAACCAACTTATAATTAATAAGAAATTCACTACAACCAGCCCCACCATAATGTAGCGAAGTAGCTCTGATTGATCTTTTAAATTCCAACACAAGTTCCCACGTTGAACAAAGCAAGTCGTGTGATCTTTAGCAAACGAGTATGATAGACCAACGCTATCTGCCTTGTCGGTCCATAACTTTTCGTTAAAAATAAAATATCTATCGCCTTTTCTTAGCCAAAATTCATTGTTGGAGCTAAACATCGTCGCTCCGCCCAATAAAGCATTGATAGCGGTATATTCCATCCTCTGAAGTCGTCCTAAAAGTGTTGTAACAGGACGAGTTGGACGTTCTTGAATGTGTGTGTATTTTAATAGCTGTTCACGTGTATCTGGGTGAACGGCAATATAGCGCTCTGCGTATGAGCCTCCACCAGGGTGAATCATAGAGCTTCTCGCAAACCAACGCGCTGTAAGTTTTGTCCCATTACACATTGCCCGTGTAAAAACGAGAGGTTCGGTGATCAATGGGCTTAATGGAATTGAACCAGTACAGTTAACCGCCAGTTTATACAACTGTTGAATATCTTTAATTGGATAATTAGCCGTTTGCGGTAAGAGAGATTCTGGTGTTAAAAGACGTGTTGGATAATCGGCTTCGATTGTCCGAATATCATAAGTTACTGTAGCATTTTGATAGTCAAATAAACGAACAAATTCATCGATTCGTTCAGGCAAAGATTCTGCAAATACATTAGCCGATATAAACATCAGAAAAATCAGTCTTAACTTCATTCTATCGCTAACTCTGCCTTTATACTTCACCATTTCACTTCTAGCCATTATGTCGAGAAGTGCGTCCTAGATGTTATATTGTTGTCAAGAATAGGCTTAATGTACAACAAAATAGCCAGCGAGAATATCGCTGGCTAATTGTCTACTGATCTATCATTAAAAATCTATAACGCTTTTACAATATCATCAACGCTAGATTTTGCATCACCAAATAACATTTGAGTGTTTTCTTTAAAGAATAAAGGATTTTGAACTCCGGCATAACCAGTACTCATGGAACGCTTAAATACAATCACGTGTTGTGCATTCCATACTTCAAGTACAGGCATTCCAGCAATTGGACTATTTGGATCATCTAGTGCCGCTGGGTTAACCGTGTCATTCGCTCCAATTACTAATACTGTGTCAGTATCAGAGAAATCATCGTTGATTTCATCCATCTCTAATACAATATCATAAGGAACTTTCGCTTCAGCCAATAACACATTCATATGACCTGGCAAACGCCCAGCAACTGGGTGAATACCAAAGCGAACCGTTATTCCCATTGAACGTAGCTTTTCAGTCAGTTCATAAACAGGGTACTGAGCTTGCGCTACTGCCATACCGTATCCGGGAGTGATAATAACCGATCTAGAGTTTTTCAAAGTATCCGCGACTTCATCAACAAACACTTCTCGGTGTTCACCCTGCTCTTCATCACCTGAAATAACAACTTCTTGGCCAAATCCGCCGGCGATCACACTTACGAAAGAACGGTTCATTGCTTTACACATGATGTAAGACAAAATCGCTCCTGATGAACCAACCAATGCACCTGTTACAATCAGCAAGTCATTTGCCAACATAAAACCAGCAGCAGCAGCGGCCCAACCAGAGTATGAGTTAAGCATAGACACGACAACTGGCATATCTGCACCACCAATAGATGCAACCAAGTGGTAACCGAATGCAAATGCTATTAACGTCATCACGATCAGAGCAAATAGACTTCCATCTACATTCACAAAGTAAATTAATAGCAATGTAGATACGACTATCGCCGCCAAATTCATTTTGTGTTTATGTGGAAGGTTCAGTGCAGAAGAATTAATCACACCTCGTAATTTCCCAAAGGCGACTATCGAACCAGTAAAGGTTACCGCGCCAATGAAGATACCCAAGTATACTTCGACTAAATGAATTACGTGTTCAGCATGAGTCGCCATTTCGGGCGCTTCGATATAACTATTGTAACCAACTAAAACCGCCGCCATACCCACAAAGCTATGGAGTACAGCTACCAATTCTGGCATTTCAGTCATTTCGACTTTTTTCGCCAAATGCATACCGATTGCACCACCAATAACCATCGCAAGGATAATCCATGTAATCCCCGAAGTGCTTTGGCTAAATATGGTAGCGATCAACGCAATCGTCATCCCTGTAATACCGTAATAGTTACCTGCTTTTGCAGATTCCTGTTTCGATAACCCAGCGAGACTCATAATAAAAAATAAAGCAGCAACAATGTACGCTGCTTGTACTAATCCTGCAGACATTCGCTACTCCCTTAGTTCTTACGGAACATTTCAAGCATACGCTTGGTAACGGTGAAACCACCAAATATATTGATACTCGCAATTAATATCGCGATGAAAGACAAGAACGTGACAACGCCACTTCCTTGACCGATCTGCAACAATGCACCAATAACGATAATGCCTGAAATTGCGTTCGTTACTGACATTAAAGGCGTATGAAGAGAATGGCTCACATTCCACACCACGTAATATCCGACCACACATGCTAAAACAAATACGGTAAAATGACTTAAGAAGGCGGCTGGTGCTACGGAAGCTATCCACGCAAACACACCTAACCCAACGATTAACCCGCCAATTTTCTTCGCGGGTGAAACTGGCGCTTCTTCTTTAGGTTCGGCTTTAACAGGTTCTGGTTTCGCTTGAGGTTGAGCAGAAACTTGTATTGGTGGAGCAGGCCAAGTCACTTCGCCTTCTTTAACCACGGTGACACCACGAAGAACAACATCATCAAAATTGATATCGATATTACCGTCTTTTTCTTTACAAAGAAGTTTGGTTAAGTTGACAAGGTTAGTAGCGTAAAGTTGCGAAGATTGCGTTGGTAATCGCCCTACCATATCGGTATAGCCAATAACCTTAACACCGTTATCCGTAACCACCACTTCATCGGCAACTGTATATTCACAGTTACCACCATTGGCTGCTGCCAAATCGACAATTACACTGCCCGCCTTCATGTTATCAACCATTTCTTTGGTAATAAGCTTCGGAGCTGGACGACCTGGAATCAATGCCGTGGTAATAATGATATCAACATCTTGTGCTTGCGCTGCGTAGAGTTCTGCGGCTTTTTGGTTGAACTCGTCGGACATTTCTTTTGCGTAACCATCTCCCGATCCCGCAGCCTCTTCAAATTCAACTTCTAGAAACTCAGCACCCATTGACTGAACTTGTTCTTTTACTTCAGGACGAACATCAAAAGCTCTAACGATTGCCCCAAGGCTGCCAGCGGCACCAATAGCGGCTAACCCAGCAACGCCTGCTCCTGCAATAAAGACCTTAGCAGGTGGAACTTTACCTGCCGCAGTAATTTGCCCAGTAAAAAACCGACCAAACTCATGTGCTGCTTCTACAACTGCACGGTATCCGGCAATGTTTGCCATAGATGATAATGCATCTAATGCTTGAGCACGTGAAATACGAGGAACACAGTCCATCGCCATAACATTAATGTTTTTAGACGACAGCTTCTCCATTAATTCTGAATGTTGAGCTGGCCAAATGAAACTGACTAACGAAGCACCATCTTTAAGGTAAGAAATTTCGTCGTCCGAAGGGGCATTTACCTTAAAAATAATGTCTGCATTCCACGCTTCTGATGTAGACACCACTTTCGCCCCTGAGGCTTCGTATGCTGAATCATCAAAACTCGCTTTATCTCCTGAGGTAGATTCAATAATTACATCAAATCCAAGTTTAATTAACTGCTGTACCGAACTCGGTGATGCAGCCACTCGCGACTCTCCCGCTAGTGTTTCTTTAGGTACTCCAATCTGCATTTCAAATCCTTGACTATGGGCCCAAATAGATTATTTATTTATAATATAACGACATGGATAAGTATGATTTATTATAAATAATTTGACATTGTTCTTCGAAAAAACAACGATTTATAACGAATCAATTCTAAGATGTTACCTTGCCGGTCGCACATTAAATACTAGTTATACGCTTGTGTAAATATTCTATAAAAATAAAGCCACAAGTTTAGCTACTTGTGGCTTCTATCAATATGATATCTATCAATGATTTTGCTTTACTGGAAGATATTCTCGCCCATTTGATCAATAAATACTTTGGCTTTATTTATCATCAAATCATTTGCATCACCTTGTGACGCTAAAACATCGGAGCGAACGAATCTGTGAGATAGTAATTCGTTATCAACCATTTTCTCGATTTTCCCGGCAACTCGATATTGACTACCTTCCTTTATCGAACTGGCATATATCGAAAAACCATTGTGTTCCACCGGTTCAACTTTAGCGTACTCATCTTTCGGCGCCTGATCATCAGAGCCACCAAACAAACGGGATAAAAAGCCCACTTAACTCCCCTTACCTACTATTAGTTAATTTTATTCACGATCGGTTTTTCATACCATTCAAGTTCTAGATCTTCGCTGCGCTGGCTTGTAATAACAACCGGAATATCGGTATCTCTGCGTTTTCTTTGGTCATTAATAATCATTGATTCAGCAGCCAAGACGGCATCATTTGCATATTGCTTTAAAGTATCCATTTTCCCCAACGGGAGAGCCGCTAAAAAGTCGATATCGTGACGAATATACACAGGTCGCAATTGACTTAAGGCCAAACACGCCAGATCTGCCAATTGTTCGTCATTGTACTTATCAACGTAACTTGAACCGGCTAACAGCTGCCCAACAAGAACTTCCATATAATTATGAACATCTACACTGATTTGCATTGAATCTCCTAACTTTACAATTATGCTTATTGATTAAGAATAATACGTCAATCAACAAATTGACCATTTCTTTTACAAAAATTATTCAACTTAGTGCTCTAAATCGCAAAATCAAAGACTTAGACTAAACATAAAAATTAATTTTTCCCAAAAAACTTGGAAATTTGATAATTCAAAGTATGCTTAATAAATACTATCATCTAATTAGCACGTGTTCAGCGAATTATTAACTTATGTCTAGCTTACTGCTTAGCACACCTTGGGTTCGGTTTACTTTACCACTTCTGCTCGTAGTAGCGGGGTTGTATAGTAGTCAGCATCACCTGTTAGTTGATGCTAACAATCAAGATCTGATCCAACACCTACCCTATATTTTGTTTGTTATCTCGATTTTTGTCGCCCAGATCTTCAAGCAAAGTCGCATGGGTATGTTGTCGTCGGTCATGCTAGTCAGTTACTATATTATCCAAACACGTCTTCAAGTACCTCTGTCGTCGGGAACGACCTTGCTAGAGTTAACATTACTCAGCTTACTTTTACCGATTTCTATTATTCTGACGTATCTTTTCAAAAATACCGATTTGCTAAATAAAAGCTATTTCTTCTATTTACTATCCCTTGGTGCTTTTGTCCTTTGGGCAAAATTAATCGTGAGTTATGCAAAAGATACGAATTTTCTCGTCGAGCAAAGTACGCTGTTAACCGCGATACCTTCAATATCACATTTACCATTTCTATTAACTCTTTTTCTAGTCGCAATCATTGGCATTACAGCAATCTATGTATTAAACAAAAATCGAATTATCGATAGCTGTGTGTACACGACAATTCTTTTATCAAGTAGCACGTTTATTCTTTTCCATATTGATTTTATCTCTTCTATTTTGTTTAGCTTGGCTGGCGTTATGTCAATTATTTACCTCATTGTCGCAGGGCAGCAAATGGCCTTTAATGACCGTTTGACCAACCTTCCCGGTCGCCGAGCATTAGAAATAGACATGAAAAACCTTGGTCGTAACTTCTCTATCGCCATGTTAGATGTCGACCATTTTAAAAAGTTTAATGATACTTATGGTCATGATACGGGGGATGATGTACTCAAGTTAGTAGCAAGCCGAATTCAATCCGTACGAGGAAAAGCAAAAGCGTATCGTTATGGTGGAGAAGAGTTTACGATTATATTTAAAGGTAAAGATGCACAGTCCGCACAGCCCTTTCTAAATGATTTGCGTCAAGATATCGCTGACTATGAAATGGTATTACGTAATGAGGCATCTCGTCCTAAAAACGATAAAGTTGGTGCTCTTAAGCGTCGACGCAAAAATGAAGTTGAAAAAGTGAATGTAACGATAAGCATTGGGGTTAGCGACAATCAAACCAGTGGCAAGCCAAATGAAGTGTTAAAATTTGCCGACAACGCATTATATAAAGCCAAACAAGCTGGCCGTAATCGCGTTGAAATCAACCAAATCATCGCTTAATTATTTTTTGCTATTAGAGATTCGTTTTTCACATCTCTTGTAAGTTTTAACATCCAAAACTCACAGCCAGCCCGCATTGGTGTTGTCGGGTTTCCCCAAGCACCGCATATAGAAACGGGCTTATCCTTTGCCCGTTCAAATTGACGACAATTGCCACATACCATTTTCATATCTCTAATTCCTCATCATTACAATTAAGCGTCTTTCTCACGCTTATGTTTCGGAACATAATTAAGAATCGAAATAGGTACTTCTTTCCTTGGTTCAAAACCTTCAATAACTCGCCTCTCCAACAGGTGACCTAACCGACTTTCTATCATGCATAAGTTTTTGAAGTTATCTTTCGAAACTAAGGAGATTGCTTCACCCGAGTTACCAGCACGTCCAGTTCGACCGATACGGTGAATATATTCGTCGGCAGGATAAGGCAAATCGTAGTTAATAACACAAGGTAAGGACTCAATATCAATTCCTCGAGCCGCAACACCTGTTGCAATCAAATACTTAACCTTCCCTTGCTTAAATTCTTCCAATACACGTGTTCGTGACGCTTGATTACGTCCACTGTGTATAGCTTCCGATGTAATACCACGTTTTTCCAATTGTTGAACGAGTTTTGCAGCACCATGTTTGGTTTCAATGAAAATCAATGCTTGTGACCACTCTCCTTCATCCAATAAGTGGGCAAGCAGCGCTGATTTCTTATCTTTATCAACCGTGACCAACCACTGATTAATGGCCTCTTTAGATGCATCAAATTTCGCAAGGACTATTTCGTGAGCTTGAGATATGGCAGATTTGGCTAAATCTCGGATAGGATTAGAGAGGGTTGCTGAAAAGAGTAAAAATTGAATCTGTTCAGGTAATCGGTCAAGTACCTTATTGATATCTTCAATAAATCCCATATCGAGCATACGGTCAGCTTCATCGAGGACAAGGACTTCTACTTCTTCAAAATGAATAGCATGCTGACCATATAAATCGATTAAGCGTCCTGGAGTTGCCACCACAATGTCGACACCATCGATCAACGCTTGTTTCTGCTCTTTATAGTCAACACCACCATAGATGGCAAACGACTTCAAGTTACCGCCTTCTCCGTAATTCGAAATACTACGATTCACTTGAATCGCTAGCTCACGAGTAGGCGTAAGAATAATAGCTCTAACTCGCTTTTTACGTTGGGTTTCCGCGTGAGATAGTCTTTCCAAAATAGGTAAGACGAAACTGGCGGTTTTACCTGTCCCGGTTTGCGCAGCCGCGATTAGATTTTCACCTTTCAGAGCTATCGGAATCGCTTTTTCCTGAATTGGCGTCGGCTTACTATAGCCTTGCTTTTCCAATGCTAATACTAAATGCGTTGATAATTCCAATGATTTGAATGACATGTGATCTCTAACTTTTTGTTCAGGTAAATTCGCTACGCAGTGTACTCTTTTTATAACTTTACGCCTACGTAAAGATGACAGCGACGATAAACTCGTGGTAGTTTAGTGCTCACGGTTTCATAATTTTGAAATCGGTTTTTAAAAAAACTGGAATATCGGTATCCCACAGATATAATGTTGGTAACTAAAGTTATGAGTAAAGAGTGATGGAAAAATCAACCCAACCTGAAGCTGTCTCGTCAGTATTAAAAGTGTTCAATATTCTCCAAGCACTCGGCGAGCAAAAAGAGATCGGGGTTTCGGAATTATCGCAACGTCTGATGATGTCTAAGGCCACGACTTACCGCTTTTTGCAAACCATGAAATCACTTGGTTACATCGCTCAAGAAGGCGAAGCCGATAAGTATTCATTAACTCTGAAACTCTTTGAACTCGGTTCTAAATCCCTAGAATATGTCGATCTTATTGCCATTGCTCACAAAGAAATGAACCTCATCTCTGAACAGACGATGGAAGCTCTTCACTTGGGCACTCTCGATGAAAATGCGATTATCTATATTCATAAGATCGATTCAAAATATAACCTATGTATGCAATCTAGAATCGGGAGACGCAACCCACTCTACAGTACTGCCATAGGAAAAGTATTGTTAGCAGAAAAGGATGAACCATTCATTCGAGATACCTTAAAAGATATTGAATTTATTCAGCATACCGAGCGAACCATCAAAGATATCGACCAGTTACTCATAGAATTAAAGACCGTTAAGGGTAACCATTTCGCTCAAGACAATGAAGAACAAGAATCTGGCATTCGTTGTGTTGCTGCGCCAGTATATGATCGCTTTGGAACAGTGATTGCTGGTCTATCAATCTCTCTCCCGACCCTTAGGTTTAATGACGATAACTTGAGTCATTATGTCAATCTACTTCACAATGCATGCCGAAATATTTCACTGCAAATGGGATTTGATAACTATCCCGTTTAAGTGAACCTATGTCTTATCGGTCGTAATAACATTTTGTTTTTTACCTGGGAATTTAACTAATGGATATGTGGTTTGCGCAAGCCTTGGGGTTTGTGAGTTATGGCCTTGGAATGTGGGCTTTCTACCAAAAAGATGACCGCCGCCTAAAGATGATTATGTGTGCGTTTAACCTTAACCATATGATTCATTACTTGTTACTTGGTTCGACGGTATCAGCGCTTGCCTCCTTCATTTCTGCGTTAAGAACAGGAACTTCTATTTATACAAGCTCTAAATATATTGCCATCTTTTTCATCATTGTGACATTGTCACTTGGCCTATATCTGACTGAATCGTGGTGGCAAATATGGTCGGTTATGGGCGCGACAATTGGAACATTCACTGTCTTTATGTTGAAAGGGATTGCAATGAGAGTCGGATTTCTTCTCGCTTCATTTTGCTGGTTAACTAACAATATCTTAGTGGGATCGATTGGCGGAACACTGCTAGAAGCGACATTAACGGCGATGAATTTATTCACAATATACCGTTTATATCAGCAAAATAAATTATTGGCAGAAAACGCTACGATATAAAGCGTGATTAGAAAGCCTCCTAGCGACTTCTACACTCATTATTTTTCGTAATCCACTAACATCCTCTCTTTGATTCAGTTATTTCGTAAAGATTTTCATCTTTAAAGTTACAACGTCACCATGGCAATTGTATTGTTTACATACAATAATGGATTAAAGTAACCATTTGATTAAACGAATAAAATTAAAATGAAGTATGAATCTAATTATTAGAGGGAGAAGATTTCCAGCGGAGAATGAAGATAAACCTAACTGCAGTCAAACAATAACAAACAGTACTGTCTAACCACAGATAGGTTTTGATCGAATTACTTCTCTAGTTTAGTGAAGTAATCGAAAATTACAGGTACGTCATTTTGGCCAAGACCAGCATCAACACCAGCTTGTAGCGCTTTAGAAGTACCTTCAGCAATTGGAGACTCAGAACCTAAGTCTGAAACCATTTGCAGGAAGTAACCTAAATCTTTGTTTGCGTTTGCTACAGAGAAACCTAACTTCTCTTCACCATCTACAGCGTAGAATTTAGTGAACTGCATGAATGGTGAGTTAGATGGACCAGCAGACATGATGTCAAATAATTGCTGACCGTCAACACCAGCTGCTTTAGCAACTGCGAATGCTTGAGACATAGCAGTAACAGTTGTCATACCAATGAAGTTATTGATCAACTTAGTTGTATGACCAGCACCTAGTGCACCAAGATGGAATACGTTTTCACCTTGCTCTTCTAGAAGTGGTTTAACTTTATTGAAAGTTTCAATTTCACCGGCAGCCATGATGTTCAATAGACCATCTTTAGCGTGTGCAGGAGTACGACCTAGAGGAGCATCGATCATACCACAGCCTTTTTCGGCAAGAGCAGCACCAATTTTTTGAGTAGAAGCAGGGATAGAAGTACCAAAGTCGATTAAAGTTGAACCTTCTTTAATACCGGCTAGAACACCTTCTTCACCGTAAACAATCTTTTCAACAACAGCAGAAGTTGTAAGACAGAATTCAACAACGTCACTCGCTGCTGCTAATTCTTTAGCTGAAGTAAATTGAGTGGCATTCCCACGAGCAAGAACAGCATCAACTGCATCTTGGCTAAGGTCCATTACGTTTACTTGGTAGCCGCGTTTCTGTAGGTTTTCAACCATATTGCCGCCCATAAGGCCAAGGCCGATGAAACCGATGACTGGTTTAGTCATGTTTAACTCCTAAATGTATTATTATATGTCCAAAGTACCCGAGTAGAATATACCTGAACACAGGTTTTCGCAATCATTGAGTGCCCTAAAATGGCACTTACGTGTGCATTATGTGACTTGATCACAAATTAATATGCGTATTTATCATGCAAATACACCTCACTATATGCGCTTCGACCCATTTAAAGTGATAAAACATTGAAAATCGGGCTAGTCATAAACTTACTAAGCGAAAGTGTTCAAGCTGGAACGACAAACAATGTTTAATGATGCTATGAGACTTTACACTTATGTATTGTATTATAATAGAAGAGTAAGTCATGCTCAGACTTGACGCTTTCCATTTATCAAATATCGACGAATAGTCGTTGCTTTTAGAACACTTATACGACTCTATATATTCAAATTTAAGCCAAAAAAAAGACGCTTCATCGCACGATGATTTTCATGCGAGAAACGCCTAGTTTTTTCAGATCAAAAGTTAGCTTACGCTATCTGCTCTGGTTTTGTTTCGGCTTCGTCAGAGTCAGAATCAGAAAGAACTTCAGCAAGTGTACTTCTGTCCAATTCACCTTTCAGATTACCGTCTTCATCAACCACGGGTAATGAATAATCGCATTCTAGCGTATCAGAAATAACACTTTCCAATAATGCATCAGGTGCAATCGTCGATACTTCTTCATAAATATCATTATCAAACGCATCAGAGCCGACTTGACGTGAGGCTTCTTCTAGCGCCTCTTGTGTAATCAGACCTTGGAAACCGGCTTTCGTTACGTGGTAACCGTAGTCATCTTTAACACGTTTCATCTGCGCTAGAGCTTCATCAATACTGTCAGTTGTGATACGAAGTGCAGGTGGCTTCATCACAGTTTCAACTGTCAATGCACGAGCTCGGTTCACATCCTTAACAAACGCTTCTACATAATCATCTGCAGGGTTAAGCAATATGTCATCAGGTGTGCCCTGCTGAACCATTTCTCCATCTTTCAGAATCGCAATTCGATCACCTAGTCGCAGTGCTTCATCGAGATCATGTGTAATGAATATAATGGTTTTATGTAGTTTCTGCTGCAATTCAATTAGCTGATCTTGCATTTCAGAGCGAATCAATGGATCCAATGCTGAGAAAGCTTCATCCATCAAAAGGATTTCAGCATCAGTACACAAAGCTCGAGCTAAACCGACACGTTGTTGCTGGCCACCGGAAAGTTGAGCTGGAAACTGCTTACCATATCCACCTAAACCTACAGTTTCTAACCACTCATTGGCTTTCTCAAGACGTTGAGACTTAGGTATGCCTTGTACTGCAAAACCATAAGCAACGTTTTCAATAACATTGCGATGAGGTAATAATCCAAAACGTTGGAATACCATCGACATTTTTTTACGTCGAAAAGTTTCTAGTTCTTTTTCATTGAGCTTCATTACATCGGTGTCTTCAACCAGAATCACACCTTCTGTTGGATCAATTAGGCGATTGAAGTGACGAATCAGCGTTGATTTACCAGAGCCAGAAAGCCCCATAATGACAAAGATTTCGCCTTTATTGATATCTAAGTTGATATCTTTCAATCCCAATGTATGACCAGTCTTTGCTAGAATATCATCCTTGCTCATACCTTCATGAACCAACGGCATATATTTCCGAGGGTTACTTCCAAACAGCTTATAAAGCCCTTTAATTTGAATAAGTGGCTTAGTCATGTTGGTTTCCTCCCAAATGAGCTTGGGTACGTTTAGCATACGCTTGTGACGTTCGATCAAAAATAATAGCTAAAACCACAATAGCCAAACCATTTAAAAGTCCGAGAGTAAAGTATTGGTTAGTAATAGACTTCAGAACGGGTTGCCCTAACCCTTTGACTCCGATCATCGAAGCAATAACGACCATAGACAAAGCCATCATAATCGTTTGGTTGATACCCGCCATGATATTTGGCATTGCTAGAGGCAATTGAACGCCAAGTAGTCTTTGTGTCGGACTCGCACCAAATGCTGTAGCCGCTTCCAATACCTCTCGGTCTACAAGTCGAATACCAAGGTTAGTCAAACGAATTACAGGTGGTATGGCATAAATAACTACCGCAATTAAACCAGGGATTTTACCGATTCCAAGCAACATTACGACCGGGATAAGGTAAACAAAGGCTGGCATCGTTTGCATTAAATCAAGAACAGGTGTGATTAACGAACGCATTCTGTCAGAACGAGCCATCACAATACCAATAGGAATACCAAAAACGATCGCCATCAAAGTACTGACGGTAATAATACTCATGGTTCTCATCGTGTCTTCCCACATACCGAAGTAACCTATCAGCATTAAGGAAACCACCACACCCACACATAATTTCCATGAGCGACTTGCCAAATATACAAGACCGGTGACACAAGCAATGACTAACCACCAAGGTGAACTAAGCAACAGTTTCTCGAACCAAATCAAAAAACTTAACATAGGGTCAAAAATTGATTCAATCGCTTCTCCATACTCTCTAGAAAAGCTACGATAAGCTCCATCTAGAGTCTTACGGATTGTGATCAAATCAGAGCGATCCATCTCCGGAATCTGACTTAACCAGGACGCATCCGCCATAATAAATTACCTCTTTTAATTTACTTTATGATCATCGTTTTATAACCAAAACAATGATTTTTCAGAACTTTTATGTAGCTAGAATAATTAACTTAAGATCTTCACTGTTTAATACAATGAATAACTCAATAAAAATCAAATCGAATAAACTAAGAAATTGATGACAGCAATGAAATAGGCCAGCAAATGCTGGCCATTCTTATCATCTATAGCGCTGCTGCGACTTTATCAGCAACTTCTGGTGCCAACCATGGGCGCCAGATTTCTGGGAATTCAGAAAGGAAGTGTTCCATTGCTACTTCGCCATCAGCTTGGTTGTCTTCCATCCAAGCTAAAAGACTGTTCATTTGTGGGTTTGTAAATGAACGCTTATTTAGGTAATCCATAATCATTGGATCTCTAACAGCAAATGACTCAGTTACAACAGTGCTAACGATCGAAGGTGGGTACATCGTCACTTTAGGTGACTCACAATCTATGCTTGATGTACAAGTAAGGAATTCTTCCTTATCAACACCCGTGCCGAAATCGACTTTAACCATTTCATACTTACCAAGGATCGCTGTTGGTGCCCAGTAGTAACCAAACCAACCTTGGCCACGTTCGTAAGCTTTAGCGATAGCACCAGCAAGACCAGCACCTGAACCTGGATCAAGAAGTTCAAAACCGGCTTCTTCCAATTTCAGCGCACCGAATAAGTTTTCTGATGAAATTTGACAGTTCCAACCAGCAGGGCAACCATAAAATGCAGAAAGCTCTGGATCTTCTGGGTGTTTAAATAGGTCGGCGTGTTTGATAACACCTTCGATAGTGCTCATCTCTGGGTATTTATCGACAAGATATTTAGGAACCCAAAAACCTTCTTCACCACCATCGCTCAGAGACTGACCAGCAAAGCGGATACGTTTATCAGCAACGCCTTGATTAAGTAAATCTGTAACCGCATTTGCCCACATTTCTGGAACTAAATCTGGTTCATTTTTTTCGATCATAGAAGTACTAGTTGGCATTGTGTCACCAGGAACCAGTTCAGCGTCGCAACCAAAGCCATTTTCTAGAATGAAGAGGTCGACATTTGCGATAAGTGTTGCAGACGTCCAGTTCATGTCTGCGATAGTCACTTTTCCACATTCCTCAGCGGCATAGGCCGACTGACTGGCTACAGCAAGTAGCGCTAAAAACTTCAATTTCATTTTCGTCTCCGTTTCTCTCATTAGATATCAAACGGAATGATCATTTGAAAACACAATTAACATCGACAAGCTACAACGGTCGCACAACAAAACCGACTGCCTATAGTTTACCTTCGTTGTTAACCCACTGACGCGAATTAACGACAAAACCTGTCCAAACCACCTACTAAGTGACTTTTATGGCTTTGACTTTTCTGTTCAAACCTAATTGAACACATTGCGTTTGTTCGCAACTATCCCGACAAGTCAAAGCGATGAAAATCTCTGTTTAGTTCAAATAATTACTCCATAGCACTTATTTTTAACTTTATTGAATCACTTACCTTACGTGAAATAACGAATAAGGTCAAATTCCTCGTCCCTTGTCCAATAAAAGTAAAAACATTTAAGTAACTGAAATTTAAATAAAATAACTAAAATAAAGAGCCAAATAGCTATCGTCCTAGAATATCTAAATTTAAATTATGTATCCAAATATTGCCGTAGCTTATGATCAATAGTCCTTTGCAATGGATATGGATTAATCATTTAAACAAATAGAATGCTTCCAAATACCAATATCAAAGAACTCTTGAGTAAATTAATAATGCAAACAGTGGCAATAAAACTGCCTACACTATCGTATTTCACCATTCATGTTATTCGTTCAAAATGAAGATCCGATACTATATATGAAACAATAACATGATTAATTAGCCCAATTTGGATTACACCCAAAAATGTAGGGAGTTCGCTGACATTCATCATTTCAATTATATTAGTTGCAATGATGATACTTAATCGAAACTGAAGATCGTAATCCAATAAAGTAATTAATGATTAATTGAACCAAATCGTAATTTTGCGGCATCTTGTAAATCGGCGATAATTCTAAATGCGTCTTTTAAGTGTTGTCGCTCAAAACTGCCAAAGGTATTTGGATCAATATAATTATTTGCAATCTCTCCCTGTTTCAACTGTTCTACTTGTTGGCTATAGCGAAATTGTGCAATAAATTGATATGCCCCAATAATATTTTTATAAGCATCATTACTTAAAATCCCAGCATCCATTGCTGAATGGAAACGCTCTTGAGTACTTGACGATGGACATTCAATTGCCAAGCCGTAAATACGGGCTAGATCAATAATTAAATTAATCGCATATTTTTTAATATTAAGTACTTTGCTTTGCTCGCCATTTTTTTCCAAAACAAAGCTATTAAATATTCCAAGTGGTGGGTGTGTATTTACTGCATCACGAACTAACGCAGGTAAGAAGCTTTCATTTAGTTTAATATTTTGGTGAAGTTCATCACGCAATATCACAGTATATTCAGAGTTACCATATACCGACCTTATTTCTAAAAAGACACTTATATTTAGTAGGCACTCATATTCTGGGTTATTCACCCACTTTTTATAATACTCTTTCCAAACGGAAACGGTCTGACACCATTTAGGTGTTGCCGCCATATATTTACCACTACACAGTGGATAACCACATTGGTCAAGTCCATTAGAAACATAAGATGCTAATTGACCAAAATATACTTTATCACCTTTTGTCGCATCATCGGATAATACTAAAGCGGTGTCCTGATCCGACGTAATATTCAACTCATTCCGAGCATGAGATCCTGCTGTAATCCAGTTAAAATCGCAAGGTGGCTCACCAAAGCGGTCAATCGCCATCTGAATTAATCGACGCGTGTAAGCATCCATAATCATAGACATGACTTTACCAATAATATCCGGTGCGACTTTCCCCTCAACTAAAGCCTCAAAGATAACTTGGCGCTCAGAAGTTAATTCCGCTAATTCTGCAACACTATCGGTATACTTAATTTTTTCGATCAAGAAAATGGCCTGCATTCTGTGATTTTGCACAAGATGCGATGTTGTTAGTAATCCAATAGCATGCCCGTCTTTTACCACCGGAATATTACGAATATTGTGCTCCATCATCATAGAAGCCGCTTCCAAGATTAATGCGTCTGGACTTACAATAAATGGATTTGGAGTCATCACTGAACTAATAGGGTCAGAAAACGGTGCCTCATTGGCAATCACTCGTTTTGTCATATCTCTATCTGTAATCAAGCCGACAATTTGGTTATTTTCATAAATAACGGCGCACGATGAGCGCTTAACGACTCGCATTTCATGAGCGACATCTTTTATCGACATATCTGAGGTAACCACCGCGATAACACTACTGGCTACTTCCCCCACTCGCTTTATAAATAAGCCTTTCTCTTTATTCGACCACACAACGTCATAGGCTGTTTTCAAACGGATTTGTGCTCTAGAGGCAAAGAATTCTGCATACTCGGGTTTACGTTCAAATAATAGAACTAAAGCAGTTTGAGGAATCAGATACAGTAGGGTGTTTTCGATTGCAATCGCAGTATAACGTCGATCTTCCGTCGTATCTCCATCTAAGAATGTGAACCCAAAGATATCATCTCGACCCAACCTTGCACGCAATTGCCCATCTAATTTTCGCTGCTCCATTGCGCCGGTTCTGACAATGTATAAATACATCTCTGAATCATCGCAAGGATCAATAATTTCACCACGGCGAAGGTAGGTGATTTTAACAATAGCGGCTAATTCCTTGATTACTTCTGGCGGTAAATTATTAAATGGCTCAACAGCAGAGATATACTGTTCGATATTGACAAGCAATGAGTCGTCCATAAACCCTCATAAATAATATTGTAATATGATAGCCAGTATATCGTAATTAATGTTTAGGGCAAAAAAAAAGCAGCTGAGTCAAACTCAACTGCTGAATATTACAAAATTTGAATTCGCGCGATATTAGCTTAGAGGAGGAAGACGATGCTTCACTTCTTGTAAATGACTTGCAGAACATTCACGTGCTTTATCAGAATTACCAGCCATGATTGCTTCATAGATATCACGATGTTCTTGTAAACATAGGCCACCATCTTGTGATGAATGAACAATGAAATTTTTGTACATCGTCATTAAAATATTACCAAAAGGAAGGTAGAAATCATTGCCAGTTGAGTTAAAGATCAAGTTATGGAATTTCATATCAACAGAAGTCCACTCATCTTGGTCAAAGCCATTAATTTTAGAATCTTCGGCAACTTCACACATTTTGTGGAAGGTTTCCGTTAGTTCAATACGTTGCTCTACAGTCGCCGATTTTGCCGCCAATGCGCAAGCTTCTGGTTCAATAGCTCGACGTAACCCTAAGAATTGATGGTAAAATTCGGCACTATCAATAATACCGTCCATCCACTCGATTAATTGTGGGTCTAAGAAATTCCAGTTAGAGCGGTGAACCACACGGGTTCCGATCTTTGGTCGAGACTCAAGCAAACATTTTGAAGTAAGCAGTTTTACTGCTTCACGTAGTGCGGTACGACTTACTCCAAACTGCTCACATAATGCCATTTCACATGGGATAATAGACCCTTGAGGCAATTTCCCAGATAAGATGCCACGTGCAATCTCGCGTGCAACTTGCACATGCAAACTTCGTTTCGAACCGCCGATTAAATTAAATTCACTGTCTTTCATAAGGTTATTATTCTTCAAATTTGATTTTTGTAATATTTAACTACATTGTACCATTATTATGCCAATCCTCCACTTATTTCGGATTAACAACTATTTATATAGGAGAAAGGCATTATCCTCGCTATATTTATTGGTAATAAATGCAGCGCTCTTACTTAGATTAGAGGTCGATCACATAATTATAGATTCTTATCAATTCACATCACTCCTTTGATTGACGAATATAGGTATTATTGTATTATTTACCTACATTTATAATTCTATTTAACATTAAATAATTATAATTTTAGTTATTTATCTCACCCTTGTGTTAATACCACGATATGCATGATACCTGTCAAGCTTTTATATATCTATATCGAGTAATTACACAATATGAGATGTTTTTGCCAGTCATTTAACGGCCTTCTTATGAGTACATAACAATGAGCGACGATACATTCTCTTTTACTCCGATGACCTATAGGCTCAATGTCTATATCGCCCAGCAAATCGCCACTCAAATTATCAATGGGCAGTTACCAGTTGGCTCTAAACTTCCCAATGAACTCGAGCTTTGTAAAACATTTGGTGTCAGTCGCACTGCGCTAAGGGAATCAATCAAGCTACTGGCTTCTAAAGGCCTCATTAGCTCCAAGCCTAAAGTTGGCACCTTTATTCAGCCTCGTAAACATTGGCAGTTTTTGGATAGGCAGTTACTTGAATGGCTAAAAGATGGTGAAGATCCACAACACTTTTTGGAACAATTTTTAGGGTTACGTAAATCAATAGAACCTGAAGCATGCGCATTTAGTGCATTGCATGCATCCGAAGAGCAACGCGAACGTTTAACGCTTCACTTTAACAGTATGGAGAGTGCAAGCAAAACTCAAGATGCGGATGCATGGACCGACGCTGACCTTAACTTTCATTGCCTCATTTTCCAATCAACGGCTAATGATTTCTTTACCCCTTTTGGTAACGTGCTCACTACGGTTTACCGTAGTTTCTTCGATCATACCTCTGTTCGTGGTCACTTCTGCATAAAAGAACATCGCGCTGTATATCAAGCAATCATGAATAAAGATGCGGATGCAGCCCGATTAGCCTCAAATATCTTATTGAAAAATAACCACGAGTTATTATCTCTCAATCCTGCTTAATGCTATATATTTTCTCGTAATAAAGTTTAAATATATCCAGATAAATTAGGAGCCTATTTCGCTTATCGAAAAATAGACTCCTAATTTATGTTATCGTAATCATGTTAATATCATCAATAAATAATTTTCTAAATAAATTGATTGATAAATAAAAGCCGAATTACTAAATTAGTAACTCGGCTTTTTATATGAAATCAATTTACAAACAATTGCTAGTTAAATTATAACTGTGCCGTTGCGCCTATCCATTGGTATTTAACACCGTCAAATTCAACACAATGTTCACCTACTGGGTTATTCTGATTCGAAATACCAAATACATATTTTTTACCCGATATTAATGATATTTCAACCACACTACCAACGTTATTGTGGCCGATAACACTAACACTTGTTACCAACCCACGAGCATCAAGCGAAGCTTCAATAGATTCATTAAAGTAACCATGAGTTTCCAATACCGATGCGAACACATGATCTTTCGCATTCTGACGCAATATCAGAGCAGGTTCACTTCGTAGATTAAAATCAGGATCGTTTGCGCCAGTACGAGTAAAAATAACTTCGCCAGATGAGTTAGCAGGTACACTTGATACCAATGTGTAATAGCTGGAATCATGAAGCCATGTCACGAGAGAGCTATTCTCAACCGTGGCGGAACCCAAATTCCACAGATGTTGGTAACCGTTACCCTCACCGAGTGGGCGTAGCTTACTTTCCACTTTATAATCAAAGTCGGTACGAATAATTTGCCCTTTATAGTGATAAGGCAAATCGTATTGATGTTCAGCATCTGCGGTAATTCGATAGACATCTATAACCAACGGTTTTTCAAACTCAGCTAATTCAACCAATAAAACACTTCGTTGCATATCGATGCCATCGTAGTATTCCGAAACCGTACCACTCATCGCCTGAAGCGATGGGTCATCGGTCAAGAAGAAATGTTTCTGACCAAATTTCGACTCTGCCAATGCAGTATTGAAATTGTTCTGAGTTTTCTGATCAACCACCACAGTGTTGTGGGCAACGGTCTGCTTACAGTAGGACTTGTTTTCAGGAATATAACGGCCACCAAATTTTGGCTCAACGTTAACCCAACGACCATATCCATAATCATGCAGCACTTCGTGACCACGGTTAAATACACTAAGATGTAGACCGTCATAATGACCATGATCCAAAGCAGAGTGATATTGATGATCCGATCCATGCTGACCAAACCAAATCAATGCCATCGTGTCATCATCTTTTGCATCACGGTGACGCAGAATACTCACCCCACCCTTTTCACCTTGTGGACCGTCTGTCATGAACAGACTGCCCCAACTAAATGGCTTAATTTCATCTGCTTCTTCGACGGCTTTAGACAAAGTTAAGCCTGCAGTATGCACCCATACATTCTGTTGGTGATTAGCCATACCTAATAAAGTTTCAGACTGTTCATAACGGTGATAACACACCGACGTTGCCATGATGACACCTTCATCATTAATGCTGATGGTTTTCGATGAATCATTCAACGCTGGCAAGGTGCCGTCTGGGAAAGCAGTTTTGAACACAGCGTAAGAAGTTGTCTTGATCACTGAATCGTTAAATTCATAAATCTTAAGCTCTGGCTGACGACGCTCAATGGATTCTGCAAACAGGTAGATCGGGCGTAACGAAAAACGGTGATAATACGGACCTTCCATATAGTAACCGTCAGGCGAGAATAACTGATCGAGCTGCGCAAGGAAGCCACCGCTCACTTTATCCATTTTCAGCCCATATAATGCTTTATCTACCGACTCTTGGTCGTTGATAGCGTAACCACAGATACCTACTGCAGCAACAGCCCAAAGTCCATGGTTATGAACGATGTCAAAATCGTGACCATACGTAACGACAAACATTTCGATCATATGTTTGAAGAGATCATCTTCAATCTGGCGTTTTTGGGATTCCTCAAGCGTATGGTAAATACAACTATACGCACACGAAGAGTACAACATCCACATGTTCTCGTTCAGTGTTTGGTGAAAGAGTTTTCCTGGAGGGTTAGTATCACGACTCACATTGCTTTCAAGCGTTGGATAAACGGTTGCGTATGCCGTCAACATATCAACGATATAATCACGATACTTCTGCTCACCAGTCACCAAGAACAAACGTCCTGCGAGATCCATATGAATATAGTTTTGCTTATGGCGGTTGTGTTCATAACCACCACCTTCGCCGTGCCCAGGTACTTCAATACCGACTTGAGTCATGTATGAATCGGTAGCCAAAATATCACGCGCGAGTGCTTTACCAAGTAGGCTATCTTTTCCCAATTCCTTGGCCAGCTCAGCGGCTTCATCAAAGTTCATTAACAGTGGTTGGTAACTCATTATTTATTTCTCCTGATAGCCTTAACTTATTTTGCCTGAACGTCTAGCGAATATACGCCTGTCCACTGATAATCTTTGCCGTTTGCTTTTACTAGGTGATTCGTACTTTCGACGACACCTTCCTGGTTACTCACCATGAACGTCACTGTCGAATCTAGAGTCTCTATCTCTACTACTGAACCCGCCTCAGAGTGAGCAATAACACGAATATCTTGAACTTTGCCACGCGCATTCACAGATTGCTCAAACTCTTCATTGAAATAACCGTGAGTCTCAAGTGCAGAAGCAAACAAAGTAGATTGGCCTTTAGCTCGTAAAATAAACGACGTTTGACTGCGTAAGTTAAAGCTAGGATCGTTCGCCCCAGTACGAGTGAAGAAAAGTTCACTCTCTGTATTTGAGTTTGTACCAAGCCACGTGTAGTAACTGTTGTTTTGTAACCAACTCACCAATGCAGAACCCGATACTTTGCCGCTCGCTTCATTCCAAAGGTGTTCGTAGCCGTAGTCATCACCTAATGTGTCTAGTTCCTGATGCGCACTATATTCAAAATTTGTGCGAATCACTTGACCATCGAACTGATGTGAATAATCAAATTGGTGCTCGTTATCGTCTTCGACATTTAAACGATAGAGATCAAGCAGTAATGGTGCTTCTAGTTCGGCTAGCTTGAGCATAAAGACACTGCGTTGCATGCCTAAGTCATCATAATGACCATTTGCAAAAGCACTCATTCCATTAACCGTAGCATCCTTCACTTCAAAGAAATGTGGGATTCCATGAACACTATCGGCACGCTCAACACTAAAGTAATTTTGACAGGTTTCATCAACGGTTATCGCATTGTGAGCAATGGTCTGGCGAGCATAGGATTTGTTTTCATCTAAATAGCGGCCACCAAATTTAGGTTCAACGTTCACCCAGCGACCGAATCCGTATTCACGTAATACTTCTTGTCCACGGTTAAAATAGCTAATACCTAGGGTGTCAAAGTGACCGTGTCCCATACCATGCTGACCGTAATTCATCACTAATTGGAAAACATCTTTGCTGTCGTCTTGCATGCGGACAAAGCCTTGAGCGCCTTTATCACCTTCTGGGCCTTCATTTAGCTCAACGCTTGGCCAAAATGGCATACCGATCGCTTCACCACGATCGTTTTCGGCTTGTTCCAATGCGCTAGACAGTTCCAATCCACAAGCGTGCATCCAAACACGATTTTGAATCTTAGCCATCCCAAGAAGATTGTCATCAAGACCGTAATGTTTGCTGTATAAGCTTACTGCTACCTGAACACCCATATCGGTGATACCCATAGTGTGAGAAGCGTCGTTTAACGCAGGAAATTCTCCATTTGGATAGGCGGTAGCCAATAATGCTTGGACGGTATTGCCAATGACTTTATCTTTAAAGTTGTAGATATCTAACTCAGGCATGTGACGATGCAAAACTTCGGCAAACACACACAATGGTCGAATAGCAAAACGGTGGTAGTAAGGACCTTCAATATAATAGCCAGATGGAGCAAACAGTTTTGAAATTTGTGCTAAGAAACCACCTACACCCATTTCTTTTTTGCCAGCACGGTAATTATCTAGACCGAATACTGACATTTCTAAATATTCACGCTTTCCAATAGCTAAACCACACACACCAACTGCGGCAACTGCCCAGATCCCGTGATTATGAATACGATCAAAGTCATGACCATATTTTTCAGTAAACATATCCAACATTGGTTGGAAAAGGTTATTGACCACGTGTTCACGTTCGGTCACTGACATAAATGATTCTACACATGAATACGCCAAGCTTGCGTATAACAACCACATATGTTCATTTAAAATTTGGTGAAATAGACGCCCTGTCGGGTTGGTGTTTTTTTGAACATGAAAATCGAACTGAAGATATTTATCAGCATACATGGCTAATAATTCTGCGACAAAACGAGCATATTTTTTATCGTTCGTCACCAAGTACATCCGACCAGCAAGATTCATATAATTATAATTTTGCTTATGACGGTTATGCTCATAGCCTCCCGCTTCACCATGACCAGGTACGTCGTACTCTAAAGCCATAAACGCATCAACATCTTTCTTAATAGCCGCAATGGTTTTACCCATTAAGCTGTCACGCCCTACTTCTTTTTGCAGTTGAGCGATCTCTGCTCCATTCAGTAAAATAGCGGATATTTCATTCTTCATCTAACAAACCTCAGCGACAAAACAAATTTCAACTGAGTATAAAGTAATACAATATGGCTTGAGTTTCATCCTTCTTATGACCAAACGCAGAACTAAATCACATAAAAGATTGTTCAATAAAGCAATCAAACGCACTGAACCATGACAAAATTCGCAGTAGACGCTCCATTTTTAATCACTTTGAGTAAGATTATTTTTGACTTACATCACGAACAATTGGAACTATTGTATTACAAAATGAATTTTCAGTTATTATTGTGATAGAATCAGGGTTATCGCATGGAGCGACTGTGATTGAGTAAGATATGTTCATCACTGTCCCTATATTTTTTAAAACTATGCCCTATCAATTAGGTGATCAAATGACGACATTTAACATTGCAGTGATTGGCGAATGCATGATTGAGCTTCAACAATCTGGCGACTTTCTAACCCAGCGCTTCGGTGGTGATACTCTCAATACTGCATTGTATCTTTCCCGACTAACACAAAACACCGCAATCAAGACCAATTACATCACCGCTCTTGGTCAAGATGGTTTTAGTCAAAACATGCTCGATGCATGGTCAAAAGAAGGCATTAACACCCAACATATTTTACGCTTAGATAACAAGCAACCAGGAATGTACTACATTGAAACCGATGACACCGGAGAGCGCTGTTTCTATTATTGGAGAAACGACGCCGCTGCGAAATATCTGTTTGATCAAGATGAAAGTACAAAATTAATCGAAACATTATCAGGCTTTGATGCTGTATACCTAAGCGGTATTACCCTTGCTATTCTTACTGAAAATGGCCGAAAGCAACTGTTTTCCGTATTAGAAAAAATTAAAGCTAACGGTGGCAAAGTTATTTTTGATAATAATTACCGCCCTAAGTTATGGACTTCACTTGAAGAAGCTCAGAAAACTTACTTGCAGGCGTTATCCTTGACCGATATTGCACTACTCACGTTTGACGATGAGCAAGATCTTTACGGTGACGACAATATCGAACAATGTATTGAACGCACTCAAGGACAAGGTGTGCAAGAAATTGCCATCAAACGTGGCAGTAAAGAATGTGTAATTATTGAAGCCGACAATATTCAATACGTCCCGACTAAAGCAGTTGAAAATGTAGTCGATACAACAGCAGCTGGTGATTCATTTAGCGCGGGCTATTTAGCTCGCCGCTTAAACGGATACAGTGCGAAAGATTCTGCATTATCGGGACACATAGTCGCAGGCACAGTGATTCAATATCAAGGTGCAATTATTCCAACTGAAGCGATGCCAGACATCGGATTATAATTTTTTAAGGACTAAATATGTCAACACTAGATCAACAACTTGCTGACTTAAAGGTAATCCCAGTAATTGCTCTCAACAAACTTGAGCATGCTCTTCCACTAGCAAAAGCGCTGATGGACAATGGCATGCCGTGTGCTGAAGTAACTTTTCGTACTGAAGCTGCAGTAGGTGCAATTAAAATTATGCGTGAAGCATACCCAGATATGCTAATCGGCGCGGGTACTGTTTTAACGCCTGAGCAAGTTGATCAAGCTATCGACGCTGGCGTTGATTTCATTGTGAGCCCTGGGCTTAATCCAACAACGGTTAAATACTGTCAGCAAAAAGATATGCCAATTGTACCTGGCGTAAATAACCCTAGCCTTGTTGAACAAGCAATGGAACTTGGTCTTAAAACCGTTAAATTCTTCCCTGCGGAACCATCAGGTGGCGTAGGTATGTTGAAAGCTCTTACCGCTGTTTATCCAGTGAAATTTATGCCTACTGGTGGTGTAAGTCTTTCAAACATCGACAACTACCTTTCTATCCCTGCTGTCTTAGCTTGTGGTGGTACTTGGATGGTACCAACCAATCTTATTGATAATGAACAGTGGGAAGAGCTTGGCGTATTGATCAAAGATGCAGTTGCGAAAGTAAGCTAATTTTCATTCTACGCTCTCCAGCTTAATAGCCCCGACATTCGTGTTGGGGCTTTTTTGTTAAACTGAAAACACTTTTCTCATGCAGTATGAGAATCTTATGCACCGCACATAAAAAAACCACCTAGCTCTATTTGGGGGAAATATGCGAACTAAGTGGCTTTGTTTTGCAAAAAATTGTTAATTCAGTTCAAACTAAAGGGATTAGATACCCAATGCTTGACCACCACCAATTTGAAGTGTTTCAGCAGTGATGAATGAAGCATCTTTACTTACTAGGAATGAGATAACAGAAGCGACCTCTTCTGGCTCGCCAAGACGACCTAACATAATGCTGTCTTTCCAAGAAGCAAAGACTTCTGGTTTAGTCGCTTTAATTTGAGCGTGGAAAGGCGTATCGATTGTACCAGGAGAAACTGCATTTACGCGAATACCAGCTGGTGCCAACTCTTTTGCTAAAGCGCGAGTTAGAGTATGGACTGCACCTTTAGAAACACCGTAAATACCAGCGCCAGGGCCACCCGCATTCCAACCTGCGTTAGACGTAAAGTTAACGATTGAGCCACCTTCCGCTTTTTTCAAGAATGGAATTGCAGCACGTGATACGAAGAATGCGCTGTCTAAATTTAGCGCCATGACAAAACGGTAGAACTCAGTCGTCATCTCTTCCATTGGGCTACGACCACCAAGACCACCAGCGTTGTTTACCACAACATCAATTTTTCCGTATTTTTCGCCGATAGCATTAATGTTTTCGGTCACAGCTTTATCGTCAGTTACATCGAAACCGTAGTATTCCGCTTCAATTCCTTCAGCACTAAGCTCAGCAATACGCTCTGCGCCTTTTTCATCTTCAATTCCGTTTAATACGACTGTGTAACCGTCTTGGCCAAGGCGCTTAGCGACTTGGAAGCCAATTCCACCAGTAGCACCAGAAATAAATGCAACTTTATTACTCATTTTCTTACTCTCTTTTGGTTAGTTAGCCTCTACTAAGAAGTAAAAGCGATACTCTTAGCTCTCACATCTAATAGTATTGTATTATAATAGCATAATAAATAAAACCATTTAGCATTTGCCAACAAGTTAAAATGAGATCTGTAACTCATTACATATATATTCAATCACGCACTTATCGATTTTCTCTCCATAACAATCTTAGATTTCTTCATAACCTATTGAAATGATCATCAACAATAATTTCACCACATTGATGTGTTTATACTTCAAGTTGCACATGTTAAATCGTAAAATCGTTAAATTCCACACAGTTATCAACAAATTTATTGGCATAAGCAAATAAATAAAGTGCATCTACCAAAATAGGGTCTATATTTAGCATATAATGATATACAGCTAAAAAACCTTCAATAGAGCAAGTCAGCGAGAAGGCATTCAATATAGGAAGTCAAAGATGGCTATTTCGAGAAGAACCATACTAAAAGCAGGTCTTGGTATAGGAGCATTGGGCGCATCCGGAATTGGTTATTCACATATAAGTAAAATACCGACCAAAGCAAATATTGTCATTACCGGTGGTGGGGCTGGTGGTATTGGACTGGCGAACATGCTAATGCGTCATCTCGACGGGGCAAAAATTACCATCGTTGAGCCTAGAGATTTCCATTGGTACCAGCCTGGTCAAACTCTTCTGCTTGCTGGCTCATACCAACAACGCTCCGATGTTATCAGCCCTATCGAAAAATACCTTGATGCTAACATCATCCATAAAAAAGCGACTGTCGAAGAGTTTTTACCCGATACGAATACGGTGATAACTAGTAAAGGTGAGCGTCTGCATTACGATTACCTAATCGTGTCGACAGGAATCGAATTGCGCTATGACATGATAGAAGGTATGGATACAAATCTAATTGGCAAACAAGGTGTTACGAGTATCTATCACAGCCCTGAAGCGGGTATGGCAAGCTATCAACAGGCGCACCAATTTCTTAGCCAGCCCGGCGAAAAACGGGCAGTATTTACTCGACCGCAAGGCGCGATGAAATGTGCGGGTGCACCGATGAAAGCAACAAACTTAGTTGAGTATTTCGCTAGAGAATCCGGACGACGAGGTGACGTTACATTCGATTACTATACATCGGAAGAGAAGCTATTCGCGGTAAAATCATTCGACCAAAAATTAAAAGATGTCTGGCAACGTCGCAATATTACGCCAAATTATGAGCAAACCTTAAGTTCGATTGATATCGCTAGAAATGAAGCAACGTTCACATTGTCAGATGGAAGCAGTAACACCGTTGGTTGGGATTTTATTCACGTAGTTCCTCCAATGACCCCACCAAAGGTTATCAGCGAATCAAGCTTAGCAGACAAAGAGAAGTACAAAGGCTATTTAGAAGTAGACAAATACACTATGCAACATAGACGCTACAATAATGTATTTGGCTTGGGAGATTGTGTTGGCACACCGATAGGTAAAACGGCCGCATCTGTGAAATCCCAACTTCCGGTAATTACCAGCAACCTCCGTTCGATTATTGAAGGTAAAGAGCCAGTGGCGAAATGGGATGGCTATACTTCTTGCCCAATGATTCTTGATGTCGGTCATGCGATGTTATGGGAGTTCAACTATTCACTTGAACCTGTTACTGCGCTACCGTTCCAAGTTGTTGATCCATTATCAGAAAGTGCATTAGCGTGGACCATGGAAGAGACCTTCTTACGGCCAGTTTATGACGTCATGCTCAATGGGTATACGCCTATCTAATCGATTGATTCAATTCATTTTGCGCCCGACTACATATTTGATTATTGCTAGGGCGTTTGCTTCACTACTTACAAGTTACATCTTCTCAAGCGGTGAGTTGCAGGAATCTCGAATCACCAATTCACATGGCACAATAACTTTTTTGACCGCTTCCGTCTTAGCCTTGTCCGCCAACTCCTTTAATAGCATGTTTGCCGACTCGTACCCAATACGATAAGAATCTTGCTGAATCACGGTTATAGGAACTTTAAACATATCTACCATGGGAATATCGTCAAACCCAACAATAGAAACACGCTGAGGTACGTCAATACGATGCTGATTACACAGCTTCAGTAAGTCTGTTGTAATGGCTAAGTGTTGGGTAAAAAAAGCGGTCGGAGAATTATCGCTATCTAAAAGTTCTACAGGCGAAGACTCAAACCCTTGGTCACGATCCCAATACTGAATCAACTCGTCATCATAAGAAATATTGTTAACACTCAATGCATCAAGATACCCTTGATAACGCTCTTTACGCGAGCGACTGCCTCCAAAGTGCTGTGTCATAAAGCCGATTCGTTTGTGTCCAAGCGAAATCAAATACTCCGTCGCCTTTTTCGCCGCCGTGCGGTAATCGGACAACACCATATTGGTTGGACAGTCGTTGTACTCTAATTGAAACTGCACCACCGGATAACCTGAATGATGATATTGATTAATAACATCGGCATTTTTCCCTGACGACGTAATAATAATGCCATCAATACACATCTGTTTTAAGGTTTCGAGAGAACGGCGCTCTACATCTGCATCAAAATCCGTGTTGTAGATTAATACGTTATACCCTGCCTTCTTACAGCAATCATCGATCCCTCGCAAAACTCGGCTAGTATTAAACCCTGTAATATCACGAACAATCACGCCAACGGTTTTGGTCTTATCACTTTTTAAGCTACGTGCAATTGGATTTGGCACGTAATTCAACTCTTCCACTGCACAACGAATGCGCTCTTTCGTAGCCGAAGACATATGCCCAAATCGGCCATTTAGGTACTGAGATACGGTACTTTTAGATACACCAGCAAGAGTTGCTACATCGACAATTTTGATTTTAGTCATCTAAATATTATTTTTGTTAAACCGATCAATTAGTGGATTTGACATTCTATCTTGATCGTTTAACCTAAACAAGTAAATCGATTTACTAAACCGTTTTACTGGCTTGGTAAACATCGTATATTTCACTGGAGTAAACAATGAAAATCACTGACATCCAGGTATTTGTCACCAACCCCGGTAGAAACTTTGTTACCGTAAAAGTGACGACCGAAAACGGAATTTATGGTTTAGGCGATGCCACGGTAAATGGACGCGAACTCGCCGTTGTAACTTACCTTGAAGAACATGTTACCCCGTGTCTTATTGGACGAGATGCCCATAATATTGAAGACATATGGCAATATTTATATAAAGGTGTCTATTGGCGTCGAGGCCCAATCACTATGGCTGCGATTGCGGCGATTGATATGGCATTATGGGATATTAAGGGAAAAGTGACAGGGTTACCAGTTTATCAACTTTTAGGTGGAAAATGCCGAACCGGTGTCAGCCTATATGCTCATGCGAATGGTGAGAATATTGAAGACACATTAGATAAAGTGCAAGAGTCAATCGACCAAGGTTTTAAGGCCGTTAGACTTCAGACCGCTATCCCCGGTTTATCTGAAACCTACGGCGTGCTAGGTGACAAAAAAGACTACTTTGAGCTTCAGGGAAACCGCCCACTTCCACCAGAACAAGATTGGTCGACGCCGAAGTACTTCAAATTAGTGCCGGAGTTATTTAAACAAGCCCGAGAGCGTTTTGGAGATCAAGTTGAGTTTCTTCACGATGTTCATAGTCGTTTGACTCCAATTGAATCAGCAAAGCTTGGCAAGATGCTCGAAGAATACAATCTACTCTTTTTAGAGGATGCCTCTATTGCCGAGAACCAAGAAAACTATAAATTAATCCGTCACCATACGACGACCCCACTAGCAATTGGTGAAACCTATAACACAATTTGGGATTGTAAAGATCTGATGCAAAACCAATTAATTGACTATATCCGAGTAGCCGCGACTCATGCTGGTGGGATTACTGGTGTGAAAAAAATCTCCGATTACGCTGACGTACACAATATTCGCACCGCACCACACGGTGCTCCTGATTTGTCTCCTATCTGTTTTGCCGCACACATGCACTTAAACATCTCAACGCATAACTTTGGTATTCAAGAGTTTGTCGGGTTTGGGAATGATGAATGTCGTTCGATTTTTAAACATGATATGCGTCTAGAAAATGGCATGATCATGGTGAGCGATGCCCCGGGTTTAGGTGTTGAATTTGACGAAGAAACCGCAGCGAAATACTCATACAAACGTTCTTACCTTCCGGTAAGTCGGTTGGAAGATGGCACTCTTTGGCACTGGTAACCGCACAGTCGTATCAACATTCCAGATAAAAACATCAAATTTAAGAAAGGAATAACAATGAAAAAAACAGTATTAGTTTTCGGAACTGGTTTTGCTGGTCAAGGGCACGCACTCGCGTTTCGTGACGCTGGTGCAGAGGTTGTTGGCATCGTTGGGCGTAACCCAGATGTGGTTAAAAGTGTCGCTGAAAAGCTTAATATTCCCTATTTCGGCACCGATTGGCAAACAGCATTAGAAACATGTAAGCCTGATATTGTTTCGATTGCGACGCCGGGTGGTGCTCACGTTGAACCCATTACTCAAGCAATCAACTTTGGTTGTCATGTCTTTTGCGATAAACCGATGACAGAAAGCGGCCAAACAGCGACTGAATTGTATCAATTGGCTCAACAGAAGGAAGTAAAAACGGCATTTGCTTCTAGCTTCCGTTATATGCCTCATATCATGCAAGCGAAGGAACTTGTCGCTCAAGGATGCATTGGTGAGCCTACAGAAGTTGAGTGTATTTCTCATTTCAATCTCGATAGACATATTCCATTTGGTTGGTCGCACACCAAAGAAAATGGTGGTGGTCGCTTAAACAATAACTTCACTCACCTTCTTTCTATCGTGACTTCTGTTATTGGCGAGAACGTGTTATCGGTTCAGGGCGAAGTTCGAAACGATATGCCGAAAGCCCCTGTCGTCGATGGCGTACACAACTTCATGGAACGACGTAACTTCATTCCAAAAGACATAGAAGATCCAAAACTAGAATGGAAAGAGTGCGACGTTGAATGGTCTTATACGGTTCTGATGAAACTGGAAAGTCGTTTACCTGCAAAACAACCCGTTTCAGTTCTGTTTAAGCATGGTGGACTCGTTCCTCGTTTCAATGAAGACCATATTGTATTCCATGGAAGCAAAGGATCGATTTATATCAAAGGTCATTATGGAAGTGGGCCGTTGTATTTGTGGGATGAGAAAAAAGTTTGGACTGAAATCGATCTACCTTCTGAAATTGCCACATCGCTACCAGATATCGCCGATGATACTCAACGCAGTTGGACCCACCTTGCCACTGAATTTGTTAAGGATATCGAAGGTAAATCGGTGGAACCCTATCAAACCTTCAAAGAAGGGTCGCAGTATCAAAATATAATCGACATTATTCGTAAAGATGACCGTTGGGTCGATTTATCAGTTCTCTAAACATCAACATTGGTTTCTCCGATTTAAACCGAAGACTAAAATGCCCCTAGATGTATGATCACTAAGGGCATTTTTAAACGCGTTCTCATATTTCCTACCCGCTCTAATCGACGAGTAACACGTTTACACTTCACTTGCAGTCATCGAACCTTTAACTCGAGTTACAGGGTTCGAAAAAATAATGTACCCATTTTGTAGGTCTTTTGATTGGTACATTGCATTATCAGCCGCGGTCATCACTTTTTCAGCGTTTTGACATTCAGGATCAATAATATGAATGCCAATGCTGCCAGTAATATTAATGGTACCCTCTGCAAATTCGAACGGCTTTTTAATCAATTCTTGCAAACGAGAAGCTAATGCCTTGGCTTGTAATTTCATATTAATTTCACTACTACTACCAAATGACAGCAACAATGCAAATTCATCTCCACCAAGTCGAGCCGCTAACTCATCTTCACGAGTAAATGTTTGGATACGACTCCCCAACTCACTTAACAAGAGGTCGCCAACATGGTGACCGTATTCATCATTCACTGGTTTGAATCGGTCTAAATCCAAATAAATTACCGCGCCATATTGATTAGTACGTTTAAAGTGAGCCAACGAACTGGATAGCGCCATTTCAAACATACGTCGATTCGCGAGCCCAGTTAAATGGTCGGTATTAGATTCTTTCTTTAAGCGAAGTTGGGCTTCTTCGGTATAACTTAGCAATGAAAACACCCCAATAACCGCGCAAAATGCCGGCCATATAATTTGAGTATATATACTTGATTTAGCGAATAACTCTGGTGATGTTTCCAATAATATTGAACGGCCTAAAATAACAACCGCCATAAAAATAAATGCGTACCCCAATAATACATCTGAAGGGTGTCGTTCGGCTTTTAATTTAAGAAACATATAAGAAATGGTAAAGAATGCAATCGGTAAAAATACAGCGCTAACATGAAGATAAGCAGTCAAATCAGCTTGTAAAATGGCATAGATTTGAGCTGAGCATTGAAGCGTAAAAAATATTGCTAGTACCGACATTGGAAACGAGACAAAACATCGCTTAGAAGCGAAAGCAACCATCCCCCAAACAAAAATCGAGGCTGACATAGCCCCAACTATTTCGAGTGCCTTATTCATTTCAAATATATAGACAAACCAACTCACAAAGTAAGCAAAAAATGAAACCATGAAGAACAATATAGAGTTCGAGTTTCCTTTATGTTCTTTTACTCGAGTTCCAGCAAGCGCAAAAACCAAATTGATCAAAGCAACACTAAAAAAATAGGCTTGTTCTACGCTCATTTCACTCTCCATGTGTAGTAGATAGTGCGAAGTATCACACGTAATAGATATCTAATTCAACTCAATGTCTAACCGTACTCGATGCGGAAAGCTCTGACATTTGTACTGAAACATAATTTATCAAATAATCGAGCAACAAACGCAGTTTCTTTGAGCTTGCAGTACCGGGGGGATAAACCGCATACACATCTATCTGGTCGGTTTCATAATCATCCAGTAATGACTCTAGTGTGCCACTTTTAATTTTTGGAAGTGCATCGTAAAGCGGAATTCTTCCCACGCCATGCCCTCCTTCGATAAACGCTGTTCGAGCGGCGGAATTATTGGTGCTAACACTTCCTTTCATTTTAAAACTAAACGTTTTAGTTCCCTTTTTTAAAGTTAATGTGGACGGTCCGGTTGTGTATATTACCCATTCGTGAGTCGTTAACTCGTCCGGTGTCCGTGGTCGACCATATTGATTTAAGTATTCACGTGATGCGCATAAACAAGTCTGTAATGTTGCCAGCTTAGTCGCTTGCAATCCAGAGTCTTTCAACGACGCGCCGCGAATAGCAAGATCATAACCGTCTTGAATAATATTAACGACTTCATCAGTGAGCACAATATCCAGCTTTATCTTTGGGTACAGTCGCTTAAATTGGTTTAGTGCGGGGACAATCGAGGTTAATCCTGCATTAACCGGGCAAGATATTTTTAATGTCCCTTGTGGTTCTTGATTCAGATTTTCCATCTGTAATTGTGCGGCGGTTGCTTGCTGAGAGATATTTCGACAGTGTTGATAATACTGTTCTCCAGCTTCTGTGAGGTGTAGGCTTCTGGTTGATCGATTAAGTAATTTAACGCCCAACTTCTGTTCTAACTTCTTTACGTGATAGCTAATCACCGCCCGAGAAAGCTCCAACTGCTTCGCTGCAGCACTTAGGCTACCCTGCTCAACAACTTGAGCAAACACCACCATACTTTTCAACTGTTCAAAAATAACCGTCACTTACGACCTCTTCAGTCTAAACCGATACTATCTTCGCTGTTATTGTATCAATAAATTAAACATTGTTTTCATTTTTATCTGCATTGTCTTATTTAGCTGTACACATTAGACTGCAAATATTCAACTTATGCTCAAGGTACTTACCATGCTTAATTTTAGTTTCCAAAACAGTACAAAAATCAATTTCGGCACAGAACAAATAGCGTCTATTGCCAAAGAGATTCCAACCAGTGCCCGTGTACTCATTACGTATGGTGGTGGATCAATAAAACAAAACGGTGTCTATCAACAAGTTGAGCAGGCGTTGGCGAGTCACACATGGCAAGAATTCTCAGGTATTGAACCAAATCCAAAGTACGATACTTTGATGAAAGCTGTGGAACTCGTCAAAGCAGAAAAAATCGATTACCTTCTCGCGATTGGTGGTGGCTCTGTCATTGATGGTACTAAATTTATCGCTGCAGCAGCTTTATATGAAGGCGAAGATCCATGGGATATCATCACCCAGCGTCTTCCTGTCAAACACGCACTTCCAATTGGTGCAGTTCTTACGCTGCCCGCAACTGGATCAGAAAGTAATATTGGCTCAGTCGTCACTCGCGATGGTCACAAACTGCCATTTTTAGCCGAAGCAGTTCGCCCTAAATTTGCCGTACTAGATCCAACAGTGACATTGAGTTTATCTCCTAGGCAGATTAGTAATGGTGTTGCCGACGCATTTGTTCACGTAGTAGAGCAATACTTAACTTATCCTGTAAACGCCAAAGTACAAGATAGATTTGCGGAAGGTTTGCTACTAACGCTGAAAGAAGAAGGCCCAAAAGCCATAAGCGAAGAACAACGCAATGACCTTGATGTTCGATCAAATATAATGTGGGCAGCAAGCCTAGCGTTGAATGGTTTAATTGGTTCAGGCGTCCCACAAGATTGGTCAACGCACATGATAGGCCATGAGCTTACTGGCACTTATGGTATTGACCACGCTCGAAGCCTAACCGTCGTACTTCCTGCATTGCTTAGAAATCGAACTGATGCGAAACGCGCTAAATTACTTCAATATGGTGAACGTATCTGGGGAATCACCGAAGGCTGCGAAGATGAACGAATCGAACAAGCCATTTCAGCAACTGAAACTTTTTTCCGTCAAATGAAGATGCCCGTTCGCTTATCAGAAATCAATATTAGCAAAAGTGATATCGACATCTTAGTTAATAACTTAGAAGTACATCAAATGACAGCACTCGGAGAAGATCAGCAAGTTACGCTCGAGGTGAGTCGTAAAATCCTAACTGAATCTCTTTAAGTATTTATAATAAAAAAAATAATATAATCAATGCAATATAAGGATCATTATGATTACTGTTCATCACCTAAACCGTTCACGATCTAAGCGCGTTATATGGTTACTCAAAGAGCTTAACCTACCGTACGAAATCGTACATCATCAACGTGATGCAACAACGCAACTCGCCCCTCAAAGCCTTAAAAAGGTACATGCGCTGGGTAAGGCCCCTGTCATTGCCGACGGTGACATTATCTTATGTGAATCTGGAGCGATTACTGAATACTTACTTGATCAAGCCAGCGATGCGAATTCACTTCGACCATCACAAGGTACGCCGGCATATTATCAATATTTACAATGGCTGCATTTTGCGGAGGGTTCACTAGCAATGCCTGTGATCGCTAATATGATGCTGGCAGGCGAGCAGCGAGAAGAACCGAAATTGATCGATCGGTACATGAATAAAGAAATACAGCTAGATATGGACTATATCGAAGCGACGCTTTCTCACCAAGCCTATTTCGCTGGTGATGAATTTACTGCCGCGGATATCATGATGGCGATAACACTTGAGTTCGCCGCAATGCAAAACCTTCTGGCAGGTTACAACGCAACCCTAGCCTATCTAGCTAAAATACAACAACGTAAAGCGTATCAAGCAGCATCTGAACTTGGATAGCGACATATCATTCTTAACACGATTCATTGTTTTAGACTCGTTATTTGACCTACCAACACCACGATGGTGGTAGGTCAAAAAACACGCGAATATTACAAAATACCAAAAAGTAATCCATTACATTTCATCATTATATCAACAAGTTGTAAAAAATAGGTTTTTTGCTCGAATTATTGAATTCCGGGGCGTATATTATTTTGCTCAGGTCAGAACTAATGACCATCAACCATGACGGTATCACACAGGAGTGACACATGCCGATGACAAAACTACGTTCTCTAGCGCTAACAACACTAGTATTGGGTTGTGTAGCGACACCTTTTAGCTGGGCAGATACGGCCGAATATGATACGAAAGCATTAAATGAACAATTGGTAATGTCCAGTTTATGGATGCAAGTTTCTGGCGAATACAAAGCATTGTCATATCAAGCCTTCAACCTAGCAAAAATGCGCCTAGACACTTATCTTGAAAGCTACACTGGTGACAAGAAAGTTGCTATCGTTGTGGATGCAGATGAAGCCGTTCTTGATAACGGTGCCTATGAAGCATGGTTAATTGGTCGAAATGAAGGCTACTCTTCTAAAACGTGGGCAAAATGGATGGATGCCGCCGAAGCAAAAGCAATGCCTGGTGCAGTTGAGTTTCTTCAATATGCAGACAGCAAAGATGTCGCGGTATTTTATATTACCAACCGTAGAGAAGTAGGACGTGCTGGAACACTTAAAAACATGCAAGAACTCGCATTTCCTCAAGTAAACGACTCTCAACTTCTAATGAAAACCGATACCAGCAACAAAGAGCCTCGTCGCCAACAAGTCGTTAAAGATCATGATATTGCTTTGTTTATGGGTGATAACTTAAACGATTTTTCTGTCGATTTTAGAGTGGAAACCTTAGAAGAGTCCTATGCCGCTGTTGAGAAAAACAAGGCACTTTTTGGTAGCCAATTTATAGTATTACCAAATCCAAGTTATGGTGACTGGGAAGGGAAAGTTTACAAAAACAATTGGAAAGCCTCAGCTGCTGAAAAAGACCAAATGCGTAAAGCGCACCTAACGTCTTGGCAACCAAAAGCGGAGTAATTATTCGCTAATTAACCTAATTAGGCATAAAAAATACTCTTTTTATGCCTAATTTCATATCACTCGGTTCTCATTGATTCTTAGCTTTGGCGCTTGCTTCCCAACCATATATCTCCAGAGAAGAGCTTTTAACCACCTAACTATAACGTATTTAGCAATGAACATGATAACCTAGGTTCATAAGTAAGTGGTTTCAACAGAGAGATTTACCTTTGAAAGATTACACCGACAATTGTCCCGCCTTTCTTACCAATATCGTAGGAAACTATCTTCACCAAGATCTCACCAATAAGCTTGCAGAATCGAGCTACAACTTGTCAAAGCAACAGTTACGAATTCTATTTTATCTGTATGATGAAGATGGCTTGAGCCAAAAGCAACTCATGGAGTTAATCAAACTCAGTAAAATTTCATTAGTTAAGATTATTAACGATCTTGAAGAAGCTAACGTCGTTGTTCGGGTTCAGAGTGAAAGCGACATGAGAGTCAATCGAATTTTTCTAACGCCACTCGGTAAAAAACTTAAGTCTCCCCTTCTTGGCCTCATTGACCAGCACAAAGCGGATATTTTCGAAGGGTTCACTGAAGAAGAAATCGGACTTTACGTCTCACTGTTACAAAAAGTGATTGTTAATATAACCAAACGCGCAAAATAGGTTAATTGCTTATCCTTTATTTATAATAATGTGTTTTTCAGCACAGAATAAAAAAAGGAATTCGTTTATTTCTTAGTAATTAGGTTAAGTGGTTTAACTAAAATTCCACTCATCTTGTGTACTAATAAAAGTTGTTTATATGCCTTCTCATTGCATATTTTCACTTTACTCCGAGGATAAACGATGAAAAATGTCGATGTGTGCCAACTCGACCGCCGAACATTTATTAAAAGTGCTGCGATTGGTGCAGTGACCATTTCCGCCACTTCCGCAGGCCTTCTGGGTTCAATGAACGAAGCAAATGCCGCTCCTCCCAAACCAAAGCTGCATAATCATACTCATTCGTTCAGTGTCGTCACAGTGGGGACCGGTAACCCTATTCCCGATAAAAACCGAGCCTCATCGTGCACGATGATTCAATTCAATAACAAATATTATCTGCTCGATACCGGTAATGGTGTTAATGATGTCATGGATCAACATGGATTTGCTCACAATAAAATCAGCGCCATTCTTTTTACTCACCTCCACGCAGATCACACCACTGACTTTATCGATTTAATGATCAATCGCTGGATGACTGGCGGCAAAGAAATGTCCATTATGGGGCCGCCGCGATGTGGTGGGTACTATAACTTTATGCTCGACTTTTTTGCCGATGACCTCACCTATCGTCAATACCGTGGTTATAAAGGCGGTATTACCGAACTTGGCATGTTCACTGGCATTGACGTAACAGAACTCAAAGGCCGAAACAACTTTGAACTTGATGGTATGCAGGTACGTACCGAAGCATTAACCCACACCATGTATAACCTTGGTTATCGTTTTGACGTTGATGGTAAATCAATTGTGGTTTCAGGTGATACATCTTTTGATCCGAAATTAATCGAGTTAGCCAAAGGAGCGGATGTCCTAGTCATCGATGCAAACATTACCACTGCCACCGCTCAGAAAGGTGCTGATGAACAAACCTTCACCGATGAGAACATTGTCAAACCTAAACCCAAATACGAGTACGCAGGAAACTTTGATGTCGCGCCTCACATGGGCATCGATGACGTGGCAAAAACAGCTACCGAAGCCCAAGTTAAAACCGTCGTACTCACACACTTACCGCCCGCACCTTTTAATATTGACACAATACAACCTTACTTCGACAAGGCAGGCTTTAAAGGTCAAGTATTAGAAGCAACCGATGGTCTTGAAATTAATCCTTAATGCATGAAACATAGAACAGAAGGCAGAAAGATGTCTAATAATAACGAACACAACAATTCATCCCGCAGAGAGTTTTTAACTTCAGCAGGGAAAATGGCTGGAGCAGCCGCGCTAATCTCAACGGGAATTTCTCCTGTAGTCGCAGCAACACAAGCAGCACCGGAGAGGCCAAAACCAAATGCTGAACCGATACCTGAAGGTTTTCAGGTCATCACCATTGGTATTGCGGGTCCGCCGATGGAGACTCTAAATAGAGATCGCACATGGCCAGCTACTCTGGTGCAATTCAAAGATAAATACTTTTTAGTTGACTGCGGAGGTGGTGCGACACATGGCTTACTTAAAGCGGGAATTGTCCCATCAAAAGTGAAAAACTTACTATTTACTCACCATCACGCCGATCATAACTCAGACTTTTCAACCTTCTTTATCGGGGGTTGGAATGGACCAATGGGACGGCGAGAGCTTAACATCGTTGGTCCGCGACAGACTCAGCAGCTATACGACATGACGATGACCTTCTATAAAGAAGATCTTGACTACCGTATGCACTACGGGTTCCCCGCTGAAGGCTTAGCGAAGAATGTGACCATCAAAGAAGTCAGTAAACCTGAAACATTTGAGCTTGATGGGATAACAGTCAAGACCGTTGAAGGAATCCACACCATAACGAACTTTGCTTATCGTTTTGAAGCCGAAGGCCAATCCGTTGTCGTCACTGGCGATACGGCCTACTCGGAAGATATCGTAGAGCTATCTCAAAATGCCGATATCTTGGTCATTGATGCTCATATGGCAGAAGGTGACTTTGCAAAAAATGTGCTAAGCAACGCAGAACAAAGAGACAATATGCGAAAAGCTCATATGTCAAATGAAGACATAGCGATGACCGCATCAAAAGCCAAAGTGAAGAAGGTAATATTGACACATTTACCACCCCTTCACGTAGATACCAGCGCAACGGTTAAATCACTAAGGGATGCTGGCTATTCTGGTGAGATTGAAATCGCAGAAACTGGTGCTCGATATCTAGCATAAGTTATGCAAGTCGTTTAGAGAATGACCACAAAGCATTGGTTGAATTGACTTCATCTAATGCTTTAATAATGATTAAAATTCAATTCCATTATTATCTAACACCTCCCATTACATACAAAAAATAAATGAATCCAAAATACGTTGATTCCTATAGCCTCTATTTAGACACATTAATAATAAGCCTAACATAAGCGAAATTTTATATTAAACAATGCTAATTTTTTGCAAAGACAAATATATTAGCTATCAATAAATTAGACTAGAGATTAAAAACATTTGAGTTTTTAATCTCTTTTACTTTGATAATCATATTTTAGTATATATACTGTCTTAGTTATGATACGAAACATTTAGACTGGTTATATAATCATTAATTCAAAAGGTTAAGGACTGAAATAGACATAATCGAACGCTATTGACTATATTAACGATAGAAGTTCGCTCTTGTAAGTTATACATTTGCGTATTTCTAGTTTTAAAACGGGTAAACTATTTATGAATGAAATATCTGGTATAAAGCATTTCAAACATTATTTTTTTACATTTTTGTTTTTTACCATCATTGCTAGCATTTTTTCTTTCATTTTTCCTACCCTAACTTCTAATCTATCTAAATTTACCTGTTTAATTATAGTTTGGGTTACTTTACTTAGTTTCTTTTGTCTCCACATTTACATTGTAAAATTTGAACTAGGGAAACAACGTCAAATCACAAATTATCTTTTCAACAAGGTCCCTAGCTCCGTCTACTTTAAAGATTCATCTGATACAATTATCCACTGCAACACAATCTCAGCTCAGAAATATGGCCATTCAATCGACGAAATCATTGGTCTTAATGAAGATAGTTTGAATCAAAAAATTCAACAAAAACCATTGACCTGCGACCAGGATGACTCAAGCCCATTCTCTAATCCAACAAAAGAATGTCATATAACCTATATCGACCCTCGAACCAGTGAAAAGCGACATATGCAATCTCTGCAAATCCCATATGTCGATATATCTGACACACAAAAAACCCTCGTTATAGAACAAGATATCACCGAACTTATTTCTCAAAGAGAGGACGCACACCTCAGCAAGTCTCGGCTCGAACATGTCTTAGAGGTATCTAAGGAAGGTATATGGGAATGGCACATACAAACCGATATTGCTGTATGTGATGATAACTGGCATAAACTCTGTGGTACGGACCCCGGTAGTCAAACCATCTTTTCTGAATATGAAGACTGCATCTTACCCGAAGACAAAGGTCGAGTTTACCAAGCAATTGTTCAAGCACTTAATCACAACCAGGTATTTGACATAGAATACCGTATACAGCGACCTGACGGTGAGGTTATATGGGTGTGGGATAGAGGTAAAATAGCCGATGTCGATGCTGACGGAAACCCAACATTGATGGTCGGAATCGCTCTCGAAATCACACGACGAAAAAATACGGAACTCGAAATCACAAAACTGGCGTATTTTGATCATTTAACAGGGCTAATCAATCGAAGTCAGATATTAAAAAAATTAAACCAAGCCGTCAAAGCTGAAAACCCAGCTCATTCCTATAGCGCTGTACTGCAATTAGATATTGATAAATTCAAACTTTTAAATGATTGCTATGGCAACAAAGAAGGAGATAACATTCTTGTTGAAGTCGCGAACCGTATCCAAAACACCATCGAGGATATGGCAACGATCGCGCGCTACGAACGTGACGAATATATTATCTTATTTGAAGATATCGATACTTCTGAAGCCGCGGCACAGGCTAAGATCGATTCAACGATTACGCGACTGTTTGAGCAGCTAAGTCAAAGCTACATCATTAGCCACAACAATATGAATATCGACTACCGCATAACATGCAGTGTCGGAGGTATTTTATTTAATGACAGTAGCCATTCCTGTGAAGAGCTACTTAGCCTTGTTAAATACGCACTGATTGAAGCCAAAAATACGACGGGAAATAGCTTACAGTTTATAAACAATCGAATCATTCAAGAATTAACTAATATCGCTACGCTTCAAAAAGATATGATCGAATCACTGACGAGAGATGATTTTACGATCCATCTACAGCCCCAATACAACACGGCTAAAAAAATAATAGGAGCAGAAGCACTAGTTCGATGGCAGCACCCTACTCGTGGGCTTCTATTACCTTGGGCTTTTCTTCATATTGCCGAAGACAGTAATTTAATCATTCCAATCGGCAACCGCGTACTTGAACTTGCTTGTAAACAACTCTCGCAGTGGCATGCGTCTGATAATACTCGTCACCTAACTCTATCAGTGAATATCAGTGCAAAACAGATTTGGCAAGAGAGCTTTGTCAATGAAGTCATTCAAATCATTGATAAATATGAATTTAAACGCTCTCAATTAACTTTAGAAATCACCGAGTCACTATTAATTGAAGCTATCGACGATGCCCATCATAAGGTTACTCAACTAAAAGACTACGGTTTGTCGATCTCATTGGATGATTTTGGTACTGGATTTTCTTCATTGAGCCACCTGCGTACCTTTCCTGTCGATGAGATTAAAATAGATAAAAGCTTCGTAGACAACTTAAACACAGACCCTGCATCGCTAGTACTTGTTAAGTCGATTGTCGATTTGGCGAAAAACTTCAATCTTAGAGTAGTTTGTGAAGGCATCGAACAACAAGAGCAGTTGGATATTCTAATGTCGATAGATGCGATGGTGTTTCAAGGGTATTTGTTCAGTAAGCCCATTACGATTACTGAGTTTGAACATAAACTCATTCAATAAAGACATCGAATGCACAAGCAGTATTCCGTTCTATCAAGCTATTTACATTCGAGAGCAAAGCACTTTATTTATCTTGGTAACTGCGTAAAATACTTATCATCATAGTAAAATCGAGAACACCATGGCAAAACTTACCCTTCAAGAGCAAATGCTTAAAGCTGGTTTAGTGAATGAGAAAAAACTAAAAAAAGCCAAAAAAGGCGCAAAAAAATCACGAGTCCAAGCTCGTGAAGTAAAAGCGGCAGTAGAGGAACAAAAACAGCAACAATTAGAACGAGATAAAGAGCTGAATAATCAAAATAACCAGCAACGAATCAAGCGAGAAATTCAAGCTCAAATCGTTCAACTGATCTCGATGAATAAAGTTGATCGCAAAGATGGCGAGATTAAATACAACTTTACAGACGGCACACTGGTTAAGTCCCTCTACGTCGACGAACTCATTCGTAATCAACTGATTAAGGGCATACTAGCGATTGCTCGAGACGGTGAAAATTACGCTGTAATTCCAAGCAGCGTTGCCAACAAAATTGGTCAACGAGATAATGACTATATTATTGACCAGAAAGTACAAGAGCCCGACACCATTGCAGAAGATGATCCATATGCCGATTTCGTCGTACCTGACGATCTAATGTGGTAATTTAGCTCAGTAATAAAGCCTTGAAATAATCAAGGCTTTATTGCAACTTAATGGTTATTCACCTTCAATCGAGTTTCTTAAAATACCCAGCCCTTCAGCTTCAACTTCAACAACATCACCGGGCTTCATAAATACCGGTGGCTTTCTTACATAACCCACACCAGATGGTGTACCTGTAATAATGACGTCACCTGGCATCAAGGTCATACACTCACTCAATATCTCAATCAATTTTGCCATTGGGAATATAAAATCTGATGTATTGGCATTTTGCATCACTTGTCCATTAAGCCGAGTGACTAATTGAACCCCTTCCATTCCAGCTGGGAGTTCATTGGAAGTAACAAATTCTGGACCAAACGCCCCAGTACCATCAAAATTTTTGCCGATTGTCCATTGCGAGCTCTTACGCTGATAATCTCGAATGGTTGCATCATTAAACAATGCGTAGCCTGCAATATACTCTAACCCATTCTCTGCTTTTATATGGCGAGCCTTTTTACCAATGACTGCGGCTATCTCGCCTTCATAATCTAACTTATCAGAACATCGAGGACGAATAATTGGGGCTTCATGGCCAATTAATGATTCTCCTCCACGAAAGAAAATCTCTGGGTATGATGGCGGCTCTACACCACCTTCTACCGCATGGGCAGCATAGTTTCGTCCAATACAAATAATTTTCGGTGGGTTTGATACAAGTGGTGTAAAACGTAAACCTTCACTTGAAACTTTCGCATTTTGAGGGCAGTTATCAACAATCGAACTGAGCTCCTGTTCAATATCAATATCTGATTGAATCAAACTTAATAGATCGGTGGGTAAATGAGCTGCTGCCACACTTAGATCTATGACCTGATCATCGGTTTTTATACCGATACGGCTTTTTCCTTCACATTCAAATGAGACAATTCTCATGCTGATCCCCTTTTTCTGTTATCAATTTGTTAACGTTAATATACCCATTAATATTGATAATATCCATAAATTATAAAAAATATCGTTATTATTTAAAAAATAAATTAAATTTAGATATTTTATAGCTTAATACAGAATTGCAACTCAATATTCACTAGAGCTAATTTGATTCATCACCGCTAAGGGTGACCACTTGAGCCGATAATCTGATATCAATTTGCATACTCCCTTCATTGATCAACCAACGCCTAATCTTGAACACTCTAGCGCCACTACTGTGCATCGGATCGGCTTCAGCCAGTTGCGTCGCTTTTTCTAAGGTCGATGCTCGATATACAATCAACCCAGCCCCTTCCAATGATTCACCAGTCGAGTCGGACATTGGTCCCGCTAACATAAGTGAACCTGATGCTTCGAGTTCAGCTTGATATGCCAGATGGGAAGGTAAATAGTGCTTGATCACTTCGAGATCGGTATTGGGTTTACTCTCAACAACAAATACTTCCAATGCCAGAGCACCACGTTCTTTCGCTTCGGTTTTGTAGTCTTGCCACGAAATCATTTTTATCTCCTTTTTGCCTTGACGCAATTCTAAAATAAAAATATCGATATTAATTGACATCACATTAAAACATCGTTAAAAATTGTGCAAGTGTTAAATATTTGTGAAAGCAAGTAAGTAAAAACCGTTAATTCTAGACATTAAATTGACACCTAGATATCAATCAAATGGGTAATCACACCGTATGTGAATACAGCAAAAAAGGAAGAAGGAATGGCAGATTCGAGTGACTATAAATCATCTGAAACCAACCTAGAACAAGTGAGAGCAAGAGCTCAGGAAAGTGTTCGGGCGTTGCGAATTCGAAAACCAAGGCTAGATTCTGATTCTATTGACGTGATATTAAATGATGCTCGCTCACATTATGCGTGGCAAGACAAACCCATTCCTGAATCATTGCTCAAAGAGCTCTATCAAATAGTTGCCAATGGTGCGACGAGTATGAACTGCAGTCCAGCAAGGTTCTTCTTTGTTACCTCGCAAGAAGGTAAAGATAAACTTGCAGCATCACTAAAAGAAAAAAATATCGATAAAATGCGCGCGGCTCCCGTGACGGTAATTATTGCTCACGATCTAGATTTCTGGGAAAAGCTTCCGTTTCTCTTTCCACATGAAGATAGAACGCCTCTTTTTCGAGGGAAAACGGAGTACTGCGATAGAACCGCTTTTCTAAACGGTACGCTTCAAGGTGCTTACTTAATGATCGCAGCACGAGCATTAGGATTAGATGTAGGCCCCATGTCTGGATTTTCAAATCAGATTGTAGATGAAACCTTCTTCGCGGGCACTCGTTTACGATCCAACTTCTTATGTAATTTAGGTTATGCCGATGAAACGGCACTCTTTCAAAAATTACCTCGATTTGAATTTGAAGAAGTGTGTACATTTCTCTAAATAGCACGTTTACAGTTTCAATAAAGCACTTAAGAAATACCAAGAAGAACAATAAAAAAACAACAATTTATAAAATTTACGCCAAAGAAATATATAGAGCACAAGAGTGAAACATTAAGTACAAATATATTTTAAAGGACGATGAACGATGAAAACTTCTAACAGACTACACGTAAAAGGATGGGGAATGGCGGTGGCCATTTTGATGTCTCTACCAGCAAGCGCGACGGAAACCATCAAAGCCACAGTCATTGATGGCTACCCAGCAAAATCAATGTGGGTTCATGAATTTTCAAACTTTTTCATACCTGAGGTAGATAAGAAACTCGCTGAAACGGGCAACTACGCCATAAAATGGCAAGAGTCCTACGGTGGCTCTATCGTTAAACCCAAAGGCGTATTAGAAGGGGTAAAACTGGGTTTAGGCGATATTGGTATCGTAACAACGATTTTTCACAGTTCTAAGTTACCTAGCCAATCACTCGCTGCAGTTACCCCTTTTGTGTCCAATGATGCTCGCGTTGTTGCTAAAGCCGTCGATGAAATTGCAAAAGAATATCCGACAATGCAAAAAGAGTTTGCTAAACAAAAACAAGTCTACCTTGCAACGGGCGTCGTTCTAAATACTTATCAACTCTATAGTAAGAACCCAATAACCGATGCGACGCAACTGAAAGGTACTAAGGTTGCTGGTGCAGGAACAAACTTACGCTATCTCGAAGGTATTGGAGATGTTGCTGGAGTTAGAGGTGGATTAACCGACTTTTATAATATGCTAGCAACTGGCTTAGTTGATCACGCAATGCTTTGGCCTGAAGCAGCGAAGACATTCAAGATAGCGGAAGTCGCGCCCTACATGACTCAGGCTAATTTTGGCGCAGTCAATACCAAAACAGTCACGGCCAATGAACGATTCTGGAAAAAACTGCCTGATGAAGTTAAAGCCGCGATTCAAGAAGTCGCTATCGAGTATCGTGATCACTTGGCAAATATCGCAATGGATCGTGCTCAAGAAAGTCGAGAGGCATATGTCGCATCTGGTGGAACCATTATCACAATGACATCGGAAGCACAGCGAGCATGGGCAGAATCAATGCCAAACCTGGCGAAAGAACTGGCCGACACCCTTGAAAAATCCGGTGAGCCGGGAACAGAAATCATTCAAGCATATATCAACAAATTAACGACACAAGGCGCTACCCCTATCCGTGATTGGGCAACCGAACTTAATTAAACATTCTGTTAAGTCTACGGATTAATAATTGGAGTCTCGTTATGTCAAGTTTATTGATTAAAGTGATAACGCCTTTCTCGCGCATAACCGACGGCATAGCAATGATCGCAAACACAGTAGGAACACTCGTCGTGTTGCTACTTGTGTTAGCGGTAGATTATGACGTGATAGCGAGAGGCTTATTTAACAAGCCTTTTATGGGGGCAGTAGAAGTTGTTCAATTTTCGATGGTGCTTATCGTATTTTTGCAACTGCCTGATGTGATTCGTGTTAATCGATTAACTCGATCAGATGGATTTTTGGTTCTTATGGAGCCAAGGTTCCCCAAATTTATAAGTTTTATTCGAAAGTTAATTAATGCTATTTCCGCATGCTTAATGGTTATGATCGCGGTGGCTATCTGGCCGGAATTTATCGAAATGTTTGAAACCAAAGACTATTTTGGTGTGCCAGGCATATTTGTTGCGCCGTGGTGGCCAATCAAGCTCACAATATTTCTGAGCGCCGTACTTTGCACATTTATCTTTGCTTTCAAAGTGATCTTGGGTGAGCAAGCAAAAACCTTATCAACGCCAGGAGATAAATCATGAGCCCAATCGAGATTGGATACCTCTCTGTCCTTGCGATTATAGTCAGTGTCTACATTGGTTTTTACATTCCAGTTGCATTAAGTGTCGTGTCGATCGTCGCGATATGGCTACTACGAGACAATCTAGAGCTTTCTATCAACCTGCTAAAAGTTGCCGTTTCGGACAGTGTGATGGAATACACTTTTGCAACTGTTCCATTATTTACATTTATGGGCCTAGTAGTTTCAAAAGCGGGTATGGGATCGGATATCTATCAAGTGATGAACTCGGGGTTCAAAAACTTGAAAGGTGGAATAGGCATGGCAACAGTTGGTGCCAACGGTATTTTCGCAGCAGTGACTGGTTCTTCAATTGCATCGGCTTCGGTTTTTGCAAAAGTATCGGTCCCGCAAATGTTGAAATATGGTTACAACCCAAGATTTGCGGTTGGTGTGGTTGCGGGCTCTTCTGTTTTAGGCATGATCATTCCACCGTCGGCCATGCTCATTATCTATTCATTCGTCGCTGAGCAATCCGTGGGTGATATGTTCTTAGCCGGTGTTGTACCGGGCTTAATACTGACATTTGCTTATATTGTTTCGATTTGGTTTATGGGTCATTTTTTCAGTAGCTTCATTGGCGGAGCAAGAAAAATTGACACCGAGTGGATGTCATTTCGTGAAATTGCCGAAAAGACCCTGCCGCTTATTGGCTTGATCTCAATTGTTTTAGGCGGAATTTATACGGGTTGGCTAACGCCAGTCGAAGCGGGAGCAGCGGGTGCAGCTTGCGGGCTTTTGATTGCCTTTGCACGACGAAAAATGACCCTAAAAATATTCTGGGAAGCGTTAATAGAAACCGGACACATTACTGCGTCTATTTTATTTTTAATCACAGCAGCGTCGATCTATAGCCGGATGTTAGGCATCGCAGGCTTACCAAATGAACTTGCGGAAATATTAGAACAAAATGAGATGAGCATTTTTATGACAATGTTTATCTATGTATGTTTGATGCTTTTTTTAGGCACGTTACTCGATACAGCATCAATTATTTTAATTGTTGTTCCTCTATTTTTGCCACTCATTGAACCTATGGGATTAAGCCTAGTTTGGTTTGGCATTATTACCGTAGTTGGCGCTGAAATAGGCTTACTTACTCCACCGCTGGGTATTAGCTGTTTTGTTATTAAATCCAGTTTAGACGACGACCGGATCAGCCTCAAAGATGTATTTATGGGTGCTCTTCCATTCACATTTATCATGCTAATGGTACTAATCGTATTAATTAAATACCCAGTATTAAGCATAGGAATATTAAATTAAGGGGATAAATTATGAGAACCGTTACCGCAGAGAATATTACCGATACGTTCATTGGGTATTTTGGTGATGACACCGATCCACGTACAAAAGAACTAATGTCTAGCCTCGCTCGTCATTTACATAGTTTTGTTAAAGAGACACAGTTAACGCACGACGAATGGCGACATTCTCTTGAACTTTTAAAGTGGACTGGTGATATCACGACCGAAGAACGAAATGAGTTTGTGCTTCTCTCTGATGTATTAGGTGTTTCATCTCTGGTGGATATGATTAATTCTGACCCTAAAGCGACGAGTTCAAGTGTACTTGGTCCGTTTCATGTCACTGGTGCACCACCAATGGACAAAGGCGCAGATTTTAAACGCCACTATGAAGGCGAAGTCATTCTCGTCGAAGGTACGGTCAAAGATACCGATGGAAATCCTATTGCTGGTGCAAGTGTCGACATTTGGCAAACCGCTCCAAATGGGATGTATTCATCTCAAGATGATGAACAAGATATCAATAGTTTTCACGGCATGTTTACTACCGATGAAAATGGTCGATACGCGTTCACTACTGTTCGTCCGGTTTCTTACACCGTCCCGAGTGATGGTCCTGTTGGCAAGCTATTGGATGCAACTGGTCGCCACCCATGGAGACCATCTCATTTGCATTACATTGTAAGTGCACAGGGGTTTCGTTCATTAGTCACTGAGGTATTCCCAGATGATGACCCGTATTTAGATCAGGATACTGTATTTGGCGTACGTGAAGATCTCGTTACGACCTATATCCCTCAAGAAGCGGGCACATTCCCTGAACAAGGATTTGAACTATCCGGGAAAGTAGAAGGCAGTTATTCACGAATTGATTTTGATCCGATCTTAATCAAAGCGTAGTGTGAACCTAACTCATGCTACATACATCATCGCCCGCTTCTATAGTGGGCAATGATCTTACTTGGAAGTTGAACGCTGCACTATCACAATGAGTAAACCACCTAACACTAAACCACTCGCTATAACTAGCCTTGAACTTAGCGCTTCATTACTGAATAAAACGCCCCCAATAGACGCTATGATTGGAACTAATAATTGAACAACCCCCGCACGTAATGTGGTTAGCCCCTTAAGAGCATGGTACCAAATTGCGTATCCAATTCCCGAAGCTAATGCTCCAGACATAATCGCGTAACTGACTCCTTTCACACTATAGTGACGCTCACCAGTATCAATCAGCATCCACAACACGATCAAAATAGAGGCTGCTCCAAAGTTGAGTGCGGTATCATTCAATGGCGCTGTAGACTTACGTCCAATGAGTGTATAACCACCCCATGCGATACCCGATAACGTCATTAAACTTGCACCAAATGCAGATGGCGTACTAAGAGTGGGTAACACAAGATACACAAGCCCAACAAATGAAAGCACGACACCGCCTAACTCTATAGGTGTCAATCGATGACCAGACTTCCAACTGATTCCAATTAACGTTAATTGCACCGCACCAAATAAAATCAGTGCTCCTGCACCAGTGTCGAGCGACAAATAGGCGTACGAAAAACTTAATGCATAGATAAATAATAAAGCTGATGCAACCCAATTCGGGCGCAGATGTTTCGTCCTAGATCTATTTTTTACGAGTACTATCGCTAACAGCACAAATGCTCCCGACAGAATTCGTAACAAGGTGAAACTTCCGGCATCAATATTCCCTTCTGCCAACGCAATCCGGCATAACACCGAATTTCCCGCGAACGCCAATAGCGCAATAATAGTGGTTATCACCGTAGTTCGATCTATCTTATCGTGCATTGTGTTCCCTACATTCAGCTAATCTATTGATGAAACAACAATGGTACGCGTTAACACAATTTGTGAAAGACGATTAAGTTATTACATAAAGATAATTTATCTGATGATGTTAATGAGGCATTAATTTTGAAAAGAATCAGTGGAGTGGTTTTTTATATTGTTTAACTGTTAGATCAATATTTGACAACGGTTGCGGTTTAGAAAACAAATACCCCTGTAAATAGCAGCATCCCAAGTCTTGCAGTTTTTGTCGTATTTCAATGGTTTCGACGCCTTCTGCAACCACACTACAGTTAATATCTTGGGCTAAGTTTAAAATTGAATTAATAATTGAACGATTGGTTTCGTCATCGTGATATCCCAAAATAAATGACTTGTCGATTTTGATTTGTTCAATCGGTAGCTCTCGCAGTAATACCAAAGACGAAAACCCTGTACCGAAATCATCGATGCTAAATGTAAAACCTCGGCGGTTCATTGCTGTCATCACATGCTTGGTTTTATCCAAATCTTCGTTCATTGCACTTTCAGTGATTTCAAATGAGACATCACCAAATTTAAGGCTCCCCTCTTCGATTAAATGATCAAGTTGCAATAATAGATCCGATGACAGTAGATCTTTAGCGGATAAGTTAATGTGCACACTGCCATCAAACCCTCTCTGTCGAAAAGTTAAAATATCCTTCGATACTTGTTCAATTACCCGTTTAGTAATCGAACAAATAAGGGCGCTCTTCTCTGCCAGTGGAATAAATTTATCTGGTGGAATAAACTTACCATCATGTTGAGGCCAGCGAATTAAGGCTTCATAGCTTACTATGATGCCACTAGTCGCATCGACAATCGGCTGATAATAAACCTCAAATTCACTATTGCGAATGGCCTCTGACAATTGAATAAGCAGATTAAGTCGCTCGTATGAGGCCTCGCCCATTTCAGAACGGTAATATTCTAAATAGTTTTGTTTGTGTTTCGACTCGTACATTGCGAGATCGGCTTGTTTGAACAACGTCTCAACGTCATTTCCATCTAATGGGTATCGCGTAGCACCAACACTAATAGAGATTTTCATAGGATAATTGTCGACCATGACGGGGTCTTCAATACTGCGATGCATTTTATCGATGACCCGACTGACGCCAAGAGTTTCACTTTCCTCAATAACTAACGCAAATTCATCGCCGCCAATTCGGTATATTTTACTCATATCTAAAAGGCTGGTCGCTAACCGATTGGACACCACTTTTAAAAACTTGTCGCCAAATTGGTGGCCGAGACCATCATTAATATGTTTAAAGTTGTTTAGGTCGATAAATAGTAATACAAACGATGTTTGCTCTGATATTTTTAGCTCTAATGTATCGAAGAGGTATTTACGGTTCGCTAGGCCCGTTAAATTATCATGGAGTGCATAATGGGATTGATTTTCAGCAAACGTATTCGCTTTTAAAATCGTTTGAAAAGAAAGTTTAGACACCAGAGCGACAAAAACTGAACCTCCAAACATAATCATAGAAATAACCTGACGCGTACTATCTACTGTTTCACTCACGAACAAGTCAAAAAAGAAAAAACCATAACCAAATACGAAGAAAACCAAAAGAAAGGTCAGTATCAACCAACCAGAAAGTTTTTCTAGTTTAGAAATACGATAAATCGGCCGGATACTAGAAACAATCAGGAGTAACCCAACAGCAACAAGAACCAAACAAATTAACTGTGCAATCACAAAGTCTCACTCTAGTAATATAATGGCGATAAGTTTACAAACAAGATACCAGTTATAATAGTAGTCACGATTAAACAATGTGCATAATTGAAAGGTTTAAATATGTCGGGATGAGTGGATATCATTTAGAGCACCACTTCTCTAATTGAGTTAGCAGAACCTGTTTATCTGCGGGTTTGACAAGATAGTCATTCATACCAGCTTCACGCAACTGCTCAATCGTCGCTGGACTGTTATCTCCGGTGTAACCAATAATCACGATATTATTAAAATCTTCATGTGAGGAACGAACCAACGAAGTCAGCTCTAATCCATTAAGCTGAGGCATTTCTATATCAAGTAATACCACGTCATATTGATGCGCCCGGATCAATTCTAACGCTTCTCGGCCATTTTGAGCTTGTTCAACGATATAGCCTTCTCTTTCTAAAAGAATCGACGTAATCATTCGTAAAGAGCGATTATCATCAACTATCAGGACCCTACGATTATAAGGCTTAATAGAGAGTTGGTACTTTTGACGTTCAGGCTGATGATTATTGAATATTAATTCATCCAGTAAGTCATTGCCTTCTTCTTTCCAACGCTGTGATGTCACTAAAAGCGCGCCTAAATTGTTAGGCAGTGTATGTACTGAATTACTGTTCTTATCATGTAAATAACAAATTTTAGACTTTGAAAAATGCAAATTATCTTCAAATGCAAGCAAATCAGTTAGCTGAAAGTACGCTTTTTCAATATCAACGATGACCAAGTCAAAGTAGGTACTTTTAGAGTGGCAGGCTCGATGAAGGTGCATCCGGCTATAATTAAAACCTTGGGAGTTCGCCCATGATGCCAGGTTACCACTTATCTCATCTCTTTCTCCAATATATAAGACATGCTTGGTTTTCAGAACATTCGATTTGGTATCCCTAACCTTACTGGACTCATATAAAGGAAAATTAAGTTCGAATTCGGTCCATTGCTCAACCTCAGATTGGCAGGTGATAGTACCACCAAAAGACTCCATTACTTTACGGCAGAATGGTAAACCTAATCCGAAACCATCGTGTTTCCCAGAAGAATAAAAGTCATCAAAAATATGCTCGAGTATATCATTCTCAACACCAACGCCATTATCACGAACTCGAATAACGTTCTTAGCACCATATTGCATCAGCTCTATTTGAATAAAAAACGTTTCAGAATAGTTATAGTAAAAAGCATTCTTAAGTAAGTTATATATCGAGTACTTGAGTAACGTTTGGCTTCCAAAATATTCAAAATCATCGTGGACAATAATATTAACTCGGTTTCTATCTCGACTCTCTTTATATGGAAAGCTAAAAATTGCATCTCGAATAACCTCTGAAGCCTTGCAACGTTTAAAGCTTGTCGAACTAATGCGATTGCTATCGATAGAAGCCAGTAATAGATCAATCGCATCACTCGCAGAATGAAGAACATTGTCTGCATCGTTTAATACCGCATGAATCTGTACAAGATCTTTCTTACTAATATTTAGCGTTGAATCTGACTCATCTGGAACCGGTGTTAGCGCTTTAAGAACATCGACAGACGTCTTAATCGTGCTCATTGGATTTCGCATTTCGTGAGCAATACCGGCTCCAAAAGATTTAGCTATAGAGACTTGAGTCTCATAGGTGCTTTGATTTCGGTGTACAAATACTTCACCCAAAACGTATGCGAAAATAAAAATACAGGCTTGTGGCCAGTCGACCACGGTGAACGGTGCATACCCAATCTCCCAAAATACTGCGAGATAGGCCGCCAAAACTGCAACCACTACCTGACAAAATACAATTTTTGCCCGCGGAACAATGAGTACATGGAGTAAAATCGCCGACATACATGACATACCCCATACGTTGGACCAATTATTCATCACCAACATATAGAAAAAGAAATAGGGTAAGCACATCGTCGTCATGACGATGAAATAATAGGGTAGATATTTCTGAAACCTTACAGGAACAGAGCGACGCTTCACAATAGCAAGCATCATAAAGCCTAGGAACAGGCGAAAAACTAAATTCTCATAAGGCTGAGGAAAGAGTTCGGCCCAGATAAAATAGAATAAAGGGAAACATATAAATCCCCCCCACCCAATCGGCGAAAGGTTAGGCTCGGAATCATGATAAATTTGCTTAATCGAATCCATAAAATATGTGCGATAACCTTTTTTGTGTTTATCAGAACCAAAATGTATAAAAGAAGCCACTATTATAGCAATGACCTACACAAAATCATTATTTCATATGATTTATGATGTCATTCACTATTGTGAGGAAATGAGCGTAATTTTGCTGCCATGCTCACTTCTTCCTATATCAATCCTGCTTTCCATCTGTTCTTTCAATTCATTGACGTGAGAAATAATTCCTATCGTACGTCCTCCTTTCTGCAGCTCGATAAGCGACTCTATTGCAAGATCGAGTGATTCTGTATCTAAACTGCCAAAACCTTCATCAATAAACAATGTGTCTAAACGAACTCCGCCACTGTGAGCTTGGACAACATCCGAAAGGGCTAATGCCAGTGACAATGCCGCGATAAACGACTCTCCTCCTGACAAGGTCGCGACATCACGTGTTTTACTGGTGTAGGAATCTTCGACTAACAAATCGAGCCCTGAACTTGCATTACCTTTATTGCGTTCATTTTTGCGCACAAGATGATAGCGACCAAAACTCATGGCTTGTAAACGAATGGATGCTTGAATTAGAACGTCATCTAGCAGTACTCCTAGCACAAAGCGATGTAAACTCACTCGAAGATGGTTTTTCCCATTGGCCACATCACTTAACGTCCCTAAAATCTTATACTCTTCTTCTAGCACCTGATTTCTCTTCTTAAGTACTTCTAAGCGCGAATGAGCGCTGTGTAGTGCATCGTAACGGGACTGAGTTTTGCTTAACTGCGCAGAACGATTGACGAGCTCCTCGTTTGCACGCTCTATCTTCAGTTGGCTAAGATCTAGATTAGGGAGGTCTTGATCGACCAGTTCCGTTTTAATCTGTTCAAGCTGTGACGACAATTTGACCTGTAATTCATCAAAGGTTTTAATTTCAATACTTAACCTGTCTATGTCTTCTTTTTCTCTAAACGCGTTCTGATACTCCTGAAGATGACTAAATGGGCTATCCGTGAGCCCGCTTTCCCATGATTCACAATTTATATGGTGTTGGGCCGTCGACTGCTGCAGTTCTTTCTCGCCACTCGTCAGTTTGGTTTCGATAACGGTTAATTGCGTATTTAAATCCGTAACATCTTTCTGCGCTTTCTCAAAATGTTGATCGATTAACAATACCTGAGTGCGTAGTTCGCTAAGTTTAATCTCCAGTTGGTTTCGACTCACCGCTTTTATATCCACCAACATTAACGTATCTAATCGTGCTTGATAACTTGCGACTTCAAGAGTGCATTGTTCTCGTTGCTTATCAAGTGTCACAAGTTCTGCATTACCTTGCTCAACCAGAGCACGCCCTTTTTCTAAACGTTGATTAATAATGTCTAAATCGAGATTGGTGAGCTCATTGAGCTCATTATTTGTGACAGTGTAATGGTTTTCGAGTTCTGTTTCTGAACCAGACCAAAGCGCCATAACATCGACATTAAGTCCTTTTATTTGTTGAGAAATGCGCTCAAGCTCTAGACGTAATGATGAGATAGTATTCTCAATCTCCTTGAGTTTTAGCTCCGACTGAGTTGCGTGTTGGCGGGCCTTATCAACTTGCTCTTTAGTGACCGTGTCACCTGAAAATTGCGCAGGTATTGGATGTTCAAGGGAACCACATACTGGACACGGGCTATTTTCACCTAAGGTCTGGGCAATATTAGCGGCTTGATTCAGCAACCACTGGCCTTCCAGTTTTAATGCTTCGGCTCTTGCACTGCGCTCTTGCAGTTGCTGTTTTTCTAATGTGTTCAACCAACCTGTTAACTGACTATTGAGTTTAGCGTCTTGTTGGGTTAAATCTCTGCGTTGAGAAAGCATCTTTTTAACCGATGACAGCTTTTCAAGTTCTAAACGCAACAGCGCAATTTGCTGCTTACTATCACTGGCGACTTTACTATCGCGTTCAAGTTGATCAAGTTTAGTTTGATAACGGACTAATTCTTCCTGTTTCTTAGTAATACTAAGCCCGGTCGCACTAAGCTTTCCATTTGATTGCTCGATACTTTTTTGTAGCTTTTGAATCTCAGAAAGTCGATCTTGTTGCTGCTCAATCTCGAATATATTTTGTTGCAATTTCGGTTTCGCTTCCAAAGCCTTAGTCGCTTTATCAAGCTCAATGGTTGCGGTTTTTATATGTTGATTTAACGTCTGTTCTTGAGCGCGTAACTTCTCTAACGTCAAACTCAAGGTCGTTACTTTTTTATCACTTTCAACTTGAGCAAGATGTAAGTGAGCAATTTTTTGTGCTTCTAACGCTCGGTCTCGCACCACTCTTTGGCCTTCAATCTCAGTGCGCTTCTGCATATTTAGACTTATCTGTTGAGATAATTGATCTCTCAAAGCAAAACGTGAAACAAGATGTTCTTGTTTCTGATGACTACGTTTTGCATCATCCAGCGCTTTCGCTAACACATCACATTCTTGTTTAACATGTGAAAGCTCAGGAGCAAGCTCATCCATCTTGCTCACCAATTCCGGTTCGTTCTCCACGCTAACTAAATCTAAAATACCTTTCAGTTGCTGATCAAATGCGTCTTTTTCCTTTCTAATTCCACTCGCTTGTTCTGCCAATGCACTCTCTAAACGACTGTAAACATTGGTGCTAAATAATTGCCCGAAGATCTGTTCTCGATCTTTAGAACTGGCCAATAATAAATCACGAAACTTACCTTGAGGAATCACCATGACTTGGCGAAATTGATCGGCGCTCAAGCCAATCAGTTCGTTGATTTTGGTGTTCACAGGATTCGGTTTAACCGCGACAGTTTCCCAATCTTCTGACACCCACTGCTCTAGACATGCTCGGTGCACATGTCGAGTTAACCCCGTCCCACGCTGTTTTGGGAGCCACTGCTCTGGCTTACGTTCAATTCTAAATCGCCGCTCCCCCAATTCAAACTCGAAACACACTTGAGTTTCAGTGCCTTCACTGGCGAGATCGCTGCGCATTTGGTCACCAGTGCGCTCATTACCGGTGGTTGAACCATACAAGGCATAACAGATAGCATCTAAAATGGTACTTTTGCCACTCCCCGTCGGGCCATTAATCAAGAAAAAGGGCGTATGACCAAGCTTACCAAAGTCAATATTTTCCTGATGAGGAAAAGGGCCAAACGCAGATAGAGTTAACGTTAGTGGACGCATTATTCACCTTCACCTTGATTAATCTCACCCAAAGTCTGTTTGATCACTTCCAATTGCGAATCGGTGAGCGCTTCACCTTGAATTTCTTGGAAGAAATCACCAAACATATCGAGCTCACCACGTTTTAGCTGACTTGAACTTGGCATATCTGAACCTTCTCGCATTAAGCCCGGTTTTTCGATATGGAGTACGTTGTGATACACTGTTCGCAGTTTCTCCATAGGATCGAGCATCGCATGTTTGTCTAGCAGGCGTACTAATAGATAATCCTCTGAATGAGCATCTCTGCTCGCACTTTCGATAATAGCGGAAAGCTCACCTTCAATAACCCGAACATCACGCATCGGACTAAATTTCAACGGAGTCGTGGAAAACTCTCCATCTTCATTCAGCTCAACAATCGTCATTGACTTATTCTGCTGATGCTCTGAAAAACTGTATTTCAACAACGAACCCGAATAACGAATCGATTCTTTAATTCTCTTTTGAGGTTGATGTAAATGACCGAGGGCGACGTAATCAAAAGCTTCAAATTGACTCGGACGAACTTTATCTAATCCACCTAACGATAAAGGGCGCTCTGAATCAGATTCATCGGCACCATCCACAAAACAATGGGCAAGAAGCACATTAGGAATATTCGAATTAATGTCACGGGTAATTTCCCCAATCAAAAACTGATACATCTCATCATGGGTTTTTATTTGTACTGAAAAGTCGTTACGAATGAATTCTGGATCCACGTATGGAATACCGTAAAATGCCACCTGTTGACCTTTATTGTCTTCTAAAATTACCGGTGTTGTGATCGATTTGATGTCGGATAAGATATGCAGCCCTGAGCCACTCATATGAGAAGCAGCAAACCCCAGACGCACGGCACTATCATGGTTTCCTGGAATTAGGATAATCGGCACGTTAAGCTTTTGACAGACTTGATCAATAACCTGTTCTAACAATTCAATTGCGACAGTTGGTGGCACTGAGCGGTCATAAATATCGCCGGCAATCAGTAGTGCATCGATATCAGAATGCTCACCGAGATAACGAGTCAATTGACGCAATATATAAGCTTGATCATCGATAAGAGAGCGATTGTGAAAGCTTCGCCCTAGATGCCAATCAGAGGTATGGATAAATTTCATGAATTAGAATGTGTTAGCCACGAATGACTTAATCATACAGCAATCAACAGCCGTTAACACAGGATGAAATGGGAGATAAATCTTATTTCTTACGCACTTTCAAGATACGTGGGATGAGTTCAACACCGGATTGGTAATTATGATCTGCAGCATCTAAAGCAAACGCTAGAGCGCTTTTCGCAAACAAGTCATATTGCTGAGGTACAGAGTTGATCCGAAATGGCAAAAAGTCTAGCAAGTTACTATCTCCAAAAGTTGCCAAACGAACCATACTCAGCAGTTCATCGTGCTGATTTAGCACATCTAATACGCCTTCAAGAAGGCTATGTGATGTACACACAATAGAATCAGGCACACACCCTTGCTCAACCCATTCTGAAAACAAGCGTGCGCCTTCTTCACGACTAAACGATTGGCCATGTGCGACAACAGAGCGGATCCCCTTCTTTTTCACCGCAAATTCAAAGCCTAGTTGTCGCTCGCGTGATACGCTTAATTCAGGCAGTGCTCCAATCAACCCAATTGACGTGATACTTGGAGAAATGATAGAGGCAGACAAATCAAATGCAGCGCCAAAATCTTCACTAATAACACACGAAAAAAATTCATCATCTAACGAACGGTCTATCGCAATAACAGGCGTTCCGGTGTCTTGAATCGCTTTGTAAAAGCCCGTCCCATCACCAAGAGACGTTTCAACAATTAGTGCATCGACCCGACGAGTAACGAGTGCTTGTGCAATCGACTTTTCTATTTCCGGATCATCTTCAGTACTTGAGACCAATACCGTAAATCCTGCTTCACGAGCCAGCTTTTCGAATCGTTTGATAAATCGAGCGTTACTCGTATTTTCAATATCCGTAATAATCAAACCAAAACAACGGCTTTCATCGTCAGATAGTACCGAGTCAGGGCGAGTTGGCTGAGAGTTGTATTGCTTAACAATGGTCATAATTCGTTTTTGCGTCTCTTTACTGATGCGATTTTGGGCTGCTTGGCCATTGATAACACAGCTCACTGTTGTTTTTGAAACACCAGCTAGCTTTGCTACTTCACCTATAGTCATATCAATGGCTCTCATCGTATATATTCTCAGTTCGTTTTACTCGCATACATTTAAGTATAAAAATAAAACGTAGTACTACACGGCTATTTTTAATAAATGGCATCTACATCTACATTTTCCCTTGGTCTAGTAGACAATAATGAGATTTTACTTTTCATTTATGATGACTTAATTGGAGTTTAGTTTAAGATTTCTCAAGGTTCTACTTCTCCCGAAACATAATTAGTCTCAATCCCCTGCTTGATTTCACAGGTGATGAACTGCAACAACATCTAAAAACTCGCTAATGATCAAAATTGGCGTAACCGCAGCAGTAATTCATCAATGTTGAATCCCGTTTCAGCTATTTGCTTCGGCACAATATAGAACTGTTTCGCTGAAAGAAAAATAATCACATTATGTTGATCCTCACGCCAACTGTGAATGGTATTCCACCGAAGGCGTGAACGACCTCGTGTCGATGCAATCACGACAGACTCCGGAAATAACTCAATACTATAAGGCTCTCGTACCGCTTTATGTCGTCGGTAATAGCGCCGAGCAATATATGGCGAACCTAACCTAGCAACAACCAAGATCCCAAACCCCACGACCACGATACTCACAATGACGGGTTTTAAAGCCAATGGAAGCCATACATACGCCGCGATAAACACGCATACAACGAACCCGCGAATAAACCAGCTCGATCTACTCAGGCGTCGAGAAAGCATATAAGCGAATACATAATCTGATTCATTGATCTGGTAAATGGTTTTCATCGTCAATCATTCATTGAAATATAGTTAAATAATAACAGAATCTTAGATGTGACACTGTCGTCCTAAACAAACACAAAAACACGTAGAAAAAATTTGTCACATTTCCGACAAAACTCAAAAGTAGCAACTAGTATATACAGGATGGTGTTAGGTAACTACTTTCACATCATACTAAAATTCTACTCATTTTATTTCTTATTTGCCCATTTTAAAGAGAACATCAGCATGAAAAACATCAAGATCAGTAAGCTATTATTGGGTGGGTTTTGCATCCCAATTATTGCATTAATTGGCTTAGTGCTTTTATCCATTTACGAAATGCAAATTATCAACCACCAATCAACGGTGATTTCAACAAATTGGTTACCTTCCGTTCAACTTGTAGAACGGATTAATACACAAACAGCTGATCTTCGTAACCAAGAAGCCGTGCATATTATTTCTACTGACTCTTCTCAAATACGCAGTGCAACAACCTCGATCAATAGTGTTAAAAACGACGTCAATGATTCAGTTAATACCTACAGCAAACTGGTGTCGAGCAGCGAAGAACGCGAGTTACTGTCGCAATTTAAGCGTCAATATCAAGATTACCTAACTATACAAGGCAACCTCCTGAGGTTATCTGAGCAAAATAAAAATGATGAAGCAAAAACGTTATTTTTGGGCGCGTCATTAACTGCCTACAATAATTATTCCAATACACTTTTAAAACTATCAGACATTAACGAAGCCGGAGCTGAAGAAGCCAGTCAATACGGTGATATCATCTATGACCAATCCGTCATGATGATGGTTGGATTAATGATTGCGGTATCTGTTGGTGTCATTTTCATCGCTCTTGTCATCGCAAGAAACTTAGTGACATCGATTAATACAGTGCAAAATGCAATGACCACGATGTCGGAAGGAAACCTCACGGTAAGAGTTCCCGACCAAGGAAACAATGAATTAGGAATGCTTGCAGAAGGCTATAACAAAACTGCTGAAAAGCTCTCGACAATGGTAGGTCAACTCACGTCGGTTGCCGACAACGTTTCCTCTTCCTCTGAAACGTTAGCGTCGACGATGACACAGGCTGATTCCAATTCACAACAAATGCTTTGTCAGGTTGAACAGGTAGCCGCGGCCGTAAATGAAATGTCTAGTACAGCCCTAGAAATGAGTCAAAATGCCACTCAAGCTCACGAATCAGCGACCGAAGCAATGAAAAACGTTGATGGCGGTAACTGCTCGCTTGGCGATTCAGATACGATTTCACAAAAAATTGGCGATTCGGTGCGTGAATCGGCTGAAATTGTCGACCAACTCAAGTCATACTCGACTGAAATCGGAGCGGTGATCGATGTTATCAACAGCATCTCAGAACAAACAAACTTACTCGCGCTCAATGCCGCTATTGAAGCCGCTCGTGCAGGTGAACATGGACGAGGATTCGCAGTCGTGGCAGATGAAGTCCGTTCGTTAGCCGCGAAAACTCAGCAATCAACCGTCGATATTCAAGAGATCATTACCAAGCTTCAAGACCAAGCGGGTAAAGCCGATGATTATATGAAATCAAACTCAAAATTAATTGATGAATCACAGACTGTCGCCCAACAACTGCAACAAGCTTTTAGTGGGATATCTGAGTCAGTTAACTCTATCTCTGACATCAATACACTTGTCGCAACAGCTTCAAATGAGCAATCGAGTGTAACAGAAGATATTTCAAGCAACATTTCTGCCACCGTTGAGATGGTCAACGAAAATGTAATCGGTATCGGTGAAAGCACTAAGTTCAGCCAAGTGTTGTCTGAAGAGGCAGAGAAACAGAAACGACTCCTCGCTTTCTTCCGTAACCACTAAACCAAATTATCAATACGTATTGTGCAAAATTGACAATCTAAAATAGAAAACGGCTCATATCAAAGTATGAGCCGTTTTTAATTGTTGCTAATAAGTGATTAGTAGCTTAAGAATAAGCTTAATTTCACTACTGAGATGACTGCGTTAGATAGTGAACAACCTGATTACTGCTGCCTCGCCACTCTAATGATGGGTCAGCCAAATCTTGCTCAAACTTCCCATCAATCACAACATCTAGGTAAGGCACAAGTTGACGTTGGTGCTCAGATAATTCGCCGAGTAAGTACCCTGTCCACAGCCAAATATCCTTATCGGGGCATTCTTGCTTTACACGCTTGACCAAATTCAAAACATCTGCAACATTTTCTGGATGCATTGGATCGCCGCCGGATAGCGACAACCCTCGTCGGTAAATACGCTTATCGTTCAAGTCAGCAATGATTCGATCTTCCATTGCTGAATCAAACGAGTGCCCTGAGCGCAATGACCACGTACTCTGGTTATAACACCCACGACATGCATGTTCGCAGCCAGAAACAAAAAGCGTTGCACGAGTTCCAGGCCCGTTCACCACGTCGATAGGATAATAGTTATGGTAGTTCATACCTTGTCCTTACAAATGCTTCACTCGACGCTGCACTTCTTCTTGTTTGCCGAAGTTAAAAGGTCTCGCATCAGGACTGCCCAAATAGCCACACACTCGGCGAGTCACCGATACTTTCGTAGAGTCATGGTTTCCACACTTAGGGCAAACAAAGCCTTTGCTCGAACAGGAAAATTCGCCAGTGAAACCACACTCGTAGCACTCATCTATTGGTGTGTTAGTTCCATAGTAAGGGACACGTGAGTAACTGTAATCCCACACATTCTCTAACGCTTCGACATTGCGTTGCATGTTTGGAAATTCGCCGTAGCAAATAAAGCCACCGGTTGATAAGTTTGGATATGGCATTTCAAAATCAATCTTATCGTACGGGTTTACTTTTTTCTCAACGTCAAGGTGGAAACTGTTGGTGTAGTATCCCTTGTCAGTTACACCTTCAATAACACCAAACTGTTTTGCATCAAGACTACAGAAACGGTTACATAGGTTTTCACTAGGTGTGCCGTAAAGACTAAATGCGTAACCAGTCTCTTCTGCCCATTGCTCGGTTGCTCTTTTTAAGTACTGAATCACTTTGATCGCTTCTTCACGACGCATTTGATCATCAAAAACGTGGCTATCATTATCAAACAAGGCATTAATGGTTTCGTGAACCCCAATATAACCGAGTGAAATAGACGCTCGACCATTTTTAAATAGGTCTGCAATCGAGTCATCCGCTTTCAAACGGATTCCACATGCCCCTTCCATATAGAGAATAGGAGCGACACGCGCTTTGACTTTTTCTAAGCGACTAATACGAGTTTCTAGTGCTCGACGAGCGGTTAGTAAACGCTGATCAAGCAGTTCGTAAAATGCTTTGATATCGCCTTTAGCTTGAATCGCCACGCGAGGTAAATTTAAACTGACAACCCCTAAATTATTACGTCCATCATGAACTAACTCGCCATTTTCTTCATAAGGATTTAGGAAGCTACGGCACCCCATTGGCGTCTTAAACGAGCCAGTTACTTCGACTACTCGGTCGTAGTTCAAGATGTCGGGATACATACGTTTAGAAGCACATTCCAGCGCCAATTGCTTGATATCGTAGTTTTGATCTGACTTCTTGTGATTTAACCCATCTTTGATTGCAAAAACCAATTTCGGGAATACCGGTGTTTTGTGATTCTTGCCAAGACCGGCAATACGATTCTTCAAAATCGACTCTTGAATTAAACGAGACTGCCAACTTGTTCCCAAACCAAAACCAAAGGTAACAAACGGTGTTTGACCATTCGCGGTATGCAATGTATTAACTTCATACTCTAACGACTGAAATGCGTCATAACACTCTTTCTCAGTTCGCTCTGTCGCAAACTTTTCTGGGTTATGAATGTCCCACTCCATCGCGATTTCGAGGTTCTTCTCGTAGCTTGCAGTAACATAAGGCGCGAGAATTTCGTCGATACGGTTAATCGTCGTACCACCGTATATGTGGCTCGCAACTTGAGCAATAATTTGTGCGGTAACCGCTGTCGCGGTAGCAATAGATTTAGGCGTATCAATCTCAGCATTGCCCATTTTGAAACCGTGGGTAAGCATACCTTTTAGGTCAATCAGCATGCAGTTAAACATTGGGAAGAATGGCGCGTAATCTAAATCATGATAATGCAGCTCACCTTCTTCGTGCGCTTGCACAATATCTCGCGGTAAGATGCGAGTTTTCGCGTAATGTTTTGCCACGATACCAGCAAGTAAGTCACGCTGAGTTGGAATCACTTTACCGTCTTTGTTCGCATTTTCATTGAGTAGGTCAGCGTTGCTTTCTTCGATCAACCCCTCAATTTCTCTCGTCAATGCACTTTGCTTCTCACGGGAAACATCTCTATCATGACGATATTCGATGTAAGAACGCGCTAATGTTTTGTACGGTCCTTGCATCAATTCGTTTTCAACCAGAGTTTGGATGTCAGCGATGTGAACCTGCTGTTTGCCTTCGAGTTGTAGTTCGACAGCCAACGCTACATTGAGTGCGTAAATGGCAATCTCTTTGTTTCCGTGGTCTGCAGCCGCTTCGACAGCAGCTTGGATACGATCTCGGTTAAATACAGCGCTTGATCCATCACGCTTAATCACTACTGGTTTCATTATATTCTCCTTCCCTTGATTTTTTTGTTGCATCGGCAGATACACTATATAGGGATTTATATTTACTGTCTGACACTATATGTTGTGGTGTATTAAACTCTAATCACCTAGACATGTATTGATTTAGATCAAGAAAATTTAGCTCTTGGATAAGATAGCTACGATCTTTTATCACAGGTCTCATTTAGTGAAAATTTATAATGAAACTCTATTTTTGTGAGAGATAGCGAAGTATTTTCGTCAGGCTTTCTGCATAAGGCTTTGCACAAGATCAACCGGTTTTAGCAAAATTTAAGTTCTACAATCAACCAAAGGAGTCTGCCATTGTCGATACAAAACCCTCTTGTATTATTCGCTTTACTTAGCACAGCATTTAACGTTAACGCGCAGTCGCTAAATATAATGAGTTGGAATTTTGAATGGCTTAGTTCAACACAGGCAACCCAGGTTAAAGAATCGAAACGTTCTCAAGCCGATTTAAATGCATACCGAACCATTATTGAAAAACGCAAGCCGAATGTTATTGCCTTTCAAGAAGTAAACGATTTAGGAGTATTAAACAAAGTTCTCGGGAAAAACTTTAATATCATCATGTCTGACCGAGCAAAGTCATCAAATCAATCTCTCCAATATCGCGATATCAATCAATATACTGGTGTCGCCATCAACAAATCGCTCACTTACAGTGATCCAAAAGATATTGTTCTCTCTCCCAACAGAAAACTGAGATTCGCAAGCTACGTTGTACTTGAACCCCAAAATTCGTCTCCGATACATCTGCTCTCAGTGCATTTAAAAGCTGGGTGTATTGGAAAATACCTATCAAAAGAAGAAAGTTGTGTGACCCTCAAACAACAAAGCAAGCAGTTACATGAATGGATTGACCAGAGGAATGCGAAAAATCAGTCTTTCTTAATCCTTGGTGATTTTAATCACGATCTCACCTATCGTGGGGATTGGATGTGGAGAGAAATCTCTGCGGATACCAAGCCATCACCTAACCTGTTATCAAGTAAGCTAGAATCCGAATGTGTTCCGAGTGGTAAGACGAAACGTCATCGCTATCTGGTCGATCACATGATTGCCAGCTCAGATATAAGCGCAAAATCGATCTCTCAAATTCTGTATTCACTAGAAGACCAGAGATATCAATTGAGTGATCACTGCCCTCTTGCGGCAACGCTTAATTATTGAAATGAGAATGTCAGCATATGTCGGACTTAGCAGAGTACGATTGCTCTTCCGTTTACACTAACTCGCTTTCAATTTTGGTGAAATGAACAATTTTGTTGGTGATAAGCATAATTAACAACACACTAGCACCAAAGACAAATAAGCCAAAATGAATTTGAATGCTGGCTATCGCTCCCAATTTGACGGAAACAATCAAGACCGCAACCACCATGACATCAAGCATGGCCCATCGACCATACTCATGCATAAGGTTTAAGAATTGTTTTGTCTTTCGTGATGATCTGTTACGGGGTAATAAGAGATTATAAAGTACGTAAATCTTGAGTAGTGGCAGTAGAATACTAAACCCAGCGACAACCAGAAACAAAACGAAATGACCGCCAAGCAGCAACTCAAGCGCGCCGAAAAGCACCGAAAAGGAATTTTCAAAGACAAAAAACTTAGTAACGGTCATCATCGGTGTCACAATACCAATGGCAAAGAAGATGGTAGCCGTAAGTAATAACCAACGTAACTTTTTAGCTTCAACAGCAGGAATTAGAACTGATTCATCTTTCATTGGTTGCGTTTTAATCGGGGATCTCCTCTGCCATAAAATGCTAACAGCCCGTAGTAAATCTACTTAGTTTACATCACTTTTCTGGCGGTTAACTCGCTCTAAAGCTGTTCGATAATAGACTTCCAGCTAACGTTAGGCAACCGGTGTTCAAGACTCAAGCTCAAAAAATAGTGAACAGTGAATTCGAGGCAAAAAATTCATGGGTTTTAGGCTTAAATAACTGGCTTAAATTATTTCTCATTGTTAGGTTAGGAAATCAAATCGTGAATGACCCATTAAGCGATCAACTATAATGCGCAAGGAGTTGGAGTATGTTGGATTCTATCTGTGATGTCCCTGGAATTAAGGTAGGGCATGCTCAAGATGACCAAGGCGGAACTGGATGTACGGTGATATTACCCAATTTAGATGCGGTCTGTGGTGTCGACGTTGCAGGTGGTGGTCCCGGAACTCGTGAAACCGATGCACTCAATCCTGTCAACCTAATCCAAGGAGTCCATGCCGTCTATTTAGGTGGTGGCAGTGCTTATGGACTTGCCGGCGCAGATGGCGTAATGAGTTGGTGTGAAGAGCATGGCAGAGGGTATGACGTCGGTGTGGGGGTTGTTCCAATTGTTCCAAGTGCTGTTCTGTTTGATTTACCTGTTGCTGATTATCATGCTCGTCCCGATAAAGCGATGGGATACCAAGCGTGTGTTAACGCCACCGATGACGAAGCTCGCTGCGGTAACGTCGGTGCAGGCACAGGTGCATCAGTCGGTAAAACTAAAGGAATAGAGTTTGCAATGAAAGGCGGACTCGGTACTGCGAGTCTAAGATGTAACGATATCGTAATTGGGGCAATTGTAGCGGTAAATAGCTTAGGTGACGTTATCGATCCCTCTTCTGGAAAAGTGATTGCTGGAATGTTAACGGAAGATAAAACTCATTTTGCCGGCACGATCAATGTATATAAAGAGATAATATCAACTGGGATTAACCCAAAGATGTCAAATACCACCATTGGCACGATTGCAACCAATGCGAAATTGACAAAAGCGCAAGCCCAAAAAGTATCAATGATGGCGCATGATGGTTTTGCTCGAGTAATTAACCCAATACACACTCTTCATGATGGGGACACCATATTTACGCTTTCCACGGGTGAATATGAAGCAGACGTGTCTGTTATCGGTGCTCTTGCTGCAGAAGTCATGGCTACCGCCGTACTGAAAGCAGTCCAATCAGCCGAAACTCGCTATGGTATTAAAGGGATGGCCAATTAATCGCTCCACGCCACTGTTCATAGGCTTTTGCTAACGCAATCACTTTAAGATCATCAAATCTTGGAGCGACGATCTGCAATCCAATAGGCATTCCTGATTTGGAGAACCCACAATTAATTGATGCCGCTGGCTGCTCTCCCATATTCCAAGGAACAGTGAATGCTATGTGTTCAAAAGGCTTTTGTGGATCATTCGTCGGTGAAGCCCAATCGGCCGGATATGAAACATTAGGATTCACAGGTGAAAGGACGATATCAACTCGATTAAACACCTCAGCGCATGCATCGCGCATCGCCATTGTGCCGTCGAAACCTTTAACTACATCAAGTGGGTTTGCATCTCCGCCCGTTTTTGCCCATTCGTAAATATAAGGCAAAATAGTCGCTCTTTTCTCAGGCGTGAGTTTTAGCATCGTGTCCCAAAAGCGAGCTCGCCAAAACACATCTAAACCATCTAGGTGTTCACGTGTTAATACCGGTGCTAACTCGATAATCTCCGCCCCTTCAGCTTCAAATCGCTTTGCTGCTTCAATCACTGCTGCCTTGACTTCTGGCTCAGCGTCAATGCCGCAACCAGCATCCAACATTAACCCAATTTTCATTCCTCGAATCGATGCCGCAGAAACATCCCAGTCCAACTTCTGGTAATTCACAGAAGTGGTATCACGGCGATCTGGTCGTGAAATCGTTGGCATCACCATTACCGCATCGTCAACAGTACGCGTCATTGGTCCAGCTGCACGCCCGGTATAATAGGGATAAATAGGAATACGCCCAAGTGTTGGCTTAAAACCAAACAGCCCAGTCCACCCTGCGGGAAGGCGTACTGACCCACCAATATCTGTACCGATATGCAATGGCCCTAACCCTGCCGCTGCTGCTGCCGCGGCTCCAGCTGATGAGCCACCAGGATTCTTAGTCAAATCCCACGGATTGCGACTTAAATGATGAAAGGTAGAGAGTCCGGAAGAGAGCATCCCATAATCTGGGCATGTTGTTTTCGCAAAGATAATCGCACCGTCCTCTTTTAAACGTGCAGAGGTTGGAGCATTTTCTTCAGCAGGTGTTTTATCACTGGCAGCGGTCCCCATGGGAATCGGATCACCTTTGGTCGCGATCAACTCTTTCACCGTTACAGGAACTCCGTCAAGCTTGCTCAGAGGTTCTCCTTTTAACCAGCGAGTCGTCGATTGTGTGGCAAGTTTCAATGCTTGTTCAGGTTTAAATGCATAGAGAGAGCAAATTTTAGGTTCTACCCTTTCAACTTTCTCTATTAACCAATTCATATACTCAGTCGGACTGGTATCACCACTCGCATACGCTTGCACGAGGGTTCGAGTATTGAGCTTTGAAAAATCCGTCATTGTTTAATATCCCTATCAAATATCCCTATGGCCTTTACGACCAATATTATCCAACGTCAACTCGGCAGAAAGAAGGCGTTTGGTGTAGGCTTCTTTCGGGTTATCAAGCACTTGCCTAACAGGTCCCGCTTCAACGACTTTCCCCGATTGCATCACCGCGACACTGTCACAAATCGCATCAACCACCCCAATGTTATGAGTGATAAAAAGTACAGAGATACCATGCGTGTCACGCATTTTAAGAATCAATTTTAGAATCTGAGCTTGAACGGTAAGATCGAGTGCAGACGTAGCTTCATCAGCAACGAGCAACTTTGGCTTGGTAATCAGCGCTCGTGCAATCGCAATGCGCTGACGTTGTCCACCGGAAAACTCATGGGGGTATTTATCCATATCAGAAGCCGATAGCCCAACCTCTTCAAGAAGCGTTGTAACTCGCTCACGCAATGCTTTCCCTTTAGGTGGGTTCTCTTCCAAGTGCAGAGGTTCAGCGACGATTCGACTCACTTTATGACGCGGATTTAATGAGCCATATGGGTCCTGAAATACCATCTGAAAGTTAACCCTCATGGTTTGTAATCGAGCCGCTCGTTGCTTGAAAAGATCCCACGTTTCAAACAATATGTTTCCTTCTGTGGGTCTATCGAGTGCCATCACCATACGGGCCAACGTCGATTTCCCAGAACCACTTTCACCGACAACGCCGAGAATTTCACCCTTTTTAAGCGTTAAAGTGACATCATTAACGGCTTTAATCGTGGTATCTGCAAGCTTGAACTCGCGCGAGACACCGATGACTTCCAAAAGTGTTTCACTCATACCACTTCTCCCTGATTCACTTGCGTCAAGGTCGCATTTTCACGAACTCGCCGGGGTTGAGCATCGATCAGTTGTCGAGTGTATTCTGAGCGAGGGTGGCGCAATATCTGTGCGGTTTCCCCCTGCTCCATTTCATTTCCTTGGTACATCACTAACGTACGGTCTGCAATGCGAGCAATCACCCCTAAATCATGTGATATCAATATCAGAGCAATCCCCAATTGACTCACTAAATCGTCAAGAATATCGAGGACTTCTGCTTGCACCGTAACATCCAGAGCAGTAGTCGGTTCATCGGCAATAAGTAAATCAGGCTCTAAAGCCAACGCAATTGCGATACCCACTCGTTGACGTTGTCCACCGGACATTTCATGCGGATATACGTGCATCTTTCTTTTTGCATCGGGAATTTTTACCATATCTAATAGTCGGATCACTTCCGCATTTGCGTCTGAACGACTCATTTTACGGTGTAGCCGTAGCCCTTCGGCAATTTGCGCTCCCACTTTCATCGCGGGATTTAATGCGGTCATCGGCTCTTGAAAAATCATACCGATTTTAGAACCCCGTAATCGGCACATTTGCTGTTCGGATTTAGACAAAATATCTTCATCGTTAAACAGGATTTCGCCTGTAGCCTTGGCTGTTTTAGGCAATAGTCCGATCGTCGCTAACGATAAAACCGATTTCCCAGAACCGCTCTCGCCAACGATACCAAGAGTTTCACCCTTCGCGAGAGACAAGTTAATACCATGAACAACTTCGACTTCTTGGTCGTTTTCATTTTTAAACTTGACTCTTAGGTCTTTAATCTCAAGCATCATGTGGATTGTTTCCGTCTCGGATCCGTTAAGTCTCGCAACCCATCACCTAATAAATTTAGCCCCAAAACCGCAATACAAATCATCAAGCCCGGAACAAAGACTAAGTGGGGAGCAACTGAAAGATAGGTTTGTGAATCGGCTAACATTCTTCCCCAACTCGGTGTCGGTGGCGCGACGCCAAGACCAAGAAAAGAGAGGCCAGCTTCGGTCAAAATTCCGAGTCCTGTTTGAATCGAAATCTGTACAATAATTTGGGCCGCAATATTTGGGATAATGTGTTCAATCGTAATTCTAACGTGACTCTTTCCTGCCATTCGTGCCGCAAGTATGTAATCTCTGGCCCATATTTGTAATGCTGCCCCACGTGTCACTCGGGTAAAAACGGGAATCATAAACAACGCGATCGCGATAACAATCGTAACAGGCCCACCGCCTAGAATTGCAGCCAGCAATATTGCTGAAAGCACCGGTGGAAATGCAAAAAGAACATCATTTACCCGCATCACCAATGACTCAAATACCCCTCTTTTCGAGGCCGCTGTCACTCCAAGGACAGTACCGATAAATCCGCCAATTGCGATAGCGGAAAAGGCAATACCCAGTGAAACCCACGCTCCACTCATTATCATTGAGAGCTCATCACGCCCAAAATGATCCGAGCCCAATAGCCCCCCGACTCCCGGTGGCTTTAATCGATTAACAATATTAATTGCGGTTGGATCCGACGGTGTCCAAAATTGGCTCAATATCGCTGCAATAACAAACACAAGGGTGATGCTTCCACCAACCATGAGCGACCAAGGGTAGCGTTTCATTGGCGGCTCCTGATACGTGGATCTAAAACCGTATAAAGGGCATCGACAACAAAGTTCACAATCATCACAATAGCGGCAAAAAACAACACAACGTTCTGAATTACAATAAGATCACGTTGTGCTAAAGCTTGATACGCCAACGTCCCCATACCGGGTAAGTTAAAAACATTTTCGACCAAAACGGCACCCGCGATTAAGACAGAGATCTGCATCCCCAACATTGTCACCACTGGGATTAAAGCATTCGGCATTACATGACGCCACAACACGTAGTTCGGAGTTGCGCCTTTCGCTCTCGCCGTACGCACAAAGTCCTCATTGATAACTTCAATAACCGCTACCCGAGTCACTCGAGTTAATACCGCCGCTTGTGGAATGGCGAGTGCGATAGAAGGCAAAACCAACGCTTGTATAGCAAGCCAAAAATTCCCTTCCCACCCAGGAAAGCCACCTGAAGGAAACCAGCCAAACGTTAATGAAATCCCCAAGATAAGCAGTAAACCTATCCAAAAATTCGGGACTGCAATGCCTATTTGAGAAAAGAACGTCGCAAACATATCAATAGGGCTATTTGGTTTTGCCGCTGCCATCACCCCTAATGGCAAAGAGATGAGAACAGAAAGCACGACGGCAATTAAGGTAAGAGGCAATGTAACCGCGAGACGTTCTCCAATAAGCTCCGACACAGCGGTAGAATAGGTATAAGAATTGCCCAAATCTCCCTGCAATAGTCCAGTTAGCCATATGAAATAGCGCGCCAAAAGCGGCTGGTCCAATCCAAGTTGCGCTCTTAGTGCTGCCAACGTATCGGGTTCGGCGGACATACCCAAAATAATTTCCGCAGGATCGCCGGGGACAGCTTCCATAACCAAAAAAATGACAAAAGACACAATCAATAACGTTATGACTAGCCTAGAAAAAGAGTGGAGAATATGCCGCATATATTTTCTATCCTAAACCTTCAATCAGACTGGGTGCTCGCACAATATCGCAAGCACCCTAGTTCATCAGTTTTTCCAATACACGTCAGTTAAATCGTTAGAAGGAACAGGCTCATTGGTCCACATCCCGACGAGATCTTTTTTCCAAATACCAATTTTAGGAAAGGCATATAAAAAGAGAGAAGGGACATCATTCGCGAGAATTTTCTGAGCATTTTGATAGCCAGTAATTCGATCCGTTTCCGAAGTTGCATCGGCGATATCAGCCATAGCTTGATTAAATTCAGGGTTCTGATAATTGAAGTAGTAAGGATCTCGAGCATAAATTCCGATATCAAGCGGCTCTGCGTGACCAATGATCGTCATATCATAGTTCGTATCCTTAAATACATCTTGCACCCATTTAGCAGGAAACTCTGACGACTCTATGTTCATCGTGACACCAATCATAGAAAAGTATGCTTGCATTATTTCTGCTGCACGCTCGGTATAAGGTCGAGTGGGAACTTTGATTGTGAAAGCGAAACCATTTGGATACCCAGCCTCAGCCAGAAGTGCTTTCGCTTTAGTTGGATCGTACGAGAAAATCTTGGTCAAATCTTCGTAACCAGCATCTGAGGGAGAATAATGACTTCCAATCTGCTTACCTAACCCTTCACTTGTTGCATCGATAATTGCCTGACGATCAATAGCCATCATTAGAGCCTGACGAACACGAACATCATTAAACGGCTTTTTGCTATTATTCATTCCAGCAATCACTTCCATGCTCGTCGTTCCAATCACGGTGTCAAATGCGCTGTTGGATTTAAACTGACTAACAAGTTCCGGTGCACTAAATTCTGGCATCGCATCTATGCCACCAGAGTTAAGCGCCGCTGCTTGAGCTTGAGGATCACCAATGAAACGAAACGTCACTTTATTCAGTTGTGCTGGTTTTCCCCAATACTCTGGGTTTTTCACCAACGAGACTTGATTACCCTTCTTCCATTCATCGAACTTAAATGGCCCAGTTCCTATTGGTAAAGTTGAATTCGATGCTTCACTTGAAGGCTCTATCATTACCGCAGCTGGGAAACCCAACCAATAAAGTAAATCAGAAGATGGCTTAGATAACGTTAACACCAAGGTATCAAGATTCGGTGCCGCAACGCTTTCAATCGATTTAAACAAGGATTTTTGTGGGTTGATTGAATCATCGGCAAGCAATCGGTCGATGGTATATTTCGCGGTCTTTGCGTCAAACGCAACCCCATTTTGAAAGCTAACATCGTCTTGCAGATCGAACGTATAAGTCAGCCCATCTTCCGAAATTGACCAGCTTTCCGCCAGTTCAGGCTCAATGTCCCCGTCCTTTCCTATAGTGACTAATCCTTCGAATAGGTTTTGCCAAACCACTTGGCCAATAGCAACAGGAGCTGCAGACGTAGGATCAAGTCCTGATGGTTCAATACTCATACCTAAAACAAGATCGGTGCGTGCCGCCGCCTGCACCGAACTTGCAGTGAGCATAGCGATAACAGTTGCAGCAACAAAAGAACGAATCTTACAAGTCATACATGGATTCCCTTCCGGTTGTTTTAAAAGGTTTTATTTAATATCCCTACCATGCCTGAGATTTCAGTGTAATTGCAATCAGTTTTATTAGCACACAGTAACACTAAAACCGTAACACTGATTTTGCGGCGTATCAGAGGGAGCGATGTCTTATTATAAATGAAAGTTGGAATAGCTTATCATATTGATTTTTAGAGAAACCTATCGCGACCAACTTATTGTTTAACTTCGCGATAGATATTCTGAGCATGAGCAGGCAAAAACTCTTCGAGAAAGTCAGTCAAACGTGCCGCAGCAAAACTGGGTTCGGTATTTTTGGCACGACCAATTTGAAGTTCTGATCGAATAGCCGATTGAGCCTGAAAAGGTCTGACGACAAGTTCTTGCGACTGAATTTCACGAATCACTGACATGGCTGGAAGAATCAATACTGCCGCTTGGCGTAATGCCAACTCTTTTTGCAGTTCCAGAGAAGAAGTAGTGAATGAAGGCTCTAATGGCACTAGCCCTATTGCTCGTTGTCGCTGGTCAAATCGGCGTCGAATTCCAAATGACTTATCAGGCATAGCCACAGGGTATTTCCGGATATCTTCTAGGGTAATGTCTTTTAAAGTCGCTAACGGATGATTAACCGCCATGACTACGTCATGATATACCGGAAACTTAAATCGGATATCCAATAGTGGATCGGAAGACGAAAACATGGTCGCAGCGATATCCGTATGACCATTAGTAACAGCGTTAATCGCATCTTCCGCAGATGAAACCGTCACCTCAATTGACACCGCAGGATAGAGCTTATAAAACTCAGCCAATGCAGGAGCGAGTATCGTATTGATTGCCGCGCCATTAATATGAATTGCTACCTTACCTCTCTTTAACCCACGCAAGTCATCAATTGCTTGTCTCGCATTATCAAGGTCACGCATCATATCTTTTGAACGAACGGCTAATAACTCTCCCGCAGCGGTAAGCGTAATCCCTCTCGCCCCCCGAATAAGGAGTGCAGCTCCCACATAGTGCTCAAGGTTTTCTAACTGACGAATCACTGACGTCGGCGAAACCCCTAAATTTTCCGCCGCTTGCCGGATAGAACGGGAACTCACCAATTCATTAAAATAGGTAATAGCTTGAAGCTTCATTAATTCACTCCTTGAATTGTAGGCATAAGATGACAGCACGAGAGCTTGAACAGCGATAACGAGATATGATTCTACAGTACATCATATCTAAACACCGTACCCGTTCTAAAGAGGTAAATGCAAACGCGGTAAACCTTGTGACACGAGATTCCACTACGTTGAAAATTGTTATAACATAACAGTAATTATTATTCGAAGAACGTGATGTAAATGAAAGTTGATAATCTAAATAGCGTACTAATCGTATCAGGAACTCATGGAAATGAGTTGTCCGGCATTTACCTAAACAAACTCATCAACGATGGACTTTATGATGCAAAACGTCCTAGCTTTGACACAGTATTGATCATCGCGAATAAAGAAGCGATGAAACGCAACGTTAGATTCATTGAAACCGATTTAAACCGCGAGTTCTCAAACCTCAACGAAGGCGATTCAACCCGCGAACGACACCCCATTGCTCGTCAAATAATAGAAGAGTATTCACAGACCGATAATCAATTGATCGTCGATCTTCACAATACCACCAGCAACATGGGAGCAACGTTAATCTTGCTTTCCTCAGATGCGTTCTACCTCAAGATGGGCGCATACATAAAACAATACATGCCCGAAGCCAATATCCTATTCGAAGATACCATTACTTGGTCAGAACAAGCGTATCTATGTACGGCTGGACAACACGGTGTGATGATCGAAGTCGGTGCTCAAGCTCACGGAGCCTTGAAACATGAAACGTTAGATCTGATGAAGCGTATGCTCACTTTAGTTCTCGATTACGTCGAAAAGCACAACACACAACAAATACCAAAACTAAACGATTTTAATGCGTTTTACTTTACTGAAGAAGTCCATATTCCCCTAGATACAAACGGCATGCGTCAAGCAATCGTTCATCCAAGTATCTGTGGAAAAGACTTCGAACCCGTTAAGTCTGGTGAGCCTCTTTTGGTTACTTTTACTGGTAAAGAGATATGCTGGAAAGGAAAGGGAGAGATCTACCCTCATTTTATCAACGAAGCCGCATACAGTCTGGCAAATATTGCTATGGCGTTGGCTGAAAAACGCACCGTCTCAGTGGACTAATCTCACCTAACATGAAATAAAAACCATATTTTAAAGCCCTGATAGACGATTCTATTAGGGCCTTTTTTTCACAGCGAAAACACAGGTGACATTCCGTATTCGGTGCCGCTTAGCAAGATTAAGCCAATGATGATAAGAAATACTCCTCCGAACAATTGAAGCGAGTAGCCAGCAAGCTTCCATCCACTCTTCCGATTTCGATCACTTGTTACCAGGTAACGTCGAACTAACTGTTTCCCGGTTAAGGTTAGAATCGCGATAACTGACGTCGTAAATGCCGTTCCAACCGCCATCACGATCGCACTCACCACGCCCATCCAGTAAAGCCCAACGACATTGGCAAAAAGCAAGACCATTATCGCGCCCGTGCATGGACGAATCCCGATGGTGGCAATAATACCGATGTATTCTTTCAGTGTAGAAGCTCGGTTAATCGCATCGGCATCCGCTACATGTTGATGCCCACAGCCACACGTTTCGCCATGATGATGGCTATTATCCTGTGCGACATGTGTTTGGGATCTTGTCATGTCATTGTTTAGGAGCATCGATGACTTAACCACCGAATTCGAAATTATCGGTTTTTGTCCAGCTAATGAAGGGTTATTTAATGGCATCGCAGCATGTATTTGAAAGGTTCCTGGGCTCAGAGAACGATATATTTTTCTCGTCGCTTTCCAACATATCAACACACCTAATATCGTAACCAAGGCAAAGCTCACTGATACAAAAAGCATTGCGGTTTCGTTTACCGCACGCATCGACATACTAAAGCCCCAGACAAGAATACTCACCAATACAATCGCGACGAGCGCCTGACATAACGCCGAAACAACGGTTAAGATAAGGCTGGTTTTCGCCTTGGTTGGGTGTGTCGCGAGGTAGGTGGTCACGATCACTTTTCCGTGCCCTGGTCCCAATGAATGAAACATGCCATACAAAAAACTCAGTCCGGCTAAATACCCACCAGCAACGAGCGGATTGGTTTGCGCTTCATAGAGTAAATCAGCAATTTCAGCGTTAATCTCACGCTGCCATTGTGTACTAGAGACTATGATCGTTGGCCAGATTAACCAGAGTTGATAAACACCGAATACGATCAACAATACAACCGAAATAAGCGTGATAGTTCGTGTGTTCCATATTGAATTTGTCATTATATAGCTCTCTGAGGAATGCTCAATTAGCACAGTGGATTTGCACACTTTGAGTAAATAACTGCCCTAGTGCTTCATCTGGATCGACATCCGCAGGTAGAGATAACGCATAGCTTACTTGTTCAGGTGTCGGGTTTGGCTCATGGATTTCTAACCCACAATCGTTAGCCAACTCTGGTGACAACACAACGTCATTGTCTGCTTTCCACGCCATATCGACATAATAGCTTGGATCAAAGATCAACAGACTCAAACCCTCGCGAGTCACAGGTTTGGGTTCAGATAAAGGTAGCGTGAAACTGAGAACAAGTTTCGAACGATCACGAACCAACCTATCACTGTGTGCAACCTGGTACTTGATTGGCGTTTCACCATCGTAAAAATAGGTGAAATAATGCTCATACTTCATATTTTCCATCACCGACGCAGACAACCTTCGAAATGTTTCTTGCTCGTTTTGAGGCGTAATACCCTCTCCATCAAGCATGTAGGCCGACGTCATCGCATCAAAGGACCACTCCATCTTAAAGCCAGTAATAAGCCCATTTTTACCTTCAACAGTGGTTTTTAAGTCGACCCAAGAGTGTGGATGAGCATGAATACTCGGTGCAACCATAATCATCGCCATCCACAACATCACAACCCGAAAACCAATACCATCAAAGCTCATTAGCAATTCTTCGGTAACCTTGGACAAGGGTATGGTTTGCCGATACAACCGACTCGGAAAATGCAGAGTACTCAGGTGGTACTTTAGAAATACTGTTTAAGTCAAACTCTGCTCCAATATTGGTCATAGGTGGTACGTGAAAATGCTCAGGTAAATCCAAACCGTCAACGACACAGTTATGACGGATAACGCAGCCTTTACCGATCACAGCATTAAACACTACGGAATTAAAGCCGATGAAAACATCATCACTGACTTCACACGGTCCATGGATAATAGAACGATGCGCAATCGAAGATCGCTCTCCAATTGTCACGGCAGCACCAGCTTTAGAGTGAATCACAACGCCATCTTGAATGTTGGTGTCACGTTTAATCACAATCGCTTCCATATCACCTTGTTCATTCACTTCATCGGCGCGAATCACAGCATAGGGCCCAATAAACACGTTATCTTCAATCACAACCTTGCCACAAATAATGGCTGTCGGATCAACGAATGCAGTCTCTGACACCTGAGGCAAATGACCGTTAGGGTTTCTTCTTAACATACTAAATTCTCTTTATTTCCAGACTAAACCTGAGGCTAGCGATTAAACGATAGACGCATGGCTGCAGTGGCTTTTTCATTTACAGTTTGATTTGCGTAGACCAACGATCCATTAACCCAAGTATGAGAAATCTGAGCTGAGAATTCGTGTCCCGCAAAAGGCGTCCAACCACAATGATACAAGCTGTTCTCATGGCTTACCTGTGTTGGTACCTCGAGATCCACTAGCACTAAGTCCGCAAAGTAGCCTTCTCGTATATAACCTCGGTCTTCAATCGAGTAACGAATTGCTGGGTTATGAGCGGTTTTTTCCACCACTTGAGCAAGAGTCATCTTTCCGTTCTTCACGTGGTCGAATAAACTCAGTAAGGCATGCTGAACAAGAGGAAGACCGGCTGGAGCCACCTCGTAATCGGTCTGTTTTTCTTCCCAGGTATGAGGAGCGTGATCCGTCGCGATGATATCGATTTGCCCCGTCTTCAAGGCATTCAATAATGCTTCGCGATCACTGGCGTATTTAACTGCAGGATTACATTTAATTTGATTCCCAAGTAAAGCATAGTCTTCATTGCTGAACCAAAGGTGATGCACACACGCTTCTGCTGTGATGTGTTTACCCTCAATCGGCCCTTGCTGAAATAACGCTAATTCTTTTTCTGTTGTGATGTGCAGAACATGAAGCTGACTGCCGTGCTTCTTCGCCAGATCGACCGCGTATGAGGATGATGCATAACAGGCTTCTTTATCTCGAAGAATAGGATGATCATCAATCGTTAAAGGAGCTCCGCTTTTCATGAGCTGTGTTCGGTTCTGGTTAATGACTGCGCCACTTTCACAGTGCGTGACAATAAGGACAGGAGAGTCACGAAATATTGCATCCAACGCTTGAGGGTCTTCTACGAGTAAGTCACCAGTCGATGCTCCCATAAACACTTTTACGCCACAGTGCCATTTAGGATCAAGTGCTTTTATTTGGTCGAGGTTGTCCTCTGTTGCACCCAAGTAGAAAGAGTAGTTAGCAAACGAACGCTCTGCGGCAATCGCAAACTTGCGCTCTAATGCTTCGATGGTTGTGGTCGCAGGGTTTACATTTGGCATTTCCATATAACTGGTAATACCGCCCGCCACCGCTGCGCGTGATTCTTTGGCAATGGAACCTTTATGAACCAAACCGGGCTCGCGAAAATGGACTTGATCGTCGATCATTCCTGGAAGAAGGTAACGCCCCTTGGCATCGACAATAATGTCTTCCGGTTTAGCGGTGAGGTGGGTCGCAATGGTTTCTATTCGTTGTCCGACGAGACGAACATCCGTTTCCTTTACAATGCCTTCGTTCACAACGAGCGCATTTTTAATCAGCGTTGCCTGCATAATGGTTCAAATTCTCCTTCTTATTTATAAAACCGATGTGTTGATACTTGTAAACGCAACTAGATAAAATCCAATGTGAGTAATAACCGTCGTTCATTAGGGGACAGCTCGGGTGAACGATGCACCAACGCAGTACTTTCATTACCCTCCCAGCCGCCACCTTTGAGCAAAGCGACATCACCAGACTCCATTTGATTAATCGCCATATTATTTTTAAAGAGCCCTGAGAGATGGTCAGGTATTCCCGCACTAGCCGCCCCAAGTTTTGAACGATCGATATCATTGTCTCCCAGCCACTGAGTCGCGGTACCCGCATAAGTTGTCACGAGGCGACAAGGAATCTGATCAACATGAAATTTGGGGCACATTGGTCTGTCGAGTGTTGTTAGCCGTACGCCAGCTTCCTTTAGATCAAACAAGCAACAGAACATATCAACGATAAGCGCAATATCTTCACTTAGTGCTTTTGCACAAGCGTACCCTTCAAGCTTATTCCGGAGCCATAGACCCGCATCTTTAGGTGTAACACTGCGAACTAACGCCAGTTGCCCATCTTGTAACAGCGCATCAATATCCTCTGTCATTTGCGTCGACAACGTACGCTGCCAAATCGCGATGTTATGATCTGGCTTGTAAATATCTGCGAAGACTTTCGGCTCAGAGCCGAATACCGGTGTTGTTATCGGACGAATTGACATTGGTTCCGCCGTCAGCTGTAGACTCATCGCTCAACCTCCAACATGTCACTCGATTCCTTACCTCTCGCTACAGTCGCACTAACAATGCGAGCCTTATTTTCCATTTCTGTCATGGCTATTCACTCCTTGATTGAGCGAGTGTTATTTGTCATTTTCCAAACCACACTCGACACTAAAAAGAATCCAGCAGCCACACACACTATGGTGGGGCCGGTAGGGGTATCAAATACAAACGAAGAATGCAGACCAACGACACTGGATCCGCTACCAAATAGTGCTGCTAGCACCACCATAATTTCAGGAGTTCGACTAAACGGGCGTGCGGTCGCAGCAGGAATGATCAACATTGCGACAATGAGTAATACGCCAACCACTTTTATGGCGACGGCGACCACCAAGGCAAGTGCAATGGTAAGAATCAATTGTTCGCGTTTTGGCGAAAAACCACTGGCAAGAGCTAAATCTTTATTTAACGTTGACAACAGTAAGCGAGACCAGCGGTGACTAATCAGGCCTATGACCAATATTGTGCCTCCCCAAATCACCAACAAGTCTGTTTTGCTAACAGCAAGAATATCCCCAAACAGATACGCCATAAGATCGAGCCGGACACCAGACAAAAACGAAACCGCCACCAGTCCAACCGCCAATGCAGAATGCGCCATCACACCCAGCAAGGTATCCATCGCATATCCTCGCCCACTGAATGAAGATACGGTGATCGCCATAAGAAGCGATATAAATAATACGCCGGGAAGAATTGGTAGTGAGAAAGAAAGTGACAGTGCAACGCCTAACATTGACGCGTGAGCAGTGGCATCACCAAAATACGCCATACGGCGCCAAACAATAAAACAGCCTAATGGCGCAGCGGCCAATGTCACTCCAATTCCGGCTAACGCAGCACGCCAAAGAAAGTCATCTAACATGTCGATGCTCCTTGGCCCTGATGCGAATGCGGGTGATGACGGTAAACACCAAGCACCTCATCATCATCCAGACCAAATAACGCTTTATATTCTGGAGATTCCGTCACCTTATCTGGTACACCTTGGCAGCATATGCGACCGTCGAGACAAATCACGCGGTCAGTTCGGCGCATCACAACATGAAGATCATGGCTTACCATAATCACGGCACAATTGGTTTCTTTGCGAATTGCATCTATCTGTTGATAAAAATCGATCATTCCACGTTGATCGAGCCCTTGAGTTGCTTCATCCAATATCAAAAGGGAAGGTTCTTCTAACAACGCTCGCGCTAATAAAACTCGTTGAAGTTGCCCTCCTGACAATGACATTATTTGCTGCTTTTCAAAACCAGCGACTCCTGCTCGCGTTAAAGCATCACCAATTGCTTCTTTTGAATGACGTACTGGCAGTGTCAGAAATCGAACGACCGTCATCGGTAAGGTTTCATCAATATGCAGGCGTTGAGGAACATAGCCAATTTTCAAATCGTCAGCACGATCAATATGTCCACCAGCAAGAGGAACCGCCCCTATTAAGGTTTTTAATAAGGTCGACTTTCCAGATCCATTAGGGCCGACAATCGTGACGATTTCACCTCGATTTACTGACAAATTTACGCGATCCAATATCACGTGTTTACCGAACTTCACAGACAATGCGTGTGAGGAAATTAACATCTACGTTCTCTTAATAGCGGGATTTCGTCAGGCAAATGGGCTAAAGCAAAAATCAGTTGCCAGACATTGCTCAATGTTGTTATGTTATAACATAACAACATTAGATAGAAAAGGTTACCACTCTTCATATTGGTGACTGATTTGGACATTACTAGGAGAAAAGCATGTTTAAGAAAGCCGTATTGGGTGTCTGCCTTAGCGTGGCAAGCGCCTCTCAGGCTTACGCCCAAGTGCCTCGCGTTGCCGTAGACATTGCGCCGCTACACTCATTGGTGGCACAAGTTATGAATGGTGTTGGCGAACCGAACTTATTAATTCGCCCAGAAGCATCACCACATGAATACAATTTGCGTCCATCGGAGGCAAAAGCACTGTCTGATGCCAATATTGTATTTTGGATCGGCGAAGGATTAACACCTTGGCTTGAAAAACCGTTAGAGACTCTGGCAAGTGGCGCAACAAAAATTGAAATGATGGAAACTGAAGGCGTTACTCTTTATGATTTTCGTGAAGGCGCAACCTTTGAAGCTCATGCTCACCATGACGAAGAAGGTCACGACGACGACCATCATGAAGACGAGCACCACGATGAAAAAGGCCACGACGACGACCATCATGAAGACGAGCACCACGATGAAAAAGGCCACGACGACCATCATGAAGACGAGCACCATGATGAAAAAGGTCATGACGACCATCATCACGAAGGGCATGATCCTCACGTATGGTTAGATCCTCAAAACGCAGAAGCGTGGGTGAACACAATTGCCAAAACACTCTCTGAGGCAGACAGTGATAATGCTCAGGCATATCAGAACAATGCAAGCGCGGCTATTGAACGCTTACATCAACTGACGGCTGATATAAAACGACAAGCACAGGAATTACAAGGCGCTAAATTCATCGTATTCCATGATGCATACCAATATTTTGAACAACGCTTTGGATTATTGGCAAGCGGTGCGATTTCAATTTCAGATGCGTCAGATCCAAGTCCGGCTCGTATTGCGGAAATTCGCCAAACCGTTAGCGATCTGGGTGTTACCTGTGTCTTCACCGAGCCACAATATAATCCGGATATGGTACAAACGGTGTTTGAAGATTCAACAGTAAACACGATTGGTGTTATGGACCCACTAGGTGCCAATATTGCGATAGGAAAAGAGCAATACAGTTCACTTCTTGTTGCGCTAATAAGCAGCTTGGAACAGTGTAAATAGTCACGATTAAAAATGACAAACCCTCTCTGCGGACATCGAGTTCACAGAGAGGGTTTTATATTAGTGCCCGAATCAGTTTCTAACTTACCTCAAGCGTAAACCGCTTCTTCATTGCTACGTAATACAGCACCGGAATCACCACCAAGGTCAATACGGTCGAAACAAAAATACCGAAGATCAGACTGATTGCTAGACCATTGAATATTGGGTCATCCAGGATAAACACCGCGCCAATCATCGCTGCTAATGCGGTTAACATAATTGGTTTGGCTCGAACTGAAGCAGAGTTAATCACGGCATCAGCAAATGCCATCCCTTCATCAACTTGTTGGTTAATGAAGTCCACCAGCAAAATTGAATTACGAACAATAATTCCAGCTAAAGCGATCATGCCAATCATAGAGGTCGCCGTAAACTGCGCTCCTAATATCGCATGACCCGGCATAACCCCAATGATCGTGAGCGGAATAGGTGCCATGATAATCAACGGAACCAAATACGAACGGAACTGTGCGACCACCAACAAGTAGATCAGAATCATTCCAACACCATATGCGATGCCCATATCTCGAAACGTTTCATAAGTAATGGTCCATTCACCGTCCCAAAGAACCGCAACTTTATCGATACCAGAGGGTTGTTCGATCAAGTTCTGCTCAATGCTAAATGGAAGGTTATTGAGTTCTGAATAGACATCAAACATTCCGTACAGTGGGCTATCGGTACTACCCGACATATCCGCAACGACCATCACCGTCGGCACCAAGTTTTTGTGAACAATATAATCATCCATATCGGTTTGGCGCACAGTCACTAAGTCAGACAGAGGATATCGACTGCCATTCGAACTACCCACCATCATGTTCATCACTTGTTCTAAACGAACCTTGGCTAACTCACTGGCCTGCACCTGTACTGGAATCGGGTATTTATTGTAGTCATTGTGTAAGTACGTCACGGCTTGTCCACCCACTGCCGTAGAGATGGCGTTAACAATGCTGTTATACGGAACTAGTAATAGTGAGGCTTTGTTGCGATCAATCACTACCTGCCACTTTTTATACGGCTCGGGTAGATAGATATCAACATCGACAATATCATCGGTTGCTTTGAACACTTCACGAATTTCGCGAGCCGCTTGCTTACGAATTTCATGCGTTGGCCCATAGACTTCCGCTAAAATTGGCGACCACACTGGTGGCCCCGGCGGCACTTCAACGACTTTGAGTTTTCCACCGAATTTCTCTGCTATTGCATGTAAGGCAGGACGAACTTCACTGGCAATTTGGTGACTCGATTTATCACGATGGTTTTTATCAACAAGGTTAACTTGAATATCCCCTTGATTTGCATCGCTTCGAGTAAAGTAGTGACGCACTAAACCGTTAAAGTTAATCGGGGCTGCGGTACCCACATAAATTTGGTAATCCGTGACTTCTGGCACTTTACTAAGTTCTCGGCCAACGTCGAACAACACACGCTGTGTTTTTTCTAATGACGCATTGTCTGGCATATCGAGAACAACTTGAAACTCTGACTTGTTATCGAATGGCAGCATTTTCATTACGACAGTCTTAGTCAACGGCAAGATCAATGATCCCGCAATTAATGCAAAAATACCGAGTAATAAGAACCATCGATTGCGCCCCTGACGTTTGGATAAAACAAACGGAGCCATAACCTTATAAAACACCCCTTTAGAGGCTGGTTTCTCTTCGTGGTGTGCATCTTTAAGCAAATGACTCGCTAACCAAGGAGAAAGCACAAACGCCACCGCTAGTGATATCAACATTCCCATCGAGGCATTGATTGGAATTGGACTCATGTATGGTCCCATCAACCCCGACACAAATGCCATTGGTAAAAGTGCAGCAATGACTGTCAGTGTGGCTAAGATCGTTGGCCCACCCACTTCATCGACTGCTATTGGGATCAGATCTTTGAGTTTTCGTTTTCCTAGTGCCATATGTCTGTGAATGTTCTCCACTACCACAATGGCGTCATCCACCAATATTCCTATCGAGAAGATTAACGCAAATAACGATACTCGGTTGAGGGTAAATCCCCACGCCCACGATGCAAACAAGGTAATCATTAAGGTAATCACAATCGCGATACCCACCACAATCGCTTCGCGCCAACCCATGGCTAAAATCACCAACAACACAACTGCAGCGGTCGCAAAGGCTAATTTCCCAATTAACTTACTGCTTTTTTCGGCGGCAGTTTGGCCATAATCTCGCGTAATATCGACACTAATGTTCTCTGGAATCAGTTGATTTTTAAGCTCTTCTAAACGAGTTTCAACCTGATTCGCGACATCAACTGCATTCTCCCCTGCCTTTTTTGCAACGGCTATCGTCACCGCTGGGTGAATACTCTCTTTGTTACTGGTCCACACATTCTGACTTGGTGTATCGGCACCTATTTTTATTTCTGCGACATCAGAAAGATAAACTGGGAGGTTTTCGTTCATTCCAATAACCAGCTGTTTTACATCTTCAACTCGAGTTAAAAATTGCCCAACTTGAACAGGAAATTGCTGGTTGTCATGAGTAATTTTGAGGGTTGAGGACGATGCGTTAGCCGCAACCAAAGTTTGATTAAGTTGATCAAGTGTAATACCAAATCCGTTCATTTTTATTGGGTCAAGACGCACGTCAACAATGGTCGAATGTTTGCCTATGGTATATATATCACGCGTACCTTGAATACGTTTTAACTCAGTCTCTAAACCAGAAGCGACTTGGGTTAATTGCTTGTTGTCCAAACGACCGGTTTTATCACTTAAAGTAATACTCACGATCGGGACATCTTCAATACCTTTCGGTTTGATTACCGGTTGGCCAACGCCGACACCTTGCGGCATCCAGTCGTTATTGGAATAGAGTTTATTGTAGGTTCTCACCACGGCATCATTACGTGATACCCCGACTTCAAAGATCGCAATAATCAACGCACCATCTGGACGAGAGAACGAATAGATCTTATCAATCCCCTGCATTTCAGAAATGATCTGTTCTGCAGGGTTAGTCACCAAACTTTCGACTTCTTGCGGTGAAGCTCCGGGAAAAGGTATGTAAATGTCAGCAAAAGTCACATCAATTTGTGGCTCTTCTTCTTTGGGTGTCACCATTACGGCGAACAATCCCATTAACATTCCAACAATGGCAAGTAGTGGTGTAATTGCTGAATGTTGGAACATCGCCGCGATACGGCCAGAAACTCCTAATGGCTTATCCATACTATTTACCTTCCAGCGTAACAGCCTTACTAACAACCTGATCACCTACTTCTAGCCCAGAAAGTATTTCAATATAACCTTCATACACTTGTCCAAGGCGCACTGGATTGAGTACCGAATGCTCATCCACCCAACGATACACCGAACTCAATTCACCACGACGAATCACCGCTTCTTTTGGCACAACTAAAGCGGAATGAACACCATAATTAAAATCGGTTTTAACCCACATGCCCGGCAGTAGATCATTGGCTTCTTGAGAAAGTTCCAAGCGAATGGTAAAGGTATGGGTCTGAGGATCTGCGTAACTGAATAAGTTGTACGACGTGGGTGTCAAAGAAGCACCAGACGGTGAATGCACTTGGAACTGACTGACGTCGTTAACTTGAGATTGATAGTATTGCGGAACATGAGTTTTCACTCGAAGCTGCGATACCCCATAACCACTAAACAGCGGAGAGCCAGGCGCGACTGTTTCTCCCAGCTCGACGAAGCGCTCTGTCACAACTCCGTCATAAGGTGCCTTAATACGGGTATAACCTAATGCATCCTTTGCCTTAGTCACATTTGCTTGTGCCGACTTTACCTCGGCTTCAGAGCTATTCGCTCGAGCTTCTGCACTGTCCATCTGCTCTCGAGAAATCGCGCCTTTCGGGAATAACAAACGATAGCGTTTCACTTGAGACTGAGCATCTCGATTCTGAGCGTTCGCGCTACTTAGCTGTGCTTGTGCCGCATCGAGCGATGCACTTTGCTGGGCTGCACTTATTTCTAACAACACATCACCTTTTTTCACTCGATCATTAACGTCAACATTTATCCCCACAATCCGTCCGTTGGTTTGTGCTGCTACCGTTCCTTGGTTGACTGCTTCAACAACACCATCAAATTGAATAAGGTTTGGAATCGAATCACGACTCACGGTAAAGAGTTGCTCTGCGGAACTCGTCAAACTCACTCCCATCATCGACAATGTAACAGCAGTAGCTAAGTAAGCGTTTCTCATCTTATTCTCCCTTATATGGGTCATGAACTTTAATTCGTTGACTTGCAAAACAATATTATTCACAGAAGATCTGTTCTAGGCTTTCTATGATTCTTGATGAACGTTGGTCCGCAAGCGAGTAGTAAACTTGTTGTGATTCCTTTCTAATCACAACCAAACCATGCTTACGTAATAAACCGAGGTGTTGAGAAAAAGCAGACTGACTCAAACTCGATCCTTGTTGCAGTTGACCGGCCCCGACCTCTCCCTGAGTCAATTGACACAATACAATCAGGCGTTCAGGATGAGCCATTATTTTCAACAATTCAGACACTTCTTTGGCATTCTTCTGCATGCTTTCAATATCGATATCTGATCGTTTCATACTTGCCTCACCCACTTATATTCGTACAAGAATGATACGTCAGTTTTTATATTAGTCAATTCTTATTTAGGTATTGTGAATTTAGCTTAACTTTAATTAGACTTATCTAATGTAATTATTTATAGTTTGAACTATCGACTACTTGAGGAACGTTTTTATGACTATTGATAAAGGTATTCAGATCTTTGCGGGTGTGATGGTGTTAGTGTCTTTGGTTCTCACCTATTTCGTTCATGCGAATTTTGTTTGGTTTACTGCCTTTATCGGTGTGAATCTAATTCAAAGTGCATTTACTGGATTCTGCCCGGCAGTGTTTTTTCTTAAAAAGCTTGGGTTGAAGTAACCAAAACGCGAATAGTTATTGTATGTATACCTTACCTAACGCCACTTTATCGTGATAAAAAAACCTTCTGAGGCATAGTCTCAGAAGGTTTCGTTTTACAAGCATTTAATCACTAGACTAGTTTGATCCAAGTGGTTTTTAGCTGGGTGAATTTATCCAACGCGTGTAATGATAAATCACGTCCGAAACCAGATTGCTTGTAACCACCAAAAGGTGTTGAGAAGTCTAAGGCATCAACCGTATTCACTGATACTGTTCCGGCGCGTAATTTTCGTGATACACGGTGAACAAGAGATAGGTTATTACTCCATATAGAAGCCGCTAGCCCATAAATTGAGTCATTCGCAATTTGAACAGCTTCTTCTTCGGTATCAAAACCGATGACCGCAGCAACAGGGCCAAAAATCTCTTCGGTTGCGACTTCCATCGACGGTGTGACTTCATCAAAAATCGTCGGGAATAAAAACCGCTTGGTTTCATCGGCGTTACCGCCTAGAACAAGTTTGGCACCCTGCTCTTTGGCTTTCTCAATCGTTGCTAACATACGTGTTACTTGAGCTTGGTCGATAATTGCACCAACTTGAGTTGCAGGATCTAGAGGGTCACCAAGTACGAGTTTTTCGGCCGCCTTAATAAACGCATCCATAAACTCAGCTTTTATTTTGTTATCAACTAAGATTCTTGAGTTAGCTGAACACACTTCGCCTTGGTTAAAGAAAATACCGTTTATCGCACCAGTAACGGCTTTTTCTAAATCACAATCGGCAAATATTAAATTTGGACTTTTTCCGCCCGTTTCGGGCCAAACCGGCTTCATGTTCGATTCTGCAGAATATTTTAAGAAGCGCTTACCCGTCGCTGTTGAGCCAGTAAACACAAGACAATCAACATCATTGTGTAGACCTAAAGCTTGGCCAGTTACCGCACCAACACCAGTAACAATATTTAAAACGCCATCAGGGAGACCTGCTTCTTTAGCTAACTCTGCGAGTTTTAAAACAGTATGTGGTGACTCTTCCGCTGGCTTTAAGACAATGGAGTTCCCTGTTATTAGTGCCGGAGCTATCTTCCAAACAGCAATATCTAAAGGAAAGTTCCAAGGAACAACAGCACCGATCACACCAATAGGCTCTCGCGTAATAGTGGCAAAATTATCTGCATCTGTAGGGGCAACTTCGCCGTAAACTTTATCAATGGCTTCTGCGTACCATTCGATGCAAGCAGCTGAACCGGGGATATCTATACTAACTGCGTCTGCAACGGGCTTACCCATATTCAACGACTCAAGAAGGGCGAGCTCATTGGTATTTTCTGAAATTAATTGAGCTAATTTTTTTAACACAGCTTTACGGTGAGCAGGTGAAGTCGAGCTCCAAACGCCAGCATCAAAGGTACGTTTTGCTGCCGCAACAGCTACATCAACATCCTCTTGCTGACAGGCTGCCATATCCACGATGACTTCACCCGTTGCAGGGTTAGTTACTGCATAGGTTTCACCATTTGTGGGAGTGTGCCATTGACCATCTATCCATGCTTGATTTTGGTAGACCAATTCATTTTTTAGCTTTAGCCAACTTTCTTGAGTATTAGTTGTAGACATATTTAATCCTTTGTTGTCTATGGTTAATTAATTTTTATACAAACCTACATTTAACATTTGAATAGATAAAATGATAAGTTATGATTTTGAAAAATTTAAGCACAAGAAGTAAACCTACAATAAAGAATACGTTATAAGGTTTGCGGAAACCTTATAACGTTAATTCTAATGGTTATTAAATAAACCCTTCCTGTTTTAAATCGGAAATAGTGTTTTCAATCGCACCTCTTAATGTACTGACAAGAAAGTCGATGTTTTCTTTTGTCAAAATAAGTGGCGGTGACAAGATATTCATGTGAGCAAGAGGACGAACTAATAGTCCTTGTTCTTCACAATAATCTGCGATTCTATTGCCTACTTTAGCTTTACCATCGATTAGCTCTTTTGTTTCTTTGTTCGCGACATTCTCAATACAAATCATAAATTTCTTACCGCGAATATCCCCAACGATAGAAAGATCACTAAGTGTGCGTAGCTGCTCTTCAAAGTAACTACCCATTTCTTTTACATTGTCACAAATATTTTCTCTTTCAAGTATTTCAATGTTTTTAAGTGCAACTGCACAACTCACAGGGTGACCTGAATAGGTGTAACCGTGAGTAAATAATGCACCTTCAGCTTGTGGCTTACTGATTACATCATAAATTTTATCTGAAATAATCGTGGCACCAAGAGGAATGTAACCAGAAGTTAAACCTTTTGCACAAGTAATGATATCTGGAACAATACCAAACTCATCTTCGGAGGCAAACATATGGCCTAATCGTCCAAAAGCCGTTACCACTTCATCAGAAATATAAAGAATGTCGTATTTGTGGCAAACATCCAAAGTTCTTTTGTGGTACCCAGGAGGCGGAACAATTACGCCACCAGCACCCATGATTGGCTCAGCAAAAAACATCGCGACATTATCAGGACCAAGTTCCAGAATCTTATCTTCAAGCTCTTGCACTTTTTCATCACAGAAGTCTTCTAAGCTTTGATCTGCTGGTCGACGGTAAGAGTTAGGACATGAAATGTGGTGAACAAGTTCTTCTTCGATGTCAAAGCCGATATGATCGAATTTAACGCCAGTAACCGACATCGCCATGTAAGTACTGCCATGGTATCCATCAATACGCGAAATGATTTTTTTCTTCGAAGTTTTGCCTAATTGATTGAAATAAAAATGAACCATACGAACAGCGGTGTCATTTGCAACAGAGCCCCCACAACCATAGAAGACGTGATTGAGATCGCCAGGTGCGAGTTCTGCAAGTTTTGCCGACAATTCAGCAGCTGGCTGAGTAGTGTGGTGACCAAATGCAGAATAATAAGGTATTTTCATTACCTGCTCGGCCATTGCTTGCGCTATCTCTTGACGACCATAGCCAATATTGACACACCATAATCCGCCGATACCGTCTAAATACCGTTTACCAGCGCCATCAGTAACATGTGCATTATCGCCACCAGATAAAATCATGGCTCCCGTTTCGTTAAATGATGAAAAATCAGTCCAAGGATGAATGTGGTGATCTTTATCTTTTTGCCAAACGTTTTGCATTTCTTTATCTAAATAGTTCATTGTAGGGGAACTCCTCAATCGTAGTGCAAGAGTTTTTAGCTACACGTTTCAACACAGTGGTCAATAACATGTAGCTAAAAACAGATTTTTGTTTACAACGTTAAAATGTAATTTTGCTTTTATATTTCTATTAACTTATGCAGTTTATTTGTCCGAATCCAATACTGATTCAATTGGCTCTGGAGTAAATAGACCTTTTTTCATAACAAATTTCACCCAGATAACACCTATTACTGAGACAACACCTAATACAACGCCTGCAGAACTGAAGATTTGAAAACTAAGCTCTGGTGCTGGTGATGCATAGTAGATTGAGTAAATCATCCCAACGATCCCGATGATCTGTGGTAATGGGTAAAAAGGTGTTTTGTATGGTCTTTTTAGATTTGGGTAACGACGACGTAACACAATCACATTGATATGCGTGATGATGTAAGAAATCAACCAAGCGATTGCTGCCGAAACAAGAAGTAAACCAATAGATTCAGGCTGGTCTACAAGCAATACCATTGGAATACCGGTAATTACCGCGACAAACAGTACTGCTACCCAAGGTGTTTTATTTTTCTTAGAAAGAACTTTTAATTGTGGGAACACTTGTCCATTTAAAGCCATGCCGTAAAGCATTCTAGGTATAGCAGCAAGACAGGTATTAACGGTACTACATGTTGCAGTGACTGAAATTACCGCAATAAGAATAAGCCCGATATCACCAAAAGCAGCAAGTGCAAAGTCATAGTGAGGTAATGTCGATCCTGCTAACTGATCAGCGGGTACATACAGTAGAGCGGCAAAACAATACAAAGAGATGGTGACAAAAATAATAGTCATCCCAATAATCATTGAGCGAGGGATGTTTTTATTAGGTTCTTTCGCGTTTTCAACTAATGGGCAAACGAACTCTGCGCCAACAAAACCCCATATCGCTAATGCAGCAAGCGTGATTACACCGAGACCTAATGGGTTCCAGTCAGCCGTCAGAGCATCAAGACTTATCGGTTTCGCATCCATAGGGCCAGCAAGAGCACTTAGCGCGATAATAAGCAGTAACGTAATCATGACGAAAGCTAGAACAGATTGTAATTTAGCAAATACATCAATACCTTTTAAATTCAAAAGAGTAAAGATTGTAAGTAACCCAAAGCCAACGGCATATGTAGGAAACACATCTGGGAAGATTTTATTAATGACAAAATCCACTAATAAGAGTTCGGCTGAGACGGCGAACATGGTTACCACAACGTATCCAGAAAAGACCGCGAGTATGGCTGAGAAATGCCCAATTGCGACCTCAGTGTAACTTGCAAGACCACCTGCTTTAGGGATCATTAGTGATAATTCAGAAAAAGAATAAATATAAGTGATTGCCAAGAAGTAAGCGATGATGAGCGGTATGATAAACCCTAATCCAGAAATGCCAGCACCTTGAAGCATCAATACCATTACACCTTGTGACACAACTAAACCCACGGAAACAGCTAATAGCGATCCAAGGCCGAGTGTCCTCTTAAAGGTTGATGTCGATGCTGACGGTTCAGCTGAACTTTGTGGATGATTCTGACTAATTTCCATAATTGAACTTTCCTTTTTAGTTTAACGTTTATTTTAGAACCTATACCAATCCACCATATCTAAAGGTCTAGATGAATGTCACGATTAGTACTTAGCTCTAGGATCAGACGATCTATAAATTCTTCACACTTAACTAGCTGCTCTCCATGAATATATTCGTCTGGTTTATGCCCTTGATTCATGCTACCAGGTCCACAAACAACGGTAGGAATACCTAAATGGTGATTAAATAATCCTCCTTCAGTGCCAAAATTAATACTGGCGTGGTTTGTTGATTGAGCAAGCTTGCGGACAAAGGCAACCGCTTGGTCGCTTTCAGGTGTATTTAACCCTGGGTATTCGGTGGTAATTTCGATATCAATCTTGCAATTGGCATCGGTTTTTTGCATTTCACTCGTTAGTTCTGAGCAGTATGCTTTAAATTCGGCGAGTATCTCTTTTGGATCTTCTGCGGCTATATTGCGAATTTCGAATAGAAAGCTGCAGTGCTTGGGAACAATATTTAAGGCGTTCCCACCATTAATAACTCCAGTATGTACTGTGCTATAAGGTATTTCGTAGCCCTCTTCAAATGGGCCATTAGTCTGTTTTTCTATCGCAACGTTTTCTAACCAAGAAACCAAACGTGCAGCGTAATTAACCGCATTTACGCCTTGGGGAGCCATACCTGAGTGGCACTCTTTTCCTGTAACAGTTACTTTAGCGGCCAGCTTTCCTTTATGAGAAGTCACCACATTCATTGATGTCGGCTCACCAATGATACATACAGCAGGTTTGGTAGGAGAATTCTTCAACATATCAATCAAGCTACGCACGCCGATACAACCAATTTCTTCGTCATAAGAAAAAGCGAGATGTATAGGTATCTGCAACTCTTGAGCAACCATCTTTGGCACCGCACCAAGAACAGTTGCAACGAAGCCTTTCATGTCACTGGTACCACGGCCATAAAAACGACCATTTTCTTCACTCAGAGTAAAAGGCTCTTTGGTCCAATTCTGTCCTGTGACGGGCACAGTATCAGTATGTCCCGACAACATAACGCCTGAAATACCTGCTGGGCCAATAGTGGCAAAAAGGTTGGCTTTCTTCCCATCTTCATCGTAGATCAATGTACTCTCAACACCGTACGAATTTAGGTATTCTGTTACGTAATTCATCAACTCCAAATTTGAGTTAATGCTCGTCGTATCAAAATGAATGAGTTGTTTTAACATATCTATAGTGGGTGACTTTTTCATCTTCAGCTCTTTCTACTTGCCCGCCCTGATAACATGCGTATTCATTATCTATTCGTCATGTCCACATCCGATACGAAAGCGTTGCGGGTATTGCTTTGCGGTATCGCTTTGATTACTCACTCTAGATTAAGGAGCGTTAATGAATTGTTAAAATATTATTAACCTTACAATCGAATAAAAAAAATCTATTCAACAAAGTTAACGTTCAAAAAGATACTGAATTCTAGAGAAATTGAATAAAACGACCTGTAATTCCTTGCTTTAAAAGGCAAGAAGCTTAGTGAAAGCAAAATAAAAAACTGTGAAGCAACCGGATAATTTCACTTGAATTCATAAAAGAAACGGCTTTAAGGGACCAGTAAGGTTTACAGCCTGCTTAAAAGCCTTATCGAATCGTATAAAAAAGAGTACAAACGTTAAATTTGTACTCTTTCAGACACAGTTAGCTGTCATCTAGTTAAATATTACAAACTGGCTAGAGCAACTTCTGGGGATACGTATTCATATCCTAAAACATCGGCAACAGGTTTATAAGTCACTTTTCCGCCAAGAACATTTAGTCCCGCGAGTAGATGCTTATCATCAAGTAACGCTTGTTTAGCACCTTTATTGGCAAGTGTTACGGCAAACGGCATCGTTGCATTGGTAAGTGCCATTGTTGAAGTACGAGCCACGCCACCAGGCATGTTGGCAACACAGTAATGAACAACATCATCAACAATATAGGTCGGATCTTGGTGTGTCGTTGCTTTTGATGTTTCAAAACAGCCACCTTGATCAATGGCAACATCGACGACAACAGCGCCTTTCTTCATCATTTTGATGTGCTCTTTTGTCACCAATTTCGGCGCAGCAGCACCTGGGATTAATACCGCACCAATCACTAAATCAGCTTCGACGATAAGTTGGTCCATTGCATCAGCCGTAGAATAAACGGTTTTCAAACGACCCTTAAACTCTGCGTCTAATTGACGTAAACGTGGTAAAGAGCGGTCTAAAATAGTGACATCAGCGCCCATACCTACTGCCATATTTGCAGCTTGAGTTCCTACAACACCACCACCAACAATTAATACTTTAGCTGGAGCAACACCCGGAACGCCGCCAAGTAACGCACCAAGTCCACCCTGTGCTTTTTCTAACGCGTGAGCTCCTGCTTGAATCGACATACGACCGGCTACTTCAGACATTGGTGCTAATAAAGGCAAACCACCTTCTTCAGCAGTCACGGTTTCATAGGCAACACACGTTGCGCCTGATGCAACCAATAATTCAGTTTGCTGTGGATCAGGTGCTAGATGTAAATATGTAAACAGTATTTGCCCTGGACGAAGCATTTTACATTCTACAGGTTGTGGCTCTTTTACCTTGATAATCATATCGGCAGTAGCAAATATCTCCGCAGCGCTATCAATAATTTTTGCACCCGCTGTAACATACTGTTCATTATCGAAACCAATCGAGGCACCGCCATTATTTTCAACGATCACATTATGACCATTTAAAACTAACTCTTTAACCCCAGCAGGCGTTAAGCCAATACGGTATTCATGATTTTTAATTTCTTTAGGTACACCAATAATCATAGTATTATCTCTTTTCACGTTTGTTTTAGTCACTCATAAGTAAGCGACTTATTAGTTATCTTTAGTCATTGGATTAATGTTTCACGTTATTCAATTTCAGACATTATGATTCCACGAAACATTAGTAAAATATTAATTTTTAAGTTCTTGGATAATTAAAATTTATTCATAATTGTGGATGCTCATCCAATGCTTTTTATCAAATTATGTCTTGGGTTTTAGTTAAAAATAGAGAGCCGAACAAGCCACTTCTAGAAGAATAGCTCATAGAAAGTGACTCGTATAAACATGATTAAATTGGAGTTTTCGTTGTTTATAGGCGAGTTTTATTATTTAAAATATCTGCCGTAGTGCTCAAGAAAGAGCCATGTTCCCCCGCCACACCTGTATTTTCGAGCTGTGTTGACTGTATTGTTTGACTTAAACCTGCCGCTTGGCGAACCAATTCAGCAGGCCCATCGAAATCAAAATGGTGATAAACCGACGCTAGATGAGCAAAACGCGGTGATTGAGCAAATTCTTGGAATGTTAACCTGTGACCAGCGTAGTCTGAATTACATAGATCACGAGAGTACGCCAGCAACTTTCTTCTTTCCTCAGCTGGCCACTGAGCATTTACGTTGTAAAATTTATCCAACCATGGCTTAGTTTCATCATGGTTAAACGTATCGTAATTAGGTGTTAAACATACTTGCCCACCACCTAATTCACGCGCAACGTTGACCATTTCATAAAGCTGAGAACAAGCAAAAACGCGGCCCGCATAAAGCAATGACTGATTAGGCATAACCAAACCACTCGGGCTTTTTTCAGCCATCGCAATAGATGAAATTAAATGAGCGTCGATACCTTCTCGATAGCATGCCAATTTAGATAAGCGTTCCTGCACACCAACTTGATTATCTACGCCAGTTTGCTGGACATTCAGTATTGATGCACCAATTAATAACTCAGCAACTTTTAAATTACGCTGTATAAATGCAAAGGCAGAATATCGATGTAGCGAAGTGTGAATAAACTTCGCGGCTTGGGTGTTTCGATAGAACAGCACATCTTCCCATGGAATTTCAACATCATCGAAAATGACCAATGCTTCAATTTCATCAAACTTTGTCGCAATGGGATAATCCAAAGGATTTTTATCAGCAAAACCATCGCGACAAATAATTTTGAGACCGGGAGAGCTAAAATTACAAATAAAGCCTAATGCATAATCTGAAAATTTTGTATCCGCCTCCCAATTTGCAATCGTGGGCTTGGTATAGGCTTGGTTAGCGTAAGCTGCGGCTGTTTCAAATTTTGCTCCGCGAACCACAATGCCGCGATCCGTTTCTCGCACGACATGTAAGCGCATGTCCGGATCTTGTAATTGAGGCGCTTTAGAACGATCGCCTTTTGGATCTGTGTTCGCCGTTAAGTGGAATGTATCGTTAATAATAACGTTATTAATGTGATTTTTTATATTGTCTGAAAATTCAGAATTGATGCCATTTAACGCTTTTTGTGAATCATACAGTGACCACATTTCGCCAACCGTCTCATCCCCGACTCGGGTAACAACACCGCCAACTTCATTCATCATCAAATTAGTGGCTGTTTTCTTATCCCACCAATCTTGCTTACTCTGCGGCAGCTTTAAGGCGATAGCACACACTTCATTATTATCGGCTTGATAGGTCATGACATCTTTTGTAGAAGCGCTATGCTGCATGTCATAAATTTTCGCTTTTACATCAACGATCGGCTTAAAAGCAGGATGGCTAGTAACATCTTTTACCTTTTCTCCTGCTATATAAACTTCACGGCTATCTTTTATTGACTCACGGTACTCTTCACCTGTTCTTATCATGTATCTGGTCCCGTCTAATCTTGCTATTACTTTTTATTCTATAATCACTTTCTAGAAATGAAAATTTTTTAAATATATCAGCAAAATAACTTATTTCTATTCACAGAAAAACGAGAAATCATTTGCTTGATCTCTTTAGTAACACATTCAAACAATTAGCCATTTATATCCCCCACAAACTACCACTAGCCAAATTGTTTAAATAATTTTTTTTGATTTAATTGTTAAATTAATAATATTTTACCAATGCACATTTCCTAATTATGCTTTTTTCAATCTTAAAAGAGTAAAGAATACGGTTGTATAGGTTCACTTCCAATTGACAGCTGGCTAAATCGTCTACGTGATATGGAAACCCTCTTGGCTTATTCATTGGCCTTGATAAAAAATAATAAGGAAACAACAATGGCAATTGAAAAAATAGATACGCTTGTAATAGGTGCTGGTCAGGCCGGTGTTGCAATGAGTGAGCATTTAAGCAAGCATGATATTCCACACCTTGTTTTAGAGCGTAATCGTATCGGCGAGCAATGGAGAACCAGACGATGGGATTCATTGGTAGCGAATGGTCCAGCTTGGCATGACCGCTTTCCTGGATTAGAATTTGAAGGCCATGATCCTGACTCTTTTATCCCTAAAGAAAAAGTCGCTGATTACCTAGTGGATTACGCGAAAAAGTTTGAAGCCCCTATCCGCACTGGTGTAGAAGTTAAAAGCGTTGTGCGAAATGTGAATGCTCAAGGCTTTATCATCGAAACATCACAAGGGACAATAGAAGCAAAACGTGTTGTCTCGGCAACCGGACCTTTCCAAACTCCGGTTATTCCTCCTATTGCTAAAAACGAATCCGTTACACAGATACACTCTGCAGATTACAAAAACCCTCAGCAATTAGAAGAAGGCGCTGTGTTGGTAGTAGGTGCTGGTTCATCTGGTGTGCAAATCGCTGACGAACTTCAGCGTTCAGGCCGAAAAGTCTTCTTATCAGCTGGCCCACATGATCGCCCGCCTCGTTCATACCGTAATCGCGATTTCTGTTGGTGGTTGGGCGTATTAGGTGAGTGGGATCGTGAGTCTCTAGAGCCAGGAACAGAACATGTAACTATTGCTGTAACAGGTGCACATGGTAAGGACGGTACTGTTGATTTTCGCGCACTCGCTCATCAAGGGATTACCCTACTTGGTATGACCAAGGAATTTAATAACGGTAAGGTTACTTTCCAAAATGACCTTAATGACAATGTAGAGCGCGGGAATAAGAATTACATGGATTTCTTGGATTCTGCCGATGCATATATTGAACGCAATGGTCTAGATCTTCCTGAGGAACCATCCGCTCGTAATGTTCTCGCTGATCCTGAGTGTATGACAAATCCGATTCTTGAGCTTGATTTAGCGAAAGAAGGCATCACAACCATCGTTTGGGCAACGGGCTTCGCGCTCGATTACAGCTGGTTAAAAGTCGATGCGTTTGATGAAAAAGGCAAACCTGCTCATCAACGAGGTGTCTCGACCGAGCCAGGTGTATATTTTGTTGGTCAAGCGTGGTTATCACGACGTGGTTCAGCCTTTATCTGGGGAGTATGGCATGATGCTAAGCATATCGCCGGGCATATTGCTACGCAGCGCACATACTCTGCCTATAAGGATGCTTCGCAGCGCTAAAATCTCACTTTTCGCTAAGGTATAAACTAAAAAAGATAGACCAAATGGTCTATCTTTTTTTATTGAACCCCTCGCTTAAAATTTAAGAAACAATCAAGGGGTTTATACATATCAGATTATCAATCTTCTCTTAGATTAAAGTTGTCGTCTAGGTTGAGTCATGTTTTCAGGATTAAGGATGTCTGATAACTGCTGATCTGTTAATAAACCGTCTCGTTTAATCAAATTAATAATATTTTCCCCTGTACCTAATGCCTCTTTTGCAATCCGAGTCGACTCTTCATAACCCAAATAAGGGTTAATCGCTGTTACAATGCCAATGCTATTATAAACCATTGATTTACAATGCTCTTCATTCGCAGTAATACCTGAAATACAGCGTGTTGCAAGTGTATTAAATGCATTAGTCATGAATTGTATCGACCGTAGTAAATTAAATGCAATAACAGGCTCCATAACGTTTAATTGAAGTTGCCCTGCTTCAGACGCCATTGTTATTGCGAGATCATTACCAATAACCTCATAAGCCACTTGATTGACAACTTCAGGAATAACAGGGTTTACCTTACCAGGCATTATCGAAGATCCTGGCTGCATAGGAGGGAGGTTTATTTCATTCAAGCCCGCTCTTGGCCCACTACTCATCAAACGCAAGTCATTACATATTTTTGAGACTTTTATAGCGGTTCTTTTTAGCATACTTGAAAGAGTAACAAACGCGCCCATATCACTTGTTGCTTCAATCAAGTTGGTGGCTTTGACGAAGTGTATGTCTGAAATCCAACACAGTTCTTCAATGACTAAACTCGAATATTCGGGGTCGGTGTTAATTCCTGTGCCAATTGCAGTTGCACCCAAATTAATTTCTTTAAAATTATTCGAAACAACCTTTAACATATCGAGATCTTCTTTCAGCGTCGCATAGTACGCTTCAAACTCTTGGCCTAACGTCATCGGGACCGCGTCTTGTAACTGGGTTCGCCCCATTTTTATCACACGACTAAACTCGACAGCCTTCTGTTTACATTGGTAACCCAGTAACGCTATTGACTCGTAAAGTTCCGGTATTGACATGATTAACGCTAAACGTATGGCGGTTGGGTACACGTCATTAGTAGATTGTGACAAATTGACGTGGTTGTTTGGACTAAGGATGTCATAGCGGCCTTTTTCAAAGCCAAGAATTTCTAATGCCCTATTCGCAATCACTTCATTTGCATTCATGTTAGTTGAAGTGCCCGCTCCGCCTTGAATCATATCGACTACAAATTGGTTATTGAACTTACCACCAATCACTTCGTCACAGGCTTTCGTTATTGCCTCCGCTTTTTCTGTATCAAGTATATTGAGCTTAGCATTTGCGACTGCACAGGCTTTCTTCACCATCCCTAAGGCTTTCACCAAATTAGGAAAATCACCAACACAAATGGAAGTAATATGAAAGTTTTCCATTGCTCGTAAAGTTTGTACGCCATAATAAACGTCCATCGGCAAACTTCTTTCGCCCAAAAGATCTTTCTCTATTCGTTCTTTGGGTATATCTATAGTTTGAGCTTTAGCTACTGTTCTCTTTGACATCAATCGAGCCCTTACAATGTTAACAACATAATGACGTTTCAAAGTAATAGTTACGAGCTAATACCAATAGCCTATTTAAGCTAAGGAGAGCGAAATAGAAAATAACTATCACACCTTTAAGCTTTCGATCCTCGTAGACCTTTTGTACTAAACAAGGCATTGTTTTATAACGTTTGGTAACGATCGATTATCGAAAGTGCTCTGTATTTATGATTCATCTCGTTACATACGTAAAATATAATTTTGTCAAAAGGTAAATAATTAAAATTTATACTGATTTATTTGGATAGTTAAGAATTCAACCCATTATTTTGTATAAAAGTAAGTTATGCTATGTCTAACACAGATAGATTTTATTTGATGGTAGGTCTTAGAGATGATTAATTACACTTTAAAACAACTCAAATATTTTGTTGTTGTTGCCGAATCTGGCAACGTAACAGAAGCGAGTGAAAAGCTTTACATCTCCCAACCCGCAATTTCAAACGCGATTTCTCAGCTCGAAGAAACGTTAAATACTCAATTGCTGATAAGACACCACGCTAAAGGAGTTTCACTAACGCCGGCAGGGAAAGAGATGCTTTCTTATAGCCGTACTTTATTGTCTCATGCTGAAGAAATTAACGGCTATATGACGCAGCATAGCACCTTAATTTCTGGGGTAATTAATGTTGGATGCTACGCAAGTTTAGGGCCGATTTATGCACCTAAATTAATCCAAGGATTCACCAAGCTCTACCCAGAAGTAAGCTTCAAGTTATTCGAAGGAGATATCGAAGAGATAAACGAAGCACTTCTTACCGGGAAAATAGAGATGGCTTTGATGTATGACTTAAATAACAACGCTCAAATTGAATCAACAGAGCTTGCGAAGATCAGTCCACATGTACTGTTATCGGTGAAACATCCATTGGCGAATAGAAAACAAATCAATTTGATGACCTTAAAAGATGAGCCTTTAATCTTATTAGACTTACCTCATTCGAATAAATATTTTCAGTCGTTATTTGAGCAATATGATAAGGATCCAATCATTAAGCACCGTACTAAAAGTATCGAGATGCTGCGCAGTTTGGTTGCAAATGGCGAAGGCTACGCGTTAATGAATTCCCATATAAAATCAAATACTTGCTTCGATGGATCAGAACTTATTAGCATTCCATTATCTGATTACGCAACTCCCATTTCACTGGTCATTTCTAAAGCTTCTGGAATAAAGCTTCCAAAACGGTGCGAAACATTTCTCGATTTTTGCATCACCAATTTTGATATCGATAATAAAAATTAAACAATGAAATACAAAAGAGCCGATGCAATTTACATCGGCTCATTGATTTAGGACTATTTAAACTCTCGAAGCTATAGGGTCACGTTATGACTTGCTAAACTTTGTGGCTTTCTAAATACAGCGCAGCTTGTTCACGCCCCATATATCGACCTAATGTCTTTAACGGCACTTCTCTTAAGTCAACAACGATTAACCCGTCTAACGTGTCATGAAACGCAGGGTCAACATTAAAGCAAACCAGCTTACCATTCATCTTTATGTATTGACGCAGCAATACTGGCAAGCCCTTACCTTGCTCCATGCGAGATAGCACCTTAGACAATAAGGAGACGCTTGCAAGTGCAGACAGCAAATTAGGTTGCCAAAACACAGAATTACTCGCGCGCAATGGTGTGAGTGGTTTGACCAATTCTGCCTTTTCGTCATCGTAATAATGAACCGACAATGTCGCTGCCATTAACTGTCGTGCACTGTCACTGTAATCATTACTAATGCTCACTGGACCAAACAGGTGTGTGTATTTAGGGTTACGAGAAGCAAAACTCGCCAAGCCTTTCCACAGCATTAACAATGAATTTAGATTCTTTTGGTAACGTTCGGCGACAACAGAACGCCCAACTTCAATACTATGATCAAGAGAATCAATAAACGTTTGGTCATAGTTAAATAGACTACGAGAATAAAGCCCTTCTATTCCTTTTTCTTTCACCAGTTCGTCGACCATACAAAGACGATAGGAACCCACAATCTGTTTGTCTTGCTTGTGCCACACGAACAACTGTAAGTAGTAGCTATCAAACTCGTCAATGTCACACTCAAGGCCAGAGCCTTCGCCAACCGCACGGAAACTATTTTCTCGAATTCGCCCTATTTCCCGCATGATATTAGGGATCTGGCTGGTCGACGCATAGTACACAATAAAGTCGGTTTGCTCGTGTAACACCGCATCAGACGGTAATGTGACTAATTCCTGTTCAAGTAAACTCGTCTCTACGGAGTCAATGACTTCAGTTCCATAACTAGGAGCACCTTGCATTGAAAAATGATCACTTTCTGGTCGCATCAAATAGGTGTTTAAACGCAGATAATTAACGATATCTTTGTCTCTATCAAAGGTTGAAAGCTCACTAAACGGAATCGTATCGCCTATCGAAATTTTAATCTCAGTTGATCGCTTATTAAGCAGCTCTCGCCCAAGCATCGCTGTACGAAGTAACGGGTGAACATGGCCAGCTCGATAAAACAGATCGCTATTCTTTCCATTGATAAAGATAGGTACCGTTGTCGCTTCACTGTGCTTGATAAACTTCGCAACAGAGTTACGCCACTCTATATCAGATAGAGACGAGCCACCTTTCGGATAGGTCGATACCTCCCCAGCAGGGAAGATAACCAGAACACCACCATCGGCAAGATGTTGATTAGCTTCACGAATAGCATTGCTATTGGTTCGCTTTGCTCCTTCCCCACCAAAAACATCAACACCAATAAACAGATCGCTAATTTCAGGAAGGCGTTTTAGCATTTGGTTCGCGAGAACTTTAACGTCTTTCCTCACCTGACCAACCAAGTCCGCTAAAATAACCCCTTCAATCGCACCAAGTGGATGGTTTGCTACGATAACAACCGCACCTTCTACTGGAATTGAGTCGGTAGAGCCTCGGTTCACCGCATAGTCAACGTTTAGCGCATCTAAGGTGTAGCGCATAAAATCAAACGAGGTATTGGTTTCAGGTCGTTGCTGATACAAATGATCCAACTTGGACAATCCTGTCGCCCATTCAACAACAGACTCTCCCAACCCAAAAGGGGTTACTCTAGGTAAACGAAATGGGCTTGCGATCATAGCGTATCTCCTTCTATCACTTCTTACTTAATTAGAGCAGGCCAATTAGTATCAGCTTGGGTAATGTGCAATGCGCGGTCAGCATCCCATTTCTCTTTAACCGATGCGTTATAGTTCAGGTATAACTTATCATCGACAATTGCCCACTTAGTAGGGTCTGATGGAGCAAAATCATTCTGAGCTGAAACGGCCCACGCACAGTACCCACCATATTGAGGTGCATACTTCTCTGGTTCCGCTAGAAACAGATCAAGATGCTCTTGTGAAGCAAATAGCCAATCGGCACCCATATATTCTGTTTTAAATGTCGAACTTCCTTTCACTGGCTTACCCTCTGTAAAATAAGCGACCGTGTCATAACCGCTGACAGCCTTATTACTCAAGAAGCTGGTAGAAATTGCATCGGCTGCAAAACTAAGATGAGTAAAAAAGAACAACATTGTTGCCATAATATATTTCATAATTATTTCCTTAATTGGTTAATGCCAAAGAATTACGATTCGGCAGCGCCGTCGTGTTATTAGTTAATGCTTGTAAAGTAAGCTGTGTGCTCGGTGACCCCGCAACGTATCTCATTTGTTGCGAATCATTGGATACCTCAATGTGAGTAAAACTCACGGTCTTAGCATCGTCTCGATGCATAGAGACCGACATATGTGAATGTTCGGCATGCTGATGGCGATGAAACTTCAATAAGTTCTCCTGAGTTCGCTCTTCCCCAACAATGCTCTGAAAGGCCGTTTTGCGATAATGAATAACATTGTGTAAATCAACGCCAGATGAAAACAATGGTGAGTCTGTTGGATGCACATTGGACTCCAGACCATTCCACTCAAACGCCATAACAGGGCTTCCATCTTGGCTAACACTGCGATCAAATGCTAATAGACTAAATGGAGCAAACTGAGGCAAAGCAAGCTTAGAAAAAGCATCGCGGACGCTCTCAATACTGTTCTCACTCGACAAGCTCTTCAGCAATAACCCACGGCTTAATATCACATCATTTGGGTTACTCGCTTGATAGTTGTTCAACAAACACAAACTCAAACCCATTTCATTGGTGCTGATCCAACTTCCTTGACCAACAGGATCGATCGGCATCACAACATCAACCCCATCGATGTGCAGTATCTGAGGTGGCAATGCATCTGCTCGTGTTTTTTGTTCATCGCGGTTAAAAAATATCTGATAGCCGTCTTTATCGACTAACCAAGAAACAGAACACATAGTTACTGACCTCTTAAATACGACAACGTTGCTGGAGCGAAGCCAAAGTCATCACTCACATTGAGGTCTAATAAACTGGTTGTTACTTTTGTCATCGCATAATGATGCGTGGCATGTAGCGCCGCGAACGTAATTTCTCGCTCTAGTGTTGACGTCATAAGATTCATGTCGGTGTGAATAATAGAGACTTCTGTCAGGACATCTACCGACGTTTTGAGTTCTTGTTCACTAAGTGTTTCCAACCACTGGATTAACTGAGATAACTCCAATAGCGCCTGCTCTCGTGACGTTTCAACAATGTGTCCACGTCGTCTCAAATTATAATCAATAACCAGTGGTTCATTATTCTTTGCTGACTCCGACATACCAACATTTACCGCATGAAAGAGGTCAAGAAGATGACGAAAATGCTCTCCAATACTACTGTTAACATGTGGTTTAGCTGACCATAAATATTGTTCATCAGTTAAAAACTCTAAACACTCATAACCTTGTTCTAACGTTTCAATACAACCTTGAATTACAGGCAATTCACGCCCAACCAACTGGCCTTGACTGTTTGCAATTATCGATAACATAAGCTTCCTTATAATTTTGTTGCCTTAGACAATGACGTAAATTTAATCGGTACTTGGATATTGTTTGGTTAAGTTTTTTTCTTCTCGCCAAGCACCCAAAAGCTCTCTAAAAGAAGGAGGTGTATAGCCCCGTTTTTTCTGCTTTGCTCCGATTGAGTACAACAAACGATATTGCTTCAGTAACATCCCAAAAATGGACATTAATGGCGTATTTCTATCCCAAATATGTGCGGCCTCGCTGCTCGCACCATTGAGTTCTAGAATGGTAAAGTGTTCACCTTTCATAAAGTCGTCGAGATTATCGAACTTAATATCAAGTCGACCGTAGTGATATCCCTCAACATCTTTAAGAATCAGATCCAGCTTCTCGGTTAGTTCTTTGGTAATGTACTGATTACCGTCGCGGAAAATACTGCCGCGGCTATGACTCCCAGCAAAAGCGAGTTGAAATTCTTCATTCTCTGCCGGAACCCAATTTAATTTGTCGAGATGCCTTGGAAAATAGAGATGAGTCAACTGACCCGCACGAGGACAACGCTCTATCAACTGCTGCAACGTACTTTGACCATCTCCAACAACAGACGGTGAATATTTCAAAGTAATTGAAATTATCTTCCCTTTAGATTCATTTGGATGGCGCACATAAAACACCCCTGCCTCAGCCTGGTACGGAGCTTTTTGCTGAAGTAAAAAGCGCGCATCGCTTGGAAAATTAGCAATGTAATCTTTTAACTGCCCAGAATCACGAAGGAGCTTCACCCCAACCCCACGACAACCGAGGTCTGGCTTACCAACAATTGGAAAATCAAGGTTTTCACTGCGCAACGTAGCTAATGCATCTTCAACCTGCTCGTCTACAGGAGATTGGGTTTTCGTCAACGTCACGAAAGGCGAAATCCAAGGCATTGCCGTCTCTCCAGCTAAGCGCATGATATCGTGTTTCGATTCACCCACCATGCCACTTAATTTAATGCTTGGGTTGACGACTAACGGTAAACGAAAATCTCGATAATACAGCCCTTGTGCCACACTCTGTAAAACAACTGGCGTATAAAAAAACCACGTTGGAAAAAACTCAAATCGAGAAATACTCTGCTCTGAATCAATCTCTAAAACGGGCATACCTGCATTAATTTTATGCGATGGAATTAAACGAACATCTGTCAACGAACTCATGCATGACCTTTTGATAGTGAATGGTTGAGAAAACGATTAACGAAAAATAATAGGGCGATAGCAAACGGTACAATCAACCATTGTAAATGCGACGCTTGCATCCATGCCTGACTCCCTAAATAGTAAATGGCGAAAAAGACTAATGTTGTCCATATCGCGGTAGCCGAAATGACCGCGCATAAAAATATGCTCAATGGGATAGTGAAAAAACCACTAAGAGTAAAACCAACACTTCTCATTCCCGGAATAAAACGAATAACAAAAAGATTGAAGAAAGCACCACGATGGAAACGAGCTCGCATAACTTTAAAGTGGCGATTTGTTAGTGCCTTATAGCGCAAAACACGAACTCTGCGCCCCACTCGTCCCAAACAGTACAACCCAAGATCACCACTCGCAATCCCAATGAAGATTGCAAATAGAGCAACCGATGGCAGCATACTGCCTTGTGCGGCCAACGTGCCAGCCGTCACTATGGCTAAATCTTCTAATAAGTAAGACAGTAAAATGATACCGATAAACAACAGTACATTTGATGTTTCACCACTTAAAAGAAATGCTTGTAATTCATCGATCAATTTAAATTCCTTGCGTCTTCTCGTTATTGCGATGTTATTTCAAAATAGACATCTACAAAGTGTAATTCAAATCAAGTATTTTACCTTTAAACATTAGTCGCTAATGACTGCCAAAATATTACACCGCAATTGAATATATTTTTTAAAACGTTCAAATTAAATACTAACCCTTTGATCTTATAGTAATAAAAGTTAAATATTTTAACTAAAACTTGAACTAACCAAAGCGTAGATAGGGAAAAATTAAGTACTAGAACAAAAAAACCGCTCACATAAAGTGAACGGTTTTGAGTTAGATTTGAAATGTAGATACCAAGTTACAGTGACATCAGCACGTATTATTCTTGATATTGACTGTGTGATTTCTCAAGTTTGTAGAAGGTTGCTTGTACATAATCATCTGGATCACCAGTGTTATTCTGGTTGTAAACCCCAGCTTTAAAGTACATGTATCTTCCGCCTTGATCGTAGCCACTTTCACTCATATCGACGACTTGAACTGCGTCAGGCTTGCCTTCACGCATTACCGTTACTGTCATTGTGTTGCCCACAACTTTGATTTGGTAAGAGAAGACTTCACCGAGTTTAATACCATCGTTTGTGACACCTTTCATGCCACCCACTAAGTCAAAGAACTTATCTGAGCCTTCATTTGTATTTTCATGTGCGAAGTAAACCGTACCCATCTCTTGATCTGGCAGTTTACGGTAGTAGAGGCGGATAGGTTCGTCATCTTTATCGTGAATTTGACCAATGATAAAGCGTCCAACTTGGCTAGGATCACCCGTTGTTGTTGTGTGATCAATCTTAAGTGTGGCGTTCATCACACCATCGATAGCAGCCGCAGCTTTTTGATCTTCAACTGGAGCAGAACTAAATACCCAGTTGTTTTTGTTCACCCCTTTAGTTGGGATAGACATGTCACCGGCACGAAGCATTTCACGTAATTCAGTACGGACATATTTGGTATTCTTAGAGGTACGAACACCTTTAATAAACGACTTAAATACCATGCCACCATCGTCAGCAGTATAAAAGTGCTCTGGGTGCTCATAGCCTTGGTTTAAATGTTGCTCAAATACATCATCTGGTCTGCCGTTGAAGTCATGGTCAAACGGTTGAGACAAATACCAAGTCGTTAGGTCAAAGTTCTGGCCTGGTTTATTCCCCGGAATCGGTGTTGCTGGAATGGTTGGGGCTTTTAACGGCACATCCCACCACGTACAGTTTGGATCCGCTTCTACGCAAGAACAATCCGAAACAGCTGGGTCACACTCAAGAGCAACTTTTGTTCCGAAATCACCTGGACGAGCTTTATGTTCGATACTCAACTTAGAGAACGTAGCTTCAAAAGCACCGCCAAACTCCTTATAGACTTGAGGATAAAGGCCAGCTTTGAAGTAGAAGGTTTCATTCTTCCATGCGCCATCCAGCTCTTTGCCAAACGATAACTTCTTAGTCACACCACCAGCACTAAGTTCGATGCCTCGGGCTGTCATTTTAATTTTGTAGCTCCAAGGCTGGCTTGGGTCATCAATTTTGCCAAGTTTAACCGAGAATGCGCTCTTCTCTGTCGACTTATTTAGGATAACGCGGACTGGCTTATCGTTGCCTTCCCACAAAAGCTTAGCGGTTGCTGCGCTTATGTCGTGAGCATGGATTTGACCCAATACCACTTTAGGATCGGTAGGTGTAATACCATCTTTTTTCAGCGGAAGATGTGGAATTTCATCCAAACTTAATGTCGCAACCAAAGTATGCTCGCCACCGTATTCCCAATTTGCAAGAGAGGTATCACCACAAGGTGCCCAATCACCTGCTAACTCACGCAGTTCTGAACGAATATAGGTTGAGTTTGGCGTCGTTGCGCCACCATCTAATGGAGTACGGAAATGCCAGCCTTTCTCGTCTGCCCAGAAGTAATCATTTTTCGTTGCAGCTGTTAAAGAAGAACCATCAACACTGCATTCACTAGGCAAGATTTCGGCTGCTTTATTAACATCGATCTCATTTTTAGCCAGTTCTTTGGATACACCGCTATAGAAACCACCGTAATTCTCAGGAATAGTCAGCTTCCAATCATCTAATGTTGTTTGCTTACCAACATGTTTGATAAAGCGCTTTTGCTTCTCTGCTTCAATTTTCGCCGCTTTAATTACTTCTTCGGTAATAACTTCATTCACTGGACAGAGATTGATTTTACAGTTCAGTCCAGCCATTTCCGTTAAACTGTTCCAAGTATTCGACGTGTTACCAAAGCCAACATATCGAATATATTGTGCAGTAACGGGCTCAAATTCAAAACGTTCGTAGGTTGTTAATGCGCCAGAGCTTGCTCCACCGGTGACCACTTTGGTCCAGGTTGTGCCATCTTCGCTAACTTCAATATCGAACTTAGTTGAGCGTACATCACCTTTATGGAAAGCAAGGCGAACCGCATCAAAGGTCTCTGCTTTACCGTAATCATACATTGCCCACTCGCCATCGCCATTGGCTGACCAACGAGTTTTAAGGGAGTCATCGAAAAGGCGTTCTGGTGTATTACCGTCATCGCTGCTTGCAGAAATCGCAACAGGTTTAAGAATAGGAGCCGATGGAACTTCACTATCACTACACACACTGGTGTTACAATCTACCGCATGTAATTCTGTTAAACTGGTCCATTTATTGGACGTATTTCCATATCCCGTTAACTTAATGTAACGCGCTTCTATTTCATCAAAATCATAACGTTCTATATCGGTTGTTAAGCCACTGCTTGCTTGCTGACTAATAACCTTTGTCCACGTCTCGCCATCGACGCTGACTTCTAGGTCAAACGTGGTTGTGCGAGCATCTCCTTTATGAAATGAGGCTTTTATTGCGTTGATCTTCGAGACGACCCCGTAATCAAACTCAACCCATGAACCAACGCCATTGGCTGACCAGCGTGTGTTGGTATCTCCATCAACAAGACGGTCCGGAACGTTGCCATCGTCGGAACTTGCTTTTATCAAGACTGGCTTTTCTGGAACGCCTGCAGCATAAGCAGTGCCATATGCGCCCAGTGCAGCCAAGACCGATACGGTCAATACTGAACTAAGAATTTTCTTCGTCATCTGGTTACCTTTAGTCATACATTATGATTTAAGAAATGAAATACTACCTATTTTCCACCTCAAGAAAATCGATATAAGTCTCATTGTGAGAGCTGAGATAATTGAACCAAGGGTAAACTTGTCGAACTAGCTGTAACAACATTGTTATCAATTAGGTTCGCTGAACTATAAGCTAGATCCCAGTTTCATAAACTCAGTGGTGTTCTAGTGCACATTATTAGTATTATTTTAATATTAAATATTTGTTAACTTGATCTCATTTCGCTATTGAATAAGCAGGGAATTGGGCTTCCTTATTAAACTACAACGTAATATCTCTGCTTCAAATTAGGGTTAACATCACACAAAATCATGGTCAAACAATGAGCTGTTATGAAAGTGTTAACTTGATCGACCTACCCAGTTCTCAAATACGGAATTCGTCACAAAACTCATACCAATGATCATTTAATATTACTTATGTTCACAGTAACAATTCTAACAATAATAAAACTTCTAACTATTTTTATTTCAATAACAACCTTACAGGGATGAACCCAACATGACTAAACTAACCAAAACCGTCGCGACAACCGTCGGACTTCTCGTTTCAACATTCGCACTTTCAACTCAAGCGGCTTACATCCAAGATGCACAATTAAGTGAATACCGTGCAAATAAAGGAGAAAGCGAAGTATGGGTTTCTCATGAAGATTCCGATGGAGGCAAAGGCGATGTAGGCAGTTCTGGCAACACCGCGTTTGGTGATGAAGGTTCTTCAAGATTTCGTTTTAAACAAAAAGTCGCAATTAATGATTACACAGCAACACCTGGTTTAAGCCAAATAGTGTCTGGATTACCACAAAATGCCGACATGCAATTTTCTTTATATTACTGTGATGAAAAAGGCGAAATGTCAGCAAGTACGCTTCACTATGGCGTGAATGAAGTTGTGGAAGGCGCAGCACTCACTGGTGCTGTCATTGCTGATGCTCGTGCACATGTCAAAGATCTAGGCGATGCACCTGTTGCTGAAGTAAAAGCTTGCTTTAAACAGATTAGCGTTGACTTCAACTCTGGCAGCACAGGAAGTGTCGAAATATTTGCTCTGTTGGAAACCGATCCAAGTGATGGAAACAATATGGCAAAAGATTCAGAAATTCGAGTTGATGAATTTGCGATCACAGCTAAGTAACTAAGTAACTAAGTAATAAAGAGTAAATCGAAAACAGCTCTATCGCACTCGGTAGAGCTGTTATCGTTAACGCAGTAGTATTCTCGGTTTACATCGCATCAAGAAAGTGTTGATCCGAACAGACCACCGAACAGTTTCTTCCTTCCTGCTTTGCTTGATACATCGCTTTGTCGGCAAGATTGTATAAATAACTGGTCGACTCATCACCATTAGGGACCATCGAAACAAGCCCTAGAGATACTGTTACATATTTCTCTACGCTACTTTTCTCATGTGGGTAATTTAAGAGCTTTATTGCGCTCATAATTCGTTTCGCAGCGAGCTGAGCCATTTGTAAATCAGAATGACTTAACAGAACAATAAACTCTTCTCCTCCATAGCGTCCGACATACTCGCCACTTCTCGTGAACAACTGGTTAAATGTTTGACTCAATGTATAAAGGCATTTGTCGCCTTCAGTATGTCCGTAAAAATCATTAAATATTTTGAATTGATCAACATCGAATAAAATGAGACTGAGTGGCAATTTATGTCGCCCGTGCCAACTGATCATTTCCGCGACTTTCTCATCCATATATCGGCGATTAAAGATCTGGGTCAGGCTATCTTCGTTAACTTGAAGTTGAAGGATATGGTTGAGTTCTGTAAGCCGAGAACTGGTACGTTTCAGTTCACGACGCATATCGGCAATACGCGACATAGCGAGCAGTTTGGACGTCAGCACCAGATTATCGACGGGTTTGACTAAATAATCGTCTCCACCGGCTTCAATGGCTTTAGCAATCATCTCTGGTTCATGATGACTACTCAAAAAGATAATTGGCACCCAATCATCGTGCTCTAAACGAATAGCAGATGCGACATCAAAACCTGACATACCTGGCATTATAATATCAAGCAACACCAGATCTGGTTCAAATGACGAAAACAAATTAAGCGCCGCTGAGCCACTAGATACTCCCTCAACTACATGCCCAAGCTGCTTCAATCTAATTGAAAGTTGCATGCGATCAAGTTGCACATCTTCTACAAGAAGAATTCTCAATGAACAGTTCATCTTTCCCATACCCATCCTTAGATATCGAATGTAACTATATGATAATAGTTAGATATAGCACAACATTTCTAGGCTTTCACTGATTTATTAGTTAAGTTATATTGACTTAACATTATTAATGATAGTTAGATCACTTCTTAAAATATAATGAGAGGCAAACCATGAGCCAACAAGAAACTGAGAATCAAACAACAGAAGTCGATCTCGACACTCTTTCTCCTGAACTTCGCCAAGTTATAGAATTTGACGAAGTTTCAGAAGACATAATTCCGATGGTCGCCTCATTACACGAGATATCAGAAGAAGTCGTACGAGAAGCTTGGGACCACCTACCTGGTAGCGCACAAAATATCCTAGATAATTTCGAGCAATTTCACGCTTTAATTTCAGTAAGCCAAGGGTTTGCGGGAGTTAACGTAATGCAAGAATTAGCGGTAAATCAGCCTCAGGATATGGATGAAGATGCGCTAAATGATTATAGAGCTGAAATCTTAAACAAAGTGTTAACCAACTGCGTAAAAGATATGGTCAAGCAAATTAAAAAAGCTCGTCGAGATCCAATCCTAAAACGTGATTTTACGGAAGTATTTACACGGGGTTAATCTCTTTACAACACGCCACAAAAAAGCCACCGACTTGGTGGCTTTTTTTAATGAAGTTCGAATGCTCGAATGTCAACTTCAGGTAACCCGTTTATTTGCGGTCGTGCAAAATAGAACCCTTGCATGTAACGCACTCCTGCTGAGCGCAGCCAACGCATTTCCTGATGAGATTCCACACCTTCTGCAATAACGTCAATATTGAGTTGATTTAGCATACTTAATGAATGCGTTAAGATAGTTTGACGTACGGTATCACGATCTATATTGCGAACAAGGGCCATATCTAACTTCACAATATCGGTTTGCAAGTCAGCTAATAACCCTAAACCAGCATACCCTGCTCCAAAGTCATCAATCGCCGTTTTGAATCCTAATTTTTTATACAGATTCAGTACGTGTTTAACCACACCAATATCATGAATTTTTTCTACTTCGGTAAACTCGAGAATAATTTTTTCGATCGGAAACCCCATATTTTTAGCGGCGTTTACCGTCGAAAGAATACTCTTCTCTGGGCAGTTGATCGCATTTGGCAGAAAGTTAATACTCAAGTACTTATCTTGAATATTAAAACCAGCGGCAACTTCAATTGCACGCTCACGGCACAATTGATCAAACTCGTAACGGTTTGCTCTACCCACTGTATGAATCACAGATTCTGCATCTAATTCGTCTTCTCCACGAACCAATGCTTCGTACCCAAATATCTTAGACTCTAAACAATCAACTATTGGTTGGAAAGCAATGTAGAAGTCCGTTGCTTGCCCATCCACCGCTTTAAATTGATCTTTTGCTCTCTTGTCTAACAAACGACATTGTTTAATCATAATTTTCAGACACCTCATACAAGAGCACTGTTTTAACTTTAGCGTTGAGAGCTTGACGCCACAAGTAACAGTATGCATATAGATGATTAATATTTTAAAAAGCAGGTTTGTGTATCAATTTTAAGATAAAAAATTGTCACCGTAAAAACAACCCTTATTTTTTATGTATCGCATTACTTAACATCACCACAGCGTTCTAAATATAAAACGGTCGCCGCAGTACGTGATGGAACACAAAGCTTTTTCAGCAAACTTTTCATGTGAACTTTGACCGTAGATTCTGTAATCATAAGTCGATCTGCAATCTGTTTATTACGATACCCTTTTACTACTTGCGCCAGAATTTGCATTTCTCGCTCAGTTAAAAGCTCAAAACCATCTACGTGATCTCCACGCTCGCGTAAATATCGAGAGACATATTCACTGTACGCTTTACCACCAGTAACTGCTTCCTTAATCAAGGTAACTAAGTCATCGGGTTCCGTATCCTTGAGTAAATACCCATCCGCTCCAGCCTTCACTAGTTTATCAATATCAAGTGAGTTATCAGAAACGGTCAATATGACAATCGCCGCCTGAGAACCATCTGCTCGTAATGCTTTTAATGTATCTAACCCCGACATTCCTTTCATATTAAGGTCAAGTAACACTAAATCAGGTTCGACTTCGTGAACTAAGGCAACGGCATCAGTACCATTACTTGCTTCGCCAACCACATTAAATTCGGGTTCAAAATCAAGTAACTGAGCAATCCCTTTGCGCATTAATGGATGATCATCAACGAGTACAACGTTATATATCATTGCTAACACCTTCCCGTGGTTTGTTATAAGTTAATGTCACTGTACACCCTTGATTCGGTGAAGAGTCTAAGGTCAATTCCCCGCCCAATCTTTCTGCTCGTTCTCGCATTATCGCCACACCATAGTGATTTAACTCAGCTTCTTGCTTATCAAAACCTTTACCATCATCGACGACTTGTAAAACCAAACTATCATGATTATCAATGCAGTTTATCTTAATTTCAGTCGCATCGGCATGTTTTATCGCATTTAGTACGGCTTCTCTAATTAATTGCAACAAATGCACTTGCTGATGAGCATCTAGAGTTTGTGTAGAAAAATAGCTGGTCAGTTTAATGGCGACTGATGATTGATCGTTCAACTGTTGTAACATTCCTTCAAGTGCTTGATCAAAATTGCCTTCTTTAATTGTTAAGCGGAACGTTGTCAGTAATTCGCGTAATTGGATATAAGCGTCACTTAACCCTTTATCAATATCGCCAATCACAGGTTGAACTCGTGACTGATCACAGGTTATCGATTGTGTCTTTAAACCACGTTTGAGTAACGACATTTGAATTTTCAAATAAGATAGAGATTGAGCTAATGAATCGTGCAGTTCACGAGCGATTGTTGCCCTCTCTTCCATTAAAATAATTTGTTCTGCTTGCCTTTGCGCTTGGTTAAAGTAAATCGCTCTCGCCAGCATTTGTGCGAAACTACTGATCAATGCTGCGTCATAATTAGGGTGAAAGTAGCACCAAGTAAGTTCACCGAGCTTTTGATTGTCTAAAATAAGCGGCAAACTAGCCGTTTCAGTTGAATCGTTATTCTCGCAAGCACCCGTCATATCTCCATGTTCTAAGTTCCATGATGTTTCACTATTCTCACCCACTTCTAAGCGCACAGCCGCAATACCATCGATATTGACCATATTGGCGATAATCGATTTAAAGTTATCTTCTCCAATTCGTGAAGCCGTTAACTGCTGCGATGAATCATAAAGCACTTTCAAGGCGTTGTTTGCATTTTGTAACTCGCGTGTTTTCTCATATACGGCCAACTCCATACCGCGGTATAACTTACCTAAGTCTTGTGCCATATGATTAAATGTGTTGGTCAATATTCCCATTTCATTTTGACTTTTTGAATTCAAAACCACATCAAACGAATGATTTTGAATTCTGCGGCTTGCAACCAATAAAGCTTTTAATGGTTTCACTACTTCTTTACGGATAAAGTGCACCACATAAATAGAAGCGATAAGAATTCCACCTAACCCAAGGCTTCCCACCCAAGCAAGAGCGATAAGCTTTCTTTCCGAGTGACGCTGTAACTTATATACAAACCCATCTATCTGACTTACGAAATCAGCTACAATATCAATATATTGCATACGATTAGAGCTAAGTAGGTTCTGCTTTAATTCATCCCAACGCGAGATAATAGCTCGATAGTCACTGGTAATATCTTTAGGCACTCCCCACGACTCAAGAGCTTGCATGGAAGGTGAAAGGAGTGATTGTTCAAATATCTTTAAGTGAGATTCAAACTCTGGAGACTGCTGTTGAATATCATGCGATAAACGGTAGCTTTGCATTCGCATACTACCTGAAACATTCACCGCCTCAGCATCATTCAACGATGAAGCCAGCGTTACGATTGCCAACGTCGTCGTAACGATAGAAAGCAATACAATTAGCAACATTGCTTTGGCTATCGTACGTGTAACTGATTTTTCCGCTTGTGTGACCAATCTGCTAACCTCTCTGTCCAACAACCACAGCATCAACTCAAAAATGTGAATAACTCTCAACATCGAAAATATGAATTTCGATAGCAAGAATTCCCATACTACCAATAAATTCGGTTACTTCTTTGATTTATTGAGGTATTTATCAAAACACATACGTAATCAGTTGAATTTAAATCTTATGTCCAAGACTGATCAAAGACAAATCTAATTCAACTAGTCAAATTTTCTGATCCATTTTCATCTAGAACAAGATACAATCGCGCCTCTTAAACACTTGGTCAATTTTTTGCATTACGTGCATTACGCTAGCAGAGATACAAAAGGATATTCGCGTAACATGACAACTGTTCCTCTTTTAGAGTTGAAGAAGGTAAGTAAGTTTTACCCCGGCGTTATAGCCAACAATAATGTCGATTTAAAACTGTATTCTGGCGAAATTCTCGCATTGCTGGGCGAAAATGGTGCGGGTAAGTCAACCCTAGTTAAAATGATCTATGGCGTAAGTAAGCCAAGTGAAGGTCAAATTTATTGGAATGGCCAACCCATCAATATTCTTTCGCCAAATCAAGCTCGTGCCATGGGAATTGGGATGGTGTTTCAACACTTTTCGGTATTTGAAACATTAACCGTATTAGAAAATATCGAGCTCGGTTTAGATAAAGAGTTTGTCAAACAAGTGGGCAATTTACATCAACGTATTGTTGAGATGAGTAGTCGTTACGATCTACATGTTGAGCCCGACCGCTACGTTCACACCCTTTCAATTGGTGAACGACAGCGTTTAGAAATTTTACGTTGTTTAATTCAAGATGTGAAACTTCTGATCCTAGATGAACCCACGTCTGTATTGACTCCACAAGAAGTCTCTGGCCTTTTCCGAGTCCTAAAAAAGCTGGCTAGTGAAGGCTGTAGTATTATGTTTATTAGCCATAAACTGAAGGAAGTGACCGAGTTGTGCGATCGCGCAGTGATCTTACGAGGGGGGCTTGTCAGTGGTTCATGTGTTCCTGCAGACGAAACGCCAAATTCAATTGCACGTTTGATGGTGGGCAGTGATGCTGAGTTATCAGAAAGTTATGATAAAGCATATAGTGACGCCGTAACCCTAAAAACAGATAACTTGACACTTCCACCTGCTCATCCTTTTGGATGTGGTATCTCAAACATCGATCTCGAGCTTCGTGCAGGTGAAATCCTCGGTATTGCCGGTGTAGCAGGTAATGGGCAAGAAGATCTACTCGAAGCTCTTAGCGGCGAAGATCCACGAGTTCCAAAGGCGTCAGTGTTATTTAACCAACAACCCATTGGACACCTTCATGCTGGTGCTCGCAGACTTATGGGTATGGCGCACGTCCCTACCAACCGTTTAGGTCAGGGTGCGGTGCCAGAAATGACACTAGAAGAGAACACACTGCTCACATTTAGTGCAGATATGTCACGCCACGGTTTGATTAATACACGCCGATTGAAGGAACTTGCTCGTTCCCTTATTAAGTCAAATAAAGTGAAATGTCGTAACGAACATTCTCAAGCAAAAAGTTTATCAGGCGGCAACTTACAAAAATTCATTATTGGTCGTGAGATACATCAACACCCTCAAGTACTGATTTGTGCACACCCGACATGGGGTGTTGATATTGGTGCCGCTAGCTCAATTCACCGTAAGCTTATTGCACTGCGCGATGCCGGAGCCGCAATTGTGGTTATCTCAGAAGACATTGATGAACTATTTATTATCTCAGACCGCCTCGCTGCACTCTATGAAGGAAAATTATCGCCAATGGTCAAAACAGGTGATACCAATATCGAAGAAATCGGACAATGGATAGCCGGTGGTTTTGTTAAACAGGAGAATAATACTCATGTTTAAAGTTCAACCAAGGATTGAAAGCTCTCAAGTCATGAAATGGTTATCGCCGTTGATTGCGGTAACATTAACTATGCTAACCTCTAGTCTGATGTTCATTTGGCTTGATGTCAGCCCACTTGCGGCATTTGAAGTATTTATTATTCAGCCATTTAGCGACAGCTACAACATCGGTGAGCTAATGGTAAAAGCGCCACCTCTGATGCTTTGTGCTATTGGTTTAGCTTTGTGCTATCGAGCGAACATTTGGAATATTGGAGCAGAAGGTCAACTTCTGATCGGTGCAGTTGCGGCAAGTGCTGTGGCGATTCAAATGGGAGAAGAAGCAGGTTTCGGATCTCAGTTGCTTGTTATAATGGCGGGTATCGTCGCTGGCATGGGCTGGGCAGCAATTCCCACATTGCTATACCGCATCTTCAACACCAATATCATCTTAACCACCATCATGCTCAACTATATCGGCTTGTATTTGCTGCTTTGGGCAGTACATGGCCCACTCAGCGATCCTAATGGATATGGTTTTCCTGAGTCAGCGATTTTCCCTGATGGTGTAATGCTTCCTCTATTAAATGAAGAAAGCCGTGCAACCGTTAGTGTGGTTATCGCTATCATAATCGCATTCATCACCAGTTTTGTTCTGTTTAAAACCCTCCCTGGATTTAAATTGAGAGTGTTTGGAGAAGATACCTCCGCTGCAACTTACGCTGGTTTTAATGGCAATAAAATCGTTTGGGGCGTCATGCTATTCGCAGGTGCACTCGCAGGTTTCGCAGGCGCAGCCGAAGTAACTGGACCAATTGGTCAACTTATACCATCGGTTTCTCCTGGATATGGTTATGCCGCAATCATAGTGGCATATTTAGGACGTCTTAACCCTATTGGCATCGTTTTATCCGCTTTATTTATGGGGACGCTGTACATGGGAAGCGATCTCGCTCAAATCGAACTAGGACTACCCACAGCCGTTACAGGCTTGTTTCAGGGAACGTTATTGTTCTTCCTATTAGCATGTGACTTCTTAATTTATTACGAATTTGTGTCTACAAAACGTAAACCTACATCTCCAGAACAAACGTTAACATTAGACAAGGATGAGACTGCCTAATGGATATTATACTAATTCAACAAATCGCTATCGCAGCTGTAAAAACCGGCACGCCTTTATTATTAATTGCGCTCGGCGAGTTGGTGTGTGAAAAATCAGGTGTTCTTAACCTCGGCCAGGAAGGCATGATGTTGATGGGTGCTATGGCAGGATTTGCCGGGACATATTTCACAGGAAGCTTGGCCGTTGGAATGCTTTGTGCCATTTTGGCAGGTATGTTAATGGCAGCGATTTTTGGCGGTTTAACACTATTCCTGAACTCTAATCAGGTCGCAACAGGTCTCGCATTAACCATTTTCGGTACTGGGTTAAGTGCGTTCTTGGGCAGCAACCTCGTTGGTTCTACCATATCGGGGTTTGAAACAATTCATATTCCACTGTTAAGTGATATCCCGTTTATTGGCCCAGTCCTTTTCCAACATGACTTCATGGTATATCTCAGCTTTAGTGCAGTAGCCATTATTTGGTACATCATGCACAAGACACGCCTTGGATTAACCATACGCGCAATTGGCGAAAACCCACACTCAGCAAACGCTTTAGGCATTAAGGTTATCCCGTTACGCTTTGCCATCGTTTTATTTGGCGGCGCAATGGCTGGGCTTGCAGGTTCGTACTTGTCTCTCTCTTATACACCAATGTGGATGGAAAGTATGACCGCTGGTCGAGGCTGGATCGCTCTAGCATTAGTTGTTTTTGCTTCCTGGCGTATAGGGTATCTCGTATTGGGCGCCTATTTATTTGGCTTTACATCGATAATGCATTTAATGATGCAAGGGTTTGGTTTTGATATCTCTCCAAACTTGCTCGCAATGACGCCATACGTATCAACGATTGTCGTTATGGTATTGATCAGCTCAAATAAAGTACGACAAAAATTAGCAACCCCAATGAGTTTAGGTAAACCTTTCGATCCTAAAGCTCATTAATAAAGCAATTATGAAGTTTCGTTTTGCTTGATCTCAGTGCAGTACTTGCCCAGAAATCAGGCAAAACAACCGATTTGTTTTTACGTTGAAAACAATCTGCCCAAGTAGATTTGGCATATAAATGATCTACATCAGCCGTATTATGGCTCAATGGCTAAATCAGACGTATTTCATGAATAAATACACGAATTGGTCAGTAATTTGCTATAAGTCGGTACTAATACAAATATTAACCTTTGGAAACGGAGTATTTCATGAAAATTAATCAGTGGTTGTCCATGGCTGCACTTTCTGTGTCAGCAATGTTCTCTGCTTCAGCCCTTGCAGAAGATCCTGTAAAAGTAGGCTTTGTATATGTGGGTTCTGTCGGTGATCATGGTTGGTCATACGAGCACGACCAAGGCCGTCTAGAAATGGAAAAACATTTCGGTGGAAAAGTAGAAACAACATTCGTTGAAAATGTTGCGGAAGGTGCGGATGCTGAACGTGTTATCACTCAGCTAGCAAAAGCCGGTAACAGCGTAATTTTTACCACCTCATTTGGCTTTATGAATCCAACGATTAAGGTAGCAAAGCGTTTTCCAAAAGTGAAATTTGAGCACGCTACAGGTTTTAAACGTTCTAAAAACGTTGGTACATACGCTCTACGTACCTATGAAGGTCGTTACGTTTCTGGTGTAGCTGCAGCGATGACAACCAAGACAAATACCATTGGTTATATTGCATCATTTCCAATTCCTGAAGTTATTCGCGACATTAACGCAGTATACTTAGGTGCGAAAAGCGTCAATCCTGATATCGATTTAAAAATTGTATGGGTTAACACTTGGTATGATCCAGGCAAAGAAAACGATGCAGCAAATGCGCTAATGGACCAAGGTGTCGACGTGTTACTTCAACACACAGATAGCCCTGCCCCTGTTATCGCAGCTGAAAAGCGCGGCATGAAAGCAATTGGTCAAGCATCAGATATGAGCCATTTCGCTCCTGAAGCTCATATGTTCTCAATACGTGATCACTGGGCTCCTTACTACATCAAAACAGTTCAAGCAGCTATCGACGGTACTTGGACTTCAGAAGACTACTGGAATGGCTTCCAAGATGACATTCTTCAAATCGCATCGGTAAACGATAACCTTCCTGAAGATGTTAAAGCGGCGATCACTGAAACTCACGATAAAATCAAATCAGGTGAAATCGTTCCTTTTGCTGGTCCTCTAAACGACAACCAAGGAAATGAGAAAATCGCTGCGGGTGTTTTACCACCTGATGCAGAACTTGTTGGTATGAACTGGTATGTTGAAGGCATCAAAGCAACGATCCCTTCAAGCAACTAAGCTACATTGTTCACTCGCGATATCATTTAGATAGTGCTAGCGAACGATTAAAAATAAAAACGCGCTACTGAGTAGCGCGTTTTTTATCTTAATGCTGTTGCTAACTTACACGTTACCGTCATTCAATGAAACCTCTCTAACACAGAGACATATCTAGCTAAGCACTCCCTCAACTTGTTACTAAATTTCCACTTTTATGTAATTAAATTACCAAATAAGTTGACATGGGTCACATTTTTACCAATAATGTGATCAGATACTTAATAATAATCAAATTAAACAACATAAAGGATATCACTATGAATTCAACATTAGCTTCTCAAATAGAAACTACTCAGGAAACAAACGCATTTATTTCTTTCGCTAAAGAAGCCGTTAGCGTTTTAACTCTTTTTGCATGTGTCGCAGTTCCTATCCTACTTTTATCACTCACGTGGGCTGGTTAATTCCCATTCGGCCACCAATGGAAAATGTTACTCGGCTACGAGCACCCAACTGCAAATAAAAAACGGCGAACCAGATACTTCTGATTCACCGCCTGTACAAGCCGAGCCTATGCTTTCTATCTAAAACATTGTGCCTACCGAAAACACTTCTCTACATTCAGTGCAAAACCTCACCTGACTGCACTTTATATTACTGAAACCTAGCTAAAAGCCTTCTTAATCAAGTTGCTTGTTTGCTCTGTGATACTCTTTCTTCAGGCTATTTATCTCTTTAAGTTGACCACGTGCCGCATCGATATCGCCATTTGCGAGTGTTTCGTCTATTTCAGCAAATGCAACAGTTAGCTTTTCAAATCCTTCTTGGTATAACTCATTACGCTCTGGTGAATAATCGCCTTGTTTCGCTTTTTCGATTAATACATCAATGTTATCGATTCGAGACTGCATATCTTCAACGGTTTCTGCACGAGCGGCTTTTTTATAATTTAAATTAATTTCTTTCATTACTGCTTCAAGATCTATGTCTGCAGCGAATAAATTAAAACTGAGTCCGACACCAACTAATGCTAATACTATTTTTTTCATTTTTATCTCCAGCTTCCTAATTTAAAGTGAGTTTATGTAATCTCACTCTTTTAACCACACTAAATTTGTTTCAAATTATAATAGGTGTATCGTTTTATAAAAATTTAACCAAGCGTCGAAAATGCGTCGATTGGCTGATGGCCGCGTAATGCAAGAAATGAGAGAAACTGCGACGCACGGTGAGTGATCACCTGTTGTGAATCAATCCCAACTTTGTTTATTAATGCTTGGGCTAGATCGAGCTTACCGATCGCATCACAAAAATGTGCATCACTTCCTGTGGTTATAAATGCGTTGTATTGTTTTGCGATTTCACCAATTTTATAGCAACGATCGATACTTCCAACGCGGCTATGCCCAAGTAAGGTACTATTATTGAGTTCTATCGCGACATTATGTTCCGCTGCGCATGAAATAACTTCGTCAAAATCAAAATCAAACCGGGGATTTCCCAGATGCCCTAATGCATCAACACGCCCATTCTTAATCACATTAAGTAATGCGGTAGTGTGATTTTTCGTATTGTTCGGCGCAAATACCGGCTCATGGAAACTGGCAATGATCCAATCAAGGTTTTGATCCATAAAGGGCTGAATATCGATATTGCCGGTTTCATCTATTATATTTGATTCAACACCCCTAATAATCGCAACATTTTCGATAAATCGAGGGAGAACTTTCTGGTTAACAAAAAACCAAGGGTGCGGTGCGCCTGGCATTAACTCAGCATGATCCGTTGCACACATGATCTTTAATCCGTTTTCACGAGCGACTTTCGCATTCTCGATAAGCGTACTGTATGCGTGCCCACTCGCGATAGTATGAGTGTGAGTATCAACTTCTAAGTGCATTGCTTCCTCCTTGTTAACCAGATCACATTCTAACAGTGCAATGAAATAAGTAACAATGTAAATGCCAATTAAATTCCCCACTTACCTTATGGTTGAAATCAGGCTTGCGCTTACTTATAGTGACGTAGCTCACGTTATTTATGACTCGTAGGGAAGCTGATAAACTCTAGATTACAAGTAGGTCACCCAGTTATCGTTTAGTCATGAAAAAACGCTATCGAAAGTACGTTCTTGCTTGATGAAATTTAAATTGTCGTACAAAATAGAGAATTGGTTAAGACCCTATATTACGTGTTGATATCTCAACATCAAGTAGCGTCAGCCTATCAGTATGATAGAGAAAACCAATTTTTCAGTAGTCTAATGCGCTGATAGTCTAAGCAAAATTACTAGTCAGCTCGCTTTAAGGGAAGAATAATGGTTATACCTGAAAATAGTAGCATCGTAATTTTTGGTGCTTCTGGTGACCTTACGTACCGCAAACTTATTCCGGCTTTATATCACCTATATGCAAGTAATCAGCTGCCTAAATCGTTTACCATTCTTGGAGTGAGTAGAACCGTATACACTGATGACTCTTATCGAGAGAAGTTAGCTCAGTCCATGCGAGAGTTAGAGGAAACCAAACCGGAAGTCCTCGATCGTTTTTGTCAACATATACACTATCAAGCACTTGATACTGCTGATGTCGATGACTACCACAAGTTAACGACTCGCTTGGATCAATTAGCTGAGCAATATCAATTAGAACAACGTAATACTATGTTCTATTTAGCCACGCCGCCAAGCCTGTATGGTGTGATCCCAACCTGTCTTGCTGCCCATAACCTTCATGATGAAAGTGATGGTTGGAAACGTCTGATTATCGAAAAACCGTTTGGGTATGATCTTGAATCAGCACGAGCCTTAGATATTGAAATTCATAAGAACTTCAAGGAACACCAGATCTACCGCATCGATCATTATCTTGGTAAAGAGACGGTACAAAATCTATTGGTTTTACGTTTTGCCAACGGTATGTTTGAACCTTTATGGAATCGTAACTTTATCGATTACATCGAAATTACTGGTGCTGAATTCCTTGGAGTAGAAGAGCGAGGCGGCTATTACGACGGTTCAGGTGCTGTACGTGATATGTTTCAGAACCACTTGCTCCAAGTTGTTGCTATGATGGCGATGGAGCCTCCCGCAGCAATTACTGCTGACTCTATTCGAGACGAAGTCAACAAGGTGCTGCAAAGCTTACAGCCATTAACTGACAAAGACTTAGACGAGAACTTAGTGTTAGGTCAATACACCGAATCCAGTGTGCGTGGAGAATTCTTGCCCGGATATCGAGATGAAACAGGTGTTGCTGATGATTCGCGTACCGAAACCTATGTCGCATTGAAAATGTTCATCAATAACTGGCGATGGAATGGAATTCCTTTTTACGTTCGTTCTGGTAAACGCCTACCTACCCGTGTGACAGAAGTGGTCATACACTTTAAGCGTACGCCTCACCCTGTATTTGGTCAAAACGCGCCTGAAAACAAACTTATCATTCGAATCCAGCCTGATGAAGGCATTCTCATGAGTTTTGGCTTAAAAGAACCAGGCGCTGGATTTAATGCCAAAGAAGTATCGATGGACTTCCATTATGCAGAGTTGGAAGAAACCAAGATGCTCACCGCCTATGAACGACTATTGCTCGATGCACTAAATGGCGATGCCACATTATTTGCACGTACAGATGCCGTCGAAGCCTGTTGGAAGTTCGTTCAACCAATCATTGATTATAAACAAGACCCGAAATCTCTCTATGGTTATGCGTGTGGTACTTGGGGGCCAAAAGAAGCGGACAATTTATTGAACAAAAACAACCGCGAATGGCGTTTTCCATGTAAGAACTTAACAAATACGGACTATTGCGAACTATGATCAGTCATAAAATATTTCCAACATCTAATGAAGTTGTACGATCACTTGCCGATGATTTAAACATTTACAGTCAGAAAGGTACGCCGGTACACATTTCATTGTCTGGCGGCAGTACCCCTAAAATGTTGTTCAAACTATTAGCAACAGCGGAATATGCTGCAACGATTAATTGGCAGAATTTGCATTTCTGGTGGGGTGATGAACGTTGCGTTGCTCCAGAAGATGCAGAAAGTAATTATGGTGAAGCCAATACTCTGTTGTTTAGCCAAATCGACATTCCAGCCGAAAACATCCATCGCATTCGCGGAGAATCCGATCCTAAGAAAGAAGCATTGCGTTTCGCTGATGAAATGAAAGCCGTCATTCCATGTGAGAACGACACGCCCATTTTCGATTGGATTTTGTTAGGTATTGGTGGTGATGGCCATACTGCATCTCTTTTCCCTAACGTGACCAATTATCAGGATCCTAATCTATCTGTCGTTGCGACTCACCCAGAATCGGGACAGTTTCGAGTATCAAAAACAGCAAAGGTTATACAAGCAGCAAAACGTATCAGCTATTTAGTGCTAGGTTCGGGTAAGGTTGAAATTATCCAAGAAATTTCATCCACACCAGCAGATGAATTGCCATACCCAGCCGCTAAAATACAATCAACTCATGGTGAAACCGAGTGGTATCTCGATTCAGCCGCCGCCGAAAAGATGGCATAAAGGAGCAGAAATAATGAAAGGTGATATTGGTGTAGTTGGACTCGCGGTTATGGGTCAAAACCTTATCCTAAATATGAATGACCATGGTTTTAAAGTCGTGGCTCACAATCGTACAGCGGCTAAAGTTGACCAATTTCTAGAAGGTCCAGCAAAAGATACAAACATCGTCGGTGCTTACTCGCTACAAGAAATGGTCGATAAGCTAGCTTCTCCACGCAAAGTGATGCTAATGGTTCGTGCTGGAGAGGTCGTTGATAACTTTATTGAGCAGCTGATTCCACTTCTCGATAAGGGTGACATTATCATTGATGGTGGTAATACGAATTATCCAGATACTAACCGCCGTGTGGCCTATTTACGAGAAAAAGGCATCAACTTCATTGGAACAGGTGTTTCAGGTGGTGAAGAAGGAGCTCGTTTTGGACCTTCAATTATGCCAGGTGGGTCTCCTGAAGCTTGGGAAGCAGTTAAGCCGATTCTTCAAGGTATTTCCGCGAAAACAGATAAAGGCGAACCTTGTTGTGATTGGGTTGGTAACGATGGTGCTGGCCACTTTGTGAAGATGGTTCACAACGGTATCGAATACGGTGATATGCAGCTTATCTGCGAAGCGTATCAGTTTATGCAAGATGGCCTTAAAATGTCTGCCGATGAAATGCAGGCAGTTTTTGCTGATTGGAACACGACCGAACTTGATAGCTACCTTGTCGAAATCACTGCTGATATTCTTAAATACAAAGACGAAGATGGTGCGCCTCTCGTTGACAAGATTCTCGATACAGCAGGTCAAAAAGGCACAGGAAAATGGACCGGTATTAACGCACTTGATCTTGGTATTCCTCTTACTTTGATCTCAGAATCAGTATTCTCTCGCTGCTTATCTTCACTAAAAGAGCAACGTGTTTCAGCAGAAGCACTATTTGGGAAAAAAGTAGAAACGGTAGCAGGTGACAAACAAGAGTGGGTTGACGCGCTTCGTCAAGCTCTTCTGGCTTCGAAGATCATTTCCTACGCACAAGGTTTTATGCTGATGCGTGAAGCATCAAATGAAAACGGCTGGGATCTCAACTACGGTAATGTGGCGTTAATGTGGCGCGGAGGCTGTATTATTCGTTCAGCATTTTTGGGCAACATTCGTGACGCATTTGATACTGACCCAGAAATAGCATTCTTAGGTTCAGACCCTTACTTCAAAGCTATTTTAGAAAATTGCCTAAGTGCATGGCGTAAAGTGGCCGCGAAATCCTTAGAAGTTGGAATTCCAATGCCGTGTACGACATCAGCCCTTTCGTTCCTTGATGGATATACGACTGCTCGACTACCTGCTAACTTGCTGCAAGCTCAGCGTGATTACTTTGGTGCTCACACCTATGAGCGCACAGATAAACCGCGCGGTGAGTTTTTCCATACTAATTGGACAGGAACTGGTGGTGACACAGCGTCAACCACTTATGATGTTTAACAATTCGCTTTGTTCTCACTTTTGAGCGAGATTTACTCAATATTTGTATTATAATTACAGCGAAAATGAGATATTAGAATAATCAATATCTCATTTTCCTTTTGAATCAACAATTTATGATTCAAACTTACTGCATTTAGTGGAGAGATAATTATGTTCAACAAATATTATGTGTTTGTTCCGAGCGAATTAGATACTGCTCAAGCGCGACTAAGCAATGCAACGACCATATCTGATGAAGAACTGAAACGCCGACGTCTTGTTGCTGAAGCACAAGTTATTTTGCGTGAATGTCCAAAGTCAGAAGTCGCAGAGCCAGCTTATAAAAAGTGCGCTTAATTTTAGTGTTTAAGCCTTATCAAAATGCCACATATTAAATGTGGCATTTTTAATCGGGTGTCCAACCATTCTACGCGCTCTAGCGTAAACAATAAGCCAATCCTTCACTCCCGTGCAACTCCAATCAGAAGTATTTTTCTGTCTATAACATTAACGAGAAAACATTAACAAGGCTCAATATTTTACATCACCACACATTGTAAACTCTGATGTTCTTAGATATGGCCGTAGAGTACTCATTGATGGTTATCAGCGCGCTGATTGAGCTCTAACGAAAAGAAAAAACACATCACAATAGTTAGCGTGCGCACTTAGAAAGTAGATGACCATATCTAAATTTGACCAAACGGGCCATACACTGTCGATTCACTACGAGACCTCTCTGTTTAAGGAATGGGCAATAAATATAATAAGTAAGCTGTATATACAGTTTATTGATCGCCGATTTCGAACACACAGCAACACCAATAACTCGCTTAATCACTATAAACAAAAAGGTATAAATATAATGAAAAGAAACATATCCCTACTAAGCCTACTGTGTGCAACATCTCTCTTAATCTCTGCACCTAGCTTTGCTGCTGACCAACAAAAAGGTCACCCTGGTCCACCACCATCTTTTGATCAACTTGACGCAAACGGAGATGGGGTACTATCTAAAGACGAAGTTCAGGGACCATTGGTAGACGAATTTGACCACTTTGATGAAAATGGTGATGGCGTGTTATCTAAAAATGAACTTCCAGCGCCTCCAAAGGACTAACCCCATAGATACAAAGAATTCAGGTGATATCCCCCTATCATCTGGGTAAAACAGTGAGACTGTTATGGTCTCACTGTTTTTTTCATCTCAACTCTAGAAGATGATTCATTCTTGTTCTGTATGACATGTTTTAAATTCGCCACCTTCCGAATTAGCGAATGCTGCAGAGTGATATACTCAACACCTAACATCTTAGCCCTCGCCAAAATATTGTTATGTATAATTCTGTTTGACGATCCAATTCGTCTTGTGAGTGACTCGCTCTCTTAATTCCGTCGATACCGAGTAATAAAAGTTGAGCGACTTCTCGTGAACCGATATCAAGTGCCCTAAAGTTAATCAATTGCTCTTCTTGAGCTTTTTCAAGGTTCAAAACAATATGAGCCAAAAATCTTTCTTCAAACTCTTCCATCAAGTTAGGTGCCATTTTCTTCGATAAAAGAAACAGCTCTTTACCATTTGGTTTGCTAAAAATTGGAGAAAATATAACTCTCTCCATTTCCTGAACACCATGGAGCAAACAATCAAAATGATCATCTGAGCGGCCAAACCCACGAATAGCCGCTTGTTCTCCTAATTCCAACATATGATCGACCAAAGCAAGAAAAATTGATTCTTTGTTTTTATAGTATTGGTAGAGCGCTGGTCGAGAGATATCGAGCGCATCAGCGATGTCTTTCATTGACGTTTTTTTATAGCCATAAGTGCCAAAGACATCAATGGCAGCTTCAATGATCTGAAATTTTCTATCGTCGGCTAACATATTGGTAACCCTTAGGTTAAGTAACACATGCCATGTGTCACGGTTAGAGGTGTAAAAATAACATCTTGACATAAATTACACTTTTTGTCAGTATAACATTTCTGACAAAAAACGTAATTTGTGTCACCTAAAAGGAAATGATTTATGAACTCGAATAACTCAAAAACAGTTGTCGTTACGGGGATTACCGGTTTTCTCGGCAGCCATATCGCAATTCAGTTACTCAATCGTGGATTTAATGTACGAGGAACACTGCGTTCACTTGACCGTTCAGCTGACATAAAGAAAATTATTCATAGTCATGTTGCGAATTCTGACGCAACACTGAGTTTCGTTGAATGTGACTTGATGGTGGATGATGGATGGGACTCAGCAATGGTAGGAGCCGACTATGTCATTCACAGTGCATCGCCATTTTTATCTTATGTCCCCAAAGATGAAAACGAGCTAATTACGCCTGCGGTTGATGGGACTTTACGAGTGCTGAAAGCCGCAAACAAGCACCAAATTCAACGTGTCGTATTAACCTCTTCTGTCGCAACGGTGCTGTATGGTGAGGATCAAGATATTCAAACCGAGCTGAGTTGGAGCAACCCAGACAATAAACGAGTTACCCCTTATTATAAATCCAAGACACTCGCTGAGCGCGCCGCTTGGGATTACGCGAATCAATCAGGGCTAGAACTAACAACGGTGCTACCAGGAATCATACTAGGACCTGTTCTTGAGTCTGACTACGGAACGTCTGCAGAAGTCATCATAAAGCTAATGGATAAGTCACTCCCAGCGATCCCTAAACTTGGGTTTACTATCTCAGATGTTCGAGATGTCGCAGAAGCTCATATCCTCGCAATGACTTCAGACGCTGCCAATGGTGAGCGCTTCCTCGCAACGGGTGATTTCATGTGGATGAGTGATATTGCCGAGGTGCTACGTTCTGAATACCTAAATTATAAGATTCCAAAATACGCATTACCTAACACTGTTGCTCGACTGGTTTCCTATTTTGATCCAGCTTTGAAAACCGTCGTTGAAGATCTCAACTACAAACATAACGTCGACAATACGAAAACGAGAGAAAAACTTAACTGGCAGCCAAGAGCCGAGCGTGAATCTATTCTGGCCACGGCTCAAAGCCTCATTAAACATGGTGCAATCTAAAAAAGATTACTATCAACAAACAAAGGCAAATAAGCATGTTGATAAGCAATCGTGGTTGCGGCGTATACGAGTAGAATCGACATCAGCGCGTTGAAATAAGCAAAGTACTGCTGACGTTGGACTCGTTTCCCTAGTATAGAACCGACCAACGCGTAACCTGCTGGGGCCCCAAATGAGAATACCGAAAGGACGATAGACCATAGGATAATCTGAGGGCCAACGATGCCCATTGCAGGAAACTGAATGGTCGCGATGGGTAGCGTGGCAATAAATGCCTTAGGATTAAGAATATGCATCACCAAGCCATCTCGAAATGTAAGATCACCCTGCTCTACTTTCTGATCCTTCATATTCACTTTGGCTTGCGATATTTTCCAAGCGATCACCAACATATAACTGCACCCAATAATACTGATGTATGGAAGTAATGACTTGCTAATAATCTGAGACCCAAGAAATGCAATCGAAATAAATAAGATCAGCATTGCAGTACTAATACCGACGTAAAATCCAATATTGGCTTTTGCTCTACCTTGAAAACCGAGATGAAGGCCAAGTAAATTCATTGGTCCAGGACTGTACATTACGCTAAATGCGTAAGCGAATATGGCTAACATAAAAAGGCTCTTTTTTATTGGGTAAGTTGCAGTTGATACTGTTTGGGTGTCATACCGAAATAGCTTTTAAATCGCCGATTTAAGTGACTGCTATCTGCAAATCCACACAGTTGTGCGACTTCGACTGAAGACAAACCAGAATCGAGCGCTTTCTTGGCTAAGTTAATTCGGCAATTAAGAACATATTGATGAGGTGTGATACCAAATTGGGATCGAAATAGGCGTATAAAATGAAACTTCGACATGCTTGCAACATTAGCAATATCATCAATGCTAATATCGTTATTCAAATTGGCAGCAATATATTCCTTCGCTCTCAATAATAATTTATCTTTACGTCTCACCAATATCGGAGCTGATAGACTGCCATTAAGTCTGACTAATGACTGGGCAATTTGAAATATACTCGCTTCTTCCTCTAATTTTGACGTTTGTTCAGTACTGATTAGATTCGAAAGATTCAAAATCTGATGCTTTAACAATGGATCATCAAAGACTGACCCTTTTACTCTTAATGGATGTGAACTCGACACACCGAGTGCGCGAAATTGGCACAGCATCTCTTCTGGACGAAAATACAACATTTGATAGTGTAAATTCGCATCACCTCCTGAGTGTCCATCGTGTACATCTTCAGGATTAAAGATAATCACCTTACCGGGCGAACTCTTATGAAAAGCTCGTTGAGCGAAGAAATCTTGTCTTCCCTGAAGCGTAACACCTAGCGAATACTCTTCATGAGCGTGCTTCTCATAAGAAAAGTCACTCATGCTCGCTTCTAAAACCGTAACTCCAGCGAGGTGACGACTTGCAGCAAACTGAAATTGATTCTTTGACGTCATCGCTCCTCTCCTTTTCCAAGATAAATCGGTTCAGTTGATTACCATAAAATAATTATAATGAGGAACAGATAAGAAAACTTGAACAAAATTGCTGAATTGAGTTATTTAATTTCAGTTCTACCAAATGCTGAAACAAAAGGCGATAACTTCGATATAGACCACACCTATCAAGAACGTCATCATCGATTATCCATTAAATAGTCATTAAAAAAGCACTTACCTGCATATGAGATAAGTGCTCTTAAATTGCAATATAAATACGTCTAAGCTAGTGCATCTAAGCAATATCGCTTAACACCTAGTGACAAAAAAACCTGAAACTAATCACCAAAAACACTTTGTAATAGTGAAGTCGTTTGAGCAATTGGATCTTGACGAATCGATGCTTCTTTTTCAGCAATCATTGTAAACAAACCATCAATCGCCTGCTCGGTTACATATTCATCTAAATTTTGATCGCTTGATGAAGGAATATAACTGTCTACACCTAGTGACTTAGCTAAGCTAGAGACATTCGCACTCTCAACCAGTTCACTACCGTATTCTTTATAGTAATCATTGAAAGTGTCATAGTATTCAGCAACTTTATTCTCTTCCATTGTTTCTTGAATAATTGGAGATACTAACGATGTCAACGAATCGGTAGTATTCGCCGAGAAGTATTCTGTTGCCGCATTATCACCACCATTGAGAATCGCTTTTGCGTCATCAAGGCTCATATTATTGATTGCATCGACAAAAATAGACGCGGTTTCAGGCGCGGCTTTGGTAGCTGCACTGTTCATTGAGTTGATCAAATTATCAGCAATTTCATCACCACCGGCTTTGCGAATCAAAGACTCAACTGACTGTAAGTTTTCAGGTAACGCAATTTTCACCAGATCATTATTTAAATAACCATCATCAGCACCTAAGCTGGTTACTGCATAATCAACGCCGAGGGTTAGCGCTTCTTTAACCGCACTGGAAACCGTTGAATTACTAAGATCTGATGACGATGATGAATCAGTCGCACTACTCTCTGACGTGCTGTCTGATGATTCTGACACTTTACTCACAACACTTTCAGCAACGCTCTTCAAATCAAACCCATGACTAAAGGTTGAACATAAAAGTAGTGAAGAGACAATAGCGACTTTTTTCATAATAACTTCCTATAAATAAAACTGATAAACAATTAATAACGAGGGGCAATGTGCTTAGGGTTTTGCCCATATTCATTTTCGTTTGTATGGCCATCAAGAATAGCAAAGATAAATAGTACCAATATACCAATTAGGGGAACCAATAATAACAGAGCCCACCAACCTGAACGCCCAGTATCATGTAAACGACGAACTAACACAGCTAAATTAGGAATAAAGATAAATACACCGTAGACAAAGCTCAGGACGTCGGTTCCAAACATTCGGTCAACAAAACCCAATGCGATTGTGAATATCAGATTAAAGAGAAAGAACATCCAATATTCTTGGCGTCTTGCTCGACCAGAGAATACCGCGTATTTACTCAATACCAACAGATACCAACTCATATTAATTCCCGTAATTCGATTTATTTGATGTGATCGAGGCACGGCGTTTGACGAAACGATAAATCGGCCATGTCTATACTTTAATGAGTATACGTATCACACAAATATAAAAGCTAAGTTAAACCAAAGGATTAAACGCCCTCTTGATAAGTACTTGATTGATTTCGACCATGCTCTTTAGAGAAATACAGAGCTTTGTCAGCACACTCGAACCATTCAAGGTGGCTAAGAATATCACTATTCAGCTGAGCAATACCAAGACTTATTGTAAAACTAATATCTCCTGTCTCAGTTTTAACGATTAAGGCTTCAATTCGCTTTCTCATTCGCTCAGCAAAATACTTCGCTTGGTCCGCGGTTGTATCAGGCAACAGTGCGACGAACTCTTCGCCACCATATCGACCACATACGTCAGTACGTCGGGCCGTCAATAGTAACGCTTTGGCAGTCTGACGAATGACTTCATCACCTGCGGCATGACCATAATTATCATTGACTTTCTTAAAGTGGTCAATATCCAGAACTACCACACTACAGCACTGATCAGTAATGGATGATCGTTGATATTCTTCCGCAAATCGAGATTCCCAATATGAGCGGTTAAATAACCCGGTTAACCCATCTTGTTGGCTGATTTCAGATAAATGCGCATTGGATTCACGTAGTGTTATCTTATTCTTCGCAATATCAGAAACATCTTGGATCATTAGGCAAACATGAGAAATTTCACCATTTAACGATTTCAATGGCGTCAGTACCAAATTTTGGTACATCACATCCATACCATTTGAGATCGGAGAATAATTCACAAACTCGAAAATAAATGGTCGGTCTTCCCAATTTGAAAAGCTGCGGCTCCCCAACTCAGCACAGCTATCTATTTGGGATTTCAGCCACTGTTCCGGGAGACCGTCGATCACAGAAAACAGGTTATTCGACATGATCTTATCAGCACGCACACCACTATAACCCTGCATAAAGCTGTTCCAAAGGCACACATTGTATTCACGATCCACAACAACAAGTCCGACATCGATCGTGTCCATGACTTGCATAGCCCAATGGAATTCGCTCATTCCAACCGTTAATTCACCTTGCTTCATAGTGTATCCATCACAGAGTTAATCGCACCTACAGACTGTTGATCAAAGAAAAGAAGTACTTCACATTCAAAATCGGTATTCTCAGCATAATACGTAAACTCCACAGCAAACGCTGCTTCATTACTCTCTTTAACAACACACCTTTCGCTATATGAATTTTTTAACGTGACAGGTTGGCGTAGCGATAAGTCGATTCCCATTTGATCTGATAAAGAATTAAGAAATGTAGAAATCAAAAGGTTTGAGAGGTTTAAAACAATTTCGTTCAAACTACTTTGTTCAGGAGAGAACCCTAAAGAACGGCCAATACCATCAATCCCTTCACCTCGCATGCAGACAAGTGCTTCACCGTGAAAACCTGATCCAACGAACCGCTGAGCAACACCATGTAGGTTCTCTCGTTGGAGAGCATCGGTAATCGCCATATTGAGTTCGCTCGTCTCCAAAACGCCGACAGTCGGAATAGGGAGCTCGATAAATATTCCTATTTTGTCCGAAACAATAGCTGCAGCAAGTCCGAGAGCGACGTTAATCAATTCTTTGAACTTAACTTGAGGATCTATGGCGTCTTCATCTGCTGTGACCACATCAGATGCGCCCTTCTCACCCTTTTTCGTAACACCAATTTGCGACAATAAATTAAACACAGCATCGCGATTAAATGGCTTTTCAATGAAATCGATTGCACCTAATGCCAAACAACGATTTTTCGCTTCTTGCTGAACATCGCCTGAAACAACGATAACTTGAGTCGGATAATCGTTAACAGGTAGCGCTTGGAGTACGCCAAAGCCATCAACGATAGGCATAGTAAGGTCGAGAAAAAGGATATCAACAGGGTGTGCTGCGAGATGATCTAACGCTTGCTGACCGTTTTCACAAAAAACGACATCAAATTCGAATACAGCACTGATCGTACGATGTAACGATTTTCGAGCAAGAGCAGAATCATCACATATCACTACATGCATGTTTAGTACGCCATTTTAAGTAGAGTTCAAAATAATTTTAGTTTAGCTGAATATCTAGCGTTTGCAAAAAAACTATATTCATTTTAGCAAGTTATCTATATACACTTATCAATGATTAAGGCTATTCACCAAACCGAAGTCGCGATCGACCACCGTCTGTCGCGGCTTCAATCATTACCTGCTCTTTAGGGTTTCTTTTTTTATTCGTCGTGTCACTTTTTGAAGCCGACGCCTTTTTTGCTTTCTTACTATTTTTTACTGGAGCGCTCTTTCGCGGGGTACTTGGCACCTTTTCCTTAGGTGTATTATCGACGGGCTGATCACAAATCACCAAATAGTACTCTTGGTTAAATTCTATCAAATCACCATCGAATAATTTTCGACGCTTACGGATTTCTAATTCACCATTAACGGCAACATATCCTTCTGAAATTGCATATTTAGCTTCTCCACCGCCACTAACGGCATTCGCTATTTTTAAGACTTTATACAGTTCAATGGGTTGCGAATCGACCTCAATACCAATGGCTTCTACTTCAATTTCTTCTTGATCTGAACTCATTCTCATTCCTACTGTCTGTCATATAACGCAACTAAAATATTGATTTGAGGGTAGCGATTTTGAATGGGTGAGTCACGTTATTTCCAATGTTATCGCGTATAATAGCAACTTGTATGCACCCATTATCACTTACTTTTCAAATGGAAAATCTTCTAACTATTAAACGAGGCATTCTCATCAATTGGCGATATGGTTTACTGCTTTACTATTTAGAAGACTTTATAGACGTGCTAACTTAGAATACAATGTATCGTTTATGAGATACCTACTTAATAACTATATGTGAGTGAAAAGGAAAAATGGCAAGAGCCCGCAGTTTTAACAGGGAAGAAAAACTAAAACTTGCAATGGAAGTTTTTTGGGAAAAAGGATTTGAAAATACCTCTGTCGCTGATTTAGTCGCGAAGTTACAAATAAATCGATTTATTCTTTATGATAGTTATGGTGATAAACAAACACTTTATTTTGAATCACTAATTTACTATTTTAAAAAGATCTCTTGGCCTGCATATAGAGAATTGTGTAGCGACTCCGCCTCTTGGCCTGAGGTAGAGTTCTTTCTAAACAACTTTACTGAGCGTCAATCGAGCTCTAGCTTTGGGTATTATATTCTCAATGGTTTGTTTGATAACATTAATGAAAGTGAAGATATTCGCAAAACCTGTGACCACATATTAGCGTCCATCGAAGAAGCGGCATATTCGGCGATAAAACGTGCTCAAGAAGAGAACTTAATCACGGATAAGGTAGAGCCGAGAGCAATCGCCAAAGCAATATTGGTGCAAATGCAAGGCATCCGCGTTATGACAAAAGCTGAGCGCTACCAAGATGTAGAAGCTTCAAACAATGCATTTATTGAGTTGATAAAATCATCTAAATAGAAATATCAGTGAGAGAGACCCACATTTCACTCTCTCACTGATTGCGCTTGTTAAAACGTCGACAATGCCACGAGTTGCTGCGTGTACTCTTGCTGTGGCGAAGAAAATAGCTGTTGGGTTTCACCTTGCTCAATAATCACACCTTGTTTCATCACTATCGTAAAATGACAAAGTGATTTTACAACGTTAAGATCGTGGCTAATAAACAGATAAGTCAACCCATACTTTTTCTGCAACTCCTTAAGTAAATCAAGAACTTGAGCTTGAACCGTTCGATCGAGAGAGGACGTTGGTTCATCGAGTAAGATAAACTCGGGTTGCAGCACTAACGCTCTGGCAATCGCAATTCTCTGGCGCTGCCCTCCTGAAAACTCATTGGGATAGCGGTGACGCGTTTCGGGGTCAAGATCAACTTCTCGCATAACTTCGCAAATCCGCCGATCAATGTCATCGTCACTCAGTTCTGTGTGAACCCGCATTCCTTCTCCAATCACTTGCGCAACTGACATTCGAGGGTTAAGTGCCGAAAAAGGGTCTTGAAACACAACTTGCATGCGACTACGAAATGGCAGCATGGCCCGGCGATCTAAACCTTGAAGTTCGGTACCTTGATATTGAATGGAACCTTGAGAGTTAACTAACTTTAACAGAGCCATTCCCGTGGTCGATTTTCCCGAACCACTCTCTCCCACTAAACCAATCGAGTGTCCTGATCTTAAGTCAAACGCCATATCAGTCACGGCTTTGATGTGGCCGACTGTTTTCTTAAATAGACCACCTTTAATAGGAAACCATACTTTTAAGTCATCCACTTTAACCAATGATTCTGTTTGTGCGTTTATGGTTACAGGTCGCCCTCTCGGATCCGAATCAATGAGTTTACGAGTATAGGAGTGCTGGGGCGTATCGAACAAAGTTTTACAGTCGGCGATTTCCACCAGATTGCCATCTTGCATCACCGCCACTCTGTCAGCGATGCGGCGAACAATACTTAGATCATGGGTAATAAATAACATCGCCATCCCCAGCTCTTGCTGAAGGGCTTTTAACAAATCTAAAATTTGCGCCTGAACGGAAACATCCAAAGCAGTGGTTGGCTCATCGGCAATCAATAGCTCCGGTTCATTGATTAGCGCCATGGCGATCATCACACGCTGCCGTTCTCCACCGGATAGTTCATGGGGATAGGCTTCGATTTTTTGTTCCGGTTGGCGAATTCCCACCTTGTCGAGCCAACTAATCGCAAGCGCTTGTGCTTTGGTTTTTCTTAAACCACGGTGAATTTCAGCAGTTTCAACCAGCTGGCGTCCTATTTTATGCAGTGGGTTTAGCGATACCATTGGTTCTTGGAAAATCATGCCAATTCTCCCACCTCGAATGCCACGAAGCTCTCGTTCAGAGCAGGTTAACGTATTCGTACCATTAAAGTTTATCGAACCATTAAGATAGTGCGCTGATCCTTTCTCAAGTAACTTTAACACGGCATTTGCGGTTACCGATTTCCCAGAACCACTCTCGCCGACTAACGCTAACGTTTCTCCCTTATCAACCGACAACGACACCTTATGAGTGACTTCCTCGACACTCCCTTTTCGTCCAAAGCCAATAGAAAGATCGCTAATATTTAATACTGGTGTACTCATTAGCCTCTCCCCTGTTGATGCGGATCAAATGCATCACGTACTGCTTCGCCGACAAAAACCAATAGCGTTAACATTAATGACAACACAACAAACGCGGAAATACCGAGCCAAGGTGCTTGCAAATTAGCTTTGCCTTGCGCTAGCAGCTCTCCAAGAGAAGGAGAACCAACGGGTAAACCGAAGCCAAGAAAGTCGAGTGAAGTTAAGGTGGTAACCGAACCTGAAAGAATAAACGGCATCATGGTTAACGACGCTACCATGGCATTAGGCAGCATATGGCGCAGCATAATACGTCTATCGGAAACACCCATGGCCTGAGCTGCTTTGACATAGTCGAAATTTCGACAACGTAAGAATTCGGCGCGAACCACGCCAACCAGACCCATCCAACTAAACAGCACCATAATACCTAACAGCCACCAGAAGTTGGGCTCAATAAAACTCGAGAGAATAATAAGAAGAAACAACGTTGGCATACCAGACCAAACTTCAATGAATCGCTGACCTGCTAAATCAATCCAACCGCCATAGTAACCTTGTGTTGCACCAACAACGCCGCCGATAGCCGATGATATGATGGTTAACACAAAACCAAAAAGCACCGATATTCTAAAACCGTAGATAATCCTTGCAAAAACATCTCGCCCTTTGTCATCGGTCCCTAACCAGTTGGTGTCATCAGGAGCAGAAGGCACGCTTCCACCTTGAATATCATAATTTATGGTGTCATAACTAAACCGAATCAGTGGCCAAATAATATAGCCATTCTCCTCAATCAAATCAGTAACATAAGGGTCGGTGTAATCGGCTTCTGTTGGAAACTCACCTCCAAATTGCGCCTCTGGATATTCGTAAAATACTGGGTAGTACCACTGCAATTCATAAGAGACAAGTAAAGGCTTATCATTGGCGATAAATTCGGCAAATAAACTGAAAAAGAACAATAATGAAAAAATCCAGAGAGACCAAAAACCGCGACGGTTCGCCTTAAAACGTAGCCAGCGAGCGGCATTTATCGGTTTCATCGTTTCGACACTAAACAACATCTAGCGAGCCTCAAAATCAATGCGCGGATCAACCCACGTATAGGTTAAATCGGAAATAATACTCAGAATAAGCCCCAAAAGCGTCATAATGTACAAGGAGCTAAACACGACCGGATAGTCACGTTGAATTGTCGATTCAAAGCCAAGCAAACCAATGCCATTCAGAGAGAACATCACTTCAATCAACATCGAACCGGTAAAGAAAATACTGATAAACGCGCTCGGAAAGCCTGCAATAATGATCAACATCGCGTTACGAAATACGTGCTTGTATAAGATACTGCCTTCGTCTAAGCCTTTAGCTCTAGCCGTCACCACGTACTGCTTATTGATTTCGTCGAGAAAAGAGTTTTTCGTGAGCATACTTAACGTGGCAAACCCACCGATGACCATGGCAAAAATCGGCAACGCCAAATGCCAAAAGTAATCAATGATCTGTTGATACCAAGTCAACGACGCAAAGTTATCCGACACCAGTCCACGCAATGGGAACCAGCTAAAATAGTTTCCACTGGCAAATAAAATAATCAAAATAATAGCAAACAGAAAACCGGGTATCGCATAACCCACAATCACCAATGCGCTTGACCACACGTCAAAACGCGAACCATGATGAATCGCCTTAACAATCCCAAGAGGAATGGAAATAAGGTAGATAATCAGGGTACTCCATAACCCTAGGGAGATAGAAACAGGAAGACGTTCCTTGATTAAATCAATCACGTTACCGCCTTTGAATAAGCTCTCTCCAAAGTTAAAGGTAATGTAATTTTTAAGCATATCCAGATAGCGTTCTAGAATCGGTTTATCGAACCCAAACTGACGTTTTATGTCTTCGACAACTTCAGGGTCTAGTCCGCGTGACCCCTTGTAGCCAGAACTGCCACCTTTATCAAGAGCAGCGAGTTCAACTTCAGAGCCACCACCTGAAAAGCGCTCCATAATTCCCGAGGAATGCCCTTCTAAATTGGCGATTGCCTGCTCTACTGGGCCGCCTGGTGCAATCTGAATAATAAAAAAGTTAATCGTGATAATCGCCCACAAAGTAGGAATGACCAACAATAGACGACGGAATATATACGCTGCCATAGCTTACTCTCGGTTAACGACGTTTTTCAGGCAGTTTTGCCGCTTTCTCTTGCGATACCCACCACGTATCAATACCTAAATCGTATTTTGGCATCACATCTGGGCGTTCAAACTTATCCCACGTCGCAACACGGTACTGACTAATGTACCACTGCGGAATAATGTAGAAATTCCACGTCAGCACTCTATCCAATGCATGACCTAATGCCGTGAGTTTTTCGGTGTCTTCTTGGCTTTTCGCAATCTGTTCGGTTAACGCATCAACCACTGGGCTTTTAACGCCTGCCGTGTTGTACGTCGAATCGATATAACTTGAATGCCACTGAATCAGTAGATTTGGGCTAGGATAAGGATTCGCACCAAAGGACGACGACACCATATCGAAATCACGGTCACGTAGACGTTTAGTGTATTGCGTCACATCGATGGAGCGGATCTTCATATCAACACCAAGCAACTTCAAGTTTTTCTGCAGGGGCGTAGCAAGGCGTTCTGTGGTTGGGCTATATATCATTAACTCAAACGTTAACGGTTCACCGGTTTCAATGTTGGTCATCACTTTATCTTTGACTTCCCAACCGGCTTCTTTTAGCAATGCAAAAGCTGTTCTTAGTTGTTTGCGAATTCGACCTGAACCATCGGTTACAGTAGGTTGATACGATTCAGTGTAAACACGTGATGGGATTTGATCTTTGAACGGCTCTAAGATTTCTTGCTCACTCTGTGTTGGTAAACCTTGAGCCTCAAATTCGGTATTCTGAAAATAACTGCGCGTTCGAGAATATTGGTTATAGAACATATTCTTATTCATCCACTCAAAGTCCATTGCGTAGTTCAATGCTTCTCGGACTTTAGGATCACTAAACACACTGCGTTCAGTGTTGAATACAAACCCTTGTGTAGGCGCAGGATTTTGATGAGCAATTTCTTCTTTTTTTATGTAGCCAGCATCAAAATTCGCACCAGTATAAGAATTGGCCCAAAACTTTGCGGAAGATTCTCGACGTAAGTCAAACTCGCCAGCTTTAAACGCTTCAAGCATCACCGTGTCATCACGATAATAATCATATTGAACTGATTTAAAATTATTTCGACCAACGTTAACCGGGAAGTCTTTTGCCCAGTAGTTGTCGTCAAGTTCCAAGGTGACACTTTGGCCCGGTTTATAAGAGACAATTTTGTAGGGGCCACTTCCGACCGGCGGTTCGGTTAACGGTTCAGATAAATTTTTATCTTTCCAATAGTGTTCCGGTAACACTCGAGTTGTTTCTGCGAAGCTAAACAGTTTTTCTCTATTAGGTGTTTCCATCTCAATTCGCACAGTCAAATCATCAAGCGCGGTAACCGATTTAATCTCTTTGTAGTAGACACGATATTGTGCCACACCTTCGGTCATAAATTTGTCGAAGGTAAACACGACATCGTGAGCGGTAATTGGCTCACCATCATGAAAACGCGCTTTTGGATTAATTGAGATTTCCAGCCAAGAGTAATCGTCGGAGTATCGCACTTTTTCGCTAATGAGCGGATAGTATGAGTCAATTTCATCATTAGGAGAGAACATCAAGGTATCATAAAGTTCGCCAGACCCTGCTGCGGCGACACCGCGAGAAGCGTAACGATTGAAATTATCGTAAGTCCCAACTTGCCCATAAGTCACATCGCCAAATTTAGGAGCCTCTGGATTAACATAGTCAAAATGCTTAAAATCCGCTGGGTATTTAGCTGAACCAAAACCCACTAAGCTCGTGGTTTCAATGACATCAGCCAGCGCAGTTGTATGCACGGAACCTAACAGTAGACCCAATAAAAATAGACGTTGTTTTCCCATCTTAAATCCTTGTAATGAACTTATGTCCCTAGTCAGAGCTCCCTGACTAACGATTGTAAAGCGAACACTCTTCTACAGACCATCAAACTATAATGTTAGTTCCATAATGAAACCTATGCTGAGAATACTTATAAATCATGTTCTTGGGCGATTTTACGTAAGAGAAACGTCTCGCGCTCAATACTCATTCCCTTTTTTGCACTGTGCGCCATCGTCTCTTCATTGTGTTGAATTGCTTGATGGATATCGAGCCACACTGGTCTCATACCATTTCGTACTTCGTGATCTTCTAACCGAGTCTCTCCAAGTTCACGATCTATTTTGCAGGTGTAACAATGAGAAATCATATGCATCACTTCAGCATTATCACGAGCCCAAGGACGAAATTCTTCATAAATACCAAAGTCCTCGACCATCGATATATTCATCGCACCGGTTTCTTCTTGCAGCTCACGAATCACCCCTTCAATCGGATCTTCGCCTTCGTTAAGCCCACCACCCGGTAAGGTATAGTCATCATACCGCTCAGTATAAAGCAGTAGGATATTCGCCTGGTCAATAACGATCGCACGGGTTGCCTGGCGAGTTATAGTGGTTAGATTATCTAAAGAAGGTATATCAGGATGAATTGTTGTTCTTAAATGTCTCATTAGTCTCTGGCGTGTTTAGCAAGGTGGCAATGTTTCAATGCTAACACAATCCCATGCCAGCGTCCTTCTAGCAAGTGATTGAAGTGTAATCAAAATCTATTTGTCGCCTCGAGCTGAAGCGTGTTATGACGCCAGTACGCGACCTCTGCAAACAACACCTGATCTTGAGAGTTATAAAATCGCCGTGTAATCACCAAAGCTGGCGTACCTGGCGTTGCATGAAGTTGTTGACAGATATCTCCCAACAAAGCGCAAGTTGTGATCTCATGGTGAATGTTAACCACCTCGACACCATAGTGTTGCTCACAGCATTCAAGTATCCCATGCTCCACCGAATGTTGAAAAAGATCGCTAAAATGCTCGCGGTTAATATAACAAGTTGAATAACAGACCGGACGTTGCTCGAGATAAAATAGTTGATCTAACTGAAGTACTTCACTGAATGGTGCCAATTGCAGCAACTGAGTGGCTAATTTGTTCGCCATTAAGCTTTTTTGCTCAACGGTTTCGACTCGTGGCTGGCGTTGTTGATCGTTTGCTAACGTAACAAAGCTCTGCTTTGAATTTAAGTTCACACGCAGCCGTGGGTGAGAGATAAACCAACCTCTACGATCTTCTCGATAAATCAACCCGTCCGCTTCAAGTAACGAGAGAGCTTCTCTCAAAGTCACTCGAGTAGTATCAAAAGACTCCGCCAATTTACGCTCAGATGGCAGCTTTTGTCCAGACTCCAACATTCCTTGCTCAATTTGCTCCGCAATGACTTGGTTAATTTTTATATACTGCACAAAATAGTCCTTACTCTCACCAAACCAATCAGCGTTTAAATCTCGTGCCCAACAGGGTGCTTAGCCTCTTACTATAGCATTGAACCTTTGTTTTCGGATAATAAGAGTTAGCACTAAACAGCCTAACGACAATGAAGGTAGACTCGAGATCGCTCTCGTGTTTGAGTAGGGGTTTCGCCAAATAATTGCTTATAATGCTGGTTAAAAGTACTGATGTGATAAAAGCCGAACTCTATCGCTAAGTCGGAAATGACTTTGTGATGATGTGTATCTTTAAGCAGGATTCGACGAATTTCATTTAGTCGACGATCGCGAAGGTATTGAATCGGTGACACCCCAAGCTCATGTTCAAAACAGTATTGAAGTGTTCTTCGACTTACAAACGCGATATTACATAACTCGGTAATGGTTAGCGGATAATTTCCCGTTTGATCAATATGGTTGTAAATTCGCTGCAACACTCTGCGCCGAGTTGGTGCAGATGAATGAACCTCGCGTAATCCAGATTCGGTTTCAACCAATAAATCAGCAATAGCAGAACTCACCATAGGTGTTAATCGTTCAATTCTCGCTTGCTGTATATTTTCATTAGACGACAATGGCATGCTATCGAGATTATTGAGCATCATTCGAATGATTTTCGCCAACTCAAAACTGACTCTAGGGTTCGATTCGCTGACCATTACTTTTGAAATGCGATCACTCCATAAATCAGCATCCAAGCCAATCAGCTCTTTTTGTATTACTTCGCTATCCAATACCAAGCCAAAAATATGAAAATCTTGGGGAGTGATGAGTTCGAATTCAACACCCGATGGACGAATCATCAACTGCCCTTCATTAATCTGAGTACCATTAATTTTAGGACGTTGCTTCTGCAATGAAAAACCCAACCATATGCTTTGTTCATTAACGCAACACTGCTGCAATAATGTCTGGTTGGTATATTCTTCGAAGAGGTGTATTCCCCCCATCGAAAGTTCATCAAGATAACCTGCAAACGTTCCTTGGCCATGTTGATCGTAACGTTGCTCCCACTTAACCAGACTTTCTGCCTGTTGATTGACATCGAACGCATACGACTTGCACCGCTTTGGCGCAAATGAACTTTCTTCATAATGCACTTGGGGAAAACTCATTTTAACTCCTTACCTTACGCCGTGCATTAACATGACGCATCAACAAAATAAGAACATGAAATCATTAATAAAAATACAATTGCGTAATAACGTTAGTTGCTCGGAACGTGAATCGCATATTGACTGTATTTACCTGAATTCATAAATAAGCAAAGTTTACGCCTAGTTTTAATTCGTTCATGGGGCATCAATGGCAAAGTATCGTTATCAACTGGGAACTCACACCTATCAATTCAGCTCGCTTAAGGAAGTAATGGCCAAAGCGACTCCACTTCGATCCGGTGACCAACTTGCTGGCGTCTGTGCTGAGTCCGCTGAAGAAAGAGCCGTTGCACAAATGGTATTAGCCGATCTCCCACTCAAAACATTCTTGAACGAGGCGCTCATTCCCTACGAAATCGATGAAATCACTCGCCTAATTATTGATGAGCATTGCGCTAAAGCATTTCTCGAAATTGCCCATTTAACCGTTGGGGATTTTCGCAATTGGTTACTCCAAGAAACCACTACCAGTAACGTACTAGCTCGTATAAGAGCTGGGGTTACACCAGAGATGGCTGCCGCTGTTTCGAAAATAATGCGCAACCAAGATCTGATTTTGGTCGCCAAAAAATGCCAAGTGATCACCAAATTTCGCAATACCATTGGATTGCCTAAACATCTTTCCACTCGCTTGCAACCAAATCATCCCACCGATGATATGAATGGCATTGCGGCTTCTATCTTTGACGGTTTAATGTATGGCAATGGCGATGCTGTAATAGGCATTAACCCAGCAACCGACAGTGTTAGCCAAGCCATGAAGCTGATGACACTAATGGACGATGTTATTCAACACTATGAGATTCCGACTCAATCCTGCGTCTTAACCCACGTAACCAATACAATCGAATGCATTGAAAAAGGCGCGCCTGTCGATCTCGTGTTCCAATCGATTGGCGGTACAGAAGCCACTAACCAAGGGTTTGGCGTCAATGCAAATATCTTGGCGGAAGCGAACGACGCAGCACTCCAACTTAATCGAGGTACGGTTGGCAATAATGTGATGTATTTCGAAACGGGACAAGGCAGTGCGTTATCTGCCAATGGTCACCATGGCGTCGACCAACAAACCTGTGAAACTCGAGCGTATGCGTTAGCACGTAAATTTAATCCATTACTCGTCAACACTGTGGTTGGATTTATTGGGCCCGAATATCTCTTTGACGGTAAACAAATTATGCGCGCAGGACTTGAAGATCATTTTTGTGGCAAGCTACTTGGGTTACCGATGGGATGTGACATTTGCTACACCAATCACGCTTACGCCGACCAAAATGATATGGATAACCTTCTCACGCTATTAGGTGTGGCTGAATGTACGTTTATTATGGGCATTCCCGGTTCAGATGACATCATGTTGAACTATCAGACAACCTCTTTTCATGATGCTTTGTATGCTCGACAAGTATTAGGTTCTCGTCCCGCACCTGAATTTGATCAATGGTTAAAATCAATGCGGATTACCCCAGAAAATAGACAATCTCAACTTAGTGATGCACTACCATCCATGTTTGCCGATACCCTTAAGAAAATTCAGGTGGCATCATGATAAAAAAAACACAGCATGATCAATTGGTACATCAAGATCCTTGGGATAGGTTACGTCAATTTACCGATGCTAGAATTGGTCTAGGCCGAGTAGGCACCAGTATTCCCACACATGAACTACTCAAGTTTCAACTGTCTCACGCTCAAGCAATGGATGCGGTACACGTACCTCTCGATTCAGACGCGTTAATAAAGAGCTTTGAACAGAGTGATTCCATTCGCACTTTGCTTCCGGCCTTTATGTTACAAAGCTGTGCCAACAACCGAATGGAGTATTTGCAGCGCCCTGATTTTGGTCGTCAATTGAATGATGCCTCTCTGTTTCGTTTACAAAATTTTCAGAATGAACAGTCGAATGACGAACAGTATGACTTAGCCATCGTTATTGCCGATGGACTTTCATCCTATGCTATTGCTCATCACGCACAACATTTTATTGAAGCATTGCTTAATCAGTTACGTTGTGACGAAAATAAAGAATGGAATATTGCGCCTATTAGCATTGTGGAGCAAGCCAGAGTCGCGGTCGGAGACGATGTCGGAGAAGCACTAAAAGCAAAAGAAGTGTTATTGCTCGTCGGGGAACGCCCGGGCTTAAGTTCCCCAGACAGTATGGGATTATATCTGACTTGGAACCCCAAACGAGGTACGGAAGACTCACTGCGCAATTGCATTTCAAACGTACGGCCACAAGGGCTTAATTACCTCGCAGCGGCTCATAAATGTTTTTATCTTTTGAGTGAATCACATCAACGTAAACTCACAGGGGTTGAATTAAAAGACCGTTCCGACGATATACAACTCGAAAGCCAAACTAAACCGCAATTTAGCCTTACAGTGTCATAGCGTTTTCATGTGCTCTATCTACTCTTTGCAAGATATCCATAGAAACAAAAATAGCCTCTAAAGTAGAGGCTATTAAAGTATCAATTACATATTGTCAGGATTGTAGGAACTAACGCAATCCAGAGAAAAACTCCGCACGAGTGGCGGGAATAGATTTGAAAATACCGCCTAATGCTGTTGTGGTGGTTTCGCTGGTCGCGTCCATAACACCACGAGATTTAACGCAGTAGTGAGTAGCATCCATAGTCACCGCAACATCATCAGATTCTAATAAGGTTTGCAGCGCTACCAGTATCTGTTGTGTCATACGCTCTTGAACTTGAGGACGCTGCGCAAAGAAGCGCACAATACGATTGATTTTCGAAAGCCCAATGATCTTACCGCGCGGAATATACGCCACGGCCGCTTTGCCATCAATCGTGACAAGATGATGTTCACAAGTGCTGGTGACGGTAATGTCTTTTACTCGTACCATTTCACTCACATTCATTTTGTTTTCGATCATCGTTATTTTGGGGAAGTTTTTATAATCCAAACCTGAAAAGACTTCATCAACATACATTTTCGCAATTCGACGAGGCGTTTCTTCCAAACTATCATCCGTTAGATCAAGCCCAAGCAAGGTTAAAATCTCATGCATATGACGTTCAATGTGATCTTTTTTCTCTTCACGTCCGATACTGTTTAGCTTCATTGGCGTTTCCAAGCCACGTTGTTCAAGCGCTTGTTTTACCTTGATTGCTGATTCACTTAGATCTGTCATACACTTCCTCATCGACAATTCTTTTAGAGACTAGCCCTAGCCCCCCATCCGAATGGCGTAAAGGATACTCGCAATTTAGAGGAATTACATCCACAAATTCTGACAGGTATTTGATCTAGTCATGGAAAGCAACGCATCGGTTACTTGCCTATTGCATTTGTTGCAGTACTATATTGTCGACGTATTTCCTCGTTCACCGGTTCAATCTCGTTGCGATAAATACACCCCGAAACAAAAAAAGAAACACATACTAATTATAGATAGGAAGGGAATGGATATGGGAAGCTGTGATGCACCTGGATTACTGGCAATCGACAAAGCCATCGAGCAGATGCTACTGGCAACGTCTGTAGTAAACACAAGCGAAAACTTACCACTTGAAGAGTGCTTAGGCAGAGTATTAGCGCTCGATGTTTGCTCTCCAATTAATGTTCCGCCTTTCGACAACTCCGCGATGGATGGATATGCTGTCCGCATCGACGATCTCAAACAAAATCTCACCTTAGAAGTTGCTGGTCGCGCATTAGCCGGACAGCCTTTTCAAGCTCAATGGCCAGCAATGAGCGCGGTACGCATTATGACTGGCGCTAAAATTCCGTCAGGTTGTGATGCTGTGATTATGCAAGAGTACACCACTGTCACTGATAATAAGGTGACTTTTGAACTCGATGCCACCCAACTCAAACCTCTTTCAAATATTCGCCCTACTGGTGACGACTTACATTCCGGGGATATTGTTTTAGGTAAAGGACATCGTATTACACCTCGAGATTTACCCCTCATCGCTTCCCTTGGGATCCCTACTCTCGATGTTTATTCGCGTCCCAAAGTCGCCTTTTTTTCCACGGGAGACGAGCTTAAGCCTTTAGGAACGACATTAAATGAAGGGGATATTTACGACAGTAACCGCTATGGCATTGAAGCATTATTAAGCCGATTTGGATGCGAAGCAATTGATCTGGGCATTATTCCTGACTCTCAAGAAACCATAGAACAAGCCTTTGATAAAGCCCAAGCGATGGCCGATGTTGTCATTACCTCTGGCGGTGTCAGTGTTGGCGAAGCGGATTATACCAAAGACATACTTGCTCGACTGGGAACGATTAATTTTTGGAAATTGGCTATAAAACCCGGCAAGCCTTTTGCCTTTGGCGCATTAGATGGAGCACTGTTCTGTGGTCTGCCTGGAAATCCAGTATCAGCCATGGTCACTATGTACGTTCTTGTTCAGCCACTGCTCGCTAAACTGTCAGGAGAAATTGATTGGCAAGCTCCGCCATCAATACCGGCGACAAGTAAGTCTAACTTTAAGAAAGGCAAAGGACGCACCGATTACCAACGTGGTGTTTATTGGGTCGAAGATGGAAAACTGGTTGTTGAGACTGCCGGAAATCAAAGTTCTGGAGCCTTTACCGCAATGAGCGCGGCTAACTGCTTTATCGTGCTAGAGCAAGAGCGCGGCAAAGTAGAAATGGGTGAATCGGTTAATATTGAACCGTTTAATTCTTCGCTGTACTAACCGATTTGAGATAGACCAATGAGCACGTTAACCGATTCAGAGATGTTGCGTTACAGCCGCCAAATAAACCTAACGGGTTTTGATTTTGAGGGACAAGAAGCCCTTAAGTCGGCCAGAGTCCTTGTCGTTGGCGTTGGGGGATTAGGGTGTGCAACGACGCCTTATTTGGTCAGTGCGGGTATTGGTCACTTGACCATCGTCGACGATGACCAAGTCGAGTTTCACAACTTACAGCGTCAAGTTCTTCATGGTGATCAGGATGTGGGACGAGACAAGGTCGAATCTGCCCGCGACAGTTTACTTCAAATTAATAACAGCGTATCGATAAGCGCGATTGCGCAACGGCTTCATGATGGCCCGATGATGACCCTCATTAAACAGCACGATATCGTGGTCGATTGCTGTGATAACTTGGCGACTCGAAATCAACTAAATAAACTTTGCCACAGCAACAAAACACCGTTAGTTTCTGGAGCTGCAATTCGTATGGAAGGCCAGGTGAGCGTGTATACTTATCAACCTGATACACCTTGCTACCAGTGTTTTAGTCAACGCTTTGGTGAGCAAAACCTTTCCTGTGTGACCAGTGGGATTTTAGCCCCGGTCGTTGGTGTTATTGGGTCCATGCAGGCGATCGAAACCATTAAAATGCTTACTGGCTATGGCGAAGTCGCACAAAGTAAAGTCATGTTATTTGATGCCTTATACGCAAACTGGCGCGAACTCAAACTAAGTAAACTAGATAGTTGCGCAGTATGTGGTGATATTCAATCCGATTAACCTAAACAAGGAAGTCTTACTATGAGTCCATTAGTTTCTGCTCAATGGTTACGCCAACGGTTAGCTGACCCATCGGTTGTCATTTTAGATTGCAGTATGGCATTCCAGATCCCTGGAGAAATTGAAAAAGATACAACCAATGTGATTCCGGGCGCTCGCCGTTTTGACTACGATAATGTCTTCTGCGAGTTAGACGCGACACTGCCTCATATGATGCCGACTGAGGAAAGGTTTAATCAATTAGCTCAAGAGCTTGGCCTCAATAATGATTCCACCATCATCGTTTACGACAACACTGGCACATTTGCGTCACCACGGGCTTGGTGGATGTTGAAAGCAATGGGACACAAAAATGTTGCGGTTTTAGATGGCGGACTGACCTCTTGGAAAGCTAACAATTACCCACTTGAAACCGAATATCACCAAACGTCGACACCAGGTGATTTCAATGGCAAGCTCAACGGAAATTCTTTCATTGATAGCCAGTATGTGCTCGCACAGATAGACAACAATAACAGCGTCACAATTGATGTTAGAAGCTTGGAAAGATTTAATGCTGAAGTACCCGAGCCACGAGCGGGAATACGCAGCGGCCATATACCTCAATCTGTATGTATTCCGTTTCTTGATCTCATGGATCAGCATCAGATGAAGTCACCCGAACAACTCGCTCCTTACTTCAAAACGATTCAAAACGAGCAACCCAATGAACTTATTTTCAGTTGTGGCTCTGGTGTTACTGCTTGTATTGTTCTGCTCGCTGCCTTGCTATCAGGAGTCCCCGAATCGACAATGAAGGTTTATGATGGCTCATGGACAGATTGGGGAGCCGATCTCAAACTGCCTATCGAGAAATAGCGCTAACTAGGATACTAGTTGTTCGTCTAGATTCAATATGGTTAAGGCGTTACTGACACTGGTCGCTAAGATATCAATAGTGCCAGTGCGAAGTGCCCCAAGTAACGCCAATGGTTTGGTATTTTCCGATGCAATCGCAATTACTTCTGAAATCGGTCTGAACTCGTTAATACTTAAACCGATGATACGATCACTCATTACCGTTTTTGCCTCTTTTCCTTGGATATCGAAGAAATCATAGCCAGCAAAATCACCAACAACGCCTTGCTGAGATCTCGATAACAAAACTTCTTCAGCGGTAAACCATCCCAAATCAACCATATAACTGTTTTCACTCATATCACCGATTCCCACTAGGGCGACGTCGGCTTTTCGAGCCAAATCTAATGTTTGCTTGACGGTTTCATTTTGCATAAAGGCTAGCCGTTGCTCCCGATTCACTGCGTATGCTGGCGCGTACAACGTCTCCGACGTACCACCATACTTCTTCGCAAGTTGCCGGCATATATGATCAGCATTGAACGCACCACCTCTAGGGTGAATACCACCAATACTGCATACAAACTTTACATCTCTTGGTGTGATAACCCCGACATGATGTGCCACCTCAGAAACATTGCGTCCTTGACCAACCGAGACAACCATACCGCTGCGTAAACTGCTTGATAAGTAATTGGAGACTAAACCCGCGACTTGCTTTCGCTGGAGATCTTCATTTGGCTGATCGAGGGCTATTAACGCGCGTTTAATACCAAACCTTTCCATAAGCCGTTGCTCAACTTTGGTACTAAATACAGGATGGTATTTCACGGTAATTTCCACGATACCTTCATCTCGAGCTTGTTTTAGCATCCGCCCCACTTTGGCCCGCGATACGTTGAACTTTCGAGAAATTTCTTCTTGTGTCGCCCCGTCCTGGTAATAGGCCACGGCGATTTCTGTAAGCAAATCCGTATCATTCGAAGTCGAACTGAGTTTTGAACTAGCCATTTCCATTCCTACTTATAGCCTCCCAATGAGCAATTATCATTGTTGAGCAAATGTACACTCCCCTAGCATATGCTATTACCTTTTATTCTGCGAGCAATTTCTCTCTACCATTACATATGCTCAAGAAATATGGTCAGTCTAAATTCACCAAACACCTGCACGTCTGACTCTATCAGCAATCGTCATTTTGCTACTATTTGCTACTAAGTAAGGAATTTCACCATGTATGTCTTCATTTTACGATATAAGTAAAGATAGAATTGACATTCCCAGCTGTTAGGATAATTATACCCATATCATTTACTCAACAACCAAACATATGCTCACATGATGAGAGTAACTGATTATAATTGAGTGACGGCCGTACGGAAGTACTTGAATCGTTGCCGCACGTTAAACAACTGCCTAAACGAAATGAGAAGAGATGATATGAACAATAAATTAGAGCAACTGCGTAAAGTCACCACGGTAGTTGCAGATACTGGTGAAATCGATATGATCAAAAAGTATCAGCCAGAAGATGCGACAACCAACCCATCACTCATCCTAAAAGCGGCTCAGATTCCTGAATACAGCACGTTTATTGATCAAGCCATTACTTATGCAAAAAGCCAAAGTGATGATAAAGCGCAACAATTGATTGATACTGGCGACATGCTTACCGTTATCATCGGTAAAGAAATTCTAAAAACGATCCCTGGTCGAATTTCAACTGAAGTCGATGCTCGTCTTTCTTACGACACAGAACAAACCATCGCGAAAGCACGTAAGCTTATTGGCTTGTACAATGATGCTGGTATCACTAATGACCGTATCCTAATTAAAGTCGCTGCAACTTGGGAAGGGATTCGTGCTGCCGAAGTACTAGAGAAAGAAGGGATCAATTGTAACCTAACTTTACTCTTCTCTTTCGCTCAGGCTCGTGCGTGTGCGGAAGCGGGTGTTTTCCTTATCTCACCATTTGTTGGACGTATTCTTGATTGGTATAAAGCCAAAGAAGGCAAAGAGTTCACGAGCAGTGAAGATCCTGGCGTTGTCTCGGTAAGTAAAATCTATAACTATTACAAAGAGTATGGTTACCCGACGGTTGTTATGGGAGCAAGTTTCCGTAACATCGGCGAGATTCTTGAATTAGCAGGCTGTGATCGCCTAACAATCGCGCCAAGTTTACTTCAAGAGTTAGAAGATTCAAGCGGTGAATTAGAGCTGAAACTTAGCCCGGTAAGCGATACCAAGCCCGCGCCTGCTGCTCTAACACATCCAGAATTCCTATGGGATCACAACCAAGATCCAATGGCAGTTGAGAAACTTGCAGAAGGAATCCGTAACTTTGCCATTGACCAAGGTAAGTTAGAAGCAATGCTTAAAGCTCAGCTTTAATCGGTAATTTTCAAAAACCGCTCAAATAAAAAATGCCAATCTAGATTGGCATTTTTTTTCAATTTCATCATAGTAGATAGGTATTAGGAAGGAAGGATAAAAAAGACTTCCACTCGACGATTACACGCCTTGCCACTCTGGGTGGTATTTTCACATGCGGGTACCGCACTGCCGTAGCCACGGACGTAAATATTTTTCAAATGACTAAAGCGTCCAACCACCCATTGTTTGACCGCGTTGGCTCGCTTTAACGATAACGTATCATTGTAGGCCGAAGCACCAGTATTATCAGTATGCCCTTCGATGACCATTTCAACACCTTGATAATTTGCCAAATAACGAGCGACATGGTCTAAAAAGTCTCGCGATTGGTCTGTCATTTTCATCGAATCAAGTTGAAAGTATATTGGTTGTAATAGACGCAGCATGGCGTGTTTGCCAGGGATAAGCTCGTAACGAATACTGTTGCGCTCAAAATAATTCATAAGAACCTTGAGCGACCCTTTTACATCATGACTGGCTTTAGATTGATGCGTGGTATTGTTTCGACTTGTTGACGTTGCTTGCGCGGTTCTAGGAAGCGGCGTACTAGAGATTTTTTTTAATCCCATTTGGTCGTTCGATGCAACTCTAGCCACTCGCCCCCACTCTGGATGAGCAACCTCATGATCAAACTTAGGCGCGACATCAAGTTTACTTTTCCTCATATAGCTTGAGTTCTTCATTGAACTGCAACCAGTCAATAACACTATCATTAAGCAAACCATGTACTTCATTATCGTGCACTCTTCATTTCTTCGTCTTATGCTGTATCGGCAAAATTTCGAAAACTTTATAGTTAAATTTTGTAAAACCTTCCTATTTGTTAACATATAGGGATTGCTTCACACCACGCTTTTTAGTCAAATAGCCATGAGTATAATTTAAGGACACTTTATGGATAATAACCAGATTTTCGCGGGTATTTTGCTCGCAATGGGCATAATACTTTTTTATCGTAACTGGAAAGCAAGTCGAGCAGCCGTTGAACATATCGAAGCAGGTACACGTTTTCTTGCAGAAAATGGCCAACGTGACGGCGTCATTACGACAAAAAGTGGTTTGCAGTATGAGATTGTCGAAGAAGGCACTGGTGAGGTTCACCCAAGCAGCGCTTCAAAAGTCACCGTTCATTATCACGGGACGTTGATCGACGGGAGTGTATTTGATAGTTCTGTTGAACGTGGTGATGCAATTATTTTTAAGGTGAGACAAGTAATCAAAGGGTGGCAAGAAGGCTTACAACTGATGGTAGCCGGACAAAAGATACGCCTCTATGTGCCACATAACCTTGCTTATGGCAAACGTGGTGTAGGAAAAGTACCACCAGGTTCCGTACTCATCTTCGATGTGTTACTTATCAACGTACAGTAATCTGCGACGGTTAATTCATCGTATTGCTGTCATATCAAAAAAAGAGCGATATCCATATAACTGGCTATCGCTCTTTTTTTTATCAATCTTTTACTATCTTTTAACAAAAACTCTAGTCACCAATAGCATCAAGAAGCGTCTGAGGTGTCTCCCATGTAAAGACACGTTCAGTAATACTTGCGCCACAAGGTGTATCCCAAACCTTTTTCGATGTACTAATACCGCCAAGTCCGCTGTAGTATGCTAAAGCTTCGGTATTTTGCTCGCCTATTTCGACATAGATTCCAGAATCTGGGAAATAACGCCCGATCCATTTAGTCATCTCGACCAAAAGACGTTGGCGGCAACCTTGACTTTGATACTCTGGAGCCACATTAAGAGATTCGATAATTGAGCCTTTTTCAAAATCATGATTACCGAATGCACAAACAAACCCACATAGGGAGCCATTGTTTTCAAAAACAATAACATGCTGATTCATTGATTGATTTGTTAAGCGAGTTTGCCAAATCATCTTCCTATCATCTTCGACTTCTTTGAGTAAGTAGTCAGCACTCATAATGTCACGATAATAGTTTTTCCAATTCTCAGCTTGCATGCGAGCTATCTGTTCATAATCGCTATACTGCGCGACTCTAAAATCCATTTTTCTTGTCCTTCTAACGTCCTGTTAGCCTGTGATAATTCGAATATCTTGATAAAGGTAATGCAACCTTATGACTTTACCATCAATACAAATCAAAAGAAGTTGCTTAAAAATACTGTGTCTACGTGTTATTTACAACACACAAGACATCAAATGTGGTGGAATATATAATATATTACTCTTTTATTCAGTCCATTGTTATGTATAAATACGTCGCTTTCAAGATAAAGGCACAATCACCTTGTCCTGATCTGGTGTTACATGGGTTTTATTCTAATATCCAGCTTCGGTGTTTTTCGCTTTAGAACGCCATTCAAACACTAAAAAGATAGAAAATGAGAGAAATATTGCCACCATCGACACGTACAATGTGTTTCTAAAACCATGGTATTGTGCAACGATGCCTAATATTGACGTACCACACATATTTCCAATCGTCATACAGTTGGTATAAAAGGCCGATAATTTCCCTACTATATGAGGTGCAAAATCTTGTAGTACCGTGACACCTAAACCGGCGAACGTCCCATAGAATAAACCATTTAACAATTGCAAAGCGATAAAGCTCCCATAGCCGTCAAGCCATTCCATCCCTATGTAAAATAACAGGCCAAATAAAAAGCTTATTCGCATCATTCTTATTTTACCTACTTGTGCAGACCAATGCGCGGCAACGAGCATTACGGGAATTTCGAGCCCTGCGGTTAGACCTAACAGTATTCCTGGTAAGGACACAGGCATATCTAACTCATCAATCATAAAAATCGGCATCGAATTCAAATAGACCGAATTGGCTAAACTGGCGAAGAATATCCCTGAACCCAAAGCCCAAACCGAAAAAGGTATCGCTACTCTTTTCTTGATTGCTTCATGGGAAGTCACATAGTTATCTGATTTAGTTTCAGGTGTCAGTTTCAGTGCCGCAAAAATAAACACGGTAACACTAATGACCGAAGCCAAGATAAAGTTGCTTCGTGTCCCTAAGTACTCCATTGAAGCAAAAGCCAACGTTGGCCCTACCACCCAAACTAAGGACATTGCAGCCCGCATCTGAGAGCTAATACGAGTGCTATTTTGTCCACTACGCTCGGAATAGCGACGAATCATAGCAAACAGCAGTGACATTGACGCACCACCAAATGACATAAAACACACACCAACAATCAGTGCTTGCCAAAATTGCGTCAATATTGCGAATGAAAAACCTCCAAGTGCCATAGCAGCAGCGCTAAGAAGAAAGAGATATTTGCTATCGACACCACGATCGCTCATGTTACCCAGTAACTGACTAATTACCATGGTAGATAATGCAGTACTAACCGTATATAAACCAATATAACTGGGCTCGATCTGGAGCTCTTTGACTAAGAAGAGAGCCATAATTGGAATGATGAAAGCGAATGACAATCCCGTTAAACCAATAATGGCGAAGTAGACTCCCGACTCCCCTCTGAACAATTTAGAATTCATAGTTTCTCTTTTAGAAAAACAAAAAGGAGAGCCGAAGCTCTCCTTTTCAGAAAACGGGAACTGCTTACTAATTAAAGTGCAGCTTTTGCTTTCTCTACAAGCACAGCAAATGCTGTTTTATCGAATACTGCGATGTCTGCAAGGATCTTACGATCGATCTCGATAGATGCTTTCTTAAGACCGTTGATGAAACGGCTGTAAGATAGACCATTTTGGCGAGATGCTGCATTGATACGTGCAATCCATAGTTGACGGAATTGACGTTTCTTATTGCGACGGTCACGGTATGCGTATTGACCAGCTTTAGTTACAGCTTGGAAAGCTACGCGGTAAACACGTGAACGTGCTCCGTAGTAACCTTTAGCTTGTTTTAGAACTTTCTTATGACGTGCACGAGCTTGTACACCACGTTTTACGCGAGGCATTATGCTTCTCCTAAACTAAACGAATAAATATACAAAAAAGAATTAAGCGTATGGCAACATACGAACAACACCAGCAACTTCACATTTAGGAAGAATGGCATTTGGACGTAGCTGACGCTTGTTCTTAGTCGTACGTTTAGTCAAGATGTGACGTTTAGTAGCGTGCTTAAATTTAAAACCGCCACCAGTTTTTTTGAAACGCTTCGCAGCGCCTTTATTGGATTTCATCTTAGACATGATGAATAACTCCGCATTGTAGTTAAGTTAATAAACGTGTAATTAGGGCGAATAAAAACCCCACCGTGCTCCTTTTTATAAAAGGAACGGCAAGGTTCTATTACTTGTAAGCCGTTAATTACTTCTTCTTAGGGGCTAAAACCATGATCATTTGGCGGCCTTCAATTCTCGTTGGGAAAGATTCAACAACTGCAAATTCAGCCGTATCTTCTTTCAAACGATTAAGAACGTCCACACCGATCTGTTGGTGAGCCATCTCTCGGCCACGGAAGCGAATTGTTACCTTCACCTTGTTGCCGTCTTCAAGGAAACCAGTCAGGTTGCGTAGTTTTACCTGATAGTCTCCTACATCAGTTCCAGGACGGAATTTAACTTCCTTAATCTGAACCTGTTTTTGCTTTTTCTTTTGATCTTTAGCTGCTTTAGCCTTCTCAAAAATAAACTTACCATAGTCCATCACACGACAGACTGGTGGTTCCGCATTAGGGCTGATCTCAACTAGATCCATTCCGGCCTCTGCAGCGATATCCATTGCTTCATCAAGTGAAACAATTTTTGAATCATCACCGTCGGTGCCACTTCCACTTAAGCGAACTTCGCTAACGCCACGGATATCGTTGTTAATACGATGCAGTGATTGTTTAGCTGGCACTTGGCCACGTCTTCCACCTTTAATAGTTTATTCCTCCAGATTAAGCTTACGGCTAGAAACTTCGGTTTGAACGTATGAAATAAAGTCGTCCAATTTAAATTTACCTAAGTCCTTGCCCTTGCGTGTACGAACAGCAATTTCGCCGGCTTCCATTTCTTGGTCACCACAAACGAGCATATAAGGTACACGTTTCAAAGTATGTTCGCGAATTTTAAAGCCAATCTTCTCATTTCTCAAGTCCGCTTTTGCTCTAATACCACTTTTTTGCAGTTTTTGTGCAACTTCTTGAGCATAATCAGATTGTTTGTCCGTAATATTCATGACAACAACTTGTTCTGGTGCCAACCACGTTGGGAAGAAACCAGCATATTCTTCAACTAAAATACCAATAAAGCGTTCTAACGACCCTAAAATTGCTCGGTGAATCATCACCGGAACTTGGCGTTCGTTGTTTTCATCGATATAAGTCGCACCTAAACGGCCCGGCATTGAAAAGTCGAGCTGAATAGTACCACACTGCCACGCACGATCGAGACAATCATAGAGCGTAAATTCAATTTTCGGTCCGTAAAATGCCCCTTCACCCGGCTGCAATTCATAGCTCAAGTTATTGGCTTCGAGAGCCTCTTCAAGTGCTTTTTCTGCTTTATCCCAAGTTTCATCGGAACCAACACGCTGCTCTGGACGGGTTGATAACTTAATATCAATATTTTCAAAGCCGAAAGTACCGTAAGTATCAAACACCATTTCAATACAAGAAGAGACTTCCTGCAAAATTTGGTCTTCGGTACAGAATACGTGAGCGTCATCCTGTGTAAATGAACGAACTCGCATCAAACCGTGCAATGAGCCAGACGGCTCGTTACGATGCACAAGGCCAAATTCCGCCATACGATAAGGAAGATCGCGATAGGATTTAAGACCTTGGTTAAAAATCTGTAAGTGACCTGGGCAATTCATCGGTTTAACCGCGTAAGTTCGCTTTTCCGACTCAGTTGCAAAGATCATATCACCATACTTATCCCAGTGACCGGATTTCTCCCACATACTCACATCAAGGATAAGCGGTGCTCGAACCTCTTCGTAGTTAAACTTAACCAACTGCTGGCGCATAAAGTTTTCGAGCTCTTTATAGACAGTCCAACCATGATTGTGCCAAAACACCATACCTGGCGCTTCTTGCTGCATATGGAATAAATCAAGTTGTTTACCCAATTTACGGTGATCACGTTTGGCCGCTTCTTCTAAGCGAGTTAAGTGCGCCTTAAGTGCTTTTTTATCATGGAATGCTGTGCCATAAATACGTTGCAGCATCTTGTTATCGCTATTACCGCGCCAGTATGCACCAGCCACATTAAGCAACGTAAAATGCTGACAAAAGCCCATATGTGGTACGTGTGGACCACGACACATATCGATATATTCTTCGTGGTGGTATAAGCCTGGACGATCATCACGAGACACATTTTCGTCTAGGATTTCAATTTTGTAGGATTCTCCACGAGCGTCAAAAGCATCGCGAGCTTCTTGCCAACTTACATTTTTCTTAACGACAGCATATTTGGTTTTCGCCAATGCTTTCATACGAGCTTCGATCTTCTCTAGATCTTCGTCTGTCAGTGACTCCTCTAGGTCGATATCGTAGTAAAAGCCGTTATCGATTGTAGGACCAATCGCCATCTTTGCATCAGGGTATAACTGCTTAATTGCATGCCCCAACAAGTGCGCACATGAGTGACGAACAATTTCAAGTCCATCTACGTCATCTTTATTGGTAATAATTTCCAGTGCAGCATCTTGCTCGATGACATCACACGCGTCAGCGCGAACACCGTCTACTCGTCCAGCTATGGTTGCTTTCGCAAGACCAGGACCAATAGATTGAGCGACTTCTAAAACAGAAACAGGAGCATCGAATTGACGTTGACTACCGTCGGGAAGAGTAATAATAGGCATGTGGAATCCTTACAGTGGTGTTGCACACTAAGCAACACTTGCATTTAAAAGTAAATACAGTTGGTAGAACCAACCAATAATAATAAAAAAAGGAGAACAAATACGAATGCCCTCCGATAAACGAAGAGGTATTTTAAAGCAAATGGTTTAAATGACAATGGATAAATCTTATTTCCCCCAAATACACAAAACCCATGACGAATCATGGGTTTTATTTGTCACTCAATTGCTTAAATTAAGCGTCTGCGCGACGAGTTCTGTTTGGGTTATGACCACGTTCACCACGGTAACTACCACGGCTATCACCACCACGGTTACGGTCAAAACGACGCTCTCCGCCGTTACCACCATTACCGCCACGACGGTTATTGTCACGGTTGCCGCCACGATTACCACCACCGCCGTTGCCACCACGAGGAGCTCGGTTTTCACGGAAGTCACTAAAGTCACTAACCACTGCGCTTACGTCTTTTTGGCGAATGCGTAGCTTGCTGAGTTTACGAGTTACATCAGCAGACATGGATTTTGGTAACTGAACAAAGGTATGGCCTGGAGCAAGTTTAATTGCACCGATCGATCCTTTGGTTAAACCAAGTTCATTGGCCAACGCACCAACGATATCTTTAACTTGTACGCCTTGTTCACGACCCACTTGTAATTGATAGGTTTCCCAATCTTGATTACGGTCACGTGAATAGCCACCAGAATCGCGAGAATCACGACGTTCGCTACGACGCGCTTTATCACGAGCGATTTGCGCAATCATTGGGTCCTCACCCACATAAAATAGTGGACGTTTACCTTGTTGACGCTTAAGCAAAATCGCCGCGAGAGTCGTTGCATCGATCTCTAAAGATGTTTGCAGCTTTTCAACCAACTCAGAGAATTTGTCTAATGCTTTGTGACCGGTCTCTGACGCAAGTTCTTCGCCTAACTTAATGAGACGTGCTTCAGCGACTTTGTCACGAGCTGGAAGTTGAATCTCTTCCATTGACGAACGAGTAACACGTTCAATAGTACGCAGCATACGAATTTGGTTGGTGCGAACCAATAGAATCGCTTTACCTTTACGTCCAGCACGGCCAGTACGACCAATACGGTGAACGTAAGATTCTGCATCAAACGGAATATCGTAGTTAAATACGTGCGTAATACGAGGCACATCAAGTCCACGAGCAACGACGTCGGTTGCAACAAGAATATCGATAACGCCATTTTTAATATGATCAACAGTGCGCTCACGCAAAGATTGAGGAATGTCACCGTGCAGAGCTGCAGCTTTAAAGCCACGCTCACCTAACCAATCTGCCAAACGTTCGGTGTCTTGACGAGTACGAACGAATACGATTGACGCATCGGTTTCTTCGGTTTCAAGCAAACGCATCATTGCTTCGTCTTTCTCTACGCCTTTAACAACCCAGAATTGCTGCTCTACTTTCGCAACAGTTTGGTTTGTTCCAGCCACATCTACACGAGCTGGGTTACGTAAGAAACGATCAACGATGGTTTTAACCATTGGTGGCATGGTCGCAGAGAATAGTACACGCTGTGCAGTTTCTGGCGCTTTTTCCAAAATCCACGTTACGTCGTCAACGAAGCCCATTTTTAACATTTCGTCGGCTTCATCCAAGATGAATGTTGTAACTTCATCAAGGTGTAGACGGTCACGAGTGATCAAATCTTTAACTCGACCCGGTGTACCAACAACAATGTGAGCACCTGCGCGTAGAGCACGCATTTGATCAACGATTGAAGCACCACCGTAAATCTCAAGAACTTTTAAACCCTTGATGTTTTTACCAAGTAATTTAATTTCTGCTGCAACCTGAATCGCAAGTTCGCGAGTTGGAGCAAGAACGATCGCTTGAGGTTTATGTTGAGCAAGGTTGATTTTGTTCAATAAAGGAAGCGAAAATGCAGCTGTTTTACCAGTACCGGTTTGTGCTTTACCGAGAGCATCACGCCCTTCTAAAAGAAAAGGAATGGCAGCGGCTTGAATTGGCGTTGGGTTTACAAATCCCATTGCATCTAATGCAGATAGGACATCTTTGTTTAACGCTAATTCACTAAATTGGATTGTTACTTCTTCTGGCATGGGGTCCCCACTAACTATACGTAAATATCAGGTCCCATGCGCTTCACCATTCCCCATTTAAACTGGGAAAGATACTATTCTAAGATGCAAAGCTACTTACTGAAATACTCCAAAGCGGCTAGGGACGTCTCAAAGGACGCGGATTATTCCCTAATTGCCCTTAAAAAGCCAGAAAAAATTGAATTCCGTCACATATTTTTACTTTTTAGTTGTTATATCAGCGAAAAAGCCCCCGATGCCCAGTTGCGACAGGTACCGCCTACCTCTTTCGGGTAACTTAATTGCTCAAAAGACCCAGATCAACGTGTGAATAAATCGACATTCTTACTATCATTAGTTGACGACCTTTTTCATAAGCACAAATCAAACACCTGATAAGTACACTTTTCGCCGATTAGCTAGTAACATGTGACTCAGTAACCGTTTAGATAGATGTACTTCGCAAGGTTATTACCCTAACCGGGTAAATTGTCCTAACCGGGTAAATTTTCGTTTTTGGGGAAAGATTACTCCTCATAAAAAATCAAAGGCATACAATACACTAATGTTTCAAGACAACCCGCTACTCGCACAACTCAAACAGCAAATTCAAGAAACCCTACCCAAGAAAGAAGGAACCGTTAAGGCAACTGATAAAGGGTTTGGTTTCCTCGAAGTGGACAACAAAACCAGCTTCTTTATCCCACCGCCGTACATGAAAAAATGTATGCATGGCGATAAAGTGACGGCGATTATTCGCACAGAGAAAGAGCGAGAAGTAGCCGAACCTGAAACATTGATTGAACCCTTTCTGTCTCGATTTATAGGACGAGTAAAGCTAACAAAAGGCAAACTCAATGTTGTGGTCGATCATCCACAACTAAAGAAGCTCCCATTACGAGCAAAAATAGCCAAAGGGCAGAATCCAACCCATTTCCAAGATAATGACTGGATTGTTGGTCAATTGATTCGTCACCCTCTCAAAAAAGAGGATGATCATTTCTTTGTCGAAATCACGGAAAAAATCACCGATGCCGACGATAAGATTGCGCCTTGGTGGGTAACATTGGCACAAAACGACTTGCCAAATAAAGAACCAGAAGGCATCGATGATTGGCAACTCAAAGATGATGATGCTCTGGTTCGCGAAGACCTAACTCATATTCCCTTTGTCACCATCGATGGCGCATCAACCAAAGATATGGACGACGCTCTCTATGCTAAGAAACTCGATTCTGGTGATTACGAACTGACGATCGCGATAGCCGATCCAACTGCGTATATCACTCCAGATGATGCTATGGATAAAGTTGCGCGCGAACGTGGCTACACCATTTATCTACCCGGTCGAAATATTCCGATGCTGCCTAGAGATTTAGCCGATGAGCTTTGTTCTCTTATCGAAGACACGTTGCGTCCAACACTATGCTGCACTGTTACCATCGCCAAAGATGGTGTGATTGGTGATGATATTCGCTTTTTTGCTGCGAACATAAAGTCTCATGCACGCTTGGTTTACGATCACGTCTCCGATTATTTAGAAAACGGAAAATGTGAACACTGGGCACCAAGTGAAGATATTGCAGATGTTGTTAACGATCTGTATGACCTATCACTGGCACGAGCGCAATGGCGAGAAACCAATGCGGTTGTGTTCCCTGATCGCCCTGATTATCGTTTTGAGCTCAGTGAAGACAATGATGTCGTCGCCATCCATGCCGATCTTCGCCGCAGTGCTAATCGTTTGGTTGAAGAAGCGATGGTAACCGCGAATATTTGTGCTGGCCGAATCCTAAAACAGAGCTTTGATTTAGGTGTATTTAATACTCATGCCGGCGTTAAAACAGAAAAGATGGCGGACTTACTTACTATGCTGTCCGACAATGGCGTAGAAGGTCACACCGAAGAGTCATTAGTGACAGTAGACGGTTTTGCCAAGCTTCGCCGCAGTTTATCCAAGCAAGAGACAAGCTACTTGGATAATCGCATTCGTAAGTACCAAGCCTACAGTGAGGTCGGAAATCAACCGCTACCCCATTTTGCGATGGGCTTAGATGTGTATGCCACTTGGACTTCTCCGATTCGTAAATACGGTGACATGATCAATCATCGAATGCTGAAAGCACACATTTTAGGTAAAGAGCCAGTCCAAGTACCTGATGAAACCGTGGGTGAAGAGCTAGCTTTACACCGTAAACATCACAGAATGGCTGAACGCAATGTGAGTGATTGGTTATACGCTCGTACTCTTGCCGAAGAGCCAGCTAATGAAACACGATATACCGCTGAAATCTTTGATATCAATCGAGCAGGTATGCGCGTACGACTTCTCGAAAATGGTGCGGCAGCCTTTATTCCTGGCTCTCTCATTGTGGACAACAAGAAGAGAATCGAATGCAACAACGAAATTGGCACTATATCCATAGATAAAGAGGTCGTGTATAAGCTAGGCGGGACACTTGAGGTGGTACTAACCGAAGTGAACCAAGAGAACCGAAATCTCGTTGCCAAACCAACGCAAGCTTTCCCAGAACCAGTAGTCGCGACAGAAACACCAGCCGACTAAATTTAGAACGCTAAGATCAATAAAGGAGGCTTACTTGCCTCCTTTTTTATTTTGTTTTCTTTTATTCCAATTTATCTAACAATCACGACCAAAAATAGGACTTAGGGTCTTTTTCCACTTCACGAATCACTGCGGTAAGATCACCACTGCGCTGAAGATAAGGATATGGCATCCACTCATTTTCTTGGTCGGCAACAAACAGCGCCCACATGCCTTCATCACTATCCCATTCGATTTTTGCCACAGGGCTTAAGTATTCAACATGATGTGAATCGAGCTTATAACACTGCTTATTAAACTGGACTCCATTTGATAAAGGTTCGAAGCAAGACTTACCAAGGGCAACCGGCATGCCTTTATTTCGGCTATGACATAACAATTCAGCACGTCGTTCAACTTGACGTTGTAGCAAATTCACAACTGACATTTACACCTCGACCACAAAGAATCACAATGAACTCTAACGAGGATGCCATAATCATGAATGAAAAAACCTCGTCTGTACCTCGATTAGATAATAGCTAGCCTCACATTTCAACATCTTATTTGTGAAATACAGATAATTCGCCACTCCAAGCCTCTTTGTTAAAATACACCGAATTTAATCAACCTTGATGATAAGTGATCGATCTTATTGTCATACTAATAGGATTACATTACGCTATCGCCATGGTAGACGTGATATCGCGACATCTTCCAACACTTTATGACCTTTTATCTGAACAATAGGCACTTTTAATGAGCACAGCCCTTCCCCAGCCGAGCAAACAACGAATGATTGTTGGCTGGTTAATATTAACAAGCGCCATCTTATTTCTCGTCAGTCAATGGCTTCCAGTTTCACCCGTGATTCCCGCTCTATTTTCGTGGCTCAGTGTTGGTCTATTTTGGACTGCGCTCGGACGTTCGGCTCAGCGCCAAGCTGCAATATTGTTGATCATCGGCATTTTGCTCATCGTCTGGTCGCTTGGTTTAGGTGCGAGCCCAGATTGGGTCAAGCTTGCCTCTAGAAATATGCCTCTACTTACCATGTTTGTGGCGGTTTCATTGCTTTCATTAGCAAACCCTACCGAGGAAGCCAAACAACTGCCTAGGGGGAAGTCTGGGTTCTGGTCAACACTATTAAGCAGCCACATACTCGGCGCAGTCATCAACCTCTCGATCGTTTTCGTTGTCGGCGACAGATTGTTGCGAAATGGACGCCTTAGCGATAGCCAAATTCAAGTGTTGATGCGCAGTTTTTGTGCCGCGGCTTTCTGGTCTCCCTTTTTTGTCGCCACCGGTGTTGCGTTAACCTACGCTCCAGGTGCCGAGTGGAAGCAAGCGTTCATTCCGGGACTGTTAATGGTTATCCCGATGATGTTGATAAACTATCGTGATACTCGGTTAGCAAAGTTTAGCGAGTTTGAAGGCTACCCACTGAAAAAAGACAGTTTGATCATGCCCCTAGTCTTAGCCGTTGGCGTACTTGTCACCCATGAAATTTATCCTGACATCAGTATTCTGACGATTATTACTGTGCTCGCGCCAATGGGAGCCTTGATATTTATGAAAGGGCGGCCACGTAAAGAGATATTGCTTAACTACTTCAATGAGAAGCAAGCCAATGTAAGCAGTCAATTTGCCCTATTTCTCGCAGCAGGCGTCTTTTCGACCGGTATTAGTACTGTGATTAGCTGTTACCCAGAGTTAATGCAGCTTGAGATCGCGTCGTTCTCACCATTAATGTTTATCATCTGCAGTGCCATTATGATTGGCTTTGCACTAGTCGGCGTACACCCGGTCGTCACCGTTGCGATTGCAAGTCCGTTCTTGATTCCACTCGGCGCAAATCCAAATCAACTCGCGTTTCTATTCTTAACCGTTTGGGGAATCGCCACCGCTTCAAGTCCACTTTCGGGTGTTGGCCTTGCGATGATTAGCCGCTATCAAGCAACGCCGAAGCAAATTTTAAAACTGCAATGGCATTACATGGTACTGATGTGGCTGAGTTCTGGATTGATCAATTGGTTGTGGTTCGCTTAGATCGAGTCGTTATTAACTCAGTGATAGCGACCCTCTGATAACAAAAAACGCCCTGCTTTCCACGATGCTATTTATACATCTAGGGAAACAGGGCGTTTCTGTATGATTGAGGTTACTCAGGACGTAACTTCAAAACCTCATCAATATCCGCGGCTGAATGGCGTTCGAGCAGTTTTTCCCACTCTTCACCAAACGGTTTATTCACAATTCGTCCACGCTGTACCGCTTCACGAGCTTCGATCTGTTTCGCCCAGCGAACGACATTGGTGTACGTATCGACTTGCAAAAACTCTCCTGCATCATACGCTCTACCCAGTACTAAATTTCCGTACCATGGCCACATCGCGATATCGGCGATCGTATACTCTTCACCGGCAATATAAGTATTGTCGGCAAGTTGTTTGTCGAGTACATCGAGCTGACGTTTTACTTCCATCGCAAAACGGTTGATTGGGTATTCATACTTGGTATCAGCATAAGCATAAAAGTGACCAAATCCACCGCCTAAGAATGGTGCTGAGCCTTGAACCCAAAACAGCCAGTTAAAGGTTTGGATGCGAGCATTTCCTTCTTTTGGCATGAAATGACCGAACTTCTCTGCCAAATGAAGCAAAATCGAAGCAGATTCGAACACGTTCACATCTTCATCACCGGATTTATCGACCAATGCTGGAATCTTAGAGTTAGGGTTCACGCCAACAAACCCCGAAGAGAACTGATCGGATTCGCCAATCTTAATAATAAACGCATCGTATTCGGCTTCTTTAATGCCTAACGCTAACAGTTCTTCCAAAAGGATTGTCACTTTTTGACCATTTGGCGTGCCAAGTGAATAAAGCTGTAATGGATGCTCACCGACTGGCAGATCTCGCTCAAATCGAGCGCCCGCTTCTGGACTATTGATATTTGCCCACTGATTGCCGCCCGCGGTATCGTTGACCCAAACTTTTGGTGGTACATATTCTTTGCTCATCGTCTTTCCTCGGATTTAGTCACTGACTGAAATAAACGTTGATAATGATAGTGATACTATTTTGAATGGATTACAACGAATCTTGGAGAGAATCATTGATACGTATTGTTATAAGAAAGAATTAGAAATGATTAATAAAGCTAGGAAAGTGAGTAAAACAGGCTACTTGATCTGAACCGCAGTCACCAGATCAAGTAACGAAATAGCAAACCATTAGAAATGTAGCTGGATAACCGATTCCACTACGCATCCAGCACGGCGCACACCTTCAATTTCGACGCGAATTTCACGAACCACTTCGAGACCTTTTCTAATCGGCGTGACGCTGACTAAACGACTTCGAGCACGAACGTTATCACCTGCTTTAATTGGATAAGGGAAACGCACTTGATTCAAACCAATGTTGACCACGAGCTTTGCGGTTGGAAACAATGGATTCTCTGGGTTAACCGACTCCGTCAATCTCGGCAATAGCGCAAGCGTTAAGAAACCGTGAGCGATGGTCGATTTATAAGGCGATTCAACTTTGGCTCTTTCTGGATCAGTGTGAATCCATTGTGTGTCTTCTGTAACCGAGCCAAATTGATTGATTCTGCCCTGCTCTACTTCTAACCAATCACCGATATGAATTTCTTCACCAATTTGACTTTGTAGTTGGTCGAACAACGCCTGAGCTGCTGGTTTAAGCTCGATAGCCGGTTTAACTTTAATAGTGGTTTCGTGAATCACTGGGCTATGAGTATCTTTCAACCATGTAAAGAGGTGGAAGTTGTTGGTCTTCGTTAAAAGCTCTTCCCAATATTCCTTTACTGCAGGCGGCATCCGTTGCATCAACACATCATGCTGCTTGCTAAGAACTTCACTACGCTGTTTTAAAAGATCCACGACACTCATAATTAACTCCAGTCTCATGATTAAGAATTATCTATTCATAATTTTGAAGCAGTTCACACCAAGACGCAAACACTTTATGGCTTACAAGCGTTAACTGAAACCTTTCTTATCCTTTAAAATCATACAATTAGAAATAAAACACTATTTTATTAAAAATCTATCAATTAGAGTTTTTAATCTAATTTATTTGCCTGTTATGTGAATATCTATCTGCCCAATTAAAACTCTATAGCCCTGAATACAAAGTTGGCGATAAAATGTGCAAACAATTCAAAACAATGAAAAAATGACTTTACAACGAATCCCGAACTAAAATATTATACCGCTCACGGAGAGATGGCTGAGTGGCCGAAAGCACCTGACTTGAAATCAGGCGAGGGGCGACCCTCCTAGGGTTCAAATCCCTATCTCTCCGCCACATTCTAAAAAAACCGCTGATTATTCAGCGGTTTTTTTGTTTCTGAACATTGCAAATCCCTATCTAGTCCGATAAGGAGATACAATGCACCTATTAAAATCTACAAACGGCCTATATTGTTCCCGTGTATGCACTCCTAAAACACTTATAAAACAAAGTATGAGTAGCAAGGGAAATTGCGGGAATAACGCCTTTGTTGGAAGCTTGCTCCACTAATTAAAAGTAGGCGCTGTCTAATTCGAGCTAAAATGACGAGAGAAGAAATGCACTAAGCATTTTTTAAATACACCAAAGTAATAAACATAACTTAAGAGTGTGTCGTCAATAGAAAACTTAATATTATCATCTTTCTAATGCATATTTTCCGAGCTAAACTCTATCTAAAGCACTAAGGGTAAGCACGTATGAAACAAATATTAAAACTCAGTACGTATCACTGGACAGTCGTATTCTTTCTTTGTGGTCTCTTTTTTATTGGCTTTGTATTACTGTCTGTTAATCTTTTCCAGATGTCGATGGCAAATATCGAATTCATACAAGAACATGGCTTCACGGCGATCATGGCTGGCGCTCTGATTCAAACTATTGAGCTTGCTGCTGTCGGCATCATGTCACTTTTCCTATACCTTGGTTTTAAATGCTGCGAGGGTGATTTGATTTCACGCTACAATACATGGAACAACAAGGCTTGACCGTTACAATTAACTCAACCTGATTGCTAAACTCAACAAGCTAAAGCGGTATTACGCCATCTAGTCCTCCCCCGCTTTAGTGGACACCTCTTCATCACAATGAGGAGGTTAAAATGCTCAAATATACCCAACCAAAAAAACAGGGTTCTATCCTGTTAAGTTCAAGATTAAAGCCGAATGCTTGAAGGTGTGCTAGTTAGAAAAGAAGTCAGAGGTTGATTTCTTTTCTACTTGAGCTTATTCATCATGCTTAAGTCCTTAGCTCATTTAAGTCCCATTTCTGTTTAGAGTTGTTACTCATAACATTTCCGAGTCCCTCCATTTGAACAAATATTACTAATTCCTATATAGTGCAACTAACTACATAAATAATGGTCATGCACGGATTATGGGCAATAGAAAAATCGCTGTATTAATTGATTCAGAAAACACTCCACACTCAAAGCTAAACCTGATTATTGAAGAATTATCTAGTTTTGGGCAGATCATCGTTAAACGCGCATATGGCGATTTTTCTGCTGAACAACTAAAAAACTGGAAGAAACCTCTAAATGAGCTAGCAATTCAAGCTAAGCAGCAATTCGCCTATACATCTGGAAAAAACTCGACAGACTCTTTAATGATTATTGACGCAATGGATCTCTTGTACAGTCAAAGGTTTGATGCTTTTGCTTTGATATCCAGTGATAGTGACTTTACAAGTCTTGCCACGAGATTAAGAGAGTCGGAGATACACGTTATCGGTGTCGGAAAAGCGATGACTCCGACTTCATTTAAAAACGCTTGTGACGACTTTGTAGCTATAGAAAACTTAAACGCTGATGTTGATCTTGGGGAGGCACAATCGAGCTCTAGTCAAGACACTGAACGCGAATTATGGCGTTTAATGCATCAAGCTTGGCAGAACTATAGAGATGAATCAGGTTGGGCAAAATTAGGTGAAATTGGCAAATATTTGAAGAGATTGAAGCCAGATTTTGACCCTCGAAACTACGGACTGAAGAAGTTATCTGACTTTTTTGATAAGTATCCAACACGCTATAAAACTCGCAACACTAAGCGTTCTGGTATGGAGTTTCAGTTGATAACAAAGGCTAGTAAGCAAAAATGATGTGCTGTTTACTCTGATGGTTTAAACGAATTTGATGACTAACAATTACCCACAAGTTACTTAGGAACGAAATCGATTTAAACCGAGCAATAACAGTTGGCTTTGCTTCGTGCTTCGATAATTATAGCCAACTATTTTTCCCCGTTTAAATTGAGAGTTAGAGAGCAACAACATACCTATGCAAGAATTTAAATTCGATAAGCAATATATTCCGTTAATGAAAGGCGGTCTAGCAGTTGTAATAGGATTATTAGCTTTAAGTTTTACTCTGCCATTCTTTCTCGATCAAGACCCACGTACTCCGTATCGCACGATCATGGTTACCGTAATATGTATAATCGTTTTTGGGGGCATGTCTATCATTACATGGTTAACTTTAAAAAAGTTGCCATTCGTAGACGTTGCGGCTGATGACGATGGGATTTGGTATATCCATATTGGTAAAGAAAAAGGGCTAATCTCATGGAGGTTAATACATAGGCTAAAAGAGCGGCCGTATATGCAGTGTTTAGATTTACTAGACCGTAATAACAAAGAATTACTACGAGTCGAATATCAATTACTTGGATTTGAGCAGCTTCGAAACGTATTAAACGAAAAAGCATGCACACTAAATCTAGAGCCTCATCAGTCCATGTTTTCTAAAGGGCCGCTACATCATTTATTATATGTGATGTGTATTGTCGGTTTGTCCGCTATGGGTATCTAGTTAGGGGGAAATGGTAATATTCTTTTGGGTTATGGAGGGATGAGCCTTTCAGTGATAGTCATCCTATACGAATACTTACTAACGGTTACAGGTATTCAAATTACCAACGATAGTTTGTTGATTTCTTACCCACTGACTAAAAGCAACATTCTGTTCGCCGATATTAAAGACGTCACCATTTACGATGAGTTCAACAGAGGACACCTAATACCACAAGTATGGGTTGTAACTAATCATACTAAGAAGCCATTTAAGTTAAAGAAACTTGGGGCAGATCCAAATGTAATTTATAAGGCACTTAAGGAAGTTGTGAATTTATGAACCAAGGCGCGCCTGCGAGATCGTTGCTAACACGTTTATGCCCCGAAATGAGTTGCAAGCGGCATCAGAACGAATAATAGAATTCTGATTTTGAAATACGCAAGCTAATGGTGGGCAAAAGGCAAGACCTGATCTTTGTCACTTTGCTGATACTTCCCATACATAATGCTGACTGGTGAAATTCGGGAAAAAAGCTCGGTTTTCGGCAAACTTATAGTGCATATGTGTGCATTGCATCATTGTTGTCTAATGTATGTAGCTATAAAATGACTATATAACTATCAAATAATTACGGACAAATGTTGAATGGGCGGCGAAACTAAGAATATAGATGAAATGGCTCAGCTCATTTCAGATAAGATTTTTACTGAATTGAAGTGGAAATGGAATACAGACTATACAGATATCAATTGGGATTGTTGCGATAAAGCACATGCTAAAAAGACACATCCCACTGATCTTGTATTCTCGTATATTGACCCCTACACAGAACTAACCCAATACATTCAAACAGACCTTAAGTCTTATAAGAAAGAATCTATTAGCACGCAGAAGATTGGCACTGCGATTAAAAGTCTTGCTATGCAAGTTAAGTGCGCTCGTGATAGTACCGAATGGGCAGAATTTTATCGTGAAGGTGAAACCAAATACGGGCTTCATGGAATGCTGTTTATCTACAATAATGATGATAGATATGATGACGATCTTTTGGAGAAGATCGACTCTAATGCTATGCGTGACTTCGCCCTACCAAAAGACTCAACGCTAAACATCTATTCACCTCGATTGATTCGCTTCCTAATGACTGTTGTTGAAAATATAAAAGAACGTCGAAACATAGAAGAAGATGAATCAGAAGCAAATGTTTGGAAGATGATGCCGAAGCGTAGCAAATGCGGATTCTACTATCCTGATAAGCATAACAAATGCTCTTCTGACTCGGTAAAGCATCCAGCAACAAATGAAATGGTCACTTCTGGTATGTTGTTGTATTCGTATGAACATCCAATTCATAAAAAGAAAGTCCTGAACATCTACTGGGATGAAGATATTCTTTCAGACAATTACTTTATCTACTTGTTTGAATACATTTTCAATTATCAGATGCTTAACATGTTCGAAAAGGTCTACATCATCACCCCTTTTTCAGGGAAAGCCCCTGTGTATTTCAAGACTGCTCAGCGTTTGTATCGTGCACAGTATGCGGTTACAGAAACACAACGTGATAAGTTGGAACGAATTGAACTGATCGGAATGGATACGATTAAGACATCACTTTTCCCACTTCCTATTATTCTTGAAGGTGCTTGGCGTAACTTAGTTAAGGGGACTGCAAATGCTTAAGTTTAAATCTACGATTTTCTCTGATGAAAATGATATCTATATCGCGTTGCAATCCAATAAAGCGAAACTTTCAGCAAACGCTTTACGTAAGTTAGCCTTTAAACGTGGAACAATTTATCCAGCATCGTTGGATCGTGATGAATTGATCGGACACATATCAGACTTGCCGTTTTCATATTCACATTTAACAGAATTGATCAATCGCCTGACCCCTAAGATTAACCGTGATCAGTACTCAGTCAAGCGTATTGCAGGTAAGTTCGACCTTTCAGCTCTGAATGACGTTGTAGAAAAGGTAAAAGAAAGTCGCCCACGCTTTGTCGGTGCTGAACACATCACACCTTCACGTTCTATCCAATCATTTTATGTTGAAATTGACTACACGGAATTTGATTTTGGTCGCGGTAAGTACCAACAGAAGAAGCGACATGGTGGATATATTCAATTCTTAGAAAAGAAAAACTACATCTCAATTCAGTACACATACACAAAACGTATTCAAGAAATACTGAACGATATTATTAAGATGTATCGTGATACTGTCAATAAAGACTTCATTGTTCAAAATGTTGATTTATCAGCAGTATTAGATGCTGATCTAAGAAATCAATTTATGCTTGGGTTGTATGATACGGTTAAGCCCCTTAAGTTCTTAGAACTGGAAAAGGTTCGCGTCAGTAAAGTGCATTCAATTCTTGATGCTTCATTGGAAGGTGTAAGTGAAGCCGATGCAAGTTTAGATGAAGATCTACTGGAAGATGATTTAGACAGTGATCTACTTGATGGCGATAGTGATGACGCATCTGAAACGTTAATTGACCCCAAAGATGAACGCGAATGCAGTATCGATAATGCTCAGTTTGATGGTCAATTATTGAATGACGCAGATGAAGTCACAGAATTCTGTAATAATAATTTCTATCGAAGTCGTATCAAATGGTCATCTAAAGCATTGTCATTAAAAGACAAACCGATAGTGACATTTGAACTTACTTTTGATGATAAGCATCAGGCAAAAGATTTAAAATTCAGAATTATTGGTAAAGAAGCAGTTGATGGGAAAGGTGGCAAAGAACCAGTGGATGGTGCTGACTTTGACATCATTATTCGTGAACTTGAAGATGCAATATTCGAGTCATTGGATGATGTTCTTGCACTGCATGGAAGTAGTACAACTGACCAAAAGGAAGTAAGTAATGCTTAAAGTTAAACTGTATCAATCAGGAATACATGCAAACAAAGGTGACTTCTATGACCGCTTAAGTCAGAACTTATATTCTGATCAAGAAGATTTTGGATTTGAACTGCTTGATGACAGTGATGACAACTTTATTATGCAGTTCATTGAACGGGTAATAAGTAAGCAAGAATTTGAATTACCAGATGGTGAAGTTTCTGAAATAGAAACTGTTTCTTACATCAAGGTGAAGTTCGGTGTTCGGTTCGGAACTAAGCATGCTTTGTATGTGATAAACCCACCACGTAGCATGAAGTACCCATTTGAAATGATACGAACGTTGTTTGGAACAAGTAGCGGGTTAAAACCCGTAGATCTTGATTTGAAGAAATTATTGAATGTGTTTGACGCTAAGTATGACAATGTAATCAAATCTATGTCATTGTCTAACATTCAGTGCGATCCTAATACTGTTGCTAAGACAAAGATCGCCAGTTCTAAAGACTTGAAGCCGTTCTATCTGGAAAATTACAGTGAAACACCCGCTGTGATTGATACCGTTCACATGGTCGTGAACGGCATAGACACAGAATTATCTCGAACAGGACGTTTCCGTGTCCATGAAGCAAATCTACAGACTTTCATGCTAATGCTTGATCATTCGTTCCAATAAAACCTGAAAGCCGTTAGAAATCAATCTGACGGTTTTTCATTCTAGTTTTTTATGCTGTATTTTTTGTATTAGCGCTAGTAGCAGGGTCAGGTCTTGCCTTTTGCCTGTCGGAGTTTTCCATATCTGAAGTAATTCATGAAGTACTAATCTACGATTCCATGTCTACGATTCCATGAAACACGAAAATTCCCCGAGATGAGTTAATGCGACCTAAAAAAACTAGTTCTTGAATATCAATATTTGCGATACTTAAACTAATCGAGGCAAAAAGAAAGACCTGACTCTCCAGATTTATTTTATTCCTCGAGTGCGAACTCAGTCAAAAAGGTCTATTTGCGTTTTGTCTTGGTTATATGTTTGAGATGAGTATACAAAGTCAATTGGGGTGCCATACAAAAGGAAATCATTGATTTTCAAAGGCGCTACAGATAGAAACGTTTCTTCACCGTAAGTAAATAGTTGCTGTCTTAGCTCCATTAATAGACGTCCCAAAGCATTGACTCCAACATAAACTTCATCACCAATCGGTTTAGCTCCCCAAAAGTCATCTTTGTTAGATAGCTCAACAATTGGATTGTCTTGAGTTTCTTTCAAAACGTTAGAAAAACGCTCCATGTTTTGAGCTAGCTTGACTCTGAGCACCCACTTCATAACTAGAATCCTAACTTCGTCCCAGTCTCTCCTAGTTTTGTCTAGGTGAGGTTTACTTACCATTTTTGCTGTCATAGGACTACTTTGTACTAAGATTTTTTCTTGTATATCAGGATGATAGGGGAACCTACATGCTTGATATAACGCTTCAACACTTTTAATAGGAACGTTATTGACAACAACAGGGAAGCCAGCGCACATATTTGATAGCTCTCCCCACTGTTCTGTTGTCTTTTTAAAAGCAGCTGCATTTTTGATGTCATACTGCTTTAGCTCTTTTGCCATTACTACTCTCTATACGTGGTTCTTTGCAATAAAGGATACCATTGGCTGAATGGATGATGTGCGGGGGCTTCAGGATCACCCCACCAGAACGCTAATGGATTGTTATTTGGACAGTTTCTGAATGTAAATACAGCTGAGCCAAAACCAAAAGTCCGATAAGTATCATACCCTAGAGGCTTAACTACAGCGCTATTAGTTCTTGGTAGGCCTACAATCCTAATGCCATATTTTAACATGATTTTTTCGTATTGCTCGCGTCTATCAGAAGAGAACACTTTGTTTTTATGGGGGACAACTTCTCTATAAGTAAAGTTTGGGTCTTTTTGTGCCACATAAGCTTGAACAGTAGCGTCATCTAGTACGTTTGCTGTTGGCCAGAACCTTTCGGAAGAGTTTCTGTATCTAAGGCGATTTTCAAGGATACATTCGTCGTAACGATAGAATTTCAGCTTAATATTCCTCTCTCCAAATAGTTCATTTAATTTGCATTGCGTTGAGTATTGCCCTGCAGAATAGTAACCGATAGTCATGATGTTCAGTTTGCAGTTCTCAGGGTTCTCTTGTTGAACCCATTGACTTATATCATTGTAAAGTCGGTTTCCAGAGAAGATAAAGTCATCAATATAAAAATAATTTAATGACCGATTGTTGATAATATCGCCTACTTGATACTTAGTTTGTAGGGCGTTAGAAAAGATTTCGTTGAGCTCATTTTGGCTACTTCCATGGAGTTGGATTTGTAAAAGTGACGCATTTCCCCAGAATTGACGAGGGTTTCCGCCATGGATCTTATCAAAGTCAATTACAGTGGATACAAGCTCAGTAAATCTCTCTCTTGTGATGTAATGGTTTTGCAGTATGTGAAGCGTCTCTTCTAGAACTAATTGGCGCTCATTCTCGTCAAACTGTACAATCCAACGATTAACGTGTGCTGTATCATAAATTCCATATCGATTACCAGCATAACCCAGAATTATTTTAGAAATAGCCTCACAAAGCTGAGTTTGGTCCATTTTATTACCTCATACTGTACTAAGTGCGTAATGAATAAGTAACACCTAACATAATACAGCGCATAGATATAAGTCACACATCGATGAAATAGTCTGTCCAAAAGGGAAAACTTTAATTTGATGAGCCGTATCAGCAATTATAGAAACAGAGTTTCGTGAATTTTTATACTTGAAGTTACCCGTACTTTACTAAATTAGTAAAGTAACTGACTCACTTTTGTCCAAATATGTGTTAGATCTCAAGTTGTCACAAGCTTAAACTACCGTTAACTGAGCGATTAAGAATAAAAACCCAACCTCTATCCCTCCAATAATTAAATTGATAAAACTATTAATTATCAGTTAATTAGACAGATTTTTTGCGAATAAAACAGACATTATAAATGTGGAAAGCCACTGCAACTGGGTTTTGTGTGAGATGAGTAGTGGTCTTCAAATTCATATGCTTTTGTTTTTATATGGCTGTGTTAGTTTGTTAACCATTAAGCGAATACAAAATCAAATGAACAAACCTTTTTATATGGACTAAATTCTTAACCAAAATTCCAGATGACCGAAAAATAGCTCATCAATTTAGTTACCTTGATTTTGGCGTAAGACTTTAAGATCAATTTTTATACAACTTAAGGTTGGGTAAATAATGGAAAAAATTGAAGCTACATGGGGTAACTCCCTAACAATATGATGGAGCTTTTATTGGAGAGCGACTCTATATGGAATTTTAGCTGGGGTGATTTTTGGCTTTATCAGTGGGGCAGTAGTTGGGGTTATGGGGATGCCTGAACTTGGGGCTACAGTGGGATCAATCGCCGGTTATGCTGCAGGTGTGCCTATTTCTATATGGTGCATTAAATTAATCCTCAATAAGAAATTTAAAGGTTACTCTATTTGTCTTATCAAAGATGAGGAACCAACATACGAAAAGTAACGTAGCCAGAGTATTACTGATTGCTACTCACAACACTGATGAACGCAACGAATCGATGTGAAAGTAGATACTTAATCAACTTAACTTGCCAAATTTAATACTAAAAGCACAAACAAAGGTGAAGAGAAAACGGCGGTTACTTGTAATAGCCACTTTTCACCTTCTCTACCACCTGCTCAACACTGTTGGTCACTTGGGAGATAGAAAATCCGATCAAAAATGGAGAGGTGACGTATCTCGGTACCACTTTACAGACGATACCCCCATTCCACTGATAAAAGAACAAGTTATAACTGTTGCAATAGCTGGTGACATAGCGAACCAGTTTTTGGATATGAGTCGCAAGAAAACGATCATTGCGTTGATCGGTAATAACATTGAATTCTGCCGCGCTCGCGTTGGGCTTGGTCGACATATTCACAACGCAGTTACCCTCTCTGTATATCTCAACGCCATCAAAACTCTCTTCACAGATTAACTGTTGGTAATCCACATCTTGTAACCCCACAATTTGCATATGAGCGTGATCGACACTGCCGCCAGAGAGTGGCCCATGATTCTTGTAAAATAAGACGGAAGCAAATCGGTCGTTCTCTAACATGCTAAACCAATGATTAATGCCAAAGGTGATCAGCTTATGCATATGGCTCGCACTGTAGCTTGAGATATCTTCCCCACATTGATCGGTCTCAATCAATACCGTTTGATAGGTGTGCTCGATAGTCGGAAACTTGTTCTCAACCAATAGGATCGAGCCAGCGGTATCAATAATCGTCGCGAGCTGATCTCGGCTGCAAAATGGGCAGTTAACCTCGCCTTTTTGATGTTCAAACTTCTTTCTACCGATGTCGCTACGAAAATGAAGGTGCTTGTTGATCATAACTATTCCTATCTATCAATTATAATTATTCTAAGTTTTTCATATGGATATTAATAGCGATTTGTTCAATAGTGCGTTCAGCGACCTAACCCACTGCTCATATCACATATGACTTCAGGCCATTAACGCCATCCCGGCGCACACCTAATCTTTACAATAGTCTCTATAGGGAATATTATTAACAAATACTCCTCATGAGGATTTATTATGAAATTAGCGAACGACAGCCAAATTGACCATAAAACCATGTCTATTGCTGGCTTCAAAGCCGCCGATAATATCCTTTCTAAATGGGGCTGCTCCGCTCAGCAAGCACAAACAATTCTAAAGGTATCAAAGTCTTCGTATCATAAATTTAAATCATCGCCTGACACCGCTAATCTAACCGACGATCAGTTGGAACGCATCAGCTATATTCTCAACATACATCAAGGGCTTCGGATTGTATTTAGCAACCCAGCGAACGTCAGTGGCTTTATGAGTATGGAAAATCACAACGATTACTTTGCCGGTAAAACACCCCTAGAGATTATTTGCTCTGGCAAGTTTGGGGATTTGTATGAGGTGGCGAAAAGAGTCGATGCTCTAAGAGGCGGATTGTGGGGATAACGAAAGTGATAAAGGGATTCCGGCTGATCAATACGCAATACCCTGCCATCGCCATTTTCGACGATGTTGCCGACAAAGAAGAGTTTGACGCGCTTTATGCCATCCAAGCAATCACAAATCCGCGTCTCAAAGACCAAGTTGGAGATATTTCTCTCATCGATAAACAAGAGATTCCGTTTCACTGTAAACGCAATCGAAGCTATGCCGTTGCACCATTTACGCACATTAATCCCGTCGGTGGTCGCTTTAATGATGGTCTGTTTGGCGCGCTCTATTTTGCTTCCAATGACGAAACCGCCGTTGTAGAAGTAAGGCACCACCAACAGCAATATTGGTCTGGTGTGGTAGGGCTAAAATATGACCGATTTTTGTTTCGTGGCTTGCGAATTGAGTCTGAGCCAGAATCAGTGCATATTGTTCAGGACTCCGATACCTCTATCTTAGACCCCGACTTTTACGCTGCGTCGCAACAACTGGCTCGTGAACTAAAGACCAGCAAAGTACAATGCATCCAATACCCATCAGTTAGGTCAAACCATGGTATTTGCTGGGCATTATTAACGCCTAAGCCCGTTACTGATATTGTGCAAAGTTACTTACTGGAAATGATTTGGGACGGGGAAAAAATCTCCGAGGTCAATAAAGTGAGTAAGATTAACTAACCTTACCCGTGTAAAAGACTTGGAGAAAGTATGAGTTTCGAACAGATGTCAGATGAGAAGATTTTATCAATTGCAAATCCAATCATGGATAACCTAATGCAAGCATCGACCGAGATTGATCATCAAAAGCACGTCGTCGACTTTACAGATCGTTTGAAAGCCATTGTCACAGCGGAACATCTCCAAATGGTGTGTGAGCATTACCAGTCGGAGAAAGGTTACTTTTCCCAGCGAGAGGTAGTCGCAGTATTTAAACGACCAGACTCAGCAGCCATTATTTGGAAGCAGTATTTCACTAAAGCCAAAGGTGAGTTTGTCGCCGAAATGGTATTAGTGAACATCGATGGTCAGTATAAATGTGACCACGTAATGGTGTTTTAATCGGGCACGATGTTCATTTATTCTTGTCTATTAAAAGCGTGAAGTGATGGGGTTAAGAGCTCAATTTATCGACCTGAAGATTGTCATCGAGCTCTAGTTTCCGCTAGATACTAACAAATTTCATTTGTAGCATACCCTTCTGTTTTAAATTCTTGCAGTGACTTAATTGCCGAATTCACCATATCGTATTCCGCTTGTCGCGTATTAAAGGAATGATGAGTGGTAATTTGAACATTATCCATACTTAACAAAGTATTGAGATTTTTATTTGTGATCTCTTTGTCACTAAAATCATACCTATAGTAGTCCTGTTCACCCTCTACAACATCCAATGCAGCAGCGGAAACTTTTCCACTTTTCAGTGCGCTAATTAATGCCTCAGTATCAATTAATTCTCCTCGCGCATTATTAACAATGCATACATCCTCTTTCATTAATTGAAACGCGTGTTCATCAAGTAAATGGTAACTTGATTCAAGCAATGGAGCATGCAACGTTATCACGTCAGACTGTTTGAATACCTCTTCCAGTGGCAGGTATTCCACCTTCGTGTTTATCTCTTTGTTTTCATAGATATCATGAGCAATGATTCTACAGCCAAATCCGGAAAGCCCTTTGATCACGCTCTGCCCAATTCTGCCAGTGCCAATTACGCCGATAGTTTGATTATGTAACTCTCTTCCCTGCAAACCCAACAAGGTAAAGTCCTTTTTTCTTAACTTACTTTGAGAATACGACAACTTTCTTAAACAAGTTAAAATCGACATTATTGTAAATTCGCCAACCGAATGAGGAGAATAAGAAGAATTACTAAACTTAAGGCCTAGTTCCTGACAAGCCTCAAGATCCAAATTTTCATACCCGATGGCTTTCGTTGAAATATGTTTAACTCCAATTGCTTTTAACTGAGTTAACACTTCCCTGTTCAGCGTACATTTTCCGGCACATGATATTGCTTCGTATCCTTTAGCAAGGTGTACATTCTCCATACTAAGAGGTTGATTCACGATAACGACATCAACACCGCGTTCAGCTGAAACACTTTCCACGCCGGCGACTTGGTTTTTAAATACACTATAAAAAAGGATTTTCATTTCAACCCCTTTAGTGCCGTGATTAACGTTCTATTTTCACTTTCGGTGCCAATCGTAACACGCACAAATTTACCCATAGGTCTTATAATGCAGCCACTTTTTAGCAACTCTTCGTAAATATATTTAGTGTCCATTTTCATATCGACGAAAAGGAAATTGGCCTCCGAGGGAACAACATCAAATCCCATCTTGGTAAATTCTTCAAATAGATATTCTTTTCCAATTTGGTTGTTACTTTTTACTGTTTCTAAAAAAGCATCATCATCAATTGCAGCCTCAGCCGCAGCTAAAGCAGGTGAACTGGTCACAAATGTTTGATGAGCCTTGTTAAGTACGTCGATGATCTCTTCTGAAGCAATACCGTAACCAATACGCAACCCAGCAAGACCATAGATTTTAGAAAATGTTCGGACAATCATAAGATTAGGATGCTTATTTAGGCCTTGGAGTGAATCTGCTTGATCTCTATTTTCTACAAATTCAATATAGGCTTCGTCAACAATGACCAAAATATCATCAGGAACCTGAGCTAAAAATGTAGCGATCTCCTGATAGGACAAAATCGTTCCCGTTGGATTATTGGGGTTACAGATAATCATTAATTTAGTTTTGTCGCTTATCGCTTCGAGCATCCCATCTAAATTATATTTGTAGCCATCCGCCAACGGAACTTCAACAGGGACACCACCATGCCTAACGGTATTATTGTAATAGGCAGGAAACGTTGGCTTGCTGTAGATCACTTCGTCACCCTCTTCGATCAGGATTTCTGTTACCAGCCTTAAAACCCCACTAGCTCCATTCGAAACGATAAGCTGCTCCATCGATATTCCGAGTTTGCAAGCAATGGCTTTTCGTAACGATATCGCACTCGGATCTGGATAAATATTAACTGAAATTGAGGCTGCGTTTAATGCTTCTATTCCCTTTGGAGAAACGCCCAATGGATTTTCATTTGATGCCAATTTAATTAGCGTATCGATACCATATTCGTCTTGCATTTCTTCAATATTGGCACCCGGTATATACGGACGAACTTTACTAAAAGCACGGTTGGTTTTATTTGAAATCATACTGACTTGTCCCTTTATTTTGTGGCTGCTTCACAGTCCGTTTTTTATTAGATCAGATTTATCATCGAGTCTTTAACAACAATACGAATAATTCGGTTTTCTTTCATTTTACTTTGTATGTCTAAACATATATTTTCAATGGAAGATGGAAAAATCGTGCCAATTTAAATAAGTGATAAATATCAATGATTTATTATTGATGTAAATACGATACCCGTGTTGCTTTGGTGCGTTTGATCTTTCTTGGGGCGATAAACGGCTATAAACTTATTAGTGGACTAAAACAGATTTGGCCGGAGAAAAATGTAATTAAAGCCACGATAAACAGGTAGAAGACGGTATAGAGACATGAAATATTTCCGATGGTGTTCGCATGCTACTCCCTCGCATTAATGGAGGACTTTGAGCGTAAGATTATTTGATTAACGGTGCACCAAAGTTGCTCTATTTGCATCAAAATCTACTAATTTGTGAGTAACTTCTCGAAGGTTTGGATTGAGAATTATCATTAACTATTTGTTTTTAAACTAATTTAATATTTTGGCATGAGTTTCGCAAGAATGTCATAACATTATATGTCTAGTCATGTACTTATGCGAAGCTACTTATGAACGAATCCACCAAACACATTCTGCAAGAGACCCCATCGATTGGCGAAGGTTACACATCGGGAAGCAGCATCGTTGCGCATGTTTCTCGTAAATTATCGAGTCTATTGTTGGTAGAACTTGAACGGGTTATCAAAGAAAATTCCAGTTTAAATCTTGCCAGCTGGCGAGCTCTACGAGGACTGTCAGAAATAGACAGTTCCTCTCAAAAAGAGTTAGTTAAATTTGCCAATATCGATCAAGGTCAAATGAGTCGAGCGCTCACTGATTTAGAGAAGAAAGGTTTTGTATCACTACAACGATCTAAAGAAGACAAACGCAGTTGGCGTTTCTCTATTACTACCGAGGGTAAGTCTTATTATCAACAACTTAGCCCTTTGGTCGACAACTTCCATCAAGAATTAACTGACTCGCTCACTGACTCGGAGCTTGAAACATTCGTTCGTTTGAGCGCAAGAGTCGCTGATATTGTAACGGAAAAATACTCAGATAATTAAAAGTCGTGATTTTGGCACAAGGCAGTGCCCATTAGCCATCTAAAGAAATGAAGGAATACAAGATGAAAATTAATCGTTTTATAAAGAACGTGGTTCTAACCACATCACTTTTGATTTCGACCACCACAATGGCCAGTGATTGGGAACCTAATGGTCCAATTACATTAAAAATTGGCTTTGGCCCTGGTGGGGCAACAGATGTGATGGGTCGAGCCATTGCAACTGCCATTGAGGAAAACGAAGGCTGGAACGTAATTGTTCAAAACAAACCTGGTGGCGGTGGTGTTGCAATGCTATCTGGCTTGGCACACGACGATCCAGACGGCACCAATATCGGTCTCGGTGTAACACTGGCCACACTAATGAATATTGCAACTCGAGGAGAGAGTTTGCCATTTAACCTTGATAGCTTCGATTATCTAGGGACGATTGCAGTTGCACCTTTGGCCATTATTGCTCCAACCGATGCTCCTTATAACACTTTCGCTGAATTTGTAGAGCAATCAAAAGCCAATGGCGGATATTTAGTGGGTTTTGATGGTGGCCCTCAGCGCATGATCATCAATGCTATCAATTCTGATACAAATGCCGGCATGGAAACCGTTAGCCATAAAAGTGGCGCAGAGCAAATTCAAGGCCTACTAGGTGGACAATTACAAGCTGGCTTTGGTGCTGGTGCACATATTGAATACATCAATTCAGGTGACTTGAAAATGCTCGCCGTGGTAACAGACACTCGCCAAAATTATTCTCCTGAAACCTCAACGTTGATTGAACAAGGTTTTAACTATTCTCTGAATCCATATTTCTACCTTACAACACCTAAGGGACTATCTACGGAAGCTAAAACTGCCCTCGCATCGGCTTTTGACACAGCACTAAAATCAGAATCAGTGGTAAATCTGGTTGAAAATACAATGAAAACAAGCACTCACAACCTTGGCCCAGACGGAACAGAAGCAAGCCTAAAAAACAATTTAACAGATACGAAAAGCTTGTTGATGAAATAGAGTAGAACCATACGGCTGTGTTTAATTGCGCAGTCGTATCACTTTTCCGGAGGTAGTGTTAAATGTCATTAGAACGATTGCAAACAGGCATACTTATTCTTGGGATGATCTTTTTCTATTTTGTCATCATGCCAGGACAAGTCGACCACATTGAGAATGCTCGTATTGTTCCCACAACGGTCCCAACGATTGCTATTTGGATCATCATTGTTACGGCCGTTTTTCAGTTTATTTCAAACAAAGCGACCATCAACTTTAATCCAACCTTGTGTCTTCGCACAATTGCCTGTGTCGCCTATGTGATTACATCCATCTCAATAATGGGGCATTTTGGATTTGAATTTGGGGCCCCCCTATTAGCGCTTGGTGTCATGTTGTTGATTGGTGAACGAAGGTTACATTGGTTGTTCTTAGGTGCTTTCGTAATCCCTATTGGTGTTTGGCTACTTGTAGAGCAGGTACTAAATCGGTATTTACCTTAGGAGTTCATCATGGTTGATTTATCTACGATTCTCGCTGGGTTTGCCGATGCTTTCACGCTAACCAATCTGTTGTACGTAGTCTCGGGTGTAATTATCGGTCAGTTTGTGGGCGCTATGCCTGGTATTGGACCCGTGATGACAATGGCCATTGCCGTACCGTTTACGTTTGTTTTAAACCCTTTACCGGCGATTGGTCTTTTAATAGGAATAAACAAAGGTGGGCTTGTCGGCGGTGCGATACCCGCTATTTTAATCAACACTCCCGGAACACCAGATGCAGCGGCAACCGCAATTGATGGATACCCTCTGACTAAAAGAGGTAAACCGTTAAAGGCGTTGAAAATGGCGTTGTATTCTTCTGTTACTGGAGACAGTTTTAGCGACATCGTACTCATCACCATCGCTGCTCCATTAGCCATTGTTGCCTTGCAAATGGGGCCAGTAGAGGTCTTTGCATTGATGGTTTTTGCATTCTCGCTGATTTCTGGTTTGATTGGGAGTTCTGTTACACGAGGCATTATTGCAACTGCACTTGGGCTTTTAGTGGCAACAGTTGGATTAGACCCCGAACATTCGACTCCACGATTTCTGTTCGGTTTTTACGACCTTTATGATGGATTTCCGCTACCTGCGATTGCGATTGGTACACTGGCTGTGGCTGAAATCATACGACGTTTGGTTTCAATGACTGGAGAAATTCGTCCTGCGGTGTATTTCCCAAAAATACAACCAAATGAAGATAAAAATATTAGCCTGAAAGAATATTTGAGTTGTAAGTTTGTGCTGCTGCGCGGGGCACTTATTGGCACAGGCATTGGCGCGGTGCCAGGAATGGGCTCGACAGCGGCAGCGTTTATGAGCTATTCAGCGACAAAACAATCATCGAAAAATCCCGAGAAATTTGGCACTGGTGAAATCCGTGGCATTGCGGCGACAGAGAGTGCGAATAGCTCTGTTGCCGGCGCTGATATGATCCCGTTACTGACTCTAGGATTACCTGGTTCAGCCTCATCGGCGATGTTAATTGGTGCGTTTCTTATTCAAGGTATTCAGCCGGGACCATTGTTGTTTGAATCACAGGGGCAGCTTATTTACGGTCTGTTCGGTGCGATGCTGATGGCCAATATATGTAACTTTATCATCGGATTCTTTGGCTTACGCGTTTGGTCAAAACTCATTTCGGCTCCTGAATCTTTGGTGTTTTCCGCCGCTCTCGTGCTCTGCGTAGCTGGGGTTTACCTCTCTACGGGTAGCATGTTTGGTATCTATGTCATGTTTCTCTTCGCTGGACTTGGGCTTATTATGACGGCGTTAAATTACCCAGTAGTTGTCTTTATTATCGCTTTCTTTTTGGCACCACGGTTTGAGCTCTCGCTAGGTCAATCTGCCACTATTTTACGAGGTGACCCGCTTCGCCTAATCCATCACCCTGTAGCACTAGTATTATTTGCAATGTCCATCTTTGTTATTTACTGGCTCAATATACGTAAAAAGAACACCTAATGAGGATATTTAATTGAACAGCATCGAAATTTTGCGCAAGCTTATCGCATTTGATACCGTCAGCAGTCAATCTAATTTGGCACTGGTTTCATGGGTGACAGATCTACTGGATCAACATGATATTCCTTATCGCCTAACGTCAAATGATGAGGGCACAAAGCAGAACATCTTTGCAATGATCGGTCCTCAAGTGGAAGGGGGGATTATTCTTAGTGGCCACACCGATGTCGTTCCTGTAACTGGGCAAGTTTGGGACTCTGACCCGTTCACATTAACTGAACGAGGCAGTCGCCTTTATGGACGTGGCAGTTGCGATATGAAAGGCTTTATCGCCGCCGCACTTGTCGCATTAATCAAGGCCAATTCCGAAAAATTGTCTAAGCCTCTGTATCTCGCTTTGTCGTACGATGAAGAGATTGGCTGTCTTGGGGTGCCACGTTTAATTAATGATATCGTCGATATTGTCCCGCCCCTTCGAGCTGTCATCGTAGGAGAACCCACTGAAATGCGCCCCATAAATCAGCATAAAGGAGCATTTCGCAGCAAGATTAGCTTAACAGGTAAAGTCGGTCACTCTAGCGATCCAAGCCTTGGAGTGAGTGCAATTCATTATGCAGGTAAAGTATTACAGGGGCTTTCTGAATATGCGGATACACAAAAAGCAAATTGTGATCCTCAAAGTGCTCTAAGCCCAAACTATACCGTTATCAATACCGGGTTAATTTCTGGTGGAGTGGCACCAAACATCATAGCACAAGACTGTGAAATGACCTTGTCTACTCGCTTTATGCCTTCGCAAACCGTTGATATGCATTTGGGTTGCTTTAAACATATCGTTGCCGAGGTGGAAGGCCGTATGAAAAAGCATGCGCCTGAATGCTCAGCTAATGTCGTTGTTGAAGGCAGCATTCCCGCCTTTAAACCAGAACCAGACAGCGAGGCGGTAAAGCTTTGTGAAGAGTTACTTGGTCCTAAAACACTAGGCGCAGTTGGTTTTGGTACCGAAGCTGGACACTTTCAACAAGCAGGGTTCCCAACCATTGTTCTTGGTCCAGGAAGTATTAATCAAGCACACCAACCCAACGAGTTTATTGAAATTGACCAAATGAAGCAGATTGACGACTGTTTGAATAAACTGGTCGACTTACAAAGGTAACTTAACGCTGAATTAAAGCAATCTCCCTTTTCAAGCGGAACATAGTTAGGTGAACGTTAGCATTACTCCATAGACTCAACAGTTGACTAATCGGTCGCCACTTTGTTAACACGTACTCATATTGAAAAGTGCTTATCTTCCAAAAGGATATATATGAACAGTCGTCACTCAGTGGCATTTTTAGGATTTTTATTAATTCTGAGTATTTCTGGGCCATTAGCGATTAATTTCTATTTGGCCCTATTACCAAGTATGGCGGATGACCTTTCAACTAGCGCCTCTTTGATTCAGCAAACGGTAACGCTTTATTTAATAGGCTTTGCTGGCGCTCAATTGATTGTCGGACCATTGTCTGATCGCTTCGGCCGTAAAGCCATATTATTGGTATGTTATAGCGTTTTTGTTGTCGCCTCTTTGGTTTGTGCCTTAGCAACAGATGTTACGTTTCTGATTGGCGCAAGATTTGTGCAATCGTTAGGCGGTTGTGCAGGCGTTCTGATCAGTCGCGTGATTGTTAAAGATGTTTACCCTCCTGAGGAAATGGGCAAAGTCATGTCTTATATGACGACAGGCTTTTCAATGGCCCCTTTATTGGCTCCAATGATTGGTGGCTTTGTTGGAGTGGAGTTTGGTTGGCGGAGTTTGTTTTATATTCTGTCACTATTCGGTGCTTTGTTAATTTTATGGACAATATTCGGTTATAAAGAGTCAAATAAAAACCTTAACCCAGACGCGATACGAATAAAGCATTTAGTTGGAAATTATGCCGCCTTAATGAAAGAGCCTTCGTTTGTAGGATATTCGTTAGCCGTGTGTTGTTCTATCGCAGGTGTTTTAACTTACACCTCTGCTTCAAGTTTTGTTCTGATTGAATTGCTAGCGGTACCCGTAACGGCTTATGGTTTGTTATTTAGCGTCAGTGCTTTTGGTATGTTATTAGGCAGTATCATTGCCGCTAGACTTAATAGTCATTTCGGCAGTGCATCTACCGTTTTGTATGGCGCGAAAATACTCGCCCTTGGTGGTATTATAATGGCCGTATTGCCATGGCTAGGAGTGGTATCAGTTGCAACAATCGTTGGTCCCATGTTCATCTACGCGTTGGGTAATGGAATCGTGATGCCAACGGCGATGTCATTGGCCATTATGCCTTTCCCTAAAAAAGCGGGTGCTGCTGCCGCTTGGATAGGATGTTGTCAGGCTGCATTAGGGTCTTTATGTGGCTATGTTGTGGGATTGCTATATAACGCTAGTGCGATCCCCATGACATCGATGATTGGGCTGTTATCAATCATCCCTGTACTCAGCATTGTAGCTATACGATTTAAGTATCGTTACGCTGAATAAATGTTAAAACTGAATAAGAAGGCCTACGCATAAAATAACTCAGCTAGCTGTTCTATCTTGCTGTCTATCTCTTCAAGCGCCGTATTGCCATAGCCGAGTATTATCCCCTGCCACTCTCTTTCTATGTTGTTGGGCTTTTCATAAAATTGGAGTGGTCGCGTGCGAATACCGGCATCCAACGCTCGTTGACTCCAGATCGCCTCATCGATACCGTCCACCCAGCTCAAAGTAATATGCAGCCCAGCCGCCTGACTAATGACTTCTACATCAGAACCAAAATGGCGCTCAATTGCATCAATCATCCGTTGGTGTTTGGTTTTATATAACAGACGCATCTTTCTAATATGACGAAGTAAGTCCCCTTCAACGATAAAATCGGCTAAGGCTGACTGCGTATGAGTCGGAGAATCTCCGCTCAAGGCATCTTTGATCGCCAGACACTTAGGCACTAACGAGTGTGGAACAACCAAATAACCGGTCCGTAATCCATTGAACATCACTTTGCTGAAAGAGCCCACATACATTATCCGATCCGTCACCCCAGTCTGTTCAGCCAGTCCCTGTAGGCTGGTGTATGGGCGGTGAGCAAACTGAAATTCACTGTCGTAATCATCTTCAATAATCCAGCTCTCTTGCTCTGCTGCCCACTCGATCAACTTTAATCGTTGTTCCGTGTTGAGTGTGGTTCCCATGGGATACTGGTTGCTTGGAGTAATGTAGAGTGCTTTGGCATCGCTGGATAATATTTCGCTAAGCTCAACTCCAGAATAGGGTTTAACCTGAACTGTTCGATATTCTAGCCCGAGTAAATCGATGATTTTGCGCATTTGAGAATAACCCGGTTGCTCCATCAAAATCGGATCCGACTGTGTAAGCGTCGCCATCAATGCGATGGTTAAGGCTTGCTGAGCCCCACTGGTAATAATAATTCGGTCGGCGCTACACTGAACCGAACGACTGGTCGCAAGGTAATCGGTCAGTGCCGATCTTAGCTCAATGCTGCCTTGAATATCCTGATTTCCAAGCAGAGAGAGACGAGAGGAATGTCGTTGAATAAGTTTATTCCATTTACTCAAGGGAAACTGAGCAAAATCAGGTACGCCTGCTGCAAATGGGCTGTTAACCGGCAATGTTGTGTTCGGTTTTGGCTTAGAACGTTGCTCAATGTTCACAGGCAAATATTGCTCGGGAAGCTCTATCGCGACATAAAAACCGGAACCTTGGTGACTCTCGATATACCCTTCGGCAACCAACTGTTCATAAGCCCCAATCACGGTATTTCGGCTAATGTGTAATTCTTGCGCCAGCTTTCGTGTTGAGGGCAGTTTTCCACCTTTACGCCACAGACTGAATACGATTTTCTCACGAATCGCATGAAAGAGCCTTTCCTGCCTTGAGCCTTTACCATCAACAAGCGTCAAATCGCCAATGTCTATTTGCTGCATAACCGGATCCATCCTTTAGTTAAAACTGGCTCTAAAAAATGTACCAGTTCAACTTTATATTACCACTCACAAGCTCTTGTCAATAACATCTATCAATAACCACAGTAAATAGGAATTCGAGAAATCATGCTATCCAATTCAAAGAGAACAGAAGTTAAAAAAGGCAGTCATAAAGCGGTCTTTGAAAAAGAAACTCTTTATAAGATCATTGATGAAAGTTTGATAGCGCATATCGCCATAGTCGAAGAGTCTGGTCCTGTTGTCATTCCTATGCTGGCATGGCGGGTCGATGATTTCGTCTACATTCATGGTGCAAACAACAGCCGCCTACTGCGCAAACTAAAAGCCGGAGTGCAAACATGTCTGACATTCACACTTTTTGACGGTTGGGTGTTAGCACGCTCGGCGATGCATCATAGCGCTCACTATCGCTCTGCTGTGGTTTTTGGTGCGTTCGAAGAAGTGAGCGATAAACAAAGCAAAGATACGATTCTCAATCAATTTGTTGAACATATTGCGCCAGGAAGAACACAAGATGTGCGACTCGGCAGTGACAAAGAACTCGCTGCCACCATGCTATTACGCCTTCCTCTCACGGAAGCATCGGTAAAAGTAAGTAACGGACAAGTCAACGATGATGTGGACGATTTAACACTTCCAGTTTGGGCGGGCTATCTCCCCTACCAAACCAAGGTTGGCCCGTTACAATCCGTTGATGACCTAAGTAATGATATCGCAGTGCCAGACTATAGTGCCGCGTATGGTACGCGCTGGCACGAGCAGTAAATTAATTAGGTGTTTCTATTTTCAAGTAACGAGAGAAAGCCGGGTAGGTAGACTGTTTATACGAAGATGCCGCTCAAAAAAGAAAAACAAAAAAAGTCTTTATAATCAAAGACTTTTTATTTTTCCATGAAAGATATACACCAAAGATAATAAAATAAATTGAAGCATTCAGCTCTTCAATGAAAACCACTTTTCAATGGAAAATAGCAAGCTAAATGTGATCAATATCCACTTACTCTCTTTAATGAGATTGTTTTGCAGACCGTTTCTCGCAATTGCGATATTTTCTGCAATAATTGATTTAACTATTAATTATTGGAAAGGTTTTCCGAATGAAATTTGCCCATAAGCTAACACTTGTTGTCGCTGTATTGATAATGATTACAGTCGGCACACTATCAGTTAGGCAATACATGACAGTGAAATCAAACCTGTTTTCTACTATCGATCAAAGCCTCGATGACATTATTGGCAACGTAACAAATAGTATTGTCGGCGAATTGGAAGGTAAGAAACAGCTCGCTAAATTCATTGCTGAACGTGTTAGTAACGAAGGCAGCTCTATTGATTCAATCCAAGAGCTATTAGATTCGCAGGTTGTAAAAACCGCCTTCGTGCAAACGGGGGTTTCCCTAGAATCCACCGGAAAACTTCGTGTTAGTAATGGCGGTACAGAAACAAGTGTGAACAACATTGGTTGGTATCAAAAAGCGAAGACCAACCAAGATTTATTTGTTACCGACCCCTATACCGATCCAATGACCCAGCAAGTGGCCGTATCTATTGTGACACCTCTGTGGACTGAAGGGACCTTTATCGGTGCACTAAATTTTAATATCGACCTTGTACGACTTGCGGAATTAACCAACAGAGTCAATATGTTTGGCGCTGGGTACATTCAATTGGTCACTTCATCAGGTACCATTGTCGTCCATCCAGATAAAGAAATGGACGGCAAAAAGCTCAGTACTAACCACCCAGATATCAAAGTTGCTCAACAGTTGCAGATTAAATTTATTGATGGTGTTGAATTTGGATTTAACTTCTTCCAAATACCAAACGAAGACTGGTATGTCAGTTCTGTGCTCAATCACACCATCGCATTTAAAGCAATCAATGATACAAAAACAGATGCCATCATAATGTCGGTACTCGCATTGATCATCAGTATTGTGATTTTCCTATTCTTAGTTGGTAAGCTAATGAATCCAATAAGATTATTAAATACTGCCATTCAGGATATCTCTTCTGGCCAGGGCGATTTAACCAAAAGGTTGAGCACAAAAACAGATACTGAGTTCGCAGAACTTGCTGGCGGATTTAATACCTTCACTGAAAACCTTCAAGGGGAAGTAACAGAGCTTCGCAGTATTGCAGATAATATACTTGATGGTGCAAATCAAGCTTCACAACGCTCAACAAGCTCAACCCACGCGCTTAATAATCAGGTGGCGGAACTAGAACAACTGGCTACCGCTATGAATGAAATGGCGGCGACGTCTTCAGATGTCGCTGGTAATGCACAAAGTGCCGCGAGCTTAGTAAAAGAAGCGGATGATGCATCTCAAGAAGGTGTGCATGTTGTTTCTTACACTCGAAATTCAATTAATAACTTAGCATCGAGTATCGACGACGCGGTGGCTCAAATCGAAACACTTGAAAACGCGACCAATAGCATTGAGTCTGTGTTACAGGTCATCAATGAGATCGCCGATCAGACAAACTTGCTTGCATTAAATGCTGCAATTGAAGCTGCGAGGGCGGGAGATCACGGCCGAGGATTCGCAGTGGTTGCCGATGAAGTACGAACGTTAGCGCAAAGAACTCAAGTTTCAACAACCGAAATTAAAGAGATGATTGAACAACTTCAATCAGGGGCAAAAACCGTCGCACATGCCATGTCCAGCAGCAAAGAAACCGCAAACGATTCAGTCAATAAGGCGCGAGAAGCCGATGAATCTTTAACTAAAATAAGAGATACAATCCAGCAAATTGCCGATATGAACATCCAGATCGCGTCGGCGGCAGAAGAGCAAAGCTTGGTGGCTGAAGAGATAAACGCCAACACAACTAAGATAAAAGAGCTATCAGAAGAGGTCTCGTCGAGTGCGAATGAAACCAACAACATAATGGCTCAACAGAGTGAAAGATCGATCAAGCAAAACGAAATTCTTAATCGATTTATTGTTTAATTAAAGTCTAAACAGAACAAGGAAACACGCTATGTGTTTCCTTGTTCATTTTTAGTTAAAGAATTCAACCTACAAGCTATATAACCACGCCTTAGAAACTTACCTTACCTTTCCCATTTCTATACATGACATGAGCATCGCTGGCAATAAATACGCGATACTCAGAACTTTCATTCTTGTTTCAACTGCACCGATGAGATGTGAAGGCATCACCTAATACAAACAATGAACATGTATGGCTACAATAAGGAATTTCAGTGCAATACACGTTGGATCAGTTCTGCGCCTTCTTCATTCAGTAACCTGTGCCACGAGTCATTATAAAGCGGTTGAAAAATGCGCTCAAATAGCCGTCCATCACTACCGTTACCGCAATTAACGTGGGCATGGCTCACTTTTCATGTTCAACTATTTTTAATGGCTTGCTTAATATACTCAGCGGCTTTTGCTTGTGAGGCAAAGTTTTTATCATTAAAATCACCGCTTAAATTCAAGCTTCGTCTGAATGACTCAATCTGTTCAATGATCTTCGGTTTCGTCATGACATACGCCCCATCAACACAGCCATGGTCATAACAGTACTGTACAAGCTCGGCGAGCTTATCACGTGTCTCTGCCGACAATTCATATTCATCGTCGGCCACCGTAATAATACCCCATTTACGTTCGCTCAAGCGGTCCATGAATGGCGATAAAGATTGCATAACAAAGTCTAGCAACTCATAGTCAATGATTCCCTTGTATAGTAATGTCACGACTTCGGTTGAGATAATGACTTTAACACTGCCGGTTACACACTTAAATTCTAGTTGGTGATCGTTATCGTAACTTTCCAACCTAAATTTCGCGCTCTCTAAGTCATTTTCAATAAGAAGAGTAAACGCCTCCCAGGAAATAGGTTTTGATAGATAGAAACCCTGTGCCCGATCACACCCTAGCTTTCTCACGTATTCTAATTGTTCTTTGGTTTCGATGCCCTCAGCAACAACATCGAGCGAATACAAAGAGGCAAGTTCAACAATAATATCAATTAAGGGTTTACTGCTTACATTTTTAGTTTCAAAAATCGAACTAATAAATGATCGGTCTACTTTAAGAATATCGACGGTGTATTCGGCAAGCTGATTGAAGGCTGTATAACCCGTACCAAAGTCATCTAGAGACAGCCGTACTCCAACAGCTTTCAATTCTTTTAAGATGGTATTGGCGAGAATATCATCGGCTATCAGACACGTTTCGGTAATCTCTAACTCGATCTGTTCTGCCGGCACTTGGTAATTATCGATAAGCAGTGCGACATGATACGCGAAGTGTTGATTTTTCAGTTGCCACGCTGAAAAGTTAACCGACAATACGCCAGAAAATTCATAGTTATCTATCAATTCTTTAAGTTTAATAATGGCCGATTCAATCACCCAATAGTCGATAGCTTTGATCAAACCCGTTGTTTCGGCAATAGGAATAAACTCACTTGGACCCGCCGCTTTCAAACAGACAGAGTCACATCTCAGTAGTGCTTCTGCTCCGGTTATTTTGCCGCTTCGGCAATCATATATAGGCATCCAGACCAAATAAAAGTTGTCACCTTCGAGTGCTTTCTTAATTTCCTCTTCAATTCGCGCATGTTGATTTATTTGATTCTCCAGTGCTTTCGAATAAAATTGATATCCATTTTTGCCACTGTTTTTGACTTGGTACATCGCCGAATCTGCATGTTTGAGTAATTCATCTGGCAACATCGAATCACTCGGACACATTGCGATACCAATACTAACGTTAATATCAAAATATTGGTCTTTGACTTTAAAACCATGCGAACATAAATCCGTTGTTTTTCTCGCAACCATAGCAACCGCATCACTATTGGGGACGTTACTGATAAGTACGGCGAATTCATCACCTGCTAATCGAGCAATCTCATAATCACTGTCGACCAGCCCTAAATGATGAATTTGTGCAAAAATATCAATCAGGCTCTGAGCAAAGGCTTGCAATAAATCATCGCCGACATGATGGCCATAATGATCATTCACATATTTAAAATTATCTAAATCAATATAAAGTAGCGCACATTGCAATTCATGCCGAATACTACGGCTCACTGTTCGCTTTAAAGCGGAACTGAATAAAACTCGATTCGATAGTCCGGTTAAACTATCAACTTTGGCCAACTTATTTAACTCATCGAAGAGAAGCACATAGTTATTATTCAATAAGGCTATTTCATCTTGCCGATCAATTTTTTTTAGCTGAGAATCATCACCTGTTCGAGCATTCGCTACTTGCTTGGTTAATCGTACAACCGGCGAGATAATCTGTTTTTGAATCAAGAACTTTAGGATTAAAAAAGTCAGTATACTGACACTAAAAATAAGGCTGATTATATTGTTCCAGTAAGGCCTTAAAAGATCTTTTAAATAACTTGCTGGAAGAGATATTTCTAACATAGCCAATTCACTTTTCGAGCGTACCGTTAGAACGGATTCCTTCTCTCGTACTTCATTTAATTGCAATGTATTAGGCAGAACCATGACTCTAGAAACAGGGTCTATTGTGATGTGAATACCTTCGTGGAAACTGATTCGCATCGGATCTTGGTAGCGGGCAACCACATCCAATGTCGTTTCCGTAATCGCTGTGGCAAACTTCATACTCCCTGAAAATGTATTGTCTGCGATAAGATGTTGTGGAGAAAAAGTACGAAAGACAATCAACTTCAAAGTATTACCTTCGCCTTTTCTTATGAGATATGAAGTCGTATCAAGATAAGTAGAACCTGCTGCTTTTAATTGTTTTGTAATAACAGACTGATGTTCCATCAAGTCGTTATCCAACTCAGGACTCGAAAAAGGATCATTGGCATCGAAATGAAAAATAAACCTATTGCTTTCATCCAATAAGCTCACTTTTCTAAACTGCCCATACGAAAGATGAAAACGGCCTAAATACCGAATAAGATGATTTTCTGAAATCATCGCACTGCCATCAGAAACATCACGATTAAGATACCGAGTGAGTTCTGCGCTATTAAGAAACACTTCAGTGAGGCTCAATAACTCTTCAACATTTTTATGGATATCACTAATCGTGTGTTGCCCGGTATATTTCAATTTATCCGCGACAGTGCTGATAATCAGGTTCTTTTGATTAGAATAGGCATACATCCCCGCCACTGAAAAAATAGCGAATATTACGGGTAATAATATGTACGTGATTCTGCGCGATAGCTTCATGCTTTTTCCAGTAATTATTTATTATTCAAAGCAGATATCATTCTAGCTCTCGTTTTAGAAGAAACTTGATCTAAACGTGTGTATTGGAAACTTCGATCAAGGACTTCCGTTTCGGGAAAGAGCTCGCGATCGTTTAAATATTCATCACTAACAAAATTCAAGGCAGATTCATTCGCCGTTGCTATCCAAAGATCTTCCGCATTCATCGCGGCAATTTTCGGCTCATTGATAAAGTTAAGAAACGCAATGGTTGCATCACTCAACGGTTTTTCAGAAGGTACGGCGAAACACTCATACCACATTAACGTGCCTTCTTGTGGAACGACATAGTGCCAATCGTCCTGACCTGTTGCCTCACGGATCGTATACGTTTCGCCGCTATACATCACCGCCATCTCCATCGATGACGTCGCCATCATTTCTAATGAGTATCCTACTGCTGAGCGAAACGCTAAGATGTCTTTTTTGCTATTAGCCAGTAACTTATATGCTTGTCGTAATTCATTCTCATCATTGGTCATAGGGTTTAAACCAAGACTCAGTAGCGCAAAGCCCACCGTATCTAAATCATCAGATGGGATAACAATGTTGGTTCCTTTTTTAGATAAAGAGAACACCTGAGACCAAGAAGTGACTGGTTGCGTTATCAAACTTTCTCGATAACCAATCCCCATCGTTCCCCAAGAGTAAGGGACTCCCCAATCGCCACAGACCGATGACGCAATTTGGTTAATGTGTTTTAAATTGGGAATCGAGACAGAGCTGAGGTTTTTTGCCATTCCAGCCGCGCTATACGCGTTAAGAGTATACCCATCCATAATGAACAAATCATACGCTAACGCTCGGTCGGTGGTGATGACTTCATCTCTAAGTTGTTCATTTTCAAAGTAGATTTGAGTAATGCTATGGCCCGTTTGTTCTTCGAATAACTCAATAACATCTTCGGAAAGATACTCTTCCCACGTATAAATCCGCACGTTATCCGATTTCGCCTGAAAACAGGTTAAAGCAAGCAAACATCCTAAATAGATTCTCAATTTTATATCCCCCAGCGAAAGTACGCACTTCAACGTAATACCGTTACTTTATTTTAAGTTATAAATCGAGATTTCGCGAAGTTGAAACCCTATTAATTTCATGGATTAGTGAGCTGAAAGCCTTTAAATACAAGGCATTTGCATCTGGTTTTAGTAGTCTATTTATGAAACAAAACAAGGTATCTGTTAAAGTTAGACCACTATACCTAGAAGATATGTCTGCACATGGAATCACTCTCATTAGCTCAAGCTCGAAAAGTCACGTTACTGTCGCAAGGATTACATGCGCAGCAACTCACAGGAACCCCGTACCAGCGAACGGTTAAAGCGATGACAGCGTTAGGGTATGTACAAATCGATACCATTTCTGTGGTTCAACGCGCCCACCACCATACCTTATGGAATCGAAATCCTGATTACCAAACCGATCACTTAGATAAAATGGTTAAAGAAAAGCAAGTTTATGAATACTGGTCGCATGCCGCCTCTTATTTAGCGATGAAAGATTTTCGATTTTCTTTGCCACGTAAACTCGCACTTAAATCCGGTCAACAACAGCATTGGTTTCGTAAAGATTTAAAGCTAATGGCCTCGGTACTCGAACGCATTAAAGATGAAGGACCACTGATGGCAAAAGACTTTGCCTCTGATGTCACAAAGAAAACGGGATGGGAGACCAAACCCAGTAAACAAGCTCTAGAAACGCTCTACATGCAGGGCGATCTGATGATTACTGAGCGTAAAAATTTTCATAAGGTTTATGACATCACAGAACGTGTATTACCTGATCACGTTGATACAACACAGCCCACTCCAGAAGAACATGCCAAATTTCTTGTTCAACGTTATCTGGCTGAACACGGTATTGGTCAACTCAATGAGATGGTTTACTTGTTGAAAGGCGTTAAGGCTCACGTAAAAACCGCGCTAAATGAGATGGGTGAACAAGGTCTGATTGAACAGGTTGAAGTCAACGGCGAATTCTATTTTACATCGGCCAACTCATTAGCCCTGTTAAATAAGCAACTAAAGCGCAAACAAGTCAATATCCTTTCCCCTTTCGACAATCTGGTGATCCAGCGAGCAAAAACCAAGCGACTGTTCAACTTTGATTATTTACTTGAATGTTATACGCCTGCGGTCAAAAGAAAATTTGGTTACTTTTGTTTGCCCATTTTATGGGATGGAACCCTAGTCGGCATGATTGACTGTAAAACTCACAAAGCCCGATCTCACCTAGAGGTGATCAATATATTTATCGATCCTTTACTAAAAAATATCGATGAATTTAGAGCCGAATTCGACCTTGAATTAGTGAAATTTGCTGCATTTAATCAGGTTGAAACTGTTTCAAACTACCACATTCGACCACTTCGATAAGGTCAGCTTATCAAACAAAACGCCGAGCCAAAGAAAATTGGTGAGCAACATCTATTAATGTAATGGCCTACTTGTCACTTTTAATGATTGGCCTTTCTTGTACGTCGGAAAATTCGACGACTTTCCAGCTAAGACCTTTGGTTCTAAAAATACGTTTTTCCTGATTTGGGTAATCGACAACATCGCTTTCTAAGCGCTGACCGACGGCAATACATTTAAGAACAGAATTCCCCGTATTAATCAGGGAATGAGGGAATCCACCTTTGCGATATCCTAAGAAATCACCTTCTGAAATTGGGAATTTATCCTGTCCAACGATCGCGACGCCTTCTCCTGAAAGAACGTAAAGGCATTCATCTTCGTTATAGTGGAAATGGTGCTCGGTGGAGTCATGGCCCGGTTGAACTTCCATAATATGAAAACCAAAACCCGTCAATCCAACACGGTCACCCAAAGATTTATTCGTGCATTGAGCATTGGGATTCAAGAAGTGCGTCTTTTTCTGTGCTTCCATTGCATCAATTTCTGCTTTCTTTAGTACATATTTATCATCTGACACGGAAATACCTCTCCATAGGTTTTATTTTGTCTATAAAGAGTACCGCATCTTTTATCCGACTCTTGGTATTGAAGACTAAATTGTGATGCTAAAACGGCTGTTTATTTCTGGTATTTATGGTTCTGAACCGCTAGGTGGTGTTCCTTGGGTAGGAATCACAACCATAGCAGTTTATGCATGTTCCTTGCTCAAATACTCGTTAGAATTGTTGCCCTTTCAGCAAACTATACTTTAAATGTGTTAACAAGCTTGGCGGTTGAATCTACATTATCACTCAATATTAATGCAGATTGCTGCGTTCGCTCTGCTATTGCTTTAGCTGAGTCTGCAGATTGACTTAAAGTATCAACATTACTATTAATATCTTTTAGTACTTCGATTTGGCCTTGTGCTGCAACGGCAACTTGACCGGTGGCTTCAGTGATATCTTTTGAAAGCTCCGTTATCTCGTTAAGGCTGTCTCCTGCCCCTTCGGTAGTCGTCATGGTATCTTCAGCTTGCTGCTGACTTTTAGCCATGGCTGAAATTGCATTTTCAGAGCCCGTTCTTAGTTGTTGAATAATATCGCCAATTTCTTTAGTTGATTCTTGGGTTCTAGTTGCGAGTGTTCTTACTTCATCAGAAACAACTGCGAACCCTCTACCATGCTCGCCAGCTCTCGCCGCCTCTATCGCAGCATTCAGTGCTAATAGATTCGTTTGTTCAGCTATTTGGGTAATCACTTCTAGTGCTTTACTTACTTTCTCACTACTTTCCGCTAAGTCATTTACGACGGTGGTCGCGGTTGATATCTCAGAAACAAGCTCTTGTAGTTTTGCTATTGCAAAACTGACGACTTCTTTCCCTTTTTCCGCAGATTGATTGACATCACCAGCATTTGACGCGACCTGATTAATATTGGCTGAGACCTGATCTAACGCTGAGGTCATGTGTGCGATTGAACTCGATACTTGACTCGTCATTTGAAACTGTTCGCAAACACTTTCATTCGACTGTTCTGAAAGCACTTTTAATTTGGAACTTTCATCAAGCAACAAGTGATTAGATTGAGATAATTGAATAATAATGTGTTGAAATTTTTTAAGTAAACTTTTAAATGATTTACCGACTTGTCCAATTTCATCATCTTTTGTTGATCTAACGGTGTAATCAAGTTGGTTGTGCTTCTCTACTTCATGAATATCTACACGAAGCGTTTTAAGACTAGATTGAATACCTTTTATCGTAAAGATAAATGCAACTATTAACCCTAACGATAATACGATTGTCATGGTTACTATCAGGTTGACCATAAAGGTTCTAATCTCAGGAATTAATACAGAAAATTCCTCAGAATGATTCTTTAAGCGCGCGAAAGGCGACTCTATTTGTGATAAAAACTCACTGAAGGTTAAATTATCTTGTTGAAAAGCGAGCACTAACGACTTAAATTGTTGATTTGTATCAATTGCTTCAGTACATACATCGATGGCTTTGCCAAATCCTAATACCCTAAAAATTATGTCTTCTGCAAAATTTACCGCTCCTAAGCATAATTCAGATTGCAGAGTTGTAGTGTGTAATCCTTGCACAATGCCTTGTTGTCTAAAATTAGTGTTTTTTTTATCAATATAACTTTTAATCTCATTTAAACTTTGATTCGGCACTGACATTCTGTCTAAATTAAGCTGTATCGATTCAACACCTATAAGGTATTCACGCTCTAAATAAGTAAAATAACCCGTTTTAGCGATTTCAAACATACCAAAAATATTAATCATAATAAGGGTTATTAAGCTTATTAATAGAACTGATAGCTTTTTCTTAATGCTCCAAACAAACATAAATACCTCACAAAATATAAATATAAAACTAAAGCGCAGGGAATTAGTTACTTTATTTATTGTAGGGGAAATGTGAATTTATGTAAGAAAATATGTTAATTAGTAAGCATGCATGTGCACTTGGTGATCTAAGATTCAGCGCTGGCCCAGTGTCGCTTACTGTCTGACTGGAAAAATTTATGTTCTACCGCGTGTTCTAAGTCAATATTAAATTCAGACGCTAACGCTGAAAGTAAGACGAAGGTATCGGCGATCTCATTCGCGACTCGCTCTTGTGAAAATGCGTCGTAGTTTTTTGACCAGAGCCGTTTCAATTACGCAATTTACCTATAAAACGACTTTCTAATTACTGCCCCAAAAACAACACAGACAAAATTGCAAGTAAAGCGGGTAACCCTTGGACCACTATAATTGAGCGTTTAACCGAATAGCTTCCATACAATGCAGCGACAACGACGCAACTCAAGAAGAAAAGTTGTATCTGCTCGCCAAAGGCTGTGTTTGAATGAAATAACCCCCAAAGCAAGCCAGCTGATAGAAAGCCATTGTATAAGCCTTGATTTGCCGCAAAAACCGTAGTCTGCTCAGCTTCTTCTTGTGATAAACCAAACACTCGTCGCGTTCTTGGCTTAGTCCAAAGAAACATCTCGAGAACCAATATATAAGCATGTTCAATTGCAACCAACGCAACTAATACTTGAGGCAGTAAACTCATTTAAATAATCCTTGTATCGCCAGAGCCATCGATTTTATTTTCATTAATGACTGGGAGAGTTCATCACATACGCTCTGAAGAAGATGATGGTTGAATAGATCATTGTCACAGACATTAATGCTTCAGACAGCATGCTACAGATTAATTGAGCGAACGGAAAGAAGATTGCTATTAAATCTAAAAGACCAAGTATTACGAACTGAATACAAACAATAATAAACAGTATGAAGAAAAGTTTGAGTGTTAGGCCTTTTGTTTCCTTCCAGCTAACACCAAATGCTTTAATAGGAGATTTACCATTTAACACGATTTCAAATTCTGAAAAAGCGAGGCGAGCGCCATAAATACAGCCAGGAATAATAAAGACAATAAGCCCCACCACCACAACGACCCCATACATAATGTAAGAGATAAATAAGCTATGCCACTCCGATAATGAAACCGTCAATTCTATTTCTCGACCAGATGCAACAGACGCCATAAATTTAATGAAGCGCACCATCAAGTAAGTATGAATCATCCCAGTAATAAAAAAGTATAATAAGCCGTTCCAATACGAAGGATACTGAGAACCGATGTACTCGATAAGAGGGGATCCAGCGCTAGTGATAATAATGAAGGGGCCAAAAATTTTAAAGACAGACCACCAGTTCATCTTTAAAAAATAAAAACTTTCGTTAAACAGTTCTTTCATTTTCGCCAACTGACTCGATTTATTTAGTATCAGTATACTGAATGTACAGATATCGCCTATAAGCGACATCAAATACTGACTCTTTTTGTTTATTTTAAACAGCCGCGCTTACTTCAATGTATTTCTCCAGCGACCATCTTTAAACGCAGCCAAAAGTGTTTTAGCACGACCTTCATCCAATTCGGTAAAACAGCGCTTGGTCGAAAAGAAGTCATTCAATCCTTCTATGTTTCTCAAGTCTTGTCGCGTGACGCCGGAATATCCCATCGTCCACTCAGAGAAATCTCGTTCTTCAACTAATTCCACAATAACCTTTTTGACATTATCATGCAGTGGGTCTTTGGCTATCTTCTCATAAAGCGTTTCGACAACTTGACGATCGCCCTCTAATACTTGGAAAAATGATCCTGCGTCGTAAAGTAACATCCCAGTCACATTGATACTCGCGTTATGCTTACGAGCTTTTTCCAATAACGCGGTAATGTCGTCATGAGTAAATTGTTCGGTTGCAGAGCTAGAATAGATACAACGGATTAACTCTATTCCACTTACACTATCGCTCATATTTAACTCCTCCAAAGCTTATTAATGTGAATATAAATACAGTTCACATAATCACCAAGAACGTATCATAAAATAATAGCTGGGATCTCTATATTCACATTAATGTGACGATCAGAATTTAATAAAAATGAGTTCTACTTCAATGATCTGACAGCAAACCTGCGATTTTATAGGTAGCAATACGATGAAGAACCCTTCAAATTCTAGAGCAACATAAAAGAAAAAAGAGCCGCTAGTTTCTCAACGACTCTTTCTAATTTTTTCATTATCAGTGAGTGATTCTAAATAATTCGTTCACCAACATTGATGGCCGATTTATTTTTTTTACTCGAGGAACAAGCGGCTCCATGTGAACAACCCATACATTTCACCCCTTTCTTCTTATCTAAAACAACTTTTGCTAAAGAAAGCCCTAAAATGAATAAAATTACGAGTGCGACAATGACATTTTCCATAACTCTCTCCTATGATGCACATAAGCTGATTTGTTTTGCTTCTTTCACAGAGCCTTTCTTAACTAAATGCATCACAATGCCAACCAAGACTAAACAAGCAACTAAACCAAATACAAAGCCCTGCCCGACCGCACCAGTCGTTAGATACGTGCCGATTTGATAGGTTAAAAAAGCAGCCACATAGCCAACACCAAACTGGAACGCAATGCCACCAAGCAACCACTTCTTGTTTTCTAGCTCTGCGTTCATCGCACCAATAGCGGCGAAACAAGGTGGTGTAAATAGATTAAACACTAGATATGCAAATGCAGCGACAGAAGAGAGCCCCATAACACTTGCAACATCGGCGCCACCGGATACCAAAGCAAGTTCCTCGGTATCGATGAAGTTCGTAATGCCGTACACAACAGCCAATGTACCAACGACATTTTCTTTCGCAATAAAGCCAGTAATCGCGGCTGCGGCAAGTTGCCATACTCCAAAACCTAATGGAATTAAGATAAAGGCAAACGGAGAAGCAAGGCCGGCCAAAATACTCGTATGCTCGGCACCTTCGGCAACAATTTGAAGCTGCCAATTGAATGTTTGCATAACTTGCACCACAGCGTTGCACAACAAGATAATCGTACCCGCTTTGATAATGAAGGCTTTTGCACGCGAGAAGGTTGACACGATGGCCCGAGAAATACTCGGAAAACGATATTCTGGCAATTCAAGGATAAAGAACGACCGTGTATGTTTTTCACCAGTGATGCGTACGATTAACAAAGCACCCACGATGATGAGCCCTATTCCGGCAAAATACATGCTTGTTCCGACCCATGCTGCATCTTGGAAAAAGACGCCAGCGAAGAGTGCGATGACAGGGAGTTTTGCTCCACAAGGCATAAATGGAGTAAGCATTGCCGTTGTTCTGCGCTGTCTTTCATTTTGAATCGTTCTGGTCGACATGATGCCTGGGATAGCGCACCCAGTCCCGATAACCATTGGAATGATCGATTTTCCAGACAACCCAACTTTCTTAAAAAACCGGTCCATGATGACAGCGACTCGTGCCATATAACCACTGTCTTCTAATAAAGCTAGCAAGAAGAAAAGAACCATAATTAATGGAAGAAACCCAATAACCGCTCCAACACCACCAATGATACCATCCAATAATAGAGCACTGAGTAACGGAGACACGTTGTCCCCTAATAAGCCTTCAACCATGCTATATAACGCATCTATCCAACCGACGAGAAGATCGGCAAGCAACGGGCCAATATGGGTTTGAGATAATGAAAAAACGCACCACATCACAACAGCAAAAATTGGAAGTCCAAACCATTTGTGTGCCAAGATACTGTCTGCGTGATCGTGACGAGTCTTTAGCGAACTTTTTACTTGGCGACTTTCAACGTCTTGAACCAGTGTTTTTACAAAATCGAATCGCTTAGCATCCAATGCTTTCACCGAGTCGACATCTTTTAGCTCCGTCCCTTTATTCCCATCAAAAGGAGCAACCTGTGAATGCCCCCCAATGGAAATTGCGCTTTCAATAACGTTATCCAACCCATTATTGCGGCTCTTTATCGACGCAGTTTCAACGATAGGACAGCCGAGCTTTTCGCTCAATCGAGCAACATCAACGACTGTTTGTCGCGCTTGGTTTAAATCACTTTTGTTTAACGCAACGACAACGGGGATGCCAAGTTCAAGCAATTGTGTTGTAAAGAAAAGGCTGCGACTTAAATTGGTTGAATCAACAATATTTAGAATCACATCGGGTTGTTCATTGAGAATATAGTTTCGAGTGATCGTTTCTTCAGATGTAAAAGGAGACATCGAGTATGCGCCAGGCAAATCGACCACTTTGATCTCGCGGTCAGATTGACTAATCGTAGGTTTAACCAACCCTTCCTTCTTACTAATCGTGACACCGGCCCAGTTGCCGACTCGCTCTATCTTCCCCGTAAGAGCATTAAAGAGTGTCGTTTTGCCGCTGTTGGGGTTACCTGCTAATGCAATTTTCATCGCCTTTCTCTCTCTTTCATTCAATCGCCGAATAAGTAAGCTCTACTTATTCGGTGCGTCGCGTTAAACCAATTGGACCATTCTGGCTAAATCTACATCGATGCTATATCGAGCATCTTTAATGCTGATAACGTAGGTGTCTGAAAGGACCGATACTAGTGTTATCGATTCACCTTTAAAGCAGCCTAAAGTAAACAAAAACTGCACAATTTCTTCGTTATCTTGAATAACCTCTTTTATCTCATATTCCACATTTAACTCAGCATGTGAGAGATTTTTAACCGTGATAACGTCTTCGTTGCTTAGTTGCTTTCCAAATAAAAAGGAGAGTATTTTTTCAGGAAATGGGAACGTCATAGCTTTGTTCAAAATATTATCTCCAAGCAGTTAGAAGTAACATTGGACTTGCGTGTAATCACAGCCTGAGGTCACTCTCATATAAATCTAAATAACAATAATTTTCATTTCATAAGCACGTTAAATGAAAATTATTATCACGACAATAGTCCATGTCATAATTAGGGTTAATGAGAATAAGTGTTTAATGTTTGATTGACATAAATCAAACATTAAACGCCTTTACTACCGTTTTCGTTCTATAAAATGGCCAAAGAATACGACGAATTGAGCAAGTGCCCGACTGACGTTCAGCCGAGCAATCATGCAATGGACATAACTTGGCTGGTTTAGTAATATTGAATACAAATAACAATCAATATCATTACTAAACTAGGTGAGCGTTTGAATTCAGCGAAATTAAAAAAGCAACAGAAGAAGCTGGAAAAGAAGGCCAGTAAAGTTACGACTCTTTCACCAAAGAAAATGAAAGGGTTGAAAAAAGCCCAGCGTAAAGCGAAAACATTAATTGACGACAATATGATAGTGTCGCCTGATATCGCAATGAAGAATATCGCGACGATACCTATCAAAAACCCACCATGTAAAAAGTGCCCAGCATTAAAACTTGGCTTGTGTAAATGTGCGGTTAAGAAATTTAAGATCGCACATTGAATTCATCAATAAACTCTTTCAAAAATAGAATAGATAATCCTTCTCCAATCACAAATTCGATAAATTTGGGAAGTTAACCGCTATTAATGAAACTATAATTAAAGACTAAACAAGTAGTTTAATTCAATAACTTACTATTAACTTAATAATCAATCAGCGTAGAAGTTTCTATTAATGTTATCTAGCTCAACTGGTGAAACTCGATTCATACTGCTACAATTATCAAGGATATTTCAGATAGTTTGAGCTATGTAATAATGGAAGAAATGATGTACATCAAAGAGCGACGAAGAATATTTGGAAAAAATATTATTTTCGGTAAAATTACAACTCTAAAATATATATTAAAAAATTTTCGATTAGTCCGCTATGCTATCTATGCTACTTTATTTATCTCTCTTATAGTCCTCACTATTTATTCAATATCACATCAAAACATTGTTGAAAAAAGAATAGTTCTTCAGACTTCAGAAATTCATACAATGAAAAATAGACTTATGGCTGAATATAAATCCGCCAGTAGCGATTTATTTTATTTTTCTCAGAGTGATATAGCAAAACCGTATTGTTAACGAAAAGCCAACATGAAATACGCCATTTAACATCCTTATTAATAAACATTGGAAGTTTTGAAAATACTTATGACCAAATAAAATTATTAGATGCCCAAGGGCAAGAGGTACTTAGCGTAAGGCAAAACCCAGACCACACATTTTCAACAGTACCCAATCATCAACTTCAAGATCAAAGTGAGCGCTACTTTTTTAAAATAGCGTCTAGTTTAAACCCAGGTGAGATATACATATCAAAATACGATGTTAGTATCGAAACTGGTAAACTTGAAGCTTCTGTAAAACCAATGATTCGCTTCGCAATGGCCATACATAATGAACATGGTCAATTTCTTGGTGTCGGTATTATAAATTATCTTGGATTACGCCTAAACGATATCATTCAATCATTAAATATACATGATGGAGACATCGCCTATCTATTAAATGGTGCAGGTTATTACTTAAACAATGAAAATAAAGATAAAAACTGGACATTTATATTTCCTGAAAAAACACAAACATCTTTTGCGTCTGAGTATCCAGAGGTATGGGCAGAAGTAATACGAAATGGTACAGGAAACATTATACATAATAACGATGAATATTACTTTACCACTTTTAATCTAACTGACTTCCCTTCGAATCATGTTATTAATCATGAAAAATTATTTATTATTATGCATGTCCCTAAAGCTAGTATTTTTAAAGAAGATCAAATATTAAACACCGGGTTGTTCATAGGCATATCTCTCATATACCCATTAATTTTATTTTTAATATATAAACTTGCAATTTCGAGAAATGAACAAGATAAACTGATTGAAAAGCTAAATTTTCAAGCTTATAACGATTCTTTAACTGGTCTCTATAATCGACAAGCTATCTTTGATTTTCTGAGCAAAAATCTCCTAATTAGCCGCCGTAAAAGTACTCCAATCTCTATTGGTTTTGTTGATGTGAATGATTTAAAAAAAATCAATGATATAGAAGGCCATGAAGCTGGTGATGAATTAATAAGAGGCGTATCTAAAGCCATTAATACCTCTATCAGGCAATCCGACTTCGCTGCTCGTATCGGCGGTGATGAGTTTCTCATTATATTTATTGATTGTAATAGAGATAATGCCGAGGCAACGATGCTGCGAATTCAAAAAAATTATCAACAATTAGGAAAAGATATCGGGAAAAGCTGGAGCTTGTGCTACGGTTGCTCGCAAATGCGGGAAGGTGACGACACACCTGAAGCAATGATCGAACGTGCAGATAAGAAAATGTACGCTCAGAAAGAGCAAAGGAAACACGCACAAGATAATGTCAATTTACAAGTAGATAAAAAAGATCTCATTCATATCAGAACTCACAGTATGGACTTAGACAGTGTAACGCAATCTGTGCAGTCCTTAGACCAAAATGGGCATGTGATTGATATCAGCCCAGAATGGTTAATCTTAACGGGTTACACTAGAGAAGAGGCGATAGGAAAGCATTTTACCTATTTTCTTGACCAAGAATCCCAAAATTGTGTTAAAGAAAACTTCCCTCGCATCAAAGGGTATGGCTATGTAAATAATGTTGCCCTGATGATGAGGCGTAAAGATGGAACAATCATTCCAACGACACTAAATGGCACGTCAAAATACGACGACAATGGAGAGTTTACTCAAACGTTTTGCGAGATCACTACTCGTTAACAACCGAGAAAGCCTACTATTATTGGTTTTGATGTCCAACATCTAACTTGGTTGCGCCAACGAGGAATATAAGATTTCGTTATTTGAGCTGAATAGACAGAGGTTCAGCTCCTCTGTCTATTCTAAGAACAAAGCTAAACTTTAAAGTGTCCAGTTAAATCATTCACTTTCGCGCCAGATGCTGCCAAAGAAGCGCTTATTTGACCTGCTTTTTGTAAGTCGTCACTTAAAGTGTTCACCATCTGCTGGATTGTCACCAAATTCTGATTAATGTCTTCTGCAACAGAGCTTTGTTCCTCCGCCGCAGATGCTGTTTGAGTCCCCATATCATAGATAGAACTAACCGCACTTTCTATTCCAGAAAGCCTATCCTGAATAACAGAAGAGTCATCAAGGGTTTGTTCACCTCTTGCTTGGCCAGCCGCCATCGTTGTCACAGCCAATTTAACCCCTGCTTGAAGTGATGACAGCATTTCACCAATCTCTTCCGTGCTTTGTTGAGTCCTACTTGCTAATGAACGCACTTCATCGGCAACAACAGCAAAGCCTCGCCCTTGTTCACCCGCTCGTGCCGCTTCGATGGCCGCATTGAGTGCCAACAAGTTTGTCTGCTCAGCAATACCTCCGATCACTTCGATCACGTTGGTAATTTTGTTGGTTTGATCATTTAGAGATTCAATCGCACCAGATGTGACATTAACTTCATCAACTAACTGATTGATACCGGTCATTGCCGAAGTGACATCTTTTTGTGCTTCGAGAATCAATTGATTGGCTTCATTAATCGCTTCTGACGTGGCGTTGGTGTTGTTCGCAACTTCGCGAGACGTTGCAGCCATTTCTGTCACCGCAGTCACCACACTATCCGTCTCTTGGCTATGATTCTGCATTGTCTGATTTGATTGAGCGGTTTGTTGATCCAAATCTTTAGCCGCTTGCATCACCGCGATCGAGCTGTCTTTCACTTCACTCATTAAAGGCTGCATTTTGTTCATTAAGGTATTAAAAGCCTGACCGAGGGCTGCCAATTCATCATTACCTTTGGTTTCTAAACGGCTGGTTAAATCTCCCCCACCTTGCGCAATATCGTTGAGCTTATCAGACATATTTCTTAATGGAATCAGTGCTCTATTAATAATTACACCAACGATAAAGACGGTAACCAATAAACCAATGGCCGAGATTAACATTGCAAAACGAGCGTCACTTAGAATGGTCTCACTCCGATGATCACGATAAGCATTCACCGCAACATCGACATCATCAATATACACACCGGTCCCTAACACCCAATCCCACTTTGAAAGATGTTCCGCATAACCCAATTTAGGCGCGAGTGCATCGATAGAAGGTTTGTTCCAAGAAAAATAAAGAAAGCCGTCACCTTGTTTAGAAGCATCAATCAAACCTGCAATGATGGGAACACCATTATCGTCTTTAAAACCATATAGGTTTTTGCCTTCAAGTTGCGGTTTAATTGGATGCATCACATTGACACCCTGAGAATCATAAGCAAAGAAATAGCCGTCGTCTGCAAAGCGCATGTTACCTAAGATTTGCTTAGCTTGTGCTATATTTTCTCCGTTCACATCAGCATCATAAAGTGCTTTAATCGCCGTTCGCCCCATTCTCATATGAGCTTTTAATTCTGTTTTTCGCGCTTCAATCAACTCTTCTCGGTATAAAATAGACTGTTGTTCGATGTCTCTTAGTCCATTCCAATAAAATACGCCCGTCACTAACAGTGTGACCACAATAAGTGGAACTATTGTAATAACCAGTAGCTTTCCACGACTTTTTAAGTTCATCATTTTTACTCAGCCTTGTTTCTAACTTAATTTGCAGTTACTTACCCTCTTAAAAACATAGCAGCAAAGACGCTGTTTCACTGACTCAAGACGTGACCTAGAATACGTTTTTAGCAACTAATTGATCAAAGAGGAGTCATAGATTAAATGTGATATAAACATAGTTGCACCTTTTTACTGCAACGGCATTTTGTGTTGTAGGAAGCATGTTACTCGCTCTAAAAAATGAGTATTCTCACAATGTAAAAGGAACAAGTGGCTAAGTTGAAGTGAAGGGAAAAATAAGGAAAGTGTATTCAAGAAGAGTGAGTGAACAACGATAACGCCCCAAATGGATAATAAGTTGTCGTTACCGCAATAACTTTGTTTTGATCTCGAGATTACCGAAAACGTATGAGCCTTTTTAAAGGCTCACTACACGTTAAAGTCGTTTTTATCTAATAGCGATGCTAAAAACTTGCCAGTCGAATGATAATGTTTAACCAAAAGTTGTGAAGCAAGATCGGCATTACGCTCTATTGTCGCATCCAACAATTTTTTATGTTCATCCGATACATTCCTGGACTTATAATTTGTTGTTCTTTCAGCCAAAAATCGATATCGAATATTTTGATCATAGAGCTGCTTAGAATAGCCCAAGAGTATCGGGCTTTGACATTGCCCGATCAACTCAATATGAAAAGACTTGTGTTTAGACTCCCATGAATCAAAGTCTGAAATGTCTGCGCGACTTAGGCGATGATGTAAGATTACAAGGTTTTCTTCCCAATCACTGTCACCAAGTTCGATGCTTTTACGTAGTGCTAAACTATCCAAATCACATCTGAGCATCAGGATTTCATTAAAATTGTCTCTACTCATCGGCGCAACCCGAAAGCCTCGTTGATCGATACGCTCAACTAATCCATCGGATGTCAGCAAACTCAATGCTTCGCGAATCGGAGAAGCACCAATATCCAAAAGCTCTTTGAGCGACTCAATCTTCAACTTTTCACTTGGGGAAAACTCGCATTTTAGAATGCGAATTCTTAGCTGATGATAGACCCGATTAATCGCTGTTTTGCCATTCTGACTGTTCATTTCTTCATTCATAAAATCACTGCTTCAATATCTCGAATAATAATAACGCGGGTTAGCGACGATTCTCAGCACAACACTGATAGCATAGCAAAGCCACCTGTTTGACTTTGCGTAGTGCAATTTTACAAAACATCTTATAGATTCAATAAGTTTGGTTCAATTGTCTCAGTTAGATTATCAACTACTGACAAAGGTATCACTATAATTCTCTCTCAACTGAGCTTTTTGTACCTTACCCATTGTGTTTCTCGGTAGTTCATCTACAAAATACACTCTTTTTGGACGCTTAAATTTAGCAAGCACAGCTTGAGTTTGCCTCGTAATGTCATCAAGTAGTGACGTGGTATCTGTTTCTGCCACGACAACAGCAACGACAGCTTCACCAAAATCTGGGTGAGGTAACCCAATTACCGCCGATTCTTGTACACCGGGAATATCATCAATGACAGCTTCAATCTCTTTAGGGTAAACATTATAACCACCGGAAATAATCAAATCCTTCGAACGACCAACGATTGAAATGTAACCATCATCATCACGTACACCGAGATCACCAGTCAAAAACCATCCTGAATCTCGCAGTTCTTCAGCGGTTTTCTCTGGCATCTTCCAATAGCCAGAAAAGAGGTTCGGCCCTTTCACTTCAATTTGACCAATCTCACCGTTCGCCAACTCTTCACCTGTCGTTGCATCACAGATCTTAATATCAACACCAGGAAGAGGAAAGCCAACCGTTCCAGGTCGTCTATCGCCATCGTAAGGGTTGGACGTATTCATATTGGTTTCCGTCATACCATAACGTTCGAGGATCGCATGTCCAGTTTTCTCTTGCCAAAGCTGATGAGTTTCACTCAACAAAGGAGCGGAACCTGAAACAAAAAGCCGCATTGACGATACCGACTCTTTACTTAAATTCGGCTGTTGCAACAAGCGTACGTAAAAAGTTGGAACACCCATTAATACCGTTGATGTGGACATCTTCTCCATAATTTTATCTGCATCAAAACGAGGTAAGAATTGAAGTTTCGAACCAGCACACAATGTTATATTGATGGCAACAAATAACCCGTGAATATGGAATATTGGCAGAGCATGAATAAGCGTATCCTCGCGAGTAAATTGCCAATAGTCAGCCAGAGTCAATGCATTTGAAGAGAGCGCACCATGAGACAACATCGCGCCTTTGGATCGGCCCGTGGTTCCCGATGTATATAAGATCGCAGCTAAGTCATCTTTATTTCGTTTTACCTCAACATATGCCGACTCAACCGTATTTCGTTGGTCAAATGAAGAGCCTTCGGTGCCGTTGGATGACAAAGTAAGCAATGCGTGCACATTTGCCCTATCGGCAACCGATTTAAGGGTCTTTTCTAAAGTGGGATCACAGACAAATACCGTAGGTTGAGCATCACTCAAAAAATACTCAATTTCGCTCGCCATATAATCCGTATTCAATGGCAAAAAGACACCGCCCGCGAGTATTGTTCCTAAATATAACTCGATGGTCGTAATCGATTTACCCACTTGAACCGCTACTCGATCCCCAGCTTTAACACCATTTTGTTGTAAAACCGCTGCCATTTTCTCAGCGTTATCAAACAATGTCTTGTAACTCACATGGCTGTCGTCGAGCAAGGTTGCAAACAGATTGTCTTCGTACCCTACACTTGCTTTACGCAGGGTATGTGCTAAATAATTTGCATGGTACATGTTTATCATCCTATTGATTTTTTGTGGAATTTCTTAATGGCTGCCGACGTATTTATTTTACCTTCAGACAAAAATTCCTCGTGATTTCGTTCGATTGATTTCAAGTCATATTCATAATTAACCATCAACCCCCAAGAATCGGAAATACCTTTACTTGAAGAGTTCGCCCATAAATTAATCTGCTCAAGATGGGCTCCATTTCCCAAATGGAAACGCGAAACAGGGTCAAATGGGCCACCGTTCTTATGTTTCGCATCGAGTAGGTACTGGCATGCTAATCGATTCAGCTGACTACTGTTTTGAGCTTTAAATTCTTCATCAAATAGAGTGTTACTATCGGTTAAGGATTGGACAAGAGTCGTGCTTGCTTCGTCTAATTCGGGGTTAGTTGCGATCCATTTCCTTAGCCCAGGAACCGGAGACATCGTGATAAAGCGTTTTAAGTTAGGTAACTCACGCTTCAACTCTTCCACGACCTGCTTGATTAAAAAATTCCCGAATGAAATGCCTCTCAACCCGGCTTGGCAATTAGAAATCGAATAGAAAACCGCAGTCGTTGCTTCATTTGGCTCTAATATGTCTCTGTCACCAGATAATATGGATTCGATCGTTATGGGAGTGTGAGTCGTTAACGCAACTTCGACGAAAATTAGCGGCTCTGAGCGCATAGAAGCGTGAAAAAAACCATAAAGTCGACGATCCTGTTCTGCAACTCGCAAACGGAGATCGTCCCAACCCTTGATTTCATGAACCGCTTCGTAAGAGATTATTTTTTCCAGAATTACTGCTGGAGTCGACCAATTGATCACTTCCATGCTTAAAAAGCCACGATTAAACCAGGAATTAAATAAATGGTTTAGATCATGATCCAAACTGGCTAAATTAGGTTCTTGTTTACTTAACCGAATCAAATCCTCACGCAGACTAACAAGCGCTGCCGTGCCGCCTGGTGCTCGATTCAATATCCGAATAAGCTCTTGTGAACGAGGCTCAGAAGCAAAATGAATACTTCGCGCTTCCCTATTGCCCGCCGTTTCTCTCCATTTAGCAAATGCCGCTTCTAACGCTACAACGTCAACACCAAAATCAGAGAAGAGTGCTTGAAAAAAAACGAGCTTTTCTTCATCAGTCAAAGATTGATAATTGTCGAGGATCTCACGTGAAAGCGCCAAACTCGTTGCTTCACCGGTATTATTTAACAACTGTTCACATTTATCCGCGAGAGGAAGTTCAACATTATTTGAGATCATGGTGCTACCTATTTCGGTAACGCGAACCACTAAATCTCCGATCATATTTGTCCAGTTGGGCATAACATACCTCATCTATCAAACGTAATAATATCGATATTATTAGTAATCACACTAAATCATCGCTAAAAACTATGCAAGTGTTAATTTTATGTAAACAGGAATGTAACAAATAAAGCCAATAAAAATGACAAGCGACAAAGTTTACTATTTGAATGAAGAGAGGAAGTAAGCGGCACTTATGACTTCTAAAGTGCCGAGCTTTTTGATTGAAGAGTTATATCGAGGATGTGAGTTATTCACGAGCTTAGGTATCGGAGGCATGCATTGCTTGAGAACGCCCATTTTCTTTGGCTTTATAAAGTGCCGCATCCGCTATTTTCACCATTTCTTTATGTGAAACGTCAATATCTGGATACGTTGAAACACCAGCAGAAATGCCTAGTTGACCAAGAGACAAACCACGAACTTCAAGATGAAGCTCTCTAACACTTTCGATAATTCTATTGGTTAACTCTATCGTTTTCTCTTTAGAAAGATTAGGACAAATAACCGCAAACTCTTCACCACCTAAACGACATACTTCATTTCGTACGTTGCAGATGGATTTAAGCAAGCTTCCCAATTCTTTTAAGACATAATCACCGGCGTCATGACCAAAGTTATCGTTAAACTGCTTAAAATGATCGAGATCGAGCATGATTATCGACAAAGGCATGGAGTCTTGACTTGCAATTAGCCATTCACTTTCGAGCTTATTCTCAAAATAACGTCGATTATATAAACCAGTGAGTGGATCTCGAAGTGCTTGAGAGCGAAGTTTGTCCTGCAAGCGGAGGTTGGAAAGTGCCAACCCTAAATGTTCAGCTAGAGTGTAAGCGAGCTGCTTAATGTCCTCGGATATCAGATTATGTGGGGAGTCAAAATATAAGTGGAATATTCCTACCGTATTGCCATGGGCCGTAAGTGGTATACACAGAGTCATATTTTGTTCATCAGCTTCACACATATGATGGCAGCTAAGACTGTGGTTATCATCTCTTGAAAGGTGAGATTGCCCTTTTCTCATTGCCCAGCAATCATCCGGTGAAAAAGATGTTGCCGCTGGCCAAGGCCCACCCCAATCAATTTCGATTTCCAACAAATTGCGAGACTCTCGCATGATAGAGACACAGCCGTTAATATCTCCCAGTATTCGAGGCACGATATCTTCTACCACCTGCTGAGCCTCACTAATTGTGGTACATGCAGCCAACATATTGGCGAGTTGCCGCAATAGCTCTATTTCTCGAGTGCTCTTGTTAATTCGAACCTCTTGCAGTTTCCTCTCTTCATTAATAACTTGAGTTATCTTTCTCTGGCTATACCAAGATGAGGCTATCAACACTCCCATTGAACAAATCATCAATAGATAAACAATGCCCCGTAAATCCTGAGACATATTATGGATTGACGTCATTGGCATTGCGAGTCTCAGTATATAAACTGAACTGTGCTCTTCATGATGATCGAATTCGGTTAAGCTTGTATTACTTGGCAACACATCTCGATGGGAGCCTTCATGATCATGCCCATGTTTTTCGATTCCAGAATAGTTAATCGTATCATGCTCAGGATCGTCTATTTCTATGCGAGCAGCCACATAAAGAGTCTCTTGGCGACTAATGCTACTAAAACGCTTAGCGATACCTTTCCCGTCTGACAGTGCTAAAACTATCTCAGGACGTTGACCATAATTATCTAAATTGTACACTTCGCGTTTGGTCAATTTTGAATCGCCAAGTACCTTTCCACTTTCGTGGATAATCGTAAATCGGCGCTGGGTAGAGGATTGGGATAGATCACCTAAGAAGCTGTCGACTTCCGCGGGTGTAAGATCATAAAAGTGGTATTTGTGTTCTTTAATCTCGTGATTCACATCATTAAGCAATCCGAGCATATATTCGCTAACAATATCGGTTATCCAGTCGTCAAGCGTCCTATTGTATACATAGCCACCTACCAATATGGAAAGGCCTAACGCTACAACAGGTATATATTGAAACTTGCTAACGGGACGAGCTAGCATACATTCACCTTTTTAACTTACGCTCTTATAAGTCTAGTCTGTAATTAGAAAAACTAAATGGAGACTAAGCTAAACGTTAAAAAGATGCTTATTTTTAAACAGCCACTGAAATGAAAATCTCAGTGGCTGTTGTTTTCGAAAGTCTATTCCCTCTCGATGCTAAAGTTTAAATTTTCCCACAATTTCAACTAATTGATGGTTAACACTCGCAATATTAGTGGCTTCTGAAAGCGCATCTTGGCCATTGCTTTCAAGCTCACTGACCATGTCATTAATTGCTGTCATATTCTTACTGGTTTCAAGCGTAACACTACTTTGTTGCTCAGATGCTGTGGCGATTTGTGAACTCAACTCATTAATATCAACGATTAAACTCGTCATGGTACTTAAGTTACTCGACACCTGAGATATGTCACTAACTGTTTTCTGACAGCGCTCTTTTGTTCCATCCATCGCATTCACCACAGATTGATTTCCTTTAAGCAACGCGCCCAATGAGGTCTCAATCTCCAATGTACTGTCTTTAGTTCGACTCGCTAAGTTTCTCACTTCATCAGCGACAACAGCGAAACCACGCCCATGCTCTCCGGCGCGGGCCGCTTCAATTGCCGCATTTAACGCCAGTAGATTGGTTTGCTCAGCAATAGACTCAATCACACTCAATATTGTGTTGATTCCTTTCGTTTCATCACTCATCGTTTGCACACTTACTGCCGTGCTATCCACATCATCCACGAGCGTGGTGACCGATTGTTGTGCTTGACTCATCGTCTCTTGTGATAACTTACCCGATTCGTTGGCTTTCTCAGTTATATGGGCGGTATTGACGGCGTCGGTTGTCATCGATTCTGCTGTCGAATTCAATTCCTCAATTGCAGTCACAATTTGCTCTGTTTCTCTCGCATGTTTTTGCAAAATATCAGCATTGTGAGTCGATTTAAGATTCAGCTCGTCCACACTTTCCTGAAGAAGGTTAGACGCGGCCTGGATTTCGTGCATCATCGACTGCAGACTTTCGATAAACACATTAATGCCCCCAGCAATCTCACCAAGGTCATCGTTTGTCTCAACATTCAAACGTAACGTTAGGTCACCATCACCACGTGAAAGCCCTAACACCATACGCTTTAACTCTAAAATGGGGCGATAAAGAAGCTGAATAATGAAAAAGGCAACAAGCACACTGATGATACAAGCACTTACTGTAAATATAATGGCGCCATTTCTAGCATCTTCTAATGAAGCAAATGCAACGGATTTATCCAAGCCAACCGTATAGCTCCAAATCTTACCTCCGACCATGATTCTTTTTGAGAACATCAACTTACCGATACCATCAAGTGTATACTCTTGAACGAGTACGTCTTCTTTTAACGTATTCAAGAGCTCAGATTTGATAAGTTCATGTTTCGCTCCAAACTCCCCAACTTTTAAGGAAGGTGAAGAAGAGGCCAATATTTGAGAGTGTTCATCCATAACTAATGATACTGAGCCTGCAAGTGCTTTCGGGTCGTTAACCAACGATGAAAGAAAGTCTAAATTGAGGTCAGCATTAAACACGCCACCTTGAAACTGCTTGGTGATTGAAATAAGCGTGTAATCCTCGCCAGGTGGAGTATGAGGGTTACTAAGCTGAACGTTATTGCTTTTTAGTGCCAATTGATACCAGGGCGCTAACGTCGCGTCACTTGTTGCGCGATGATTTACCCAGGCTGGGTTACTAAATGTCGCGTAACCATCACCATTGCTAAAACCAATCAGAGCCGTTGCCATATTTAGAGACCCACCAATCAGCATGATGCGCTCTATATTGAGTTCAGCGCTTTGTTCTGCGGCATTGTGTGGTAATTCATCGACGATATTACTAACAGAATCGATCTTATCTTGTAAATAAGCCTCTATTTTTTCGCCCTGATTAATCGCGTAGGTTTGTGTGTTCTCGGTTATCATCCGAGTTAATAGCTTCGATTCATTCGAATAGGAAAAGTAGCTATATATTGAGAGAGAAATAGCGACAAGCGCCAAAATGGATATTAGCAAAAGGTTTTTAAAACCAAGATATTTCATTTCAAGTAGTCCTTGTTTACTTCAATCTAACAAGTATTAACATTAATTGAATAGTCACTAACTGCGATGTTGACATGGTTGAGATAGAACAATTAATGCTCTCTCAACGAGTACATCACTCCTTCTGATTTATAAGGCTGACTATTCCAACGTTAACGATAACCAGCTCTCAAATAACCAAGAATTAAAATCATAGTAGGTCTATCTACAGAATGAACAACGCTAGTCACATTTCTGAGATCACTAATTACCCCAGTCAACACTTAAATTGTTCTCGATCAATTTTGAGGTTGATTTTCAGATCTAGATTGCAAATTCTCTTTAAATTCCGTCACCACCACGCTCTTCTCTAGATATGTGTAAATTAATATGAAATAAGTAAAGATAGTACTTGCAGTTCTAACTTCTTACCCTAAAATGATAATAATTATCATTTGCATTGGCGATATTATGATCTCGACATCTTTTTCCGAAGTAACAAAACAATGGGCAAAAAATTCTCAAATACATTTGCGTTATAAACGATCTATTTTGCCCATATTATTGATCGCTCTACTTATCGCTGATCCCACTCGTGACATCATCATAAATACGTTAGCCGATGCATTTTGGGCCGTTTCAGCTTATGTTGCGTTTACTTTGGCGATTTACCACTACCTTTCAGCTTATATCAGCCAAGACAACCGTATCATTCGTCTATATAACCGCTCTCGTCGTTACCAAGTGCTATTCTCCGCACTTTTAGGCGCTCTTCCAGGTTGTGGTGGCGCTATAATAGTGACGACTCAATTTGTTAGCGGCCGAGTTGGGTTTGGCGCTATTGTTGCCGTTCTCACCTCAACCATGGGCGACGCTGCCTTTCTTCTTGTTGCAAGTGAACCTAAAACTGGTCTAGCAGTTATTGCTCTCGGTGTGGTTGTCGGTACTCTTTCTGGTTTTGCTGTTAATGCAATACACCAAGATGACTTTTTAAGACCACTCCAAAAAGTAGATGTCCAGTGCATCAAGACAAATGTTAGCCAGAATGCATTAGAGAAATCAGCAATGAATCTTCAAGGCAAGTTTTGGCAATTCATGCTTGTTCCCGCAACTGTCGTCGCTTTTCTAGGGTCATTTCAAATTGATCTCAATGAAGAATTGCACTTACCCGGGCAAACAATGGAATGGATAGGTGCTATAGCCATTATTATGTGCATGGTTTTTTGGGCGTTAACAAAAGAAATTAAAGATTATGAATCAAGTGTTTCAGAAGATAAAAAAGGGACGTCGTCACACCCGATACAAAAAACAGCTCAAGATACAAATTTTATAAGTGCGTGGGTCATTGGGGCTTTTCTTGCGTTCGAATTAACAACCGCCTTTTTGCACCTTGATCTTGCAGAACTGTTTGCCGGTTGGGGAATGTGGATGCCAATGATTGGATTACTCGTGGGGTTATTACCGGGGTGTGGTCCTCAGATTTTGGTAACCAGTATGTATCTATCTGGTGCTGTACCAATGTCGACACAACTGTCGAATTCAATATCAAATGATGGCGATGCTCTTTTTCCTGCCATTGCTCTTGCACCAAAAGCAGCACTATATGCAACGTTCTACTCTGCGATCCCAGCCTTTATTGTCGGTTATGGGTATTACTTTTTGTTTGAGCTTTAATTTAGAGACGCTCACTATGGTGATTTATCATAGTGAGCATTAATTAACTCAGACAAAATTGTTATTCTATTGATGAAAAATAAATTCTATTTTTGCCTAGCGCTTTGGCTTTATACATCGCCATATCAGCGGACTTCATAATCTCATCCACTTGCATTCCATGAGCAGGGAATATTGCAATCCCAGCACTACCGGTTAACGACAGTTCAACATTACCTTGAAATGAATACGTCGAGAATACCTCATCAAATAGACCTTTAATCATGTCCTCAACATCATTAATACTTGATATGTTCTGTATCAATATAACAAATTCATCACCACCTAACCTTGCAGGAATAATATCAGGTAACGCATTGAAATAACTAAGAAGATCATCATCACTCTGAATAGAAAAATACTCCGACAAGCGCATGGCGAATTTAGACAACAAATCATCACCAATTTTATGACCATAGTTATCATTCACCAGCTTGAAATCATCAAAATCGATAAAAACAAAAGCTCCACTCGACTTCGATTCTGTCATCTTAGAAAGTGCTTGTTCAGAGAGTTGACGGAAGTAATTTCTATTTGGAAGGTTGGTCTGGCCGTCAAAATAGGCCAATTTTGAAATCTCGCGCTCTTTTACCTCAATGTTATTCATCATCAAAATGAAAGAACTTTTTAGATCTCGTATTTCAACTGGCGTGATACTCGATGTATCTACGTTCAGAGCAGTTTTGGAATCGCCTCTCTCGATACGTTTAATCGTTGTGATTAGCTGCTCAAGCGGTTTGATCAATATCATTGAAACAGGGATCGTAATCAATAAAGCAAGACCTAGCCCCAATAGCATCACGAAAATCGCTGTTTCATCAATATTTTGGGCTTTGTTTTCCAATTCCAAGATTGGCTGAGGTACCATCACGCCCCACTTAGCATTCGCGACTGTGGTATATCCGGCTATCATATCGCCCTTTAGAGCAGGAGAATAAAACAACTCCACACCCGTTTTACCTTCCAACATCTTCTGCACTGAGCTGATCATTGAAATGTTCTTGCGTTCTTTTATCCAAGAGTCGAGCGGATGAGCTAATACATTTCCTGCTTGGTCTACAATTGCAGCATGGCCTTTCTCACCAAACGCCACTTTCTTACCCATGGCAACAACGTATTTTGTCGACAAATACGCTAGCATCAATTTATCTTCTTGATGCTTTACTACGAGGAAAATTGGGCCGCTATCAATACTGGGATCTTCTGTAACAGTAGAGACTTTAACCCCTTGTTCTTCAACGGTATTTTGAGCGAGAAGCAGAATGTCATTGCTGATAGTAGCTGGGCATTCAAGGTTGGGATGGAATACACAGTGATCGACTTTTCCTTGGGAATCGACAACCGCAACCATGGTAAACTCAAAACCAGAAAGAAGATTGTTCAAGCCTTCTTTCCCCAGTTTTTCATCTGATTCAGGATCAAGAATTTCAAATACACTTGTCACATCTTGATAATAGCGTTCAAATGCCGTAGAGAGATTTTTCGCGATAACTAAGTGTCGATCTTTAACATCATCTATTTCAGATTCAAGCGCCTTTGAATATGGCCACATCCAAAATAGAGTGGTCGGAACTATGGCAATTAAAATAAAAATAAAAACGAACATGTACCGGAGCTTCATTTTAATTACCTTTCCTAAAAACACATCTCAGCCGATATTATTATTAGCTAATGTCACGCCATCCATATGAAATTGATGGATTATTTGTGCAGAATACTATAATAGTAGACCTTAGTAGTAGAATAGCGAGAAACGGGAACAATTAAAACAAGGAGAACTATTTCAATGTTGAAAGCTTAGTTAAATGAGGGGTCAACCAGTCTTTTTGATTATTACTTTTTAAACGGCATAATCAATAAGTACCATAAGGATGCATGTTCTTTATTATCAGGAATATCTCGTTGACCAATTTCTAGATGCTCATCATCCAGCTCCGCTTTATCACAATAGCTACCAAAAATACGATCCCAAGCACTAATACTGAATCCAAAATTAGAATCACTTTCCTTACGCAGCTGACTATGATGGATGCGATGTACTTTTTGAGTAATGATCAGCCAGCTTAATGGGCGCTCAATCGCAGGCGCTAAGCGAATATTTGCATGATTAAATAAAGCAAAACCATTAAGCATCACTTCAAAGATCAATACGGCTTCCCACGGAATACCAAGCAGTAAAACCAATATCGCTTTATAAAATACACTTAGGGTAATTTCAATTGGATGGAAACGTAACCCTGAACTTACATCGATATGACTGTCCGCATGATGGACTTTATGTAACCGCCATAATACAGGGTTGGTATGGAACACTCTGTGCTGCCAATAGATAGCCATATCTAAAAGAACCACTGAGACTAAGCATATAAACCAAAAAGGTAGAGACATAACATTGAATAGCCCCCACCCATTTTGTGCTGCGAAAAGAGCAGCACCAACCGCACCAGCAGGCAGGGCAAATTTAGCGACAAACGAAGCAACAAAAATAAGTGAAAAGTTTCCCAGCCAACGAGTCGATGCTGAAAGCTTGGATTGGCGTGCTGGTCGCCACGCCTCTATAACCATCATCACTACAAGAACGGTCAAAAACACACCTAAACGTATCGATTGCTGAGACTCTAACATCATTGATTTTCTTGCTCTTTTATCGTGCTAAATCCACCGTAAATACGCGTTACTGTGGTAAATGCACACAACGACGCAAATACATACGCAAAAATGGAAAAATATTGAGGAAATAAACAGCAAAGCACAAACAGCATGATGGTTTCAAATCCTTCCGTCAGCCCTTGCATGTAATAAAAGCTCTTGTGCTTAAACTGAACTTTTTCGATATTAAATTTCTGCGCAACAATCGCAAACGCTAAAAAGCTTGAACCAGTCCCAACAAAACTCACCACAAGAACCAAAGCAGGCAGAGCAAACTGAGCTGGATCTGCCAGAGCAAAACCCAATGGCACAAACGAATAAAACAGAAAATCTAAACAAATATCCAAATAACCCCCTGAAGAGGTAGCGGATTTTTGAGTTCGAGCTAACGCGCCATCTAAACCATCGAATATTCGATTGAGAACGATGAATAGCAGTGCGCCATACCACATTTGCATCGACAACAGCGGAATCGCTATCAACCCAAATGCAAAGCCAACAACCGATACTTGATTTGGGCTGATACCGGCCTTATCGACAGGTTGAACAATCCTAACCAGAAATGGGTTGAGTAACGGCGTTATTCTCGCATCTAACATTGACTAACCTCCATAGAAGCAAAGTTCTCTTCATTTACCCTTAGTCGGTTAAAGTCGATGCCGTAGCAAGCATCGACTTGGTCTCTAAACCATTGAAAGTATTTATTTATACCTGATCTTACTCTCCAGGCATAAAAATGGACAGTATAATTTGCTTGCACAGTAGCGCTAGTAGCTACCATGCAAACAAGTAATAACTGCTTATTCAACGTCATTTAATCCCCAATCATAATCAAGGTATTTTATTTTATACTTTTGCTCGTTGAGTGCCGCTGAATCGGCGCCAAGATCTTTTGCATAATCCGCTAGAAATACCTGTAGCGATCCGCTTTTGTCGGCAAAGTCTTTACCATACCATTTAAAAATTGATGATAGGTGTAAGGTATTTCCATCGAGATAGTTACGGCTGCTGTCCGATAGAAAGGAGTGTGTTTGTTCCTCCAATTGTGCGGACAACTCTTGCTCATTGTATGCTTCATTTCGTAGTGCTGGGCATCCAATACTGGCGCAATTTACCGCAAAATGAATCCGCGGCTCGTCGAAGACCCCAGCTTCGCGAATCAAACCATGTTCAACGTCATCAAGGGAACGCTTTTCTCCAAGTAAAGAAACCACATCTTTACTCCAAGGAGATGAGAATACATTTCCAAGATCTTTGATTGAATCAAGATCAGGGTATTTCGTTAGAATAAATGACACTGTATTGGCGTTATAGCTGTTAATTAAAAATGCCAACTGTTTGTCTTTATTCCAAGCTTGGTATTGTTCTTGACTAACGGCTGCTAACGAGTCGATATAAGAATTTAGCTCAGCTTTGTCATTTGCAAACCCTTTATAATCTACCGCAGTACTCGCACCATTATTTATCTCTTTGATATGTTTATTCAGTAGAGAATCCCACTGTTCGTGCATTGCTTGAGCATTGCTGGCAAAAGCCAGCACGCTCATTACTAAAATTTTCTTCAACATAATTAACCTCGACGCCACGTATGGAACTTCTCAAGCCATTCAAGTACTTTTTCTGGAGCATGTGCGCGTTTCCACTCACCTGCTGCGTATTTTGCACCTTCTGCCCATGTTGGATACGCGTGAATCGTTCCTAATATTTTATTCATTCCAAGACCATGTTTCATGGCTAATACGAACTCAGCAATTAAATCACCAGCGTGTTCTGACACAATCGTAACACCCAAGATTTTATCTTTGCCTTTTGGTGTGATAACTCGGATGAATCCGGTTGTCGCACTTTCAGCAATTGCTCGGTCAAGTTCTTCGAATTGGAATGTCGTCACTTCGTAGTCGATTCCTTTCTCCTTAGCTTCACGCTCATTGATCCCAACACGTGCCACTTCTGGGTCAATAAAGGTTGTCCATGGAATCACTCGGTAATCTACTTTGAACTTTTTGAAGGTTCCAAATAAACCATTTACTGCGGCATACCATGCTTGGTGTGCAGCCACGTGAGTGAACTGATAAGGTCCAACAACATCGCCAGCAGCTAAAATATTCGGGAATTTCGTTTGTAGATATTCATTGGTTTCAAGTGTACGACCCGTTTCAATACCTAACTCTTCAAGACCGTAGCCCGTTAAGCGTGCTGCACGTCCCACTGCACAGATGATTTGGTCATACTCTAATGCTTGTTCAACACCATCCACTTCCACGATCAATTGCTTTTGGTCACCTGCAGTTTCAAAGCGCAATGCTTTAGTGCTCGTACGTACGTTGACACCACTAGCTTGTAACGTCGATAGTGCGAGTGCAGCGACATCATCATCTTCACGCCCCATAATTTGAGGGCCCATTTCAACCATATCTACATTTGAACCTAGACGAGCGAAGCTTTGTGCAAGTTCACACCCGATAGGACCACCACCCAATACCACTAGGCGTTTCGGTGCTTCATCAAGCTTGGCAAATTCATTCCATAAAGTATCAGAGGTAACATAGCCACTGTCTTCGATTCCTTGTAGAGGTGGAACAAATGGACGAGCACCTGTTGCGATAACGATAGTACGAGTCGTTAAACGCTGAACTTCACCCGTATTTAATGTGACTTCTACTGTCCACGGGTCAAGAATTTTCCCGTACCCTTTCAATACTTCAACACCTAAACCTTCATAACGTTCAACACTGTCGTGAGGAGCGATATCTGCAATAACTTGGTGTACTCGAGCAAATACCTTTTTGAAGTTCAGCTTAGGTTCAGTATCTTCCAAACCATAGCGACTGGCGTGGCGAACTTGCTGAGCAACCTTAGCACTCTTAATTAGTGCCTTTGATGGTACGCAACCGTAGTTCAAACAGTCACCGCCCATCTCTCCAGCTTCGAGTAATGTCACCTTTGCTTTTACAGCAGCGGCAATATAACTCGATACTAGACCACCAGCACCACCACCGAGAACAACCATGTCACGGTCAAATTTTTCAGGTTTTGTGTAACCTTGGTATACACGTCTACTTTGAATAGCATCTACAATCATTTTGGCAATCCATGGGAAAATGCCCAGTAGGGCGAATGAGAATAATAGCCCTGGAGATAGAATCCCCGATAGGCTGTCGATTTGAGCAAGTTGTGTCCCTGTGTTAACGAACACGAATGTTCCTGCTAGCATCCCTACTTGGCTAACCCAGTAGAAAGTACGAACTTTGATAGAGGTTAAACCCATCAATAAGTTAATTAGGAAGAATGGAAATATTGGTACTAAACGCAACGTAAAGAGGTAAAACGCACCCTGCTTTTCAATGCCTGCATTAATATTATGGAGTTTGTCACCGAAACGAGTCGTTACCCAGTCACGTAATACATAACGCGCAACCAAGAAAGCAAGTGTAGCGCCGACACTTGAAGCAAAGGACGCCAACAACAGCCCTTTCCATAAACCAAATAACGCTCCAGCGGCTAACGTCAAAATCGCAGCTCCTGGCAAGGAAAGTGCCGTCACAGCGACATAAACCACAAAGAACAACACTGCACTCAAGAATGGAGAATTCTCTATTCCTTGTTCTAACGTACTCATCGAGCCTTTCAGTCCTGATAACGTTAAATAATGGTGAAGATCGAGACCAAAAAACACCGCGATTAACGCGATGGCTAGGCCCAGTATCAATATTTTCTTGTTCATAAAATGACTCTTCTATTAAAAATGGGTTAAAGTGAAACGTAATATAAATTCTCTATTTTTTACGTTGCTTTCAATTAGACGGTGAAGGACGATGTTTATTACAGTTAATTAAAAATTATTTTCACAAATCATATAAATTCAAAACATCATCAACATAAATGCTTTACATTTTGGTACTGTTATAGCGAAAAGTTCCATATAAAGTATAGCTGCAATAGATTGATAATATTGACAATAAGAGTATTTACCGCAAATAAGTAAGATGAATAATTGTAGCCTCATGCTAAATCACATCGAAAACCTCCAATGACAGACCGACTAACACTTAATTGACTTTAAAAGGAAAGTAGATGGATAAGCGCCAAATCGATACACCTAATTTAGATGTAAATCAATTAGATACCCCGTTTCTAGCTCTAAATAAAACTAAATTTTTAGCCAATATACAAAGGCTGGATCTTCGTCTGAAACGTTTTGGTGTAACACTTCGTCCTCATCTAAAAACGGTTCGAAGTATTGATGCCGCAAATTGCATTTTGAAACACAAAACTGACCCCATTACCGTCTCAACTCTCGCAGAAGCAGAAAGTTTTGCGGCATCTGGATACTCTAATCAGGTCTATGCGGTAGGTATTTCTCCAACAAAACTCAATAGAATCGAGGCGTTACGCGCGAAAGGCATTGATATTACATTGTTACTCGATAGCATTGAACAAGCTCAACTTGTTGCCCAATATTGTAACGATCACCATTGCCAACTCCCTTGTCTCATTGAAATTGATAGTGATGATGTTAGAGCTGGCATTCGTCACGATGACCCTGTGTTGCTCTCAATTGCGAATCAACTCAATCAAACTCAGCCATTGCTCCGTGGTGTTCTTACCCATGCCGGTGGATCCTATAAATGCAAATCTGCTGAAGAAATCACGGCCATCGCTCATCAAGAGATTGAAGCCGTTGTCGCCGCCGTCAATATTCTCAAACATTCGGGTTTTTCGTGTGAAATCGTTAGCGTAGGTTCTACCCCAACAGCCTATCTTGCTGAACATTTCGAAGGCGTGAGTGAAGTACGTGCTGGGGTATATCATTTCTTCGACTTAGTCATGGCCGATTTGGGTGTTTGTCAGCTTGATGATATCGCATTAAGCGTAACCACATCGATCATTGGTCACAATCAACGAAAAGGATGGCTGATCGTCGATGCTGGTTGGACTGCATTATCTTCTGATGCTGGAAGTTCCGACATTCAAGGCTTTGGCGTCGTTGTTGATCAGCTCGGTCATATATACCCCGACTTAAGAGTAACAAAATTAAGTCAAGAACATGGCATCGTTACCAATATTCATGGTGATGCTATCTCATTCAGTGATTTTCCAATTGGAAGCCAGCTGTCTATTTTACCCAATCATGCTTGCTCAATGGCAACCATGCACACTCATTACATAGTCACAGATCATAACTCAACCCAATTTGAGGTATGGCCTCGCATACAAGGTTGGTGATATTGACTTGCTGACAAATAAAGAACAACCCTGGTCACATGAAACATTCAGGCGATATCTTGAAAACCAGCAAGGAGATGATGAATACATAACCTTCGTAAAGATAAGTAAATTGCTCAAGTGAGCCTTGTGTCGATCACTATTTAATCGCATGCTGTTTTTATGAATTCTCACTTATGATATAGGTTTCAAAATGAAGACGTTGCTGCTATTAACCCAACTTGGCAGAAGCATTCATTTTCATGCCCTAATTTGGTGTCATTGACTCGCAAAAAAATTCGGAAAAAAAACTGACCATGAAAAAAACAACTAAACGTATTCTTACCGTTGCCATTGTCGTCGCTCTTCTCGGAGGCGGAGGAGCTTATTGGTACAGTTCAAAATCCGAACCGCCTATTTCATTCGCCACCGATATCGTACGAAAAGACGATATACAAAACACGGTGCTGGCTAATGGCATGTTGCAAGCGTCCAAACTCGTAAGCGTTGGCTCCCAAGTGTCGGGTCAAATTCTAAAAATTAACCCTTCATTAGGAGATGGGGTCAAGAAAGGAGACATTCTTGCTCAAATCGATAGTCTGACCCAAGAAAATGAACTCAAAGAAGCTCAAGCCTCACTTGCCAGTTTGCGAGCGCAATATGAAGCAAAACAAGCTGAGATTCACCAGTATCAACAAACCTTCAATCGTCAAAAAGCCATGTTTGCGGATAATGCGAGCTCTCTATCCGATTATGAATCTGCCCAGTCTAATTTGGCGATATCTAAAGCTGAACTCAAGCAACTTGCCGCCCAAATCGACCAAGCAATAATCAGTGTTGACTCGGCCAAATTAGATCTGAGCTACACCACTATCATTGCTCCGATGGATGGTACTGTCGTCTATATTGCTGTCGAAGCTGGTCAAACCGTAAACGCCAGTCAAAACACTCCAACAATTGTTGAACTCGCTGAGCTTAATATGATGACCGTAAAGTCTGAAATCTCCGAAGCGGATGTAATCAATGTCGAACCCGGTCAACCCGTCGAGTTTACAATTCTGGGGCAACCGAATCACAATTACAAAGCGACGCTTCGTGCCATTGAGCCTGGCCCTACCTCGATGGATGGGGACGACAGTGATATGACATCCGATGATTCAGATGCCATTTATTACAATGGATTATTCGATATTGAGAACCCAAGAGGAAAGCTGCGTATTGGCATGACTGCTCAAGTCTCGATCATCGTTGACCAATCAAAAGATGCATTAGTCATCCCAGCACAAGTTCTTCAAAAAATTCCTAAGCGTGGGTACTACCGTGTACCGATCCTCGTCAACGACCAAGTCGAATATAAAGAGGTAAAAGTCGGAATCAACAACAAAGTGAATGCTGAAATTATCGAAGGCTTGTCCGAAGGTGACGAAATTGTTCTTGGTGATTCGAATGGAAGTACCACCGTGCCTAGACGTTTCAAACGTTCACCGATGGGAATCTAACCCATGTCTGACACGCTATTAGAACTCAAAGGTGTATGCCGTTCATTCCTCGCCGGAGACCAAGAACTTACGGTATTGAATGACGTAGATCTCTCAATTAGACGCGGCGAAATGGTTGCCATCATTGGTACATCAGGGTCAGGAAAGTCGACACTGATGAACATTCTAGGCTGCCTCGATAAACCGTCTAAAGGGCGCTACTTTATCAATGGTCAAGATACGTCCACGATGGAAAACGATGCACTCGCCAAACTACGTCGTGAATACTTCGGCTTTATATTTCAACGTTATCACCTGCTGAGCGATCTCGATGCAATTGGTAATGTCGAAGTTCCTGCCATTTATACCGGCGAAGACAGTGCCAGTCGAAGGGAAAGATCCAAGCACTTACTAAGTCGCCTTGGGTTAGCCGATCGCTTAGACCATCGCCCTAGTGAACTTAGTGGTGGTCAACAGCAACGAGTCAGTGTCGCACGCGCACTTATCAATGGCGGCGATGTAATCCTTGCTGATGAACCAACAGGAGCATTAGACAGCAAGAGCGGCGAAGAAATGCTGCAATTGCTTCAAGAACTCAATAATGAAGGTCACACCATTATTATCGTCACGCACGATAAACACGTGGCCGAATTTGCTGACCGAGTCATCGAAATCAAAGATGGGTTAATCATTAGTGACACCCAAAAAGAAGAGAGCCAACCTACGAGCATTCCCAGCCCCAACAACCAGATCGTAACCAATAAAAGCAGGTTTGGATGGGATCGCTACCTAGAAGCACTAAAAATGGCGCTGTTAGCCATGTCCAGCCATCGGTTGCGAACATTTCTCACCATGTTAGGCATTATCATTGGTATTGCGTCGGTGGTGTCTGTAGTGGCTTTGGGTGAAGGATCGCAGCAAGCAATTTTAAAAAACATCAGTTCTATGGGCACCAACACCATTGATATACGACCGGGGAAAGGGTTTGGTGATCGGCGCTCTGGACGGGTAAAAACGTTATTACCCAGTGACGCAACGGCTCTCACATCACTGCCCTTCGTCGATAGTGTCACTCCGTCAGTGAGTACCAATGTGACTATCCGTTATACCAATCAAGCGGTTACCGCAGGTGTGAATGGCGTCGGCCCTGACTACTTCCGGGTTAAGGGTTATACGTTAGCCAGTGGACAATATTTTGATGATTCCAGCGTCGAAACACTAGCCCAGCAAGTTGTGATTGACTACAACACCAATAAAGAGCTCTTTCCAAAAAGTAACGCGATTGGTGAAATCATTTTCCTTGGCGACCTACCTGTACGTATTATCGGCGTGACAAATAAGTATGAAAGTACCTTTGGCAGTAACGATTCTTTGCGGGTTTGGGTGCCCTATACTACGGTATCGGGACGTATGATGGGGCAACACTATCTCGATAGCATTACCGTTCGTGTCGATGACCAATCATCAAGTAGCGCCTCGGAACAAGCCCTTGTTAACTTGCTCAAAATGCGTCATGGCATACAAGATTTCTTTACCATCAATACCGATACTATCCGCCAAAATATTGAAAAAACCACCGCAACGATGACGCTGCTTATCTCTGCAATTGCGGTAATTTCTTTGATTGTCGGCGGGATTGGTGTAATGAATATTATGTTGGTATCAGTAACAGAACGCACCAAAGAAATTGGCGTGCGAATGGCAGTGGGTGCGAGACAAAGTGACATCTTACGTCAATTTCTCATCGAAGCCGTTTTAGTCTGTTTATGCGGAGGAGTATTGGGCATCGGCCTTGCGTACCTCATTGGCATGATATTCCAATATACCGGTGGCAGTTTCCAAATGATTTACTCAACCACTTCTATCGTTGTGGCATTCTTATGTTCGACGCTTATTGGTGTTCTATTTGGCTTCTTACCTGCACGAAGCGCCGCTCGACTCGATCCGGTAGAAGCATTATCAAGAGATTAACCCATGAATAAAAATAACAAGCTTACGGTAAAGTTAGGTTTAGTCGGCTTAAGTTCGATTCTCATGATTGGGTGCAGCTCAACTCCCGAACACATGACAGTGGAAGAAGTCACGACAATACCAGAGCATTGGGCCGTTGAAAGTAACCCTGTAACACATATCGATCCTTGGTGGTTGAAGTTCAATGATCCCAAATTAACAGAATTGATTAACACAGTACTCAAGGAAAATGATGACCTTGCCCTTGCGACACTGACATTGCGAATAGCACGATTGAATGCCGGTTTAACCTCGAGTGATAAATACCCGCAGATTTCATCCAGCATCGATGGGTCCAAAAGCATCGGATTAAGTTCTGGCAATACATCAAATCGCTATGCCGCCGATGTATCACTGAGCTATGAACTCGATCTTTGGGGACGAGTGTCCTCAGAAATAGAAGCCGATCAATGGTTAGCAATGGCAAGTGCCGAGGATAGAGAAAGTACCGCTCAATCACTCGTTGCAACCAGTGCATCTCTGTACTGGCAAATTGGCTATTTAAACACTCGAATTACACTGAGCGATAAAAGCTTAGATTACGCACGTCAAACGCTCGCTCTCACGGAAAAACAATACCGCTCGGGTGCCGTTTCCCAACTTAATGTATTGGAGTCCAAACGTAATCTAGCGGGACAAGAAGCCAACCATAGTGAACTGCTTCAACAACGTGTTGAAGCCTCTAACTCATTGGCTTTCCTACTTAAACAGACGCCAGAAAACACATTACAGTTTGTCGATACTTTGTCGACGGCTGAGTTACCCGAAATAACAGCTGGATTACCCGCGGATATTCTAGCTCGTCGCCCGGATGTAAAAGCGGCACTTTACGAATTAAAGTCGGCACTTTCCGATGAAAAAGCGACAACAACCGCCTATTTCCCAACCCTGACATTGACGGGCTCAATCAGTGATAGCAGCACAAGTCTTAGTGAACTGTTGACGGATCCACTCGGAACATTAGGGGCCAGCTTGGCGTTGCCATTCTTACAATGGAATGAACTGAAGCTCAATCAAGAAGTCAGCCAGTTAGAAACTCAAGCGGCTTTGATCATTTATCGTCAAACGCTCTACAGTGCCTTTGAAGATGTGAATAATGCATTGTCTGCTCGTTCACACTATCAATATCAAGGGATAAAACTTGATGAACAATACCAAGCTGCGCAGGCCACCGAGCGGATCTACGCAAGTCAATATCGGCACGGGGCAGTCAGTATTCAAGATTGGTTAGATGCCCAAGAAACATTACGTGAAGCGGAAGAAAGCCTACTTGAAAACCACTATAATCAATACAATGTTCAAGCAACTTTGTATCAAGCCCTTGGCGGAAGGGATATCGCTCCACAAGTCTCCACCGAGTAAACGATCGCCTCAGCCGAACACCACTTTCGGCTTCCTTTTTATCTTATTTTTCGAATTCACAATTAAGTGCTTGATTTAGATCACACTTTGTACGTATAAATAGAGTTCGGTTTTCACACGATGAACGTATATATGGATATATCTGTTTTATTGGTCTTTATACCAACCTTTTTCTTTGTTTCTGCCACTCCAGGAATGTGCATGACTCTTGCTCTCACACTAGGGATGACCATTGGTGTGCGTAAAAGTATGTATATGATGGCCGGTGAGCTTATTGGTGTTGGACTCGTCGCAAGTGCTGCCATTATTGGCGTTGCCGCTATTTTGTTAAACCACCCGCAAATATTTCTGCTATTAAAAACGGCTGGCGCAGCGTATCTATTTTACCTTGGCACTCAAATGTGGCGTTCACGAGGAAAACTGGCGATCCCAGAAGATTTAGACGCAAAACTCGAGCCCTCTTTCTATAGCTTAGCGAATCAAGGTTTTATTACTGCGATTGCAAACCCGAAAGGGTGGGCATTTTTTATTGCACTATTACCTCCCTTTATCCAAACAGATCGTGCGTTACTACCTCAAGCCAGCATATTAATTAGTATTATTCTGTTGTTTGAATTCATCTGTTTAATGCTTTATGCCACAGGTGGACAAACCTTACGAAAAGCACTTCTCAACAAAAATAACGTTGTATTGATGAATCGAATTTCAGGAACGTTAATGATGGGCGTTGGTGTGTGGCTGGCATTAGGGTAAGTCTTAGGGAACTATAGACTAACGCAGCTAGAAAATACCCTATGGTCATATTTCTAGCTGCTTTTGGAAGCTAGCATCTGCATCTGGACAAGAAAGGCCTCAGTAAAACATTTCTCCACTATCGACATCAAAATAGATCTTATCGCTGACGCGCAATCCTCCACAATAAACAAAATACACATTTCGTTCCTTGTAGTTTATCGAACGCATCCACCCTTGTACCTCTTCAAAGTCTTCTGGAGTGCATATTTTCTCTTTGATCAAACTGTCTGTGATCGTAAAGAATTTTTCTTTATACATATGAAAATTATCGGATTTTCCTATGTAACTGGTGAGCATTTCATCTCGTTCTTCTTTGGTTATTATCGGCACCCAATCAACAACACCATCCATTTTGATCCATTCGGCGTACTCTTTATCCCCATCATTTAAGGTGTAGTAACCCGAAATTCGCCCCCAACCATCTTTAATTTCGATGACATTGATTGATTCACTCTTATAGAGATAACGGTCTGGGTAAACTTTGTCATCAGGCTGATTTCGCACTGGCAAACGCCTCTGATTGACAAAATAATACGTATTTACACGTGTTGAAACAGCAGGCTCTTGCGGAGCTTGGTTCGCTTGAGCGTTAGCTTCTTCTAGTTTTTGAGCCTCTTTCGCTGCCAATTCTGCTGCCGCTATAGCCTCTTGCTGGGGTTTCTTCACAAACAAATAATAACCGGCACCAGCAGCTCCTAACCCTAATAAGAGCAACACAACCATCAATACCTTTTTCATATTTCATCCTTATAGCTTCATGGCTTTATATCGGCAGCGAAAGAAAAAGCTTAACCTATTCTCAAAACCCTCAAATCTCATGGCCATGCTCTCGCCCCTTAGAGAAGTCGACACAAAGTCTCATCCTATTATCGATGTTATTTTTCAAAACGAATTCTAAAAAACTATCCCTATAGAAATAGAGGCTATTCCACCTTGTTTATATACACTGTAGGATGATGAATCATATTGTGCCATCTGCCGCACCAATAAAACGCATTATACGACTCGATGCACAAGTGTAGTGCTAATACGGTGTTGTCACGGTAGCAATGCCAGTCGTGGTGGGGAATGCGAACTTGGCTTGAAACTTGTAGTTCCAAAGTAACCCTCGCTGAAATATCGGACATTTAGGAGATTGAATAGATGCAAGACACATTAACTATTGTGTTAGCTGGAGGTATGGGATCTCGTCTCGCACCATTAACTGATGATAGAGCAAAACCCGCGGTTCCTTTCGGGGGCAAGTATCGAATTATCGATTTCACTCTTACTAACTGCCTTCATTCGGGTTTACGAAAAATATTAGTGCTAACGCAATACAAATCACACTCGCTCCAAAAACACCTCCGTGATGGGTGGTCCATTTTCAACCCTGAATTAGGCGAATATGTCACTGTCGTACCCCCACAAATGCGCAAAGGTGGTGCATGGTATGAAGGCACTGCAGATGCTATATATCACAACCTATGGTTACTAGAACGTAGTGACGCAAACTACGTGGTGGTACTGTCCGGCGATCATATCTATAAGATGGATTACGCCGCGATGTTAGAAGAACACAAACAAAGCAATGCATTGTTAACCGTTGCCTGTATGACAGTCCCTAGGAATGAGGCATCGGCATTTGGCATCGTCGGAGTTGATGGCGATGAACGCATTACTTCTTTTGTCGAAAAGCCTATCGATCCATCTTCCATCCCTGGCGATCCCGATAAAAGTCTCGCGTCAATGGGAATCTATATTTTCAATATGGAAATCTTAAAACAAGCCTTGGAAAAAGATTCTCTGGACGAAGGGTCAAATCACGACTTTGGTAAAGATATTATCCCTCAGTTGATTGATACTCAGTCTGTTTTTGCCTACAACTTCTGCGGCGATAAGGGGCGTGTAGCAAAAGATAATTACTGGCGTGATGTCGGCACTATCGACTCTTTCTATGATGCCAATATGGATCTTCTAGAACCTGTTCCACCGATGAACCTTTATCAACGCGATTGGGCAATTCGCACTTATGAACCGCAGTTTCCACCCGCTCGTACGGTTTCGTCTGTTACAGGAAACGAGGGCATTTTCATTAATTCAATCATCGCTAACGGTGTCATTAATTCGGGTGGTTCGGTTCAGCATAGTATTATTTCGTCAAACGTCGTCATCAAAGACAGCGCCACCTTGATGAATTGTATTATTTTCGATGATGTCGAAATAAACGAAGGGTGTCAGTTGATCAACTGTATTATTGATAAACACGTTCGCGTCCCCGCTCACACTCAGATTGGAATCGATAACGCAGAAGACGCGAAACGCTTTCATATTTCTGAAAAAGGCATCGTCGTCATTCCAGAAGGTTACGAATTCTAAATACCTTTCTCAGCAAACACCGTATGATGTTGTTACGGTGTTTCACTGGCATTTATCAGACATTCGCAATGATTTCAAAACGGCGTCTCAAATAATTGGGCTAATTATTTGATTACCGTCCTACATATCGTATATAACGTTGAGTACGTCATCAATCTAGGAAATTGAACAATGCAAAAAACAACACGAATCCTTCCTGCAAACAAACACGTTGCACTGGTTGCACACGATCACTGCAAAAAGGATTTACTCCGCTGGGTTGGCAACAATAAAAGCGAACTGCAAAAGCATTTTCTTTATGCCACTGGAACAACTGGACATATTTTAAGCCAAAAAATGGGTCTCGCTATAAAATCGTTAATCAGCGGACCAATGGGGGGAGATCAGCAGCTTGGCGCTCTTATTGCAGAGGGGAAAATAGATATCCTTATCTTCTTTTGGGATCCCCTAAATGCCGTTCCGCATGATCCGGATGTTAAAGCACTATTACGTATTGCCAGTGTTTGGAATATTCCAATTGCAACGAATGAAGCCTCTGCAGACTTTATGTTCGCGTCTGATTTACTAGACCAAGAAGTTACCATTGAAATTCCCGATTATCAGGCTTATCTCGAAGAGAGAAAATAACGCACATTACTTCGATTTTGAGACATCATAATCACCGGATAATAGCTCTTTAACAAAGCTTGAGCCTCCGGTGGTATGAGTCACCCACACCTTCTCTCGAGCTCGAGTGAGTGCGACATAGAATAACCGCCTCTCTTCAGAGTCGGGATAGTCGTCACCATTATCCACCAAAACAGCGTCTAAAGATTGAGTCTTGTTTCGCAGTGGAAACTGCCCTTCATCGACATTAACAACAATAACATAGTCAGCTTCAGCGCCTTTGCTTCCATGGCATGTCATAAAGCTCAGGTTCAATTGTCGATATGTCTCTTCCCAATCAGAGAGTAACTCCGGACGCTGACTATTGGTGCGAGCTAAAAACAGGACTGACTTTCTGACATCAGCACCTCGATTAATTTGATCAAGTATTTTTTCAATGCTCGTTTGCGGCGCAACAAAGACACTGTTACGTTTACGCTCAACCACACTGTTTAATGTCTTGATTAATTGATTCGGATTTCGCTGCACAAACTGATTAGCCACTTCACCAATCTTGTTATTAAAGCGATACGTCGTATCGAGCTCACTGATCGTTGAATTAGCAAAACGCTCTTTAAACTCAGTGGTCAAAGAAACATTTGAGCCCGCGAATTGGTAAATCGATTGCCAGTCATCACCAACGGCAAAAAGCGTTGCTTTTCCTTTGTCTTGACGGCATAAGGCATCAATAAGCTCGAGTCTAGCCGGAGAGATATCTTGATATTCATCCACCATAATAAAGCGCCAAGGAGATTTAAATTTTCCTTTTTTAATATAACGAGTCGCTTTACTGATCATGCTGTCAAAATCTAACTCACCACTTTCCTCTAGCATCTCTTTCCAAGCTTTATAACAAGGCCAGCATAGAGCCAATTCGCTGTTTAAACGAGTATAATCAGCATGGTCAATGATCTGCTCTTGCAGCGCCTTTTTGCCTTTACCTAGCATCGCCAATTGCTCTAACTGCCTAAGCAGCCACTGGATTAGCTTCGGGTCTTCAACATGACTTCCTAGCTCTTCATCGCCTTTAATATACGCAATCGGCCACTGCCCAAGGTGTTTCTGCCAGCGTTTAAAATTAGTCGGTGTCATCCAATGCTTCTTAAGCCATTCTGCACACCATTTCGTTTTTTTCTTTGCATCCGTAGCAATTGAAGAGATCTGTACACGCTGCTCTTCGACCTGATTAATAATCGCCAGCCCTAACTGATGAAAGGTATTAATTTGCACATGATTCGCAGCTGGTCCCACTTTCCCACGAATACGAGTTTCCATCTCTTTTGCCGCATCTCGCCCAAATGCGAGCAATAAAATATCATCGCCAGTGGCGAGATCGGATTCCAGTAAATACGCAACTCGAGCAGTCAACACACTGGTTTTTCCCGAGCCAGCCCCAGCCAATATCAAGTTGTGATCGTCATTCATCAAAATTGCTTTCTGTTGAGAAGTATTTAATGGAGAACTCTCAAACTCTGAAAACAACGTACTCCATTTTGGGCTCTCTTGGACTAACCAATCTTGGTTTCGTACATCTAATTTCGATGCTGAGTGATCAAACCATTCACTAATGTTACCCATTAAATCGGGAATGCGTTGCTGGATTTCTTCCATCGACATCTCAAGTGACTCGAGGTCCTTGGCAACTGATACACACCATTCCATCAGCATTGAGTGACGTAAAAAGCCTGAATTGAATTCAAGTTGATGTAACTGCTTACGCCAGCGAGGATAAAATTCGCGTAATTTTTGGCATTGATCTTCGTGCCACTGTTCGTAAGACGTAATTGCGTTTTTTGCAAATTCTCGACATTTTGACCAAGGTAAGCCTTGCACTACCCATGCATATCGGCTCCCATCTTTAGGCTGAGAATAAAAGACCAACTGCCCCCAAAAAATGCCACGTTGAATATGAATGGAACCATCCCACACGCTGAATGGAATTTGCTCTTCTATCAAGGCTGAACTGACAATGACCGTGTCATTGTCGAGTTCAACCTGACAATATTCATCATTAATAAAATATTTTGCAGTCTGATTTGCCTGTAGCTGCATGCTGAAAACTCTCTTCTGTATTTGGGGGTATGTTAACTCAAACGAAAAAAACGACCAAAAAATGTGATTGTTTTCTTGGGACAATTCTCATGTAAATAGTCTTGCTGCGCTATTTCAATCCGACCTATCTTGTTTTATTCTAATATACTATTGTTCTTTCTTAACTGTTGACTTCCAGTGTCTCTCCTAAATTCATTCACACATCATCTACGAAGCTATTTGAACAACAAAACCATTAACTACGCACTAATGATTTTAGTTGCTCTATTGGGTGTCGTCATCCCCACTTGGTTTTATCAAGCTCATGTTTGGATTACACCGCTAATCTTAGGCGTTATTGCCGCAGCGCTGGCAGAACAAGATGATGGCCTGATTGGGCGATTTAAAGCAATTTCATTCACACTTCCCTGCTTTGCCATTGCGACCTATTCCATTGAAATATTGTTCGACTATCCAGTTTATTTTGCCATTGGGTTATTTATTTCCACTTTTGGCTTCACCATGCTTGGCGCGATCGGCAGTCGTTATGCCAGCATCTCCTTCGGATCATTGTTGATCGCAATCTACACCATGATTGGAGCCAACCAAAATGGCAGCGATTGGCTTCAGCCTATATTGCTGCTTACAGGCGCTATTTGGTATTTCATTGTCTCGACGATTTGGGCTGTGGTCGCACCTCGCCAGCCTATGCGCCACAGTCTATCGTTGGTTTTCGAAAATATCGCCAATTACCTCGATCTCAAAGCTGAGTTATTTCACCCATCGGATGATTTTTCACCTCAACCTTATCGCATCAAAGAAGCAAACCTTAATGCTACCACTGTAATTGCATTAAATAACTGTAAAACAACGTTTTTAACGCGTTCCAAACGTGGCAATATCCACACCAGTCAAAACCGCTTTCTCAATATTTATTTTCTCGCACAAGATATTCATGAACGTGTAAGCTCCACTCATTACCGCTATCAAGATCTCGCCGCTCAATTTGAACGCAGTGATGTGCTATTTCGCTTTAAATATGTCATTGAATCCCTCGCCAGTTCTTGCCGAGACGTAAGCAAATCCATCAAACTCGATCACGCTTACCAACATGATGCTAACGTAACGAAAGCACTGACTGAATTGCAGCGTTCTCTCGACCATTTAAAACAACAGTCAAATCCTGAGTGGCATTCTCTACTTAACCAGCTGGGCTATTTATTCGACAATTTAGCGACCGTCGCGAAGCAACTCGACAATATTAGTCAACCTACAATTGAAGCATTGGATGAAAGAGATTTAGATGATCACAATGTCCACAACTTAGAAAATATGTGGCGACGCGTTAAAAGCAACTTAACGCGTGAGTCACTATTATTTCGACATGCAATAAGAATGTCCGTTGCCTTGACCGCTGGATACGGGGTAATTCAAGGATTAGACTTATCACTCGGGTATTGGATATTACTCACTACATTATTTGTATGCCAACCGAACTATGCCGCGACAAAGCAGCGTATTACGCTGCGCATAATTGGGACAATTTCCGGGCTGATTATCGGAAGCGTGTTGCTTTCTCTGTTTCCTTCACAAGAAAGCCAGGTTACTTTTATTGTCGTGTCTGGCGTACTTTTCTTTTCATTTAGAATTAACAACTACGCTTTTGCAACGGGATTTATCACCATTTTAGTCCTGTTTTGCTTTAGCCAGCTTGGAGCGGGTTTCAATATTATTATCCCGCGATTATTTGACACCGTTATTGGCTGTGTTCTCGCCGTACTTGCGGTCGCGTTTATTTTACCCGATTGGCATGCACGAAGGTTACACATCGTAATGGCAGAAGCGATAGAAAAAAATAGAGTGTATCTTGCACAGATCATTGGTCAGTATCGCATTGGAAAAAAAGACAGCTTATCCTATCGAATTGCCCGACGCGAAGCACACAATCAAGATGCGGCGTTAACGGCCGCAATCAATAACATGCTTGCAGAACCGGGACGTTACCATACTGCGACTGACGAGAGCTTTCGCTTTCTAACTCTCAATCATGCCTTACTTAGTTATATCTCCGCCCTAGGAGCACACAGAGACCGTCTGGAAGATGAATCTGTCCACAAGCTAATTTTGGACTCGCATCGAGTTATTCATCAACATTTAGCTCTTGTGCACCAGCAGCTACAACAGCAATCTCCCACCTGCGACACGAGAGAGATTGACAGTAAAGGACTGCAACAACGACTTGCCAGTTGGCGTGATGACGATGACAGCTCCGCTAAGTTAGTGTTACAACAATTGCACCTTATTTATCAAGCACTGCCTGAGCTTCACTCTCTTGCATCTAAGTTGGCGGCTCGTACACGCTAATACCAGCGATTAGGGAATTCCAAATTGACTTTCAGAAGATTGACACTTTGTGGACAAGACCAAACCTCGTTACAAATTCGCAATTCCCAAATGCTTATTAACATTGTGTTTGGTGAATGAATCAGTAAAATGCCAGCTTCAATTTGATTCTGGTTTAATTCATGCCTCACCATTTAAAGAAAAATAACTTAGTAAATGAGCAAGAAACTTGCGCGTCGAGCCCTTCGTCGAGTCAGGTCGCGGCATCATTGCCAAAAAGTGGATCACTTAACGAAAAACTCGTGGATAAGCGCTGGAATTCAATTGATGATGAGGCAATCAAAAACGCTCTATTCGATTCCTATACCCAAAATAACATGGCGTGTTATCGGCAAAATATTGAGCACTTTATCGGCACTGCAAACCTGCCGATAGGCTTAGCCGGACCACTACTCGTGAATGGTCAGTATGCTTCTGGAGAATACCTTGTCCCACTAGCGACCACAGAAGCGGCATTGGTCGCCTCCTATGATCGTGGCGCAAGCCTTATCCATGCCGCGGGCGGAGTTCAATGTATTATCGTAGATGAAGGTGTCTCCCGCACTCCTTGTTTTGTGTTCAACGACGTTATCGAAGCAGCGCATTTCGTCACTTGGGCAAGTAGCGAGTTTAATCGCTTCACTTTAATTGCAGAACAAACTACGTCACACGGTAAAGTTAAAAAGATCGATGTTCAAATTGAGGGAAACTATGTCTTCTTAGTATTTGAATATTTAACCGGTGATGCATCTGGACAAAATATGGTGACCATCGCCACCAACGCGGTCTTCGATTACATTAAACAGAACTCACCTGTTGCCATAAAACATGCGTATCTAGACGGCAACCTTTCAGGAGACAAAAAGTCCAACACCAATACCCTTCTTAAGGTGCGTGGAAAGAAAGTGATTTCTGATATCTCCATTCCTCGAGCACTTGTCGAGAAATACCTTCATACCACACCTGAGGAAATGGTTAAGTTTGCTGAGATCTCAACCTTAGGAGCGATGCTCAATGGCTCTGTTGGGGTGAATGCACATTATGCAAACGGCCTTGCTGCACTGTATATCGCGTGTGGCCAAGATGCGGCATGTGTTGCTGAGTCAGCGATTGGTGTCACTCGAATGGTTTTAAATGAACAAGGTGATCTGTATGTCACCATTACCATGCCGAACATTATGGTGGGTACCGTTGGCGGTGGAACCGGACTGCCAACACAAAAAGCGTGTCTCGACATTCTGGGCGTATATGGCTCAGGCGGAGCAAAAGCGTTGGCAGAAATTACTGCAGCGACATGTTTAGCTGGCGAATTATCGATTGTCGGAGCATTTTGCGCGGGGCATTTTTCAAGGGCACATCAAAAGCTAGCTCGTGGAAAAAACACCCACATCTAATACGTAGCGTTCAATACCTAGCCCTAAAGCTTATAAAGCCAAACGACACAAGGCCGTTTGGCACATTACTTTTAATCCATCGCTAAATCGGGCCATAGCGTTTTAAAATCCATACACTCTTCTAGGGCATCAGCTAAACGATCAATCGCCTCAAGCTGTTTGTTCTTGTGGTTATAACCGGTCAATGTCGTTCCATTTACCCAATTGGCGATCAAACCGATTACGTCAGGGTTATCTAACACTCCATGCAAATAGGTTCCCGCTATCTGGCCACATTCGCTGATATATCCATCGTGTTGCCCATTTGATAAGGTAATCAAATGTTGAAGTGAGCTTTGCTCATGGGCACAACTGACACCAGAATGAATTTCATACCCCGAAACCAAGGCCTCTGATGTACCAATGACGAGCGTACCCGATACATTCGCCAATTGTTTTTGCTCGGTCAGTTCAGTATCCATATCCAATAAGGATAAACCTGAACTGCTTCCCGCGGCACTTTCTACACCGCTAGGATCATCAACCTTATGCCCCAACATCTGAAACCCACCACAGATACCGAGTACTTTTCCGCCATAGCGAAGATGACGTTTAATATCGCGATCCCAACCTTGTTGAAAAAGGTATTCAAGATCTGCGCGAGTCGATTTACTGCCTGGCAATATAATCAAATCGGCATTATCTAATCGCTCGCCCTTACCAACGTACCGCAGTGATACTTGAGGGTGATTGCGGAGCACATCAAAATCGGTATGGTTGCTAATACGAGTAAACACTGGCACGACAACATTAAGTTTTGCTTCACCTTCCAAGTTTTGACTGGAGTTGATGGCATCTTCTGCTTCGATATCCAACCCATGTAAAAAGGGAATCACACCCAACACTGGCTTGTTGGTCTTTTCTTCCAACCAATCTAAACCCGATTGCAATAACGCGATATCTCCCCTAAAACGGTTTATCACGAAGCCAACCACACGATTTTGCTCGGAAGGTGATAACAATTCTAGCGTGCCATATAAATGAGCAAAAACGCCACCTCGATCTATATCTGCTACGATAATAACCGGAATATCAGCTCGCTCAGCAAACCCCATATTGGCGATATCATTGGCTCTTAGGTTAATTTCCGCGGGGCTTCCGGCACCTTCAATCATAATACTGTCAAATTGTTCAGAGAGTTGCGAAAACGAATCTATCACCGTTTCCATCGCAACCTTTTTATAATCGTGATAACTGGTCGCTTCCATATTACTCAATGCTCGACCTTGTAGGATCACTTGCGCACCAGTATCACTGTTAGGCTTTAGCAGCACCGGATTCATATGCACATTCGGTTCAATACCACAGGCTAATGCTTGTACCGCCTGTGCTCGACCAATTTCTCCACCATCTGCTGTCACTGCACTATTTAAAGCCATATTCTGTGGCTTGAAGGGGGCAACCTTAATATTTCGACGTGCTAATACACGACACAAACCCGCGACTAAGACGCTTTTCCCAGCATCGGAAGTTGTACCTTGAACCATTAAGGCTTTAGAGCTTTGTTCCATATGAAAATCCTTACGAACCCACTCAATATTCGTTGTTACCAGCCTCAATAGACGGCACATTTTGGATGGATTTAACACTAAATCGATGAATATTTATAAATATTGGGCCTAATCCTAAACGTTTCGTGTATTTGTGGCTATCCTATAATGTATAAACCAATGTTTTATCAAATTAATACTGTTATAGAAAATAGGAATAAAGATGACTTGTCGCGCGTGGAATATCGCTTTCTCCGGAATGTTATGTCTGTTTTCATCAACAGCGTTTGCGAACAATTTTAACTACAACTTTTTCGAATTCCGAGCCTCTTCGGGACCACAATCTATTGGCGCAGAGTTTACTACTTACATTCAAGAAAACTTTCATACCGTCGGTCGACTTGATAAGCGCTTTAACGAAGCATTCGATCTCGCAGGAGGAATCGGGTTTAATGGACCAGCCGGTCCCTTTGTGGATGTTAATGGGCAACTTCTTGTTCACTATACCAAAGCAAATAAAAACGACCATGACGATGGCATGATGCTAGAACTCAATGTCGGCGCGCGAGCTTGGTTAACACAAACTCTTGAAATTCATGGAAAGTTAGGCCAAATAAATGAAGGCGGATTGATCGAAGGTGGGGTTCGTTTCCACTCAACATCGCAACTTACCTTTGGCGCACAAATTAGAAATAATGGGTTATGGGGCCCACAAACAACACTCGGTGTTCGTTTCGAATTTTAAGGATAAAAATGGCAGCTACACCAATCAACAAAAGCAAGGATATCTGTCGGTATTTATCCTCTGAAATGAAGCTTCGCGTAAAAATAGAGTTTGGTCCACATGACACTTATCAATTCACTACGCGTTTAATCGGTTACAAAGCCCATCAATATTTAGCGCTCGATTACCCTCGTTCAGTACACGAAGCACTGCTGGTTCGTACGCTCAGTAATAGTACAGTTGTGCTTCGTGGTATGTGTGATACTGAACTCGGTCATATTGTCGCTTTTGAGACTTCGATTCTGCAAAGTACATTACAACCTTTTCCAATGCTTTTTGTCCGCATGCCTCATCATTTCGTGACTAAGCCCATTCGTCAGCATAAACGAATTAAACTATCGCTACCGGCAACCATTAATCACCAAGATGGATATCGAAAGATCGACGGTACGCTGGTCGATTTCTCCGTGTCAGGGTGTGGCGTACTAGTGAGCGGCGATGATGCAGTAACAAGCGATAATTTTTTACAGAAAGATCTTTCAGTATCAATACACAGTCCTCTCACGACCGTTTTAGGTGCTCACATCGATACACGTGTAGCCAATATGGTAAAACAGCCTAACGGCCACTTTGTGGGACTTCGTTTCTTCCCTCCATTGACCATCAATGAAGAGCTTAAAGACGTACTATTTGAACACACTGTTTTGGATAACCTAACGCATTAATCGCTGTAGTTGATTCCTTCAATATACCTGTTCAATGAACTCAAATAGTTAGAGCCCAAATCAACAACTGTTAATTTGGGCTCTATTTATTGCTTATTAAATTAGGACTCGTTATTTAGAACTTAACTTCTAAATTAGTTGAAGCGCCGAATTGATTCTCACCGGCATACGATGCGCCAAGATCAAAACTAACGACATTAAACGGACTAAATCCTATGCCGGCAGTAACACTATTTTCCATCGATCCAACCATATCGATTTCGTAGCCAGCTCGTAGCTGTGCCCAACCCCATGCATTTCCTTCAATACCAAAACGAGCAAATTGTGTATCGTCTTCACTCATAGAGAAGCGCTCTTGCTCAGTAAGGTCTAAATCAACAGCCGCAGTAAAAAAGTCTGACACATACGCACCTGACACCACGACCTGAGGATCTAAGGTGTAGTTATCTTGGTTGTCGTAGGTCTTAATTTCTTGCTTAAACATATCTTTAACTGCAAGCCCAACACGATAGTCACCTTTTAACCACACAGCACCTAAATCAAGGTTAAATGCACTCTTTGACACTTCACTTTCATCGAAATCTTCAACATCAAACTCTTCAACTGTGACGGTTTGTTTATAGGTTCTTAAACTCTGAATTTTAGGGCTAACACCGAATGAGAAACGTTCGCCATTAATCATAGCCATTTTCGCTAACGCAAGACCCACTTCACTGTAGCCGAATGCAACAAGATCGACAGAAGAAGCATTTATTCGGTTATCTAACGTTTCGGCATCATTTGCACCTGTCGCGTAATTGCTTTCATTCACATCAGCGACCAATTCCATATAGGCGCGAGCAAAAAGATTTACCGAGACAGATTTAACTGGTAACGCGACTGCCAAGCCAGCACCAGCTGTGACTCCGATTGCGCTATTATCAACCAGATCATCAAGTTGAGTGTTCAACTCAGAAACTGTATTCGCATCGATACTCGCAAAGTTTGAATTGTCTACAGCTTCGTTAAAGTCATCGATAAGAGTTTGAATATCATCAATATTAGATAAAGATTCATCGGGATCGTTAGCATTTACGTTCAAGCCAAGAAGTACGCCAATGTTTTGATCATCACGATACACTGCTGTCAATGCAGGGTTATAGAAAGGAGCAACAACGAAATCGGCGCTGGTTACCCCAGTATTACCCATTGCGTTACCACGCGCATCAGCAACCCATGTCGCTGAGTACACTGAAGAACTTGCAATAAACCCAGCAACCAGCACTGCTATTTTTGTGTATTGATTCATACTTTTTAACCTTATTTGCTGAAATATCATCTCAAGGTTAAGAATAGTACAAATTATCTAATTGCTAATGTTTATATATTCAAATAGCCGCTTTTTTGAATATTCATCTCTTACAATTGCTTCTTTTTTGATCTTCGGCAACTTTTTCAGACGATACTCAACCTGTAAGGCCACAGAATGATCCCCTATCTCCATCGTCCAAACGAGTTCAAGGGGTGTTTTTCCTCGTAGTGCTTTCGCGCCAGTTCCATTTTGATGTTGCCGAAGGCGTCGTGCAACATCAACACTGATCCCACAGTACAAACGTTGATCTGGCGTTCGAATAAAATATACCGACCATATCGATTGGTTCGGCATAGGTTAGATAAGTTGGTCTAGCTGTTCAGTTAATCGCGCTACCTGAATTTTTAGTTCCGCGACATCTTGTTCAAGTGCGAATACTCGATCAGAGTCTTTTGTATCCAATAGCGCTCCACTCACATTTTCCGATTGGTAATGTGATATATCGTCATCAGAAAAGCATTGCATAAAACGAGATTCACGCTTTCCAGGCTCACGCTCTAATTTCACCACATACTCTTTTGTAAGCAGCTCTTCGAGCACAGACTCTGTTTCCTTAACATCGGCAAACTGGCACATCCGATTCGTTCGAGTACGCAGTTCCCCGGGAGTCTGTGGGCCACGTAGCAATAAACAACTCACAACCCCTAGCTCTTGTTCACTGAGTTGTAAGTCGCCAAATTCGGTATTGCAAAAACGGTGTTGGTACTTACTGGTACGACTATTAAAACTGCTCTCATCACTGACAAGTCGACGAGAAATTAAGCCTTGTAGGGCATCTAATACTTCTGCATCTGACAAGTCCATAACAGGATCACGGTTGCTTTTTTGATTGCATGCCGATGTCAAACTATTGAGAGTAAGAGGATAGTAATCTGGCGTTGTGACTTCCTTTTCTAATAGACAACCAATAACTCTTGATTCTATTTTGGTTAACGCTTGCGGCATACTTCGCTCCTTTCAGCTATATTAATGTTCTTGTTGCAGTTTAATCTTAATCACATTACCTGCATTATCCATAACAATAACATTTGATCGTTGTAATTCAATATCAGTGATTAACTCTTGCTCTCGAGCAGTAAGATACGCTTTAGCAAGCATATTTTTTTTGGGTAATGCTTTTGGTAAGTCTTTTACTTTAGGAAAAATGATGTTGGAAGGCTTCATCATCAATACACCGTGTCCAGCCGAAATTTTAGTGGGCACAGTATAAAACTTTTATAACGATAAATAGAAGTATTGATGTGAAGCCCATTTCCTAGACAAGCAACATTTTGATTGATGTAAAGACTATTCGTGACGCCAATGATGTGATTTAATCAAGATAATCTCTTTAAATAACAACTAGGAATAGTTTATGAATAGCGTATTTGAAATAGTGTCACTCGCACGTCGTAAGAACAGATTAAAGCGCGAGCTTATTGATAATGAAAAGAAAGTTCGTGATAACAACAAGCGTGTTGACTTACTTGATAACCTTTTAGATTACATCAAACCAGAAATGACGCTCGAACAAGTGAATGCCATCATAAAAAATATGAAATCTGATTACGAAGACCGTGTCGATGATCATATTATAAAAAGTGCAGAAATATCTAAAGAACGCCGTGATATCAGTCGCCGCATTGCTCAACTAACAGAGCAAGACAAGCAACAAACTCACCCTAAAAAATAGTGAGCAATAAATTCTAACAAGCGGAATACATAAAGTGCCCAAATTCTGGGCATTTTTATTGCACACAAACCGCAAAAAAGAGATGGATTATGTGTACCTTTACAACACGCTGCCCGAACTGTAAGGGCATGAATCGCTTGCCTATAGAACGTTTAGAAAATCGCCCTTTGTGTGGAAAGTGTCAACATCCATTGATTGATGGTGATGCATTCGAAGGAACAGAGAACAACCTATCGGCGATACTATCTGGACATCTTCCTGTTGTTATCGATTTTTGGGCACCATGGTGTAATCCTTGTATTGGCTTTGCTCCTGTATTTCAAGATATGGCAAAAGAAATGGAAGATAAGGCCCGCTTCGTCAAAATAGATACCGAAGCTCAGCAGGCGCTTGGAGCTCGTTACCAAATTCGAAGTATTCCCACCATAATGGTCTTCAAAAATGGAAAGCAACTTGACATGATTAATGGTGCTTTACCGAAATCTCAGTTTTCTCAGTGGCTTGTTCAGGCCTTATCTAAACAGCCAATCTAAATTAATTCGCCACGCAGAAGACGGCTCTTCATAAAACATATAGAAATAAAATGCGCCTTCACGTAAAGCAACGTGAAGGCGCATTTTTATCAATCAACACTCTCTTTTAGGAAATGGTCGACTTACTTAAAACCAACCACCAGACGTTGCAAACTTTCAAGCCGACTCACCAGTCCATCTGTACGCGAAACTGAACTTTCAGACAAAGATTGAGTCGCATCTAAAGCAGTTTTCATTCGGTGAACATGATCCACCATTCCCTGAGTTACTTGAACTTGATCTGAAATAGCTTTATAGGTTTCGTTGCTTTGCTCACCCATCTTCTTCAAGTCATCTACGATCGCCTCGCATACAGCTTTACCTTCTTGGGACTTAAGAACGCTGCTTCCCGATGCTTCTTGTGCCGATTTCATTAGATTTCCGGTAGAATTGACCGTTGTTTGCAACACTTCAATTTTATCTCGAATATCTCCAACCGATGAACTGGTTTTCTCAGACAATGCTCGCACTTCATCTGCAACGACCGCAAAGCCTCTTCCTGTTTCACCCGCTCTAGCAGCCTCTATTGCGGCATTTAATGCCAATAAATTCGTTTGCTCAGCAATACCTTGGATCATCCCCAAAATAGCTTCAATACCACCAACGTCGGCATACAGTTGCTCAAGTGCTTGCTGAGACTCTGAAAGCTCTGCACTTAAATCTTCTACAGTTTTCACTGCATCGTTGATCGTTTCAACGCCTGATATGCCCATTTGACGAGCTTTACTCGCGAATTCAGAGCTTTGACGAGCTTGCTCAGCAACCTCATCTATCGCCTGTAACATTTGGTCAGAAGATTCTGCAATCGCTTCTGTAGCATGATATTGTTCTGCTAATTCACGTTCTATTGATTTGCTGCTCGCTGATTCATCTTCGGCAGAAGTCAAAAGATAACTCGTCGTATCGTGTGCTCGTGCAGTTACAGCTCGTAGCTCCGCTTTCTTCATAATCAAGGCGAGTTCGATAGACGAAACGTCGTCACAATACCCAGTATAGGGATACTCCATTAGAGGGTTATCATACCCCTCTGAAGCGATAGATTGGACGGCTTTAAATCGTGAATGTAAATTAAACAAAGTGAATAGCTGCCCAACAAAAGCTAAAGACAATAACGAGAATCCGACTTGGTTGGAAATAATGTTGGTCAATAACAATGCCATTGCGGCCATCTGTACACCGACAAGTATCATGGTCCAAGTTAACCAATTTTTTCGTCGTACCGTCACTGTGCCAGACTTCATCTTCTTATACAGCGCGGTTGCACGGTTGATCTGTTCGTCGGTAGGTTTTGTCCTTACTGACTGATACTCATGAATTGAGCCATCTGCGCCCTTGATTGGCGTCACAAATGCCGAAACCCAATAGTGTCCACTCCCTTTACATCGATTCTTAACAAGACCCATCCAGCTATTGCCTGCCTGAAGATATTGCCATAACTGAGCAAATGCTTCTTTCGGCATATCACTGTGACGAATCACGTTGTGTGGATGATCGAGTAACTCTTCTTCTTCATACCCTGAAACCTGACAAAAGTCTTCATTGCAGGAAGTAATATGACTACTTGGCGTCGTCGTCGAAATTAAGCTATCACTATCTGAATATTGTGCACGTTCATCGCTCATAGGGAGTCCTTGCAGACTATATAAACTTTGGTTGTTTACATAGTATGTCGATTGTTTTGATTGGCTATTTTTTACTGAAAGCTCAATAAAGATAGTCCATAGCTTAGGAGTGTGCATGTTATGCAATGAGGTATCGTTTAACATCAGCGTATTCTGTTAACTGTGTCAAATTGTTCTGAAGGTTTGGTATATGTTGCACATTGGAATTTACGACTGAAGGTTACACGGCAACTAAATGATGACGACAATAACGTTAGCGTTCTAAATCAGAAACATGAGACGTGATGCTCAGAGTCGATTTGATAATAGAGAATAGAGGGGAAGTGAGATACTTAATGGAGGCGCGTCCCGGAGTCGAACCGAGGTCCACGGATTTGCAATCCGCTGCATGGCCACTCTGCCAACACGCCTAATCATTCTCAAATGGTGCCCCGGGCCGGACTTGAACCGGCACAGCGCGAACGCCGAGGGATTTTAAATCCCTTGTGTCTACCAATTCCACCACCAGGGCAACGCAATATTGCGATGGAGACACCATCAACGAAGAATTTCTTCGTGAGAACGAGGCGTACTTTAACCGATTTACCCAATAGATCAATAATAAAATTTGCTTTTTTATTCAAATGATTAAAAAGCATGCGTCTATGTCGATAACTTATCTAATTTGTTGATTAATTGCACAATGAAGAATGACAAAAATAGCATTGAGCACGTTAGTAAGCTCTAACCGACACCTCGCATTGATACGCCTAACACTTTTTAACCAGCCTTCCCATCAAACTTGGGTTATAAGACCAGCAGTGATCAAACATTGCCATAAGCTGTGGATTTCCATATTTCGATAAACTCACCGCATGAAAACGATTATTTTTCTGCTTCAAGCTCTTCACCTCTGCAAGAACCTCCGGCGACTGTTTAGGTGCTATAAAATCAGAAATAACCACGAGATCCGCATTTGCATAGCGATCATGTTTCATTAATTCTACTGAATGGCTAAGTGCAGGCTCTAAATCGGTTCCGCCTTTAAAGGTGTAACTTAAGAAATCACTCGCCTCGCGTAGGCCGTCTTGTTTGGTTAATTGGTAAGCGATAATTTGAGTAGAAAAGATCATCACATAACAATCTCTGTTTTCTGCTAGCGCTATTTGCATCAATGCATAAGCCGTCGCTTTTGCACATTGCTCAGGAAAGCCTCGCATAGAACCAGACGCATCAATGCAAACAATGAAAGGGCCTTTATCCAATTCATTCTGCTTAGAAGCCACTTTCGTCGTGGTTACTTTTCTCACACGTCTCGACTTACCTTGCATATGATAATTCATTAACTGCTTATCAATTAAGTGCTTGTAAAATACAACTTCTAGCTCTGGGTGAGAAAGAAACAAGGTCTCATTTGGCAGCATCTTATTGAGGTCGTCACCTTCTTCAACTCCAACAATATCATCGGTAGCAAATTGTGAATGCTCCTCTACTAGCTGCAATTCTTCAACCTGAGATTGATGATCATCATCACAATCAAGGTTTTGAGCCATGCGGCCAAGCTGCTCAGCAATATCTTGAATCCCTTTATGCTTCTTTAAGAATTCCGCGTGCTTCTTCATTACTGAAACATCGCCTTTGCTTAACTTTGCCGAAGCCATGTTCCACAATCGCAGGACACTCTGAGCATCATCACTGTTGGTAACGGTATCCATGGTCTGCATGGTCTCAATACGCTGATACAAATCTTCTAGAATCTTCTCTTTGTTTGATTCCAACTCACTTAATTGCGCTTCCTGAACGGCTTTCAATAAACTTTGATACCACTGCTCACAGAAATAATGTGGAAACATGGGGTTGAGGCGACTTTTTTCATTATCAAGCAAACATCTTGCTTCAAGATAAAAAGCTGAATGCCATTCAAGTGGCTTTAAGACATTATCGATCTGCGCATGAAATGTGGCTTCGTTCCAATGTATCACCTCTTGATACAACGCAAGTTCCTGCTTAAATCTGTCAGTTTCTGACACTTTGGTCATTTTCATTTTTACTTGACCTTGCCACTTGAGCAACTGCTGTCGGACAGAACGATTCACATTTTGATTTTCCGCAATTAACATTAACTGCGGCTTTGACATTAATTCATTGACCGCAGAATCAATGATCCCAGACTCTGCAACCATCATTGCTAAATTTATACCATCAACACCCAACATCGTAACCGTCCTTACTCTGCAAAATAGCTGCTTAAATTATTAAAACGCGTAATCGACGATTCTGCGGAAGCAATGGAGCTTTCAAGCTCATGTTGCAGTTGTTGTATCGTCGTCTCCATCGCAATAGGCAACGAAGGGTCGATAAAATTATGCGGCAACGCATCGTGGAATGTATTTTTGACCAAACGTAAGTGGGCGTCGGCTTCTTTCAATTGCTTCTGCGCGGTTTCAATTCGCTTTTTCCATCCGACAAATGCCACTTCTCCAAAGCTAGTATTGGTAATAGGAGTCACCAATACTGAACGGTTAGCGATATCTCGGATAACTAAACGTTTTGATGAATCAAGATCAAAATGCAGCATACATAATGCTGAATTTTGGTTTACGTAGCCGTATGCATCACCGCCACTTTCTCGGATGATACGCTCAAGATCCGATTTAGAGACAGAAACCCAGCGGCAGAACTTATCCGTGTTTTCAGTATCGGTTACTGTGATTTCACTCTGAAGCAATACTAATCTCACCAGATCGGATGAATTGCCTTTCTTATACAGTTTTACCGTAGATAAATCCGCTTGCATAACCTGCTTTTTAATCAAACCACTCGTCGTCTCTTGTGAGAGCTCTAGCCCGAGATAGGCCTCAAGTTCAACCTGAATTTCAGCTAGCTCTTCTTGGCAAATTTCGACTTGAGTTCGCACTTTTTGTTGGTCAAAAGCCTCATACAATGCGAAATGTCTTATCACCTCTTGCACTATCAACCTCGATTCAGGACTGTTCCAAAGACAATCTTGTAGCAAGAGCAAATCCAACGGATTCATTTCATCACGGCCATTAAAAAAAGCACTCGCTTTTAACAAACGTAGTGCTTTCTTCCAGCGACGATCGGAAACATACAACTCATCAACACGCCCAGGCAATTTGTCTTCCGCAGCCCGTTCCAATTTCATTTTTAAGCCATATAGCTTTTCAAACATTTCACTACTTAACGAGAGTTTATCCAACTGATGTTGCCATGTTTGATACTCTTCGTTAGTGATCGCAAGTCCTTCTGGAATATGAGCCTCTTGCGACGTACCCACTGTTAGCATCGACTTAAAATTTTGTTTATTTTGAATTCGATTTACAAACACTCTAACTAACATACGGTCATATAGTGCATCTAACCCACTATCCTCATCGGGGAGCTCGTTAGATGCAGAAATAAGTAACCGCATCGGCACTGGTTCTTGCTTGTTGCCATTCTTAAACGTCTTTTCGTTTACCACCGTGAGTAGTGTATTTAAAATCGCGGGGCCAGCCTTCCATATTTCGTCAAGAAACACGACTTGTGCCGTCGGCAAGTACCCATCTGTTAGGCGGACGTAGCGACCATTATCTTTAAGCTCTTTGATACTGAGTGGGCCAAACACCTCTTCTGGTGTAGAAAATCGCGTCATTAGGTATTCAAAATAACTACTATTATCAAATGCTTGAATCAATCTCTTGGCAATCATGCTTTTCGCAATTCCCGGAGGACCAAGTAAAAATACACTTTCTCCGGCTAATGCGGATAACAAACATATCTTAATGGTATGTTCACGTTCATATACCCCATCAGCAAGCGCACTCGCTAGGTTATTGATTCGCTCCGACAAAAGTGCTTTGTGAGTGTGGTCTGCAGTTACAGCTGAAATCATTTTTACTCAATACCATTATTTATTAACGACCTAAATGTTGACCAAATGTTTCAACATACTCTGTCTTGTTACTATTTCTTATATCAGATCTCTTCGCTAACTTAACAACTGTAAACTATGATTCCAAGAATGAGATATATATCACCTTTTTATAAATCGGCCATACGGTAAGTTATGGGCAGTACTCTTTCGTTCAAAGTTAAGGTATTGTGATTAATAAATTCGCCTATTAAAAAGAGCTCTCAATGACGACGCTAATCCATCAGTGGAAGAATATTCAATTAGTTGAGAAAAAAGTCACTCTTCCAACCGGTCAGAGCATTAATCACACTACAATTGATCACCCGGGAGCAGCAGTCATATTACCGATCCATGAAAATGGCTCTATTTTGCTTATTCGTCAGTTCAGACCATCGCTAAATAAATGGTTAATAGAACTTCCGGCCGGAACGATTGAAGAGAATGAATCACCAGAAACATGTGCACTTCGGGAACTAGAGGAAGAAACCGGCTATAGCGCAGATCAGCTACTGCCCCTGGGTAAGCTCACGCCATTGGCAGGATTTTGCGATGAAATACAACACCTTTACATTGCAAAAGGAATATCACCAAGCCTCAAACGTCAATGCGATGAAGATGAAGTAATTGAAGTCATTTTCCTTTCACCAAAAGACATTGAACAACAAATAATCGCTGGAGAAATTAACGATGCAAAAACCATTGCATGTTTAAGTAAGGCGAAGTTGTGCGGCCTAATAAGCTAAACTTAAATTACCGATATAACACTTCGTTTTATAGTAAAATAAGACTAATTAGAAAAAGCTAAATATTGATATCAAACATGCAGGCAAAAAAACAAGGTCGTCGCAGCGCTGAAGATGCTGAACAAACACAATTACTGATCCTAAAGGTCGCTCATGATCTTTTTTGCGAGTTCGGTTACGCAGGTGTATCTCTAAGAAATATTAGTGATAAAGCAGGAATCTCTCACAGCCTGATCCGTCACCACTTCGGCAGCAAGGAGCAAATTTGGTTTTCTATTTGCAATATGGCAGACGAATTGATCGGAAAATATGCGATCAAGATTGTTGATAATTTATCCTCTGACTTGCCTCCGACCCACCGTGTTTATCAATTTGTTGCTCGGCTTTTAGCATTTCATCTTGTCTATCCATCTTCTATCCAACTATTATCAGATGTCGCTCGAGAAGAGTCCGAGCGCTTTAATCACTTCATGGAAAAAATGGGATCACGTCAGGCTGAAATCATCTCTATTGTGGATACCGAAAATGAGCTTGGTTTATCTCAAACTGAAATCGCTGAAATAAAATGGCAAACCATAATATTCGCTCAGAGTGCAGCGACAATGCGACCAATGATGAATAGAATCTGGACAGATCAAACCAGCGATGATGAACAGTATTTATTGTTGCACTGGTCCATGTTTAATCAATGGATAAGTCATAAATTTTCTATTCCTGAGAGCGATACTCTAAAACCCAAATCACTTAATGAAATTGTCTACTCAATTGACCCTTACTGTCGTGAGTGCACGTATCATTCATTAAATCGAGATTGATAGGCTTTCGCTTCTTCAAGTACCTCGGGATAAAAATGCGAAAATTGACTATTTAGTTCATCGTAGTGCTGTTCCAAGCCAGAAATACATTGAGTTAACCCTGCCAACCGCGGCCGACGTGTGCTAATTCGCTCAAGGGCATATGTGATATTGTCGAAAGCTTGATAAGACACCAACCATTGTTGTGACCATAACTTTTGACTCACTTGCTGAAAAGAAAGAGGTAATTCTAAATGTTCACTTTCCAGCATTATCGTTTTCTCAGATTGAGCCACGAACCTAAGTAGCTCTGTAGAGTCATATTGCGTCCAATGCTTAGCAAGGCAGTGATCCCAAAACATATCCAATGCTATAGGAACAAAACGCCTTGATGTAGGTTTAAAAAGCAATTTCAGTTCTTTCGAAATCGGATGGCTATCAGTAAACTGATCCACACGACGATGTAAGAAGATACCGCGTTGAACCGAGCTCCCCAATTGCTCTGGTGGAGCACCCTTCACAAAATCGCCAAGCAAGTTACCCAGTAAACTACTGTTAACCTGTTGAGCAATATGAAGGTGGGCAAGATAATTCATAGGTTTCTCTATTAAGAAGCCAACTTTGTTAAGTTGGCTTCTTTAGTTACTCTTCTGGGTATCCATTAGGATTATTTGACTGCCAGCGCCACGTGTCTTGTGTCATCTCTTCTAATGAACGTTTTGCTTTCCAACCTAGCTCGCGTTGAGCTTTCTCTGGATCAGCCCAACATTCAGCTATATCACCAGGACGACGCTCGACCAATTGGTATGGAATCGGTTTATTGCTGGCCTTCGCAAACGCCTCGACCATCTCCAAGACGCTATAGCCATTGCCCGTACCTAAATTATAAACATGTAACCCAGGCTTCAAACCAACTCGATTCAAAGCTGCAATATGACCATCGGCTAAATCAACCACATGTATGTAGTCTCTCACTCCGGTTCCATCTTTGGTTGGATAATCGTTGCCAAACACCGACAAGAACTCACGACGCCCAACAGCAACTTGGGATACAAACGGCATTAAATTATTCGGAATTCCCTGAGGATCTTCACCCAGCTCCCCACTTGGATGTGAACCCACTGGATTAAAGTAACGTAACAGAGTAATACTCCAATCCGGATTCGCGTTTTGAAAGTCGGTAAGACACTCTTCCACCATCAACTTACTGCGACCATATGGGTTGGTTGCACTTGTTGGGAACGACTCGGTAATGGGTACTGATGCAGGATCACCGTACACCGTTGCTGAAGAGCTAAATACTAGAGAGCTCACCCCTGCATCACGCATCGCATCAACTAAAACCAATGTACCGTTTACATTGTTATCATAATATTCCAAAGGCTTAGCGACAGACTCCCCAACGGCTTTTAAACCTGCAAAGTGGATTACTGACTCTATCTGATGTGATTTCATTACTTCAACCAGTGCCGCTTTATCTCGAATATCTGCATTGATAAATTCTGGGCGCTTACCTGAAACCTTCTCAATTCGTGCGATAACTGACGATTTACTGTTATATAAATTATCGAGAATCACAGGGTTCATACCTGCTTCGATCATTTGAATACATGTATGACTGCCGATATAGCCCATGCCGCCAGTAATTAGTACGTTCATTTAACTCTCCTGAAATTTGGCACGAGTGTAAACCTACACAGCTTCCAAACCTATAATTGATAACTCTATATTAATCTCTAAACGCTGAACAATGCTTTTCGTAACTTGTATAATTCAACATTAACTCAAAGAAAAACCATAGCGGTCAGCCAAAAAGTGCGCAATACCATCATCTTTATTTGATCCAATGGTTGCCGTTGCAATGGCTTTAAGCTCGTCTAAACCTTGCCCCATGGCATAACTTTCATCTGCCCGCTCAAACATAGAGATATCATTGTCTGAATCGCCAAAACAAACCATTCTCTTCGCTCCGATTTGCTTTTGAATAATCTTTGCAGCGTCACCTTTGGTTCCACTAGAATGATGGATATCAAGCCAATACCCGCCTTGGTGATACATGTCATGACCCGCAAAAACTTCAACACCTTTTAAATGCGCCAATGCTTCAGCCACTTCCATTACAGCCGGATTGGTCGATGCTGCAAATATATTCAACGTATGGTCAGAAATATTAGTATAGTCTTGTTTTTCTTGAATTCTTACACCTTGAGAAACGAGAAACTCTGCCCACTTCTTCTCTCTTTGCGATGTGATTCCTGAAATAATGGCACTGACGTTGTTTTCATGATCTATCGTGTTTATCCACGCTTTGATCCCTTTTTGATGTAAACAACGACACACTTCTTGCACCTCATCTGGATCCATTGGTAATTTGCTAATTACCGTGTCTTCATTTAGGTCCCACAATAACACCCCATTTTTATATGCTTGAGGATACTTAAAAACGACATCAGGCAGAGCAGCGCGTGCTCCATGTGGCATTCTTCCTGTCGCAACGGTCCAAGCAACACCAAGACGATCCAAGTTTGCCAACGCTTTCAATGTCGCAGGAGATAGCTTTTCATCTTCATTTAATAATGTGCCATCTAAATCAAATACTAATAACTCGTCCAAAAGAATGTCCTTAAACATATGCTCACAAAGAGCGTAAAATATAGGTTCAGAGGCGATACAAGTGACACAATATCTTCCAGGTTAGTCTTGCCCACTCACTTGAGCGAGTTCGATTGGATAATTGCGCTGCTTCGCTAACTGAATTGCGTACTGTTCTATGACTTCTGAGCTAAGACCTATTGAAATCGGGTGAAGTTCTTCAATTGATTTTTGCCCATAATCCTGTTTGGGTACCAGTGACCATTGCTCAACAATTTTCACTGCTGCTTCCAAGGCCGACGAGCCCTTGACCACTTCCATTCGAGCATAATTATTTGCTTCAAATGATACATCTGCAGCACGTAAACTTTCATCATCACCCGGTATTTGTTGTGCTCCAAATAACGGTTTCGATTCTACTACAGCCGAATCAAACTGAGGGATAAATTGGCTTAAATAATCAATCGCTCGCTCTGTGTGCTTTTCAATCGCAATATCTTTCCATCCGTCGCTTAACTTAGCCTGCAAATAATCAGGTAAGACAGGTTGGGATGATTGGTCAGATGAAGCAACCAAACCTTTTTCAAACAGTGTAATTCCATGTGTCATACCATGCAGTTGAAATACCCCGTTTCCATACGGCGTAAACTGAGCCATTCCAGTTGGTGTACCACGTTCACCATGAAAAACAACTTCAGGCCATTCAACACTATGATCAACCCATCGTGCGACATAAGCCGATTTAAATTCAACCATCCGTTTCCGTTTAGCCTTGATATGATCATCGATGTTACCGGTTTCGTACCCACAAGCATTAATCAAATACTGAGACCGAAGATGGCAAACCTCTCCTTCGGCATTTTCATACTCAATATCCCATTCAGAGTGTTCGTTATTAAATTTTGTATCAATAACATTAGAATTCACCAATACTTGGCAATTACTAAATTCTTCTAATGCAAGACCAATGGAAGCCGCTAATCGAAATACACTCCAACCATATTCTTGAACGATAACAACCGGATACTTGATCTTCTCCAAATCCGTAAACTTGGCGAAAGGGATCATCCACTCATCAAGTGTCGATGGTGAAGTGCAAAGTTCTTGACTCAAAAACTTTTCAATATCATTACGATAGTAGACTTTATAGTAATCGTCAGCATCACCAAGCACATTATTTTTTTCATCATTCGCGACTAATTCTCGATACGCCGCGACGATCGTTTCAAGACGTTCAATGATAGAATTGGGAGAACCGGGATCGTACTTTGGTATTGCAAGAACCGTTGGACGTTTATTGATAGTATGAGGAAACAGTCGGACTGAATCGATCGACTGCTTGAGTAATTTAATACATTGCTGAGGCGATATATCACGATACAAATTTCCACCAGCATGTAAGTGACAAATTGGTGGCCCATCCACTAAGCCAGAACCTCGCTCTAAAAGTGTCACATCAACGCCAATCGCACTAAGGTGCACCGCAGCTGTCGCACCAGCAACTCCACCACCAACAATAGCGACATTAGTAACGCTTGTATTCTTGGTTTTCAATAGCTTAACCTTCAACTTCGTTAACGATAATCACACTAGTATAGTGTCTAAAACGTGGGAGCTGAATCACATTTTATACTTATCTTTATCGAACACTATAATCCCATTTCTGAGAAGATAATTTTTTAAAAAAAACCTTGACTAGGGGTAGATAAAACAGCGAATTTAACCTTCCTTAAGATACTAACAAGTCGCAAAGCGTTACCCTGCTTAGCCTATCTGAATTCTGGATCTTTTCACTGCTTCAGTTATCCCAAACTTTATCCACTGATTTTGTGGATAACTGAGAAAAGATCCAGAACGATTAGATCGAAGGCTGTTGATATCTTGATGAAACCATCTTATAAATACTATTTTTAACTACTAAAATCAATAAGATAAATGTTATTACAGGTGTTATAAGCCAAAGATCAATATGCCATTGAGGATCACTGTCAAACACTTGTAGCATAATCAATCTATATGATTTTCTGTGTCAGATGATACAGGGAACCCGTTATGAGATACAAACTAGCATACAAACCTACATACATAATACAAGTGGGAGATGTATTCTATTTCTCTATGAGAATACCAACTACGAGAAAACTCTTTCGTAAATCGTTAAGAACGAAAGATAGTTATCAAGCTCAGAATATTGTTAGAAGAGTTAAAGAAAAAATAGAGGGTGTTAGAGTGAGTGCAGAAATACTGAAATTACTAATTGATGACGAAGTGGAAAGACTAATCAATGTTGCAACTGCAATGCTATTGCCGCGCTCAGAACAAGGACGCGAAGCTATCCAACTTCATCAAAAAGTAACGGAGGAATCTGAATATTATAATTTGAATGTGACTGATTCTCACGTTGGGGAACCATCGTACACACGAAAAATTCCTACGCTTAAAGAATTTTTGCTAGACAAAGTAAATACAAAGCACCAAGTACCACAACTTTCTGAAGATGATCTTAGTTTTGATCCAGTTTATGCTCAATCAAATGCGGAATGCGATTTACTAAATACATATGCTGAAAAGTTAAAAAAGTGTCTTCAAAATGATGATTTTAACCAAGCTTTCAATGCTCTATCAGCACTTAAACAGAGCTTTAATATTGATCATTTACCTCAAGCACAAATAGAATCTAAAACCCCTCTATTTGAAGAAGCTTTAAATCAATATATCGAAGATAAAGACGGGATGTTGTACAAAGACGCTAAAGGAAAGAGTATTGCTTCTAAAGCCAGTAACGAACAAATACGTCACTTAGAAGACTTTTTCTTACATCTTTTCAAAGGTAAACATATTGATTTGATTACTTCAAATGATATAGATGACGCTTTTTATCTGCTTACTCAGTATCCACAGCGTAAATATTCTCCCTACAAGAAAATGTCTATTGAAGAATGTATAAAAGCCGCTCACGAACAATCTGTACCTGATGATCGAAAAACGTCAAGCGGACTTATACGGGGTAAAACTGCTATTAGTAAAATGTTCCAATATTTTTATAAAAGACACATTATCAACAGCAATCCAGTGGAAAATATGAGGTTTGATAACTTCAAAGAAGGTAAAAGTAAAGGTGCTTATAGCTGTGATGATATTAAGAAGTTAACTAAATATTGTACTTGCAAGCCTTTAGACAACTTCACGAGTTCAATAATGATAATGGCGTACGGTGGTCTTAGAAATGGTGAGATAGTTAAATTAACTCAAGATTCGATTAGACAACTTGATGGAATATATTACTTTGAAGTCGATGGTACGAAGACAGACAATGCATTTAGATATGTACCAATTCATCAAAAATTGTTAGATATCGGAATTCTTGATTACTTTAAAAATAAGACTGAATTTATCTCGTCTCAGCAGCTTACAAATTGGTTTACTAGAAGAACTGAAAAACTTGGTCTCCCTGCATTTTCCGACAGAGGTGAGTTATTAACATTCTATTCATTAAGACATAGTTTCATGACGGCTCTTGCTACTCACAATATATCTTCTCTACACATTGAACAATTAGTTGGACATGCTCACCAAGGTACTAAAGCTAGGTATATAGATAAAATAAGTATCAAGGTTCTAAATGATTCACTTCAAAAATTGTCTTATGATTACCAATAAAATCTAAATAATAATGATTATCATTTGCATTTAAGAAAGAAAGTTGGTATAATATATTTATAGTAGCAAGAAAAACTTCCTTCTTTATTTTTGCCGTCTTCTTTACGTTATGAGATATCCCCTAGTTTTTGTAGTTTCCTGCTAGGGGTTTATTTCGCCTAGTACATTCTTTAATTTTCATTACATCAATTAACAAATTACCCCTTAGAGGCTGATATAAGAATCAGTCTCTTTTAAAGCTATTCCTCTTCTTTAGCAACAAACACATATACGGTTAACAAAGGCTTTCCTATGACAAATAAATCACGGGCGGCTGTTCTATACACACAGCTAAACCCAAGCAGTAACAATGCATTAAAAATCATCGAACTTATTCTTCAAGATTTCACATTAGACGACATCATCCGCAATTCTCGTAAGTACAACATCAACCTTGGTTCCGCTGGTATATCAAGTGCTTACTACAAGTATAAACGCGCCGCTCAAGAGTTGGTTATCCATGACCAGTAATTCACGCAGACGCTTATGGTTCCACCTTTCTAATAAGAATAAACATATGCCTTCTTATCGAAGGTGATGTAAACATTATCCGTTTAGCGGACAACATAATTTCCTAAAAACAATTAATCCCACTCGGGAACATAACTAAAAAGGCTAATAACAATGACAGATCAACAAATAACCCTACCTCAAACAGTTAACGAATTAATCACTGAGTATTACAACGGTATTAAACTCAAATCACTTCAAGATTCAGACGTTCAATTAGAGTTAGAAAAACACATTGAAAACAATCTCATTAGATTTGAATCAAATTCGAATCATCGAGTTTCGTCACCAAGTCCAGATTGTTCTATTGATTCTCGTATGACTCAGTTTGTAGTTCACAACAACCTATCAAAAATCAAAGTCTACACGGCTAATAGTAAAAGTGTTCAAACCATGATTAACGATGTCGCGAAGGACTTAAACCTTGGATATCGCCCTATTGAAGACCACAAATATAGTTACTTATTTAAGTTATCAAATAGTCAAAAATCATACGCATTACTCCGACCAGAGGAAGAAATTGCAAAGGGTAAGCAATCCATTAGAGAAGGTTTAACTAGTTTGATGAAATTGAAACTTGAAGAAGAAAATAAAGAACTTCTTGATATTAAATCAGCAACAACCTTCGCAACCCTAAAACATCAAGAACAAGTTAAAAATTATAATTTATCTATGCAACAACAAGCGAAAGAAGCAGCATTAGCCGCTCAAACTGCCGCATTAGAAGCCGTCCCCACGGTAGTAAATGATCTGTTTGATTCTTTCCTCAAAGACAATAAAGAATTCAGTCTTTCTGTGTTAAAAGCTGTATGTCAAGACCTTGGTACTGATGCAGAAATCACAACCAAACTAAGCGAGCTAGGATATGAAAGTTCGAGAAAGTCTGTGGATGGCACCCGTAAAACGGTATGGAGTAAATCATAATGGCTCACGAACTATTAAGATTCACTAAAGCTAGTCTTGAAAATACTCCCCTGATGATCACTGAATCACAATTCAAAGCTATATCAGATTTTCTCGATAATCGTAACGTTGGGCAGTTCACAGAATCCCCTTTGGTGTCCCCTTCTACAAAGTCTTATGTAGTTAAAGATGGTGTTGCCACAATCAATATTCATGGGGCGCTAACGTATCGCCCTAGTCCTTATGCGGCTCTGTGTGGCTCAATGGTTAGTTACGAAGGTTTATTGAAAGACATTGATTCACTCTGTGCTGATAGCACTGTTAATACTATTGTTTTGGACGTGGCAAGTTCAGGCGGTGAAGCCCTGAGTTGTATGTATACAGCATCAGAACTAAAGAAACGTACAAATAAAGCAGGTAAAAAACTTATTGCTTATGTATCTGAACAAAGCTGTTCAGCAGGGTATGCCTTAACTTCAGCAGCAAGTGAAATTTACATGGCTCAAGATGCTGTTGTGGGTTCAATTGGTTGTGTTGTTTCATTGACTAATGATAGTGAACATCTCAAGAAAGAAGGTTATCAACGCCAATTTATTACCTCAGCAGAAGGTAAAGTTCCATTTGATAAAAACGGGGCATTTCGTGAAGGCTTTATCTCTGACTTACACGATAGAGTGATGGAGTTAGCAGATAACTTTTACGCACTTGTGAGCGATCATCGTGGGATTTCAGTTGATGATATTAAAGCGATGAATGCAGGCGTTTTTAGTTCAAATAAGGCTATTTCGCTTAATTTAGTGGACGGCGTTAAAAGTCCTGTTGAGTTCGAGAACTATCTAAAAACTTCTGCTACTAAAGCTCAAGCAAGCCGCTCAGGTAGTGCCCTTTCACGTACTAGCCTAGAAGCTCCTGTACAGCCCTCACAGTCTCTTAATGCTGCTAAAGAGTCATTGCTCAATAGTAAGAACAACAAGAGTTCAGCGTCTTCTCAGGAGGTTGTAAAAGAGCTTTCTCGTACTGAACAATTGAAGGCTTATGTTGATAAGCATCGTGTAAAAACTGATGCAGAAATCAAGAAAGAAGAATTAGAAGCTAAGGTTCGTAAACAACTCGGACGTTAGTTCTAATGTAGAGTTACAACACAATTCTATTTGCAAAGAACTGATATGAAAAAAAAACCCTCAGCCAATTAAGGTTGAGGGGTTTTCTTTATTCGAAGAGCTTGGACTTTTTTCAATCATAGCCGCTTTAGGAACTAATCCAGTGAAGCCCACAATAATACCAGTGAGAACTGATAATATAAGCGGTATCAAAACAGCATCATTATTAAATAATGGATGTTCCTTAAACCCTGTAACTAACATTATCCCTAGCAGAGCGGAGCTAGATACAGTAGCGGCTGCATACAACTCTGAAACTTTATTCTTTAAGTTCTTCCAACTATCTGTGGAAGAGGTAGGGCTGTATTTATCCCAACAAACATGGACGACAAATAATAAAAGTATCCAGACAAAATAAAATCTAATCAATTCAAGTGTATTTTGAGGGTTGATCAAAAAAGTAAAATCTTGAGCCAAAATTAACCTTGTGCTTTTTGGTAGGTATAACACGAAAAAATTAAAGCTGTTACACTGGCAATAGAAATAACTATAGGTGTAGTTAATGAAAGCAAAGGCATAAAAAAGGACGCGCCTCCCATAGCAGCGATACCTAAACCAGCACCACCAACCCCTGCTTTTAATGTATATTCTAGCTTTTCTGTACTCATTATAATTCACCTTTCGGTTGAGGATGCATTACTCTCATGCACCTACCACTAATAATATTAATGGCTCTTATATTGTAATTACTTTACACAATTTATGTGTGATATTCATCACATTTTTATCGTGATATGCACTTCACTTGTTATAAATCTTGTCAAGACTAAACATTTTCCATCAGCACAGAACCGAAAGTTTTACCAAAATCAATATCCTTCCTTTTTCCGTCTTCCCACTTAAAACCTAGCCCGTATTGCTCCTTAACTTCAACAAGAATTGGAGTAATAAAGGTATAGAATGATTCAGGTTGCATTGAATCAAACAAGGTTTGAAGGATTGGCATATGCGGCTTCAACGCTTCCCTGATTTCGTTGTCTGATTCTTCACTAGATAAGCTAATCAACCTCTTATCAACATACTCACAACTAAGTAAATCTAATAAGATACATAGCCAATCAGATTCTTGATGACGTAGGTTTTTGTTATATACAATAGGTAACTCAATCACTGGAAATACTCCGGCATAGTGGCTCTCAATTTATTTTTAGCTGCCTCAATATCTGATTGGCTATCAACACTAACTAAAACACGTTCTTCTTCTAACGCTTTCTTTGCTTCGACCGATGCCACATTTTTAATTTCATCTACTTGGGACAGCAGTTTAGCGTCTAGCTTGTCTTTATGATCTAGAAGCATTTTTACTGCCGCCATGCGTTGACTAGCCTTAAGAGTAGAATCTCCTGCCACTTCTAAAAGAAAGCGGATTAGATTAGGGATTTCGTTTGTAATAGCTACATTCGATTTGGTTTCATTTTGGGTAGTTGCATGAACAATACTCTGTAATGAATTTGTTTTAGCCTTGATATTATTCGCCATTATTGCAGCCCTCCAATAGTTCCGTAGTTTGTTTCAACATGTCTTTATATTTAAATTTAAGCTGTCGAATATGCTCATTCGATAAGCCTGTGATGATAGAAATATGAGAAGTTTGTTCATTCAGTAGTAATAGTTGGAGAGCATGACGTACTCGTGAAGATAAAGTCTTTTCATAGTAGGTGGCAGCAAGAGCCGCCTCATGGATGTTCATAAGGTAATATTTCCTGTTAAATGTAATGTAAATACCCTCTCCTGCCAGTGGCAGAAACGCTGGTAAGCCCCGTCATATAAGGGATTCGCAGAAAAAGAGGATTTTACAAGGTAAAAATAGAGTAAATTGGTTACTTTTTAACCACACCATTGGCAGCAAGGCGATTGGCAGGGCTAAAAGTTAGAGGTGATAGAGAGTGTTAAAAAGTATCAAGTAGGATAGCGGTCGAGGAGCAAGTCAGTAAAATATATATAAATCATATACTTACTATCAATCTGCCACTGGCAGGGTATATTTTGATTAAAAAACGTACAATTGCCAATCTAGTGGCAGGATTGAGTAATTCCCTTAGTTATATTATATCACAAATGAGAACTGTTATCAATTGGATAACTAAAACAATAGGTAAAGAAAGGGCAATATTGATAGATAAAACCTATTAAATAATATTCAATCTAGGCTCAAAGTTAAGAGGAACGTTGGTATATATAGAATTGACTATAGTAACGTTACTAGATGACTAACTTTTTAAATTATTACTCTTAAAAATTTTCTGAGTGACATTTAAAATTAAATTTGGGGTTGGATTATTCAGAAGTAAAATATCTGTACTGAGAATGAAAATATCTGAGGGGGAATAATTCCGCAGGGAACACTAATTACACAAAATAGTAGAAATGAGAGACTGAGCCATCAAGCCCAGTAACCCACCCCCCGAATATAAATTCACGATGCGTGTAAAATATCGTGTGTCCTCTTGGGATGATATTCATATCACTTATGATAATAAGCATCGTGTGTCCTCTTGGGATGATGTATAACACCACCTCTCATAATAAGCCCTACAAGCCACTCTAAGCACCTTACCTATACAATCATACTAATGCTACCTTAAAACGCCCCACAGGAGCTTACAGGGGCTATTATACTGTTATAGTCAAGTCCCATATAACCAACACATGTTAGTGGTGATACTTGAGAATAGTTCTCATAAGAGGCACTTCTAGTTTACTCAATCGGATTGTGTCAATTAGAAATCCCTTATTACATATAGACTTTATGTAAATATACCTTTCCTAGTTGACACAAATGTATTATATTGAAGGAAGTGAAACCAATTATTAGGGATATTAAAGGGGCTAGTTATGAATACTGTTCAAGCGATAAAAGATAAAAATGATGTAGTTCTATTATTGAAGTTTATAGAGAAAAATTACTCTTCTGTTGTGTATGACGTTGTAAGGTTAGGCTTCAATATTCCATTGCGTATATCTGACCTCTTGAACCTGCATAAAGACAATATTAGCGAATGTGGTTGTTATATAGAGTTCACCGCAAAGAAGACGAATAAGACTGACCGTTTTCCATTGAATGAGAGTGCTCAAAACGTTATACAGCGTAGATTAAAGCAGATGCCTCTTAGTAGTGATACATTCCTATTCATTGGTGATTCAAACCGTTCAAGAAGCTCTCAGAAGCCTGTATCAAGACAGTATATCTCTAGGGTGTTGAAGGAGGCAGGAGAAGTAATCAATGTTGAAGTGGGTACACATAGTTTCCGTAAGACTTGGGGTTATCACTACTACACGACTAATAACGATTTGGCTATGGTACAGCGTGTATTGCAGCATAGATCTAGTGCAGAGACTTTACGTTATATTGGTATTGAACAAGATGATATTGACGAAGCTATAACGTCTATTAGTTTTTGAGTAATAGTACTATTAGCTTTTAATTTTATATAGATTCCCCTACCCCCTGTAGCCGTCCATCGTGACGGTTTTTTGTTGCCTGCCTCCTATCATGCCTCCTATCAGGAGTGAATAAACGTTTACCCTAAAGTGGATAACAACAACCTTCCTGATAGCTTTAGTGTCACTCTTTTTATACTTGTATTAAACAAGCCCCTGAAAGCCCTCTTAGATGTGCTACGCCTTTGTTATACACTGACTTAACTATCCAACTAAAACCCCTCACACGAGGGTGCCTGCTTGCAGGTGAACGTAGTTCATCCCTAAAGGGACATAGAGCTTACAAAGGCTTTCTGTTCCAGTATCAATTATTAATTCGTCAGTTGTTATACACCCACCAATAAAACACTGTTCATAGTTAATCAGATGTTCAGTGCATGTATTCCCTTTGCGATTTATTTATTCATTTTAAGTGAATTATTAGTCATTACAAAATTATCTAGTAAATGCGGCAGTAATATTAAAAATTTGGTGGGGTGTTGATGTGGTGAGCGTGCGGATTTTGTTAAGCACTATTGCTAACAGTCACCTTGCAGCCAGTGGCGCTAAAATCTCTGATCAATTTAAATTGATCCCATAAATTTTACGGTTTTCTCAAAACCACTTGTTATTCTAGCTGACTCGAGGCGTATGCTATTCAAGTCTTTACTCAGCCGAGTAGTAATGCTTTTCTGATAAACCATCACGCGAGTCTTGAAATATAGATTCAGGAACGATTTTTTTGTAGTGGTTAAAAATATACCAAAATTAAGCTGTACATTTTTTGAGCTCAATTTCTTTATGTAATAGCTCGTAAGTAGCTACTAACGTTTTTCATTCCTCTCTCAAGATAGCAAAAAACTGTTACTTGATATCTACCAAATGACGATATATTCTATCTTCATTAACAAAAAACACTATATATTGTGTTTACTCTGAATGTATGGAGTTTTAAACCTCCATAAATTGTTCAATTATAGACACTAGGTAAAATTAATTGATCTAAATCAAAATGCAGCGCTTAACCCTAAGCTTTAATTGAATAGAAAGTTTAAATTTCAACCTGAAACAAAAGAGAGGAAATATGAATATGACGTGAGAAAAACCCCTAACAAAATTAGGGGAAAGAGTGTAAAAGTGATTGCGAAGACAACCAGCTTTGTATACTACATTTTTTGAGTCGTGTCTTAAGATGGTATACATAGTGAAACACCTTCGCAACCTGAATTTTCATACAGTGTTAACCAAAAGGAAAAGTTATGAACACTAAGAAAACTTCAAATCAGGTTGCCTCTTTAGCGGCAGCAACGTTGCAGGATTCATCTGCATCAAAAACAGCTAAGTCTCTTGCAGGATTTGTGTTGGCTCAGTCTTCAACTAAGAAGCAAACTGGTACAGAGCTTGAAGATAAAGCTTCTCAAGTACTCAAAAGCAATAAATATAGTCGTAAAACTAAGACTCTTGCTGGCTCGGTACTTTCACAATCCGTTAAAAAAAGATGAGGGTTATTACTATGAGTAGGACTGATTTATTAAAAGATACTCAACGTATCGTTGAAGGACTAGGCTTTAAAGAAAATGATTCTGAAAAACCATCCACTTACCAACGAAATGTAAAGTATCCAAGTATTTTTTCGGAAAAGAACGATTACGCAAATTTTCTTCTCTATACACCTAACGGCACTATTCAGATTTTGGCGAGGTTTCAAGAAGTTTCTGGAACAGCTATTGATAAGCTTGCCTATATTCCTTTTGATGCAGCTCGAACAAACCATGATCACTATATTGTTGTTTGTGGTGGCGTAGAGTTATTAAAAATGAATCGGGCTGTGTGTTTCCTGAATGAGCACAAAAAAAGTGCTCCGGTGCTCCATGCTTTAGATATCGATAAGTTAGCGAGCTATCTTGAACGATGTCTGAATGATAAAGCAGCATAACTAGATAGACTACTAAATCAACCTGTCAGTTCTGGATAAGTTTCGTACTGGCAGGTTTTTCGATGGAGTCGTTCGACAAAATTCCCAAAAAATAATAGGTAAGCTTACTTTTCACAGCATCAAGCGTTCGCTGTTACTTTAAGTGAAGCTAAAGATGTATAAATCGTTGATAGGGGTATACAGAATGAATAATGTATTTTCAATTATCTGGCTAAATGTTAGAGACGCATTTAAACGCTTAAGCGAAAATCCCAAGGAGCCGTTTGTTCAAGAAAATTACGACAATATGTTGGAAACCGCTAAGAAACATGAACCTGAGACTTACAAAGAATTTAAAAACAGGTAAAGCACTTTGAACCAACATTAGTGATATGCCCTCTTTTGTCATCAGAGATAATCTGTACAAATACCCATGAAATATGTTTTTTGAGAAAGTTATAGCCTCTAGAGAATTAAGATACCGTTGAAAATACCATTAATAAGAAGGTGACAAAATGAACGAGAGTTCAACAGTTAGATAAAATTCCCGTATCAATAATATGTACTCACTTTAAAGTAAAAGGTTAGCGATGAACTATAAATTAGGTCTTAGAGAAATTACTGAATCTGATATAAGAGCAGATTGCCCATTTATGCCTGAAAAAGAGGACTTTCCAATGTACGTTGCCTCTTTCGTTGATGATCTTAATAATCTCGATATAGTCGAAAGTGCTACTGAACATAATAATATAATTAGCATAAATCTAAATAATGGCGCTGATATCGAACAACTCCGACAAGTAAGCATTTCAATACACCAGAAATATTGGGATAAATTGCGAACAACTGGTTTTCTGTCACTTACCTAACAAAAGCATAAGATTTCAACATATATTGCTAATATAGGGCTAATGATTTGACAATGAGCCAAACTCGTTTTTGTCCGGAAATGACTTGATTCAGTAGTTCGAGTTAAAGGGTTCTCCCCCCATTTTCGTTACAACTCGCTTTGATTTATCGTTTATAACCGCTTTATTTACCTGTTGTGTATGAATGTTTGATTCTCTACCTTTCAATAAGCTACATATGAATATAACCAGAGGAACTTCCGTGAGATTAAATCATTTATTTATCATCGGTAATGGCTTTGACTTGTGGCATAAAATACCCACCAGTTACCAAGATTTTTATAAGCAACATAGTGGATACCTCGATCAAATCGAGCACTACTTCTCAAGTGGTTTGCAAAAAGAAGATCTTTGGAGTGACTTTGAAAATGTACTAGGTCAGTTTGATGTATCTATTTTGATAGCAGAAAATAATTTTATAGATTTCTCTGGGGATGATTTTCCAACGAAACAAATGTATGGTTTAGAAGACGCTGTTGAGAATTTTAGTCACGATACTGTCCAATATATAACCAGTAGCTTTACTGAATGGATCAATGGAATAAACTTAACAAGCTCAGGACAGAAAATAACGTTCCCAGAGGCAACTCAATTCATTAGCTTCAACTATACATCTACATTACAACAGATTTACGAAATCCCTGAGGAGAATGTTTATCATATTCACGGTAGCGTACGGCAAACAAATTCTTTGATTTTTGGACACTCAGAAGAAGTAATTTATCCAAATGCCGAGGAAGCCTCCTACGAAACTGTAGCAATTAATAATGGTTTGCAAATATTAGAAGCTTTTCAAAAACCTGTTAATGATATTGTAAGAAGCGAGCTTAACCCTTGGTTGACGAATTATAACGACATATCAGTGATTACCGTGATTGGCCATTCACTCAATAAAATAGACCTTCCTTATTTTTCGAGTATTGTAAACCAGTTTCCAGATGCTATCTGGCAGTGCTACTCATACACCCCAACCGAGGCTATTAAACACAGATCTATACTCGAAGGCATCGGCGTTCCAACAAACAATTTAAGCGTAGGAATCTATGAGAAGCTCGTTCAACAATATCCACTTTAGAAAGCTGTTGTGAATTAGAATATTTAGCTGTCATTCTTGAAATAATGTAAAAAGTTAGAGTGTAGCTAGATCGTAAATCATAAATATCCCAAAATGAGTTGTTTAGATATCGGGAGGACGACCAAAAACGTTCAAATCGAATATGAGTCAGTACACCTCAATATACAACTTTCATTTTACTCAATCTTATAGATCTCTACCCTACCCACCTTTTTACCTTCTGCTTTACCCCCGTGATGGTGGTATGGCCTCTGGAAGAAAAACTCTACTTCTGTATTACGATTAATACATGCAAATTCAATCTTAGCTCTCTTAAATGTTGTAACAGCCGCTTTAATTGCGCCTATGTGTGAATCGAATATCTGGTCTTCTTTTTGCAAGTTCCCACTTTGACGTAATAGGCGAACCAAGTATTTACCATTAGGTTGAAGGGTTGATACATGAGTGAGATCATCTAGATCGATTACTGTATTATCATTTGGATCTGATAGTTTCTTCTCATTTTCTGATCGAGCAATCCACGAGACAACAACTAAAACTAGACCGATTAGTATCACCCATACCACATTATCTTGACCGCCTGACATGCTAATTCCTCGCACTAAATTTAGTGAATCCGTCATTTTTACCGAACGCTTTTGAATCATACAACGAATAAACTCCTTCCATCCAATCTGCTTCAAAATGAACATGTTCTAACATTTCATATCGTTCTAGTAACTGGCGATATTTATAGAAATCAGAGTCTTCTTCACAGATACAATTTATTGCTAATAGTTGAATAGTTTCGTTATCTAAAAAAGATCTTACAATGTTTGAATAGAATTTTTCTTCTTCTGTTAAGTCTCTTTTTAGTGCTTGTTCAAAAGCTACTGAATGTCCAGATTCAAAGTTGATGAGTATGAATTTTAAAAGATGATAAATAACCCGAAAATAATGGTTACAGAACTTAGATTTTTTTAGCATATGTTTATTGGTATTCTTTAGATGCTGTTCGATAGTTATATCGTCGTTAACCAAAAGTTTAGCCAAGATACTGGAATGTAATATCTTGAGCTTTGACTTACGATCACTACGACGTTCGTCATTAGCTTTAAGCTCAGAAGCAACATTATTCATTTGCTCTAACAATGAGTAAAAAGAGTTCTCAAACCTTTGCTTTTCCAAGGTTCTTGCTTGTGCTGCAGTCGCTATTTCTGTCTGTGCTAATACTTTCTGTGTTTCTGATAGCTCTTTCTTCTGGATCAGAACAGACCGTGTTAACCAATAGAAAGCTAGGAATGCAATCACTGGGTTTAGTATCCCACCAACAAAGTCACCGAATGCACCCCATACGGTACTATCAACAGATAACTCTTGTTTGTTAATCACCCAGAACCAGAAAATAAAGCCAACAACAACAAATGTAATAAAACCTGCTGCAAAACGAATTGACCTGTTTACGTCATCTTCAACACTATCTGATTCTATAGATGTGCTTAGAACTCGATTGATCGATGTTTTACATGCTTTGAACTTCTTAGATATAGGCATATATAATCACTAGCCTGTAGATTAATATTTGAACGTCATTATATACTTACATATGCAAGAGGTTTAATCTATTGATTCATTTTGAGTTATGAGGATATAAAGAAAATGGAACCGAAATTAGAATTTTTTTACATAATTAATGGGAACGAGCAATCAACGAGACCGATATTAGATCTATCAAAAAGAGAGCATATCTTAGGCGCTCTCGAAGAAGAAGAAGAAGCTACAAAGAATTTATGGTTGATAGATGCTTTCATTAACATAGTTGAACCCAACGCCAATACTTTCCCAAGATCAGATAAAAGAAAACCTGCAGAGCTTTTGATTAAATCAAAAATTAATGTTACTGATATATGGTTGATGAAAGATGATGAAAGTATTTTCGTATTTCCGTAGACCCAAGTAGCAAACCTTCTTTCGGAAAGAATACAGTTAAGAAGAATGGCTATGTTCTCTCCGAATAGAGGGTATATTCTTTCCGGAAGCCTAACAAAGTAAATAGGTCTCCGTACCTATAGTACTCCACCAAAACACACCATTATAGTAAAGATAAAAAACATATAGATCTTAAAAGAGAAAAAGAAAATAGATTTTATATTAATATTTATTAAGTAGTCTAAAACAATAATAGTTCTTAAATAATTAATAGAGGTCTTACTTAAACACTATATTACTATTAAACTACTCGTTCATTCTTCACTCATAAGAGCAAGGTCAAGAGCTAAAACCTTTTTCTTTTTAGATCTTATTATATATTAAGTTCTTTAAAGGCATTCGCTCACGCTCACTATAATAGTTTTACACTAATACATTCTCTCAATGCTTACGCATTATTATATAAACATTGTTTAAGTCACTGTATAACCGCTTCGCTTAAAATAGTAACTTCTATTATTATTGTGTTGTTGTGTTTATTGTATAACATATCTATTTTGTGACTGACGTCACCAGTGTGTTTACTCTTTACTATAATACATACTAATAAGATTCACATGACAAGACTAAGCTCGTACCTCACTTAATACTTGTGTTCATCTAACTATTATTGTGTTGGAACTATTATTGTTATTACTATATAAATCTCTCATGATCTCTTCAGGATGATATTTACATCACCTGTAATACAGGTAGCTCTCTATGCTTCTCTGAGAGGTGTTGTAACTATACTAGTGTATTTGCTTAGGTGTATTAACCTAGTAGCTCTCAGAGGGGCTTAGGGGTGAACGTGGTTAACGAAACTTAACTATATTTTATATTATGCTAATAATCAAAACATAAACAGAATTAACCTTAACATTCTCTTATTAAAACCTCTTTATATTAAAATTAATATCCGTTATAAAACTCTTTAGAGGTATAAACTCTGAAGGTATAGAACCTACCCCCTACCAGCTGCTATAATGGCAACAGTAACCACAGTTAAACTACAAAAGCAACAATTAATTGCTCAAAACAACAAATAAACCTTGACTTGGTTCACATAAAATGAGATAATATAAGTATAGGGTAAGGAAAGTTACGAATACCTTCTTCTACTCTGCAATCTCTTCTTAAATGCCTCTTCATACAATCCATTGCATTGCCACTTTCACTATCTGCCTTTTTAAAAGGAATAACAGATCGGTGGTTATTTGCTGTGGATGAAACAAATACCCGTTATTACAGGTGGTGTAAAACATCATCCCCACGGAGACAATAAAAACAAATAAAAGGAACACTAATGCTCAATGAAATAAACATAACTAAATACCCACCTCTTACACAATTAACTTTTTCCAAGTTGGTTAATGGTGGGGCAAATATAAAATCTGTATTAATGACTAAGTACAGACGACAGAAAGTAAAAAATTGGTCAGAAGTTATTGACCTCTCGATTGCAATCGAACTTTATAGAATTTACTTAAATATTCAGGAGAATAAATAGTGTTTGAACTGCTTGTAATAATCCTCAGAGACATTTTGAACTCATAACTACATGGGAAATATAATATGAAAATGACATTAGACGCTGAAATTAAAGACTTGTTGTTTCCTGACTGTAGAGACAATGACATCAAACCAACTAAATTAGTAAAAGCAATTCTACTAGCCCACTACAACCAGATCCCAAAGGATAAAATTTATGAAGAATCAAAAATCAAATAAAACTCAGTTCGATATTACTAACGAAATTATTCAATCTACTAACCCTGAATTGAAAGGTACTGAGAAAGCTGTATTGGTAACCTTATCATCTTATTTAAATGACGAAGGTAATAAAGGCGTATTTAAAGCATCACCTTCTAGAGCAACATTATCTAGTAAAAGTTCATTTGGTCTCAGCGCCATCGACCGCGCACTTAAAAAATTAGAAGACCTAAATTACATCTCTTCTGAACAACGTATGGATAACTCAAAGGTATATACATGGAAAGGGTTCGAGGCTGAGAAGACACCAGAAGTATTAGCTTTTGAAAAAGCTCTTGTACGTAAACGTGAAGCTAAGAAAGAGTTTGATCGTGTTAGGGGTGCCAACCTTGGACGTAATAATGCAGAAGTTAAAAAACTTGAAGGGCTTCTTGAAATTAACTCTTGTGAGAAACTAGAGGAAGAACTCAAGCTCGTTAAAGAAGCTAGAAGTAAGAACGTTTACTTTAGAGAATATGAACCTTACACAACCTTTAAGACTGACACACGTAAAAAGTACTTCACAGCAGCAGATCAACCAACCCATGTTGAGACTCCGAAGCTGATATTCTCTAAGAAAGCTAATTCAACACAAAATGAAGACTTCACAGAAGAACGTCAGGAAGTTGTTTTCTCAGAAGTTGAACAAGTACAAGAGGTACAACAAGAACCACAAGGTGATAAAACTCTACTACAACCTTTTATCAATCCATTTATAAATATTAATGATTTAGGTATCACTTCAATCGGTTATTATGCTGCCCCTATCGCCCGAGGTGAGCTTGATAAAGAAACATTAAACGAATATATCTCTATTATATATAAACTTGATTGGGAGGCTTACAACCCCTCACAAGAGGTTATAGATTCAATCTTAAATATACTAACAAAGGTTGAAGAAAAAGAATTACCACTTGCAACACCAACTAAAAATACTTGTAGTGAATGTGGTTTAGAAATAGATTCTCACGGATTTTGTTTTAATGACGATTGTTTAAACGGGTCTAATAACATTCCATTCTAAATAATACATAACCTTGGTGTATTTCAACACCAATAATAAATAAAACTCATAACATAGCAATCACACTATTTCTAATGTGGGATTGAGCACATCTAAACAAACAGGAAGGAAATTAATGACAACATATACTACAAAAAACCTGCAACAACTTTATCTAGTCCAAAGACGAATCCGAAAAATAGAATACATATTAAACAAAAGATTAACCCCCGAATGGTGGAATGAAACGACTAACGAAATTGGTCTGTTCTATGACGATAATACAAGCTACTGGAATGAAGAGCATAGGGCTATCTTTGTTGAATATTATCAGCAGCGCCACATTGAGAAGACTGAAAAAATTCAAGAGGACTTAAATTCAATCCATGAAGAATATATACAGTTAGAATTAAAAAATCCTGATTTATTTATATATTCTACTCAATTCGACTTGTAATAGTTTCATTTAAAACTGTCTATATCATTACTCAATTTTTATTATATAGATATCACCTAACCCTACAGAAAATATAAGTAAACATTACTATTTAGGAATAAATAAATGAGTAATATCAAAATAATATGCAAAGATTTATGCATTAAATCAACTTTAGAAAATCTACCTCTTACCTTTCATGAAAAAGAAAAATTTAGACTATTTACTGATAAATACTTTATCGATGATTACATGACTATTTTTGTTAATCCATTTTGTAATAGCTACTTAGTAAATGATGTACGTAATCTAAACATCTTCATCAAGGAATTTAAGGAAATTGCTAGTAATAGAAATGTAATAAAGAGCCTTGAGGGTTGTGAAGGATTGATACCTTACTTATCAGCAGCAGTTGGTAAAAAACGTATTCATCTCGTGAGGTGGCGTGACGGGTCATTTTGGGTCAACGGTGAGAGAGTCTCTTTTTTGTGTCAAGAAGGGCTAAGTGCAAAGACGCACGCAAGATGCACAGATACTCAACCATCTCGTATAAAGCACTTAGAGGATTACACAATTTCCACAGGGTATTCCTCAACCGTGACTGAATTGTAGCACGCAGGTTACTCACCTACCGAGATTGCAACCTATTTGAGCTTGCATGTACCGACTTATGGACTTGAATCAGAACGACACGATAGTTTTACGTTAACTTATGCAGAAGCAGGAGAAGACGTACACGAGGTTCAAAAAGCTTATCGTGAACAATATAAAGAAAGCTGTCCAGAATCCCAAAGCAAGCAATAATATTTAACTTCTGTTAATCATGGAGTTAAAAAGTTGATTATTCTTATCTATCTCCCTAAATCTAATACTCTTTTAACACTTAAGTTATTTGTACGAGGTGTATTTTTGTACGAGATTTTACAAAAACGGAGTATGAGAGATGACAAGTTATTTACTACAACTAATCATAAACATTTTAAAAACAGAGGGATTAAAAAAGTCGAAAAAAAAATGCACTATATGTACTTATATTCACGCTTAGAAAACACCCGAAAGTTTTTAACGTGTTCGATAATAATAATATTAGCGAGGTCGGATTGGCTATAGATTGGCTTTGTTCTAACCCTGAAATCACAGGGACATACCCTAACGATGTATTTAGAGAAGATTTGCGTGTAATGCTTAGAATGTGTGAACACAATTTTAGTAAAAAAGTTGTTGGAGAAGTTCAGCTACTTCTTGCATGAAAAAGTTAAAAAAAAATCCTTCACTTGATGAAGGATTCATTACTTGTATTGCTAGTTACAGACTAATATACATTTTAATATAACAATTAATATCATAATCTATTGACATTGACTTATAGTAAAAAAACTTAAATACTAAGCCCTTTAGTACCAACACATTTACAGAAAATCATATAGATTTTTGCACAGATAACCCACTGATTTTGTGGATAACTGAGAAAAGATCCAGAACGATTAGATCGAAGGCTGTTGATATCTTGATGATACCATCTTATAAATACTATTTTTAACTACTAAAATCAATAAGATAAATGTTATTACAGGTGTTATGAGCCAAAGATCAATATGCCATTGAGGATCACTGTCAAACACTTGTAGCATAATCAATGAACTGAGTAAGTCAGAGATCATACTGGAAACCAACCCTGCGACAAGCGCCATTACGCCGAACTCGGCCCATAGCGTCATGGTGATGGTTTTACGGCTCGACCCTAAGATTCTATAGAGTGACATCTCTTGAGTTCGTTGGGCCAAACTTAGCTTCAGTAATGTCGCAATTAACAGAACCCCTGCAGCGACACCAAATAATGCCAAAATGGAAACGGCGGAGACTATCTGATTCAGCAAGCCTTGGATTTTCTCCAACATCGACGACATATCCACAACACTCACAGTAGGATACATCTTTGACAATTCGTTCAGCCGTTCTTTTTCCTGATCGCTGATTCGATAGCTCACCAACCAGGTAGCTGGAAACTCAGCCATCACATCGGGCGTAAAAATAAAGTAGAAATTAGGTTTCATTTCACGCCATTCGACCTGACGAATAGAATTGACCTTAGCACTAAAATCGCGACCATTGATCGCAAAAGTTAAACGATCACCCAGTTTTAGGCCAAGATCTGATGCGACTTCAGATTCAACAGAAACCCCATCATTTCCAACCCACTCGCCTTCTAATACCCCATTGTATTCGGGAAGGTCATTTGCCCAAGTAAAGTTGACTTCACGCCTCAAAGAGTCACTAGTTTGTTCTCCTCCCGCGTATTCTTTGGCATCGGAACCATTAATATGAGTGACACGACCGCGAGCGATAGGAAACATCGGAGAAGAATCCAATCCTTGTAACTTCGCTTGATACGCGTCTTTGTCCTGATCGGCAATATTAAATGCGAAAACATTCGGCGCATTTTCAGGAATGACGCGATTCCAATCAGAAAGTAAGTCACTTTTCACCAACCACAATGTTGTTAGGAGCAACAAAGATAAGGTCAATGATCCCAATTGCATCCCCGAAGTTACGGGGGTTCGGTTTATACGGCTAAGTGCTAGTTTTAGAGGTGCTCTCACGGTCACATAACCCATCAGTTTAAACAAGCCCAAACTAATACACCCTAGCAACACAATCAGCAGGACAATAGCGAGAATAATTAACCATATTATCGGGTTATTGCCGTACGCGACCAATCCAACCACAATCGTAGGTAGCAACAATAGCCACCACTTCGGATCAAATCGTGTATTCTGCACCGTTTGAATAACCGCCATTGCAGGTAGATTGATCAAACGTAAAATAGGTATTCCCATTGCCGGTATAGAGACTGCAATACAAGTCAATATCGCCACTGTGAATGGTTGGCCACCAAGAGAAGGTAATGGGTCGGGAAGAAGATCCGCCATAGGAATCCGTAAGATATATTCAAAACCCAACCCAAGTGCGACACCAATAACCATGGCCACAGAAAGAAGTATTGCAATTTGTGTTAATAACCACGCTGAAAGCCAACGTTTGTTTGCTCCCAAACTTTTCAGCATTGCGATTGTTTTACGACGAGATTGCGCATAGTGATGACAGGTTAAAAACTGCGTTGCACTTGCCATGAGAACCACAATAACGACCACCAGAGATAAATATTGCTGCGTCTTGGTAAAAATATCCGTGGTACGACTGCGCCGATCAGTATCTCGCCATTCATCTCCCGGTCCTAATTCCACCCCCTGCTTGAGTAATGCTATTTGCTCGGCATCACCATCAATAAAAAGGCGGTATTGAACACGGCTACCAATTTGTGTTGCCCCAGTTTTATCAATGTCGCTTGCGTGCATAAATACGGTGGGTCGTTGACGGAAAGGATTGAAATTTAATCCAGGCTCCTCGCTAATGACACCGGAAACCTTCGCGGCAAAATCCCCAACGGCTGCTTCTTCTCCCGTTTTAGCCTTTAAAGACGCGGCTAGTTCAGGATCTAGCCATAACTGACTTGAGGAAACAGAAGAAAATTCCGTCCCATTTTGATCAAGAACTAAATTCCCTTGCAACGGAAAAAGATTTTCTACCGCTTTTACCGTCACGAGCTTCATTTCATCACCCACAAACATCATGCTGGTGAAGCGAGTCATTAAGCTTGAAGTTAAGTCCCTTTCTTCTAGCTGATCGAGCAGTGTTGCAGGAATAGGGTTCGATGAAACAAAAACGATGTCGGCCATCAACGCATCTTTGCCTTGTTTGATGACGACTTGCTCCATCCTGTACGCTAACGACGAAAGTGCAAATACACTCGCGACAACCAAAATCATCGCCATTAAAACAGGCCATAAGTCACCTTGGCGTACTTCTTTCCAGCTCCATCGGAATAAAGCTTTTGCTAGTGAAGCGTTCATCTATTCGACCTCCCGCAATACACCAGATTCCATATGTAATCGTCGATCACAGCGAGCAGCAAGCGCAAGATCGTGAGTCACCAACACGAGGGTTGTTCCATTTGACTGATTGAGTGAGAACAGTAACTCTATGATTTTGTCTGAAGTAGCGCTATCTAGGTTTCCTGTAGGCTCATCAGCGAATAAGATTTGTGGATTAAGCATAAAAGCACGAGCAATAGCTACGCGTTGTTGTTCACCACCAGATAATTGAGAAGGTAAATGGTGAATACGTTTACCTAAGCCCACCTGTTCAAGCAATTTTGTTGCTCGCACTGGATCTTCATTATCTCCTCGTAAAAGTGAAGGCAATGTCACATTTTCTAACGCACTTAAGGTAGGGATAAGTAAAAAGCTTTGGAAAACAAACCCTATTGACTGACTTCTTAACTGAGCACGTTGTTCATCGTCCATCGCATTCATCGACTTACCCATAATCGCGACGTCTCCTTCACTCGCGGTATCCAATCCGGAGATTAACGTCATTAATGTCGACTTACCTGCCCCTGAAGTCCCAACTATCGCCACACTCTCTCCAGCAAAAATCTCAAAATTTGCATCAGAAATGATTGTTAATTGTTCTTCATTAGTAGAGACTATTTTTTTTACTGAATTTACTGCAATAATTGGAGAATTCATGATTCGACTGATTTCCTTTATGTCATTATTTATTTTATCAGCACAAGCGCACTGTTCGTCGCTTCTCATTCTTGGTGATAGCTTAAGCGCCGGCTACCAAATGGCATTTGAAAAAGCATGGCCAACATTATTAATTGAAGAAATGGAACAACTCGATACTCCTGTTACTGTCATCAATGGTAGCGTATCAGGCGATACCACTGCCAATGGGGTGATCCGTCTGCCTTCTTTGCTCAGTCATCACCAACCCCAATTTGTTTTGATAGAGCTCGGTGCGAATGATGGTTTGCAAGGTTTTAACCCTTCGATTGCTCGAAACAACCTGCAGAAAATCATTGACCTTGTAGCGCAATCAGGTGCAACCCCAATTCTGATGCAAATCCGAATTCCAACCAACTATGGTCAACGCTACAGCGATTCTATCAAGAATCTTTACCCAGAATTGGCCAAAGAAAATAGTATCAACCTAATACCATTTTTCCTTGAAGGTGTGATTACAAAACCTGGCTGGATGAAACAAGATGGCATTCACCCGAATGAGCTTGCCCAGCCATGGATTGCTCAATTTATGGCAACACACCTTGCGCCTATAATCCAAAGTTCGACAACTAATTAATTATACGACAATAGGAATTGTTTGCATTTACTAGTGTTTACAACAATATATTTACTGCGTTAACTCAATGATATTTACCAAGATTTACAATAGTGTTAACGCAGACTGAGTTCTACCATATTAAGTAACTTATTATCTCTAAACATAACGAGCTGAAAATTATAATATTTTATTTAAATCAGCTTGAACAAAATTATATATATCCTCATGTCTCGTCTGAAAGACTTATTCTCTCCAAAGTAGCAAATGAAAAATACATCTCATTTTTGAGAGGTTATTAATAATCATGTTTATATGCGATGTTTAAAATGTGAATATTTGCTAATATTTCCACTTATTTTTCAAAGAAACATTTCGAGCAAGATGAAGGTAATAGAAACAAAAACAGGCACTTTAGCTACTGGCGTACATTATTCTGAGGCAAACGCTCTCAGAGGTTCACGTCGTGCTTTAGTTATAATTCAGTGACCGAATCATGATGAAGAAACTATTTGGTAACTGGCGCATTATTGTCGATTCAATATCTGATTATTTGGATGTTTCAACGATCGAAATCGTGCTCTGCCAAGACGAGCGCACAGAGATCATTTGTCGCAGTAAAAATCTTAACCAAGTCGGCGATACTAACTATATTGATGTTGAGAACATTAAAAACGCTCTTTTCCATTCGCTAACGCCAACTTCCTGCAACGAATTCATGGAAGGTCAAATAATTCAAAAGTCTGAATCCATTTGGTATTGCGGCATAGCCTTGTGTGATCCTCAACTAAAACCATTTGGTTTACTACTGATTGCTGATAATAAACCGCACCAACTACAAGATTCGCATTACCTACTTCTCAATAGCTATAAGTTGATTATTGAAGCTCAATTGAAAATGGAAATACAAGAGATAGAAATTAATCAACTCAAGATTAGTTGCGGGCAAGAACTGTCAACGGCGCTAGATACACCATGTAACTTAGTCACCGACGCGCTAAATCAAGAGATTATTAAACGAAAAAGTGTCGAAGAAGAACTCAATTACCATCGATATTACGATACAGGGACAGGGTTTCTTAATCGATTCGCTTTAGAAGTTGAGTTAAAAAATCACTTTTCCAACACAAAAAATGTGCAACCATTTGCACTTATTCATATTGGATTTAGCAATGCCAAAAGCCTACAAACGCGATTTGGCTATAAAGAATGGGAAACGGTATTAACTCAATACCACGATCGCCTAAAAATACTGGAAAATACCACTGGTATAAAAATAGCACGCCCAAATTCCATCGATCTTGCGCTGTTGGTTCGTTCTCACAATCTCCATCATCAGGTTGAGTCAATTTGTTCCCAGCTTCTAGCAATTAACAAGTCTGTTTTTAATATTCATAATCAAGTAACCCATTTACACAGCTATATTGGGATTTCTACATCACATAACAGTTCATCCGTCGATGAGATACTTGATCAAGCATCCTCTGCAATGTTGTCATGTCGAGATTCCGGATTAAGTCACTGTTATCATTCTCAAGCACTATCTGACTCCCAATCTCACCACCATCAATTGGAAGATTATTTGCTGCAAGCGGTTCGCAATGAAGATCTCATGCTTTATTTTCAGCCTAAAGTTTGTGCGAAAAGTAAACGTTGGACTGGTGCAGAAGCCCTGTTACGTTGGAGTCACCCTACATTAGGCGATATATCCACTGAAACATTAATCCATATGGCGGAAAAAAATGGTCTTATTTTTGAAGTCGGGAGCTTTGTTCTAAGAACTGCGATAGAAAAAGCGAGCCAATGGGTTGGCCACATTAATGACTTTAAGATGGCTGTCAATATTTCGGCTAAACAGTTAAAAGATGTTCGATTTGTTGAGCAAGTTAAGCAGCTACTTAAGGATTACAAACTGCCACCTCATTTCCTCGAGATTGAAGTGACCGAAAGCAGCTTAATCACAGATGAACATATAGCGTCTGACACTCTAAAAGTATTGCACAAGCTTGGCGTCACAATATCACTCGACGACTTTGGTACTGGATATGCTTCGTTCAACTATTTAAAAAAGTTTCCGTTTGACTGCATAAAAATCGACAAAAGCTTTATTCATCCACTTGAACATAGTGAAGACGATCGGGAAATTGTGCGTTCAATAATCCAAATTGCGAAAATTCTAAAGCTGAAGGTGATTATTGAAGGAGTCGAAACGAAAGAACAAGAAGCCTTTCTTATGGGAGAAGGCTGTGACTATAACCAAGGTTTCTTATATGGTCATCCAATGCCCGCTGACGATTTTGAAAATGGCTTAATCAATCAATATCCGTCTTTTAGCCAAACATGGACGCGTCACTGAGTACGTTTGTACTACCCCAGTTCCATTGCATTCGCTATAATCAGTTCAAATTTAAAATTAGAGTATTCATTTACTCTAATTTTTTTGTTCAACAACAGCGAAAGGCTCCATGGATCATTTAATCTCAATTCTTAAACCATTAGAAAAACAGAACTTTCGCGCCTATCAGAAGATAAAAGGCCAGTATGAATTTGGAGATTTCTCCCTAATCATTGATCATGTCCAAGCAGACCCTTATGCCTCATCATCGAGGTTTCGTAGCATAAAGCCATGGGCTCCGAGTGGACTTGGATGGTTGAGAGAAAAATCGCAACAGTACCAAATCGCAGCTCGAGATTACATCGCTCGTCATTTTGCTCAATTGGCCCATAGAGACAATGCATTGCAAATGGCAAGCAGCGGACAAGTAGTGCTAAATAGTACCTCTGTCGTTTTTACTGAAGAAGGTATCGAACTTAGATTTCGCGTAAACCTGCCTGCTGAAGGACGAGATATTTTAGGTAAAAAAGCCGTCAACCTCCTCACCTTTCACTTACCAAAATATATTCGCCGTAGTACTTCCGAACGTGAATTGGACATTGAAGCCCTCGAACGTCACTGCGAAGTCATTGAAGATCAGGCCTATCTAAGAGAACAACTTGCTCAACATGAGCTAGTTGCCTTTGTCGCCAATGGAAGTCTATTACCGCGAACATCGGGTAACAGTGATACGCCAATGAAAGAGGCTATCCTTTTTCAATCGCCTGAATCAATGCAAATAGAGCTCGACTCTATTTATCATGGCAAAATTAGCGGAATGGGGATAAAGAAAGGGATAACCTTGATCGTTGGTGGCGGTTTCCACGGAAAATCTACACTTCTCACTGCGTTACAAAAAGGCATCTACAACCACATTCCCGGAGATGGTCGTGAATTTGTAGTCACAGATGAAAGTGCTGTAAAAATCCGAGCTGAAGATGGACGCTGCGTTCATGAGCTTGATATTTCAAATTATATCAATCATTTACCACTAAAGCGTGATACTCACTGCTTTAGCACACAAGATGCTTCTGGCTCAACGTCGCAAGCTGCTTGGCTGCAAGAAGCGTTAGAGGCAAACTCAAAAACACTTTTGATCGACGAAGATACCTCAGCAACCAACTTTATGATCCGTGATGAGAGAATGCAGGCTTTGGTCAACAAAGGTGACGAGCCCATTACTCCTTTAGTCGATAGAATCGGTCAACTAAAAGAAGAAGCAGATATATCGACAATTATCGTTATGGGTGGGTCGGGAGATTATTTGGATCTTGCAGATTGTGTCATTCAAATGCATGACTACAATGCGCTGGATCTCACTGATAAAGCGAAACAAGTGGTCGCGCTTCATCCTTCAACGCGTACCAATGAAAGTGAAGCGAAACTCTCTTTTCCAAATGCCCGTTCGATTCGAGTTAATCCTCTAGAGAAGTTGCTCAAGGAAGGTAAATATCGCGTATCTTCAAAAGGAGAGAAGTTTCTCCGTTTTGGTGCTGAATCTATTGATTTAACCGCACTAGAGCAGCTTGAATCTAACCAAGAAATTAACGCAATAGGTTGGCTATGGTTCCAGTTAGTACAACAAGGTCAAAATATTGTACCAACTTCTTGCTTTGAAGCCATGCTTGACGATGATTGGTACGCTAGAATGCCGCCACATGGCGATCTTGCCAAACCTAGAAGCATCGATATTTTAGCGGCGCTTAATCGATTGAGAAAAGCGCAGTTCTTATCAAATTAAACTATGCCTCTCTATCAACGAGCCTATAGACAGAGTACAAATGCGAATTAAGCTTGGTCATTGTGTCTTAACACATGCCAAGCTTCACACATAAGCCTAAACTGCTCAACATCACCATCATCTCTATCAGGATGCCAACGTAAAGCGAGTTTTCGCCAACGTTTTCGAATATCTGAGAAACTCGCGTCGGAAGATAACTGAAAAAGATTCAGCGCATGAGTCCGGTCCATATTGAGCGCTGGACCACAGCCAACATAATCACGGTACTGCTGCCAAAATTGATTCAACAAACGCTTTACTTCTGTATCTGATGTTTCGTAGTTGGCCCAATCGGTATAGTAGCTACGTAAAGGGTCTTCAACATCAATACCCATCCGTTGACTATCTGTAGCAGATTCTTGAGATGACAATACAATATTCATCGAGTTAACTTGCAGCCAGTTGTCGGGTAACAGCGCCTCTTGAAGCTGGTATAAGCCATTCATGATGAGAAAGTTTCGCTTAAACATATCTCGGTCTGGTGACGCATCAAGATCGGAAATATAACCCTGTTCATTTAGTTTCGCTGCGAGCGTATGCACTTTCCAAATTTTCGGCTCACTACGCAGCACGTCAAAGATAGGCCAAACTAAAGGATTATCCATCAACGCTTGTTCTGTCACTATCGTATCTTGGATCGAACTCATCAACATTGCCTCCTAGCAATCCCACTATTGAACTGCAATCGTCTAAGTTTGTCGACTGTTCAAATCAATAACACGCAATATCTGAGGTTAAGATCAAAAAATTAATTGTACATTGTTCGATTGGGTAGCATAATGAGATTTTAATGATGTAGCTGGATGAATTATGTTCTCACGAGTCCCCAAACCACTGTCGATTTTCTCATGTTGTTTCCTGTTGCTAGTGCTTTTTTCACTTTGGCGTCCAGCATCGATGGAAGTTTGGCTTGCTGAAATGATACCTGTTTTCGCCATACTCTCTTTAGTTTGGGTAATCAGCTTCTCATTCAAATTTAGTATCGCAAGTTACTTATTTATGTTTGCTTGGCTTACTTTACATACCATTGGTGCTCGATATACCTTTGCGGAAGTGCCGTTTGATTGGTTCAACAATCTAATAGGGTCAGAGCGAAACAATTTTGACCGCGTCGCGCACTTTTCTATCGGGCTTTATGCCTTCCCCATCGCTGAATATTTAATCAGAAAACAATACTGTAATACACAATTAGCCACTCTTGTGGGTTTGTTGTCCATTATGAGCCTTGCCGCTGGCTACGAGATTATTGAATGGTGGTATGCGGTACTTGCTGGCGGAGATGCTGGGATAGCTTTCTTGGGCTCTCAGGGGGATATTTGGGATGCACAAAAAGACATGCTATGCGATACACTGGGGGCAGTCTTAGCTCTTGCTTTCATCCCGTTTGCCGTTAAAGCCAACTTTTGGACAAGAGATTATGTTTCATTATTCCTAAAATAAGAGTCACAATTAACTATCGCTCTAATAGAACGTAAAAAAGCCCGCGATAACTGCGGGCTTCTTAATGACGTCAATGTTCTAAATGAACTTACAGAAGATTGATACAATCTTGAGCAATGACCAACTCTTCATTGGTAGGAATAACTAATGCAACCGCACCAAGCATTTCCGACCGAGCAATCACGCCAGATTCACCAAATCTAGCCTGTTCGTCTCCAGCTTCATCTTCGACAAATCCAAGAATTTTAAGCTTTTTCAAAATTTCACGGCGAATAGGCAATGCATTCTCACCGATGCCGCCAGTAAATACGATTGCATCTAAGCTATCTAGTGGAATTAAATAAGAACCAATGTATTTAGCAACACGATAAGTAAAGACTTCAAATGCTAACGTTGCTCCTTCGTGACCTTCGGCCATTGCATCTTGAATACCTCGAGCATCAGAGGTTAGGCCTGATACACCCAAGAAGCCGGACTTTTTATTCAACACTTCAAAAACTTTTTCAGGTTCCCAGCCTTTCTTCAATAGAAACTCAATAATACCTGGATCTAAATCTCCTGAACGCGTGCCCATCATCAAACCAGCAAGCGGAGTGAAGCCCATTGAAGTATCGTAGCTCTGTCCATTTCTCACGGCACACACTGATGCGCCATTACCTAAGTGAACAGTAATTAAGTTACACTCTTCTGCGGGCTTGTTCAGCATTTTTGCAGCTTCACGGCTGACAAAGTAGTGGCTAGTGCCATGGAAGCCATAGCGACGAATACCATATTCAGTGTAAAGCTCATTGGCAATCGCACCAGTGAAAGCGCGTTTTGGCATGGTTTGGTGGAATGCAGTATCAAATACAGCAAATTGAGGTAAGCTAGGAAATGCCTCCATAGCGGCACGAACACCAATAGCACCAGCGGGGTTATGCAGCGGCGCTAAATCACTTAGGCTTTCAATTTCTTCAAGTACCGTGTTATCAATTCGAACTGAAGATGTGAATTTCTCTCCACCATGAACAATACGGTGTCCTACCGCAACAATATCTTTATCAAACCCTAAACTTTCAACAAGAGCAACAATACGATTTATGGCATGCTGGTGATGACTGTCTGGATGAGAGATAGCTTCTTCTGTTTTCTCACCTTGATATTTCCAGCTCACTACAGCTTCAGGTAAACCAAAACATTCACCTAAACCACTCACAATTGCATCACCAGAATTTGAATCGATGACAGCAAATTTTAGCGATGAACTACCAGAGTTGATAACCAATACATACGAATTTGACATGGGGGGTACATTCCTGTTTGCGGATTAATTAAGAAGCGCTCCGCTTCTCCATCTTACATACCCCATTATTCAATATCTTTTGAAATACTCAACTTTTTTTTAATCTATTCATTTTTTTTATAATCATTTGTATGATCTAACTCAAAAAATTAATTATTTTTTGGCTAAAAGTAAATAAATAGTACAAAGAACACACCGTTCATTACTGAAATGTTAAATCTAGAAAAATATGAGAATTATCACATTCAAAAATATTTTAATATGATCGTTATAACTTTAAGGTTTGAAAATAAGGAAGTGATAAAAGAAGAAATGCTGCAAAGAATACATATGCAATTACAGCACAACTCAATTGATTTGCAGAGGCTAGCGGTATCGACGCTCTCGAACCCCTTTCTTCTGAACATTATGATGCCCAGTATCGTGGTACACTGGCTTACCACCACCTCGACCATGCGTTGGCCCCCAATGTCCAACACAACCCGATAGTATCGTCACCAATACTCCAACAGCAATAAATCTAAGCATCTAATCCCCTTATTAAGAATCTAATTGAACGCTGTTCATTAAATTTACTAAAATTTAAGAATCAGCGCTACTCCAATTACTTAAATTTACATTAAGTCTCAACATTCTTAGTATTGGATATAGCACTGGAGTTGTTCTGAAGAGACGTTCAGTTTTGCATGAAGCTGCGCAACAAAATTATTTATATCACCAAACTGACTGTTTGCCTTTACTACAACATCTGATACTAGTAGATCATTGTCTTTCAATGTCACTATGGCACAAGCGACAGGATCACCATTTTCATAACCAAGATATAACTCACATGGCTCGGAATAGATAACTTGAGTAAGAAACTCGATAATGTGGCCTTTATCTAAATCACTATCATATTTTTCTGCTTGCAATAGCGCAAATGTCACTGTTAATCGATGAAAATCAACCAAGTAAATGTCGTCAAGGTACTGTGGTAATATTGGTAACGGGCACCATGCCTCACACAAATAATGCTTCTCTTGTTCCATATATAAATCACATCCAGCAAGGCTTTCTTTGGTTGGATGCTCTACCTCGACTTGCTGACGTAGCCATTGATTTTTTAGTTTTACAATGGCATTAGCACTATCTCTCATATTGTTCCGTATAATATTGGTTAAAAATATTACTCAACAAAGGTCAGACTTAAATAAGTCACGTTTCATTCAGTCAGTGATATTGCTATTATGACCTTTACTTCAGTTAGTTGGAAATTGTTATGAAAAAAACTTTACTGCTTGCTCCTCTTCTCGCAACAATGCTAAGCGCTTGTGATAACAGTGAAGTAGGTGATGTGAGTCTTGGCTTGTTCACAACTCAAGATATTAAAATTAATAACCTTGTTGATCCCATAGTAACAGGCGTGACCTGTCACGTGGCGAGTATTGAGGCGGATTTAAGTCTTGCAGATCCATCAGATTCTTCAATCGCTTGTCGTCAAACCGGTCCGATTACCGCGGAAATGATTGCTAAAATTGATAAGTCTAATTCAGGTGATGTGGTCTTTAAAAAATCAAAAAGTATTTTCTTTAAGACAATGAAGATTCGTAGAATTTTAGACGCTGATACGCAAACTTTGTTGTATGTATCATACTCAACCAAAGAAACTTCTGGTAGCTTCAAACACAGTTTGTCGACGGTTCCGCTTTGGGGTACTCCTGCTTATACAGAGCCACAGCCAAAACCATAACGAAATCGAAAGCCAACACAAGCAGTAAAGATTTAGAGCGACAATATTACTTCATGTCGCTCTAAATACCTTTTCATTTAGATATGCCCGTAACTTTGTGCTCTCGTTAACGAACTGAGCGCATTCTCACGCGACGAATGACAGCAACCAACGCCATCAGCAATAAACCAACCTCGTGAATAGCACCAGCAGCAGCGCCACTTGCCGATGCCGCTACGATATCGTTGTCTAATGATTCGTCACCGGTAAAGTCTTCATCTGCAGGGTCCTCACCTGAAGTGCTCTCCGATGTATCTTCGTCAGAAGCATTGTCATCAGAAGTGTTATCACCCGAAGCCTCGTCATCTGGCGTATTATCATCTGAAGTGCCACCACCCGAAGCGCCGTCATCTGATGTATTGTCATCTGAAGTGTCATCACTCGAGGCCCCATCATCTGATGTATTGTCACCAGAAGTGTCATCACTCGAAGCCCCATCATCTGATGTATTGTCACCTGAAGTGTCATCACTCGAAGCCCCATCATCAGACGTGTTTTCATCTGATGTATCCGAAGAATCATCAATCGCTGAAACATCATCTAGTGGTTCACCGTTAACAAACGCTTCTCGTTTTGCTTCCGTTGCAACATAGACTGATGTAACACTTGAATCGTAAGTGCCGGCCATTACGCCTTCTATCCAACCAATATAGTCAGCTAGCTCAGTATAGTAGGAAGTCACGTCTTTACTACCACACCTTGATGGACCAAAGCTCGTAATCCCGACTTGAGTATATGTGCTACCACTAACATGATAGATAGGGCCACCAGAGTCTCCAGAACAAATTCCAGCCACTAGATTATTGGTTGTTGTATCTTTATCTGAGCCTTCAAAGCATATCTGTTTATCGGTAAATCTATCACTGTAATTCGTGCCATAATCCGACGCGAGAGATGACTTACATCCGTCATTGTCTATATAGTTCATATTTGCTGAGAGCAAGGTGTTGTCAGAAGTTAAATCATCGTCATCCGTTTTACCTAATCCGATCGTCACATAAGTGCTATTTTCTTCGTCACGATATGATTCATCAGCAGGTATGGTTACAATTCCTGCACTGTTTAAGCTGCTCTCAAGCTCAATAATAGCAATATCGTTAGCCCATAAATCTGAGCCAGAATTATCAAAAGAAGTGAAATAATAAAACTTTGAAGCGCGGACGGTATCTACGGTATCTAACCAGTTAGACATGTCATCAGTTTGTCCAACGGCAGTAAAAAGCATATATTCTTGATCAATATCTTCGTCATCAAAAATACAATGTGCAGCCGTTAAAACGAAAGTATCACTTAGAACGGTAGCACCACAAAACGATGCACTACGATATGTTCCATCGTATTCAACACTGTCCCAAAATAGGCTGGCGAAGTTGGGATATGAGGTAAGTGACGTTTCATCACCATTTACGATATAGGTCGAAAGATCCATTGCCATTACAGCTGGTAAGCAACTGAACGTTGAAAGTAGAGTCGTTAACTGGCGTTTCATGATGGCATGTCCCCACGCTAAAATATTGACACCATCATACTCTAGACAAAATAAAAGGGGAACACTTAGTGATCCCCTTACCATATCAAGCCTCAAAAACATCGCACGGCTAACATACCATTATAAAAACGAGTCGAAAGTCAATTTTATGACTTCCAATAATAACTAACCTTATTTGCCTTTACCTTTTGAGAAGCAAGAAAATATGTTGAAACGGCGTATTAATGCAATGCATGCCATAAGTAATAACCCTAGAGTATTGATAGTACCAGAGCTCGCTGATGACGAAGAGATCACTTGAAAAGAACCATCTGAACCACCAGATGAACCACCGGAAAAGCCGAAGGATAAATACGCCGAACGTTTATTATCTGTTGCGGTAAACACACTCGTTGTGCTGGAATCGTAACTTCCATTCATAACACTTGTTATCCATCCAGTGTAATCCGCCACTTCTGTGTAGTATGACGTCACCGTTGTCGAACCACATTCACTAGGTCCAAAACTGGTAATTCCAACCTGAGTAAAGCTACCACCATTTTCGTAATATATAGGGCCACCTGAATCGCCTGAACAAACACCAGCAACGAGGCCATTTGTAGTGCTACTCGAGTCAGCTCCCTCAAAACAAATTTGCTTGTTGGTAAACAAGCCACTATACCCCGCGCTATAATCTGCGATTAATGCGTCTTGGCAGGCTGCATTAGTGATATACGTCATGTTGGCAGATAATAAAGTATTGTCATCAATATCATCATTATCATCGGTTTTGCCTAATCCAATAGTGACAAAATTATTACTCGTATTGCGGTAAGACTCATCTGATGGCGTACTTACAGTCGCATTGCTATTTAAGCTACTCTCCAATTCAATGATGGCAATATCATCAGCCCATAAGTCAGAATCTGTTCCACTAAAGGAGCTGTAATAGTAAAACTTTTTGGCACGAACTGTCGTCACCGAGTCAGGAAAATTCGATGCATCATTAGTTTGTCCAACGGTAGTAAACAACATGCTGTATTCGTTAGGTTCATCCCCATCAAAAATACAGTGCGCCGCGGTCAAAATAAAAGTCTGGCTTAGTACTGTCGCACCACAATATGGACCAGCATAAAGCCCATCATAATCAATACTATCGAAAAACAAACTCGCGAAATCAGGATGCTCGGTAAGCGATGTGCTTTCTCCATTCACAATATACGTGGAGAGGTCATTCGCGGTTGTCGTATTTACAAAACAAAGCGCGGCTACCAAAGTCAATAAATGACGTTTTATCATAGATTCGTCCTAGCGAAATTAACTCTTGTCATAATACGATACCCAATAGAAAAGGGGAACATATCATGTTCCCCTTTATCAACAGAATTGCATGATACGTGTCTTACCCGCGATAATAACTCTGCGGTACAAAAGGCATCTTACTTACGGTCATCGGTAACATTTTCCCCCGAACTTCCGCTTGAATTTTGGTTCCAACAGCTGAGAAATCACTCTTCACATACGCCATCGATACAGGTACACCTGCATTTGGTCCGGTCGTCCCACTAGTTACTACTCCGATAGCTTGACCCTCTTGATCAAACAATGGCGTTCCTTCTCGAACCGGTGCTTTAGTCTCACCTATCAGTCCCACACGCTTGCGAGCCGCAGATTTATTTGCGTGTTGATCATGAATAACCGATGCCCCAGGATAACCACCAGAACGTACACCGTCTGCGCGCCTCGCTGGGCTTAGAGCCCAAATCAGGCTCGCTTCGATCGGTGTTGTCGTTTCATCAAGATCATGACCATACAAGCACAAACCGCATTCTAGGCGCAGTGAATCTCGAGCGCCTAAACCGATCCATTCCACTTGCTCGAACGCTGTTAAACGTTTAGCAAGTGCAACTGCATCTTGACTAGAAACCGAAATCTCATAACCGTCTTCACCAGTATAGCCGCTTCTACTGACAATGCAGTCAATTCCTTCAATCGTCACACGTGCGATATCCATAAACACCATATCGTTAACTTGTGGTGCTAGCGTTCCAAGTACCGAAGCGGCTTGAGGACCTTGCAGAGCAATTAAAGCACGATCATCCAATTCGGTTAAAGTAACGCCTGGCTGTAAGTTTGCTTTCAAGTGAGCGATATCAGCTTCTTTGCACGCTGCATTCACCACGACAAACAAGCAATCGCCTAGATTCGCCACCATTAAATCATCGAGAATGCCACCCTGTTCATTGGTAAAAAAAGCATAGCGCTGTTTGCCCGATGGAAGATCAATCACATCAACGGGAACCAAACTTTCGAGCATTGCCGCGGCGTTTTCACCGGTCAACGTTAATTGCCCCATATGGGAAACATCAAATAAACCAGCGGCATCACGAGTGTGTAAATGTTCTTTCTTTACACCTAATTTATACTGCACTGGCATTTCGTAGCCCGCAAACGGCACTATTCTCGCGCCCTCTTCAACATGTAAATCATATAACGGGGTCTTTAACAACGTACTCGGTTGCTGCTCGTTAGCCATGACAATTCTCCATACCAATGAAATGGGTTAAGACTGGTCACAATAGATGACCAACTTAAGATGCTGTGTGTTTCCAATAATAAACAAGAATGAGAAAATTGAAACTATTTAACCATTTTTCTACTTAAAAACCGCTAATACATAGCAATAGGTAAGATATTTAAAGAAGAAGAGTGCAAAAACAGGGCAATTCAAGCACTGAAATAGTGATTTATTAGAAAAGTATCTTATAAGAAACGAATTATTTAGCCGTCACCCAGAGGATTTCTGCATCTTTTTCACTAATGGATACCAGCATATGTCCCATGTTCGCATCGTAATAAACACTATCGCCTTTCGCCATATTTACAGGTTCATAGAATTCTGAATAAAAGGCAATTTCACCTTCTAATACGAGAAGGAATTCTTCACCATCATGACGAACCCAATCACCATACTCTTCAAAAGTTCGCGAACGCACCTGTGTTTTAAATGGCATCATCTTTTTGTTTGATAGCTGAGTGGCAAGTAACTCATGTTCGTACGTTGGAGTAGGATGCGGTTTTCCTTGCATAGAGCGAGTGACATCTCGGCGTCCAGTTGCAATGATTTTCTTAGGTGGCTCAAATAGTTGAGGCATATTTATCGCTAGCCCATTGGCGAGTTTTTGCATAGCCTGAAACGTTGGCGATATTTGTTCATTCTCTATTTTACTTAACGTAGAGCGTGCCAAACCCGTCTTCTGGCTTGCTTCTTCCAAAGTAAGACCAAGATTCAACCGAATATCTTTAATCCGTTGGCCGAGTTTTAGAGGCTGAATATTCTCTTCTGTTGAATCTTTTTCTAGCAACAATGAAGGATAATCATCAAATATTTCATCTTGCATTCTTCCATCCTCGACCTTAGTCATTTTTATACGGTAAATCATACGAGTCACACTCCCCTATATCATAACGGCTTGGCGTGAAAAATGCACCTAACCCATAAACGCAAGAGAAACATAGTTTCCTATTGGAAATTTTAATTGAATGTTGCAGGTTGAAAAGGTATGTTATCGACATGTTGAGTACGCCTATAGTTGTGCGTTTATTACCCCTTATTTTAGATTTGATTATTTGGAGAATTTGTCATGGACAATACGTTGAAGTTTACTGAAAGCCACGAATGGGTTCGCGATAATGGCGATGGTACTGTCACGGTGGGTATTTCCGAGCATGCTCAAGAAATGCTTGGCGACGTGGTATTTGTTGAATTACCAGAAGTCGATGCCGAGCCAGAAGCCGGCGATAACTTCTCACTTGTTGAATCTGTAAAAGCAGCGTCTGAAATTTACATGCCTATCAATGGCACGATTATCGAAGTTAATGAAGATCTTGAAGGCAGCCCAGAGCTTATCAACGAAGAACCATACGAAGGCGGTTGGATTGTAAAAATCAAAGCAGCAGACCTTGCAGAACTTGATGGCCTAAAATCGGCTGAAGATTACTTCGCCGCTATCGAAGACGAGTAATATTTTCGAGGTGGTGAACACTGCTTTTAACGAAAAAGTAGTTTTTGCTGTTTTCAATATCGTCAACCACCAACCTATTACGGTGGTTGAAGTGCAACGCTAGATTTACCAAGGTACCGGAATAATGACACAGTTACTGAATCGTCTTTCGACTCAAAATGAGTTCGTCTCACGCCACAATGGCCCTAATTCAGCGGATCAGCAATCCATGCTTGAAACGCTTAACGTTGATAGCCTAGATGCGCTCATTGCTCAAACAGTGCCTCAGTCGATTCGTCTAGAGCAGCCAATGTCATTAGCCGCACCTATGAGTGAATCTCAGATGCTGAGCGAGCTGAAAGCCATTGCTCAGCAAAATCAAATTAAGCGTACCTTTATCGGTCAAGGATATTACAACACGTTCACACCCAACGTAATTTTACGGAACGTGCTGGAAAACCCAGGTTGGTATACTGCTTATACGCCGTATCAACCAGAAATATCTCAAGGCCGACTCGAAGCGTTACTGAACTATCAACAAATGGTGATGGATCTTACCGGCATGGAAATCGCCAACGCATCGCTGCTTGATGAAGCTACAGCGGCAGCAGAAGCCATGACCCTGTGTAAGCGCGCTGGTAAAAGTAAGAGCAAAGTATTCTTCGTTGCCGACGATGTTCATCCGCAAACTCTAGAAGTGGTGAAAACTCGTGCCGAATACATTGGGTTTGAGGTCATTGTTGGCGAACTCGACTCGCTTCCTGAACAGGATGTGTTCGGCGCATTGATTCAATATCCTGGCACCACAGGTCAGGTTCGTGACCTTACGGATGTGATTGCAAAAGCCCAAGCCAACAAAACCCTTGTTGCCGTTGCGACTGATTTACTGGCCTGCGCACTGCTTAAGCCTGTGGGAGAAATGGGCGCTGATGTCGTGATTGGTTCAGCGCAGCGTTTTGGTGTCCCCGTTGGTTATGGTGGTCCACACGCCGCATTTATGGCGACACGTGATAAACATAAACGTACCATGCCCGGCCGAGTAATTGGTGTGTCTATCGATACTCACGGTAACCCAGCGCTGCGCATGGCGATGCAAACTCGCGAACAACATATTCGCCGCGAAAAAGCGACGTCGAACATTTGTACCGCGCAAGCGTTGCTCGCAAATATGGCCTCTTTCTACGCAGTATTCCACGGCGCAGAAGGATTACGTACCATTGCTCGTCGTACTCATCATATGACCGCAATTTTAGCCGCTGGCTTAACAAAGTCTGATTACGAGCTTGATCACAACAGCTTCTTCGATACCATCACACTAAACACTGCTAGCGATACCGATGCACTCTATGCTAAGTCGCAAGCAGCCGACATCAATTTACGTTTGCTTCCGGGTAAACTTGGCATCAGCTTAGATGAAACCACCACCACCGAGGATATCGCGGCGTTGTTTGCTATCTTCGACGTGAAGGAAAACATCGAAGCGTTGTCTTCAGCTATTGCCGACAATGAGTTTGCTGCGATTCCCGAAGCCTGTCGCCGCGAATCTAAGTACTTAACTCACCCCGTATTCAACACGCATCACAGCGAAACTCAAATGATGCGTTACCTAAAACAGCTTGAGAACAAAGACTTCTCACTGACCCACGGCATGATTCCGCTGGGCAGCTGTACCATGAAGCTCAACGCAGCAGCAGAGATGATTCCTGTTACATGGCCTGAGTTTGGTGCGATTCACCCATTTGCTCCTCTTGAGCAAGCGGCGGGTTACACCGCATTAGCGAAAGATTTAAAAGAGAAGTTGTGTGAAATTACCGGCTACGACGATTTTTCTCTACAGCCAAACTCAGGCGCGTCGGGCGAATACGCGGGTCTAATTGCAATTCAGCGTTATCACAAAAGCCGAGGTGAAGGCCATCGTAATGTGTGTCTAATTCCGAGTTCTGCACACGGAACGAACCCAGCGACAGCTTCTATGGTGTCGATGAAAGTGGTCGTGGTTAAGTGTGATGCCGATGGCAACATCGATATTGATGATTTAACTGCGAAGATTGAGAAACACAACGACAATCTTGCGAGCATCATGATCACCTACCCATCAACACATGGCGTGTACGAAGAGCACGTTCGTGAAGTGTGCGATTTAGTTCATGCTGCTGGCGGCCAAGTCTACCTTGATGGCGCTAATATGAACGCACAAGTCGGCCTTACGTCACCTGGGTTTATTGGTTCAGATGTATCGCATTTAAACCTACACAAAACTTTCTGTATTCCTCACGGTGGCGGCGGTCCAGGAATGGGCCCAATTGGGGTGAAATCTCACCTTGCACCTTTTTTACCGGGGCACATTGAAAATGGTGTAGAAGGAACTGACTACGCGGTTTCTGCGGCGGATCTAGGCAGTGCATCCATTCTTCCAATCTCTTGGGCGTATATCGCTATGATGGGGGAACAAGGTTTAACCGAAGCCACACAAGTCGCGATTTTGAACGCCAACTACATGATGGAGCGTTTGTTGCCACACTACCCGGTTCTTTATCGTGGCGGCAATGGTCGTGTTGCTCATGAATGTATTATCGATATTCGTCCGTTGAAAGAAAGCAGCGGCATCAGCGAAGAGGACATTGCAAAACGTTTGATGGATTACGGTTTCCACGCCCCAACCATGTCGTTCCCAGTTGCGGGTACGTTGATGATTGAACCAACGGAATCTGAAGATCTTGAAGAGATCGATCGTTTCTGTGACGCGATGATCGCCATTCGTGCCGAGATCGACAAAGTGGAAGCGGGTGAATGGCCAATCGAAAATAATCCATTGGTTAACGCGCCTCACACTCAAGTTGATTTGTCATCCGAGACTTGGGAGCGCCCGTACTCACGTGAAAATGCGTGCTTCCCAACCAAACAAACCAAGGCGTCGAAGTACTGGCCAACCGTTAACCGTGTCGATAATGTCTACGGTGACCGTAACTTGATTTGTTCATGCCCGAGTATTGAGAATTACGAAGAGTAGAGATTGGTAATGATCACAAATAACTAAGTTGGAAACTAACTTAAGTAAAAAAAGTGAACCGTTTGGTTCGCTTTTTGTTTGCAAGTGTGTCGCTAGCGAGCACTCCCCTATTATTTTCTTTTAAAGCGCAAGGCGAGTTGAGCGATACGGCCAATTGTTTTTTTTTGAAACTTCCAGAAAAAACGAAACTGACCACTAATAGACCCAAAAATCAGCAGCAGTAATTGATAGGTGAAAAAGCCCAAAACATACGGGATTACTTTTAAAAGTGTGTGCGACTCACTCTCAATCTCAAGCCAGGAAAAGTACTGAACGACGCACCAACCAGTAACGGATCCGGTAATCGAAAATACAATTAAAATAATACAAAATTGAAGGTGACTTTCGACTCCCCACTTGGTTTTGAGCTTTGCTGCCCAACCATTATTTTCGGGTTTTGAGGCGAGTTTGGGTTCACTATTCATATAGATTCATCTTTGTTTTGGGACACTTGTTTACAACATGAATAGTATCCGTTAATCAATCGTTAGTTATTCACAACTTGCCGAGTTGTAACCAAGCACAATGTCGAAAACTGATCGGTTAAAAAGGCTTCTTTCCCGGGCGTTCTTTTACTCTCTAGTACGACGGTGCGCTCGTTTAACTTTCCTTCAAATGTCCACTTACTGAACGCTTCATGTCTGGCATCCGAGCAGGGAGTTTGCAGTACGTAACTTTCTGTTACCGACGTATCGCATTTTCCCAGTGAATTTCGAACACCATGAAAGGTAACATGGCTATCTCGATCGCGATAACTGGTCACCGCTAGAGCATTAAATAGGTGAACATCATCAATACCAGTTTTCTGCTCTAGCATCCGATGAGGGTTTTCTTTAAGGCTGACTCGAGCAAGATCTATTAACTCTTCAGAACACGGGATAGGCTGCTCCGCAGCAATATGCTCCATCGAGGTTTCTTGAGCGTATGTGAGCGTAGAAAAACCGATCGAGAGCAAACATACCAAGGAAGTAGATTTTGTTTTCATACTAGCTCCAAATAAACAACGAGCGTAACACCATTAGGAGAGAGACGATATCTTGAATTAAAGCTATCGTCTTTAATTATTAATGAGAAGGCGTTGGAGCCACTTTCATGACTGTCTCATAACGGGCGCCATCTTCACTTATCAATGCTAAAGGAAAAGACTGTCCTTCCTTGAAGGGTTCTTTTATAGATATAAACATTAAATGGTAGCCATGAGGACCGAATTCAAGCGACTCATTAGGGGCCAATTCAATGACGTCGACCTTACGCATTGCCATTTTGTTTTCTCTCATAAACATTCGATGAAGCTCAGTATGGCTGGCTACTGGAGTTTCCGCACCGACCAATCGTATTGGTGCTTTGCTTTCATTGGTGATCCTCAAATAACCAGAACTCACTTTTACACCGGGAATGGTCGGTTTTGCCACCACATGGCTAATCGCTAAACCTGATCTGACTTCACTAGTTGTATTGTGAGCGGCTACCATCGACTTGGTTGTCGTGGGCTCATGAGCATGATGCGCTGAATGGTCATCCGCAATGACCGGAAGGTGGATAGATCCGAATACAATAGCGAAGCTAAGAACCATGGATTTCATTATTCGTTTCCTTTTGAAACCGTGTACTGTTTAACGACTCTTTCAATACGGGAGGCTAACTCAGTAGGAGTAGTACTGTGACTCATTGCATCAACTAGCCCGCCATTTGGATCGAGCACAAAAAAGCGTGAAGAGTGATCGACTGTATAATCGAGTACTGATGATTCCATACTTACGATATCAACATAGACCCCATAATTATCAGTTACCACATCAACTTCTTCCTGAGTGCCGGTTAACCCGAGTATCCGTTTGTCAAAATACTGAGAGAATTGATATAGGGATTCATAATCATCCCGGCTAGGGTCGACACTGATAAAAAAGCCTTGGACTTGTTCATAACTACTTGGTTTAAGTAAACTAAATGCCGCTGACATAACACCCATTGAAGAAGGGCAGACTTCGCTGCAATTTAGAAATCCGAAATAAAGGACGACGGTTTGACCTTTATAATCATCTGAATCAACGGGACCATTTAGACTGGTTAGTTCAAACCGACCACCAAGCTCATCGATAGACCTTGGTGTTTCGCCGATGGGAACCGTCGTATTGTTGAAATACAAAGACAATAAGCCTAACAATATGAGCAAACCAACGGCTATCGCCCAACGTGAAGGGTTCATGCTCATTAGCTGTTTCCAGTAGGAATTAGTTGCACCAAGCTTGCCACAGTTTGTTCGACACTATTTAATGTTGAAAAATCGAGCGAGATTAAGATACAAAATACAAAAATACTGACGATAGAAAAAATCGTTAATTGCTTACCCCATTGTTGAGCAGGCATTTTCTCGAACCGTACTTTTGCAATATAGAGCCAATAAAGACTAACCAAACCCATTCCTAATGCGTACCAGCTACCGACATACCCCATATAGGTGAGTGCCATTGCTGCAAGTGCAAACGCGACAATATAAGCAATGATATGTGTGCGTGCTTTCAAGATTCCAGATTGAATCGGTAATACAGGAATCGAAGCAGCTTTGTAGTCATTGAATCGATATATCGCAATGGCGTATGAGTGAGGAACTTGCCAAATACAGAATGTCAGAAACAGGATTGCCGCACCAGCATCAAACTGATTACTTACCGCACAATAACCAATGACCGGTGGACACGCTCCAGATAAACCACCAATCAAGGTGCCATGAACAGAATGACGTTTGTAGTAGAGCGAATAAAACCCTACGTAAATTAGCACCCCTAATACACCGAAGACAATTGCTAATGGTGTGGTATAAATTGACAGTACAGCAAAACCAATAATACCGAGTATCACGGCATAGATTAGAGCGTGCGATGCTGGAACAATTTTCTGTACTAACTCACGTTCGCACGTTCGCTTCATCAGCGCGTCAATGTCTTGGTCAATATAATTATTGAACACACAGCCTGATGCGACGATACAAACCACACCGATTGAAACTGCAAGAAACAGTTGCCAGTCAATATGTCCCTGTGAAGCTAAGAAAAACCCGCCAGCAGTGGCAATTAAATTGCCACGAATAATGCCGGGTTTCGTCAAGCTTATATAGTGTTTCCACATAGAGAACATCCGTTTAGTGTCCCATCAACATGTTGTGATTCAAATGCTGCATGATCCAAAGTGAACCGATCAGAATAATGGCAACGATAACCACAACAAATACAGCAGAAGTGGTGTTCCACATCTGATCAGATGATGTGTTCATATGAAGAAAGAACACTAGTTGTACAAGTATTTGGGCCACAGCACACACTAGAATGACAGGAATTAGGAACTGTGGAGAACCTAATTCAGCTCCAACCAGAATAAATGGAATTAGGGTGAGTATGACGGACAGAATAAGTCCCATCTTATACTCTTTAACGCTACCATGTGCTTGACCGCCATGGTGCTGTTCAGAAGATTGACTCATTAGATGACCCCCATCAGGTAAACAACGCTAAAGACACAAATCCAGATAACATCTAAGAAGTGCCAGAATAAGCTTAAACAAGCCAAGCGGGTTTTGTTTTCGGTTGTAAAACCATCACGTTTAAAGTGAGCAAACAGTACTAACATCCAAACTAGGCCCGCTAAGACGTGAAGTCCGTGCGTACCCACTAGCGTATAGAAAGAAGACCAGTAAGCGCTACTGTGGAAAGTCGCCCCTTCATGGCTAAAGTGATAAAACTCATAGAGTTCCATGACCAAGAAAGCAAAGCCGAGCGCAAACGTAATCAGTAACCATTTTACGAGACCGCGCATATCTTCAGCGTTTGCTTTCAACATTGCGATGCCAAAGGTAAAGCTACTCGCAAGCAACAGTGCGGTTTCTGCCATGACAAACGGCAAGTTAAATAGCGTTTGCGGATCGACTTGACCCGCGAAGCTGTTAGAAAACACAGCAAAAGTCGCGAAAAGTGTTCCAAATAGAAGACAGTCGCTCAGGATATAAATCCAAAAGCCAAACAGGGTGTCTCCAGCATAGTCATGATGATCGTGATCATCATGACTGTCTTGTTGAGTGTTTACCGAGTCAGTATCGAGTAATTCATTTGTAACGGTCATCTATACTCCCTCCTTAGCGGTATTGAAGGCATCGGTATTCCCCGAGTTGTTTTTTTCTTCAGAATCGCTGGCTTCTTGTTTTGCTTGAGCAACACGCTCTAAGTGGCGACCTTCAATCTCTTCAACTTCGGCAATTTCCACGTAATAGTCTTTACTACGTTGGAAGCTGTAAATTATCCAAGACGCTATAATTCCGACAAAACTAACGGCTACCAACCACCATATGTACCAAACAAAGCCAAAACCAAGTGTTAAGGAAAATAAACTAATCACAATACCTGCCCAAGTATTTTTCGGCATATGGATACGCTTATAACGATCTGGTTTTTGATAAGCGGTACCGTTCTCTTTTTGGTAAAAGTGCTCATCACGATCATGAATTTTTGGTAACACAGCAAAGTTGTAAAATGGAGGTGGTGACGATGTCGCCCACTCTAAAGTACGCGCATTCCATGGGTCGCCAGTGGTATCGAGGTTCTGTTTTCTATCTCGAATACTGATATACACCTGATACACCTGTGAGGCGATGCCTGAAGCAATGATCATTACACCGAGTGCAGACAACCATAATAGAGGCGCCCAATCAGGGTTATCAGCGACGTTTAATCGACGAGTCATACCACTGAAACCAAGTACGTAAATCGGCATGAAGGTAACGAAGAAACCGAGTGTCCATAATGAACACGAGATTTTTCCCCACTTCTCGTTCAACTTAAAGCCTGTCGCTTTAGGGAACCAGTAAGTGAAACCGGCAAAGTATCCAAATACTGCGCCACCAATAATAACGTTATGGAAATGGGCAATAACGAATAAGCTGTTGTGCAGTAAGAAGTTGGCTGCAGGTACGGCTAACATTACGCCCGTCATACCACCGATAGTAAAGGTGAATAGGAACGAAATGGTCCACCACATGCTGGCGGTAAATTCAACTCGCCCTTTGTACATGGTAAACAACCAGTTGAATATTTTAACCCCGGTGGGTATCGAAATAATCATGGTCGCAATACCAAAGAACGCGTTTACACTTGCTCCTGCCCCCATCGTAAAGAAGTGATGTAGCCACACGATAAACGACAGCACCATAATAACGGCAGTCGCCCAAACCAGAGAGGTGTAACCAAATAGGCGTTTACGTGAGAAGGTAGCGGTAATCTCGGAGAAAATACCGAATGCCGGCAAGATCAGAATGTAAACTTCAGGGTGACCCCAAGCCCAAATCAGATTCACGTACATCATCTGATTACCGCCCATATCATTGGTAAAGAAATGGGTGCCGATGTAACGATCTAAAGTTAGTAACACCAAGGTTACCGTTAGGATTGGGAAGGCTAAAACGATCAATGCGTTTGCACAAAGTGATGTCCAAGTGAACACCGGCATTTGCATCAATTTCATGCCTGGAGCACGCATTCTAATGATGGTAACGACAAAGTTAACACCAGTTAGCAAAGTACCAATACCGGATATCTGCAATGACCAGAGCCAGTAATCGACACCAACCCAGGGGCTATACTCCATTCCTGAAAGTGGCGGATAAGCCAACCATCCAGTTGCTGCAAATTCACCGATGAAAAGTGATGCATTAATTAATATGGCACCAACGACGAATAGCCAGAAACTCAATGAGTTTAAAAACGGAAAGGCAACATCTCGCGCACCAATTTGCAGTGGAACGATGACATTCATCAGACCAACAACTAAAGGCATCGCGACGAAGAAAATCATAATTACACCATGAGCGGTGAAAATTTGATCGTAATGTTCCGGCGGTAAATATGAGGCATCAACAGTCGCGGCCGCTTGTTGGGTTCGCATCATAAAGGCATCAGCAAATCCCCGTAGCATCATTACCAATGCCACGATCATATACATCACGCCGATTTTCTTGTGGTCAACTGAGGTAAACCACTCGCTCCATAAATACTTCCATTTACCTAGATAGGTAATGAGGCCGAATAGACCTATTCCGCCTAAAACAGCAATTATCATTACTGGTAAAATAACGGGATCTGTGTAGGGAATGACGTCCCAGTTTAGCTTACCGAAGATCGGATCGGGTGCAGCATAAACATCACCTTTATAAGCCATTGATTACTCCTGAATGTTTCTCGATGATGTCCTTGAATCTAAGCGGTTCAATGGATTGATAGTACGTTACGGGGTGAGGCGTCTTAATCTGCTCTTTCGAGTTCGCCTCCAACGCAGCGTACGTTGTATCGTCTAAAATATTCTCTGTGGACTGAATGTTCTCAACCCATTGATTAAATGAAGAATTGTCTTTTACGTGAGCTTGGAAGCGCATGTTTGCGAACCCAAAACCACTGTAGTTTGCAGAAATACCTCGGTAGACACCGATTTCCGACGCCATCAGATTGAGGCGGTTTTCCATACCTGCCATCGCATAAACCTGACTACCTAATTGAGGTATGAAGAATGAATTCATGGTGGCGTCAGAGGTAATTAAAAATTCTACCGGTCGGTCAACAGGAAACGCGACTTCGTTTACCGTAGCAATATTTTGCTCTGGATAAATAAACAACCATTTCCAATTCATCGCAACAACTTGAATGGTCAATGGCGGCTTTTCAGATTCGATTGTTTGTCGGGGATCTAAAGAATAAGATGTTTTGTAAGTCACCCAACCCAATGCAAGAATGATTAGACATGGTACAGTCCAAACAACGATTTCAATCGAAGTCGAATGCTCCCAGTCAGGCTTATATTCTGCATCTGTATTGCTATGGCGATATTTGTAAGGAAAATAAAACACCATAAATATCACTGGAACAATAATAATACCCATAAGCAAAACCGACGTGATTATCAGATCGCTTTGTGCTTCTCCAGTGCTTCCTTTAGGGTCAAATAGCACCATGTGACTACTGAACAATATAAGAAAAAAGCCAACTATGGCTAAAGCCACCAGTGCCAGCGCTGTTTTCTTGCTAACCCTTATTTTCATTGCCTCTCCGATTTAACATATTTAACATTGTATAAACTATCTGTTAACAATGCGTAGTGTTTATGGGCGTCCAGGTACTTAAAATGTTTTTAATGGACACTTAATTAAATTAATTAACTCTACTCTATATTATGACAGGTTAGTTCATCAAATCCATAGATAAATCAAGCTTTAAAACCATACTTTTAATAGGGCTAAGTGGCTAATATCTATAATATTAATTACTAATATATTGGGTTTTGCTTTGTTTATATATCTAGACTTACTAGTTAGGATTTAGTCTATATTATTGAATTTTATTACTAAAATTTAAAAGAATAATGGGCAGGAGTGTAATCAGAATGAAAATAAATTGCTTCTTAGAGGTTAATCTTTATAACCGAATTAGGTTACAAAGCCTTACAAACGTCATCGACATGGCAATATAAGTAACAAGTTTACGAATAGCGGGTTTTTTAGTCGAGAGATCTGATCGCTGAACCAAACAAACCAAGGCGTCGAAGTACTGGCCAACCGTTAACCGTGTCGATAATATCTACGGTGACCGTAATTTGATTTGTTCATATCCGAGTATTGATAACTACGAAGAGTAGAGATTGGTATAGCCACGATACTGTTTGTGGTGAGGTTATCGATAGACATAGAAGCGAGCCATTTGGTTCGCTTTTTGTTTTTATTCGGAGGTGGGTTGGTTAAATTTATTAGTACGTCTCAGATATATCGTACTTTTGCATAAATGCACTAGAACTAAAACACCCGACTAAACTTCCTAATGATATTGAAAATGCAAGAATAAAAATGACTGCCTTGGATATGTCCCCACTAAAGATACTGCCTCCAAAAAAGTAGCTCAGCATAGAGACAGCAAACCCAATAAACGCATACTTATTCAAAAGAAAGAACCAAGGAATCTCAAAAGCCCAAAGCTCACTGCGGCCTATAAACGTAGACAAGCCGCCAAAGACATATATTAATGCTCCGAGCAACCCAATGAAGATTACTGATAATATATAGGGGAAGAATGCCTTACCTGTAAACAAAACGTATCCCATACGCCAAGTATAAAAGAAAGAAACAATCCAAAAGATCACGACTGGCCCGATTATTAGTCCCATTTATTTTCCTTGAGTTTGACGCACATTAAGAGGTGAAAAGCAGTTGACAAAAGTTTCTGAACGAAGCGAATTCGAGCCAACTGTTACGAATCCGACTTTTACGACTTATTAGGCTACTGATTTTCGCCTACGCGCCACAACACACCACCCGGATCTGTTAAACAAAACTCGAGCATTCCCCACGGCTGTTCAATAAGCTCAGTGACCTTTACACCAAACTCTTTGTCTAGATTGAGATTTAAAATATGTGTATACCAACTTTTAGCATCTTCAACTAATAGGTGCATCATAAAGTTGTTACTGTGAGCAGGTTCGTAAAAGTCTTGAAGCAAGAAGGAACAAGAGCCTGACTTGAAATATGCGATACCGTCAAACTCAGATGCCATTTCAAAACCCATTGTCTGATAAAAGTGTTTAGAGACTTCAAAGTCTTTAGCGGGAACGAATGACTTTATTTCTACGGTATTCAGGTTTTCCATTTCCATCTCCATTTTATAGCGACTGGTTGTAGTCTCTTAGTGACTTGTTAGGCGATGTTTGACGATAAACTAAAACAGGATGGACAAGGATTCGTGGATACCTGCAAGTTCTTACCATAGCTTCCATCCCATCAAATCCACGGAACATTCCTCTAAACGCATTCTCAACAGATTCATAATCCTCAAGTTCGTCTTTTTCAAACTCACTTAAGGGTTTAAAATTTTCTTCTTCTGAACTGGGTACAGAGGTAACAATACCTATAATTGTAAGTTCTTCTGTTGGGAATGAACCATAAGTAAAATGAAAAGCCGTAGGATCAACAATTGTAAAATTAGATGATTCTAAATGGCCAAATAGATGCTCATCATTTTCTTCACTAAATGGGTACACCCTTATATTCGTTATATTAGGTAGGAAAGCATCTATCCATGTTTTCATTCCATCAAGAACCCATTGAGGTACAGTATCTACATCTGTGATAGAAGCTTTAAATTCATCTAACTGACTCTGTAATTCTTTAGCTTGTTGTTTTGCTTTGTTTTTTAAATTTCGCTCACCTGAAGTATTTCGTAAAACACTAATTTGCTCGACAATACTTTGATATTCAGGTGATTGCTCAATTGTGCTTAATTGACTCTTGTTAATTAATGCGGCTATAGAAGGAAAATCTTGACCTATTTTTTTCATTCTTTCATAGTCTTCGAAAACCACTCGTCCTGTGCATTTAACGCAGAGTGTATTTTTTAATATATCTCTCACTTCTGGTGATTTAAGAGTTTGGTTTTCACCTAACTTAGAAAGGTTTAACAAATACCCAGAAGAGCTCAACTCTTGCTCGAGTTCTTGTAGAAGTGCATGGTGAGGTTTAATTGTTGATTTATCTTGCTCTTTTTCTTGCTCAACACCACCAGCATCATGCTTAAATACTTTAAAATCATAGTTTCTTTTGTTATCAGCCGTAGAGCTATTTTCACGTTGAGTTTCTCTTAATTCAACTACACCACCTGTTAATTGGCTATATAAAGAAATTGCTTTATCTAAATCAACGTATAAATAGTCATATAAATTCATTTTTCTAAATATCCTTATTAAGAGAGTGATACTAATTAAGTCGCCTAACGCCGCACTAAGCGGACTAAAATTGTGGGTTATAATGTGTAGCGAAGCGAAACGTAACCCACTGTTTTAGTTCCGTTTAAGTGCTTTGTTATGTGATAATACTCGGTATGGTTTTTGCTGGTAGTGGGTTAACTCCCAAAGTAGCAAGTTTATTTGAAACCAACAAGGTACGAAGCTCCTTTATTAAGTCCAAAATATGACAACCCCAATTTTGTTTGATTAAATTTAGAACTGGTAGTAAAGACGAATCATAATTTGCCTTTTGTTCTGGTCCTAGAGTCATAAATGTTTGAATAGTACCAATTGCATTGTGAAAGTCTTGAACAATAGAGTGATCACTTTCAATGATAATGACATATTTCCAGCCATAATAAGTTTGAACCCATTTACCCGTAATAGTTGGTGGTTCAGGTTCAATTTTACCAGTAAAAATATTAGGAGCTTTAAAATTTCGTTGCTTTACGCCAACACCAAAAGAGTAATATTCTCCTTTCTTTTTCTTCCAAAAAGAGTCAAGCAATAACTCACTACCATGATTCCCTTCAACTTCACCTAATATTCCATAGTTCGTATGCTCTTCATTTTTATTTTTTAGCAGAATACAAAGATCTGCATAAGCTACTTTATTAGCAGCATCAGAATGGGTTAAGTTGTCATAACCTATTAAGCATGGGTTATAACTTTCTATAAACCGCAAGCCACTATTAAAGTCTTTACAACTTACATGAACACCATATTCTTGCGTTTCGGCCATAAAATCATACGAATGTAAGTCTGATAATTTTGAAACAATATCAATAAATATTGGTCTGCCTTCATCGCTAGTAAGATAATGACAGAGTAATGTTTGAAGACCAAAATTTTGTAAAGACTGCTTGATACCATTAAAAAATGCAAAGCCAGCTTTAGAAGCCAAGTTTTCGAGGGTAGGTTCAACGTTCTTCATATAGGGGCGATTGAATCCATCAGTCATAGTCTTTTGTTCATATAGCACTTCAAGTATTGAACAGTAATGCATAGCCCAGTACGAATTTAAATTTATATGAATCCCAGGCTTAATGATTTCTACAATATTTTCATTCATTTTATCGAAACCAATTCCTTTATCACATAACGCCTTGTTAAGGTGTGAGGCACGCAATACCCAAGCTTCCGCATAACACCTTAACCACTAAAACCAACGCATAGTAAAAATGCCACGCGTGCCGAATCACTCTTGAACAATTTGTTATGTTTCTAACTCACGTTTGACGGCAATATCCTCAGAATCTGTCAAATCGTAGAATTTACGTTTTGCTATTGCACTCACTGGGTTATCTAGCTTTCTGATATTTTTTAACTTCCATGCCAACCAGCCCTCTTCAAACTCTGACTCATCACAGCCTGAATGTTTGCAGTCCTCTTTTACCCATGGTTCACTTGAGACAATATCAACAATAGCCACAACTCGACCATCAACATCTTCGTCACCGTATTTCGTTAGACGTGTGTTATTTTGAACCAAAGCAACATTTAGCATTGGTAGTAGTTCTGGACTCCATGATCTAATTTCCAATGACTTTAATCCATTGGCGATCATTGTTCCCCACGGCTCAACTACTGATAGAGCTTTCAAGTTTTCCTCCATGAAACATAACATCTTTAATAATATGCCGGCTCGTTTTCGCAGGCTAGCTGTATAGCAAAAAAACCAACAAACATCTGATTTATATTAAATAAATATTAGTATTTAAGTAATTTATTACTAGAAAAAACGAGCCTACATAAATCATTCTTCAATTTTGGCGCGTTATCTCAAGAGTACTAATACCTAACTTTATAATATGTAACATATTTCGTATTTCACTACTAGAAAATCGAGCCAATTTAAACGACGTTCTCTCCAGATAGTGATAAAATCCCCGCACCAAAATTTCCGAGAACTCTCTATGTTTATCCATCGTGTTAACGACATCGACTGGCTGGTGATTACAGCTTATGAAGAACTGAAAACTATGTTTATAGAAGATGCCGGTGCTATCCCCTCTTGCTTCTCTACCACTAGTGAATTGAGCCTGATTGACCAAGCTAAGCGCACGTATGGATATTTGCCTCCACTCAGCGGCGTGATCACCGATACCGGCACGTTTCAAAGCCAAAATCTCGAGGAAGATTTACACCCACAGCTTGCCTGCTTAGTTGAAGGGCGTGGTCGGGTATTTATCTATTACGGCGACTATGTGGCTTTTGTCGATGACGAGCAAACCTTTATTACCCGATTGGACTGAAAGCTACTCAGTAAGTTGAAATCGGCGAATTGAATGAGGTCGGTTAACTGGCGATCGGTTTACCTAGCAAGAAATAGAGCAAACGATTTAGAATTGCTGCCTAAATTTTTCAGCTATTAAACCCAAGTTATGCATGATAGTTCGATTACGGGCTTGCTCATGAGCATCAGGTGCAAGGATGGCGATTAACAGAAAACAACTAAGGTCATTCCAGCCTTGGCAATACACTAAATGCTTATCACTCGTTTGGTAAAATTGGATGGAACTTAAAAACGGAGCATCACTAGAAGCTAAATGAATGTGCTTCACTTCCTCTGACTTCAAGATCGGTAATGTATTGGGATGATTATAAGCTTCATCTCGACCAAAAAAATCTGGTTTCTGACCCGTCTCCTTATAGTGTCTAAAGTCGTTAGTCAAAAATTGAAGCTCACTTTCAGTAAGCGAATCAATTAAGATTTTATGTTTAAAAATCCTAATATTTAATGACTTACTCACTCTTGAAACTCACCCAAATTACTCTCATCTAGCTCTGTCAATGCTTGAGCGTTCAGGTGTGCAATGGTTTCTAAGCGAGCGCTCATTGGTCTAAATGATGAAACGGAGTCAGCATTCTTCTCTTCTAAAGCTTTCATAAGTCCTTCAAAAAAAGTGGCGCTCATCATATAACCAGCAGGCTCATTGTTCGATAAAACCACGACAGGCTCCCCTGATAAGCAATCTTTAAAATGCTTTCTAGCTTCGCTTGATGACACTGCTTTTTCTGCATAGATTGTACTTATTTTCATAACACACCTGAGTACTTGATTGTGTACTTAATATTGTATATCGGCATTATGTGTTTGTACAGAATCAAGTTGATTGAGGTGTGTACTGTCACGAAATGAGGTGATTTTGAATTACAGTCCGTGCGCTAAACGCTTCCTGCCAACTTAAGAAATTAACTTAATAAATGATAAGCTAAGTTAGCTTTCCGATTAAAACGCTAACGCCAGTAGCAACGCGACAAACAGAATCAATGATATTCTCTGCCAAAACAGAATGGGATTGCGCTCTGCGATCGGCTTCCACCTGTTTTTATCCGCCTTGGGGTTTGGATTCGTGAGATCAAAGACAAATTCAGAGACCTCTTCATAACGCCGATGAGGCTCGACACTGGTGGCTTTTTTCAAGGCAAAATCGATCCAGTCTGGAAGATGGGTATTGATCGACGATGCAGACACATATTGCAGTTTCTGTTGGGATTTAACCGTGGTGGATTTTGATACCATAACACCATATGGGAATTTACCCGTGAGCATCTGATAGGCAATCACTCCTAAAGAAAAGATATCCGATCGGTGAGAACCAGCATGGCCAATAAAATACTCTGGGGCTGTATACTGGGCCGTTCCCATTATTGATTGTGGGTGAGAATAGATTTCGGTAATACCGGCGACATTCGTCGCACCAAAATCGATGATCTTAACAACGCCGAATTTGTCAATCATGATATTGTGCGGGCGGATATCCTGATGGATCATTTCCTGCCGATGCATCGCCTGCAACCCTTTCGCTATCTGGGTGATGATTTGTCTGACCGTATTGATATCAGGCTCAAGGTTGTCCTTAATCCACTGCGATAACGTTAACCCATCAATGTACTCAGTTACAGTATATAAGCTACTTTGAACACGATTTGATTTATGCGATTGCATTAAGTGAGGATTACTCAGTTTTTTTGCGATCCAATCTTCCAACAAAAAAGTATCGAGGTGCGCAATGTCCTGACTACTTTCAGCTGAAGGGGTTTTTAACACCACAAAAGTCTCAGTTTGTGTATCTTGAGCAAGAAATACATGACTACGGCTACTTATGGAAAGCTCTCGGAGAATTTGATAACCATCGATAGAATCTCCTGGAGTCAAAATCGGTGCAGGAGAGAGGTTTAACGCCGTATAGGTTAGTTCCGTTAACTGAGGCTCGGGCAAAGCGATAACATCAACAATTTGAATCGATAGATTATCGTCACTTCCTTTATCTAACGCTTTCTGAATAAGGATGTCACAACGTTCTTTGGTGTCAAGAGTCAGCTGACTTGCTTGTTTAGCAATCTCTTTTTCCGCAACAAAGTTAAACAAACCGTCTGTTGCTAATAAAAACGTTTCTCCTTCTTTCACGGCAAATGATCGATAGTCGATCTCGATCTCTGGATCTATCCCCAAAGCTCGACTTAAGTAACTGGTCTCGTCATTAATTCTGCGCCTATGGTCTACTGTCAGTTGCTCTAGAGTGTCACCGGTCAGTCGGTAAACTCGCGAGTCTCCGGTGTGAAATAAATGGGCGGTGTGAGATTTAATGACCAAAGCACTAAAGGTACAAACATAACCTTTATTAAAATCAAAGCGGTGTTCGCTATTTTTCGTCTGTGAGTAGAGCCAATAGTTAATGGCTTTGAGAACTTTTAAACCCGAACTTTTCACTGTCCAAGCATCCGACGTAGAATAATAGTCAGAAAGAAAACTCAGAACGGCGATTTCACTGGCGACTTGGCTCACCTGACTGGAACTGATCCCGTCACTGATTGCCACTGCGACACCTTTACTCGTTAAAGTCGGTTCATCAGGAACACGAGCGCCGACACTGTCTTGGTTAACAGGCTTCAATCCCGCGACTGAAGCCTGACCTATTTTTATATCAAGCACGATAGAACAATTACATTTCTACGGCTTTCTTAGACGCATCAATCTTACGCTCTGATTTTGTGCGAACGTGAGTAAGGTAGATTGGCAGTCCCACTAACAAGAAGCCACCAAATAGGTTTCCTAATGCTGTCGGAATTTCATTCCAAACAAAGTAATCAAGAACCGTAAATTCACCACCCATGATCATAGAGAAAGGGAACAAGAACATATTTACAATTGAGTGCTCAAAGCCCATAAAGAAGAACAACATGATTGGCATCCACATTGCCATCATTTTACCAGCCGCAGACGTTGAAATCATTGCACCGACAACACCCATTGAAACCATCCAGTTACACAACATTCCTCGGATGAAAATGGTGAACCACCCTGCAGTACCATGCTCCTGATACCCTAAGGTACGTGACTCACCTATCGTACTTACTTTGGCGGCTAGTGCTCCACCGTCAGTGTTGTAACCATAAGTCAAAATAAATGAAGCGAAAAATGCAACGGTTAGCGCGCCAGCGAAGTTTCCTAGAAATACTAAGCCCCAGTTTCGGAAAAGTTGATTTGGCGTACATCCGGGACGCTTATCAATGACGGCCAACGGGACAAGCGTAAACACACCCGTTAACAGGTCGAACTTCATCAAGTAAAGCATGATAAAACCGACTGGGAATAGCACCGCACCAATTAATGCGTTGCCCGTCGTGACGATAACAGTAATGGCGAAAAATGCTGCTAGAGCAAGAATAGCGCCTGCCATGTAGGCTCTTACTAGGGTATCTTGGGTTGACATAAATATTTTCTGTTCGCCTGCATCAACCATCTTGGTTGCAAACTCACGGGGTTCTATATAAGACATCGTTACTCTCCTTGAAATGATTGTCATTTAGTTGATAGCGATTTTCATGCCAACCCCTCAACAGCCTTATATCTCTAGTGATCGTTGGCTTTTTTGTTGTTTATTTGTTAACAATTCATACCATTGTAGAACAGAGAGCACATCGATTGGGCAGATAAACTACTACTAAAGGGTTAACTTTACTTAGCGGATTTGTCTATCTAACTTGTTACTTTTAAATAAACTTATCTTAAAATAAGCAGTACAAATTAATCTTAAAAACAAACTAGGACGTCATATATGTTGGTTATAGCGGTTTATGTTCCAGAAGATCATGTCAATGTAGTAATTGATGCCATGGCAACGGCAGGCGCTGGAGAGATCGGTGATTATCGGCGTTGCGCCTTTACAATAAAAGGTGAAGGAACGTTTCAACCCAAGGCTGGAGCGACACCCTTTATTGGTACCGTTGGTGAAGTTGAAGTGGTATCTGAACGAAAGATCGAAATGGTGTGTTTAAGAGACAAAGCAAAGCTCGCCATCCAAGCGATGATTCAAGCACACCCCTACGAAACGCCCGCCTATCATATCCTTGAAGCCAAAACCCTGGAGGATTTAATCTGATTAATGAAAGAGGCTCATACCTCCGCCAATAACTAAACACGATACGCTAATTTTAAGAAGCTTCTTTCGCTTCTCGGTGTTATTAATCATTGTCAGGGATAGTAAAAAACACAGTGACACGATAATAAAATACATCATTAACAGAGTATAAAAAGGCATAAGCAAGCTCCATTTTTTCATTGATGAATCTATATTTTCAATGAGATTTAGATAAATACAACAATCATTAATACGTCTCTATAGACATAATGACTCTCCGTAAAAATATTAGACCACAAGTTATCTAGGTTAGTTTCACCGCAGCGACACTGCATATCATCTACGAAGCTGAACCACGTGACACCAAGGCTTTTCGTTTAATCAGGAAGACACGATTTTCAGTTGTGTCTTCACTGCGCTATCGGGGATGTCTTTCACGTCATGCGTGACCAATACTGCGGGAATGTTTTGAGTTTGAATCTGACTAAACACCCAACTTCTAAATTGGTCGCGCAGCGTTTCATCGAGCTTTGAGAAAGGCTCATCGAGCAAGATCACTTTAGGCTCTGAAAGCAAGGTTCTCAGTAGACTAATACGTGAACGCTGCCCACCCGATAATGTCGCAATATCTCGCTCTTCAAATCCTGATAACCCCGCGTGATTCAATGCGCTCGAAATTCGTTCATACTTCTGTTGTTGGCTCAATTTAGAGGGTAAGCCAAACACCAAGTTTTCGAAGACATTTAGGTGCGGAAACAGCAAATCATCTTGAAATAAAATGCCGATTTGACGCTTGGAGGTTGGGATACCAGATAGCTCTGTACCGTTTAATATCATCCCGCCCTTGCGAGAGAACACTGGCGCTAAATCACCCAAAATATCCGATAAAATGGTCGACTTACCGGAACCACTCGGGCCCGTTATCGCGCCAACTTGCCCCGCTTTAACGGTTAAAGAGAAAGGTTCGAACAGTGGGCTATCACCCATGGCGATTTGAAAATCAATTAGCTCAAATGACATACTTTATACTCTCACCTATAACGAGCTTTGCTGCATCGCTTTTCGGTTTCTAAACAAAACGGCAGGCACTAAGGTCGCCAACAAAAAGATCACAAGCGGTAGCAATTGTTGCCACATCGCCATGACCGAGATTAACCGACGATCTCCACCGCTGGTCATCGCGACGGTTTCAGTCGTAATGGTGGCAAACTTCCCTGCTCCGACAAAAAGCGTCGGTAAATACTGAGCAATTGAGACGGAAAAACCTGTCGCAAATGCGTAGAGTATCGGCCGCAACAACATTTGAAATTTCACTTTCCAAAAACTTTTTACCGGACATGCGCACAAAGTGACAGCGGCAACACTATAACGCTGATCGAATTTCCGGTAAGGCCCACTCAGCGTTAGAAACACATAAGGAATAACAAACACGCTATGTGACCATAATAAGGAATAAAAATTTGCATCTAAGCCCGTTTGAATCAGAAAAACCTGAAAACCAAACAGAAAGGCAATTTGAGGAATCAATAATGGCAGATACACGATGAACAACGTTTTATCCGCATCATAATTTGGCTTTCTCTTTTTCACCCTAACTTCATTTTCAAGCATGACAATGGCAAGTACGAGCGCAAAGAATGCAGACAGACTTGCCAGTAACAAACTGTTATAGAAGGGTTCTTCGATGCGGTTAAAAATTCGGCTCCACGACCTCATTGATACCTGTTCAGGAATAAGGTCTGGATAACGCCAACGCGAAGCAAAGCTCCACATCAGCAATTGTACGATTGACGCAACGTAGAGTGAGATTAATGAAAACATGGCGAACATCGCCACTGGGTATTCCCAATATACGCTTCTTCTATGCGAGACACCGCGCAGCAATTGTCGACCACGCAGGTTCCTTAATGGCGCTTCTACGAAATGTAAACCAACCAACACCACAACATTGATAGCAAGTAACAGCGTCGCACCTGCTGCCCCTATCGTTCTATATTGAAAGTCTGGATTATAAAACCATTGATTAACCATAACCGCCAGTGTTGGTGGCGTCGTTGGCCCGGCGATCATCGCGATATCAACCACCGTTAACGAATACGCTACCACAGCGAAAAACGGTAATTTGATTTGTTTATAGAGCCTTGGAAACAACAACCAAGCCCACGCGTAACGTTTTGTGTGTCCCAAGCTTTCCGCCAAAATCAGCGTCTGCTTTGCTTTCAAGGTTGGTAAAATCGCCAACGACATAAACAATAGAAACGGTATCTCTTTTAGAGCAAGAGTTACGATTAAACTGATGCCATTAACATCCTGAAACGTTGTCCATAATGGCGGGAGCGATAAGCTTTCGGTAAATTGCGCGGCAAAACGAACCAGCCAACCACTCGGCATCACCAGCAAGCCTAACCCTATCGCAAAAGCGGCATGAGGTATTGATAATAAAGGAGCAAGGCTACGTTCAATTCGATTGAAAACCGTTGATGGGTATAACCCAATTAAAATCAGTAAGGTCACGATAAGTGCTAATAAAGAAGCACCTAAGCCCGTAACTAAGGTTTTTATGGTCGCAGGAAGCGCACCGGGATGGGCGAATAATTGTTCCCACGGCGTAAAGCTAAGCGTGTTGCTATTTATTGCCGGAAACCAACCGAAGGCAGGTAACCATGTTCCAAGAAGGCCAACAACAACAGGCACAAGAAATAGGCTCGTTGTAAGCCAAGGTGAGGCCCCAAAAATGGAGCCTCTTGATAAAACGGATTTTAAAATACTCAAGGTCGCTATTAGTTTCCGTATCGTTCTAACCAAGCTGCTTCAAGTGCTCTAACCCAACTGGTATCAGGTTCGCGCAATACATTAGAAAGCTCTTCATTTGAAAGGGTTGCAACGCCCTTTGGTAAGTTCTCAAATATAGCACGATCGCTATCGGTTAGCTTGCCCATTGCAAGAACGGTTGGGTCTCCCCAAATATCGGTGTTGGCTTTACGAGCCTGAGCTTCCGGTGACATTAGGAAGTTAGAAAAGACCATCGCACCTTCTGCGTGACTGGTATTAAATGGAATGGTCAAGAAATGGGTATTACCGATTGTCCCACCTTGGTGAATGTAAGTACGGACAGTATCCGGCAGCTGACCTGTCGCAATTGCGCTGCTGGCGTCAAATGGGTTAAAGCTAAGTGAAATAAAGATCTCACCATCATTCAACAACTGCTTCATGCGAGGTGCGCCATCGGTGAATGTCGTGCCCTTTTGCCACATGTTTGGATGCAACTGGTCAAGATAGTTCCACAATGGAGCTGTCACTTCATCGAAATTACTCTCTTCTACAGGCGAATAAAGTGCCGGATTGTTATCGGTAAGTTCCAATAACACTTGTTTTACAAACGTAGTGCCGTGAAAAGCAGGTGGAGCCGGGTAAGTAAATCGTCCAGGATTCTGTTTCGCAAACGCCAGAAGATCTTCAACATTGTTAGGTGCTTTAGAAACGTACTCAGAATCATACTGGAAGATTAACTGTGCCATGCCCCAAGGTGCTTCTAAATTATCAACAGGAACAGTGAAATCAAACACCGTTGTCGGTTTATTCTCGACATCAACATACTGATAACTCGGCAGGTCTTGTGTAAATGGGCCGTAGAGCAAACCATTCGACTTCATGTTGGCGAAATTTTCACCGTTAATCCAAATAAGGTCGACCGCACCACCTGTATCCTTACCAGCAGACTTTTCAGCAAGCACTTGACTCACCGCATTCGGCGCAATGTTTTTGACATGTTTTACCGTGACGCCATACTGATCGTTCACTCGGTCAGCGGCCCACTGAATGTAGTCATTTATATTTTCATCCCCACCCCAGGCATGAAAATAAACGGTTTGTCCTTGTGCTTTTTCAACAATACTATCCCAGTCTGCTGCCGTAGCAACCGAAGTAGACAATGCGGCGGCAAGGGTAAGTAAACGAGTGGAAAGTTTCATGTAATTCCTTATTTTTTATATGATTATAGTTAATAAATTCTGATACTCTCACAAAATTCAAGACTATCGTTTCACCAAATAGTTCCGAACTTACCAAGTAAACATAAGTAGCTCCTTAAATAAGGATAGCTCATATGAGAAGTTATCTGATTATCATTAGTCGTTCTTAACGGGACTATTGTTACAGTAGTTATCACAATATTTTTAATCATCTTTGTAAGCATATGTTTTCGCATGACTAACCTCAATAAGAGACACTGTAACTAAAACAACAAAGGCGAACCATTCAGGCTCGCCTTTAATTTGCAGTTACCACACTTTTTAGCCCACAAACGCTAAATTGATTAGGCTAATACATATTCACTAATCGCACGGTTAAACGTGACAATATCGAACGAACCTTTTACTTCAAAACGAACGCATCCGACTTCGCTCAAATAGAGTTCAATTTCGCAATCTATGTCGAAAGTTCCCGACGTTTCTACCGAGAATGCATTTACTTTACTGAAAGGTAGCGACGTATAGTCAACCTTTGAACCCGTAATCCCTTGAACATTCGCCGCTATAACGCGCTTATTTGTAAAGATCACCTGATCACGAACACTTTTAAATGCCGTCAGTATGGTTTCACCGTCTATTAGAAACTTATGAAAATCTTCTCTCGCATCCGAAAGCTTAATCGGCTTGAGTTTAAACACTGAGGAGTTTTTGAAATCAATCATTTATCTACCCTATTTCGATAATTTATACGAGTGTATTGAATTGTAAGGCGAATGGGTGAATTGAATGTGATTTTTTTGGAATTGGTCTGAATTAATGAAATCAAATTTACTCTAATAGAAATTCGAGTCACTTCATCGATTTCAAACAAGAAAAACGTCAGAATAAAACATCAATTTGAGAAAAATATCAGAATAACTTTTATTGCCTCACCAAATGATACCGCGTGCTTCGGCCACCTGCCCCAGATTTTACAAGACAACCAAGCTCAACCAATGCCGCTAAATGACGAGTGGCGGTGGGTTTACTTACCTTGGTGACTTTGTGGTATTGAGACGTATTGATCCCTTCGGGGAAATCACCATCCAGCATTCGATTCAGCACTTTGGTTTGTTCTCTCGATAACCGAGATTGATCGGTTTGTCGCCAAAAGTTCGTTTTGAATACCGTTTTATCTATCTCCTGTAACGCCGCATCAAAAGTTTGATTCAATGTTTCAAAAAACCACTTGAGCCATACGGTAATATCCATTCCACCTTTTTGAGTTTGCTCTAGAATGTCGTAATAGCTTTTTCGATTGGCGAGAATAGCCACCGACATGGCATAAAACCTCACAGATTGATGCTCTGCTTGAGCTAACGCTAGATCAGTGAGTAGACGCGTGATTCGACCATTGCCATCATCTAAAGGGTGCAAAGTAACAAACCAAAGATGAGTAATGGCTGCCCGTAACAATGGGTCGAGCGTGTTATCCATCCTCGAATCGTTAAACCATTGAGTGAATACACTCAACTCATTATCTAACTCCTCTCTATTTGGAGCCTCAAAATGGACAACAGGTTTATCTAACCGACCCGATATAACTTGCATCGGCGCATCACCCCGTAATTGCCCACCTACCACGGGGTTAAACATGGTATATCCCTCTGGAAATAATAAGGCGTGCCAATCCAGAATCCGCTGAAGCGTTAAAGGTGCATCTAGGTTATTAACCGCATCAAGCATTATTTCTGCAAGACCATCGGTTTGATTGGTGGTTGGAAAAGGGGTCTCTTCTGTTATATCCAATTTATGCGCGAGCGATGACCGCACCGAGAAGGCATTCAGCTTTTCGCCTTCTATCGCACTGGAATGCACAATGTTCGCCAACAAAGTATCGAGCATATTTTCTGTTTGATCAAAGGGTTGGCATAACATCTTACCTAGCAAAACGCCTTGGTTAAGGCGCGTCTCTCTAACGAGTGGCTCGATGATACCTTTATCCCAGTTAAAACTTGGCCATGACTCTTGCTGCCAAATCCACATAGATAACTCCTTAATTTGAAAACACCGCCTATTCAAATCACATTATGATTCGAATAGGCCCATTAATCAAATCAAAATATGATGTGAATAAGGACATTATTCGCATCATTAGAGAGTTTTAGGATGGGATAATTTTAAGGTAAGAGGCAAGAAATCGATCTAAAACGCATAGCGAGTTGAAAGGATCAATCGGTCTCGGTCACTTACATCTGAAAGAAGCGAATAATCTCCGCTCACATAATCGACATAACGAAGCGTAGTTTTCCAGTTGTCGCTGATGTCGTATTCCAATTTGATCGACTGAATTCGGCCTCCTGCCATATCCGCATCATACGCTAACATTTGAGCCGATAAACTGAGTTGTTCATGGAGAAAACTTTGCGTGTAGATCAACGCCCAGCGCGCAGTTGCTTCATCTGGAGCAAAATCGGTCTCCATGAAATCATAGCTATCGAAGTCAACGATGGTTGAGGCTTGGAATTCCACAACCAATCGACCAATACTCGAGGGATCGTAATCAAACCCTAGCGAACCAATAACGCGATCGTAACGACTCATTTCACCATTATTACTCTGTGCTTCCATCCCATTCTCAAACGCACCTTCTGCTTTCAGTAAAAACGCATCAATAACATAACTTGTGGCCAACGCAATAGTGTGAGTTCGAGGGTACTGAACATCGACAATAGAGCCATTTCCCAATTCCAGAACTGGAGTGTGAGACAACTGAGTAATAAGGTTAAGCTGCCAATCAAGCGCGCCTTTTACCCCAGAGAATGAGCTAAACCAGCCCATATTCTCTAGCGAAAACGCTTCCGCTTCGAGCTCGAAACCAGACGCTTCTAACGTACTTTGAATACCGATATCAAAATCAGAACCGGTGACTGGGTAACGTAATAATTCATGAGTATGAACAATCCCAGCTTTAATCAAAATATCACCGACATTCCCCTTTAGCGCGGTGGTCCACGCTGGAGCATAACTGTCACCAACATCGACAATACCGGGTACTTCCAAGTTCTGCGCATACAAAACATTCGAGGCGGACAGAGCGTCGGCCATACCCAAAGTAATACGTTGAATACCTGTACTGATTTGCCAATTACCCAATTGATAAGAGGCTTTGAGCTCATTTATATCAGAATCAAATTCTCGAGCATCAACATCGTCATCACTCCACGTCTCATCAGATCGCAGATCGAAAATAAGATCGGTGCTTAACTCAATATCCGCATCAATACGAAACTCGTCATTCGGTTGATAGGTAATGTCTGGATTGAGACTAATAGCCAGACTTGATAGGCCAGAATAAGCCTCGTCAACGGCGGTATCTTCATTACTATTGGTGTTGATAATCGTTTTAACACCTGCTGCCAATTCTATTTGGAGTGGACCTGTTTCACTTTGAATGGTTTCGATTTCAATATCGGCAAAGAGATCTTCGGCGAATAAATCAGAAAATTCATCTGCAATTGCCGAAACCGAATATAACGAGAGTCCCATCAGTACAGTAAGGGATCGAACTCTCAATCCCTGATACTGTTCTAACTGTGCTGGCTTAGGATAATTCAAAGCCATACGCCTTCTCCTCATTATAATCCCCGTTCTAAGCGATTTAAGGTAAACTCACCGTCATCCAACGCCGGACCAACGTCAACATCGTCCACTTTCATTAACGTGCGGTGCACCGTTTTACCGTTTTTCTGAGTGATCATTTGCGTTTCTAGGTTAATCCAGTAGCCATTTATAAACTCCGATTTCGCGATATTAAGGAGCTTTATTTCTCCTTTTTTCTTCTTGTAGCTAATGCCGCGAACAACCTGAAAATTATCTTGTTTCACGTAGATGATTGAGCGGGTATAGCCATACTTATCAATGATCTCGTCGCTCACTGGGAGAGATTCAATAATCCAAACGGAAGCGCCATTGACTTGATCTTCTTTAATTATTTTATAGTTCCATTCTTCTAGGTTCCGGTCGTTCATATCGGCGTAAGAGAAATCACTCCCCATAAAACTCGAGGTCTTATCGGCGCTGGCAATCCGTTTCGTTTTCTTCAGCGAAGGCAATAGCATCCATTGGTCGTCATCTTTAACGGCTTCGCCATAATCGACCATAAGAAATCCTGTCCCTTTCACATCTGACGGTTCTAAAAAGAACATCAGCGATTTTTCATCATCACCAAACTTTTTTCTCGAAGTCGTTAATGAACGAATACGCTGTTTCCCTTTATTATCTACCAGCACCATGCTCATTTTTGAGGTTAGAGAATCCGGCTCAGGAAAGGCATCAACGTTTTGCATAATTTCATCAGCAGTTAGCGCCAATGCCGAGCTTGATAGCGCGATAGTGGTTACGGCAGTCACTAATTGAACGATTTTTTTCATGTTAAGCTCCTGTGTGAGCAGTCGTTTGAGACTGGTGATTTCGATAGTACCAGCGCAATAAAAAGGGAGTTAGAGTGAAGTTAGAAATCAGTGCGAGAATAAAGGCGGTACCGCATAAAAAGCCTAAATTAAACACACTCGATACTTCACTGAATAGAAATACATAAAAGCCAACGGTCAAGACAATACACGTGGTGAGCAGTGCCTGACCTGCCCCAGCAAAGGCATCCAACATCGCATTATAACTCGTGTGTCCTTGCTCCAAACCGTAGCGGAAATGGTGGGTAAAGTGCACGGTGTTATCCACCGCAATACCAATTGCAATTGTTGCGACTAGCATGGTCAGCATATCGAGCGGAATCCCCATCGGATGCATAAAGCCCATCACTACGATGATCGGAGCCATATTTGGGATCATCGCAAGCGCACCTAAGCCAAATGATGACAGCAGTAACATCATCATGATGCCAATCACTATGGTCGCAATCAGATAACTAAATGCCGTCGACGTAATCAGGGCCGACAACGCCCCCGCCATAATGGCGACCAGCCCAGTGACTTTAACCTTAGCGCTGTCACCGAATATCTCGGCACCTTGCTGTTGCAGCTCGTCGACAAGGTGGCTGTAATGGATCAAGTCATTCCAAGGCAATACCAAGCGCATTTTGGTTTGGCTGAAATCACCATCTACAATTTTGAATAGCTCATCGGAGGCACTATTTTCAAATAAGAACAGTTCTTCAATCAAGAGCTGCTCTGAATTGGGCAAACGATACTGGCTATTTTCGCCGCCTTGAAGAGCGCGATTCGATTCCCGCACCACATCAATAATAGAGCTAGTTCCTTTTATCTCGACTTCACCATCTTTAAAACCATTAAGCTTGTCTTGCCAAATCGCCAATTTTTTCAGTAATTCGAGATTTTTTATACCATTGCTTTTACCCGTATCAATCACCACATCAAAGGTCATGGTTCCGCTCATATTGTCATCGATAATTAAGGTGTTTTGAGTGATCTCAGACCCCTGCGGCATCCAGTTCATCGGGTCATGAGAAAACTTAAGATTCGCGATTTGAGTCAGTGAAATCAATACCACCACTAACCAAGCTATCGCAAGCTTACCGCCATGACGCCAACTAAAATTCGCGATTATTTCCATCACATGACTAGCGCTGTGACGTTCACTTTTCTGTGTCACTTTTCGCATTGGCAATATCATAACAACCGCAGGAATCACACAAATGGTTAATACGAATGCGAGCATGACTCCGACAGCAGCAAACACACCTAAATTTCTAATCGGCACGACATCGGCTATACCCAAAGACAGCAAGCCGCCTGCGGTGGTTAAAGAGGTCAATAACATCGGAACCGCGGTACGCTCAACAGCATGGATCATTGCGGACTTTTTATCGTCTCCAATTCGAATCTTACGATAAAAATGCGTCAGTAAATGCACGGCGTCACCAATGGTGATCGCCAATAAAAATGACGGCAACAGAATAAGAGGAAGCTGAATTTTATTTCCGGTTAAGACCAATATCGATATCGTCAGCAGTAACGCCGCCAAAACCGCAAACATAGGCGCAGCCACCGCGTTTAACTGACGGAAGAAGACAACCAAGGTTAACGCTATCAACAATACCGTCAAACGCAGGAAGAAACTCATTTCCGATTGCATCGTGTTTTGCAGCGCTTGATCAATAAGCGGCATCCCAGCAAGTACCGGTTTCAAATCTTGGTAGTTTTCTAGCTCAGTTCGGATCATAGAAATAAGGGATATCACTTGATCACGGCTAACTTCTGGCAGCTCAGTGTTTAGTTCTGGATCTGGATTTTCTGAGTCAAAATTTGTGGCCGAAAAATCAAAATCATCTGTGGCAAAAGGATCTTGCTCACCGTCTATTTCACTTTGGTCTTGGCCATAGTCGTAGGTTTGTAACTCAATAATGATCAACGCCATGCTCCGATCTTCATTCACTAAGATCTCATTGGCCAATTTGTTTTGAGTTATTCGTCGTTCTATTTCAGCAACATCTGTATCGTTTTTTGGCAATTCATCAATCAGGTCTAGCACCTGAAGTTCATCTACCGAACCCTGTTGAAATGGCGCATTAACCAGACTGGTGACATCGCTGACATACGGTAACTCGTATTCAATATATTCATGGAGACTTATTAGCTTAGTTAAAAACTCAGGGGTTAATACTTCACCCTGTAATGCCAACATGATTACATCATTGCGACCAAACTGCTCTTTTACTTCATTGTAAATAACGCGCACATCGGCTTGTTCGTCGACAAAGCTTTCCATTTCAGGATCAAACTCAACCGATCTCAGTGCTGTCGAAAATGCCGCCAACAACATGACAAAAACCAGCAGCGATGTTTTCGGACGCTGCATAATTTGGTCGCTTAGCTTGGAGAAAAACCCTTCCAACTGCTGTCGCCATGTCGTCATCTTATTTCTCCAAACCAAAAAATTGCGTCAGTAATTGGCTATTCAGTTCCGCCAACTGTTCATAAAATTCATCATTCATTCGGCCTGGTTCAAGTTCCTCAACCATAGGCTGGAGCACCTTAGGCATCACCAACATGCTCTGAATAACGGTTCGAATAAGGTGAGGGTCATAATCCTTGCCACTCTTATCACCAATTTCGCGAGAGGTTTTAAGTGCTAATTGCAACACTCGTTTAAATATGGTGTCCATAATCCAGTCACGCATGTCATTGCGTTCGTATAAAACGGTTCGGAGTATTAAATGAGTAAATTCTGCAGGAACAGAACGATAGAAATTGAGAAAGAAGCTATTTAGATTTTCATGATTCAAATCATCCAAGATGTACTCTAAACGATCCAAATTATGATTGAGGTAAGAGCCGAGCATTTCGCGGAACAAGCCGCTTTTTGACCCAAAATAATACCCAATCAGTGCGGAGTTAACTTGCGCCCTATCGGCAATTTTTCGAATTGAAATATTGTTGTAACTGTTTTTAAGAAAGAGTTCACGGCTCGCATCCAACAATGCTTGTCGTTTACCATCATCAGAGGATTTGGTTTCGGTCATTGTTAAGATCCAAGCAAATTAATCAACTGATTAACAGCTTAGATCTTTGCTTACAGTTAAGACATCTTTTTCGCTAATCAAATTTAATCATTTGATTAAAGTCAAAAACAACTTAACTCGTCGACTGCAATAACAAACAAATCACGATCAACCCCATGCCAAACCAGCCGATCAAAGGAATCACCTCACCGACCACCAACACGGCTAACGCAGCGGCAACAACAGGCTCAAACAAGGTTAATAACGTCGCGCTGCTGGCCTTAACATGCCTTAATCCGAAGCCAAACGCGATATACGCAATACACATTGGGATAATAGCCATGTAGCCCAAAATCAGCGTATTTGATGCAGAAGTAAACAAATTGCCACCCGTAAATGCCAGTGTGGGAAGCAGCAACAGCGCGCCAAGACCAAAAATACTGCCAAGTGCCGCTTGAGATGGGATCCCCTCATCAATCATGGCTTTCGCTATCCAAGAATACGTTGCATAGGTGAGGCCTGCGACAAGGCCCAAAACAATGCCCAACGTTTGTAGGCTTTCATCCCGTGTTGGAACAGAATGAGCGGAAACAGAATGAGCTGAAACGGAAGACTCAGAAAATGTGAGTAAGGCAATACCAACCATTCCAATAACAAAGCTAATTAGCCACTTTTTTGTAATATGACTATTATTGCTAAAAAGACGCTCTAATAACACAGTAAAGAAAGGCGCCGTAGCGATGGAAATTACCGTTCCTACCGCCACACCAGCAAGTCGCATCGACGTGTAAAAAGCCAGTGGATACACAGCTAACGCTAACGCGCCGATCAACAGCATTTTCTTGTGTTTGATTAATTGGCTCGATGCCTGATTTAACGCCTTATAAGCAAAACATGCTTGTAAAAGTCCACCAACGCCCATGGAAAAAGCACCTATTGCGAGAGAACTAATCTCAGGAGCAAAGCTCGCAGCCGTGCCAGTAGTACCCCATAAAATTGACGCGAACAAGATTGCGAAGCTACCAAATTGATAGGGTGTAATTCGATGTTCAGCCATTAACATTGTCATTTTAACTCTTTCCCGTGCGTTATCTTAGTCATTAGGATAACGAAGTTAAAAACATATATTTGTGCTAAAAGGACGTAAACATTGATTAACGAGACGCTTTTAATCAAGATTGACTAAACTCTCGAGGCGTACGCCCAAAGTAAACTGAGAATCGACGGCTAAATGCAGAAAGGTCGCTGTACCCAACTTTCTCAGCCACCAACTGAACCGGTAAGTCGGTATACGTCAATAGGGCTTTCGCTTTTTCCATGCGTTGCTGCGTAATGTATTGAAGAGCACTCATTCCCAAGCTCTCTTTGAAGAGCTTTTTAAATTGCGTGGGACTTAGAAAAGCCGCCTGAGCAAGCTGAGTAATCGTTAGCGGTTGGTCAAGATGTTCAGCAATGAATGACAACACCGTACGAATACGAGGATCAAGCGTTTGAACGATATCCTGCTGTTCAAGCAACATCCCGAAAACACTCAGTATCGATGCTTCCATTCCACTATCAACTTGATGCTCTAATTGCTTTTCAACAAACTGAAGAAAACTCAGCATCGGCGGTGACACAGAAAATACACTCAGGTGACTATTAAGCAAATGAGCGGGTAGCTCAGCCATATCGGCCACAATAAAACGCGAAGCTTCGTCGGCTTTGAATCCATGTGCCACACCAAGAGGAATCACCACACATTCACCCACCGACACTTTGCCCACGTAATCATTCATCACCATGCTAATACTGCCTTGAATCGGCAATACCAGTTGGTGATGATCACTGTGCGAGTGACTTTTCAATTGCTTGGTGTAACAGCGAATACTTAAACTTGTTTTCATCAGGGCCACAGGTAAATGAAAAGAAAAAATAGTATAACGCCTAAATACCGATCCTTAAATCTTGAATAAAGCGAGTCATATCTGACAAAAAGAACTAAGCACTTCTACTGCAAAATGATTCCGATATTAAGCCTATTTAATTCAGCCTATTTAATTAAGATAATTAACCTTGGAATAAAAAAAACCACTTCCTACTTTTCTTTAAAATATAGAGTAAAAAAACATCATTTAGAAATGATGCCATAACACTAATTGTTAATTTATTAATGATTCAGATCAATTTTATATCAAATGTCTAAAAAATAAAGTTTTAAAAAATAAATTTATATTTTACAAACACTTACAACTAAACATACCCCCAAAGTAGTAGCACGTGCAATTGCATTTATTTCGCGCCGTGAATAAACTAAATTCACACTAAGAAACAATAAAAAATTGATCATTATTACTCGCTGTTTTAGGCAAACTATTTTTGTAACGTATCGATAAAAACACCAAATAAAAACCGAAAACCTAATTCAAAAATAGCCACCAGATTCAACAAAAATGTCTTCGAATTTGGTACCACAACGGCGAGAACAGATTTAAAATTACTACAAGGACCTGGGACATGAGCAAGCAAAGAATAATCGTGGTCGGAAATGGTATGGTAGGCCATAAATTTATCGACACTCTCATACAAACTGAGCGCGATGACTTTGAAATAATTACGTTTTCTGAAGAGCCACGGTTAGCCTATGACCGTGTTTATCTTACATCATACCTTGAAGGAAAATCAGCTGAAGATTTGGCTTTGACCAGCGAAGCTTATTACCAGGAAAACGATGTTACTTATGCGGTAAACGAAAAAGTAGAACAGATAAAAATCGAAGAAAAGCAAGTTATCACCACCAGCGGTCGCGTCGAAGCTTACGATAAATTAGTGTTTGCGACTGGGTCTTACCCGTTTGTTCCACCGATCCCTGGAAACAACCAAGAGCATTGCTTTGTTTATCGCACACTGGAAGATCTCGATGCAATTGAAGCATCAAGTAAACAAAGTAAAAGTGGCGTTGTCATTGGCGGAGGCTTGCTAGGTCTAGAAGCCGCGAATGCAATTAAATCTCTAGGTTTAGAAACTCACGTTGTTGAGTTCGCACCACGCTTGATGGCCGTACAACTCGATAACGGCGGCGGTGACCTACTACGCAGTAAAATTGAAAGCATGGGCGTTTCTGTGCACACAGGCAAAGCAACTACCGAAATCGTCGCCGGTGAGCAAGCTCGTTACCGCCTTAACTTTTCCGATGACACATTTATAGAAACCGACATCGTAGTCTTTTCAGCCGGCATTCGTGCTCAAGATGAATTGGTAAAAGGCACCGAGATCGAACTTGGTGCGCGTGGCGGTATTGCGATCAACGACCATTGCCAAACCAACCTTGCCGACGTTTACGCAATTGGCGAATGTGCCGCTTGGCAAAACCAAACCTACGGCCTTGTAGCACCGGGCTACCAAATGGCCAAAGTCGCGGCAATGCATATTCTAAAAGATCAAGCAGCACCTGAATTTGTCGGCGCAGATATGAGCACTAAGCTCAAGCTACTCGGTGTTGATGTGGCTAGCATTGGTGACCCAACCGGTGAAACCCCAAACTGTAAGAGCTACGTGTATCTAAACGAAACCCAAGGCGTCTACAAACGTTTGATCACATCTGAAGACAACAAAACCTTACTTGGTGCTGTTTTAGTGGGCGATGCTTCTGATTACGGCAATTTACTTCAGTTAAAACTGAATGACATGGAGCTGCCAGAACATCCTGATACTCTGATTCTCCCAGCTCATGCAGGTGCAGAAAAACCCGTGATGGGCGCAGATTCACTGCCAGAAAGCGCGGTAATTTGTTCTTGTTTTGATGTCACCAAAGGAAAAATAGCTCAAGCTGTTGCCGAAGGCCACCACACCATCGGCGATATTAAAGCAGTAACCGGTGCAGGTACCGGCTGTGGTGGCTGTGTTCCTCTTGTGACCGATGTACTCAATGCTGAACTTACGAAAGCGGGAATCGAAGTTAACGACCATGTATGTGCACACTTTGAATATTCTCGTCAGGAATTATTCCACCTTATTCGCGTTGAAGGCATCCAATCCTTTGATGAATTAATAGAAAAACACGGTCAAGGTTATGGCTGTGAAGTATGTAAGCCAACCGTGGGTTCTATCCTTGCATCTTGCTGGGGTGAACATATTCTCAACCCGCAATTGGTCGGCCTTCACGATACCAATGACAACTTCCTTGGCAACATGCAAAAAGATGGCACGTATTCTGTCATTCCTCGTATGGCTGGCGGTGAAGTGACGCCTAAAGCGCTCGGCGCTCTCGCTAAAGTCGCGGAAGATTATAACCTGTACACAAAAATTACCGGTGCTCAACGTATTGGGCTATTTGGCGCTCAAAAAGACGATCTTCCAGCAATTTGGCGCGAGTTAATTGACGCTGGATACGAAACCGGACAAGCCTACGCGAAAGCCTTACGCATGGCGAAAACCTGTGTCGGTAAAACCTGGTGCCGTTATGGTGTGCAAGACAGTGTCGGCCTTGGGGTTGAGTTAGAAAACCGTTACAAGGGAATCCGAACGCCTCATAAAATGAAGTTTGGTGTGTCTGGTTGTACTCGCGAATGTGCCGAAGCGCAAGGTAAAGACCTCGGCATTATTGCCACTGATGCGGGCTGGAATATGTACGTATGTGGAAATGGCGGGATGAACCCTCGTCATGCCGACCTACTCGCCTCTGATCTTGATAAAGAGACTCTGATTAAGTACATCGACCGTTTCATGATGTTCTACATCCGTACTGCAGACAAGCTGCAACGTACGTCTTTATGGATGGATAACCTAGAAGGTGGCATCGATTACCTACGCGATGTTGTGATTAATGACAAATTAAACATCAACCATCAACTCGAACAGGATGTCGAGAAGCTGATTGAAGAATATCGATGTGAGTGGACCGACGCCATCAACAGCCAAGAGCAATTGACACGTTTCTCTCATTTCATCAACTCAGGTCAACGCGATGACAATGTTGTGTTTGTGACTGCCCGTGAGCAACATCGTCCGGCAACTTTTACTGAAAAACACCCTGAACTTAAAGGCGACATCATGCACGTAACTTTGGAGGAAGAAGTATGAGCAATTGGACCAAAATCTGCGAAGTAAACGCGATCGCACCGGGAACAGGTGTTTGTGCTTTAGTCGACAATCAACAAGTTGCGGTATTTCGCCCGCGATCAGATGAAAACGTGTTCGCGATCAGCAACATGGATCCATACGGAAAAGCGAATGTGCTATCTCGCGGCTTAATTGCCGAACATAAAGACGCACTTTGGGTGGCGAGTCCGTTAAAAAAACAGCGGTTTAACCTCGCAACTGGCGCGTGCATGGAAGATGAAAACTACAACGTAAAAGCCTACAGCACACGCGTGGTAGATGGCTTAATTGAAGTCTCCGCATAAGCTGATTTAAATTTTCGCCATCGAGATTCAATAGCTTAAACACTCTCGGTTTTTCGTATAAAGACTGAACCACCGAGAGTATTTCACTATTTAATTTTAACTTTTAACTTTTAACTTTTAACTTTATGTAGGTATTAACTATGTCAGATCCAAAACCAATGGAATTCGTTCAAACCATGATTGATGTGGGCGAAGCGAAAGTAAAAACCGGCACTCGTGATCTTATTCTTCGCGGCACAATGGCGGGCATCATTTTATCTTTAGCGGTTGTGGTTGCGATTACCACAATCGTTCAAACCGGTATCGGCATTGTGGGCGCACTCGTGTTCCCGGTCGGTTTTGTTATTCTGAGCCTAATGGGCTATGACTTGGTTACTGGCGTATTTGGTCTAGCACCACTGGCTAAACTCGATAACCGCCCGGGTATCACCTGGAGCCGAGTATTTCGTTGTTGGGGGCTCGTTGGATTGGGCAACCTAATTGGTTCTCTCATTGTTGCTGCGTTAATTGCTGTTTCACTGACGAAAAACTTCAGCATCGACCCAAATGCAATCGCACAAAAGTTCATTGCTGCATCGACCGCTCGCTCTGCTGGTTTTGAAAGCTTGGGAACCGATGGCTGGATCACTTGTTTTGTTCGCGCTATTTTTTGTAACTTAATGGTATGTCTAGGTGTAATTGGCAACATGACCGCTCGCTCAGTTCCAGGTAAAGTGGCCGCAATGTGGTTCCCTATCTTTATCTTCTTCGCACTCGTGTTTGAGCACACTGTTGTTAACATGTTCCTATTCCCACTGGGTATGATGTTAGGCGCCGATTTTGGTATCGCAACTTGGTTAAATTTCAACCTCGTTCCAACCATTCTAGGTAACATCGTTGGTGGCTTAGTGTTCACGTGTTTACCTCTTTACTTAACTCACGCAAAAACAGCGCCAACACTGGATTCAGAAAAAACTGAACAACGCGCTTTAAAAACTGCAGTTAATACTAAATAGGTCCTATCAAATCCCCCATTCATCCCCTTCGATTACTTAGGGGATGAATTTAAATGCTTCAAATTTCTTCCAGCTAAAAATTACATTCTTAAATCCGTAAAACTAGCAACCTCTAACTAGGATATTATTTCCCGTTTTGGACGCGAGATAACATTCCATTAACACCGCGCTACGTCTTTAAAATAAACTTCCAAAATTATTTACAAATCTCAGATCTCGTCTAACTTTTAAATATGTAACAAATAATAATCATAACGTTGAAGAGAGTAAGCATGAAGATTAAACATAAGCTGTGGGGTTTAACGCTTTTCGCGCTCCTAGCCCTAGCGTCAGTAGTCGCGATAACTGAGATCGCGAACTTAAAAATATTAAAAATCGAAAAAACCTTAATTGAAGTTAAGTCTCTAGAAATCTCACTACTCAGCCTAAGCAACTATGAACTGGAGTATCTTTACTCTCATGATGTGACTTTAACAGAGAAGTTTAGTAAAGAAGCGAAACATTTTGATGCTTTCCTCAAGACTTTTAAAGAGGAGCTTGAAGCTTTAAATATCCCTACAGACAAATTTTCGACTCTGCAAGAAGAAATTCGCCTTTACAAGAAAGACTTTGCTCTGCTGGTTGATGGGTTTAATGCCACTGGAATAAATGACAAAAAGTTAGTCGGTGAAATGAAACATCTCCTTGAAGATATCAATTCTATATTTCTAACGTTTGAAGAAGCTCTCGAACATGAAATTGAGACAAACCAAGCCAGCATAGCCACTACCATTGTCGTATCGATACTCCTAGTTACAGGCATTCTTCTAACTATGTCTTTCTTTATAACAACTCAAATTATTCGCAAGATTGGTGACTTAGGTCAAATCATGGCCGATGTCCAAATTAATAATGATTTCACCGTTAGAGCTGACTCGAGTGGTATGGATGAATTTAGTTGCATGGCCTTTAGGTTTAACGATTTACTTTCAAAAGTTCAAACTCTCATAAAAAGCACACAAAACACTATTACTGAGCTAAATGGGACATCTAAAGAACTCGAAACGGGTAGTGTCCAAACTCAGGAAGCATTAAGTCAGCAGCAACTAGAAACCGATAGTGTTGCAACAGCAATGACGGAGATGAGAGAAACGATTAGAGAAGTTGCAGTAACCACAGAACATGCGGCAGAAAATACTCAAAATAGCTATCAAGTCGCTCAAGCGGGACTAGAGGATATCGAAAAGACTCGAAATACCATTACCGAATTATCGTCGGAGTTGGTAACAGCGAGCAACGAAGTTGATAGCCTTTCAGCCTTATCAGAGCAAATCAATTCAGTACTCGATGTAATTAAAGGGATTGCCGAACAAACGAACTTACTGGCTTTAAATGCTGCTATTGAAGCTGCTCGTGCAGGTGAACAAGGCAGAGGATTCGCGGTTGTTGCTGATGAAGTAAGAACATTGGCAGGTCGAACGCAAAACTCTACTGAGGAGATCAGTACCATTATCACATCGGTACAACAACAGACTCAGACCGTGGTCGATACAATCACACACTGTACAGAAAACGGACAGAAAAGTGTGGTCAATGCCGGTGAAGCACATGCTAGGATCCAAACAATGATGGCAGATCTGCAGAATATCTTAGACAGCAGTACTCAAATAGCAACGGCCGTCGAAGAACAAAGTGCGGTATCTGAAGAGATGTCTAGAAACATTAACAACATTAGTAATATCGCGTTGGATAATGTTCAAGCCGTAACTCAGAACACGGCATCGTCAGAGCAATTGGCGGTTCAAGCAGATGAATTAGCACATGCGATATCGCTATTTAAAGCCTAGTTAACTGTATTGGTTCAAACTAGAGCTGAAACATCGTTACATGAATGATTGTTAACCAAACAAAAATGCCCCATCTCTTTAAACTCTAGAAAGGACATGGGGCATTCTGGTTAAGAGACAAATATACAAAGGCCTAGTTTGCAAACTAGGCCTTTGATTTATACTCTAAGTAAACTGATACCGTTGCAGGTCAAGCTTTTACAACCGTCAACATTACATCGACATCGCTTTATCAAATACAACGTGACTGTATGCGCCGACTGGTTTCTTGGAGATCACGGGGGCAGATTCACTACCCAACAAAATTTCAACAGTACGTTCATAGGCCGCAGGATCTAAATAGCCGATTCCTTTGCCCGATGTATTGAGCAATTTCGCCACCTCACCCATCATACGAACCTGATGCTCTTCAGTTTGAGCACCTGTGTCATCGTAATCGAGAACGATCATTGCAGCGTCTTCGGTATTGTCCGCTGCCCACTGCCACCCTTTAATGGTTGCTTTTAAGAACTTCGCGTAGTTTTCCACTTTTTTCGCGTCGGTTAGGTCCTCTTCCATCACGTAAAGTCCATCTTCGAGTGTTGCAACACCTTGATCTTCATATTTAAACAAGGTCAACTCAGAAGGCTCTAAACCACCGTCTAGCACTTGGCCGTACTCATTGTAAGTCATGGTTGAAACACAATCTGCTTGGCCTTGGAAAATCGGGTCGACATTAAAGCCTTGCTTTAGAACGGTCACACCATCACCGCCCATCGTTTCATAGCCCAATTTAGACATCCAGCTCAAGAACGGGTACTCATTACCAAAGAACCATACACCAAGTGTTTTACCGCCAAAGTCTTGCGGTGTGCTGATTCCACTAGATTTCAAACAAGTTAACATCATCCCAGATTTGCCGTAAATCTGTCCGATATTCACCATTGATAAACCCTTTTCACGTGTTGCCAAAGCAGAAGGTAGCCAATCGACGATAATATCAGCACCACCACCAGCCAAAGCTTGTGCTGGAGCAATGTCGGGCCCTCCGGGTTTAATCGTGACATCCAAACCCATCTCTTTGTAATAGCCTTTTTCTAGAGCTACGTAATAGCCGGCAAACTGAGCTTGGGTTACCCACTTCAGTTGTAATGTTAATTTTTCTGCCGCATTTACAGCCATGCTTGAAGCAAACATAACTGCACAAACTGCTAGTGAAACGTATTTTTTCATCCATGTATCCTCGTTTATTGCCTAACAATGAGCGCTTTAAGTTACTTGATATGCGTTGTTCGCACTGACTGATGCCAGAACAACACAATCCTTTCAAGTAGCGCTAAAGCACCGTAGCTCATGGAACCAGCCAAGGCTGCAACGAGAATTGTCGCCCAGACCATTTCCATATTCATCCGACCCACTTCAGTCGAAATTCTAAATCCCATACCAACGATGGGAGTACCAAAAAACTCCGCAACAATAGCGCCAATTAACGCCATGGTAGAGTTGAGTTTTAAAGCATTAAAAATAAAAGGTAGCGCCTGTGGAAGCTGACTTTTAAAGAAAATATGTCTCTTCTTAGCGGCATACGTATGCATAAGATCTTTGTGTAACGGATCAACAGACTGCAAACCGGCCAGCGTGTTAATAAACATTGGGAAGAATGTCATCACCACGACAACAGCCGCTTTTGACTGCCAATCAAACCCAAACCACATCACCATAATCGGGGCGATACCCACAATAGGAATAGCCGAGACAAAGTTACCCAATGGCAACAAACCGTTCTGTAGAAAACGACTTTTAACCGCCCACTGCGCAACAAGAAAACCCGACGTACACCCAATGACATAACCCGCGATCACGGCTTTCATAAATGTTTGTTTAAAGTCCGCCCACAGAGTGGGTAAATTAGAAATAAAAGCCATGAAAATATTACTTGGCGCGGGTAACAGAACCTGTGGAACTTCATAGCCTTGCGTTAAACTTTGCCAACAAACCAACAGTACCAGAGCAAACAGTGCAGGAACCAAAGGCTTAATCAGTGTTTTATTGCCCTTGTCATTTACCACGAGTTTGGCTAGATAAGACATCAACATTGCCGCGCAAAACACCGAAATTGGCAGTAATACAATGAGCAACGCCTGTCGGTTATAGAAACCCGGCTCCAAGAAAAAACAGATATAAACCTGTACCAATAACAGAAAAAAATACGCAGCATTTTTTTGCATTAGACTCATACTTTCATCCCTCTGCGCCGTAGTAGCACTTTTTCAAATATCGCGACGATGGTCACCAAGCTCGCACCTAATATTGCGGCCATGAACAGTGCGGACCATATTTGTTCGGTTTGCCCATAGTACGACCCGCTAAGTAAGCGAGAGCCTAGACCGCCTTGTGCCCCAGTCGGCAACTCCGCGACCACCGCGCCTACAAGCGAAGCCGCAATACCAATTTTGAGACTAGCGAAAAGATATGGCTGTGCAGAAAACCAGCGCAATTTCCAAAACAGCTGAGATTTAGACGCGTTATACGTTTGCAGTAATTCCATATGCAATTTATCGGACGACCTAAGCCCTTTAACCATACCAATCGTTACCGGGAAGAAAGAGAGATACATAGATATAATGGCTTTCGGGATTACGCCAGTGAGGTTTATTGCGCCAAGTACAACAACAATAATGGGCGCAATCGCCAATATAGGGATTGTTTGCGACGCAATAACCCATGGCATAAAGCTCATTTCCAGCGTTCGGTTGTGAATAATACCGACGGCAATCATAATGCCCAGCAAGGAACCAAGCAAAAACCCTAACATAGTCGATTCGAGAGTGATCATCGAGTGATAAACGAGTGATCGCTTCGAGGTCACTTTAGTATCAAAAACCGTTTTATACCATTGCTGAGCAACCTGATGAGGCGGCGGCAGCATTGGCCTTTTTACGCTATACGCTTCCTGTGCGATTTGACTGTATGACCATTCCTGGTTTTTACGTTCATAGGTATTAATCAGTTGATTGCCATTCATCCATAATGACGCTCCATACCAGATCACAATGACGGTAATCACAGTACACGCGACAGCAAACCATTTTTGGTGTGTGAGTTTTTCTTGCATAACCTTACCCGTCTTAGTCATTAATCGATGGCATGTTCATCTGCCAGCGCTTCACGAATTTCAGCTGCGAGTGCGTGGAAGGTATCGGTGTCTCGTAGCTCCAATGTCTTCATTTTCGGCAACGGACTCTTGATAATTTTGGTAATTCGACCCGGCCTCGGAGACATGACGACGATGTGCGTTGACAACATTACCGCTTCCGAAATTGAGTGCGTAACAAACACCACTGTCTTGCGTGTCTCTTGCCAAATTTTTAACAATTCAATATTCATGTGGTCGCGAGTAATTTCATCCAATGCTCCAAACGGTTCATCCATTAGCAGTAAGTCAGGCTCAATACACAATGCACGTGCAATCGAGGCACGTTGTTGCATTCCTCCCGAGAGCTGCCAAGGGTACTTTTCATGAAAATCTTGCAGTCCCACCATTTTCAAATATTTATCAATTTTCTTATTTTGGTGGTCCTGAGAATGACCGGCAATCTCCATGGGCACTGCACAATTTTTGTTGATCGTTCGCCAAGGCAATAACGCTGGCGCTTGAAAAACATAGCCGTATAACCGATTTAAACGGGAGTCTTCAGGTGTTGTTCCATTAACTTTAATCTTTCCCGATGTCTGCTTTTCCAAATCTGCGATCACGCGCAACAAGGTTGTTTTGCCACAACCTGATGGCCCAATAAACGATACGAAATCACCTTCGTTAATTTTTAAATTGATATTGGATAGCGCATTGACCGGACCATCGTTAGTTTCAAAAACCAACGACAAATCTTCCACTTCAATCATTGTTCTATTTGAGTGCGACACTGCATTCATATTGACTTCTCTTCTAATCGACAGGTTTATTAATCACGCGTAACGCTAACCGGTTGGTTATCTGCGTTGTATTTTTTAACCGCATCAAAAATGTTTGGAAAGGCCGGTCTCTTGATGTAACGCCCTGCCCCTTCAACGACATTTAATTCGCCGTTAGCGTAAACAACCTTACCCTGACTAATCGTAATAATTGGCGCGCCCTTGACAGTGCGTCCTTCGAAGATATTGAAGTCGATATTTTGGTGATGTGTCTTGGCGGAGATGGTGTGCTCTTGATCAGCGTCCCACACAACGATATCGGCATCCGAGCCAACCGCTATGCACCCTTTTTGTGGAAATATATTGAAGATTTTTGCAGCGTTGGTAGACGCTACCGAGACAAATTCATTTTCCGATAGGCGTCCTTTATTGACGCCGGAATCCCATAAGACCTTCATTCGATCTTCGACACCTGCGGTACCATTTGGAATTTTCGTAAAATCATCTTTACCCGCTGCTTTTTGCTCGGCGCAGAAACAGCAGTGATCCGTTGCTGTGGTCTGTAACGTTCCGCCTTGTAATGCGCTCCATAGAACTTCCTGATGTTTTTTAGGACGGAATGGAGGACTCATCACATGGGCAGCCGCTTTCGCCCAATCTTTGTTGTAATACACCGAATCATCAATTTCCAAGTGACCGGCAAGCACTTCACCATAGACTCGTTGGCCTTCATGACGTGCTCGAGCAATTTCATCCACTGCTTCCTTACAAGAAACATGAACCAGATAGAGTGGCACTCCCAAAGATTGCGCAATCCGAATGGCACGGTTGGCCGCTTCACCTTCTACTTGGGTTGGGCGAGATTGTGGGTGCGCTTCTGGTCCTGTAAGTCCAGCAGCAATTAACTTTTGTTGTAAGTGATATACCAGCTCGCCATTTTCGGCGTGTACCGTTGGCATTGCACCAAGCTCAAGGCAACGGTTGAAGCTGTTTACTAGAGTTTCGTCTTCCGCCATTATCGCGTTTTTATACGCCATAAAGTGTTTAAAACTGTTGATGCCATGTTCGTTGACCAACTTACCCATATCTTCATAAACCGAGTCATCCCACCAGGTGACCGCAACATGAAATGAGTAATCAGAGACAGAGCGCGAGGCCCAATCCATCCAAGTATCGTATGCTTCCATCAGCGGTTGTTGAGGATTTGGAATCACAAAGTCAATGATCATCGTTGTACCACCAGCCAAACCTGCGGCAGTGCCGGTGTAAAAATCTTCGCTTGCGACCGTTCCCATGAATGGCAATTGCATGTGAGTGTGGGGATCAATACCACCGGGCATCACTACCTTTCCAGTAGCGTCAATGACTTCAGTGCCGTCTGGTACTGATAAGTCAGTTCCGATTTGCTGAATAATGCCATCTTCACAATACACATCTGCAAATAGAGTTGTATCGGCGTTTACGACTTTTCCACCTTTGACTAATAATCCCATTCTGCCATCCTTTTCATCTGTCCATGTCTAGCGGCTTCGAAACAACAATGAATCACACGCTAAGTTTTATATTGATTCCCTATGCAATCATCTGACCAATTGGACAAGATATATTTTTAATCACCTATTAAACCACCCCTAACACCATGAAATTACTAAGTTTATTAATTTAAAAAATAATTCTACTCCCTAAATAGTGGACTAATATTTATTTATCCAAATACTCACTTTGACCCAAAACTGGGCGTAACATAACTGAGTGGTGCAATATCGTTCAATAATCTCATGCTTCTATCTTTCTTTCTGCGGAGTCCATTTAATCCCCAAGAGTAAAAATATATAATAAACAATAAGTTAACAATATTTTTATCAAAATCTGTCCAACTGGTCAAAAGATTGCATCTGTCAATTTGATTATTTTTGCACTCGACACTCGATTGCTTAGGAGCCATACATGAAAACATTTAAAATAAATAGCGACCGTTTATGGGATAGCCTGATGCAGATGGCTAAAATAGGCGGGACAGAGAAAGGCGGATGTCGCCGACTTGCTCTCACCGATTTAGATAAACAGGGTCGAGAGCTTTATATAAAGTGGGCTGAGGAAGCTGGTTGTACGGTTAAAGTTGACCAAATCGGTAATATTTTCTGCACTCGACCTGGAACGGATAACAGCCTTCCGCCTGTTGGTACTGGTAGCCACTTAGATACGCAGCCAAGCGGTGGAAAATTTGATGGTGTGTTTGGCGTACTTTCTGGCTTAGAAGTAGTGCGTTCGCTAAACGACCATAACATTGAGACCAAACACCCAATTGAAATTTCAGTGTGGACAAATGAAGAAGGGTCACGCTTTGCGCCTGCTATGATGGGTTCGGGTGTGGTTTCGGGACGCTTCTCTCTAGAAGAGATCTTGGATACGAAAGACGTCGATGGGATTCGCTTAGGTGATGAATTAGAGCGCATTGGTTTTGCAGGAAGTGAACCCGCAACACAACGCAGCTACCACGCCTTTTTCGAAACCCATATCGAACAAGGACCTTACCTCGAAGCAGAAGACAAAATTATTGGTGTCGTCACAGGTGGTCAGGGTCAACGGTGGTTTAATGCGACCATCACAGGTCGTGAGTCACATGCAGGGACCACACCAATGCATCTAAGAAAAGATGCCCTACTGGCAACGACAAAACTGATCCAAAAAATTGAAGACATTGCCAATGACCACCCACCTGGTTGTGGCACTGTTGGATTTGTTCAGGTGACACCAAACTCTCGTAATACCATACCCGGAGAAGTGTCCATCAGTATCGATATGCGACATCCAATCGATGAAGAACTTACTAAGATGGACCTAGAGCTGAAAGCTTATGTGGAGGCGTTACGTATAAGCGATAGCGTTGACATCGCTCTTGACCCATTCTGGTACTATGAGCCGATCCATTTTAACCAGAACTGTATTAGTGCGGTACGGAGTGCGACACAAGATTTGGGCTATAGCCATATGGATATTATTGCCGGTGCAGGCCACGACGCTTGTTATGTTTCGGACTTCGCTCCGACCAGCATGATTTTCACACCTTGTTTGAATGGTATTAGTCACAATGAAATAGAGAGTACCACACCAGAAGAGTGTGAAGCAGGCTGTTCTGTCTTGCTTAACGCGATGCTAAGAATGGCAGAATCGGCATCACTTATCGAAACCACAGAGACTGAAGCCGAAATCACGTAATCCGAATTCTAACGCTTTACGAAATAGCGCTTTTATTACATAAAACGCCATTACAGAAAATGGAGTGTGGCATTACACCAAACTAATGCCACACCCTTTTAATACCAACCGTGTAATCAACTCCACACCGGTATCGTAATCTTCATCATCCAACTCTTTTTTATCGAGCATAATGCAACTTTGTAAAGCGTGATCAGCGTAACCTTGGGTCGATGTCCATAGCATAAACATCAGATGTTCAGGACTGATCGGATCCATCCACTTTTTGGCAATCCAGCCACGAAAAACATCGCAAGTTCGGTCAAATTGATCTTTCAATTCCGTCTTGAGCTGCTCTTCCAAGAATTCCGCACCATGCAGTATCTCTGCTGCAAATATTTTTGAGGCTTTCGGATGCTCCTTAGATTGCTTTATTTTATTGCGAATATAGTTACGCAGAGCATCTCTTGGATGTTGATCCACCGTCATGGCATCCATGTGTTTCATCCACAACTTTAATTGGTTGTTCAGCACTGCCTGATACAATGCTTCTTTGGTTTTAAAATAGTAGAGAATGTTTGCCTTAGGTAAATCGGCCTCTTCAGCAATCGCAGCAATGGTACTTCCGCGATAACCTCGCTCAGCAAAAATCGTTTCAGCCACCGATAAGATTTGCTCCGAATTTCCTTTCCGTATATCCGCTAATTTTCGACGTACAGAGGTTCCTGTTTTCTCTTTTTTCATTTCGTTTCTATGCACCCTTATGAAACTTCATGCCAAATTATAGTGCGAACATGTCAGCGAGTAAGATTCAATTTGTGAATTGAATTTGAGACTCGGTGCTCCATTTTCATTGAAATTCTATTATAACAAATAATAACAAACTAATTAACTCATTGTTTTTAATGAAATTTAACTAATCCATCCTAAAAATACTAACCATTTGGTCAGGAGTTGGCACAAGCAATGCAAGCGTCATCCAGTATTCGTTTAACATTACCATGGAAGGGAACCCCGAATGAATTCCTATACCTCTGCTATAGATGCGACACAGGAATCGGCACTGGACGAGCTGTTCACTGATATTAATCCTGCGCTAACCGATCGCCAAGCTAATATTGAAAGCTCTCGCTGCTATTATTGCTACGATGCGCCATGTATAAAGGCCTGCCCTAGTGATATCAATATACCAAGCTTTATTTCTAGTATCCACAATGGAGACTTAGAAGGTGCGGCTAAAACCATTTATGACAACAATATTTTAGGAGGAAGTTGCGCCCGAGTCTGTCCGACTGAAATACTTTGTGAGCAATCGTGTGTGCGTAATAAAGAAGAAGAATGTTCACCCGTGTTGATTGGTCTATTACAGCGCCACGCGACAGATAACGCCAAGTTTACTGACCACCCGGTCAACAGAAATACACCCACAGGTAAAACCATCGCAGTTGTCGGAGGCGGACCTGCCGGCTTATCGTGCGCACACCGCCTATCTATGCTTGGGAATGACGTAGAAATCTTTGAAGCAGAATCAAAAGCGGGTGGACTCAATGAATACGGAATCGCCAAATATAAACTGACCAATAATTTCGCTCAAAAAGAGGTCGACTTCATTTTAAGTATTGGTGGCATCACTCTGCATACAAATACCGCTCTTGGCCGTGATATTGAATTAACCGAACTGACTGAAAGATTTGATGCGGTATTCATCAGTATTGGCTTGCAAGGAACCCGTGCTTTGGGTCTAGAAGGTGAAGAAACAAGTGGTGTCTATAACGCTGTTGATTTCATCAAGGAGCTACGCCAAGCCGAGGATATCGACAAGCTCGACGTTCCTAAAAATAGCGCGGTTGTCATTGGCGCAGGTAATACCGCTATCGATATCGCCTGTCAGTTAAAGCGTCTAGGAACAGAAGAAGTAACCTTGGTTTATCGCCGTGGTTATGAGCATATGACAGCGACTGAGCACGAACAGCAAATTGCAAAGAACCACGAAGTTAGGATCAAAACCTGGTCTCGTCCTGAGGCCATTACGTTTACTGATGACGGTAAGGTCAGTGGCATGGTGTTTCAGAAAACAGCCCTTAAAGAAGGCAAACTCATCGATCTAGAGCAGCAATTTGATGTTCCTTGCGAAGCCATATTTAAGGCTGTGGGCCAAACATTAACCTTACCGGAATCTAAACAATGGTTACCTGAGATGTCTGGTGGAAAGCTTTTCACCACAGACAACTTCCAAACCAATTTAAACAATGTATTTGCTGGTGGAGATTGCACAAGCGTAGGTGAAGACTTAACAGTAGAAGCCGTACAACAAGGCAAACTCGCCGCGATCGCCATCAATGAGCAACTCACTATTGGTGCCAACATAATTGCAGAGGGCAAATAACATGGCTGACTTATCAACGAATTTTATTGGTATTAAATCTCCTAACCCATTCTGGCTTGCTTCAGCGCCACCAACTGACAAAGCTTACAACGTTGAACGTGCCTTTGAAGCGGGCTGGGGTGGCGTTGTTTGGAAAACGTTGGGTGAAGATCCCGCCGCAGTCAATGTGTCATCTCGCTACTCAGCAATATATGACACTTATGGTGAGGTAGCAGGGTTTAACAACATCGAACTCATCACCGACCGCTCATTGGAAGTAAACCTACGCGAAATCGAAGCTGTGAAAAAAAGCTGGCCTGACCGAGCATTGGTTGTATCGTTAATGGTGCCATGTGAAGAAGAGTCATGGAAAAAAATTGTTCAGGAAGTGGAAAAAACCGGAGCGGATGGACTCGAACTAAACTTCGGCTGCCCTCATGGCATGCCAGAACGAGGCATGGGTGCGGCAGTTGGCCAAGTACCAGAATACGTTGAGCAAGTTGCACGCTGGTGCAAGATGTACTGCAAGATACCAGTGATCGTGAAACTAACGCCTAACATCACAGACATTCGCTTCCCTGCTCGAGCCGCTAAGCGTGGCGGTGCCGATGCCGTTTCCTTAATCAATACCATTAATTCAGTCACAGGAATCGATCTCGATAATATGGTGGCTCGACCAACCGTTGATGGCAAAAGTACCCATGGTGGATATTGTGGCCCAGCAGTCAAACCTATCGCACTAAGCATGACGAGCGAGATTGCACGAGATCCTGAAACCTACGGTTTACCGATTTCAGGCATTGGAGGGATCAGTAATTGGCGAGATGCCGCAGAATTTATTTCGCTCGGTGCTGGTTGTGTTCAAGTATGTACCGCGGCAATGGTCTATGGCTTTCGAATTGTCGAAGAGATGAAATCTGGGCTTTCAAATTGGATGGATAGCCAAGGGTATGAAACGATAGAAGACTTCCGTGGTTTGGCCGTACCAAATACCACCGACTGGAAGCATCTAAATATGAACTACAAAGTCGTAGCGAGTATTGATGAAGATAAATGCATTGGATGTGGTCGTTGCTATATTGGCTGTGAAGATACCTCACACCAAGCCATATCTATGGTTGAGCAGCAAGAAGGCACGAATAAGTTCAGCATCATCGAAGAGGAGTGCGTTGGCTGTAACCTTTGCCAAATCACATGCCCTGTTGATGATTGCATTACCATGGTTCGTAAAGATGAAGACAAGCCTTATATGGCCTGGACGCAGGACCCGCGTAACCCTTATCGTGATGCCTCATAAACAAGAGATAGCTATCCGCATTAGGTCTCATTAAAAACCAAATGCCCCATAACCTTTGACGTAAAAAGGTGATGGGGCATTTTATATTTCCAGTGGTACTTTGACGTCTATCGATTACTTAGCGTCGAGTGTTAACAGTACACTGCTGCTGTCTTGTTCGATATCGAAACGACTATCGAGCAAGAACACGCGAGATGCATCGACTTTGATAACATCAACCAAGTAAGCTTTAACAGCTTGAGCACGCTGTTGAGCGAGTAGACCAAGTTCCGCTTCCGTCACTTCTTGTTTATTCAACACGAAGTTATACAGAGCGATATGCCAACGTTGAGCCAAGTCTTCCTTGGTTAACTTAACGCCTTTGCTCTTCTGCTCATCGTTAATGGTGTCTCTAACTGTTTTGGCTTTTTCACCAAATTGTGTTTTGTAGAGTGCTTGTAATGCATCTGACAAATCACCAGAAACCGGCATCGTACTCGCGCTGAGATCAGAAGGTAACTGCTCGACCGTAATTTTCGCTTCTTGCGCTAATAGCTGATTGAACTTACTAAGAGCAATCGCCTTACTATCTTCAACTACATTCACCGCACCATCCACACTGACAGAGAGCTTAGGACGAGAATCTAGTGCGTCACCCAACGTTTTCAGCTTCTTTTGTTCTGCAGCGGTTAGTGAATTAATACCGTAATCAAATGCGATGCTATTTAGCTCCTCATCTGACCCAACAAGGTTACCAATCAATGCGAATGGCGCTGTTGCGGCTTTAACAATGACATTGGATATGGCGTGCCAAACAATCGCGCCAATTCCAAATTCAGGATCATCTACATCTCCTGAAACATCAACACCGAGATCAATCACGCCATTACGGTCTTGTAACAGTGCGACCGCCAAATCAAGAGGTAAAGAGGCAGCTTCTTTACTGTCACTCGATTTACCCAATTGCAGTTGGTTAATGGTAACGTGGTTTGAACCCTTAAGTTTGTTTTTCTCTAGCTGATAATTTAATGCAAGAGATAACTGACCTTTATCGATATAACGACCAGCATAGGTACCTGAATATGGGTTTACTGTGGTGAGTTCAACACTGTCGAAAATAACGTCCAAATCCAAGAATGGCTGTTCAAGTAACGGGTTAATTTCTCCGTTGACCTTAACCGGCGCATAACGGTCGATTTTACCGCTGATATCAACCGATGCTTTCGTTCCCGGGATACTTGATATTTGACCAATTTTCCCCTCAAGTTGCTCAATGCCAGACGCAAAATTAGGCGTTAATGAGTTATCTGCAAAGAACGCCGATCCATCGTTGAACGCAACTTTTTTAACACTGAGTGCAAAAGGTTTATCGTTGCCCGAACTTTTTGTTTCTTTCTTAGCTTGGTCGCTACTTGGCTGCTCAACTACAAGGTCACCGATGTTGGTGGTGCGATCTTTATTGATCACCACGCGAGCATATGGTTGTTCTAACGTCAGCGTATCAATACCCAGCTTTGAGTTTTTCAAATCGAAATCAAACTGATTGACGGCCAATGAACGCCATTTCACAAACGGTTTCTTAAGCTGATTATCGCGAACAGACAATTTATCCACTTGCAGCCCACCACTCGCTTTAACCTTACCTTCCGCATTTGCATCTAACTTAACTTGAGTACTGAATGCACCATCAGTCAGCGTCGCATTCATTGCGGTTGCTAAGTACGGTTGAAATTGAGTCAGTTTCAGTGATTTTACATCGATATCGGCAAGAACCGCTTGCTGCTTAGCATCGGCTTGACCTTTCACGCTGATGTCTCCTTTGCCATTTACTGACGTAAAGAAATCAAAGTCTATTGGCGTTGAAAGATCACTAACGATTTTTTGAGTGGTTAAGTTAATAGGTGCGATAACCCATTGATTCGCCCCTTTGGTTACCACTTTTTCATCGACATTCAACTGATATTCTTTCAGTTCAATGCCATTAAGTGTCACTAACCATCCAGGTGCCTCTGTCGTTGGCTCTGCCGTCTCTTCCGCAGGTGTACTTGCTGTGTCACCACTTGACTTAGGGGTAAACAAAGTCGCGAGATCGGCTCCGTTTTCGTCAACCTTCGCAGAAACTTTTAGGCCATTGGAGGTAATAGACGCAATATCCACGGTTTGATTTTCAACATTAGTCGCAATGTCGTTCACAGCAAACGTGGGCAATGAGACCACAGATTGATCATTGGCATCAAAATTAAGATTGTTAACCGCAAACATGCCTTTAGCTGTGGTGATACTCATGGCATCGTCTTCTTCAGTCTGACCCAATGTTTGCACAATGTGGTAGTCAGACGAGAAATTAACGTCACCAGTTGTCAGTTTTGCTTCGATGTCTTTTTCAACAAATCCCCATAAACGTGATAATTGAAGACTCTTAATCTCAACATCACCGACGACTTCTAATGGCTTCAACTGTACTTGGCCTTGCACGGCAACCGTCGCAGAATCGGCATCGGTAATATTCAGTTGGTACTCATTCTTTTTCTCTGTATCGCTAATTAAGCTTCGTGTCGAGAATTCGCCCAGCGATACATTAATATCTGGATAACTAAGTTCCGTGTCCGTTACACCATCTAATAGGCGTACATTACCCTGAACCAATGCCGTTTTCTTGATGACCACAGGGAACAATGGCGCTTGTCGATCTTCTGGCTCTTCAGCAACAGGCTCTTCTTCCTGAGTCGTATTGCGAGCAACTGCCTCGAGAATATCACTGAAGTTAAACACCAATTCATCACTGTTGTTCAAACGTTCAATATTGATGAAAGGCTTGTCTAAGGTAATGTACTCAACCGAAACCGCTGCGTTAAAAATCGATTCCCAGAAATTAACTTGAATACTTGCTAGATCAAATTGAACAAACGGTTCTGATTCTTCCATAATCGCAAACTGTTCAACATCAAACTGAAGCGTAAATGGGTTAATGCGAATATCGGATAAAGTCACTGGGCGTTCAATCAACTTCGAAACCTGTTCCGGGATCTGCTGTTTGGCGACATAAGGTACTAATAAACCAAGCAAGGCTGCATAAATGAGATAGGCACATATTGCGTATGAGCCCCAGCGAATGGTCCGTGGGTATGACCGAAACTTCGCGGCGCCCGCTTTGAATTTGTTCGTCATGATGGCTTACTACTCCTCGGCTAAAACAATAATTATTGGTCACTCATCAAGATAATGCTCTACTTTACGATAATCCAGATAAGTCGTTATCTCTCGAAGTACTTTGCAAGGCCGTTCAAAGCGATTTACTTGTCACTCGAAACGACCTTATAGCGTAATAGTGCTTTCTAACGTTGCAAACGAGCTTTTGCTTCGTCGACTTTAGCAACATCTAACCCTAGCTCTTGCACCGCTTCTTTAATCAAAGCTGGGGTCTGCATCACCTGCCCCATTAACAGTTTTAACTCCTCTTGAGGCAACCCTAGTTGACTGATCGTCGCCATCGCTGCGAGAGGATTTTCTGTTAGCGCTTGAAAAATCTCGTTAATTTGTTCGTCGCCAATACTGTTTTCTTTTAACATTGCAAGAATCGGATTCATTCGATTACCTTTTTTATTTCCAAGTAAAATAGCAGTCTATCACTGGGTTCAATCGGATTGAACTCTCATTTGTTGTCATTGCATTAATATGAAAAATGGCGAACAAGGATCTCCCCTATTCACCACAATCGATAGACACTATATTGGTGGCTAAATAATACTGGAACCCAGTATCAAAAACGCCATATGTCTTGATTCTTATTTGCCAATAACGCGTACCGCTCGCACCATATTGCGTGCATGAGTTTCGTCTCCTTGAGGATGTTTCCCCCCGTTCCAAGGGTAGAAGGTATCAGGTTGGGCTGAACGCGTATCGCCACGTTGCGCTCCTGCGCCATGAACATCCATCGGGCTACCACCCAACGCTCCCATACCACGACCAAAGCTGATATCGATACTTTCATTACGTTCACAAAAGGGAGTGGACGTCCAATAGTCACTCCAATCTTGCAAACCAGCCATATTCACAAACGGTGTACATTCGAATAGTGGATCAATGGCGGGAGAGTTTGTCACATCTGGACAACGGTCATAATCGACAATACTGTGCAGTTGCTTAGCATCCGGTAGCCGCCAATCATCGTGCCCAGCAAATAACAAGTTTTCACAATAGTTCATCGCAGATAGCCAATCCATTCTACCGTCACCCGTTGGTCCTGTACGAAAGAAACCACTGTCATATTTCATCCACATTAGACCGGTAGCCAAATCTGAGACGGTTCCATCGCCGTTATCAACAAGCATATTTTGGCCGTAATGAGTATTGCCGCGTACATAGAAAACGGTAAACGTTTTAACCGAAGGGTAACCTTTCAAAAAGCCATCGCGGAAGTTATACCCAAACATCGTTGTGGTGGAGCCTAATGTTCTGCTGCGATAGATAGTACTAGTCACGGTTTGAGTATCTAAAAAGCGGTCACCTGGATTTAATACCGCTGGCTCATCGGGCATTTCAAAAAAATCGGTATTGAAAAATGGCTCTGAAGTATCAAATTCAAAACCAAATGAACCAGAAAAATCAGCCAGAGAATAAAGCTCTTTAATCGTTGGGATACGCCAATCATTAAAACCACCCAGCTTCTTGGCGTTAAAATCATTTAAACCTTCAAGTGCCTCACGGAACGTTTTTTTCTCTTTTCCAAATAAAAACGGGCTACTTGTCCACATCAATCCCGTCACTTCATCTTCAACAATATTCTTTTCAGCATCAAAAAATTGATAGCTCGCCTTATTTACCTTATCCGTTTGATTGTAGTAAGCACTTTGCTTACCGAAATCTTGTTCTGGTTTAGGCTCCGAACCTTCTTCATAAACACCCGTATTGTGGTAATACTTTTTCGTACCGCAACTAACGATTGGATAGCCACCTTCGGCAGCGGTATAACCAACCTTATTATGAAGCTTCTTAGTGAGTGCTCTAGCTTCTTCAACAGTGAATTGAGGTGTGTTTGACAGTAAAAAGGCCAGTGTATCGGCTTCGGTGTCATTCAATAATCCAACTTCTTTTGCGATCTCAATCGCTTTTTCTTCGTCACCATCAGCTTCACCGTCAAGAATTTCAACAAACTTCACCTGTTGGTCCCAGCTAATGGCGTGCTGAGTATGAGCTTGCGCCACCCGTGGGTCGATATAACCTAGCACGTCTTTAGCTTTCATTCCGGTTCCGATACAGAGTTTTGAATTGGTGATGTAATTCATGCTCGTGGGCCTCATTCAATATGCACTTACTGATAACTTATGATTGACTCAATATAAAGATTCACAGACAACTGAAAATACTTAAGAACATTAAGTCACTATTCGAGATTGCTAAACACTGTAATATATATACATGATTCAATTCGAATAGTTGCTCACAAATTAATGAAGCACTATTGGCACAACCTTGTCACTAAAATAAAAACGAAGAAAATATTAGATTTATTTTATGGTATCTATCAATAACAATAATTACATACAAAACATTAATTTAATTATTGCCTTCAATAAAATATATAAACATTTACTCGTAGGGAGGAATATAAATCCACTTTAAAATTAAGGATTTCATTTATGGGAATGTGATTTTTATATATGGGAGTTAATTTATTGAAGAAAAAAAGAATAAATTTAATTTTTATACAACAATGCTAAATGAATCTACAGGTAAATAAAAAGCCAGATTAAAAAACCTGACTTTCTAAAGTGCACTTCTATCTTGCGAATAATATCGAAAGCGATTATGACTTATTTAACCAAGGGTCAAACAGCTTACCTAATTTTGGCATGATAACCCAAGTTAGGAGGCCGATAACAACAAAGGTTTCAATCCCGAATCCAACCCAAGATGGTACGACACCTTGATGAAGTGGACCAAGTATTTTTGCAGCCGCATACACACATGGCCATACGCCAAACCATGTCACTAACGCCATTTTCCATGTAGGTGGATTTTTAAGACCATTCGAGGCAAAGAACGCTTCCATTCCGTGCAAAGTCTTACGAGTGTAGTCTGGTTCAACAAGAGGTTGAATGTACGCAGTCCACTCGCGGAAAGTATCAGAAGCATAAAACGCGTCATGATCTTCCTTAGTAGCAAAAGAACGAATAATGCCATAAACATGATTGTCTTCACCTGGCATAGGACGTATTAATTGTGCGCCAAGAGCACCCGGAGCTTTCGCTGATGTAGAAAAGAAATCACGAATTGCCTCTTCAAATGCCTTTTCTTTACCTGGCAGAACTCGGCGTGTGATCGCAACGTGAACAGTTTTACTCATATATCTTTCCTTGGAACCTCTTTATTTTCAGGCGGCAGTATAACGGATTTTTAACATATCTCAATCATACTTGGTAATATTTATTAACCAATGTTTTTCTTTCTTTACCATAAATCTTTATTTATTTTCTGGAGGCCCTGAAAAACCTAGCATTTTCACTTTTTAGTAAATGGAAAGTTTAATTTACCTATCTATCATTAATGAATAAAATCACGACTAAACATTAAGTTTCTCTGCTTAACTCTCACTTATATAACTAAAAACAGCTATTCAAATGGCTTGAAAAATATAGTTATGCGTACTGTATAAATAACTCACTATTACCGATGACCAATTGTGATCTCAAAATAGAATGGAATGTACCGGTCAACTTTCCTTTTTTAACTGAAATGCAGAATCATTTTGTCGAGCTTTATTGAATGCATAACTGGCGATCACTCCCCAACACAAAGTCTGTGCCCAAAGTAGAGTCCAATCACTTTTGACCTGAGCCCAATCGGCCCCCATCTGATTCAATTTAAGGAAGCCACTCACCGCGGGTTTAGTTGGAAATAATGAAGCTAACCAATTCAGTGGGGCCGGAACCATCTCTGACGGCCAAATAAAGCCCGCGGTAAATATCAATGGCATCGAACTAAGCAGTACAACAACCGTAACCCATTCTCGACTCGGTGTGACGGCACCAAGCCAAATACCGATAAAGCAGGAAGTGAGTAAAAATGGCAGCATCAACGTAAGAATATCGACTGGACTTGCAAGTCTGCTGATACCATAACTATCAAAGCTCATTCCAAAATAATACATCCCCATTAGATAATAGATGAGGACAAGCATGACCGTTCTAATCGCTAAAGTCGTGTAATTCGGCTGAGATTCCCAATAGCCGTAACTTTCTCGTTGCGTGCCTCCAATAAGCCCCGCCGCCATAGCCAAAGTTTGTTGAAGAATTAGGACAAACACCCCAGCAACAACATAGTCAACATAACCAAGTCTAGGGTTAAATGTCGGCTTAGTATTTAAATAGGTCGCAGAATATTGCTTGCTCGCCAACGCCAATGGAACGCCATCGTTAAGTAGCTTGGCGACTTTAACTTTCGCAGCTAACGTTCCTCCAGCCCCTGCAAGACCTTGAACAACAGTTCCATAGACCAGAATAAGAGATGCATCTCCGGCATAGGAAAGCACCGGGCTTTTTCCCAGCAGAAGGTTTTTGTAAAAATCTTCAGGAATCACGATATAACCCGTGATCTCTTCGTTTAAGAATGACTCCTTTGCAGCGGCTATTGAGTACAACCGGCTAACGACTTTTACGTTTGGTGACGCATCGACCATTCTCTCTAATTGATAACTGGTTTGACTTCCATCTAGATTGACAACCGCAATCGCTTGCTCTCTAGGTGTTTGATGGCTGTAAGGTAGCGGATAAAGAAAAGAATAAAATACAATCCCACCGAAGATCGTTAGTACAACAACGGGATTCGTTAAAATAGCTTTAAGCTCAAGCTTAATATGTTCCATTAGCCTCATGCCGCCATCTCCTTATTCATGTGCTTTTTAATCAAAAGCACGGTAAGAATGAGCGGAAAAACATACCCAACCATAGGAACAAGATGAGAAAGTGACTGCAACGATCCTACCCCAGCACTTGCTTGGCTTACTTGAACTTCAATATAGTGGCTAGCCGGAAGCAATCCTCGCCATATTTGCGCTAATGAGCCCATATCGGTAGCGGGAAATGTAATGCCCATAAAAGCAAATCCAGGTGCCGTAAACGCCCCAGCAAAACTCATGGCTCTAGCGGCGTTACATGTTAAGAAAAAGAAAAAACACGCCATAACCATACACGCCAAAGTCGTAATAGCTTGAGCAAAAAGCAATACCACCCAACTTCCTTCCATTGGCCACTCAATAAGTTTATAAAACCAAAGCAAAAAAGTGGCGCCTAACAACCAGAACCAAATAAAGTAAGGGAATAAGCTTTTGCTTAAATCTATAACCGTAGTTGAACGACCTAGCCATGATTTCAACCCAGTTATCTGATAATTTGCATTCAGCACTAACACCGTGAATGCAACGATACATATTTGCCAAATAGCTGGAATAATTGCCGAAACCAGAAACTGAGCATAATTCGTGCTTTTGTTATATAACGGTGTAATTTGAGTCCTAACGGAAACGGCACGACCAAAGGCAGCAGCACTTGTCGTATTACCCTTGGCTAAATTCTGAACCACGCCCACCTTCGCATTAAACGTTCCTTGTGCGCTTTGAGCAGCAGAACTGATCAATTTGCCAACAAGCAGGTATTGGCTGTTGTAAAATAGCGTAACTTGCGGAGGATTCGATTGGACAATCGATTTGGTAAATCCTCTGGGAATATAGAGAATTGCGTAAATATCACCGCTGACCATCGCGTGCTTAGCTTGAGAAATATCATCGAACTGATGGTTCACGTTAAGCATTGATGTCGCATCATAATGTTGAACCAATGATTGCGACAACGAGCTCTTACTCAAATCAACCACCCCTATCGGTAAGTTGTTTACGATGCCTTGAGAGAAAATCCAATACATGCAAAGACAAAGTAAGATTGGTACCCATGTGAGCGATGACAATAACCATTTATCTTGACGTACGACTTGCCATTGACTGCGAGAGCGCGTCAAATCATCAATTGACGCTTCGGAGGCTTGAGAAGAATGCGGCATCATATTTTACCTACATCTCAACCACTAAACTCATGCCCATTCTCAACGACACATCATTATCAACTGGGCGAGCTTCCACCTCAAACGTTCGTAAATCAAACCCTTGAGTTGCATCGGTTGAGCGCCAGGTTGCAAAGTCGCCCATCACCGCAATATGCGTTACTTTAAACCTCACATCGGCATTCAAAGCTGGAACAAAGGCATCAAACTCTTTACCTTTTTCGAACTGTTGAAGAAGATCTTCTCGAACATTTAGCACGGCCCACGTATCTTGAGTATCAATAACCGTGACAACTGGAAACCCTTGTGGAGCCAGTTCACCACTGTGAAGTAGAACCTGAGCGACTTCTCCATTGAACCATGAATGTATTTGTGTGTCCGCGGCATACGCTTCTACTTCTGCTACCGCACCTGCTGCCATGCGCTCTTTTTCTGCTGCCGCTTGCTTGGTTTCATCTCGAGCGCCTTCTTTGGTCATGGTAAACATTTGGTAGGCTGCACTTTCATTGTATTGAGCCGCTTTCCATTGCGTTAACGCTTCATCTCGCTTTTGCTCAGATACTACACCATCCTCATATAAGCTATTGATTCTTAGGTATGTTTTTTCCATCAGTTCCGAAGCAGCTTTGGCTTTACGCCATTGATCTTGAGAGGCTTGGATTTGTTGTTGTCGCGCACCGGTTTCGGCTTCTTTTGCCAACGCACCCGCCGCTTTTTGGCCTGCAACTGCTTGATCCAGTTTGGCATCAATTTCTGGACTATGAATGGTAAACACAAGGTTACCTTTTTTCACATTGTCACCCTTGCGTACTAAGACCTGGTCAATTCGCCCTGCGACTTTTGAAGAGATACTGTATTGCTGAGACTCAATTTGCCCTTGTATTCGAAAGGCTGGTGCTTCGTAAGCATCAAAAAATTTAAAACCAACCCAACCTGCAATGGCGAGTACTCCTAGTGAAATCAGAAGAGGTTTAACCTTATTCATGATGCATCCTTTAATCTAAGTTGTGCTGGCGTAATCGCATTTCGTTTATAGGTGTCGAAACTGTCCATTTCATTAGAAAGTGCGAGTAATTTATTCAGAGAAAGTAAATATTGGAAACTGGCCGCGTCCTGCTGAGTTTTGATATTGGCAAGATACAATTCGGCATCAACCACATCGAGGGATCGTCCCAAACCTTGAGTGAATGCTTTTTGTCTTAAGCGCAAATTCTCTTCCGCGAGAGTAATACTAGAGTTTAGTCCCATCACTTCTTCAAGTGCTTGCTCAGCTTCGAGGTACGTTTTTTCAACTAAGACGCTTAGATCTTGGCGAGCTTGCTTTCTTAAATATTGAATCTGAGAAACAGCACTGCTGGCCGCTTTCACGTTTTCACTACGCCCAGTATTTTCGGTTAACGGAATACTGACTCCAATACCAACTAACCACTCTGGTCGCAGTTGACTATACAGTGAGTCATTTTCATATAGGTTGTAATCACCGAAAGCATACACTTCTGGAAAGAACTTGCCCTTTTCAGCGTTAATCAAACTTCTTGCTTGTGTTTCTTTAGCATCAAGAATATCAAGGCCAGGGTATGTGTTTAACGTTTGGTCAATAAATGCTTCAAGTGCGGGTAAATGTTGATTAATAAAAATCTCATCACGCGGTACAACTGCTTCGGTTTGCCCTAACACTTGAGTGAGAGCTACTTGCGCGATATTTAAATTATGTTGAGCTTTTTTGCGTTCAACCACGGCTTTATCTAACGATGCTTCCGCTTGCAATCTTTCCACGCGAGCAATCTGCCCTTGCTGTTCAAGTTTAATTGCATGGCTGCGGTGGGCAATCAACCCTTGTTCGACCGCAAGTCGAGTTTCAACCACGTGATCAGCTAAAATGACGCTGAAATAGTACTTGCTGAGATCTTCATAACGGGCTTGAACTTCCATCGCAAGCTGACTCTCAGCCTCTTTAGTTCGCCCTTCTGCCGCACTTTTTGCGGCCGAAATCCGTCCTCCGGTAAAAATAGGCCAAATAGCACGAATCGAAGAGGTGAAGATCTCTTTATCAATTAGTGTCGCGGACACACCACCAAGCAAACTTGATAATGCACCCAAGCCAGAAATACTTTCAGTAAGATCTGATCCTGTAATCGTGACATCATCATCCAGTCGGGTGTAGGTCGCACCAATGGAGATTTGAGGCAAATTGAGGCTGTCAGTCGCATCTTCTAGATGACTATAGCGCTCAACACTGGCTCTTTGGGCAGCAATAGAATTGTTATTTTTTTGCAGTAATTCCCATGCTTCATCAAAGGAAACATCGGCTGAATTAGCGCCGAATGACAACATTCCTATCAGTGCGCCCATTGCATAAGCCACGGACCGACTCTTCATATTTGCTCCAGAAAAATACAGACGAAAAAAAGAGTTAGAGTATAAGCTCTACAACTACCCTACGCAACTAGTTAACACACACCAAATTCAGGGTCTAAGAATAGCTTCTAGACCGAATCTGATATTTGGATTAGTGGATGAAAGAGCGGCATTGTGCATAGCGAATTTAGGCGATCTATTATCCACCGAGGCATATTAATGTGACTTTAATCACGTTAATTACAAGTTGAGATCCTCACTACAAACAGAAAGGTTTATATATACAAAATATATACTCGGAGGTATTACCATGAGCGGTAAAAAAAAGTCATCGAATAAAAAAGACAGCCAACTTCTGCTGAGAATCAACAAAGAAGATCGAGATGAGTTTATCGCGTTATGTGAAGACTTAGACACCTCAGCGGCACGAGAAGTCCGTCGCTTTATTAAGCAATTTATAAAGGATCATAATAAAGGTTGAACATCATACGTTAGAAAGAAATATACGTGATTTACTCTGTTATGAACTCCCTCCTTAGATACACTTTAATTGACTAGAGACTAATGAAAACACCTTGCGTTGCTGCGTGCAAAAATGTCGATGGTATATGTTCCGGATGCCATAGAACAATGACAGAAATAATAGAATGGAAACAGTACAGTGACGAACAACGAGAAATAATTCTTCAGCGATTAAAAGGCGCGAATGAAACTCATCGATGCCCAAGTTGCAATGAACCCGTATCTTGTGGCATCAGCGCCGGAGAAAATACCTGTTGGTGCATGGGCCTTGAACGTCGCGATACATCATTGATAGTACCCAGTGATAGCTTATGTTTATGTCGAGAGTGTTTACGCAAAGCAAAATTACTAAACATCGACGAGTAGAGAATAAAAGACACTTCTATTCTCTACTACAAAGCTAACTACTTCTCTTTTAGTGCTTCACTCGTAAACTCAATGCCTTCCCAACCAAATTCGATAAAGTTACGAATATTTTGGTGATCATCATTGGTTGGGTAGAGTAAAACATCTTTACGATAAAAATCACCAAACAGTGCTAGTGCTTCCTCTGCGGCCAAACCTTGTAACTTGGCGAATGCGAAAATCTTACACGATCCATTGTTTTGATCGGCAGCATTGGTTAATGCTCCGTTAGTAAACTGAGTTGGTGTAAAATCGTAGTTGGCATCAATCACAGCAATGACATCACTAAATTCTATCGATTTAGGGTCATTCTTAACGGTTTCAATAAGTGTCGTGAGTTTCATCGTTTATCCTTAACTTAACACGGTTTTATTACGTTTTTTAAAGGTAATGTAGTCTAAAGAAATTCAACTCTGATGCAAGATCTCGATTTCTCTTGGTTCATTCCGTTGCTACTCCAATCAAGACCTATCTCATTTACTGATAGCTCTGTGTTTGTTCAATCAGTTTAATAACCGAAGGGGTTGTTAACCCTTCAATACTCTCTTTATTTTGCAAACGAGTTCGAATATCGGTACTCCGGACTTTTACTTTTTCAGGTAATGCCATCACTGAAAAATGATCCATAATCTTATCTGCATTATAAAACTTACCAAAATTCATTAGGTTATCAGGCCCAATAATAAACGTTAGGTTATCCGCTGAATACAGCTCAGCTAGGTAGTTTAACAATTGATAAGTCGTCACACTCTGATTAGATTCGAGTAACTCCTCTTCAACACGGCACAACTCAACGCGATTAGAACTCGGCGCAAGATCATCGATAAAAGCCTCAACAAGCTGACAGCGTAACTGAAAATCCAGCATCTCTTTGCCCCATGCATGAGCAATGCTTGGAACAAGCAAGATAAGATCAAATTGGGTCAGTGATTCAATAACATTTTTATGTCCGAATGACGGGGGGTTGAAAGCACTGCCAAAGACGGCAATATTCCTCATATTCATCCTTTAAACTCAATTGAGAGTTTTATAATCGACTAATTTCGGTATGATACTATGTACTATTTATTATTGCTTGCACAAAAAGGGAAGGCCTTATGGAACAATTAATCCGCGACGAGATGCGTGTCTCGCCAAGCATTGACCCAAATTTTGAGATAGAACGAAGAGTAGCGTTTATTAAAGACAAATTAACCTCTTCTGGATGCAAAGCTTTAGTACTTGGGATCAGTGGTGGCGTTGATTCCACAACGTGTGGACGTTTGGCACAACTTGCAATCAATCAACTTAACGATGAATCTCAAAGTAACGACTATCAATTTATCGCTGTTCGCCTGCCTTATGGCGAGCAAAAAGATGAAGATGAAGCTCAAATTTCACTTCAGTTTATCCAGCCAACACATGCGGTTGCAGTCAATATAAAATCGGGTGTTGATGGATTGCATGCAGCATCACATGCAGCACTGGAAAACACAGGCTTGTTACCAACCGATTCTGCCAAAGTCGATTTTGTTAAAGGTAACGTTAAAGCTCGCGCACGTATGGTCGCACAGTACGAAATTGCTGGTTACATAGGAGCATTGGTCTTAGGTACCGATCATTCTGCAGAAAACATTACCGGTTTCTACACCAAGTATGGAGATGGCGCTTGCGATCTCGCACCTCTATTTGGACTGAGTAAGCGTCAAGTTCGTCAAGTTGCAGCGACGTTAGGTGCTCCAGAAATTTTGGTCACCAAAACCCCTACCGCTGATTTAGAAGAGCTTGCTCCGCAAAAAGCAGACGAAGATGCGCTAATGCTGACTTACGATCAAATTGATGATTTCTTAGAAGGAAAACCCGTACCTCAAGAAGTCACTGAGCGACTAGTTGCGATTTATCAAGCGACACAACATAAACGTCAGCCAATTCCAACGATTTATGACTAATTAACTCAAAATTAATTGCATCACCAATTAAGCCGCCAAACTTTTAGTTGTTTGGCGGTTTTGTTTTATAAAATCAAGAATCAGTGCCGATCTCAATGATTAGCGACGCTTTTTCCCACGATTCGCATGGACATTTAATTTAGCCTTTAGCTTGCGCTTCTCAGATGAGCGGCTGCGCTTTTTAGGGTTACTGTCAGTATAAACTTCGGCATTTGGACTCGGTTCAAATCCAGCGAGCCACTCTTGTGGTAAGCGCTTATCCAGTAAGTTTTCTATCGCTTCCAATAAGTACTCTTCGTCGTGACCCATGAACGAATAGGCTTTCCCTGTTTGCCCAGCTCGCCCTGTTCTACCGATGCGATGGATATAGTCTTCGGCTTTAAAAGGCAGATCGAAATTCACGACTTGCTCTAGTTGCTCAATATCAAGACCACGAGCCGCGACATCCGTCGCAATTAATGCTCGAACCTTACCCGACTTAAAATCATCGAGCGCCTTCTGACGAGCGCCCTGACTTTTATCACCATTAATTGAAGCCGCATGAATTCCATCTAATTTAAGCTCTTTGGCAAGTGCATCACTGCCTTGCCTTGTTTTAGTGAAAACCAAGACTTGATGCCAATTTCGAGAGCCAATCAAGTAGGCTAACAATGCGCTTTTCTTGGAACGGTCAACCGGGTAAACCAACTGTTCTACGGTATCAGCTGTCGCATTTTGCGCGGCGACCTGAATCGGCACGGCGTCTCGCATCAGGTGTTGGGCAAATGCGCGAACTTTATCGTCGAGGGTTGCAGAAAAACACAAGGTTTGCCTAGATGAATTCAAGCGCTTCACTATCCGTTGAATATCAGGGGTAAACCCCATATCCAACATTCGATCGGCTTCATCAAGAACCCAAAACTCCACCTTCTCTAAAGTGATGATTTGATTAAAAAGATGATCCAGTAAGCGGCCAGGTGTCGCGACTAAAATATCGCACCCTAACTTGAGTTTATCGCTCTGCGCTCTGATACTGACACCACCATATACCGCAACGATCTTCAACTCTGTGTGTGCAGAATACGCGACTAAATTGTCATAAACCTGCTGGGCTAGTTCGCGAGTTGGGACAAGAATAAGCCCTCTTACTTCACCTTTTTCAGGCCGATCAATCGCAGCTCGTTCGGTTAAACGCTGAATCATCGGTAACCCAAATGCCGCCGTTTTCCCTGTACCAGTCTGAGCACCAGCCAATATATCCACACCATCAAGAACTCTCGGGATTGCTTGAGTCTGAATTTCCGTAGGCGTCTGAATATGTAATTTTGCTAAGGTATTACTAAGAAAAGTAGCGATACCTAATTGGGTAAATGTTGCGGACATATTTAATTTCCAGTTGAAATTTTGGTGAGTCTAACAAAATAACGCTAAGACTGCTCTTCCACATATATTGAAGCAATATCACGTTCTTACCAAGTCAGTTCTAAAAATGTATCAATATATCACTCAGTTACTAGATTTAGTTGCAGTAATCACATACGTTTATATATAAGAAAAATCATTGACTTAAGTAATGTGTAACACATATGCGTGGACAATCGGCGAATCTAAACACATTAACAAACAACTATCATTCGCTGCAAAATCGCGTTGGCATCATTCTGCCCGTCTTGGCAATTTTTATTATTACCTTTTTCGCAGGTAGCTTATACACCTATTACAGTACATTCAGCACCGCTCACACTCTTGGGCGACAAGCCATCTCTAACCTAGAAGTCTTCATTAATCGAACGGCGCATGATTTAGATCGTGTCAGCATTTCTGCCTCTGAAACATGCAATAAAAATGACATCTCAAAACTACGAAATTATGTGTTTGCAACCGATAGAATTAAAGAAGTCGGTATGTATGATGCTAATGGCAGTATTTATTGTACAAGTAATGCAGGACAAGCCAACATTGCTATCTACCGCTCTGTTTTAGACCGACTAGAACATTCGACGGATCGCACCACTATTGAATTAACTGATTCACCTGATGGAATTCCAACCTTTTTTATTTTCTCTTCTACCCCAAAAAAATCAGGCATCAATGCGCTTATTCCTCCACGCCACTTTCTCGAATTGATTTCATCTTCATTTGATGACATGTCTTTTGGGTATCAGATCCAAGTATTAACTCACGTTATCGATGGCCAACAAATCGTCCCGAGTAAATCAAACCGAGTATTAACATTTCGCTCCAATATTTATCCACTATCTATTCGATTAAATATAGGGTTAGAAGCCTATATTACCTATTTCACCAACCTAGCTTGGGTTATCATACTGTGTGCAAGTTTATTGACCGTTGGGTATTTAATTGTTCGGGATTATCGACGCAGCAACCACACACTTGATGCATCTCTCCGCTCAGCGATTCAAAACAATCAACTTAAGTTGTACTTTCAACCAATTGTTGATAGCCGGACTCGAAGTGTCGTTGGCAGTGAAGCTTTATTACGTTGGAATGATCCGAATAAAGGGTACATTTCACCCGCTATTTTTATCCCATTAGCAGAGCAGATCGGCATAATTAAGGAATTAACTTACCGAGTTATAGACTATTTAACTAACTACATCGAACGACATAAACTTGAATTTGAAGATCGTTATATCAGCATGAATATCAGTCGAACATTGGTATTGGACGATGAGTTCATTTCATATATTTACGACTATGCGATTACTCATCCGATTATGGCCAAAGTAGTAATGTTAGAAATTACTGAAGATAACAACTTTTCACCAGAAGAAATGGTCAAAGCTGTACACAATCTAACCCTTCTTAAAAACCTCGGTTTCAGAATGGCGATCGATGACTTTGGGACGGGGTATTCTGGGTTAAACTTTATCCACCAACACCCATTTGACAAGCTGAAAATAGATCAGGTGTTTATTCGAAGCCTATCTCAAAACGAAGCACTCGATGCAGTCGTGCTCTCAATGATAGATCTATCCAATCAACTAGGAATGGAAATTATTGCGGAAGGTGTCGAAGATTCTAAACAAGTTGAAGCACTAGCAAATATGGGCGTAACGCAAATTCAAGGATTTTATTACGCTAAGCCAATGCCCGCAGAAGAATTTATCGGCTACATTAAAGCCTCTGAAAAAAATGTATTGTAATTAACGATTCTGTTCACGCTTAAGCCTAATAAAAAGACCATAATGATCATGTCATTATGGTCTTTTTAGTTTAACTGCATAACAAAAAAGTTTTAGTTGCTACCTAATACAACACGAGCGTTGATCGCCTGTAATGGACGGTTATTTTTCCCCATAGCACCGCTCATTAACTGCTCTTGATTATCTGATAACGACTTAGCATTTTTTAATACAAACCAACGCACGCCTTCGCTACACGGTGGTGTCGTTAAAGAACCATTAAAACGGTAATATGAAGAGTATTCCGGTAGCATATCTTTCACATCAAATGACTCAGCCAACGTCACTGTTTCACCGTTTTTAGGAAGTGTTTGAATTAAGTTAGCCAGTTGTTCGTTTTTCTTACCCATATCGAACATCACAGCCACTACCGCTAGATTGCCATCTTTATCAGCATGAACAAAATGTCCCTCTAAAGGATAAGATTTGTTATTGATTTGATTTTCTGAAGGCGTATGGAAGTGAAACTGTTTCAATTCGAATTCTCGACCATCAATAGATAATGTATTGCTTCCTTCAATCGTTGCTTGCAACGTGTGACCATTATTCATCAAGGCCGTCACTGAACCCGTATATTGAATATCTAATGGCGCAAGCTTAGCGTCTGTGATTGAATTTAAATTAATTGGGCTTTGGTTTACACCAGTTGCACAAGTCTGAGATACCTTATCCCAGTGCTCAGGGCCATGTGCGCCTTCGTAACCCCACTCTGATGCTTGAGCAACGTTAAATAAAGAAGTTAGAGATACAGCCAAAATTAGTTTTTTCATTTCATGGTCCAAAAATTAGTTTTAAGTCATCACCATGTATTGTCATCATGATGAGCGATGGTAATCATCTTAAAGGGAGTGTTCGTGATTCAATAACACGTGCGCTACTGAAGGCATATGATAATACCGCAACATTATTCGTCGATAATAGATAACCATTTGAAAAATAAGATTTCATTAGCAACCCGATTCATTTGAACACACTATTTTTTCCGGCGATTAATCAATATGAAAAAACTCTGTAAGTAAAATGCAAAAAACAAAATAACCATGTGCAACTCGCGACATAATTCGCATTTTGCAATTGCAAAATGCGAATTATATTTGATGAATGATTGATTACGACGAATGGTCAACGACTTAGGAAGAAATAAACTTGGCACACTATATGCTTTATGTACTATGACCCTTATTAAGCCAAGGGTCACCTAGCCAACTGACGTTGTTAGTGAACGCCACTTGTTCACAATTAATATAACCAATCACCTTTTTGTGGTTGGTTTTTTTTCTTTTTTTACCAGCCATAATTGCTTTCAAACAAATCGCTTGAACTCCTCTTTGCGATCGTAGCGAAACCATCGTTCATATACTCTGACAAAATAACCACTCGACTTTTTATTGGAATGATAAGTAATATTTAGAACGGGACAGGCAATAAAAAAGGACCTGTTTTTCAACAGATCCTTTTTTATTTCTACTATGATTATTATTTTAGTTAGTGCTCTAGCCAATGTTGTTAGTCAACATTTGAATATTTTTGATCGATACTTTTTCTAAGTAATCTCGAATCATCTGATCCATTAAACGTGAACATCGAAATGAAATACAAGTTGAAGCTAAAATTTGTTATAAATATGCGTATTGGATTCCAAAAAGATAATTATATATCCGTAAATTTACATGAAAATGTGACCTTTATCACATTTAATATCTGTTCGATATCTCTACTTAAGAGCTATACCCATTAATATACTTTGCATGCCTTTAGGCGTATTTATTTTAAATGGTTGAGTAACCGATACCTCTGAGAAGCCAGCTTGAATCAACTCATCTTGCATCTCTATCAGCCCTAAGCCGAATCCGTCTTCATCATCAGCGACCCAATCCCAATGCACAAATACACCACCTTTATCTAACAGTGAATAGATAATGGCCAATACTTCAGATAGGTTGTCGAGATAACTGCACACTGCACATGCAATCACCCCATCAAATTGCTTTCGAAAGGCTGGATGCTGAGCAACGAGGCCTCGAGTTAACGAATCAACGACAGGCTCGACATTAAATAGTTCTTTCGTATCCAACTCTTCAATCATCGCTTCCGATGAATCTAGTGCGATGATTGATTTAACCTGAGGAGAAATTGATTGGCTTAAGCGACCAGAACCACACCCAAAGTCTAAAATGTGCTTTCCCGCTAAATCCATCACACTGCCAAGTGAAGCAGACGCCTTATCAGCTAACTCGATATTTTCGGGATTATCTTCCCAATCTACAGCAAGCAAATCCCACTGGTTCGCCATCGTGGTCTCCATTGAAGGTGGTCATGTCATCATTTAAAATAAAAGAATAAACCAAAATAAGACTAACTTCATAGTATTAAGTCACTATCTTAGCTCAGAAATGCTCATTGAGTCCCAACTATTTACCCCTTTAATTTTATCATTTGACATAATTTCTCCCAACACCTTACGAACAGTAAGTTATACTTAGTTTACAAAAACATGGCTCATTTGTTATGTGTAAGTAAATGATGAAAGGAAGTGAATAATGAAAAGAGAAACGACTCTACGTTTTCTTGCCGAGCCAAGCGATGTAAATTTCGGTGGAAAAGTCCATGGTGGCGCGGTAATGAAATGGATTGATCTAGCAGCATATGCTGGAGCTGCAGCATGGAGCGGTAAATACTGTATCACTGCATATGCCGGTGGTATCCGCTTTGTAAAGCCCATCACGGTAGGAAGTTTAGTAGAAGTTAACGCCAAAGTCGTTTACACCGGACGAAGTTCTATGCATATCGCGATCGACGTCCAAGCTAGCGATCCCAAAACACTCATAAACTGCCTCACTACCCACTGTATCGTTATCATGGTTGCCGTTGACGAAGAAGGCAAACCCACCAGTGTCCCAGAGTGGAAACCGACCGACCCCGACGATATCGCTCTTAGAGAGTCAGCCATTAAGCTTATGAATATGAGAAAAGAGATTGGAGAAGAGATGGAAGCTCACGTTAAATACTTAAAATCCATCCAATAAAGCGAATTTCCTTCTGTCATCGAACGGTCATTTAATTTTGCTTTAATAGGTCAATTATTTGCTCGTTCGGATTTTTTGAAGGTACCTTGGCTTGAAAACGCCTCAAATCACTCTCAGTATTAATACACTAAAAGACCAACAATCAGTTGAATATCAATGGGTTCGCTCGCTTTACGTTAGTGGGTACACGCCAGAAGAAATCAATAAATATATTAACAACTGCTTTGGTGGTGATCATATATTTGCCAACCTTTTCCGTCGGGTTGCACTAAAACAAGTTAGCCTATATGTACTACTTCAACATTTAGGGTGTGCGCCTTCAAATCAAGAGATCAAAAGAGATCAATAGTCACTAAGTTATACCCCAGCATGACAAAAGTTATTTTAGAAGCTAAATGACCACGACGTTGTCATATTAAATCAGCTTGTTCATCTTATTCTACTCAACTGAGATTTTTCACATCAAAAAATAAAATTAAATCATCGTTTCAAAAATATTGATTTATTCTTTTAAAAATATAAAATAGCTTTCAAAGAATGGATATTCCGGAGTAAAGAGCAGTGATAAAGCAACAGCGCGTGGCCGTTATCGGCGAATGTATGGTTGAACTTCAACAACATGGTGAGCTGTACAAACAAAGTTTTGGCGGCGACACTCTAAATACTGCTCTTTACCTTTCGCGACTGACATACGAGAAAGATGTTTCAACCTCTTATTTAACGGGTCTGGGCCTCGACCCTTTCAGTGAAGAAATGTTGAATCAGTGGAAAAAAGAGAATATCGATATATCGATGGTACTTCGTTCTCAAACCAAGCTTCCTGGTCTTTATACGATTGAAACACAAGATGATGGCGAACGTAGCTTTTACTACTGGCGAAATGATTCCGCAGCGCGATTTTGGCTAATGGAAGCAGACCTTGATGCTCTCGTCACTCAACTTTCAACGTTTGATATGATCTATCTCAGTGGGATTAGCCTTGCGATCTTGCCTTTAGAGTGCCTAAGTTCACTAATCGACGTACTTCAACGTTGTCGTGATAACGGCTGTAAAATCGCCTTTGATAACAACTATCGTCCAAAGCTTTGGAACTCTACCGAACAAGCTCAGCAGGCCTATCGTCAGGTGCTCTCATTAACCGATTGCGCATTCTTAACATTTGATGATGAAGTGATGCTTTACGGTGATGATAATGAACAACAAGCGATTGAACGTACTCAACAGCTCGGTGTGACAGAAATTGTTGTTAAACGAGGTGCGGATGCATGTTTTGTCGTCGTCGATGGCGAAATGCACATGGTTGCCGCGAACAAAATATCTAACGTTGTCGATACAACTGCAGCGGGAGACTCATTTAGCGCAGGTTACCTAGCCAAACGAGTAACAGGCGGTACACCTATTGAGTCAGCACAAGCTGGTCACCTATTAGCGGGAACCGTGATCCAATACCCTGGTGCTATTATCCCTAAAGAAGCGATGCCACATATTTAAAGTGTTTAAGACAAAGAAACATTGAAGTTGTCTTGAACGAACCAAATGTTCTCATTTTTGTAACCAAAATGAGATGAACTAGCTCTGCTAGTTAAAGAAGTCATAGGTTTGATCGACATGCCGATCAAGCTTGTGCCTAAATGTAGTGATTAAATTTTCTGTTTTGTTTTATTTTGAGCCCATTTATATGGGCTCTTTTTTTTGGCTACTCACAGGGCTTATCACCTCATGAGTCGACGCTCTTATCTAACCGGCTGACCTCGCTTGGCGTGATGACAACCGCTATTGATTTGGATGTTGGAGTATCACTAAATTCACCAACGCTCTCCAATGGAATCAGTGCATTTGCCTCGGGAAAATACGCGGCAACATTCCCTTTTGCAATCTGGTAAGGAATGACTTTAAATCCGTGTATCTTTCGCTTCTTGTCATCTGTCCACAGTGTTTCAATATCAACCAATTGTTCGGATTTCAACCCTAAATTATCGATGTCTGCTTGATGCATAAAAACAACATTTCGCTCGCCAAATACCCCGCGATAGCGATCATCATATCCATATACCGTTGTGTTATATTGATCATGAGAACGCATCGTTTGCATTACAAACACAGGCTTCTTAGAGGAACTTGGTGCATCAAAAATAAGGATATTTTCTGGCAATTCATGACTACAAATTTGAGCCTTACCTTGTGGGGTATTCCATACCAAATCCCGAGCACTATTTCCTAAATAAAATCCGCCAGGAATATCCAAGCGTTGATTAAATTGAGTAAAACCAGGAATGGTCTTCTCTATGTAGTCTCTGATATTGCTGTAATCATCGACCAATGATTGCCAGCAAACGGGATTATTTTCACCAAGAGTCGCTTTAGCCATACCCGACACAATAGCGATTTCTGAACGCATGTTTTCTCCTGATGCGTCCATTCTTCCAGCGGATGCATGTACCATGGAGAACGAATCCTCTACCGTGACTTTTTGTTCGCCATTTGCTTGCATATCAATATCAGTTCGCCCATAGCAAGGCAGAATGAGGGAATCTTTTCCCGGATTAACATGACTACGATTAAGTTTGGTTGCAATATTTACGGTCAGTTGGCACTGATGCATTGCTTCCATAACTCGTTCGGTATCCGGTGCAGCGGCGACTAAATTCCCACCCAAACCAATAAACACCTTGCTTTCGCCTTTACTCATTGCTTGCAACGCATTGACGACATTATGCCCATATTCTGTGGGCGGCTTGAAGCCAAAAACTTTTTCAAGATTTTCGAGCAATAACGCCGGCGGTTTTTCATTTATACCAACAGTACGGTCGCCCTGCACATTCGAATGACCTCTCACTGGACACAAACCACTGCCCGGTTTACCAATCTGACCAAATAGTAGCTGTAAATTGGCGATTTCTTGAATGGTTGCCACAGAGTGCTTATGTTGAGTAACGCCCATCGCCCAAGTCACAATGCGAGTCTTGGCATTGTGATAAATATCCGCGGCCTGCACGATGTCATCTTTACTCAATCCCGACTGATCTAGAATCTGCTCCCATGGCGTAGCCTCAACAGTCGCTAGATAATCATCCAACCCGTCTGTATGTTGCTCAATAAATTCGAGGTCGAATACATTTTTGCCCTTCTCCACCGCTTGCTTATGTAAATCCAACAAAACTTTTACCATGCCGCGAACCACGGCCATATCACCACCTAATTTGGGCATAAAGTAGTGACTGGTGGTTGGCGTGGAGCCGTTGCTCAGCATCTCAAGTGGATGTTGAGGATTGGTAAATCTCTCTAAACCACGTTCTTTAAGGTTATTGAAGGCGACCACTTGAGCACCACGCTTGTTTGCGGATGCTAAGGTTTCCAACATACGAGGATGATTGGTTCCCGGATTTTGTCCAAATAAGAAGATAGCATCGGCAACCTCAAAATCCTCGATCGTTACCGTACCCTTGCCGATACCGATTGATTCAATGAGTGCGTGGCCCGTTGCTTCATGGCACATGTTTGAACAGTCTGGAAAGTTATTGGTCCCAAAACGACGCGCAAATAGTTGATATACGAACGCGGCTTCATTACTTGCTCGACCAGAAGTATAAAACTCAGCTTGATTCGGATTCTCAAGTTGGTTTAGATGTTCAGCGACGACATTAAACGCTTCATCCCAGCTTATCGGCTCATAATGATCCGTCTCAGGGTTATAGCGCATCGGCTCATTTAAACGCCCTTGATACTCTAAAAAGTAATCGGTTTGCTTATTCAGCCAAGACACGGAATATTTGGCAAAAAATTCATGCCCAACTCGGCGAGTTGTTGCTTCCCAGTTTACGGCCTTCGCACCATTTTCACAAAAGCGAAATCGTCCAGGAACGCCTTTTTCACCCCAAGCACAACCCGGGCAATCAAAGCCGCTATCTTGATTGGCACGAAATAAATTCACGATGTTCTTAGCGACATTTTCGCTTTTAAAAAGATGTTGCGTAGTTGATTTTAATGCAGCCCAACCACCAGCCGATCCGGAATATTCTTTATAACTCATCTAATTATCTTCTCATCATTATTCTGGCTTCATTCGCCAGTACCCGTTGTATAAATTGAAGTGTTCCGCTGTGGTAAAACCAATAAGCGTAATATCGAACTGACGGGCAATATCCAGCGCGATTTTTGAAGGCGCTCCAACCGATACAATAACGGCAACACCAGAGATCACCGCTTTTTGCATTAATTCGTAACTGACTCGACTTGTCAAAACCACAACACCACGAGGGTGCCACTGTTGTTGGCGAGACAAAAACCCTAATAATTTATCTAGTGCGTTATGACGACCAATATCTTCAGCAACAGCGCTCAATTCCCCATCAATCATATAAGCGGCACCATGGACAGAGCCGGTTTCATGAAATTGAAATTGATGCTCAGCGAGTAAGGACGAGTAACTCAACACATCACTCGGTGACAGCCAACTCTCGGTTTTATCAATCGCCCTACGAGTCATAAATTGAAGTGTTCGGACAGACGTCGCGCCACACACACCACAACTGGACGTGCTCATGTTACGACGACTAGAAATCGACAAATTTGGTTCAATATCAGCTACTAAGATTACAACAACATGATTCATCGCATGACTCGTATGATCATCAAAGTAACGTATTGAATCAATATCAGACCAACGCTTTATAACGCTATGACTTAAAAGCAAACCATACACTAAATTTTCATCGTCACCGGGGGTCCTCATCGTCATACTCCACAATTCACACTGCGAGTGACCATTAGAAGTCCATTCAATACTTATTTGTAATGGCTCTTCTACAATAAGAGTGTCACGACTAAGGCTGTACCCCTTACCTTTCTGATAACGTTTTCGAGAAACCCGTTTAAGAGAAACAGGATCATCATTGTTCCATTGATTTGCGCTATCTGATTGCATTGACACCATTCTTTAAGGTTTGAGGCCCCATACGAAATTTATTGCGTAAGTTACTCCTTACATATAAATCCGTCAATAAAAACACCGAGTTTTTAATAATATTTATGAAACATTTGAGTAAAGTTTAACCTAACAGTTTCTAACATCTACTGGTATCTAATAACATTGCTTTTCACACTTACATCACAATCTCGCTACCTACAGAATTTGAACATTTGCCCAAAGGAAACAAACCTACCACAGGCTATTTCTTACTCGTTTACACATGGAGTCTACCTGTGGTTCGACATTGGTTACTGGCGATGTAAGTCATACCGTATGAGGATGAACTCATGGTATGGGCTCGGGGAAATTGATGATAAGCAGAAAAAGACAGAGAGGGCGTACGGCAGATTATTTAGTTAGCTTAGAACTATCCTGTAATTGAATTAAGAATTGAGCATCAACCTCTCTAGTGAATGCAAACTATGTACGGTAAAGCACTTTAATAACATGCCAACCAAATTTAGTTTTTACGACAAGTGGTGTTAACACTTCCCCATTAAAACAGGCTTTATCAAACGCAGGAACCATTTGGCCACGTTTAAACTCTCCCAAATCACCCCCCTTCTTACCCGATGGGCATAAGGAGTGTTTTTTTGCCAGCACATGAAATTTAGCCCCTTTCTTCAATTGACTAACAATATCATCAGCTTGATTCTTGTGTTTCACTAAAATATGCAATGCAGCTGCTGTCGTTGCCATTGGTGTTCTCCTTTTTTAACCGCGTAAGTGTATGGAGTTTACTCATAAATGTCATCCTCAAATCCTTTGATCTTACAAAAGCGATATGCAATACAAGCGAGTCGTTGCGAGATCAATAAAAAAGGAGATAAATACAGAATCATTTGAAGACTGGGGATTATCCATTAGTATTAAAAATAAGACAATTAAGGTGTCACAGTCATGTCCAAAATCACAAGTAAAACACATCAGTCTCAAGGAATGTTGATGTTTACTCTAAATAGTCAACGGCATCATTTTGCAATGGGAACATTAAAAATAAGAGAAATCATTTCTTTCCTCCCAATGACTCAAATACCGTACTCTCACCAACATGTAATTGGGACAGTGACAGTGCGAAATAAAACTATCCCGGTTATTGATATGGCTGCAGCGATCGGATTTCGGCGTATTGATCCAAGTGAATATAAAAACTGTTATTTGATTGTCACTGATTGTATGCGCAAAGTGGTGGCATTTATGGTTCGAACTATTGAAAAAATAGTGGAATGTGATTGGCGATCAATCGAGCCCTCACCGGATACGGCTGGACACAATGTTTTCGTCACGGGAATCACACGTTATCAAGAAAAACTGATTCAGCTACTCGATGTCGAACTCTTACTGTCTAAAATTTACCCTCAAGAAGAATCAACTAAACGCGCAATCTTATCTGATGTCGACAGAGAAAAATTAAAGCCGTTTAACATTATGTTGGTAGACGACTCTTCCATCGCCAGAAAACAACTTTCTGATGCGCTTGAATTCATTAATATTCCTTATTGTGTTTGCAATAATGGGCTTGAAGCACTTGAAAAGATGAAAGAGCTATCTCAAATGGGCCAAGGTATAGATATTCTAGTAAGCGATATAGAAATGCCGGGGTTAGATGGATATGAATTGGCATTTGAAGTTCAAAATGATGCGATGATCAATAACGCCTATACCATCCTCCATACTTCACTTTCGAGCGAAATTTGTGTTGATCGAGCCAAGCAAGTAGGCGCACAAGATGCCCTTGAGAAGTTTAATGCTCATGAACTCGTTCATGCCATGCTAAAGGGAGCCGAAAAACTTAACACAAAAACAATGCAACAAGAGCAATAAAAGCGACTACACTTTATTTATACAATTTCTGATCCATCCTGTTTGGGTAACAAATTGATATTGAGAACAATTAGAACCAGATTACCTATATACAATTTATAGATTTATCCAATTGGCATAAAATTAATTTAGAACAGTGACAGTGACTAGAGTGATTTCAATGAGTATTCAAGACGAATTTAAGCGTTCAGCAGAAAATTTGAAAAAAACAGTGCCCTTGATGCTGAAGTATAAGGTACCAACGACCCCTGCAAATTACGCACTTTGGTACACTTATGTGGAAGAATCTCACCCAAAGCTAAATGAAGCGATTGATCTCACTGTTGAGCAATATGGTAACTGTCCTCCGAGTGTCAATAATAGTCTTTATTCACAATTCATCGCTCAAGAGCACGAAACTGAGTTTAGCGACCTTAAGGCCAGTGTCGAAAAATTGTTACTTCAACTCTCTAATTCCATGAGCGACACCATCAATGAAACTTCTACTTTCTCGAATCAGTTAGAAAAAAGCTGTCAAAATTTAGAGCAAATTGAAGACGGTAAGTTTTCCGTTGAGGAAATCACTTCGCTAGTTAAAAAAGTCATATCCGAAACTCAAGACCTCAGTCATTCAACTAAAGACCTTGAGTCGAAATTAACCAATTCAAGTAAAGAAATAGAACAACTCAAAGATCAATTAGAGCAAGTGAAACATCAATCACTTCTCGACAGCTTAACTGGCTTGAAAAATCGTCAGTCGTTTGATTACGACATCGCTATGGTAACGAGCTCAAATAAGCCGATATGCCTCATTATTCTCGATGTTGACCACTTCAAATCATTCAATGACCAATTTGGTCACCAGTTTGGTGATGCGGTGCTAAAAGCAATCGGCAATAGAATGTCATCGCTATGTCGTGATCAAATCACCGCTTATCGATATGGTGGGGAAGAGTTCGCGCTTATTATCCCTAACAAGACTTTACCGATGGCAAGACAGTTTGCCGATAATATTCGTCGCTCTCTTGAGAAGATTTCAATAAAAGATCGTAAGTCTGGCACCATGGTAGGCACAATCACTGCGTCTTTTGGCGTTGCTCAGGTTCAATCAGATGACTCTATAGATTCATTTATTGAACGAGCCGACAGTTTGATGTATGAGGCAAAAAAACTCGGCCGAAACCGAGTCATGCCAATGCTCTAATCAACATTTAAATCATTCGCGTACAAAGTAAATTCCGAGCAGTTTTTACTAATGAACTCACGATCTTCACGCGAAACACAAGGCTTAGAATCAACATCATCGCGCAATAAACTTACCCAGTACCGGGCACGGCAAGTCATTGGAGTATTTTCCTCATGAACCATCATGTATGAGAGGGTCTCCATTTGAACATCAACCAAATAGCTGTCCTGAAGCTTCCCATTTCCCGTTTGACGACCTAGCATAATCTCAACATAGCAACCATCGCGCTGACGCAATAAAAGTGAATCAGGGTTTTCGCGCTCACCAATATATGCCACAAAATGACCAGGGTACTTCAAGCCAGTCTGTTGACCATCTTTAAAACAAGCCACGATATGCTTCATATCGATACGGTAGCTGCATACCTCTGAGTGACTTCTATCATTTAGAGGAAATAAGCGATCAAGCACACGTTTTGCTCGTTGTTGCTGATCAATGTCCATGTTAGTTCCTTGCTGGTCAACATGCACACAGTGCAACGCTTGATTTTTATGCTGCATTTCAGTTATTGGATTCGATAATTGTATAGTCATGTGCACGCCCTCTCTTAGACAAAATTGTTTGCTAATTCACAAATTCAAATGATTTAAAGTGATGTCTCACCGCTTTGTGAATTGGCTTACTATTTAAGCTACACGAATTTAATGTACAATTTCACAACAAAAATTTTACAATGTGAATTTTACAAATGGCGATATCTAAAAGCTTAATCAGACAGTCTCACTTTTTAGGAACAAAAATTCGCAATCTACGTAAGCGAAACCATCTCACGATGGAAGATCTTTCCACACGATGCGTCCGTATCAATGCGGAATATGCACCTTCGGTCTCTTATTTATCGATGATAGAACGTGGAAAACGAGTTCCAAGTGTTGAGATGTTAGAAGTCGTCGCCCAAGTGTTTCAAAAGTCTCCAAAATGGTTTTTAGATGACGAACCTGAAAACAATGACATCACTCCGGATAAAGGGAGCCGAGGTGGGATTAATGGTATTGCCCTAGAGCCGAGTTTTCTGTTCTCAAATGACATATTGCAGATAGCCATCCCAGAAATGCTGTCACAAACCGGCGTAACGGGGAAACAGTTTGCCCAGCTTTTGATTCGAGCCCACCAGGAAAACCTACAAAATCACTTCCCCGATTTAGAGCGAGCAGCAGAAGAAATAGGACTCAAACGCTTAAATTTATCGGTCGAAGATCTACAAGCAATGGCTAAGAGTCAGGGGATCAGCATCAAATGGTTCGATAAAGCTCCCGAATCAACAACCAACCTGCTTGGTGTATCTGCAAAGCAGTTGGTTACATCCTATTTTGAACCACCTAAATGCATCTATGTAAACAAAATTATGTTGCAATACCCTACGCGACTAAAATACGACTTAGCGGTATATATTGGACATGCGATCTTACATAACATCGATGAATTCCACACCATCCTTTCTATTGGTCATAGTCATCATGATGAGCTACACGCAGATAATTCTTCGGCCTACAACCTGAAATCTCAAGATATATTGAAAGCTTGGCGTGATTTTGAATCGAGTTTTTTTGCCGGAGCTTTATTGTGCCCCAAAGTTCCTTTTAGACAGTTACTCGACCGTCATAGCTATGATATTAATGTTCACAAAAAAGTTGGGGTCTCACCTTCTGTTGCCATGCGGAGAATGACCTCTGTCTCTCCATACCCACACTGGCATTATTTTGATGCCTATGGCCAAGGAAAGTTAAAAGCCGTCTATCGTGGCAATGGGATTCCTTTACCGTGGGGAAATATGAGAACGGTAAATGATCCTTGCCAACATTGGGCTGTATTTCGCCAACTGTCTCAACCACAACCAACAAGTTCAGCTCAAATTTCTATTTTAGAAGTCGATGGCAAACCTAGAATCTACTGCTGCGAGTCATTAAACGTTTCTGATGCCGCGGGAAACAATCGAGTGCTATGTGCTGGGATTGATCTCAATCCAGCCATAGATGCTCAAGGGTGGGATTCATCTTCGGTTGCAGAACAGTTAAAACAATCCTGTGCGCTTAATGGCGGATCAACAACCGTTCCATCTTCCATTCAGAAAGACTTAGTCACTGTCGGGAAAATTTTAAATATCAATTGGATAGAACGAGGCTTGGTCAATCAAGCTCGTTTAATTTGTTCCCGAGGAAACGTATGTCCTCGCCAACCGAGTTGTTACGAACAAGATAAATAAGTTTAAAAAAAGAGGCTATCCAATGGATATAGCCTCTCTTTTTTCTTCGCCTAAACCGATCTGCTATAAAAACCCATAAAAAGGTGTTTATAAATACTCGCATAGATACGCTGTTGGGATCTCGACCTTAAGATCAAATGATGAATCACCAATCACGTCAAAGCTCTCACCTGAAGAAAATGTCGTCCACTCGCTATCACCAACACGTTTAATTGTTAATGCTCCCGAAATGACAGACATACGCTCTGGTGCGGCTGTACCAAACGTATACTCCCCCTTATCCATAACCCCGACAGATGACGTCGCGCCATTCTGTTCAAAAGCCAGTGACTTAACATTACCTTCAAAATACACATTTTCTTTAATCATTTTTCTCATCCTTGTTAGCATAACCGCTATTCACACGCTTATTTTGGCAGCATGTTTTAACTCATTCACCTTTGATTCACAATAGCCACACCATAATATATTGAGAATAATACGCTCAACGAAAACGATAGACATATAATCGTTTATTTCACCAATTACTTGCCGACTTGAAGATTGTCTGCTGAACTAATATAGATCCTCGATAAATAAGTGGTAAATCGATTGAAAAAACTATTAATGCTATTAGGCTTGGTGATGCTTTCAATAAGCGGCGTGATTTTATATAAAACTTTGCATACTCCAGCTGATCCATCAATCATATATGGACGTTGGGTTGAGGTGCAAGTCCCTAAGAATCGCCAGGAAATTCTGACATTTTCATCATCACGAGTTCTACGTAACGATCATTTAGTCGCGTCCAAGTTCAAGTTTGACGGCTCAAATATATATTTTGAAACCGGCGAAGGACTGTTTCACTATGAATGGAATGGGTCAACTATTTCACCTCAGCTTGAGCGAAAATCCCCGCCGCAACCAACTCAAAGGTTAATAAAAATGGGCTATGAAGATAGCTTAAATGATTACAAACCCAATAAAATAGGTATGTAAGCGTCTAAATAAGAGTAAGTAGATAATTAATTTCTATATCAATTATTTATTCGCTATTTATCTATCTAACCATAAATAAACGGCACCCTAATGGATGCCGTTTATTTACGTTCAAAATCACAGGTTATTTACGTAGCGAGTTTAATTTAGCTTGCGCCGTTCCGTATACCGAATCAACGGGGTAGCTTCCATCACCATTCGACTGGCCAGCGACCTTGCCAGTAAACAGTTCTATCGCCTCCGTGACATGATCGATTGCCCAAATGTGAAACTCATTCTTATGTACTGCTTTTACGATGTCATCACGTAACATTAAGTTGTGACTATTTGAACGAGGAATGATGACCCCCTGTGCAGAATGACGCCCCTTGATCACACATACATCAAAGAAGCCTTCAATTTTCTCATTTACACCACCTATCGGTTGCGCTTCACCAAATTGATTCATTGATCCGGTTATCGCAATATCTTGCCGATTCGGTTGCTTGGAAAACGCCGACACAATCGCACAGAACTCCGCCATGCTCGCGCTATCCCCATCCACTCCACCATAGGATTGTTCAAAGGTAATCGTTGTATTCAGCGGCACTCTCGCGGTTTTACCAAATACCGAATTGAGATAAGCGGAAAGAATCATAACGCCTTTAGAGTGAATACTGCCTCCCAATTCGACGCTGCGCTCAATATCAATAATATCACCATCGCCATATGACGTTGACGCCGTTATACGATTTGGAATACCAAAAGCATGATCAGTCGTTTGCAGCACAGACAATGCATTGACTTGACCAACAGCACTGCCATCAGTTTCGATCAATGTCGTCCCGTTGATAAATGATTCCATCACGTTGTGTTGCATACGATTCACGCGCAACTCTTGGTTATGCAGCGCTTCGTCAATATGACCAAGACGAATCATTGTCGAATTTGCTTGGCGCGCGACATAGTTTGATTCACGTAATAAATTGGCGATGTTTGCCGAATGAAGAGACAACTTATTTTGATCACCGGCTAAACGAGAACTGTGTTCGACGATGCGAGCGATGGCTTTGCGATCACAATGCAACAAACCGTTATCATGGACAAAACTGGAAATAAAACGCGCGTATTGAAGTTCAGACTCTTCATGACGAGGCATCTCATCTTCAAAATCCGCCGTTACCCTAAACAGCTCACTAAACTCAGGATCGTAATTGGTGAGTAATTGATAGGTATGATAGTCACCAAAAAGAATTATTTTTACATCCAATGGAATCGGTTCAGGATCGAGAGAAACAGCGCCAGATAGCGTTACTTCTTTCTCTAGAGACGTTAAGCTAATTTGACGGGAACGTAGCGTTCTTTTTAATCCGTCCCATACATAAGGGCGCTCCAATACTTTTACCGCGTCAATTAGCAGGACGCCACCATTGGCTTTGTGCAGACTTCCTGGGCGTATCAGAGAGAGATCGGTAAATACGGTGCCTTTGTATGTTGCCGTCTCAATGCTACCGAATAAGGTGTGATAATTCGGGTTGTCCTCAACGACTATTGGAAACTCGCCTTTTTTGTGATTGATAAGCACATTAATTTTATAACGACGCGGCAATTTTTTATCCATAGACGCGGTCGCAAGCTCGCCTTGTTCATTGACATCATCTAGAAATAAATCGTAATTCTGAAGAAGATCTTTCTTCAAATCTCCAAGGTAGGTCTTAACTTCGGAATATTCGGAATACTGTTTTTTAAGACGCTTAATAATATGGTTAATGACATCAAGAGTGACATTTTCATTTAGCTTTGTAATTTTCTCACTAAATGTATCGTCCAACTCGGTAAGATCTCGAACCATGGTTCGTAACACAACCTCAAGCTCGTCAATGGTATCACCTAGCCTATCTTGCTCTTTCTCTGATAACGCATTGAATGTTTCTTCGGTATGAGGCTCTTCACCATTTAACGCGATAAACTGATAATCACCTTGTGGCGTCATCGCCAAACTGACACCACGCTCTTCCGCTTTTTTACTGATCGACTCTAGAGCGGTTTGTTGTTTAACCGCAAGATCATTTTTTAGCTTATCGGCTCGAGTAATATACAGTTCATTATCAAATGCCAAAGGTATAGCAGTCACCAACTTCGTCATTAATGCTTCGATATCATCACGAAGGCACTTCCCGACTCCTGGCGGCAGCCTTAGTATCTTAGGCGTTCGGATATCTTCAAAGTTAGAAACATAGCACCAATCAAACAGATCGTTTGGATCATGTTTATGCCTATTTAAATAACGTAATACCATGGTTCGCTTACCCAAACCATTACGCCCAATTGCATATATATTGTATCCTTTCTCCTTGATAGACATCGCAAACTCAACCGCTTTTTGAGCACGTTCTTGTCCAACGATCTCATCAATTGGTGGCAATTCCTTTGTCGATTTATAAGCTAACTGTTCAAACGGCATACTGCGATACAACTGTTCTGCTTCTAATCGTCTACTCGTCATAATCCACCTCTCCAGAGAACCAATCTCAATTTATATTATCAGTGTAAATGTAATTTGTTGAAATTTTAGTGATTTCGCGCCGAATGGCTACTGAGTGAACAAAAAATAGCCAATAGGGAATAGTTTCTCTACTTAACTAAGCCAAAATAGCGAAATCGATTCGGTTCGCGAATATGCTATAGTTCTATTCGCAGCTCACTTTCGAACTCGATCACCTAATTTGGCAACCCATGCAGTCACAAACTACTTCTCTTTCACGTCAACTCGTACACACAACTTGGCCAATGGTATTTGGCGTACTGTCTTTAATGAGCTTTCAATTAGTCGACAGTGCATTTATCGGCCAACTTGGTGTTTTACCACTTGCTGCTCAAGGCTTCACCATGCCTATGCAAATGATCATTATTGGTATTCAGGTAGGGCTAGGTATTGCAACCACATCTGTCATATCCAAAGCCATTGGTGAGAAAAAAAACCAGTATGCGCAGCAGCTTGGAGCTCTAATACTAACTTTGGGAACATTCAGCATCGGTGTGATCGCATTGCTCATCTATTTATTCAGGAATATCCTGCTTTCGATGCTCGATGCACCACAAAATCTCTACGCGATAATCGACAGTTATTGGATCATTTGGTTAGCGGGAGCTTGGTTAGGGTCGATTTTATATTTCTTATACAGTGTCTGTCGCTCCAACGGAAATACTGTACTTCCAGGTAGCATGATGGTTGTGACTAGTGTTCTAAACATTGCCTTAGACCCCATTTTTATATTCTATTTTGACTTGGGAATTCAAGGTGCGGCATGGGCGACAATTATCTCATTCGGGCTCGGAATTGTAATCGTCGCTCCCAGAGTGGTCACCAACCGCTGGATGGTTTTTGACTGGAAGGGGTTAAATTTACGTCGTAGCCTCAGTTCTATATTCCATATTATGGGACCCGCCATGATTAGCCAGCTCTTTCCTCCTCTATCTGCGGTGTTAGCGACAAAACTACTCGCCAGCTTTGGAGCTGCTGCGGTTGCCGCGTGGGCTGTTGCTATTCGCTTTGAATTTTTTGCTATTGTGCCAGTATTAGCTTTAACAATGTCAATGCCACCAATGATAGGAAGGCGACTAGGTGAAGGCAACATTGGTGAAATACGTCAACTCGTCGCCATCGCAGCAAAATCGATTCTGATCTATCAAACCGCGCTTGCATTGATCACTCTTGCCATGATTTCACCAATGACAGCCTTAATGACGAGTGATATCAAAGTTCAATCGATATTGACTTGGCACCTAACGTTAGTTCCCTTTAGCCTCGGCTTTCTCGGGATTTGTATCCTACTTGTTTCGGCGTGCAATGCTATTGGTCGACCTTATACAGCTCTAACCGTTTCAGCACTGCGTTTATTTGTCTTTTTCCTCCCATGTTTATGGATAGGAGCAAAACTCTTTGGAATTCAGGGGCTATTCTACGGCGCTTTCTTTGGCAATGTAATGGCAGGAATCGTTGCTTGGATTATCTACCAACGAGCCTTGAAGAGCATACCAGCCTAATACGCCTTCTAACGCAAAAAACCCTCACACTGCGAGGGTTTTATGTATATTTTGGTTTTTGGTGCTTGAAAAATTACGCTTTGGTTGCTCGACGAGCATTCACACCATCTGCTAACGTTCTCAATACTTTTTCAGTATCTTCCCAACCAATACAGGCATCAGTAATGGACTGACCGTAAGTTGCCGCAACACCATCACATAAATCTTGGCGCCCTTCGACTAAGTGAGACTCGATCATCACACCAAAAATAGCATCTTCGCCAGCAGCAAGTTGATCAGCACAATCTTGTGCCACTACCATTTGGCGCTCGTACTGCTTTGAACTATTGGCATGACTAAAGTCGATCATCACTTTCTGAGGTAAACCAATGCCTTCAAGTTGCTCTTTTACTTCTGTAACATGCTTCGCGCTGTAGTTTGGCTCTTTACCACCACGTAAAATAATATGGCAATCAGGGTTACCTGCTGTTTCTACAATCGCTGAGTGACCAAATTTTGTTACCGATAAGAAATGGTGAGACGCGCTTGCTGAACGAATAGCATCCGTTGCAATGCGAATATTGCCATCAGTGCCGTTTTTAAATCCTACTGGGCAAGAAAGGCCTGAAGAGAGTTCACGGTGAACTTGAGATTCCGTGGTACGAGCTCCAATGGCACCCCAACTGATAAGATCGGCCACATATTGTGGGGTGATCATATCTAGGAATTCACTCGCAGTCGGCATCCCCATATCCGTTAGATCTAATAGGAGCTTACGGCCAATACGTAAACCATCATTGATTTTATACGTATCGTTTAGGTAAGGGTCGTTAATTAGACCTTTCCAGCCCACTGTAGTACGAGGTTTTTCAAAATAAACACGCATCACGATTTCTAAATCATCGCTTAATTCTTCACGCAATACTTTTAGACGTTTACCATATTCAATCGCTGCTTCTGGATCGTGAATAGAACATGGGCCAATAACGACAAGCAAACGGTCATCTTTATCAGTCAAAATGTTATGAATTGCTTCACGTGCGTTATATACCGTTGACGCTGATACTTCTGTAGCAGCAAATCTCTCTAAGATAGCAACTGGTGGTAATAGCTCTTTTATACGTTTAATTCTTACATCATCATTTTTAAACATTTGTGGATTCTTCCTCTACAACTCAATTGCTTTATCTTGAACTTCCAGTATGAACAAAAAACGATGCCCATAACCATGATGTGGCTAAGGTAACGATAACATCTAATTTTTTCAATCATTTTTTTTAATAAAAGGCAATAGTATTGCTATTTTTACATACAAATTGAAATGTACAAAAAATTTTACACCCTAGCTAAACGTTTGCGTCACATAAAAGTCACCATATTGCTATTTAACATTTGATCAGACTGAAATATTACCGTTAGTATCTATACATTATTCCTATATATGGCCTAAAGCACAGCATGAATACTCAAGTAGAGAAATGGTTAGAACGCGATCCGGATAAAACCACTCGAGAGGAACTGAAGTCTCTGATCAATCAAGAACGTTGGTCTGAAATAGAAAAACGTTTTTCGAGTCGCCTCCAGTTTGGTACCGCAGGGCTCCGTGGTGAAGTCGGTGCGGGACCAAATAGAATGAACCGTTTAGTCATCCAAGAAACCGCTCTGGGACTTGGAACATATTTACTCGAATCAACACCAAATGCGGCTGAGCAAGGCATTATTATCGGATATGACGGACGTTTATTGTCAAAGCAATTCGCTTATGACACCGCATCAGTCATGCTCGCATTAGGGATTAAAGTATACCTAAGTCACAAAGTATCTCCGACACCAACCATCGCTTTTGGTATCACTCATCTTAATACGGCCGCAGGCGTCGTTGTAACTGCAAGCCATAATCCGCCACAAGATAATGGATTTAAAGTTTATTGGGACAATGGTGCTCAAATCATCTCACCTCATGATAGTGGAATCGCAAAAGCAATTGATTTAGCGTCTGTTGCCCCTATACCACTCTCAGATTTAGCCCAAGCGGAAAGTAACGGACAATTAGTCTGGCTCGATGATCAATTCTTCACAGATTATCAAGTGATGGTCTTAAGTGATTCATCCCACAAAAACCGAACCACTGCATTTAAAGCCGCTTATACCCCAATGCATGGTGTAGGCGCGGATATCGCTGAACAGCTCATTCAAGACCAAGGGTTATGTGAGCTTCATACTGTTGCGAGTCAGCGCGAGCCCGATGGTCATTTTCCGACAGTGAACTTCCCGAACCCAGAAGAGCCGGGAGCTATGGATCTCGTCATCGAGTTGGCCAACCAAATTGATGCCGAATTTGCCATCGCCAATGACCCAGATGCTGATCGCTTCGCCATAGCTGTAAGAACACCGACGAATGACTTTAAAATGCTCACCGGTGATCAGGTCGGTGTATTATTAGCAAATCATCTGCTCTCGAAAAGCCAAGCTAATGTTTGGGTCGGTAACACCATCGTTTCATCTCGCTTGCTCGAAAAAGTCGCGACGAGTTATGGCGCAAGTTACTATCAAACGCTAACCGGTTTTAAATGGTTGGCAAATATCGCAATGAATAAACGCAGCGACTCCAAACCATTCCTGTTTGCTTATGAAGAAGCGCTAGGGTACGCCGCAGGAGAAAAAGTGTGGGATAAAGATGGATTAAGCGCGTTAGTGATATTTATCGAGCTGATCGATAAGCTAAAGTCACAAAATATGACGATCTGGGATCAACTTGCTGCACTCTATCAACAACATGGCTTGCATACGACCGTACAAAAAAGCCTCCGTCTTGCAGCAGGCTCACCTTCGGTTGGAGAACGATTACGCCAACAACCACCAAATACCATTGCACAGCAAAACGTCACCGCGATACTGGATTACAAGACCAGCCAAGTGACATACCAAGATGGCACTACGAGTACTATCGACCTACCCCAAAGTGATGTATTGGTGTATATATTAGAAGATCAAACTCGTATCATTGTCCGCCCTTCTGGTACTGAGCCAAAACTCAAATGCTATTACGAACAGATCACAAGCTACAACACAGAAAACGATTTCTGGATTGAAGAACAGCAGGCCCAAACTCAGTTAGCGTCGTTAATCGATCAACATCAAGCCTCGATACAAGCACTGTTGAATTAACTGAATTTATTGTGCGACCCACTCAATTTCAAGTAGAGTGCGGTCGCCTGATTTTAAACGTGCAAGGAATATATCGCCCGATTGAACCACACCAACCCCTTGAGGCGTTCCTGTCATCACTACATCACCGTCATATAAGCTGGTATAGCTTTGAATTTCGTCCAATATGGCATTCGGAGAATAAATCATCTGATCGACCGAACCACACTGCACTCGCACACAATTGATAAGTAACTCTAAATTTAGCGATGCAATATCAATACTATCGAGTGAAACAAAGCGACTTAGTACCGCAGAGTTATCAAATGCTTTCGCGCGTTCCCAAGGTAACCCCTTATCTTTTAACGACGATTGCAACTTTCTCTTGGTCAAATCTAAACCAATACCGACTCCGCAATAGGCGCCGTTCTTAACCAAGAAACAGATCTCAGTTTCATAGTGAAGTTGCTCTTGATGAAATGAATGCAGCTTATGAGAAATAGCACTATTTGTTTTGTGAAACAGCACCATACTTTCGGGAACAGCATTGTTCAACTCTCGAATATGTTCCATATAGTTACGCCCAACACACACTACTTTGTTCGGCTGATAGGTCGTTCCATCGAGTTGAACACTTTTTAATTTCACATCCATGTTGCCATTAATCCTATTATTTAGTGTCGTTTAGGTTGCTGATACGTTCGCCCTGCTGCGGAATAGATGTCTTTTCGTTTCATATCGAAATAGGACTCAAAAAACCAAGATATAAAGACGATAGAATCATCATCTTCATTCATTACGTGCTCTACGTACTCAGTCTCGACACCTTCATCATTGAGTTCGGTCGTAACATGATAAATACGTTTTTCACCATCCACATCGGCGATTGAAAACTGTCCAGCTAACGAGTTGGCGACTTCGACAATGTCTAACTCATCGACTTGCTGCAAATACGCCAAAACCAAAGGTAAGCTTTTCATTTGATTTGCATCTTTGATTAAAGCTGAGAATGCTTGTTGATTCATAGTATACCTAATAATAAAAAAGGCGTGATGATCACGCCTTTTGATGATTAATTATATTCTTGTAGTGGCACAGGGCCCTCGTTAGCAGCGACTTCCAGAGCTTGATTATTCATAAGAAGATCTAGCTCATCTCGATGAGCAACAAACTCAGGCATCTCTTTTTTAGAAATCGATGTTGCCATTGGTATATCTGCTTTCATTGCATTCACTGCACGACCTTTAACAAGTAACTCGAAATGCAAATGAGGACCTGTTACTCGCCCTGACTTTCCTGATAAACCAATTTTTTCGCCCTTAAATATTTTTTGCCCTTTCGATACATAAATGCGACTTAAATGAAGATACCGAGTGGTGTATGTATTGTCGTGCTTAATCACGACGTAGTTGCCTGCATACGGATGTTTACGTACCGCTTCAACTCGCCCATCACCAATAGAAACAATCGGAATACCAACGGGGGTACCGAAATCGGTGCCATTATGTGGAGAAACACGACCAGTCACTGGATGACGCCGTTTCGGATTAAAACCAGAAGTGATGCGCCAACGTTTACTCATTGGGTATCGCTGAAACGCTTTTTGTAAACTTTGGCCATCCTTATCATAATACTGGCCATCGCTATGCAAATACGCACCAACCTCTTGACCGCGTGTGATAATTTTTATCGCCTTAAGTTCAGACTTCCCGGAACGTACGCCATCAATATATTGTTTGGACTGAACAATTTCAAAGCGATCGCCCTTGTGAATATCACGGCTGAAATTGAGCTTATCCTTAAATAAAGACACAATTCGTTCAACTTCTATGCTATTAATTCCAACTCGGTTCGCAGATTGAGAAAAAGAGCCATAGATTTCGCCTGCTCGAGCGTTGGTGTCCCATGTTCCTGGAAGTGAAATACTATTGGCAGTATAGGATTCATCAAGGTTTCGGCTATAAATTACCTTGTCAGCCAAATTCAGCTGAATCGCCATTTCATGAACGACGCCAGCTTCACCTTTCCAAAAGGTCAGATTGTCTCCTGGCTTTAAAGTATCTAACGCTAATATGGTGAGATCCGCTTCCATGATTTGCATTAAATCAGAGTAATTAAACCCTAGACGACTGAATATTTCACTTAAACTATCGCCTTTCTGAATTTGATACTCAAAACTTGGAGGCGCTAAGTCTTCAGCCTCTTGGGCTAACTTTTCGTCAATAACATTCTGTACGATTTGATTTTCTGAGAGAGAGAGAACAAGCTCTTTACGTGCAGATGAGTCGGTTGCGATAGGGCTATGTATCGCGACAGCAGCTAATATTGGTAAACCAAATAATGCTACTTTTTGAACTTTTGTGAGAACAGAAAAGCGTGCTGAAATCGCTTTAGTCACTGTTCTAACTCCTATTTAAATAAAATTACACTAAATCATAGTTCTTAATGTTAAAAAAGTCATCTATCACCATGTAAATAAACGTAAAAAGGCACTTGAGTAAGTGCCTTTTTGCATATCTAAATGTGACTCTCTAGCTACGCATATGTCGTCACTAAGCTATTGTCTTCACCTAGGCCATTAGAAATATAGTTATCCGCATTTGGATCGTTCATCCATTGCTGATCATCTAATAAATAGCGGAATTGAAACTCACCATTTTTTGGCAGGCGAACTTTAAATTTATATACTGGACGCTTGGCCATTTTCTTCATCGGCTCAGGTTTCCACTCTAAAAAGTCGGCGACAATTGAAACCTTTGAAGCCGCATCCTGCACTTCCAATTCAAATGTTACTTCAACTTCATCCTTGGTCTTAAAAAAACGTTTGTTAATCATAATCCGCTCCCTTGTGCTGCAACATTCATCAACTAGAAATCATCATAAGCAATATGACACACATACACAACTCTCATTTTGAACAAAAAACTGATATTTATTTGTATCAAACCTAACTTGATGAGGATAAATGATAACTTACTCTTCGTTAGGCTCAGGTTTTTTCTTCTTAGGAATAAACACCGAGTCACCCACTGGCACATTTTTGTAGAAACTCTTATCGGTTTGTTTTGTTGATCGTTTCTTCTTCGTAGTCGAAGAATGTTTTGCTTTATTCGTAGGCTTAGTATTTTTTCGTACCGCTGAAGGTGGCTTCAGTCCTTTAAATTTGCCTTTAAGACCTTCCAATTCAGAAAAAACAATCGTTTGTTGTAAATAAGCTTCAATATTCTTAAAACTATTCCAATCTTTAGGCCCGACAAGCGACATAGCATCACCATGATTTCCAGCACGTCCGGTACGCCCAACTCTATGGACATACTCTTCAGTGTGCTTTGGCATATCAAAGTTAATAACATGAGTGACATTTAAGATATCTAAGCCACGAGAAGCAATATCTGTCGTCACCAGAATCTTGAATACTCCACGCTCAAACTGACTCATGATTGTGTTACGTTTGGTTTGAATCAACTCTCCACTCAATGCTACCGCTTTTAAATTCTTTTCGTTTAGTTTTTCAGTTAAACGTTCGGTATCACTTCGAGTGGCCGTAAACACAATAAGTTGACGGTATTCTTCTTGTTCCAACAATTTATCCAAGATGGCTTCTTTATGGTCCAAGTGATCACAAAGAAAAAACTGTTGTGTGATGTCTTTATGTTGCTCGTTTTCTGAGCCCACTGAAATACTTTTGGGATCGTTCAACATTTGATTCGCAATATGGTTTACCGAAGTATGTCCAATGGTTGCTGAGAACATAAGTGTTTGACGGCGGCGATGTTTCGCTGCACGATGGATTTTCATTAATTCTTTTTCAAAGCCCAGATCCAACATTCGGTCCGCTTCATCCAAAATTAATGTTTCAACGCCATCCAAAAATAGAGAGCGATGTTCTAAATGATCGGCGAGTCTTCCTGGAGTTGCGACAATAAAGCGAGGGAAACGTCGTAAAGCATTCACTTGATCATTGAAATTCTCTCCACCAACAATCAATGAGGCGGTATAAGTTAGCCCCCCCATCATGGTTCGAAGCTCACCATACACTTGTTTTGCTAATTCACGAGTTGGGGCAAGAATAACTGCTCGGGGATCTCGAGCTGAAAGAGCTTTGGTTTTCAGTGCTTTATGTAGCATGGGTAATACAAATGCTAACGTTTTGCCAGATCCCGTTTTAGAGGACGCCAAAATATCTTTTCCCACCATAGCAACAGGAATCGAAAGCTGTTGAATCTCCGTCACCTGCTTAAATGCGAGGTGATTCAAATTCTTCAGTAAACGGTTATCTAGACCTAACTCTTTAAACTGCAAAGGATACTCCAACGTTAGCAATTATATTCAATAAACAACGCGACATAATAACGTAAACAGGTAGGGGTTGAATAGAAAAAGCGTGAATGAATGGATATAGAAAGAGCTTTAAGTAATGAACAGAACGGTCATTATTTGACTTAAAGTCATATATAGAACCTGGTTTTTCATAATATTTGTTTTTTGATGACTTCTTATTCATAATAATGGTGATACAATGTGCAACTAGATAAAGTTGCTCATGTGTTGCTTTCAAAGAATATGTGCAACATTTATTATGTATAGTCTATTTTTTATTATTATAAATCCATCAAGGAGTTCAGTATGAACAAGGTTTTACTTGCAGCAGCATCGTCCGTTATTATTCTTACTGGCTGTGCATCAGAACCAGCTGAAGTTGATACTTCATCATCACTTGCAGAGCTAAGCAATCAAGTTACACAACTAAGCGACCAAGTTTCTGCACTTTCTAGCCAACAGAGCACTCTTTCTTCTCAAGTAGCAGCATCTGAAGAAGCAGCAAACCGTGCTAACGAGCGTATCGACAACATCGCACAATCTTACACTAAGTAATTTAGTGTCATGAATTTAAAAAAGGGGTTAGCATTTGCTAACCCCTTTTTGTTTACTATTGTTTCTCTTCTTATTCAGCAACCTGCAACGGTAGACCACTTTGATTACTGATCGCAGCAATTGCTTTGCTGTCAGAATGTTCAAATTCTTGCAACCACCATGTTAACTCTTGTGGTACCGTGAGTTCTTTCTTTACACCGTCACTACGAGTCAAGGGTTCATGAACTTCCATCAGTACACTGTGATCGGGTTCAAGTGAAACTTTAATCGGTTCATTAATGATTCTTACTTTTTCGCCTTTTGCAACTTTCCCATACAACCACTCGATATCAGCAGGGTTCATACGTATACAACCCGAGCTTACGCGAAGCCCAATGCCGAAATCTTTATTGGTTCCGTGAATTAAATACTCTCCGTAACCGTAGCCTAAACGCAGTGCAAACAAACCAAGCGGGTTATCTTTCCCCGCAGGGACAACAGCGGGCAATGTTATGCCCTTTTTTAAATACTCATTACGAATGTTTTGAGTCGGTGTCCAAGTCGGGTTTGCACGTTTTTGTACAATCTTGGTTTCCATTTCTGGAGTATCGCGTCCAATACGTCCGATGCCTACCGGGAAAACATGCACAACCCCTTTACTGGGTTCGTAGTAATAAAGTCGCAGCTCGGCCAAATTAACAATAATGCCTTCATGAGGATACGACGGCAAAATCAACGACGTAGGTATCGTCAATACGTGCCCTGGATCGGGTAAAAAAGGATCAACACCTTTATTCGCCGCCATAAGCGCAAGCAAGCCAATATTATAGTCATCAGAAATTTTAGCTAATGTTTCCCCTTTCTGAACCTCATGATACTGAATATTCCCAACAAGGTTACTGCCCGGAGCGGGCAAAGAAAACGTATTAGCTAAGGTCAAATGACTCATTAGTAACATTAAAAGCACTATACAACATCGCATTAGTTTAACTTTCCTTCGCATTTTTTCGCTTCTTTATAGATCATTAGAGTCGTCTCTCTCTCTATTTTATGATCAACTATAGGAGAAGGATAAGATAAGGAGCTTGCATTCGTCCAGTACCAAGGCTGATGAATCACATTATCCGGAACATTTTTTAACTCAGGAACCCAAAAACGAACATATTCCCCTTGTTTATCGAACTTTTCACCTTGGGAAACTGGGTTAAAAATTCTAAAATATGGCTGAGCATCACATCCAGTCGATGCTGACCACTGCCAACCACCATTGTTTGCGGCATAATCCCCATCAATTAACTTCGACATAAAGTACGCTTCGCCTTCTCGCCAAGAAATATGCAAATCCTTGGTTAGAAAACTGGCGGTCACCATTCTAAGGCGATTAGGCATCCACCCATCGGCATTTAGTTGCCGCATTGCCGCATCGACAATTGGAAAACCGGTTTTTCCACTTTTCCACCGTGCCAGCCATTCATCGTTCACATTCCAAGTAAGTCCATCTGCCCACTGGTGAAAATTGCTTCCTTTCGATATGTCCGGGCGGAAAAATAGCAAATGTTGATAGAATTCTCGCCAAATCAATTCGTTCATCCATGCTTCTGCGCCGTCGCTAAGCACTCCATTGTTAGACTCCAGATACAGACGAGCAACGCATTGTCTTGGTGATAATATCCCTAACGCTAAATAGGGAGATAACTGACTACCGCCATTGGCACTTGGATAATCTCTTAGGATATTATAATCGTTCACATACGACCGACAAAATTGGCGAAGGCGTGCTTTCACGTCGGAGTGACTCACAGGCCAAGCATCGCTCGGCTGTCTAGGGTAGTGAAAAGGAGATGTGGAACTATCAAATAATAACTTATCAAACTTTTCTAATGACTTATCGACGTTGAGAGGCCTCATCTTTTTAATGTGAGGGTGAAAGAACGCTTTTTTCCACGCATTTTTAAATGGCGTATAAACCTTATACGGCAGCCCTTGTTGATTTAATATCGAACCGGGGGCTTGGATACATTTATCATCGAATTGAACCACATTGATATGGTAACGTTCAGCAAGCTCACTTAACTCCTGATCTCGCCGGATCTCATTAACTTCGTATTCTTTGTTTATTGAAATCGAAGAAATTGAATATCGCTTAGCAAACGTCACTAGATATCTAACACTGTCAGAAAAGTCGTCCACTTCCTCATAGACCAATGGAATGTTGAGTTGTGCTAGCTCTTTTTGTAACGCTGCTAAACGCCGGAATATTAAATCAGCTTGTATCGGTGCCAAATGATGCGCCGCCCATTGCTTAGGCGTTGCAAGATATATCGCAACGACAGGCTCACCATTCTCCACTGCATTAAGCAACGCCTTATTATCTTCAACTCGTAAATCTCGACGAAACCAGATTAATCGCACAATCAAGAACCAGATTGATCAAATTGAGATATCGTGCCTGCAGCCGTCACCAAAATTGGAGAATCGCTCAGTTTTTCTAAATAACGCCGTTGCATTTCTGTCAGTGTTTTATTGGAAAAAATTTCCATTGCCTTAAAATTGCTTAAGCCATCATGCTCGACCAACCCCGACAAGTCGTCCACACCATCGAGTAAAGTTATATGAAAACCCTGCTCTGCTTTGCTCATCGCCCAAAGCCACGCGTAGATGCTCCCGACCGGCTCAAGACTAATACACAACATCTTCCCCTTATTACTCGCTTTATTTTGAGATTCAATCACCGCGGATAAGCGAGTAATCAGAGTTGATTGAAAAAGACCTCTCTGAAGTGTTCGTAGCGGGGCTTTGACGCATGCCAAAGATTCCAATATAGGATCAATGAACTGGGACTCGACAATATTAAGTGGGTACTCCTTTAATGTCATTGCAATTATCGCTTCTGTTCTTCCTCGGTTAAGCGTGGCTAAGGCGTGAGACATGTCTTCGCAAGATTCCAGCTTCAAAGAGCGCTCGTCACCAAGTACAACTTCTTCTTCATTCAGCTCTAACAATGATACAACTCGTCCTATAGACACTCCTTTGGCCAACCAGCGCTGAATCTCATTGACTTTATCGACATCCTGCTGCGAATAAAGGCGATGCCCTTTATCAGTCCGCTGTGGCTGGATCAAATTATATCGTCGTTGCCATGCTCTTAATGTGACAGGTTTTACTCCTGTCAATTCAGAGACTTCTCGAATTGCGTATACCGCTTCTAGTTTAGAGTCCATAACGTAATCGTAACTCCTGAGGATATGGATTTAAATAATGTTGCTGCTCTAAATACTCATCTGGATGAGTAGATAAGTAATGCTTAATTAAGGTTAATGGTGCTAATAAAGGTAATAAACCCAATCGATATTCTTCAATAAGCCGGGAAAGTTCCGCCTTATGTTCTTTACTCAAACTGTTTTTAAAATAGCCTTGTAAATGCATTAGCGTATTAGTGTTGTTTTTCCGAGATGCGCGTACTGTAAGTGCCTGCATGAAACGAAGACGATAATTCTCAAAAAAGTCATCAATGGAATAGTGTTTTATATTGGCGACTAACTTGCCTAATTCCCGGTAAGAAGCTGGATGATGTGCCATCAATGTCAACTTATAACGACTGTGGAATGCCACTATTTTTCCAGGAGAAGGATTATCCCCAACGGATTGCTGAAGATCATGTAATGCATAAATACGAGATATAAAGTTTTCTTTTAAAATCGCATCATTGAGCCGGCCATCTTCTTCAATCGGTAGCCAAGGCATTTGCGCTTGAAGCTGTTGGGTAAATAAACCGACTCCATTCTTATCTGCGCGATTGTCTTGGTATACTTTGACTCGTTCCATTCCGCACGTTGGTGATTTAGCACAAACCACATAACCACACAGAGGTTGCTGTTTCAATTCACCCACTTTACGCGAACTGAACTCTACTAATTTATCAGTATGATCATTCTCCACAGCCTTGGTTTCAACTAAACGGATACTATCATCAATATTTACAAGCCTAATGGTTGGGCGAGGAACAGGTAGGCCAGCACCAATCTCAGGGCAAATGGGGATAAATTCGCAATAATCAGCAAGTTCATTCGACACAAATTGATTATTCTTATGCCCACCATCAAAACGCACATTTTGCCCGAGAACACATGAACTTACACCAATTAATAGCTTGTTTTCCATCGTATGCTCTCCTCAAATGAATCTAGTTAACTTCTGTATATTGTTGTACATAAATTTTAATTGTACAAGATTTAAGATTCTAAATTTCTACTAAAGCGGAGTAAAACGGCAAAATATTCTATTTAAGAAAGGGTTTCCTCTTACTTGGTCAAAAGATTGACTAAATCGTTTTACTCATCGAAAACAGAAAATTAAGATATAAATCATTTAAATTCAAACGCTTAATGTAATTATTATATTTGAGAATTAATTTATCGAAAATGGCCATTTTTGGCATGATGAATGCTTATATTCCGGTAGTGACAACTATCATTTATTGTCGATGTAGTTCGTGCAAGATGGCTTTAAGGAAATTTGAATTTGGATAAGAGCCTTTATCTACTTGAAATTGAAATTGATCAGCTAAAGCGACGATTGGAATCGGATCCTCTTGAGGTTCAAATTCAAGCGGAGCAATGTTTAGCTCGCTCAAAACAAATTCATTACCCACAAGGTACAATTACGTGCTTGATGATTTTGTCTCGCTGTTCATGGCACCTCAATAAATATCGTGTGGGCTTGCGGTATGCCCGTGAAGCGCTAACAGCACAAAGTCGCCTTGATAATGATGATTTATTACCCGAAATACTCCACTTACATGCCTTACATTACTGGAGTGAAGGTAAATACTACACCTCACAACAATATTGGATTCATGCTCTAGAACAATCTGCTTTGGAAGAACAAGTTGAAATAGAAATTGAGAGTTTACTTGGCTTAGGCAATATCTGGAGAGCAAACCACGAATACCAACTAGCGTGTTCGACTCACGCGCTAGCCGTTAAAGTTGCCAATAGCGTCCGACTTGCTTCTTTTGAGGCTCGTTCTCGTATTTTATGGGCTAGAGATCACTATTTACTTAATAACTTCGCAGAAATGCTCAGTGTTCTTGATGGTGCAATGGAGTTATTAGACGAACGCAAAGATGCACAGTGGTGTGCTGAAGCATGGGACTTTAGAGCACTTGCGCTCATTGGGCTAGAACGCTTAGAAGACGCAGAAAAAGCAGCGCAGACAGCACACGATATTGCCACTGCCAATAACCTCACCCGGGTTCGCTCCCATTCTTACATCTCACGCGCACGCTTAGAGTTATTACGAGAAAATATCGACGAAGCGGCTCACTTACTTGAAGCGGCTGAAAAATATGCTGATAGCGCGAACGATGGCGAATTACTATCGCAAATCTACTACCAACAATCACTCGTTGCAGAACAGAAAAACCAATATAAAGATACCTTTTATTCATTTAAGAAGTATCGCAACCTCTCGATTCAACTCTTAAAGGATCAAACCGCTCGAGAAAGCCGAGATAAAGCTCATACCTCGAAGCGTCAACTCGAGCAACGTGCTCGTAAACTCATTAACCGAGTACGTACTCAATACGAATATGACCCGGAGAAATTGCTTTCGAACGTCGTATCAGAAACCTACTGGTGGGAACAACTTGTCTTATTTAAAACCCAATTAAAAAGTACCAACCATACGGTTATCATTATTCACCATTTCGATTCTCGCTATCTCGATATTTGTACTGAAATCACGCATTCACTCTGTACACAACACGACTTAGTTTCCAGACTGAGCGGTGAATATCTCGGATTGCTCCTAGACGATAAAGGTGAGGCTGCAATAAATATTCATGCGATCCTGCAGCAAATGATTTCTATTTATCCTTGGAAACGGCATGGATTGGATCCTCAACTACCATCTGTGATCATTGAAGACATTCTCAGTTTCCCATTTACATTGGATCAATTGGAACAAAACATGTTAAAGGATGAGACAAATGGATGAGTTACTGAGTAAAGTTAAAGAAGCTGGACTCGATCCTTCATCAGTACGAGGTGAAGATGCCATTATTTTTTGGAGTCATATCCAATCTCATATTGCCACCTCCACTCTAGAACAAGCTCAATGTTACATCATCAGTGCAGAATATCGCGCTGAGCTAAAACAATTTCGCACCAGTAGTGAAGACCTAAACTCTGCGCTAGCATTGTTGCAAATACCCAACGATGCCGAGCTTATCCTGTCGATTCGAGAAAGTTTAAGTTATCGATTAATTGAAATGGGTGAATACAGTGCAGCCCTTGACCAATATGTATTGATGTCAAACATTGCGGTTGAAAATAGCTGTATTGATGAGTATGTCATCGCCATACTTGGTATGGCCAATCTATGTGATATTTATGGCGATTCTGCAAACGCATTACGCTACTACCAGAAAGTAGACAGTATCGATCATGCAATTTCTACTCGCTCTCTTCGGTTACGATTTAAAATAGGCATGTTGTCGTGCTTAATTTCCCTTGGACGCTTAACCGCCGCTCGTGAATTAATTTTAGAATGTGAAGAGCTCAGTATATTGGTGAGTGATAAATCATTAGCTGGTTTAATACTTCTCATGCAAGCTAGGTTAGAGTTGAGTTTGGATAATATCGATGAAGCACTAAAAATCATCGCACATGTTCCATATACAACTGGATGTAATTACCAGTCGTCACTCGCCTGCTTAATAAAAATCGAACTGGCATTTTGTTTGGCACGAACAGGAAAAGCACATATCGGTGAAATGCTGTTGGTTAATCAGGCAAAAAAAGTCCAACGACTTTTCCAACCAGACCTATCTAAAAGGCTGTATCAGGCACTGAGCCATATCTATGAAAAAATGGGTCGCTATAAAGAAGCGCTGCACTATGAAAAATTAGCGTTCAGAATTGAAACCGACCTAATGCGCAAAATTCCAATTGGGGATCTTGGTGCAGGACAACTGCGTCGCCTCACTCGATTTGAGCTCCAATTAAAACTAATACTATCTGAAATAGAAAATAGAGAACTAAAAGAAACTACAGAAAATCAACAGGTCACTGTGGCTCAGTTACAACAAGATGTATTTACCGATCCACTAACTAAGCTACATAATCGCCGTTGGCTTGAAACCAAACTGAAAGATCTATTACTGCATGAAACGCCGTTTGCTTTCTTAGTCGTCGATATCGACCACTTTAAGTCAATTAACGACGAGCTCAGTCACTTAGTCGGTGATAAAGCGATCGTCAACGTCTCGGCTGAACTCGCGAGTTATTTTAAATTTAAAGATGCTTCATGTGTGCGATTCGGTGGCGAAGAATTCCTCGTTATCTTAGAAAATACACCACTTGAAAGAGCAGCAATGCATGCCGAAAACTACCGTGAGCGGATTTACCAATTCCCATGGACTGACATTTTAGGCGAACGTGGGTTAACGGTGAGTGTTGGTGTGACGCTACACAGAGAAGGCGAAAACACACAAAGAACGTTCTATCGAGCTGACAAAGCTTTATATCGTGCTAAAGCAAATGGCCGAAATCAGATTTGTACCGAATAGGCCATTTCATCAACTCGCTCGTTGGCGCTTCAACAAAACGTACCTATTAATACTCGTTTATTTAACTCTAAGAATTCGCGTTTCATTATTCATATCAGGTAAGCGTGGAATATTAAACGACAACAACAAGGAAATGCCCGCCATTCCAGCGCCAAGGTAGAATACTGCTGCTGGAGAGTATAACCAAACAACACCAAACGCCGCTGGAATAACAACCGCTGCAATATGGTTGATAGTAAAAGAAACACCAGCTGTAGAGGCCATATCGGCTGGGTCAGCTATTTTCTGAAAGTAGGTCTTCACCGCCAAAGCCAGTGCAAAGAAAAGATGGTCGATCACATATAATGCCGCAGCATGTTGGCTATCTTTCACCAAGGCATAACCAACAAAAACAAAAATCAGCCCAACATACTCAATGATCAATGCTTTTTGTTCACCAATAATACCGATAATGCGGCCAATTCGCTTTGCAAATAAAAAGTTAAACATATAGTTGATTAAAAACAGTAGCGTAATGTCGGCAGCAGAATAGCCAAACTTTTCAACCATTAAAAATCCAGCAAAAACGGTGAAAATTTGTCGACGGGCACCACTCATAAAGGTTAACGCATAAAATAACCAATATCGTTTTCGAATCACTAATCGCTTATTTTGCGGTATTTTAGCTGCAAATTCTGGAAACGCAAAAGCGAGAAATGCGACCAACAATAATGCTATTCCACCCATTACGACATAAATCGTTTTATAGGAAAGTTCAAGCTCCTCAATCATGACCCACATACACCCGTAAGTAATAAGAGATGCAAATGCACCAACAGAAATGAGTTTCCCCAACGTTTCTGGCGCTTCATCTTTAGATAGCCATTGCAATGCTAACGATTGTTTAATCGCTTCAAAATAGTGAAATCCGGTAGACATCAACAAAGTAGTAAATATAAGGCCATAAAAACTCGGGAAAAAACCCGTTAATGCAGTTCCTAACGTGAGCATCACGAGCGCTAGAACTAAAAGCCTTTGCTCTCTGATAAAAAGCAGTAAAAAGACGGCAGTAAATGATAAAAAGCCTGGGATCTCTCGGATGCTCTGTAGGATTCCCATATCTGAACCATTAAAACTCGCACGTTCAATGGCGAAATTATTCAGCAGAGCCATCCAACTCGAAAACGCAATCGGCACAATGATCGAAATAACCATGAGGAAGTTTATTGGGTTACGCCAATTATCAGTGTTGGAACGAGTCATAATTTCTCCTTAAATTCAGAACGCAATAATACGTATCATTTATCACAAAGAGAAATAGTTATTTTCCCAGAAGAAAACAAAACTTAAGAAATAGTCAAACTCTCCATATTTAGGCCAACGTAATATCGATAATGATGGATACTGCACAAAATAAAATTCGATACAAAAATAATCAATGCTAATATCAAAGTAATTAACGAGTTAAGTAATAGGACAATATATGACGTCTACAGACGAGCAGAAAACCGTTAAGGCTCAGTCGAAAAAGAAAGTACTCACTACCTTAAATAGTACCGATGCTCTTGCGTTAATTGAGCATGGTAGTGACGTGACATTAAACATGAACACGCCTGTTGGAACCAAATTCGTCTGTCATTCTCATCTTATCGGAATTCATCCTGATAATTTTATATTGACTGAAATTCCACAAATATCAAAACAAGATCTCGGATATTACTTTCAAGAAGGGTTTTGGAGTAATATTCGAGCCATATCTCCCCGCGGAGAAGGGGCAATTATCGTGTTTAAGAGCCAATTACAACATATTATTCAATCCCCAATACCAATGGCTCTTTTTTCTATTCCTAATACAATGCAAGTCACTCAGTTACGTCGTGAGCCTAGATTCGAAGTGAACCTTTCAGGTAAAGCCATTTCAGACAAATATAAGTTAGATTGTGATATTCGTGATATCTCTCGTAATGGTTGCCGTTTTCTAACCTCCCCACTTGGCCAAATATATGAGGTCGGTGACACAGTCGGCATTCATTTAAAAATAAAGAGTGACTTCAACCTAGCCATAGATGATCTAATCGGCACCGTATGTAACACTCAACGTTCAACACATTATGCAAGTTACGGCATACAGTTCTCAGAAGTAGGCATGAAAAATGCGGAAGTATTGCTGAGTAATCTCAAGTTTACGGGGACAAAACTTACTTTCAATCCCCAGAAAAAACACTAGGCTCATGTCTCTTTACCAGATGGACAGACAAATAGCATGTCACTTGAAAGGTGTGGTAAATGAAAAAATTTGGTTATACTGACAGTTCAATAACCTTATAAAATAAAGAATAACATGAACTATATAGCAACGTTTTTTAAAGGCATGGCAATGGGAGCGGCGGATGTTGTCCCTGGCGTATCGGGCGGAACAATCGCATTTATCACAGGAATTTACGATACCTTACTCGAGAGCATTCGACGCATTAACCCCTCACTGGTCACCCTGCTTCGCCAATCTGGCGTTAAAGCAGCTTTTCAACATATCAACGGCTTCTTTTTAATCGCATTATTTGGTGGCATTTTTACGAGTATATTAACACTCGCAAAGCTCATATCTTGGCTGCTCACCACTCACCCAGTGCCATTATGGTCGTTCTTCTTTGGCTTGATTTTAGTCTCTGTCTATCATATTGGTAAGCAAATTGAATCTTTCTCACTTACTCGCATCCTTGGTTTTTTAGCAGGATTAGGCTTTGCTTACACGATTACGGTATTACAACCTATGTCGATGAGCCCAACCTCATTCAATTTTATGATTGCAGGTAGTATCGCAATTTGCGCGATGATTCTACCGGGGATTTCAGGCAGTTTTATTTTGCTTTTACTTGGAATGTATCAACCTGTGCTCAACGCAGTTAAACTGTTCCAGTTTTCTCCACTAGTTCTATTTATGTCTGGTTGCGTTATTGGGTTACTCTCTTTCTCACACCTACTATCATGGCTGCTAAAACATGCTCGTGATGTAACTTTAATTACACTAACTGGCTTAATGGTTGGAACACTGCCGAAAATTTGGCCATGGAAAGAAACCATTACATGGCGCACGAATTCTCATGGTGAACAAGTGCCACTCATACAAAATAACCTAACTCCTAGTGCTTACGAGGCTATAACAAGCCAACCCTCTCAGTTATCGTTAGCATTAATTTTAATGGTCATGGCCATCGGGTTCGTTTTACTACTCGAGAAATTTGGTAACAAATAACTTATTGATTTATAGATATTTATATAATGATAAGCATAATTTGAATTACTCCACAAAAATGCTGTTCCCCGTCACTCCAATCCATACCTTGTGCTAGCATGAGTGATTCATTGGAGTGAAATTTTTGTAAGGACATCAGGTTGATCGTTTTAAAATGGTTGAGTTTATTTGTTGCACTAGGTGCCGGATTTTTTGCAAGTCAGCTATTGGACTTCACGACAGTAAATAACGTTGATATTGAATATTGCTATCTTTCGTCCCAAGTATGCGAACAAGATAATGTTCAAATAAAACTGGAACGAGACATCACTCGCCCATTGCAAGCCAATAAAATGACAATAGTGTGGCCATTTGACCAAGAGAAACCGTTAACATTGACATTACGAGGGTTAGAAATGGACATGGGAATCGTAAAGGTCCCCATCACACCCGTGGGAAACAACACTTATCAAGCCGATGTTGTTTTACCTATTTGCACACAAAATCAAATGACTTGGATTGGTGAATTAACCGATGGGTCATTAACCATCCACCCGGCAATAAGGTCCATTAATGAGTAAAAAATATTTCATCGCAATCATCATACTCTTTATTTTCGGCCTGTATTTAGGACAACGTTATTCCATTAATACCCCTGTCAGCGATATTGAGCCTGATCCTATCGTTGATTTGCAATCTATTGTATTCCATGGAAAACTTGGTGAGCAAACGTTCCCTTTTGATACCAGTGATTCTCGTATTAGGATTTTATACTTTGGTTTCACAAAGTGCCCAGATGTGTGCCCAACATCCTTAGCCGTACTTGCTGGTGCACTGAATCAACTCTCTCCTGAAGTACTTGCTCAATTTCGCCCTATTTTTATTACTCTCGATCCAGAAAGAGATTTGGGTGAAAATGTCGACGAATTTGCAGGATACTTTAATCCAAACATTAGTGGCATGGCGACCTCATTAGAACAAACGGCACAACTCGCCAATTTCTATAACGTATTTTATAAAAAAATCACGTTGGAAAACTCCAACCTCAATTACACTTTAGATCACACGTCATACTTCTATTTTGTGAAACCTGATGGCACACTACTGCAAAAAGTACCACATACTATGACGCCCAAGCCCATCTTGGACGCAATAGAAACGGTCATTTCATCTCCATCTCAGCCTACGTCAGGAAAATAACAATGAATAAAAAACGCTTTCTACTTACCTCACTTTTACTTACTTTTGCTCAAGCCACTTATGCCGATATTGTCGCAGAGGGAGCCTATGCTCGTGAAACAGCCCCATCAGCAACAACCAGTGCGATATTTGTTACATTAAGCAACCCGGACTCAGAAAATATCGAGTTGGTAAGCGCAACAGCTTCTAAAGCAGGCAAAGTAGAATTACACGATATGATCAAGGAAGGGGACGTAATGAAAATGCGTCAAGTGGAAAAGATCACAGTGCCAGCAAAAGGGAAAACAGAACTAAAACCTGGTGGCTACCATGTGATGCTGTTTGATTTAGCGGGGCCACTCAAAGAGGGTGAAAACATCTCTGTAAAATTAAACTTTTCCAATCAACAGTCTATTTCCTTCGATGCCCCAATCAAGAAAGTAATGATGGGAATGAAAGCGTCACATCATCATTAAGTATCAATAAAAATCAGTCGTAATATGTATCTTCCCCCCTCTTGGCATTTTTCAACGACAAGAGGGGGGGATTTAATTTTAATGTGACGAGGTGTTCAAGCAGACCTTAACTTACTTTGTCCTCACGCGAGCTTGCAAATCGTTCCTGCGATAACAACTGACTCAGAAAGACTTCATCTCCGTTATCATTTGGATCCTCCGCAGATATCCTACTCTCAGGAATAGGGATCCCTCGTTTATATAATCGATTCAACGCTCGAATAATTAAGTGACGATGTACCGTCCCACCGACTAATTTTTTTAATAAAGGGTCGGCAAATGCTTGTAGAGAAACGATTGAATCAACACCTAGTTTATTCGCTACCTCATCGCGCAATGACCGAGCTGGCGAATAATTACACTGTGAAGACATATATAACCAAATATAAGAAATCGCATCGCCATGCTTTCCAACATCAATCCATGCTTTTCCAGCATGATACATGGCCTTAGTATTACCACGCTCTGCTGCACACTCAAGCCAAAAACACCCTTTCTTATGATCTTTTGTTACGCCGCGACCATTAACGTAATTCAACCCCAGCTTTATCATTCCATCATGATTCTCTAGCTGAGCAGCTTTTGCATACCAATAGTTTGCATCAACAACTTGTTCTTTAGGTGAATCATCACTTAGGCACCAATCTCCCAAAAATAACTGTGCATCAATGTGCCTAGCGTGCGCAGCATCTTGAATAACTTTAATGCCAAGTTTATGATTTTTATTTACGCCTAGGCCCGAAAGTAAAGCCTTGCCGGCTTCAAATAAAGCCGACATATCACCTTCGATCCCTTTAATATAAGTCTTCCAAAAACGGGCATTTTCGACCATGATTGGATCTTGCCCAAAGCGGCTACATAGCCTTACAACTCCATACATTCCAGTTGCATTTCCTAATAATGCAGCTTTTTCATACCAAAAAATGGCCTCTTTGAAGTCTTTCAATTCCGCTTGTTTCGCTAACAAAAGTATCGATGGAAGATGATTTTCTTCTGCTTTTTGAAGAAGTTCTTGTTTTTCTTGAGCATGATTGCGCTGTATTGCTTTACGGTGAGCAGCCGCACGAGCTTTCTTATCAGATGCTGCGAGTTTTTGTTTTGCGGAAACCGCCGTCATCCAGATCACACTAAAAATTAGCATCACCCCAACTAAGCCAATAAATATTCCTATTAGATTCATATACCCGTCATTATTTGTTGTGGAAACGCCCATCAATCCTTGCGTGAAACTGGTTCTTTACTTATACAGCATAGGTAACGAGCTGTGATTACACCAATAAATCCGATTTATAATTCGCCAGAAAAGCGCCCAGAGTCTAGTTTTTATGACAAATCTACTATTATTTTTTTAGTTGATAGCTTGACCAATTGGATGCAAAGCTTTTAACTTGAGATGTCAGCAAATCAATTTAATGATAAAAAGTGATCAAATATAACAATGACTAAATTATATGCTCGTCCCTACCCTTTAGGCGCAACAATTGACTTAAGTGGTTGTAATTTTTCTATTTACTCGCCAACCACCAAGCCTATTCAATTAGCGCTATTTGATGGTAAAACCGATACGTACACACTCCATCCCCTAGAGAATAATTATGCCGGAGTGCAATACACCTATCTATCCAGTATCGAGCCAGGGCAGAAATATGGCTACGTTATCGAGCAAGAGGACGGAGAGTTGCAACTCATTTCCGATCCTTACGCAAAAGCGCTAGACAAAGAACTTCACTACGAGCCACCTTATACGGCGGAAAAAAGTTTTACGATGGCAAAATCCACCGTCGTCGACGATCTATTTGATTGGCAAAATATCGAAAAACCTGACATCCCGCTTGATGAGACAGTACTTTTCGAAACACATGTGAAAGGAGTGACTCAGCTCAATCAAGAAGTAAACAAAGTGGTTCGAGGGAAGTATTTAGGGTTAATTGATCCTGCTATGCTCGCTTTTTATAAACAAAACCACATAAAGACCCTACAGCTTCTCCCCATTGCCGCCTGTATGCATGAACCTCATTTATTAAACATGGATAAGGTTAACTATTGGGGATACAACCCATACTTATTTATGGCTCCAGATCCTCGCTACGCGGTATCGGATGCAGTAACCGAATTAAAAACCGTCGTTCGTGAGCTACACAGGCAAGGTATTGAAGTCGTATTGGATGTTGTATACAACCATACGGCAGAAGCCGGCGAAGATGGTCCTACATTTAATTTACGTGGACTCGATCCTAATTACTACATTACCCATGGCTCTCACTATGCCAATTTCACGGGCTGTGGCAATACACTTGACCTCAACCATCAACCATCATTGAATCTCGTGATGGATACGCTCCGCTATTGGGTAACAGAATACAAAATAGATGGCTTCCGTTTTGATTTAGCTGCGACGCTAGGCCGAAATGGTGAAAACTTCAGCCAAGATGCTGCATTCTTTAAAGCTGTTGCTCAAGATCCCGTTTTAAAACAGGTGAAAATGATTGCGGAACCTTGGGATATTGGCCCTAACGGCTACCAAGTTGGCAACTTCCCATTAGGGTGGAATGAAACCAACGATAAACTCCGTGATATATCTCGCAGCTTCTGGCGCGGAGATCAAGGCTTCCTTAAAGAATTTGCAACACGCATTATGGGGTCACGGGATCTTTATAGTGCAGCGAATTGGCCACATAAATTAACCGTAAACTACATCACCTATCACGATGGTTTTACACTGCAAGATCTCGTTTCGTATAAGCACAAACATAACGAAGATAATGGAGAGCAAAACCGCGATGGGCATGGTGACAATCGCTCAGACAACTACGGAGTCGAAGGTGATACATCCGATCCCGAAATCATTTTGGTACGTGAGAGACAAAAGCGAAACCTTATGACATCTTTGCTGTTCGCTTTTGGTATTCCTCATGTATTAACCGCCGATCTCCTTTCTCATAGTCAAGGCGGAAACAATAATGCCTATTGTCAAGATAACGCAATCAGCTGGTTAGACTGGCAACTCACACCAACTCAATCCAGTTTTAATAACTGGTTAGCGAGTCTCATCAGTGTACGTCAAGAAATTATGCTGCCATTTATTCGAGCCTTCAGTGGCGTTTCAAGAAACTCTAACCGAGTATTTTGGCGTAAAGTAGATGGTTCACTCTTGGAACACGATGATTGGAATAGACTCAATACCGTCGCGCTGCATTTAGGCATAGGGGAAGATGGAGAAGAACTTCTCTACTTAATAAACCAAACCCAAGCAACTGCTCGATTTATACTTCCAGCGGAGCTCAGGCAAGAATGGGTAACAGTGTGCGATTCTAACGACAGTGAATTCAATACTACTCCTGTTACAAGCCGCGACATTATTCAGCCCAAAATGTCGATTCGGATTTTGCATAGCAAACCGTAAGTAGGTTTTAGTCACTAAAAAGAGCCGGGGGAATCATTCTCTCGGCTCTTTTTAATTAGATCTTTTTTATTCAGCTCTCTTTATTCAACTATCTTTATTCAGCCCTATTTATTCACAAAAAAGTCCTTCGTTTTTACATTGGTGGTTTAGATTTTTCTCGCACTGCTGCACAATATCGTTAGACTATGGCTCCACTCTCGAAATGAGATGTATTCTTAGTTCTGTTTGAAATCCCTAAATTAGGATTATTATGTTCAAATTATTTGAAAGTTTTACACAAGCTTTCCCGACCGATGATCCACAGTGCCCCCCTGATACTTTATGGGCATTTTGCCAGCATTACACCAAAGGCTTTGGTTGGCCTTTGCTTGCCATCGGCTTTCTAAGCACCTCTATTGCCATTATCGAAGTGTCGCTATTCGGTTATATGGGCTCGCTTGTTGATTGGTTAAGTACCAGTAACCCAGAGACTTTATTTACAGAGAACGGTTCGGAGCTTTTAATCCTAGCATTTCTTATAGTGATAGTGATGCCCGCACTTGTAACACTGCATTCGCTTCTGCTACATCAAACCATGTTGGGGAATTACCCAATGTCAATTCGGTGGTTAGCTCACCGCTATTTACTCAAGCAGAGTTTATCTTATTACCAAGATGAATTTGCGGGTAGAATTGCAACTAAAGTGATGCAAACCTCTCTCGCAGTACGCGAGACCGTTATGAAAGGTGTTGATGTCTTTGTTTACGTCATCGTCTATTTTTTCTCTATTTTGGTGATGCTCGCCGACGCAGATTGGCGTTTAATGCTGCCGATGTTTTGCTGGTTCTTAGCTTACTTAGCCATTCAATTTCACTTCGTGCCAAAACTGAAAAAAATCGCGTCAGCTCAAGCCGATGCACGCTCGATGATGACAGGTCGTTTGGTCGATAGTTACACCAATATCCAAACCGTAAAGCTGTTCTCTCACCACCAACGAGAGACAGAATACGTCAAAGATAGCATGAACGATTTCTTAGCGACGGTAAAAACACAGATGCGCTTGGTAACCGGCTTTAACATGCTGGTAGAGTTTGCTAACTATCTATTGCTCTTCAGTATTTCTGCCATTTCAATTTACCTCTGGAGCATTGAATCAATCAGCGTTGGAGCCATTGCCATTGCGATTTCACTCGCTCTTAGAATTAACGGCATGTCAAAGTGGATCATGTGGGAAGTCGGTGGTTTATTCGAAAATATGGGAACGGTCGTTGATGGTATGAACTCATTGTCAAAACCGGTCCAAATTCAAGATGCGCCAAAAGCACAGGAATTGGCAAAATGCGAAGGAGAGATAACGTTTGATCAAATCCGTTTCAATTACGGTGAAAATATCAACGTCATTGATGGCCTATCGCTTACCATTAAACCCGGTGAAAAAATTGGTATCGTCGGACGTTCCGGGGCTGGGAAATCCACCCTAGTCAACCTGCTGTTACGATTCCACAACATATCGGAAGGTGAGATTCGCATCGATGGCCACCCAATTAACGCACTTACTCAAGATTCTCTGCGCAGTATGATCGGCATGGTTACTCAAGATACCTCACTACTGCACCGCTCGATACGTGAGAATATTATTTACGGTAAACCCGATGCAACGGAAGAAGAATTGCTGGCAGCGACCAAACAAGCACACGCACATGAGTTTATCGAAACCTTGACCGACCCACACGGTAACGTCGGTTACGATGCACAAGTTGGTGAACGAGGGGTTAAACTCTCCGGGGGTCAACGTCAGCGTATTGCTATATCTCGTGTATTACTAAAAAATGCACCGATCCTCGTACTTGATGAAGCCACTTCAGCTCTCGATTCTGAGGTCGAAGCGGCCATTCAAGAAAGCCTCAATCAACTGATGGAAGGAAAAACTGTTATCGCCATAGCGCACCGTTTGTCCACGATTGCAGCGATGGATAAATTAATCGTTCTCGATCAAGGCTCGATTTCCGAGCAAGGAACTCATCAAGAATTATTGGAGAAGAACGGTATTTACGCCCACCTTTGGGCACACCAAACCGGTGGGTTTATAGCCGAAAATTAACGGTGAAAAGGGGGAATTCCCCCTTTTCGTTTAGCTGCAACTTCCTTAGAATCCCCTAATCTTTTTCACATTTCTGTTTTAGGTAAGTATTAACCATGAATAAAAGCGTGATTACCAATTTAATCGCCGCAAGCGTCGTATTAATAGGCTATCAAACTGGCAACAATCTCATTCTATCTGCTGGTTTATTTGCACTTTCAGGAGCCATAACCAACTGGCTTGCTGTCTATATGTTGTTTGAGAAAATTCCTGGCGTATATGGATCAGGCGTCATTCCACTGCGCTTTGAAGCTTTCAAAAAAGCCATTAAAGATATGATGATGGATCAATTTTTCAGCTCTGAAAACATCGCTCGTTTTTTAAAGCCCGGAGGCATCAGTCAGAAATCCATCAATTTTGGCGCGGTGTTGGATAAGATAGATTTCGATCCAACCTTCAATAGCCTAGGCGAAGTGATTATGACGTCACAATTTGGCGCGATGCTTGAAATGCTGGGTGGTGTTGAAGCTCTTGAACCAATGAAAGAACCCTTTATCGAAAAAATGAAAGCGGCGGTTGAAGAAATTAGCGAAAGCGATGAAGTCAAAGAAGCGATTGCAACCCAACTCAGTGAAGGAATGAATAGCAACGAGATTCGAGCACACATCGAAGAGATCATTGAGTTACGCTTAAATGAACTCACACCACAAGTGGTTAAAGAGATAGTTCAATCAATGATCAAAGAGCACCTTGGGTGGCTCGTGGTTTGGGGTGGTGTACTTGGTGGTTTAATCGGTATCGTCGCGGCTTGTTTATCGTAGTCAGCCAACAACTATCCACATAGAACGGTCAGGAATTCAATGAACCTCGAAGAGATATATCGCCGCGATTTAAACCTATTGGTAGCACTGCGCGTGTTAATCGAAGAGAACAGCGTCAGTAAAGCGGCTGCTCGGCTTAACCTAAGTCAATCGGCCATGAGTCGAGTGCTTAGCCGTTTGCGAATCTTGCTCGATGATCCCTTGTTCACACGCCATGGCCAACATTTAATCCCAACGGAGAAAGCGCTCGAACTGAACCAAAGCTTTAGTGGTCCATTGGAATCGATTCGAGAGCTACTCTCACCGATCGATTTTAACCCGAAAGAGTGTACGCAATCTTTTACCATTGCGACGACTGACTACGCAATGCAAACCATATTGCCATTTGCGTTACCACGGATATATCAAGAAGCGCCTAATGTATCGTTTAATTTTCACCCATTACAGCATGAACGCTTAGCGGATCAATTAACTCATGAAGGCGCAGACTTAGCTATTTGTCGACCAACTGGCAGCGTTTCTCCATTGCAAAGCGACGTACTAGGCAGAGTAAGTGTCTCTTGTCTGCTGTCAAAGAATCACCCATTAGCCAAGAAAAACTTAACCTTAGATGACTACCTCCATTATCCCCATGCCATGATCGCAATCAGTGATGGGGTAAAAGCGCTCATTGAACAAGCATTAACTGGGCAGCCAGAAAGGAAAATGGTTCTGCGCGCTTATCATTTAGAGGCTGCTCTAGCCATTGTCGATGTACTTCCGGTCATTATCACGGTTCCAGCCGATCTCGCTTATCTGGTTTCAGAACGCTACGATTTAGTGGTAAAACCACTCCCGTTTAGCTTTACTCCGTTTGAATATATGATGATTTGGCATCCTCGCTGCGACCACGCTACATCTCAGCAGTGGCTTAGAAATATTGTCAGTCAAGAGTGCAGCCGTCTTATCGCCAAACGAGTAGAAGACTTAGGGTTAGAGGCATAAAAAAGCCTAATCATTTGATTAGGCGTTAGAAATTCACAACAAATAAAGCGGTAATTAAAGCTTAATCACAACACGCCCTGTTGTCTGTCCATTGGTAATCGCTTCAGCAAACTCAGCGGCTTGTTCAAGAGAAATTTCAGTACACGCATTTTGATAATAACTATCTGGAAGAAGTTGAGTGAGCTTATTCCATGCCTCCAAACGTTTCTCGTAAGGACAATGCACTGAATCGACACCTTGCAAACGAACATTACGCAAAATAAATGGCATCACAGTTGTCGGTAAATCAAAACCACCAGCCAAACCACACGCGGCCACGGTACTGTTATAGTCCATTTGCGCTAGCACTTTCGACAATACCTTAGATCCTACAGTATCAACACACCCAGCCCAAACTTGCTTTTCTAGTGGTCTTGCTGACTCTTCAAACGCAGAGCGATCAATGATTTCGCTTGCACCTAAGTCTGTCAAAAGTGGACCATTTACGTCAACACGTCCGGTAACCACACTCACCGTGTAACCCAATTGTGCGAGCAAACTCACTGCAACACTGCCAACGCCTCCGCTTGCGCCTGTCACCAATACTTTACCGCTTTCAGGTGTCACGCCACCATCAATCAACGCTTGAACACACAACATGGCCGTTAGACCGGCAGTTCCAACCATCATTGCATGTTTCGCTTCTAAACCATCAACCAGAGGTACCAACCAATCTGCCTTCACACGAGCTTGCTCTGCCATTCCACCCCAATGGTTTTCTCCAACGCCCCAGCCGGTCAGTACCACCTTGTCGCCAACGGCAAAGCGCTGGTCATTCGATTCAAGCACACTGCCAACGAAATCAATACCTGGAACCATTGGAAATTCACGAATAATTTTTCCTTTGCCGGTTATCGCTAATCCATCTTTGTAGTTAAGCGAAGAATAATCGACCGCTACAAGCACATCACCATCGGGTAACTGGCTACTGTCTAGTGTTTCTATTGCTGATGTTGTTTTCTTATCTTGTTGATTTAAAACCAATGCCTTAAACATGAAAATCTCCACAAACCATTCAAATAATGTCTACCGACAGTCTACTCTCAGACTATAAATGAAAAAAATGAAAGTTAAACATAAATGATATGCATAAAACACATAACCTTTTAGCAAAGTGTTTATGTAAAACGATAAACCGTAAAGACAAAGCATAAATGAAATGGTACTTTCAAAGCGTGACCTAATTTTCAAACCTGACCACCCCCCGACTAAAGCGGTAGATAATGGACATTTTACTCGATAATTTTCTCTTTTCCGGCACTGTCACCGGGCCAATATGCTTAATGCTATTTCTTGGGATTATCTTTCGCCGCATTGGATTAATCGATGGTCATTTTATTGAGGTCGCTTCTCGGCTGGTTTATAACGTAACGCTTCCTGCGCTTCTATTCCTTAGTGTTATGGGCTCAAGTCACGATATCAGCAGCAGTGGAACTCTCGTCGCGTTCGGTATTATCGGCACATTGCTTTTCTTTATCTTTCTCTCCTTAGTGACCCATCGCTTATTTTCTCATGACAGCGACAATGGCGTCATTATTCAAGGGGGATTTAGAGGCAATGTTGCTGTCATCGCACTTGCTTATGTCTCAAATGCTTATGGAGATGATGCGTTAGCCGTAGCTGCCTTGTACGTTGCCGGACTGACCTTAACGTATAATGTATTAAGTGTGATTACACTGTCTCCTAAAACTGAGAACAGTGCTGTGAAAGCGCTACCAACAGTGGTGAAATCCTTAACAAAAAACCCACTTATTATTGCCATTATCCTTGGCATAATCTGTAGTCAGCTTCAGCTAACCATGCCCAAAATTGCCAACGATGCCGGTCGATACTTAGCCAATATGACATTACCCCTCGCTTTGATGTGTGGCGGTGGATCACTCGATCTACGTCAACTGTATCGCGACAAACATTCAGCCTGGTTTTCAACAGGCGTTAAGTTGATTATTTGCCCAATAGTGTTCACATCGCTCGCTATTATGATGGGCTTTAGAGGCTTAGAATTAGGCATAATCTTCCTCACCAGCTCCTCTCCCACCGCCGCCGCCAGCTTTGTACTTGCCAAAGCAATGAACGCAAATGGCACCTTAGCAGCAAATATTATTGTGCTCTCTACATTGCTGTCGATCATCACCAGCACTATGGGGCTTTTTATCCTTTCAAGCCTGTCGTTAATCTAAACTTAATTCAACTAAGTGACTGAAACCATCAACGTTAATGTGTAGTTCCAAGTAAGTTATGTAGCAGCAACGTCTAGTTAAATAGATAAATAAGTTAATAGCTGCACCAATTTGGAACACAACACTTAATTAATGCCTTCAACGTCAGAATAACTAGCTAAACCCTCCAAATTTTGCACTATTTTAGGACTTAACATCTAGTTAACACCTTCAATTTCAGCATGACTCGCTAAATTACCCTATATATATTATCAACTTCACCCTTCAGCCTCTTGCTATATAGAGTTTAACTCTGTTATTTTGGTGCAAAGCAGATAATAGGCTCAATAATAACCTACAGTGTGGATATAAAATCCATCAATTGATAACATATTTCGAGTTTTGTAAAATTCTAAATAGAAATAAAAGCGCTTTCATGAGGTTTAGCGATAAGAAATATCTCATAGAAGCAATAAATAACATGGAGTAACACAATGAACAGAAATTCAATTACCAAAGCGTTATGGCTGAGTCTTGGTTTAACCGCAATCACCGCATCTAGCGCCACATTTGCAGCCAATGTACCTGAAGGAACGAAACTCGCAGCAGTACAAGAACTTGTTCGTGGTAACGGCTCAGAAGTCGCTTCATTAGATCCGCACAAGACTGAAGGTGTACCAGAATCCATGGTAATTCGTGATTTATTGGAAGGTTTGGTTAACCAAGATGCAAACGGTAATACCATTCCTGGTGTGGCAGAAAGTTGGGAAACCGCTGACAACCAAACATTCATCTTCCATCTTCGCCCTGAAGCAAAATGGTCAAATGGCGATTCAGTTACTGCCGAAGATTTCGTATATAGCTTACAACGCGCCGTTGATCCTGCGACTGCTTCTCCATACTCTTGGTATCTTGAAATGACCACAATGGAAAACGCAGCCGATATTATCGCGGCTAAAAAAGACAAATCCACGCTTGGTGTTAAGGCAATTGATGCTCACACATTAGAGATCAAACTTGAGCAAGCGGTACCGTATTTCATCCAAATGATGGGTCACACCACTGTTAAGCCGGTTCACCAAGCGAGCATTGAAAAATTTGGCGATCAGTGGACCAAGCCTGAAAACTTTGTTGGTAATGGTGCCTACACACCTGATACATGGGTAATTAACGAACGACTAGTGCTAAAACGCAACCCGAACTATTGGGACAATGACCATACCGTCATCGACCAAGTGACTTACCTTCCAATTGAAAACCAAAATGCCGATATGAACCGTTTCCTTGCCGGTGAAGTCGACATGACGTATGAAGTCCCTGTTGAGCAATTCAAACGCTTGAAAAAAGAACACCCAGAATCTGTCGTCGTTACTGGCAACCTATGTTCATATTACTATGGCTTTAACAATGAACGCGCGCCGTTCGACAATGTGAATGTTCGTAAAGCACTGTCTTACGCGATTGATCGTGATGTCATCGCTAACGCTATCATGGGACAAGGAGAAAAACCTGCTTATTTCTTAACGCCAGAGATCGTCAATGGGTTTAGTCCAGTGGAACCAGACTACGCAAAATTAACCCAAAAAGAGCGTGTAGAAAAAGCGAAAGAACTGCTTGCTGAAGCAGGTTTTGATAAATCAAATCCACTTAGCTTTACGCTGCTTTACAACACCTCAGAAAACCATAAAAAAGTCGCGACAGCTGTTCAATCAATGTGGAAACAAGCACTTGGTGTGAAAGTGTCCCTAGAAAACCAAGAGTGGAAAACCTATCTTGATACTCGTCGCCAAGGTGATTTCGAAGTGACTCGTGCCGGCTGGTGTGGTGACTATAACGAAGCTTCTACCTTCCTCTCTTTAATGCAGTCAAATAACAGCTCCAATGACCCGCGTTACCACAGTGCTGATTATGACAAAGTGATGGAAAAAGCATTAACAAGTACCTCAGAAGAGGAACGCAGCGCGTTGTATGCCGAAGCAGAGAAACTCCTAGCGAACGATATGCCAATCGCCCCTATCTATCAATATGTTAAAGCTCGCCTTCTATCTCCAAAAGTCGGTGGTTACCCATATAACAACGCAGAAGAGAAGATCTTCACCAAAGATCTTTACATTAAAGCTGAGTAATAACTTTTAGTATCACTCCGTACGCTGGCTACTCGAATGCGGTAGCCAGTGGCTTAACGTCAGTAATTACAATAACTTAAGAGTTATCTCATGCTTAGATTTATATTAAAGCGGGTATTAGAAGCAATACCTACCCTTTTGGTGCTCATTACCATCTCCTTTTTCCTGATGCGATTTGCACCCGGTAATCCTTTTTCCAGTGAGCGGCCACTTCCTCCAGAAGTTATGGCAAACATTAACGCCAAGTATGGCTTAGATAAGCCGGTTTCCGTTCAATACTTGACCTATCTCGGAAATGTCTTGCACGGCGATTTTGGACCTTCTTTTAAATACAAAGATTTTTCAGTTAACGAACTCGTATTCAGTGCACTGCCTGTATCTGCAAAAGTTGGCTTTGCCGCGTTTATATTTACCGTCATTCTCGGAGTCCTGATTGGCACGCTGGCCGCGATACGGCAAAACTCCTGGTTTGACTACATCATAATGGCGTCTTCGATGATCGGAGTGGTCATGCCCTCCTTTGTTTTGGCTCCGGTATTAATTTATATTTTTTCAATCAAATTAGGCTGGTTCCCAGCTGGTGGTTGGCAAGATGGTTCCTTTAAATACATGGCGTTGCCCGTTGTTGGTATGTCGATGCTTTATGTTGCCACCTTCGCTCGGATAACACGCGGCTCGATGATTGAAACGCTCAAAAGCAACTTTATCCGTACCGCTAAGGCCAAAGGACTCAATTATCGTTACATCATAATGAAACACGCATTAAAGCCCGCCATGCTCCCTGTTGTCTCATATATGGGGCCAGCATTCGTAGGAATCATCACCGGTTCCGTCGTCATCGAAACCATATTTGGTTTGCCCGGTATCGGTAAGTTATTCGTCAATGCCGCCTTTAACCGAGATTACTCATTAGTCATGGGCGTCACCATTTTAATCGGATTTCTGTTTATTTTGTTCAATGCTGTCGTCGATATTCTGCTTGCCTATATCGACCCGAAAATTCGCTACTAGGAGGCTAAGATGATTACCAAAAAAGAAAATCTCAAAGCCCTAGAAAACTTCTCAGAGCAACTTGAAGTTGAAGGCCGAAGTTTATGGCAGGATGCTCGTATTCGTTTTATGCGCAACCGAGCTGCAATGGTGAGTCTGTTCATTCTTGTACTTATTACTCTTGCCGTTATTTTCTTGCCTATGCTGGCAACATTTAGCTATGAAGATACCGACTGGTATGCAATGAATGCCGCCCCTTCAGCGGACCATATTTTCGGCACCGATTCACTGGGTCGAGATATTTATGTGCGCACGCTAATTGGTGGCCGAATTTCTCTGATGGTTGGCATATTAGGCGCAATGGTGGCCGTGCTCATAGGGACGCTTTATGGGGCGACATCAGGATTTTTAGGTGGCCGAGTTGATCGCATTATGATGCGTATCCTTGAAATCTTATATGCGATTCCGTTTATGTTTTTAGTCATCGTATTAGTGACCTTTTTTGGTCGTAACATTATGCTGATTTTCGTCGCAATCGGTGCCATTGCCTGGTTGGATATGGCTCGGATAGTTCGCGGTCAAACACTCAGTTTACGTGGTAAAGAATTTATCGAAGCTGCACACGTTTGTGGTGTTAGCAAATGGAAAATCATTACCCGCCACATAGTACCGAATGTACTAGGCATTGTTGTGGTCTATTCAACTTTACTGATCCCAAGCATGATACTAACTGAGTCTTTCTTATCCTTCCTAGGATTAGGTGTGCAAGAACCAATGACCAGTTGGGGAGCTCTACTTCAAGAAGGTGCAAACACCATGGAGATCGCTATTTGGCAACTCGGCTTCCCCGCTGCTTTTATGATATTAACCCTATTCTGCTTTAACTATGTCGGTGACGGTCTACGTGACGCTCTCGACCCTAAAGACCGCTAAGTTAAGGATATAACTATGAATTTATTAGATGTACGAGATCTTAGAGTCGAATTTGCCACTCAAGATGGCAGTGTCACGGCAGTTAACGACTTAAACTTTTCTCTTAACCAAGGCGAAACACTCGGAATTGTAGGTGAATCAGGTTCAGGTAAATCTCAAACCGTATTTGCCATCATGGGCTTGCTGGCCAACAACGGTCGAGTTTCTGGTAGCGCGAAGTTTGAAGGCAAAGAAATTCTAAACCTTCCAGAGAGCGATCTAAATAAGATTCGAGCGAATCAAATCTCGATGATATTTCAAGATCCAATGACATCACTGAACCCTTATATGAAAGTCAGTGATCAATTAATGGAAGTGCTCAAACTACACAAAAACATGAGCCCAAATGAGGCCTTTGAAGCATCATTGAAAATGCTCGATGCGGTTAAAATTCCCGAGGCTCGTCAGCGCATTAATATGTATCCACATGAGTTTTCTGGTGGTATGCGTCAGCGAGTGATGATCGCAATGGCTTTACTGTGTAATCCAAAACTCTTAATTGCCGATGAGCCAACCACAGCCCTTGATGTAACGGTTCAAGCTCAAATAATGGACTTGCTGAATGAGCTGAAAAAAGAGTTTAATACCGCCATCATTATGATCACCCACGATTTAGGCGTTGTTGCCGGATCTTGCGATCAAGTTTTAGTGATGTATGCAGGACGCACGATGGAATACGGCGGCGTCAATGACATTTTCTATCACCCAAGTCATCCCTATTCAGAAGGGTTACTCAAAGCAATCCCACGACTTGACACCGAAGGTGATATTTTACCAACCATACCGGGTAATCCTCCAAACTTGTTGAACTTACCACCTGGTTGCCCTTACCAAGAGCGCTGCCATCGTGTTGTTGAGCATTGTAAGCAGCAAGCACCCTCGTTAGAAACGTTTGCCAACCAACGCCAACGCGCTTGCTTCTCATCGTGGGAGGAATGGAAAAAATGATCAATGAAAAAGATCTGTTACTAGATATCAACAACCTCAAGGTGCACTTTAACTTAGCGTCGAAATCAGCGTGGCCCTGGGCCAAACCAATAACGTTGAAAGCCGTAGATGGTATTGAAGTAAAACTATACCAAGGTGAAACTCTGGGCGTGGTTGGTGAATCCGGTTGTGGTAAATCGACATTTGCTCGAGCCATTATTGGCTTAGTTGAGGCGACAGAAGGCCAAGTTATGTGGCTTGGCCAAGATTTAACCCGGATGAAAGATGTTCAGCGTCGAGAAACTCGCAAAGAAATTCAAATGATTTTCCAAGACCCGCTTGCCTCGCTTAACCCGAGAATGACGATTGGAGAAATTATTGCTGAGCCCTTGCAGACGTTTTATCCGAACTTAAAAAAGGATGAGATAAAGCAACAAGTGAAGGAAATGATGACCAAGGTTGGTTTATTACCTAATGTCATCAACCGCTACCCTCACGAATTTTCTGGTGGCCAATGTCAGCGTATCGGTATCGCCCGAGCTCTTATCCTTAAGCCCAAGATGGTAATCTGTGATGAGCCAGTCTCAGCTTTGGATGTATCGATCCAAGCTCAGGTTATTAATCTACTGATGGAAATTCAAAAAGAGATGGGGCTAAGTTTAGTCTTTATCGCGCATGACCTTTCTGTGGTTAAACATATCTCAGATCGCGTAATGGTGATGTACTTAGGTAACGTTGTCGAATCTGGTGAATCCAAGGCTCTCTTTGCTGATCCGAAACATCCTTATACCAAAGCATTGATGTCTGCGGTGCCAATACCGGATCCTAGGTTAGAGCGAGCCAAGCAGATCGAAATGCTAGAAGGAGATTTACCTTCACCAATCAACCCTCCTTCAGGTTGCGTATTTCGTACTCGCTGCCCCAAAGCCACTTCACAATGCTCTAAAACAAAACCGACTTTAGTGGGAAGTGAAAAGCATAAAGTGGCTTGTTGGATGGCAGAAGGGTAACTAAGCCTTTCAAAAGCTTGGCTTGCTATTCGACTTAATCATCGAGGACTGTTCGTCGAAACGTTCAGTCCTTTTTCCACCAACATCTCTTCAATTGGTCCAACACGTTTAGACATCTATAAAGTGCCCTTTCTCTGGCAAGCGTTTAGACTAGCCACAAGTTAATATGCTTTACGTTTGATATTAAGCTGAACTTTTATCTTAAATCGCATAGTATTACTAGGTTGTGGACTCAAGGTGAAATTTTCTCAGAATTACTTGTAAATTTAGTCACATAGACCTTGGATTTACATCAATTTTAACGAATATATACTTCATTTTCGGATTAATTATGAACATTGAAAAGGCGATATTTGACGCAGCCGTAGAATTGATAAACTCTCGATACTCAAGTGGTTGGGGTGGTGCAGCGGCAGTCCGCACTGAAACAGGCAAGATTCTTACTAGTGTAGCTCCGGATATTAAAGTGGAATCGTTGGGATTATGTATGGAAGTTGGCGCTTATCTTGAAGCTCATAAGCTGAACGAAGCTGTCACTCATTCATTGTGTATCGCAAGAGACGACGAACACTCAGAGTTTAAAGTACTATCGCCCTGTGGCGTATGTCGAGAAAGACTTGTTCATTGGGGAGGGGACGTCATGGCAGCGGTAAGTACGCCTAACGATGAACTAACGTTTAAATCGATACGCGAATTAATGCCACATCATTGGTCTTTGGCGTTTGGTGAAGAACTATAGCGCATTAATATCTGCTGCAGACTTTACTAATTTGCTTCTAAAAATAGAAAACAAACGGAGAATATCGTGAAAGGAAAGCATGTCGTTATTGTTGGAGGCAGTTCAGGCATCGGGCTCGCGCTGGCAAAACAGGTTGTTGATCTGGGCGGTAAAGTGACGATCGCCTCTCGATCAGAAGAGAAATTACAACTGGCAGCAGAATCAATTGGCTTTAGCATTTCCACCCATGTATTAGACGCCAGTAATGAGACTGAAGTTATCACATTTTTCAACAAAGTTGCCGACATCGATCACCTCGTCGCAACGATTAAGCCAACTCACATCTCAAACCAATTTATTGATGGAGAGGTGAATTCACACAAAGCGGCATTTGAGGCCAAATATTGGGGGCAGTACTATTTAGCCTTGCATTCAATTCGTTCAAACTCGGTGACCAACAGTATTACGTTCACATCCGGCATTGCAGCCTCACGCGGTTACACCGGATTCTCTGGTACAGCTGCGATTAATGGTGCAATCGAATCATTAGTTAAATCGCTGGCTGTCGAGTTAGCTCCCGTTCGTGTTAACGCATTGTCCCCTGGCTTTATAGAACGCTTCCCCGACGATCATCAACGATATGATACGGTTCAAAATTTAGGCAGCAAAATACCTTTGAAACGCTTGGGAAGCCATAAAGACGTCGCGCAAGGGTATCTATTTCTAATGAACAATAACTATTCTACGGGCACTGTTCTTACCATTGATGGTGGAGAATTAAGCGCGTAAGCCGATCCTCATTGTCAAAATAAATACCACGCAGATCAACAGTGTGGCATTTATTTTAAGTTCTTATTGCAGCACAGAGATTCGAGAAAATAGATTCAGCCTAAGACTCGCTTGGTTGAAAGTAGTTACTCTTGATCATCACTTGTGCTGAATAATTCTGACGAACAATATCCAATAATGTGGTGACTTGAACGGCCAGTTTTGCATAAGCGCTACTTGGGCTAACTTCAGTCAGGCGGGCAAAATAAAAGGTCGTCCACGTTGCTAAATATTCACCAATTAATTCTTTTACGTGCTGTTCTTGCTCATCGTCGATCAACATCCCTAACACTATTAGCATCAAACCAATATGATCTTCTGGGTCTTCAGCATTTTCACGCAACCCTAATCCACAATGTTCAATAAAGTCACAATAACTCTTGTTCGATTGACCGAATAAAATCGACTCTTTATCAAGGTACATCGAAGACCACGGTGGAGCAGGCATCAACTCTTGCATTGTAAACAAGCGCTCATGTTCGGTTTGCAATTCCGTGCGATCGACAAACTTAAATGCATCCAGCGCTTGGCTCACTTCCTTGATTGGGGTTTCGACATCGTCATTATCAAGATAGGTGTTGATTGGAAGGTGTTCAAAATCATTTGGCTGATAATAAAACAAGGTTCCGAAGAGTTTGCAAACAATGGCGAGATCAGGTCGAGAGAGGTCTTGTAGCTGCACAATAAAGCCTTAATAAATCCGTGTGCGATAATATCCATTACCATCGCGTTATTCTGAGCGAGTAAACATAACGGATTTTTTTGAATTAATCGACCTAAAACCCAACGCCATCGGTAAATGGCATCGACTAAAACTGATCACGAATGCGTTGATAATGGCCACGAATATGATCAATCAACAACTTAACCTTATTGGGTGGTTGGCGTGTATAAGGATACACCGCGTAAATACCCAGCATTTTTCCGACCTGTTCTGGGAAAAGATCCACCAACAGCCCTTCTTGAATATCCTGATACACCAATACACGAGGCACATAAATAACGCCCTGCCCAGCCAACGCTGCTTTGCGTAAGCCTGCCAAACTATCGGTAAAAAAACTCCCTTTTACATGGACTAAATAGTGCCCGTCACTATTCTTAAACTCCCACTCACTCGCCCCAGTGGTCTGATACGCATACTGAAGACAATTATGGTTTGCCAAAACATCTGGGGTGATAGGTAAACCTTGGCGACGAATATAGCTAGTTGACGCACAGACCACCCAATGTGAATCAACGAGATGACGTGCAATCATGCTTGAGTCTTCTAAGTATCCAGTTCGAATAACTAAGTCATAGCCGTCTTCAATCAAATCAACAAACTTATTATTAAGCGACATTTCAACGGTTAAACCGGGATGCTGGTTGCAAAACTCCGCCACTACTTCCGCCAATAAAAGCTCCCCAGAAGTCGTCGGCACTGACATTCGAATATGTCCGCTCACATCTTCACCATAACCAGATACAGCATCAAACGCTTCTTGAGCGGCTTGCTTCACACTTTTCGCATTGTGTAACAATACCCGCCCCGCCTCAGTTAACGTGAGTTTTCGAGTCGTTCGATACATAAGTTGAACACCTAACTCCTCCTCTAAACGCGCAATTCTCTTGCTAACCACTGAATTCGTAAGGTTATTTTTCTCTGCTGCTTTACTAAAACTTCCCAGCTCAATGACTTGAGAAAACAGGATTAGGTCATCCGCACGCATGTTATTAGTCCACTTTTAGAAATAATCAATTTCATTATTTCTCTATATTCATAAAAAAGAAAGGGGTAAATTCACGCCAACTTAACAAATTAGTCACATTTGTTAAGAACAAAGTGAACTTTCGATTGCAACATACGACACAGCTTAAACCCTAAAATAACAATGCTCGTAGAGTTAGCCGATCGAATGGAATATTTAATTTATAAGGAAGTACCCATGAGTGAAACCCTACTAGCATTAATTGCTTTTTCCCCGATTGTCGTAGCGGGAATACTTTTAGTCGGCCTCAACTGGCCAGCTAAGAAAGCAATGCCCATCGCCTTTATCTTAACCGTCATCATCGCCCTTACCGCATGGGATATGTCGACTACCCGCGTTTTCGCCTCTATTTTCCAAGGATTTGGAATAACTGTATCCGTATTATGGATTGTGTTTGGTGCCATATTCTTACTTAACACTCTGAAGCATACCGGAGCGATTACCACCATTCGTAACGGCTTTACCAATATATCCCCTGACCGCCGAATCCAGGCTATTATCATCGCTTGGTGTTTCGGGTCCTTCATTGAAGGCGCATCAGGGTTTGGAACGCCAGCCGCGATCGCCGCACCGTTATTAGTTGCTATAGGGTTCCCAGCACTTGCCGCTGTTTTAATGGGAATGATGATTCAATCGACGCCAGTTTCGTTTGGTGCAGTTGGAACACCGATTATTGTTGGTGTAAACCGTGGGCTTGATACTCACAATATCGGTGAAGTTTTGGTTGCCAATGGATCAAGCTGGGATGCGTACTTACAACACATCACCTCGACAGTTGCCCTAACTCACGCAACAGTCGGTACGTTCATGCCAATTCTAATGGCAATAATGCTGACTCGCTTCTTTGGTAAAAATAAGAGTTGGAGTGAAGGTTTAGATATCTTACCTTTTGCAATCTTCGCTGGCCTAGCCTTTACCATTCCATATGCACTAACCGGTGTATTCCTTGGTCCTGAATTCCCATCGCTCATCGGTGGTATGTTGGGGCTTGCTATCGTAGTAACTGCGGCGAAAAAAGGATTTTTGGTTCCTAAATCAACTTGGAACTTCGATTCAGAAGACAACTGGCCAACCGAGTGGCTAGGATCGTTAAAGCTTGACCTCGACTCAATGAAACACAAACCAATGGGATTAGCCATGGCATGGCTTCCGTATGTGTTGCTAGCGTTAATCCTTGTTGCAAGTCGAGTGAGCAGTGAGTTCAAGTCAATGCTAACGGACGTGAGCCTTTCATTCTCTAATATCTTCGGTGAAGCAGGGATCAGCACTTCTATCCAGCCTCTGTATCTACCGGGCGGAATCTTAGTCTTTACTGCATTTCTTGCCGTCATTATTCAGAGCCGCAGCTTGAAGCCACTCGCACAAGCGGTTGGTGAATCGAGCAAAACACTGATTGGCGCAGGGTTTGTTCTTGTGTTTACCATTCCGATGGTTCGTATTTTCATTAACTCAGGCGTAAATGCTTCTGATTTGGCAAGTATGCCTGTCACCACAGCTAACTTCGCAGCAGGTCTAGTTGGCGATGCATTCCCAGCGTTAAGTGCCGCAGTGGGTGCTCTGGGTGCCTTCATTGCTGGCTCGAATACCGTTTCCAATATGATGTTTAGTCAATTCCAATATGAAGTGGCACAAACCTTATCAATATCGAGTGTGGTTGTCGTAGCACTTCAAGCAGTTGGTGCAGCAGCAGGTAATATGATTGCGATTCATAACGTTGTTGCGGCGTCGGCGACGGTGGGTCTATTGGGTCGTGAAGGTGCGATACTTCGTAAAACCATTATTCCAACATTTTTCTACATTGTATTAACAGGTATCATCGGCTTAACCTTGATTTACGGTTTCCAATTCACTGACGAATTAATGTAGCCATCATCAGTATTACCAATACAAGTATAAGAAATAAGTAGGAAATCATTATGCAAAGTCAGTCATTAGACGCGAAATATACAACTCTAGAACAGAACCTTTCGGCTCAAATCGCGCCGGAACGCATCATCACACAGGAAGCGAAGCGTCTTGCTTATGGTACGGATGCGAGTTTCTATCGATTGGTGCCAAAAATCGTTTTGCAGCTCAAAAATCTCGATGAAGTTGTTTTTGCCATTAAATCGTGTGGTGAACTACAAATTCCATTTACCTTTCGAGCAGCCGGAACAAGCCTTTCGGGCCAAGCAGTCTCTGATTCTGTTTTGATTACGCTAACTGATGACTGGCGCAAGCATAAGATTTTGAACGAAGGCAATAAGATACTATTACAACCAGGCGTGATCGGAGCCGATGCAAACGGCTATCTTGCACCGTTTCAGCGAAAAATTGGTCCTGATCCCGCTTCGATTAATACCTGTAAAATTGGCGGAATCGCGGCCAACAATGCCAGTGGAATGTGTTGTGGCACAGCACAAAATAGCTACCGTACCGTCGACAGCATGAGCATTGTCTTTGCAGATGGTACCTTGCTCGATACAGGTAATGAAGCAAGCATTGCTGCATTTAAAGCCGCAAAACCTGAGTTTATCGCTGATATAGAAGCGCTTTGCCAACAAACTCTTGCAAATACCACACTTACTGAACGAATTAGACATAAATACCGTCTGAAAAATACCACCGGTTATGCGCTTAACTCGCTGGTGGATTACCACGATCCTATCGATGTCATTGAACACTTGATGATTGGTTCGGAAGGAACATTAGGTTTCATCGCCGACATTACTTACAACACAGTGATCGAACACCCTCACAAAGCTTCAGCTTTATTTATATTTAAAGATATCGAACAAGCCAGTCAAGCCGTAACCACTTTATCAAAAACTCCAGTTGCTGCGGTTGAAATGATGGATGGCCGCTCACTACATTCCATTGCAGGCAAACCGGGGATGCCCGACTTTATCGCATCGCTCGATTTAGAAGCAGCCTCTTTGTTAGTTGAATCGAGAGCAACCGATCACCAAACGTTAGACCAGCAATGTGACGCCATTCTTGAAGCCCTAAAAGAGTATGAGATTATTGAATCGGTGCCCTTTACTTCTGATGCAAATGTAGTGGCAAGCCTTTGGGGAATACGCAAAGGCCTATTTCCAGCCGTCGGTGCGGTTCGTGAAGTTGGCACTACGGTGATCATTGAAGATGTCGCGTTTCCGGTTGAAAATCTCGCAGCTGGTGTACGTGATCTTCAAGAGTTGTTTGACCTCTATAAGTACGATGAAGCGATTATTTTTGGCCATGCTCTTGAGGGAAATCTTCACTTTGTATTCACACAAGGTTTTGAATCACAAGATGAAATTGATCGCTATGGTCAGTTTATGGAAGATGTTGCTCAACTTGTCGCGGTGAAATACCAAGGTTCGCTAAAAGCCGAGCATGGAACCGGACGAAACATGGCTCCTTATGTGGAACTCGAATGGGGTAAAGATGCGTATCAATTAATGATAGCGATCAAACGTTTATTTGATCCAAATGGGCTCTTAAATCCAGGCGTGATCATTAATGACAATCCTAATTCTCATATAGAAGATCTTAAGCCAATGCCAGCGGCTGACGATTTGGTTGACCGCTGTATTGAGTGTGGCTTTTGTGAGCCAGTTTGCCCTTCGCGAACCTTGAGCCTTTCCCCTCGCCAACGAATCGTACTTTACCGAGAGTTACAACGCAGAGAAAGCTCAGGCGAGACCCAATCTGCTGACGAATTAAATAGTGTCTTCGAATACCAAGGTATTGATACCTGTGCGGCAACAGGACTGTGTGCCGATCGCTGCCCTGTCGGCATTAATACAGGCGATTTAGTTAAGAAACTCCGTACCGCGAAATACAAAAAATTTACGCCTATCGCCACATGGACTGCGGATCACTTTGAAACTACAACGACGTTGACCAAAATTGGATTAAGAACCAATCACTTTGCAACAAAAGTGGCGGGAGAAAAAGCTGTCGGCGGTATCACCAACGGGCTACGGAATCTCACTCGTGGTAAAATGCCATTTTGGATGGCAGAAATGCCACAAGACAATCGATTCAAGCTTGATCAAGCGATTCGCTATCAGGCCAACTTCGACAAAAAAGTCGTCTATATGCCATCGTGCGCCAGTCGTACCATGGGACAACAAAGTGATGCTCAAGATCAACGCTCACTCACTGAAGTTACACTGAATCTACTTGAAAAAGCAGGGTTTGAAGTCATTACTCCAAATGAACTCAGCAGCCAATGCTGTGGAATGCCATACAGCAGTAAAGGCATGAATGACATTGCGACAAGTAAGTCTGAACAACTAGAACAAGCACTATGGAATGCCACTGAACAAGGTAAATACCCAGTGCTGATGGATACCAGTCCTTGTGCTAAACGCAGTACCGAAGAGTTTACCAAACCATTGGAAATTCTAGAGCCGACAATGTTTACTCTAAAATATCTGATCGATCATTTAAACATCACTCAGAAACAAGAGACCGTTATGTTGCACGTTACCTGCAGCTCTCGTCGCATGGGTATTGAACAGAAAATGGTTGAGCTAACGAAAGCGTGTGTCAGTGATGTCATTATTCCAGAGCACATTCAGTGCTGTGGTTGGGCTGGCGACAAAGGCTTTACTACACCAGAGCTCAACGCCGCAGCGGTTCACCCCCTCAAAGAGCAAGTCCCAACAGGTTGCATACGCGGATTTAGTAACAGTCGAACATGTGAAATTGGACTGTCACATCACAGTGGTATTCCTTATCAATCGATTCTTTATCTTGTCGATGAAGTAAGTGCATAAACCTAACTTTTGAGGCCCAGTTATTTTACTGAGCCTCAATATTTCACTCGACTCTCCGCTCTCACGTCATCCCATAATTCGAGTATTACTTGCCACTTTGTGCACCAAACTTAAGACAACTTAAGGAATGCATAATATTGTATAAGTAATTATTTGAATAGCACCAAACAACCACCTATATTTATGAGATTATCTAATATTCATTACTTTAGGCTCGCTTATGAAACCCCAAATTATTCTCCTTTCGTTACTTGCAGCTTGCACGACTGTTCAAGCAGAAGATGACTATTTCTCTGCCGGGTTATCCGTAATAGGAGTGAATGTTGACAAACATGGCGGTGATTTTAACTATGGCGCGGGGTTCACAGCGGCAAAAATTCACGATGGGAATAATTGGGGAGTCGTGAGTTCTTTTGATGTGACGTCAATCGATAGTGCTGTTGTATACGATGCCTTGGTTGGGCCAATCTATCAATTTCCAGAAGCACCTTGGTTACGATTATATCCCTTAATTGGTCTAGGTTACTTTTACTCAAATGGGAGTGGTTCATTAGATGGCGATCGCTTTCGAGCAGAGCACTATGATCGTCCAGGGTTCGCATACGGAGGTGGAGCGCAATTCTCTATCGTAGAAAACAAACCAATCTACCTTGAAGTAAACTATAAGCGTTTAGAATTGAGGAGCGAACTATCAGACTACAATTTTGATGTGATGTTTTTTGGTTTCGGTTTCAATTTCTAGATCTAGAACGAGTTCTAATAATGTATGTAGGTTAATAAGACCTACATACATTTCAGCAATTCAATGGTGTTTTTATTTTTCAGAAGCTATGACATTGTTACGTTAGAGTTCTTTCTGAACAAGGTAGTCAATCAAATCACATTCCGTCAGAATCCCCGTGTACTCCCCTCTTCTCGTGACCACTAACGGTAACTGATAGGTTTTTTCCTTAAGTAATGTTAACAAACTCTCTATATCTAACGTTTCATCGACAGAGTGGAATTTTACATCCATAACCGAATTAATAGGTCGACGCCACATCCTCGACTCTTTTTCAGTTTCTAAGTTTGTTCCCATTGTCGGAGATAAAAACAAATTCAGTTGTGCTCGCTCTACAATCCCGACACATTCTTTGTTATCAACGACTGGCAATACACTAATAGACTCGGTAGTGAAATACTGATATGCGAGTGAAATGGTTGCACTCGGGTCTATCCTCGGTAGCGATTGAGTCGCAATACTACCGATGTTGGTCACGAGAAGATCGGATGTAACACCGTCTGAATCGTCGGCTTGCTGAAGAATCTGCTCAACCGTAAGGTTAATACGCTCAGGCAGTTTTCCAAACTCTTCAATTTTTGCGGGTAATGTAAACAAAGGCCCCTGAAGAAAATCGATACCTAAGAAGACTAAAACTCTCGCTTGTTCGACACTTTCAACACCTTCAACAATAACTTTCACACCCATTCCATGACAAACTTTTACTATCAACTTCACCACTTGATAGTAATTTGAATCATCATGAAATTTAAGTTTGAACCGATCATCTAAGCGTAGGTAACGATAACTCCCTTCAGCTAATTGGTTCTCTATATCAAACCCTGAAGACAAATCCGCCAATGCAATAGCAGAGCCTTTCTCTGCCAACCTTCTAAGGTTACTCAAATCATTGGCAAATTTCACTTTGAATTGGTCACGTGTCGAATTCACATCCACCACCAACCGAGAATAACTAAGCTTGTTTTGTCGTGTTAGAAAATCAACACAATCAATAAGGTCCGAAAAGCTTTCGCGAGTATTCGTCGAAAGGTTGATATTGAGAAAAGCGTGAGTACTATTAATATATGGTTTGAGTTCTAACAGAGCCTTGTGATAGGTCAACAAGTCTAACTCCGAGATCAAATTTTGATCTTCACATATGGATATCAATTCTCGAGTATTTGTTTTAAGTACAGGATCTGCTGGAAAGCGACTCAGAATTTCGTAGCCTTCAATGGCCCATGAACGTGTACTTATAATCGGTTGGTATACAATATTTACATCATCATTATCTACCGCAACTCGAACCACATCCTCCAGTAAAACTTGACGCTTTATTTCTGATTGAAGCTTAGTATCAAAAAATGTAACTCGTTTGTTTTGTTTGTTTTCCTGGGCCATTGTTGCTTGAAAGGCATGAATTACAGCTGTCTGAAAATTAACGCAATCACCACCTAATACCGATATACCAATCTTGCTTGAAGTTAAAAACTTATAAGCCGACTTCTTACTCACTTTAACAGATTTGAAAAACTGTTTAATCGTTTGCTGAATGGTACTTGCGTAGTGGTTACTGCCTCTAGGGACACAAAGGTATACCGCATACAAAGCATCTTTCACCTCTCCTACCAACCGGACGGTTTGTAGCTCTCCTAGACTCGCAAATTCTTCTATCTGCTTTTCTAATGCCGATTCATTGTTAAACGCAAGAACAATATCGATATGGTTGTAATGCAGAGCATCACTAATTTTCTGAGCCTCAGAAACAAAATCTAAATTAGTGACCAATGATATCGCTTCTTTCATACGGCATCCTAATTACTTTCTATTGTTGGCACCCATAACTATGCCATGGTTAAAGATATTCACACTTATATTTAACCATAGATCAAGTATGCTCAATTCACAGTGTAAATTGAGCATACTGAAGATTTTAATATCCTTTAATTTAATTACTTTGAAGTTTGTAATATAAGGTCGACAGTGGTGGTAGCTTAATCATAACCGATTGAGGTAACCCTTCACTTTCGATCGAGTCAGGTTTTAGCGTTCCGTTCACCTCAAAGCCACTCCCGGCATATTTCTCATTATCCGTATTCAGCAGCAACGAATAACTATTTTTACTCACAACACCAAGCCTAAAAGCGTCATGTGGAACTGGTGTGAAATTGGTAATTACGAGTATTCTCTCACCATCTTCACTCATCCGCTCATGAGCTAATATGCTGATTTCAGCTGCATCGGATAGTCGCCATTCAAACCCCTTAGGTTCATTATCACACTCATATAACGCTTTTTCACTGCAGTATAAATGATTGAGATCGCGAGTTAGGCTATGGACTCCTTGATGACGTTCATAGTCCAACAAGAACCACTGAAGTTGGTCATCATGATTCCATTCAGCAGTTTGACCGAACTCCGCCCCCATAAAGTTGAGCTTTTTACCCGGCTGCGCATACATATAACCTAAATAAGCGCGTAAGTTTGCGGTTTGCTGCCACTCATCACCCGGCATTTTTAAATGCAGAGAACGCTTACCATATACCACTTCATCGTGTGACAACGACAATACGTAATTCTCACTGTGGGCATAAATCAAAGGGAAGGTGATAACATTATGATGGTATTGGCGATGTATTGGGTCATGTTGGATATACTCTAAACTATCGTGCATCCAACCCATATTCCATTTGAAGCCAAAACCTAAGCCCCCCATAAAAGTGGGTGCTGACACACCAGGGTATGCCGTCGATTCTTCAGCAATGGTCATCGCATTAGGGAAGTGACGATACACTTCTTCATTCATCCATTTTAAGGTTGCGATGGCGTCGTAGTTTTCTCGTCCACCATCCACATTCGGGATCCATTGATCGTGACTGCGCGAGTAGTCGAGGTAAAGCATCGAAGCAACGGCATCCACTCTTAATCCATCAATGTGGAACATCTCAAACCAATACAAAGCATTGGATACCAAGAAGCGACGAACATGCTCTTTGCCCATGTCATAGATATAAGAATTCCAATCCTGATGCCAACCACGGCGAGGATCAGGATCGTGGAACAGAGGGGTACCGTCAAAATTATTTAAGCCATGGCCATCCGCAGGGAAATGCGCTGGCACCCAATCGAGTACCACACCAATTTGATGTTGATGACATAGATCGACAAAGTATTTAAAGTCATCGGGCGTACCATAACGACTGCTCGCCGCAAATAATCCAATCGGCTGATACCCCCAAGAACCATAAAATGGGTGTTCAGAAATTGGCATCAATTCAACATGGGTGTACCCCATATCAACCAAATATGGGACTAACTCATCTGCAAGTTCACGATACGTTAAGAACTCATTGTTTTCACCACGTTTCCATGAACCTACATGAAGCTCATAAAAAGAAAGAGCTTGCTTGCGCTTCTCTGTAACCGCTCGGTTTTGCCATTCCTTATCTGTCCACTGATAACGATTATGATCATAAGTTAAAGAGGCTAACGAAGGAAATTGTTCAGAATGGACACCCCAAGGATCGGCTTTGTGCGGCAGAGGCTCTCCATTTGGCCCTTTTATTTCAAATTTATATTGGGTGCTTTCCGGTAGATCAGGAATAAAAAGTCCCCAAATACCGTAATCTAGACGCTGTAATGGATTTCGGCGACCATCCCAATTATTAAATTCACCAATTAAGCTAATCGCAGATGCATGAGGCGCATACACTAAAAAGCGCACGCCAGAAATTGACTGACCACCACGCTCTAACGTGACAAATTGCGAGCCCAAATGCTGGTACATGTTCTTTGGCGTATGAAGATCTTCGTACGAAGCGTAAATTGAATGGTATTGATATGGGTCATCGATGATTTGTTCAATTCCCCCCCAATTTACCGCTAATCGATAATGCGTAAAACGAAGGTCAAAATCCGCTTGTAAAATGAATCCCCCGTCGATTTCCTTATCCATTAAATAACGGGAGTCATCATCGAGTAATACCTCAACGCTGGTTGCTCCCGGCTGCCACGTACGCAAAATACCTTCAATAGGAGAAATATAAGGTCCCAGAAAACCAAACGGTTCAGCGTGAGACACATATTCGAGCTCTTGATAAGCTTGCTTTAATTCTGATAATTTCGTTGTGTTAGCCAATATAGACTCCTAACCAAACGTGCATGTTTGTTATCAATATTCCCGCTCTGTTGTAAACGGGGATTTAACATTAGTTTATCTAACAATGGTGCTAGATAGAGTGACTCAGCCAATAGTTTTGTATCCATTTATGTGCCGTTAGTCGCACCAATGGCACCCTATTGATTTCTAACCATAGTGATTCTAGTCATAAGATGATTCACTTCATCACGTGTAAATAGATCTTCCAAGGTAGTATTGAGCTTGCGTCGCCAGTTAGGGTATTCATCGACCGTACCTGGAATGTTAACGGGTTTATCCATCTCTAAAAGGTCTTCAAGTTGTAAACTCATCAACGCGGATGCTCCTGCGGCCAAATGCAGGTGTAACCCTTCACTTAAGGTAGAATCCATCGGTACTAAGCTCGCATCTCGTCCAACGCATTGTGGTAAGTAACCATGCCAATCCACAGATTCTAGAATTGCTTGCTTACTTGCCAGTCTCTCATCAAATAGTCTTTTAAGTTTATGTTCATCAGGATAAAGTCCGATATCGGCTCCCATTTTCAGGTCATCGCAATGCCAAAACCCTCGCAATGTCGGCATATCATGAGTACACAGGGTCGACATCGCCTGAGGTGGATAATGGTTTGGAGAGATGTATCCTCCATCTTCTGCTGTTTCAAAGAAAAATACTTTGTATGAGTAGATTCCTGCATCGGCGAGTAGAGATACAATCTCTGGCGGTACGGTTCCCAAATCTTCACCGATGACACTGCATTGATTGCGCTGTGATTCTAATGTGAGAATAGCGATGAGCTCTTTCACCGGAAAGTAAATGTAAGCACCATCTTGCGGTGATTTTCCTTTTGGTATCCACCAAAGTCGAAGTAATCCCATAACATGATCGATTCGTAATGCGCCACAGTTTTTCATATTGGCACGTAGCAATTCAATAAACGGTTTATAGGCTTTTGAGCGCATCGCTTGCGGATTTAAAGGCGGTAATCCCCAGTTTTGACCTAGTGGACCCAGTTGATCTGGTGGTGCTCCAATACTTAAGCCAGTAAGCAAATTACCTTGATCGGCCCACACTTCTGCCCCTGAGTCTGCAACACCAACGGCCAAATCACGATACAGACCGAGGTCCATACCTTTTTCTTTGGCTAAGGATTGTACTTCGCTCAGCTGAGTATCCGATAGCCACTGGAGATACAGATGGAAGTCTACTTGATCTTTTTCATCGCTCATAAACTGACTTACACCAGCAGATCGAAACTGACGAAATTGCTCAGGGAAAACCTGCCAACCCCATATTTGGTCGTCTTGTTGATGTAATTTAGTATGCAATGCATCAAATGTTGCTTGAGCGAGTAGATCCTCTCCCCCTTGCTCGACAAAGCTTAGAAATGCTTGCCCTCGCTGACTCTGAGTCTCTAAGTGACGATGCTTAAATTCAGCAAACAAGAGTGGCAGGATTTGCATTTTTAACTGAGCAACGAGTGAGTAATTCACCCAATGTGCTGAACGTGCTTCTTCAAGTTTTTTTTGAAATTCAGCACTTCCAACAATTTGTTGAGCGTCATTACAAAACACAAATTCTGGGATGGAACTGACATCAAGATAAAATACATTTAGCCAACGCCGAGATGAAGGGCTATATGGACTTGCACCTTCAGGGTTCGCCGGAAACAAAGCATGAATTGGGTTCAGGCCAATGAAATCAGCGCCACGATCAGCCATCTCAACGACAAGGTGTTTAAGATCACCAAAATCTCCCATGCCCCAGTTATGGTCTGTTTTTAATGTGTAGAGCTGAACACTCGGCCCCCAAATCTTTTTACCTTGTTGCAATAACGGCTGTTGATAACATTGCCTAGGAGCAATAACTAAAGTGGCTGTGTACGGTGTCTTACGACGCTTTCTCAATACTGAAAGTTCATGATATCCCAATGGTAATTCAACTGGGATTGAAAAGACCAAAGGGCCGTTTTCAGCACGATCATCTCGAACTACTTGCGACTGAAGATAACCCGAAAAATGTTGGCCACACTCCGTCACTAGTTGCCATTCAAACTCACTTTCCCGCGCACTTACGCCTAGGTTAAGCTCTATTTCAACAGGTTCATATTGATAGACAACTTGCAGTGAGTCGAGAATATCAACTTTATGTTTTTTTTCCGCAGACAACAGCAAAGCACCATCACTACTAGTATCGTAACCGAGCTCAGAAAGTATATACGTTATCGTTTCTTGGCTTACTTCGCTTTCATCGCCCATCATGCTCGTAAATCTGGGCGCAATGCCTACTAAATCGGCCACCTTAAGCAATGTCTGTTGTTGAAGTTCCATCGATCTCTCCTAGACACAAATAAAATAGGCGGTGAATACGATTCGACCGCCTTGATTAACCAAAAAATCAACGATTAACAGGTTTAAGCTTCCAAATATTGTTTACGTAATCACGAATACTTCTATCGGAACTAAACTTGCCGACTAAGGCTGTATTGAGAATGGCCATTTTTGCCCATCCCGCTTGATCACGATAGGCTTCATCAATTTTGGTGTGTGCTTCAACATAAGACGCAAAGTCTGCTAATACCAAATACGGATCGCCGCCATTGAGTAAACTATCGTAAGTTGCTTTGAGCTTACCCGGCTCTCCTGGAGTGAATTCATCACCGAGTAACAGATCAAGTGATGCTTTAAGAAGCGCATCAGCGTTGTAATAATCAAATGGGTTATACCCACTGTGGCGCAACTTCTCAATATCATCGACTTCTAAGCCAAAGATAAAGATATTGTCATCACCCACTTCTTCTCGGATTTCAACATTCGCCCCATCCATAGTACCGATAGTCAAGGCACCGTTCAGTGCCATCTTCATATTACCGGTCCCAGATGCTTCTTTCCCAGCCGTCGAAATTTGCTCTGACACATCCGCAGCAGGGATAACAATTTCCGCAATACTTACACGATAATCCGGTAAAAAGACGACTTGCAGCTTATCATTTACGCGAGGGTCGTTATTAATTTTCTCTGCTATCTTATTGATTGCATAAATTATTTCTTTCGCAAGATAATAGCCCGGGGCAGCTTTTGCAGCAAAAATAAATACCCGAGGAACCATATCGAAATGCGGTTCAGTATCGCTAATCAGACGATGATACAAGGACAGAATATACAGCATATTGAGATGTTGACGCTTGTACTCATGCAAACGCTTAATTTGCACATCAAAGATCGCATCGACATTCAATTCAATTCCCATATTGCTTGATACCCAATCAACAAGGCGCTGCTTATTTTCCTTTTTCACAGACATGAATTGCTTTTGGAAATTCGAGTCTTCTGCAAACTCAGAAATACCTTCAAGTTGGTCCAAGTGTTTTGGCCAATCATGACCAATCTTATCACTGATTAATGTTGATAACGCAGGGTTACAAAATTGAAGCCAACGACGTGGTGTAATGCCATTGGTGACGTTATGTAAACGTGTTGGATAAAGTTCATGAAATTCAGGGAACAGATCGCTCTTAACCAATTCAGAGTGAAGAGCGGCTACGCCATTTACTGCGTAAGAGCCTACAACACAAAGATTTGCCATTCGAACCATACGGTGAAAACCTTCTTGAATAATCGAAAGTTTTTGTTGTTTCGCTACATCACCTGGCCACTTCTCACGAACCTCAATCAAGAAATCATGGTTGATTTGATAAATGATCTCCATATGACGTGGCAACAGACGCATGATCAAGGACTCATCCCATGTTTCCAATGCTTCAGGAAGTAACGTATGGTTTGTGTAAGCGAACGTTTTACTACAAATCGCCCATGCCTCAGCCCATGTCATACCTCTTTCATCGATGAAAATTCTCATCAATTCAGGAATAGCAATCGTTGGGTGCGTATCGTTTAATTGGATCGTTTCATGCTTCGGAAGATCTTCCAATTCAAAGCCTGCGGCTTCGTGACGGCGTAAAATGTCTCGTATCGATGCAGCGCTATGGAAGTACTGTTGCATCAAACGAAGTGTTTTGCCCTTTTCATGGTTATCATTCGGGTATAACACCTTGGTAATATTACCCGCATCAATCAAGGCATGCTGAGCTTCGAAATAGTTCCCGTTATTGAAACTTTCAAGTGAGAAAGGTGCAGTAGCACGGCACTCCCATAGGCGTAATGGATACACGGTTTCACTTTGATAACCCACCACTGGAATATCCCATGGCATCGCCTTCACTGTCATTCCTGGAACCCAGACTCGCTTTTCCACTCCATTTTCTGTGAAACTCTCTACATGTCCGTAAAATCCAATTTCTTGTGCTAATTCAGGACGAGCTACTTCCCATGGATAGCCTTCAACACCACACCATGCATCTGGTGCCTCGCGTTGGTGGCCATTTTCAAATGATTGTTTGAACAAACCGTATTCGTAATGTAAACCATAACCAACAGCTGGGTATTCCTGAGCTGCCAAGGAATCCATGAAACAGGCCGCTAGTCGGCCTAAACCACCATTTCCTAGAGAAGGATCTCGTTCTTCTTCAAGTAAGTCTGACAGATCTTGGCCAAATTCGGCCATGGCTTCACTCACAGCTTGATATACGCCCATATTAAGCAAATTATTGCCAGTAAGACGACCAATTAGAAACTCTAGAGAAAGGTAATTGACACTTTTTGCATTAACAATTTTTGGGTCTTGTTCCGTTTCCAACAAATCAAAAGTTGTCAATTCCGCCAATGCGCGAGACATAGAGAGATACCAAGCGCGTGGCGTCGCATGTTCAATAGTCGTAGCATAGGTAGACGTTAAGTGGCGCTTAACATTGTCTTGAAAATTTTTCTTATCAAACGATTGTTGTAGTACAGGTTTCATAAAGAACCCTCGCATAGTTAGGTTAATTTCCGGCTATATTGAATATCCTGCATTTGAACGTAGTGCGAGACATCCTCCTCTCACCTTTACCTCAAGGCGTAGATATTAAGGCGTAGTAGTTAATATAATGAATTTAATGTGATACAAATCACCAAACATAAGAACTGACTAAGTTTTAGCCTCGGCTAAGATCACGAGAGAGGCGAGATCTGGCATATATGAACGTTTACTATGGTGCAAGATTTTACAATTAGATCTAAATAATACGATCAACATCACGATAAATTAGATTAATTTGTATTGCTTGGATTAGAATTTGCCATAATCATCGATGCAGCATTAATTATTTTAGTGATTTGTGTCACATTATTTAGGCGTAGACTAATTTTCACATATTTTCTACCAAAAAGAGCCGAGAAGAGATAATCAAAACTATGATTTGGAAAGGCGATTATAAGAGGACAAATGTGGATCAGTAATCAATACCAAACACCGCACATCACAGATAGCCATATCCTCCGATCATCATTATTGGAAAAGCTAGCATCGAGCAAACAGAAGGTGATCTTTTTACAAGCTCCGGCTGGCTATGGCAAATCATCTCTCATCGCACAATGGTTAAACGATAAAAACTATATTGGATGGCTAAGCTTAGACCAACTTGATAATGATCCTACCCGATTTACGCTTCATTTAAGTAATGCGATTAATCAAGCACTAAAAGATGAATCTATATCAGCGACATCATCAGATTTTGCTTCTCCTATCCGATATATGAGCACTCTAATTGAACAGCTAGATGAAAAAATAAGCTCACATAATCTCAATGCCTACCTCGTGATCGACAACTATCAACACATTGATCGTCCAGAAATAAATAATGCTCTTAAGTTCTTACTGAATAATCAACCAAAAGCATTTACGATTATCGTGCTATCGAGAACTATACCAAATGTTGGTATTGCAAACTTACGTGCGAGACAGAACCTTCTTGAATTAACTCGCGAGCACCTTTGTTTTAGCAAACAAGAAGTTCAAGCTTTTGTGCAATACCACTTTGATGCTGAGCTTACTCAAGAACAGCTAACGGCTCTTGAACATTACAGCGCAGGTTGGCCATGCGCTCTGCAGTTATTAGCGATGCAATCCCAATATCAATTGGAGTCTTTTTTACGATTTTTTATTCCCCACTCCCCTTTTCCGTTCACTTATATCTGGGATTATTTTACTGAAGAGGTTTATGAACCCTTACGAACGGATATAAAACAGTTCCTACTTAAGACCAGCATCGTCGACGTATTTAATCAAGAATTAGTCCAAGCCATAGTACCTGATCTGAATTCAACTGAAATCATGGCTTATATCGCACGTAACGAGTTATTCATCACCTCACTTGACCATGGTTGGTATCGTTATCACCCTCTGTTTTTCAAGTATCTTTGTCATCATCGACAAATTTCGTATGGAACAGAGGAAAATCAATCATATTTGACCGTCTCATTTGCTTGGGAACTACAAGAGAATCCAACAAGAGCGCTAGATTTTGCTGTTTTGGCCGATAATAGCGAACGTGTTAGTAACCTTATTCAGCGTTTTGGGTGGACACTTTTTCATCATGGTGAGCTAGAAGTATTGGAAAAATCCCTAGACATCCTCGACCGAGCAGGACTCAACAATGACCCAAATACCGCTTTGCTCAACGCATGGATCTTACAAACTCAATTTCGCTTTAATGACGTCGAAATAGAAATTACACGATTTTTCGCATACCTTTCAGACAACAACATAAGCCTGACAAGTAATATCCAGGGGGAATTTAACGCACTGCTCGCTCAAACAGCTATCAAGAAAAACCAACCGCTACAAGCTAAGGAAAGAGCTGAGTTTGCATTACTAAACCTTGATCATGCTTCCTATCAAGCAAGGCTAGTTGCAACATCCGTACTTGGCGAGGTTTATTATGCTGAAGGGCATTTAAGCCAAGCATTATCACTGATGCAGCAAACAGAAAAATACGCTCGCCAACATCAACTCAATCCTCATGTACTGTGGGCATTGATACAGCAAATTGAAATCCACTCTGCTATGAGTCATAACCAAACCGCATTTGAATTACAATCAACTGCTTTAGACTATGCCAAACTACACTCATTAGAGCACATCCCCTTGTTTAACATTATCATTAGGTTACGTGCCAAGCTCTTATGTGATTGGAACAGAGTCGATGAAGCTGAGCAATTGATCAATGAAAAAATCACGATGGAGTCTCAACTAAGTGAGTACTCACATTTACCGGCTATTCTTGCTCGAATTGCATTGCGAAAGGGGAACAGTAAAAAAGCAAACGACATCATAACCCAATACTCTATGGATCTTTACGCTCCCGATGCAAATATAGAGTGGCAAGCCGAACTTAGTCTTAGTCTCATTCTTTTATGGTTAAATGACCGTAATGTTTCTGCTTTAGAACAATGGTTAAGTCATTTCCAATTACCCAATAAATTCTGCAATGGTTTCACTCAACAGCAGGGACGCAATCAAGTCCTCGCGCTAGTAGGGTTGGAAGACTACGCACAAGCTAAAACCCAAATCGAGAAGCTACAAACTGAAGCGAGTGAATATTCACTTACCTACGATCAATTTAAAAACCAAGTATTACATTGTGTGGTCGCGTTAAAACAACACCGAAAAGAAGAAGCAATAGAACATCTTATTACGGCGTTGGAGTGGAGTCTGGAGACCAATAACATTGGCGAGTTTTCACTATACTCAGATAGCTTGTTTCCCGTGTTAAAGGAGTTGAAACCATTACAAAGTGACAAGATATTATTAAAACACCGAATCGACCTATTGATTGACCAGTTAGCGCCTCATACTAAGCATAAGTACGCTCTAAACCAAGATGTGATTGAACGCTTACAGCTGAAAAACGCTACCTTACCAGACATACTAAAAACGAGCCCATTAACAACACGAGAATGGCAAGTCCTCACCTTAATCTATTCAGGTTTAAGTAATGAGAAAATTGCTTACCAATTCGATATAGCCCCCACCACCCTCAAAACTCATATCCGTAACCTCTATCAGAAGCTTAATATACCGAACCGTAAAGCCGCAAAAGCCTTTGCTGAACAATTAATTTCGCTACTGGAAAAATCGTAACACGCTGAAATCTTGCAACAAAAACTCGATCTCCATATTGTTATGTTATATCACAACAATATCATACTCACGGTTTGTCATCGCGATGGCGTTAATTGGCTCACCAGACCTTTTGGTGATGGATGAACCAAAAGGTCTGGATCTCTCATCGCAAGTATATCTGCGTTAAGATCTTGGGAAGTAAAATACGGCTAGTTTGCCAATCAAACTAGCCGTATTTTATTTAGGCTTTATCGATGGAATCGCCTTTCATATTCGGCGGATTTTGAGCATCAATTTTGTCCGCCAATATGCCGACTTGAGCCTGTAGCTCGGTTATTTGTGCAACAAGGGCATAATGATGACTGTCCTGATTCTCCTGTTCTTTCTCTGCAGTTTCACGAGTCATCACATCCAGTACCACACCGACCATCATATTCAAAAATACAAATGCCGTTAAAAAGATAAAAACGATGTAGAAGATCCAACTTAGCGGATACACTTCCATGGTCTCGTACATGACATCGGTCCAATCCTCAAATGTCGCCACACGAAATAGCGTCAACATCGAAATGGCAATGTCACCCCATAGAGTCTCGTTTACATCATTAAAAAATATCGAACCTGTTGCGGCAAAAATATAGAAAATAATGAACATTAACAATGCGATATACCCCATTTTAGGGATAGCTTTTAGTAATGCATTAATCAGAAATCGTAAGTCAGGGATAATAGAAACTAGGCGAAGAACTCGAAACACTCTCAATAAACGAGCAAGTAGGATCATCTCGGTTTCCGAGATAGGAATTAAACTTCCGACGACAATAATAGTGTCGAAAATATTCCACGGGTCGCGAAAAAAATGACGTTTATTGTCGTACGCTAGAAAACGTAAACTAAGTTCGACAAGAAAAAATACTGTGATGAAGGTATCTAAGTAATTGATACCAATTTCAACTCCTGCTGGCAAAGAGTACGTCTTTGCCCCTACGGTTAACGCGGCAATAATAATTGTTGCAATGATAAAGCCTTGAAACCAGACACTGCGTTCAATTGTTTTCATGCCCGTTAGTACATTTCTAAAACTCATAATACCCTTGATTTACATTTGATATATTGTGACGCCAAGCATCACGGTAAAAGATAAATAAGGGTCATATATAACAAAAGTCAACAATGCAGTAGAGCAAAGAAATGTAACATAATTATTATCAAGTGAATGACATAAAACAACACGCTGATAACACGTTATGTCTCGATTGTTTTTTTAAAATAGCGGCAACGGTTAATTAGAGGATGAACACAATGCAAAAGATGGGACAAAGTGGATGGAAGTAAATACTAGAAAGGGAGAGTTTCCCCTCCCATATCTTTAGCTAAGCACTACGAGTTCGGCATCAGTTATCGGAAGCATGATCAAGTGCGTAACATGACGATCACTGTCATTGCTTATACGATTTCGCCATTATGATAGACCTGTTGAACGTCATCACACTCATCAAGTAAATCTAGGAATTTCTGGAATTTTTCAGCGTCCTCTCCTGAAACTTCCGTATGTGTTTGCGGTACAAATGTAATCTCTTCAACATCAAGGGTTACATCAGAAAATGCATTCGTAATAGACATTTTTGCTTTAAAAAACTCAGTATGAGGTGCAAACACTGTGATAACGCCACTATCCGATTCAACGTCTGTCACATCGACATCATCTTCTAATAACACTTCAAAAATCGCTTCGTCATCGTCGCCTTTAAATTGAAATACAGCTTGATGATCAAACATATGAGATACGGCACCAGGACCGCCAATCTTAGCGCCTGTTTTCACGAAGCACTGACGCACATCCTGAAAGGTACGATTTCCGTTATCTGTTAAACAATCAACGATCACACTTACACCACCAGGTGCATAACCTTCATAGCGTGCCGGTTGATAATCTTCACCGCCGCCTCCAGAGGCTTTGTCTAGCGCTTTTTCAATCACGTGCGAGGGAACTTGATCCTTTTTCGCTTTGGTAATTAGGTGACGGAGCGATAAATTCATATCCGGATCTGTGCCGCCATTTTTAGCACAAACGTAAATTTCTTTACCGTATCTGGAATAAACTTTAATTTTTGCGCCTTGAGTTTTTGCCATTGAGGCCTTGCGCACTTCAAAACTTCTTCCCATCGGGATCTTCTCTCTATATCGATTTATTACAACGATCATTAATAAAGCTTGGTAGTCGAGGCTCTACCTAGACGACACCCATTTGCTTTTTATATTTATTAATCGAATCTTCAAAACATACTTTGTCGTCATCAGAACGCAAAGCTTGCGAATACTTTGAAATAACATCGGGTCCAATCATTGATTGTTTTAGCTGCCAGATAAAATAAGCTGCTTGCTTATCAATTTCTATCCGATTTTTAGTATCAGCGTCTAATTCTGCGAGGTTATATAACAATGGTAAACCCCTAAGTAGATAATCAGGCAAGGGAATATATCACAGGAGCGAGGGCAATTAGGAGTACTAATCCGCTATATAATGAAACAAATCAAGAAAATGATTCAAATAAAAAGGTGGCACTAATGCCACCTTTAAGATTGTTTATTGTTCAATGCAGTAGGCCAAGTTCCTTAGCTTCAGCCACCGTTAAGCCGCTTTCTCTAATTTCTTGCATTGCTTCGATGCGCCTCCTCGCTTCAACAGACTTAACACTTTTTGCCGGTTTTTGCGCTTCAACGTCTTCAGACTCCTCCCACTTGTGGGCGATATCCGACATCTCATCGTGATCAATAGAATTAATGGACATATTCACCTCCCAAGAAAACCATGTACGAGACACTATATTCTATAGCGAAGGCGAATTGTCTTGTTAAGATCTTTGATTATAAAATGAGACATTCAACCAAAATAAATTTAAAATTCTTGATTTAATCGATAAGAAAACATCTCATAAACAATTGTTAATTAACAATTATTTCATATTTATTACTAACTCAATAAAATAGAGTATGTATTCGCAAATACACACCTTAAAACACGCAACTATTCAGACCCGGAAGCAACTTCATCAAGTGCGTAAAATACCGCTTCATCAATAGGCCCTTCGATAATGGAACGACACACTTTTCGTCTAACGGCTAAACCGGCGATCAAACGTTCTATCGATAAGTGCTTGCTATTTGCCTGAGCATTATACAATTCGATTACTTTACTCAGGGTTTCATATGGAATGACGTCGTTTCCAACTTTTAGCCATTCAAGTTTCTGTATGAGCTCCTGACACTCTTCTCTAATCGATGACGGAGAATGTCCGGTCATAACGGATAATGCCGTTATACTTCGTTCTAGAGCCTCTGGAGAGGTATATTTAGTTAAACTTATAGTAATTTCGTCAGCATTAATTTCCACAAGGTGTTTTCTGAGCTTAACTCGTCGTCCAAGTTTACCCTTTGGTGAAGGCGTTTTACGTTGGATCGGTTCAAACTCGCCATCGATGATAGTCGAAAGCTCTTCTAAGTGTTGTTTAGACACGAGTTCATTTCTCAATGGGTTAGGCAAGGTGGGAGCCATATTTCGCTTACCAGCGTTTGTAGTACGCGCTCTGGCGTAACGTAATACTTCCTCTACGTTACACTTAATATCGACCTGATAGTCAGCGATGGTTTCATTTTTTTTCAGCGATGTTAGCGTTAAATGATATCCCCATAAATTAACGGAAAAATCATCTTCAACAACTTGATCATCAGACAATTTTTTCAACTCACGAATAAGATCCATAGAAAAACGTCGCCATTCAATACCACGTGCCAGTTTTTGGTTTAAGTCAGACAGTTTCATACTATCTGAATGACGACGGGACATACGACTTCGGAAATAAGAATAGAGTTGAAACACTAACGTATGCTGTCTCAAGATCTCAGGTGGAAATAGGAAAAAGTAATCGCGAGTTAAGAGTTCCTCGTAAAATGAGGGCTCCCAAACCAAAATATATAAATTCGGTTTAATTCTTATTTCACCTGAATGTTTATCTTCGACAGGGGCATCCTCTGACGCCGTTATCGTACGAGCGATAAAACGGAATCGATCAGATTTAAACCCTTCAGGCATATTTTCACTCAACCATCGACCAGTAAGCTCATGAAGTTGAAAATCAGTATATTCAATTCGGTCAATACTATCTCTGATCGAGTCACGCGCGGGGCCACTGTCTTTTTTGCCGCGCAAAGATAATATATCCGTTATATACAAAGGCGTTTTATTCGGTGCTTGGCTGGTATTGAGATGATAGTTTTCTTTGTGATGATCATGGTATTGAACGGTTAAAGTAAACAATGCAAACAGTGTCATCATATCATCAACGGTCATAATATTTTTCGATGAACGCGTTTCGATGATAGCTTTAGTGCCAGATATTGAGACCATTGATTTTTGGTAGTTTTTTCTTGTTCTCGACGGTGCTAATGCTTGGTCAATAATTCCAGTCCAGTTTGCGGGAGATACGACAAATTGATCTGCTTCGTCTCGCATAGACGGCGGTGTATTTAGACCATGTTCGGTTAATAACCGGGCATTCACTTGAGTTTGAGCTAATGCTTTCGAACGCTTTTGTTTTTGAGTTTGTTTCACACTTTCTGTCACTAAACTCGTCGTTCCGAGAAGTGATATCAATTGGCTAGGATTGACAAAAGTATGGAGCATTGTTTTTCCAGCTAAACCTTGTTCAAACCTTACTGGTGTTTGACTAAATAGTCCGATACTCACTGCCGCTCTTAGACGTTGCTGAATGGCCGCTCGAGTTAATTTACCTTCGGTTGATTCAATTAATTCTGTCGTCGATACCAACCCATCGTTACTACTGAATCCACGCAATGCAATCAAATTTAGCAATTCGACGATACTTTTAGTTACACCTTTAAAATGCTGATACTGCCCGACCCATTCGACAGCATCCTCATTAACTTTAAATAGGTGACCATCTTTATGATCTCTAGGCGCTTTAATTAAAACTTTCTCAGTGGTATTCATTCTATGTCCAATGAACAATGTATGTAATTTAATTATTTATCCGAGAATAACTGAAATAGACAAAAAAGAAAGGAAATATTCTTATAGAATTTTATGATCTTAATGATTATATGATCTTTAAGTGCTTAAATGATCTAATGATCCGTTGCGTAATTGTTGTGTAATGATATGATATTTAAGGTTATTTATTTTACCAACCCCAAAGCATGATCATAGGATCATCGAACGCATGATCATTGATTTACGAAAACATGATCAATAATTTATAGAAGTATGATCAGTATAAATATGAAAGCATGATCAAGTCTAACGAGTTCATTGAGTCAGTTTATGTATTTCATACTCCCCTATTCGGTGTATTTTTCTTGTGATATTTACGTAAGCATGATCAAGAGAACGTCATTTAGTTGCCAAAATGATGAGAAATTGGCTGTTTTACTATTTAGGTAACTGCATTTAGTCGTAAAACATTAGAATAAGTGACAAAATAATTCGATAATAAGTGCATGAAAGCATGATCAAGCTGTTTTGTGTGGAATTGTATTTATCGTTCTTACCATATTTAAATGGCTTTCCTGCTTTCAGCCCTTATCAATCTTACTTTCTCCGTATTTTGCTTAAGATTTTATATGCTTCCGAGCGTACCTTCACTCTTGATCATTGTTTCGTAATAATGATCAAATTTATGGATAAAATTACGGCATATCAGTGATATAAATCACCTTGATCATGTTTTCAAGTGAGAGAATTTTGTTCGTTTTGTATACACTTATTTGCCTTGATCATACTTCCAATATTTCATTCTATATTCGTGTTTTCCTGTGTTAAGTACGAATATTATGAATTATTGAGCCGATTAAAGTATTGAACAAACACTCTCCGTAATTTATACATGTATTTGTATGTTTCCGAAAGTTAACGGATTAAATCAGCCTACTATTATTGTTTTACAATGTAAAAACGTGACGTTGTAATATTTTAATTCTAAAGCAATATCTAGGTAGATTACTGCTATATCTAAATTTAAAATTAGTGTGATTTTCAGCTAAATATCAAAATTTTATCATATTCTTGATATTTTAATTCAAGTTATTCGTTCACCGATTCGTTGTTTTAGTTGGTGATTGCTGTACAATAATACTCAATCTACTTACAATGGAATTGGGTTATGAAAAGAGCACAAACGATCGAAAGTCTCTATGAGCTTGCTGAAGTTACAAAGCAGGTTCAGGCTGATCGTATTGAAATCGTATTAGAAGAGAGAAATGATGACCATTTTCCTCCTATGTCTAAAGCACTAATGGAAACTCGCTCGGGATTAACACGCCGGAAACTCGATGAAGCGATTACGAAACTAGAAAGTGAAGGACATCAATTTACTAAAAATAACGCGAACCACTATTCTATTTCGTTGCCAGAAGCACATATGTTGATGGATGCCGCTGGCGTCGATAAGTTTCACCAGCGTAAGCGCAGTACCAACCTTCCCCCTTGGGTTATTAATGTACAAAATCAAAAAGGTGGTACCGGCAAATCTATGAGCGCGGTTCATCTTGCGGCGTGTCTAGCTTTGAATCTAGAAAAGCGATATCGAATATGTTTGATAGATTTAGATCCTCAAGGCTCTTTACGCCTGTTTTTAAATCCTGAAGTAAGCCTGAACGAGCAAAGTAATATTTATTCTGCAGTCGATGTCATGCTCGACAACGTGCCTGAAGAGGAGACGGTTGACATTAATTTTCTTCGAAAGAATGTTTTAATGTCTACTCAATATCCAAATTTAAAAACAATTTCTGCTTTTCCCGAAGATGCTATGTTTAATGCGGAAGCGTGGCAGTATCTCTCAACAAATCAGTCGCTCGATATCGTCAAATTACTTAAGCAAAAATTGATTGATGTGATTGCGGATGACTTCGATATTATAATGATTGATACGGGCCCTCACGTTGATCCATTAGTCTGGAATGCTATGTATGCCTCAAATGCTCTGTTAATTCCTTGCGCCGCAAAACGTTTGGATTGGGCATCAACGGTCAACTTCTTCCAACATTTACCTACTGTATATGAAATGTTCCCAGAGGATTGGAAAGGACTTGAATTTGTTCGACTTATGCCAACGATGTTTGAGGATGACAATAAGAAACAAGTAGGTGTCCTTACGGAAATGAACTATCTCTTGGGGGACCAAGTTATGATGGCAACTATTCCTCGAAGTAGAGCTTTTGAAACATGCGCTGATACATACAGCACAGTATTTGATTTAACGACAAGTGAATTTGAAGGTGGTAAGAAAACGCTCGCAACTGCGCAAGACGCGGTACAAAGAAGTGCTTTAGAACTAGAGCGAGTGCTGCATTCATATTGGGCTGGTCTAACTCAGGGGCAAGGATAAATGGCGATAAAAACATCTGAATTAAATGCTAAGTTATTTGGTAAAGCTAATAAACGTCGGGCGACAACGCCATTAGAGGCCCAAACGGCCGCTAAAGATAAAGCTTCTGTAATTGAACTCTCGGTTGCTGGCCAAGAAATGGTTACCTTCGAGTTAGTTAAAATACCCGCAAGTGAGATTTCGGTTGCAACAAAGGTATTTGATCAAAATGCTCGTGAGCAATCATTTTTAAATCAACACGCTCTTTCTGATATCTTGGCGACGTTAAAAGACAGAGGCCAGCAATATCCTGCAGTTGGACGCAAAGGACCTGAGGGCGTCATCGAAGTACTTGATGGTAGTCGTCGGAGAATGGCATGTCTTATTGCCGAGCAAGACTTTTTAATTTATGTCGCTGAAGATATTGAACAAGAACACGCTAAGTTTTTATCTGATGTTGCGAATGCTCATAAACCGCTTTCTTTATATGAAAAGGGTAAAGAGATGCAGGCGAAACTCGATAATGGTGAAGCCTCTGATCAAAAAGCCTTGGCAAGAATGTTCCAGTGTAGTGAAGCACTTGTTAGTGGAGCATTAAAAGCTGCCGACCTCCCGCTTGAACTTTTGCGAGCCTATCCCAATGTTGTCGATTTAGGGCGTCCAACTATCGTTAAACTGCACAAACAATTTAATGGGCTTAATAAACAGCAGCAAGATCAGTTACTCGAAAAGTGTTGTGATTCGTCGGGCTATGTTTGGCAACGTTGTGATTCTACTGGAGTTTCTCGTTTGACCAAAGATGTAACCGAGACTTTGGAAACTTGGATAGATGATCTATCACCAAGTGTCGTTGTGTCACCCGCCAAAACAGAACTCGTTAAAGGACGAGCGAATTATAGCCGTAAGGGGAATAACGTTACGTTAAACTTAAAGAAAGTTGATGATACGTTATTCGAGGAATTGTTAGAGTTGATTAAAGAGCGACTTTCTTAAACTTCATGTTTCTGCCGTTATAAATCCAAACTTAGGTTTGGATTTTTTTTGCTCATTGATAGCATAAATAAATTATCAACGAATATAGGATATGAGGATGCGAACAGTGATAATATTTATCAGTCTTAATTTACTTGGCTTTGTTCATGAACGCACTACATTCGGTTTTTCACGAATTAAAAAATATTGCGGCCAACGCGAATCACCGGTTAGCTTATACTATTGATTCGCTAGATCAGGCGCTAATCGATTCTTGTATCCAACAACTACTGCTCGTATTCGAGGAGAATATCGTGGTAGAACTTGGGGGAACAGTACACGGTAAACATTCGATATTGGTGGAATATAATCGGGGTAAAGGGTTCTTGGGTCGCGATATCGATTTACTACTTGTCGATTTATCTGCTGGTTTTGACGCAAATAGTTTTAATTCATTGTGTGGTTGTTTGCGTGGTGGTGGTCTTCTTTTTTTCTATAATCAATCTAGTTTATCATCTTCTTATTCTGACCGTTGGTTGCTCCGTTCTTTAGCACAACTTCCTTCAGTTTCACCACTTGATCTTGACTCGTCGACTTTCTCAGTTGCTAAAAATATACCCATAAACTCAATTGGTTTATCAGATAGAAGTAATCTAACTGAGCAAAATAGCGCGATATCCCACATTGTAAAAGTCGCATCTGGTCGGAATAGCCGCCCACTATTACTCACTGCGGACCGTGGCCGGGGTAAAACATCTGCATTGGGTATGTCTGTTGCCGAGTTATTTAAGTCAGGTCACGCGCATTATATCGTGATTTGCGCTCCTTTATTTGCTTCTGTTTGCAATGCCTTTGTTCATGCAAACCTTGCTCTGCGAGATTCAGTTCTCACTAAGGGGAGGTTGGAATATGGCGATTGTGTCTTTGAATTCGTTCCTCCTGATAGGTTGCTTGACGAAACTCCTGAATGCGATTTAATGCTCATAGACGAAGCCGCTGCCATTCCTGTTCCCATACTCATGGATATCGCAAAACGCTATTCTCGAGTCGTATTTTCGTCGACACAACATGGCTACGAAGGATGTGGTCGCGGATTCTCTCTTAAGTTTTGTTCATGGATAAAGTCTGTCTATCCAAATCTTCGCCAAGTCCACCTTTCACAACCCATACGTTGGGCTAAGAACGATCCGTTGGAATTGTGGCTAGAATCTGCGTTTATGTTTAACTCACAAGTTCCTATGTATGAGGTAAATGAATTTAATTTTGAACAACTCACCTTTTCTCGGGTTTCTAAACCGCGTCTGTATACCGACATCAATTTATCCAATTCTTTATTTTCATTATTAGTTCATGCTCACTATCAAACGTCTCCTAATGATTGGTTTTCATTACTCAGTAACGATGCGATATCTGTATACGTATCTACAATAGATGATGTTCCAGTCGGATGTCTTTTAGCTGTAGAAGAAGGCCCGATAGCGAATGAACTCGTTGAAGACATCTCTCTTGGTCGACGTCGACCACCTGGTCATTTGGTTCCGGTTACCTTGATCAATCAACTAGGCATTGATGATGTTTATAATTTGACATGTTTACGAATCATGAGAATCGCTGTTCATCCAAGTTTGACTCGTTGTGGCATAGGCAGAAAGTTGATCGAATTTACGCTCAAGGACACGAATACTGACTATGTTGGAACAAGTTTTGGCGTTACCACTGGGCTGCATGACTTTTGGACACAGTGCCAGTTTATTCCCGTAAAGTTAGGCAGTCGCCGAGATCATGTTAGTGGCACTTATTCTATGTTGTATCTTCATACTCCTAACTTTGATTTTGTAAATGTATTACATCAACGTTTCCTCGCTACACTCCCCTTTATTGATTCAGCATTATTTTCGTCTCTGCCGATCGAACTGATTAGAAAGTTATTCACACATAATTCTAGGTGCCTATCTCCGATTGTTATGCCTCAGAGGTTACTTTATCGTTACTGTCAGGGCGGTTCTAACTTTGAAAGTGTCGAGCCATTGTTACGATATAGTTTTATTTCTTACCCTTCATGTAACGTACACCTTAGCGACCTAATTATTGCGAAAGTTATTCAATTGAAAAGTTGGAAAGCTTGCGCAAGTCAATTTTCTTTGTCTGGGAAATCAGCTGCAGAAGCTAAATTTCGCAGCGATGTTGAAAAATGGCTCAATTATTTACAGTGTAAAACCAGCCAAGATTAATTTTCCTCGACGTGGTATTTGTGAAATTTACAGTGTAAACGGTGTCCAACGTGACTGACAGCATAATTATATAGATCAAACATACGCCTTTTGGGAGCTATTGCTTACACTGTAATAAGGCATTTAGCTAGAGTAATTGAGTATGTGGCAGAATTTTCTATCGCTTGACGACAGTGGAACTTGCATAGTTGCGAAGTTGAGTGATGATGTGAAATTAACGCAGCGTTTAACTAAAAGTGGTGTTAACGAAGTGATCGCGGATCTAAATGCGGACACTTATTACTTGGACTCCGAACAGTTGGATCAGTTTATCACGTGGGCTAACGAGAAAAATCACAAAGCGTTAGAAGGCGTCATTGTGGCGGAAATAAAAAATGCCGAACTCTCTATAGAAATTAGTGAAGATAAAATGCTCGCCCATATGATTGTAACCGGGGCTTATGGTGGTCGTGGTTTACGTGGTAGTGAAATTGTACATGCATTAGCGGAGAGTCATGTAACTAAGGGAATTAATAAGCTCGCATTAAAAAAAGTCCTTCAGATTAGCAATTCTTTAGAAGCTGGTAAAGAATACACACAGGCTGTTGCCGTAGGTAAAAAAACGGTTCCTGGTCGAGATGGCCGCCTGAAACCTCTTATTCCTGATGTGACAAAACAAGTTTTGGCTCCACAAGCAGAAGGTAATTCTACTAAAGTGGACATGCGAAACCTTGGGGATACTGTGAGTGTCGAGGTTAATCAACCAGTCTTAAAGCGTGAACCTCCGACACAAGGTAATGCTGGCTATACAGTTCATGGGGATGCGTTAGATTTGCTTCCTGGGAAAGATGTGACATTAAAAGTTGGTAAAGGAACAGAGATTGACGCGAATGATTCTAACCTTCTCATTGCCACTGAAACAGGGATGCCTTTAATAAAGGATGGAACCGTTCATATTGAGAATGCGCTTTGTATGGAAAATATTAGCGTGAAAACTGGCCACGTTAAATTTAAAGGCAGCCTAGTTGTTACTGGCAATATAGAGGCAGATATGGTTGTCCGGGCGACTGGAAATATATTAGTCGGTGGGTTTATTGAATCCGCAGATGTTCAGGCGCAAGGCGATATTTTTGTAAAGAAAGGAATTATTGGCCATACCGTAAGTGAAGGAGATCCAAAAACTTGTACAGTAAAGTCAGGTGGTTCGATAAAAGCGAATTATGCACAGTACTCACTGCTGCAATCTCATCACCATATTCACCTTGCTATGCACTCATTGAGCAATGACCTTAGCTGCGGCGAAGATTTAACGGTACTCGATTCTCGGATTCAGCATGGAACATTAAGCGGTGGACATACAAAAGTTGGTGGTAAGGTGATTTGTTATAACTTAGGAGTAGAAGGTGATACGCCTACGAGTGTTGAATGTTTTGCTTGCTATTCATCCATGAAAGCGAGAATCGAAACTCTACGAGAACAGTACTTACTTGCACAAGATAAAACGATGAAGCTAGTACGACGTGAGTTGGATTTTAAAAAGAAACCAAAGTCGGAACGCTCTGATAACGAAGAACAAGAAATTGAAGAACTAAAAGAATCGGCTAATGAGGCTATGATCGTCGCTAAAAACGTTTTAGACGTGTCTAACAGCGATTTAGAGGAAAGTTTGGAACGTAATACCATTGAAGTAAAACATCAGGTCTACACGCATGTAACACTCCAATTTGGAAATGAACAAATAATAACTAAGAATGAACATGGAGCAAGTCTATTTTCTTTTAACCAATATGAGATAAGTTGTAAGTCTGCACTATTGGATTCCGACATAAAAGGGGATTTATAGTTTCAATTCAATCGTCGGTTGGAGAGTAAAACGCTAGTAAACAATGTATCTACTAGCGCAGCTATCTAAATTGTACAAATGTTTAGCCTTATACCGTACATCATTTTCTATCTGTTGATTTCACATTTCCTTGGCGTAATTCGTTTAATACGTCTTCTTTCGGACCATCGGCGATAATGCTGCCTTTCTCCATTACAATAATCCGATCCACAATGTCGAGCATTGTGGTTTTATGCGTGATTAGAATTAACGTCTCCTGTGAGTTCAATTGTTTCAGCATATTTTTGATGTTCATTTCTGTTCGATTATCCATCGCGCTGGTTGGTTCATCTAGCAACAGCACCGGAGGGCGGCCTAGAATCGCTCGAGCGATTGAAACCGACTGACGTTGACCTCCAGATAACAATTGACCGCCTTCGCCTACCTGACGCTCTAGACCGGCCGGTTCTTGCTGAGTAAATACACTGACACCAGCTCGATGTGCTGCTTCTAAAACATCATGGTCATCAGATAAAGGTCGTCCTAAGGTGATATTGTCACGAATAGACCCATAGAATAGAACGTTGTCTTGCGGCACACAGCCAATATTGCGACGTACATCAACATGGTGAAGTTGTGTAATATTGGTATCGTCGATACGTACATTACCTTCAGTTGGCTGGTATAACCCCATGATTAAGCGCTGGATGGTACTTTTCCCTGACCCGATACGCCCTATGATTGCCACTTTTTCACCTGGGTTTATCGTTAAACTCACGTCACGAATCGAAGCGACTGTTGAATTTGGATAGTTAAAGGAAACGCGGTCTAACTCTACTTTTCCTTTGAATATAGGGCGATGTATATAGCGTTTCCCTTCTTCTTGTTCATCTGGTAACGACATTATTTGTTCAATAATGGTCAGTGATGACTTTGCCTGATTGTAACGAGTGGAAAGGAGAGACAATTGAATCATCGGAGAAATAGCTCTTCCACTTAGCATTGTAGCGGCGATTAGACCACCTAAGGTAAGTTCTCCATCCCCGATCATATATACACCGACAATCACAATGCCAACTGTACAAGCTTGCTGGACGAATCCTGCTACATTTTGTACACCATCTGTAATTCGGCGACTTTTCAAGCTCCAGTTTGACATATGAGCGACAGCTTCTTCCCATCGAAATTGGAATTGGCTTTGTGCACCAAACAGTTTTACCGTCTCGAGTCCATAAATGCTCTCAATTAAATTGGCGTATTTTTGCGATGCCAAACGAGACCCTTCTTCTATAGCAAGGCGGAGCTTATCTTGAACAAAGTAGGAATATACGGCAACGATGATTACCCCTGCTATTGGGACTAAAACAACGTTCCCAGCGAGCAGCCAAATTATGGCCAAGAATAACAACGAGAAGGGCAGGTCTATTAACGTTGAAATTGTCGCCGATGTGAAAAACTCGCGAATGGATTCGAACTCTTGGAGGTGCCTAGCAAATGCCCCCGTTGACGCAGGACGAGCCTCTAAACGAATACCGAGTACTTTGGCATACAGTTTTGATGATATAAGTACGTCGGTTTTCTTGCCTGCGACATCAATGAAATAACTGCGTAATAGCTTTAGGACGACATCAAATATAAAGACGAGCAGTATGCCTGTAGTAAGTACCCAAAGGGTTTCATAGGCTAAGTTTGGTACCACCTTATCGTACACAAGTCGTGAAAACAGCGGGATCGATATGGCGAACATATTAATTAAAACCGATGCAATAAGAACGTCTCGGTAGATTTTCTTTGATTGCCAAATTGTGTTCCAAAACCAATGCCCTTCGCTTGGTTTGAGAACATCGGGAGAACGCTCATCGTAGCGAAACTGCTTTTTGACCATAAAGTAACGCTTGGTATAACGCTCTCTTAAGTCGTCCACACTCATCGCTACAGGAGTCATTCCTGAGTCAGAAAAGACGATCTCTGCTTCTGTCTTATCTTCGTTAAAGCTATTTAAAACACAAGCTTGTCCATCTTTTAGTAGTAAAACAACCGGCAAGATCAACGTTGATATGTCGTCCAACTTTGCCGTGTTATTTTTTGCAATAAGACCGGCTCGTTCAGCGGCCCTTGGAAATAGATAAGTCGTTAATTTTCCATCAGATAGTGGTAAACCATTAATCAAAGCTTCAGGAGAATTCGCTAAACCGTAATATCGACTGACGTAAATAAGCGAATTGAGAAGAGTATCTTGCATTTAAATCTACCTTTACTTATCTACTATAAAGCCTTGGAATACATCGATAAAATTATCGGCCAAAAACTCTAGTTGTTGTGTAGTTTCGACTCGTGAAGCGATGGTGATGATATCAAGGTTTTGCGCTGTTCTTGATATGGATGTCAACGTATAGGTTTGTTTTTCATCATCCAAGTGATGCGTGAAGAGATAATCGAGTTTGACGTATTTTGGACGGTACTCATTGAGGTAGTCTAACGATTCAAAGTGGCGACCATAATTGTCGACACCAATGTAAGCTCCAGCATTACGAACAGCATTACAAAATAACGCACTGTAGTGTGGCGTATCGATAAAGCATGATTCGGGTAACTCAAAATGTAAGTATTGGGCGATAGTTGGGTTACGGCTTAGTAAATTGTTTACCCAACGGATGAAGCTAGGTTGTTTGATACTACTTGGTGCAATATTGATGGCATACGTTCCGCTTAGAGTTTTGTTTTCTAAACGGCTAACGATTTGCTGGATCACATATTGGTCGAAGATATGGCTAACACCAAGTTGCTCTAGTGCAAATAGATATTGGATAGCACTATAGCGTTGACCGTCTTTCTCTATGGAAGAGAAAACTTCATTGTGGAGAATATCACCAGCTTTATTGCTAGCCGATTGATAGCGAAATTTCACATAGCCATGGTCAATTGCGTCTTCGACTAACGCTTTCCACTGCTGTTTACCCATGATCTCTGTATCGTTTTCGCTCGCGATAAATCCATACGGAAGTTTTGGGTTTACTCGTGCAGCAGCAAGGGCGTTATCTAAGAATGACATAATGTCTGATGTAGTCTTATTCGCTTTATTACTTACAATACCTAGATAGACCTCAGCGCTTGCCATTCCTGTCGGATCGGGGTTGAGATCTGCGACAGCATTGAGAATATTCTCGGCAAGGTTCGGGATTTTTTTGTCCTCAATATTTGGGAATATATAAGCGAATTCGAACTCAGATAGGCGTCCTAAAACGACATCCTTGTTGTTTACTAAACGAAGTTTGTCCGCTAGTTCTTTTACAGCTTTGTCGCCAATCTCATACCCATTTGCCTTATAAAGATCTTCCATATAGCTTGCTTGCAGAATGGCAATAGCACCAATACCACCTTCGGTTAACCAACTATTTAGCTGTGTCATGTAAAATGAACGGTTTCCGAGCCTCGATACGGGGTCGATATAGGCGCGCTCACGAAGTCTTTGTGCTTCTTGAACTTGATTCTTAAAGCCTTTCTCAACTTGCGCAGACATGTAATTGATACCATCTACGACATACACCAAGTCTTTTGTTCTCGGTTGGGGTAGGGGGCTACCGAATTGATTTCGGGCGACTTGCTCCATTTTTTCGACAATGGTTTGAAGTGGCTTTAGCGCATAGCGAATGATAATCGCGATCGCCACAAGTGCGATGATAAAGACAAAACCAAAGGCGACAACAAGTCTATTCAATGCGCTCCAAAGTTGCTGATAGGCCCCTCCTGGGTGACTAACAATCTCAATACTGGCTTGTTGCTTCCAACTGTTACTAGTGAGGACTGCTTTTTTATGGATAGGCTCAAATAATTCAAATGAAGTAAACCAAGAGGGAACATTACTAGGGCTAATGGGATAGATACGCTCAATATCGGTTCGAGAGTCATCAATATAATCTAACTTCACTAATGAATATGAACTACCGTCAAAAAGGGCATTAATGACGGATTCAGAGGCAACGGCATCATCCTCGTCTAAATAGGGGGCGAGAGCTAGGCCTAGCGCATTAATGGTATTAGTGACTTCAGAGTCTTGCTGCTGCTCTAAGTTCGCTCTAGTGGTGCTTAATTCAATAATAAATACTGCACTAATTAACACAATAAATAGCGCTATCATTCCCGAAACAATCTGTTTATATAAAGTCATTTTGGTCCTACTTACTAGTATTTAACTATTGGTTTATTGAAGACTAAGGAACGTTGTTTTTCGCGTAAATCATTCCATAAACTTAAGCGAGATGATTCACCGGCGAGTTGCCCATTTTTGGATTTCATTAACCACAAACTTGTACCGTTAAAACTATAAATTGGGAGGAGATCCCTGCGTACTGTTGACGGTTTTATCTTTGGAATCAAATTATCTAATATTAGTGGAACAGATGTTGGCGTTTCATAGTAGGCCAAGACCATATGAAATAAATTATAATCGAGGGCTTTAACGTAGACTAACCTAAGCTTTTCGTCAGGAATGCCAACTTCTATCAATGAAAAATACTTCGCAATCGTAAAATCTTCACAATCACCCGCATTGGCACCAAGAAACTCCAATGGAGTCGCCCAGTAATCATTTTTACCCCATAAATCGATATCGTTAACAAATTTCATTCGATTGAAGAACTGGTTAACCATTTGCAGCTTCTTAAGGGTCGGATAGGTTTTGTACTTTTCCATTGCATTGCGCCACGATTCAACTCGTTTTCCAGCCCGCTTACCATAGAATGTTGATACTTGATCGATCCACATCTGATCTCTGGTATTAAGTGCCTGAGGTGAAGCAACTATGAATAAAAAACAGAGCAAAATAGCTAGGCGTCTTATTAACATTCCACACCTCTACATAATGTAAATATCATAGTTTTATTATTCACGTAGAGAATTCTTCTTTGCACTTAATATTGGTCCCAATAAATACTCCATAACAGTGCGCTTGCCTGTGATTATGTCGACGGATGCTGTCATACCAGGAATTATTGGTAACTCTCCATTTGTATTAAGTGAGTTTGAGAATGTTCGGACTCGAACTAGGTAATAGCTATTTCCTTCTTCATCTTGTTGGGTATCGGCTCCGATATATTCTAGTGAACCAGGAAGCCCCCCAAACTTAGTAAAATCATATGCACTAAACTTAACCACAGCGGTGAGCTCCGGGCGTAAAAAAGCGATATCCTGTGGAGCAATACGTGCTTCGATAAGCAAGTTATCTTCCGATGGTACGATATCGGCGATATCCATTCCGGGTTTGATAACGCCACCTACGGTATTGGCATAAAGCGCATTGACAGTACCGTTTACAGGTGACGTGATTACAGTTCGGTTTACTTTATCTTCGAGGCCAACGGCAGACTCGGAACTGGATGAGAGTTTGTCTTGGGCTTGGTTGAGTTTTTGCTGTTGCTCAGAACGGAATTTTTGTGCGGTTTCAATACGAGCATACAAGCTTTCTCTGATCATCGCTTCTGTCGATGGAATTTTAAGTCGACTGGTTGATAACTCTCGCTGTGCATCATTGACTTGACGTTGGAGCTTGAGAAAATCGGTTAATGGCACGACGCCTTCATCAGCGAGTGGTTTTGTTATATTAAGCTCTTGTTTTACAAGGTTATAGCTTGCGCGTTGGTTATTGACTCTAGATTTTAATTCTACGAGCTCCTGTCGTTTTTGTTTAACCTGCTCATCGACAACCGCTATTTTATTTCTCAAATTATCGAGTTCTTGGCGATATTGGGCTTTCTGGCGAGAAACTAACCTCGGTTCTTCTTGTTCTAGTTGTTCTGGAAATTCGAGTTTGTCATAACTGATGATGACACTCTTTTGCCAATCGGAACCTTCAATTACTTCACTAATCACGACACTATCAATTGAAGCAGAGAGTTCAATGGCGGTCGCTTGTAGATTCGCTAGGTCTTGTTCACGCTCTCTAAAGTCAGAAAGAAAACGAGTTTCATCTAGTAGTAGAAGTTGCTGTCCCTTTTTAACGTGTTGACCTTCTCGAACGAGAATTTCTTTGACTAATCCCCCTTCAAGGTTTTGAATCACTTGAATTTGTGATGAAGGGACAACTTTTCCTTGCCCAACCGTCATTTTATCTATTTCAGCAAACGAAGCCCAAATGACAGCAAAAATGAAAAACAATAGCATCACCCACAGCATGACCCTAGCCTTGTGTGGCGTATTAAGTAAGAGTGCCGCCGTTTTATCGTCGACGTATTCTAGCTCCTCAGAGGAGAGCTCGTTGTAGCTGTCCTTTGGCATCCGAACATCCTAATTTCATTGTGAAATACACAATGGATATGTATCTATAGAACTAAGTTTAGGACATGGTGATTTTTACGCAAAAATTCATTGTCAGTATTTTAATGAAATTAAGGAAGCAGATTGAGCCAAGGCTTGAGTTCCTATGATGAAGGGAGCACAATTACCCAAAACCTATTTGGATTTTAGAGCTTGGAGTAAAAATGGAACTCACTGATATTCGTCGCGAATACATTAAAGGTGGCCTTCGTCGTAAGGACTTAATGAACAGTCCTTTCCAACAGTTTGATGTTTGGATTAAGCAAGTGATCGATGCAAAGCTTACCGATCCAACCGCAATGACTATTGCTACTGTTGATGAAAGTGGTCAGCCATTTCAGCGTATCGTGCTTTTAAAACACATCGATGAAGATGGGCTCGTTTTCTACACTAATCTGGGCAGCCGAAAGGCACAGCATTTAGCTTCGAACAGCAAGATTAGTGTTCACTTTCCTTGGCACATGTTGGAACGACAAGTTCATATCACTGGGCATGCGGAAAAATTGACGACAATGGAGAATATTAAATATTTCACATCTCGTCCTAAGGAGAGTCAGATTGCCGCTATCGCTTCTCATCAGAGTAGCCGGATATCGGCCAGAGGAATTCTTGAGGGAAAGTATTTAGAACTGAAGAAAAAATTTGAAAGTGGTGATATACCCGTGCCAAGTTTTTGGGGTGGATATCGGATTAAACCGGAAAGCTTCGAGTTTTGGCAAGGTGGTGAACATCGACTTCATGATCGCTTTTTATATTGCCGACAAGACAATAATTGGAATATCGATAGGTTAGCGCCTTAAGTAATGTGCACACTCTCAGTAGTTCTTACTTATTTTTATATCGTTCCGTATAAGATCATAACGTTATCTGTGAATATGTAAGGTGTTTTTTTTTGAGAGTGTCGATTTACTTTTTCGTATCACTAGGTCGAAAATGGGCTATCGATATTGAGGCTAGCGCAGAGTTCAACAATTGCAAGAGAGAGACTTGAGCGAATAACTTGTTGAATTCGGCTCATATGAAGTTGATGCAGTTGCGGGTCCATATCGCTGCTTGGCTGAGGGAAGTCAAAGGCAACATTTCCGACTGATTTCATTGCAGTAAGGTTTTTAATCCGATCTAAAATGACTTGATCAGTAAACTGATATTCAAACCTTTCGCTGTTTAGAAATCCTTTGATACTGAGAATGCTTTCGATATCGTGAAATGTCTTATCAGGCACGACACCTAAGCCGTAAAGTAGCTTTAGGCGGACTAAAAGGTCACCAAGTGGGCCATTGGAGTCGAGAAGGGGATTAATAACAGATTTTACAGCGAGATAGTCACTGCGAAAAATTCGTTGAGTAAGCATGTCAATGGCTAACTCAAAAATTTCATCGGCCGCAATGAAAAAACCGCGAACAGATGGGGCTGCATTCAGTTGCTCGATAATATATGTTTCGTTTATCGTGTCAGCCATAAATCACATCAGAGAGTAAAAAGGGAGGGGAGTTCCCTCCCTAACATTCTTATAAAGTCGCGAAAATTTCCACGACTTCTTTTGCTTCTTTTCCGTCTGCTTCGAGACCTGAATATTTAACTAGCGTCGCGATAACACCATTTGCTTTCAAATATTCTTGTAATTCGATAGCTTGTGGGTCGGATTCGTTAGTATATTTCAGAGCTGCAGCAACACCTTTTAAAAGTGTCGAATTGCTCGTTGAGTATTCAATTGTACCAAGTAGAGGTTTGATCAAGCGATCTCCTGCACCCAGTTTACGAATTGGCTGGCGTCCTACACGGTCTACTTCATCGACTAGGTAAGGGTTAGCAAAACGAGACAAGATTTTCTGTATATATGCAGCATGAGCATCTTTGTCGAAATCGTAACGACGAATTAGAACTTCACCACTTTCTTGCATGGCTTTGGTCACGTCTGCCTTGATAGCATCGTTCTCAATCGCTTCTTTGATCGTTGCGAAGCCGTTGAGGCAACCAAGGTAAGCCGTAACACAGTGGCCTGTATTGAGAGTAAACAATTTACGTTCAACAAACGCCATTAAGTTGTTTGTTTTTTCCATACCAGCGATAGTTGGAATATCACCTTTGAATTGACTTTCATCGACAATCCATTCACTAAAGCTTTCTACGGTTACATCAAGAATGTTGTCAGAAGCTTCTGCTGGTGGGACAATTCGGTCTACTGCTGAGTCTACGAAACCAACAAGCTCTTCGGCTTGCTCTTGTAGATCCGCTGGAAGGTGTTTGAAAACTTGAGCTTTAAGGTGTGTTGTACCACGTACCATGTTTTCACACGCGATAACATTAAGAGGAGCTGTGTTTCCAGAAGTGATTCTTTTTGCGATACCATCTGCAATTGTTTTTGCGATGATGTCTAATACTGTTGGACCAACAGCGGTAGTTACTAGGTCAGTTGCAGCAATCGCGTCAACGATTTCAGGGCCGTTTGATAAGATACCTGTCACATTTGTTACTGTGTCGATTTGGCAATCTTCGCCAACAACTTTAACTTGATATTGATTGTCAGATGCTAGTTTAGCAACGACTTCTTGATTTACATCGGCAAAAGTAACGTGGATACCTGCATCTGCAAGTAGTTTACCGATAAAGCCACGACCAATGTTTCCTGCGCCAAAATGAATTGCATTTTTCATAAAAAATTTACCTAAAATGATTTGTAGAAATGAGGTCGGTATTTATCCACCGACCTCAATTCAACTAGGAACTTAAGAAGCTAAGTATCCTATTTTAACTAAGTATTTCTAAAACAGCATTTACGTCACTTGTAGAAGTTAGTACGTCAATCGCATCTGGATCGTCCAGAGCATTAGTAATAGTGGTGATTACTGCGATGTGTTCATCATTTTTCGCTGCAATACCGATTACTAATTTTGCCACACCATCTTCGTCGTCAGTAAATTGTACGCCGTCAGGGTATTGACAGATAATAATCCCCGTTTCCATTACCTTATCTTTTGCATCAATAGTTCCGTGAGGTACGGCGATTGATTCTCCTAGATAAGTAGAAACCATCTTCTCGCGCTCGAACATTGCATCAACGTATTCTGGTTGAGCATACCCAAGTTCGACAAGTTTATTACCTGCGAAGCGAATTGCTTCTTCTTTGTTCGATGCTTTCAATCCAAGCTGGACGTTCTTAGCTTCGATCTTAAATACCGACTTTTTTCCGCTGTCTTCACTCGCCTCCTTTGCAGCTGCGCCTGAAGCATTGCCTTTAAGTTCACTTACCAAGTTGTTGTACATTTCATTATCTAGGAAGTTAGTTAATGAGATGTGGTGTGCACTTGGAGCATGTTTTACAGCACGGTCAGTAAGATCTTTGTGAGTTACAACGATATCGACATCTTGTGGAAGGTTGTTGATTGCTAGGTTAGTAACGCTAATGTCTAAACCAGCTTCTTGAACCTTTTTGCGTAGCATGCTTGCGCCCATTGCGCTTGAACCCATACCTGCATCACAAGCTACGATGATTTTCTTAACACCTGAAGTTGGTGTTGAAGTCGACGCTTGACCTTTAGATTCAGCTTTCATTGAACTCATTTGTGAGCTTGCTTTTTCTAGAGAACCTTCATCTTCGTCAGTTGAACCTGAAGTTTTAAGTAGAAGTGAAGCAACTACGAATGTTACTGCTGCAGCACAAACTACAGAAAGAATAACGCCAACAAATGCTGCTTTAGGAGTCATCAGTAATACAGCAAAGATTGAACCAGGAGATGCTGGAGAAATTAGACCAGAATCGAACATAACGTTAACGAATACACCCGTTGCACCACCAGCCATCATAGCTAGGATTAGACGAGGGTTCATTAGAACGTATGGGAAGTAAATCTCGTGGATACCACCCAAGAAGTGAATGATAGAAGCACCAGCAGCAGATTGCTTAGCACTGCCTTTACCAAATACCATGTACGCTAATAGAAGACCTAGACCAGGACCTGGGTTAGCTTCAATAAGGAAGAAGATTGATTTACCTGCTTCTTCAGCTTGTTGTACACCTAGTGGAGTAAAGATACCGTGGTTGATAGCGTTGTTTAAGAATAGGATCTTAGCCGGCTCAACAAAAAGAGAAGTTAAAGGTAATAGGTGTGCTTGAACCAACACGTCAACACCAGCTGCTAGAGCAGTAGAAACGCCTGATACGAATGGACCGATTACGAAGAATGCGATGATTGCACAGATCATACCGATGATCCCTGCAGAGAAGTTGTTTACCAACATCTCAAAACCGCTCTTAACTTTACCTTCTATAGCTTCATCAAATTTCTTGATTGCTAAGCCACCCAAAGGACCAGCAAACATAGCACCCATAAACATTGGAATGTCGGTACCAACAATAACACCCATTGTTGTTACTGCACCAACGACAGCACCACGCTCACCGCCAACCAATCTACCACCAGTATAACCGATAAGAATTGGAAGAAGGTTTACAATCATAGGACCTACGAGCTTAGCAAGTGTCTCGTTTGGTACCCAACCTGTTGGAATGAAAAGTGCAGTAATGAAACCCCAAGCAATAAATGCTCCGATGTTTGGCATTACCATATTAGATAAGAAGCGACCAAAGTTTTGAACCTTGACCTTAGCATCTGGTGATAACATATGAATTCCCCGTTCGATGATCAGTTAGAATTTTGTTGTTGTTTTAGCGGCTATATATAGTCGCTAGTTCGTTTAGGTCCTAATAAACATAACACATAAAATGAGATTCGATTTAACGGGCTAAATTTCGTGACCATAGCCTCATAATTGGTAAGTTGTCGGAAAAATAATGTGATCTTGATCATCAAAAGTGTGTGTAATTATCTTACATAGGATAAGTGATAGAAGAGTCAATTTGTTTTTTAGGGCGTGGATCACATTGTTGAAAAGTTTTTTTTTAATCTTTGGGTGATATTCCTCACAAAATTAATCTTTAATTTTTTCTCACTTTAAATTTAAGTGATATTGCTCCCAAAAATAGATTGTTTATGAATGATTCAGCAATAAAACCATAGTTTGATTGGCTGTTCTGTAATTTTTATACATTTTACATTGGGCTGTCAGAGTGCTTGGTATTTGCTTTATAATGGGAATTCTGACTGTAGTATGAGTATTTTTTCATTTTAGAGTTAGATCTCGAATCATTACTAACTTTAGTATGTTTTTTTTCTTCGCTTAAGATAATGCAATATCAATGAAAAATAGAGTTATCGTATCTGTTCGCTCAGAAAGTGGCATACAACGCTTTCACTTTGCGAAACCCACTTTCCGTTTTATTAAGTTTTCTATTTTAGGCTTAGTCATTGGCTCTGTTTGTGCAGCTGGTGTTATTTATCAGCTTAATCATGAAGTGACTATTGCGAAATCTAAGCAAAATGAACTTCAGGTTCAATCTACATCTTTGCTTCAAGAAGTGGAGAGCTTGAGTGAGCTCAAACAAGAATTAGAATCAGATGTATCGAATCGTGAAGAGCAAATGCTACAAGTTGCTGATCGACTTGAAGATCTCGAACGATTATTAGGCGTTATTGATCCTGACGTTGAATTAATTTCTCGTCTTGATACTGCTTCTATCACCTCGCAAATGCGAACAATGATGCTGAATCAAATTCCAAGTGGTGCGCCTGTCATTAATGCGCCAATCTCATCGGGATATGGTAAAAGAGTTCATCCTATTACTGGAAAAGTGAAAATCCACCGTGGCCAAGATTTTGCGGTGAATACTGGTACACCTATTTACGCTCCAGCAGATGGCGTTATTGAAGCGGCTAGGGCAAGCAATAAAGGGTCGGGTAATTTTCTACGGATTCAACATTCATATGGCTTCACTAGCTCTTACTCACATTTAAGTAAGTTCGCCGTAAAATATGGTGATTTTGTGAGTAAAGGGGATTTGATCGGCTACTCTGGTAATAGTGGTTTGTCATCAGGACCACATTTACATTATGAGGTAAGATTTGTTGGTAAACCCCTCAACCCACGTCCATTTGTAGATTGGAATGTGAGTAACTTTGAAGAAATATTTACTAAAGTAAAAGGCATTAAATGGGATGCTTTAGTTGCAGGAATTGAGAGTCGAGTTAGCAATCAACTTCAACTTTCATCTAAAGATAGAAAATCTAAATTTGTTCCAGAAAGCTAATCGTTCTTTGGTAAGAGGAAAGGGTGGATATTCATCATCCTTTTTTGTTTTCATGCATTGAGTAAAGTAAATATCTGCTAAACTTATCAATATTTGATTTCGAGGCGGTGTCATGAATTTACAACGTTACTACAAAGGGAAACGGCGTTACCTATTGCTGACCATTGTCTTGCTGTTGACAGGATGCTTTGGAGAGAGCAAAGAGTTGATGTTTAACGGTGTTTATACCAATCCAAATAATTCCGATCAACTTAAATTTTCGGATGGTCAGGTCGAGATACAATCCGATGGACAAACGCTTGTCGCCCCTTTCACTATTGACGATGATACGGTCGTTATTGAAGTAAAACGTCATTCTCAAGAAAAACGCCCGGAAATCGTCATGCGTATTTATAGTGACGGAGAACGACTCACTTGTAGCTCGTGTGCGATGTACGATCTTAGTAATATATGGAATCGTATTACCAAATGATCGAGACAGTGATTTCAATTCTTATTGGCTGAAAAGATATTATATTTAAATGAACAAGATCGCGACACTAGGTCCTTCAGGGACGTTTTCTGAGATCGCTACGCATCGTTATCTCGCAACTCAATCACAGTCAAATTATGAAATTAACTATTACCCTTCGATAAAAGCAGTGTTTAATGCCATTGGCGATGAGTGTGACATCGGCGTATTACCCATCGAAAATTTCTCCGAAGGTTTTATTCCTGTTGTTTTGGATGAGCTAATAGCAAGTTCGTTAACTATTGTTGCTGAAATTGTGTTGCCAATTCACTTTTCTGTCGTCAGTCAGGCGAAGTCTGTTGATGAGATTCAACGGCTTTTTGTCCAGTTCGTCGCGAAGGGACAATGTAGCGAATTTCTCGATGGTTTAACCAATGCCAGTGTCACCTTAACAGAAAGCAATACTGAGTCATTACAACGATGTGAAGACCTTGGGGACGCAGCTATTGTACCAAGTCATACGGTGGAGCCTGCCGACTTTAATTTTTCTATCGATAATGTAAACGACTATCAAGAGAACCAGACTCGGTTTTTGGTGTTGTCTCGTAATGGCGATAACTCAGTAACTCAGACTTTAGCTTCCACCTTTAAAACAAGTATTATTGTGTTAGAAGGAAATGATTACCCTGGGCTTCTTGGTGATGTTTTGAATGAGTTCTCTCTGCGTTCAATTAATCTATCTTCTATTATTTCGCGACCTACTCGAAAGGAATTTGGTAAATATCATTTTTTCATTGATTTTGATGGCAGCCTTCAAGATAACAATGTGTCAGAAGCATTGACAACCATCAATGCTATGAATCCAGTCCAAGTACTAGGCTCTTATCAAAAGTGGGTTATTGATGAAGAGAGCCTATCAGAGAAACAGTGATTGATTAATCAGCATATGAGCCGCAATACTTGCGATGTAACCAAGTAAAATCACTGGGCTCCATTTTAGATGCCCCATAAATGTATAGTTCCCTTTTGAAGCGCCCATTAACGCCACTCCAGCAGCTGATCCAATCGACAACAAACTTCCGCCGACTCCTGCTGTAAGTGTTACTAGCAGCCAATGACCTAAACTCATGTCTGGGTTCATAGTCAGCACCGCATACATGACCGGAATGTTATCTACAATAGCTGAAAGTAACCCAACTGATATATTGGCCCACATTGGGTCCCACTCTGTATACATGGTCAATGAAACCATGTTGAGATAACCGAGTAGACTTAAGCCGCCTACACTCATTACAATTCCATAAAAGAAGAGCAATGTATCCCATTCAGCCTGTGACACTCGTTGGAATACATCAAATGGAATTGCATTTTGATATCGCTCTAGTGATTTAGCATCATTGCTGGCCTTGGCGATTTCAATTTTTCTCGCGACATGGAAGGCCATGGTTTTACGTAAATAAAATCCGAATAGTTGGAGATACGCAAGCCCGAGCATCATGCCGATGACAGGTGGAAAATCAAATGCTACATGGAAGAATACTGCCGTTGATATTGTGAGTACGAATAACATTACGATACGTTTTGCGCCCCGTTTAGTCTCAACTTCTTCGTGAATTAAATCCGGCTTACCTTTAGGAATAAAAAACGCCATGATCAGAGCAGGAACGATATAGTTGACGATTGAAGGGATCACGAGATCGAAAAATTGAGTAAACGATACTTTCGCTGTTTGCCAAACCATAAGCGTCGTAATATCACCGAAGGGACTAAACGCCCCACCCGCATTTGCTCCTACAACGATATTGATACAACAGAGCGTAATAAACTTTTTGTTGTTTTCCGCGACTTTTAACACTACCGCACACATGATGAGTGCGGTGGTTAGGTTGTCGGCGATCGGACTGATAACAAAAGCTAATATCCCGGTGATCCAAAATAACGTTTTATACTCAAATCCTTTGCTAATCATCCAAGACTTTAGGGCATCAAATAGACGACGCTCTTCCATAGCGCTAATGTAAGTCATCGCGACTAAGAGAAATAAAAACAATTCGCAATATTCGAGAAAATTATGCTCTAGAGCTTCTTGAGCGAGTTCAGATTGGCCGATTTGGGAAAACTGATAGCCGATTAATGCCCAAATGATTCCAGCGGCAAACAGTACTGGCTTAGACTTTCTGAGTTTTAGTTTCTCTTCCAGCATTACGACTAAGTAGGACAGGACAAATATGACGACGCAAGTGATACCAATAGCAGTGTGGGTGAGGTTAGGCGTGTTTTCAGATGAGGCAAAGCAACCAGAGCTTACGCTCATTAAAACGATAAACGCAATGAACAGTCTCATAATCAATTCCTTGGTCAAAGAAATGAAGAATAGGTTTTAGTTTGATGTTGCCATCAATGGTGTTCAGTGAGAAAGATTCAACCAGCGTGCCATTGATACCATTTTGGTTACATGTAGAGTTAAATTATGTAAACCCTGTTATCTATTTAATCAAATGAACATATAACAAGTGAATACTAATGTGTTGGCAAGAGTTGGCGCGTCGTTGCATTGTATGACAACTGAGATTACTCGGATTCATTCTTTAATCATGAACAAACCCGAGCTAAATACATAATACGCTTATTGGTTTACGTATTCTACCACTTCTAAGTCAAAGCCACCCAATGAATGATACTTGGTGGTGGATGAAGAAATGAGTCTCATCTGTCCGACACCTAAGTCATGCAAAATTTGAGAGCCAATTCCTATTTCCTGGGAACGAGATTGAGAAGGGGCGTTTGGAGTGTTGGAAAGCAAATTTTGACCCGGTGTTGTCTCTGATTTGCCGATCATCACGAATACACCGCCTTCCTCAGAAATCTTGGCCATCGCATCACTCATCGACCAACCATTATTTTTTACTTGAAAGAGGTCTGTTAACGTATTTTGCGTGTGCACTCGTACGAGTGTGGGACTCGATTTCGAAATTTCAGTGCCGGGCTTAATCATGGCATAGTGAAAGCACTGATCGATCGAATCTTGATAGGTAACAACGTCAAAAAGTCCGAATTCGGTTTCGAGTTGTTTTTCTTCTACTCGACTCACGATAGATTCTGTCTCTAAGCGGTGTTTAATCAGCTCTTCAATGGTGCCAAGTTTTATTCCATGTTTCTTTGCAAACACTTCGAGTTGTGGACGACGAGCCATAGTGCCATCTGGGTTTAGAATTTCAACAATCGCACAAGAAGGTTCAAGCCCTGCTAATTTTGCTAAGTCACAACCAGCTTCGGTATGACCGGCACGAACCAATACGCCCCCGTCACGAGCGATTATCGGGAAAATATGTCCAGGAGAAACAATATCTGCAGCAGTTGCAGTTGAAGATATTGCAGCGGAGATGGTTTGAGCGCGGTCGGCTGCTGATATCCCTGTGGTCACTCCCTCAGCCGCTTCAATTGAAACGGTAAAGTTTGTACCAAAGCTTTCAGTGTTGTTCTTAACCATTGGGCCTAGATCAAGCTGCTTAGCTCGCTCTTCTGTGATGGTTAAGCAAATCAGACCACGTCCTTCTGTTGCCATAAAGTTGATGAATTCTGGCGTTATCTTTTCTCCAGCAACGAGGATATCTCCTTCATTCTCGCGGTCTTCATCATCCATTAGGATAACCATTTTTCCGAGGCGAATATCCTCAATAATATCTTCTATTTTATCTAATTCCATGGACTTAATTCTATGTGTTGTTAATGGGGCACATAGTACCAAAATGATTGCAGCAAGTATGCTATCTAGAGCAAAAATGTAACTGGTGTTTGATTAGAACGTGACAAAGGTTAGTTTGCAATAAAATGTATGAAGAAAAGGGATCAGGCAACTATGTGGTTTGGGAATGCATCAAGTGCGAATAGGGCTTCTTGCTTGATGCTTTCGTTTGATATCGATGAAACTATTTTATGGTTCTAAGATGGATAGAATCGATGCCATGGATTCGCGGAACTCTTGGTCATTGGAGTTATGGAATAAGAGTAAATCATCTGCAATATTGGGGTCATCTAAACTGGATGGAATTTTAAAGTTTACACCTTGGATATATTCGTTCCAGTTTTCGAGTTTCCAGGTATCGCGAGGGGAGTTGCGAGCAATCATTCTCGATTTGACCACATCAATATCAGTGATCACCCAAACGATCGATAAAACAGCCCCTTTTTCACTGAGTTGTTGCTTAAGGTTGTTGATAAACTGGATATCGCGGATCTCTCGTGAGAAGGGAGCGTTTATTAGTACGGTATCTTCATATTCTAGTGCTTCCATTGCCAGTGCTATAATAGCATCGTATTCCGAGTTACGAATGTTTTGTTCAAAGAAATCGGAGCTTCGATTTACTTCTGCATTAGCCACCTTGAATATTTGATGAGATAGGGTGATCAAGGTGTCTTTATCAAGATAGACAACATGACGCAGTGCGGTCGCTAATTGTTTGGAAATGTATGTTTTTCCACTTGCAGGAGGGGACGTAACGAGAATCAAACGCTTCATTGAATTCAACCTTTTTATATGGCCATGGAATCATTCTCAGAAGTATATCGAATTGGTTGTAAAATGAGAGACATTTATGAATCAATTAAGCATGGCGTTGAGAGTCGTTGCTATTGGCGATTCGCTCTGATAGCTCAAGTAATCTTAATGGGCGGTCAAAATAATAACCTTGAACCATCTGACATCCATATTCCTTTAATGCCTCAAATTGCTCTATTGTTTCTACACCTTCAGCAACGACTTCCATATCACATGATTGACCAATTGCGATAATGGATTTCACCAAAGTTTTACTTTGCCTAGTACTGAGTAGTTTGTCGACAAAACAGCGATCAATTTTTATTTCAGTTATAGGGAGCAAATTGAGATAGCTTAGTGACGAGTAACCAGTACCAAAATCATCTAACGATAAACCAAATCCAATAGTCCTGAATTGATGTAAAATTGGCGTGACTCTCTCGATGTCATCAAGCAAAATATTTTCAGTGATTTCTAAGGTAATACGCGGAATGTCTATACCAACCTGCTGGGAAATTGTCTGTAGTTTGTGTGGCAAGTCTTCGTCGATCAACTGTTTGGGCGAAATGTTGATTGATATATTAAGCGCGTCTTTACCATTTGGAGAAATTGTAATTATGTCTTGGCAAGAGGTTCGGAAAATCCATAACCCGATCTCTTCGATTAGACCTGTTTCTTCAGCAATATGAATAAACTTATCGGGTGGAATTTGCCCCAGTTGCGGACTATACCAGCGTGCTAAAGCTTCAAGTCCCACCATTTTTTCTGATGTTACTTCAATCTGAGGTTGGTACATAACGCTGATTTCATCACGACGAAGTGCTTTTTTTAGGTGCTCTTCGATAGCGTAATTGAGTTCAACTTCAGAATCGACTTTATAGTCGTAGTAGCGTATTTGACCTCTTTGTTCAGATTTTGAGGTATGAAGCGCGATATCTGCTTTGCGGATCAATGTGTCTGTGTCGTTGCCATCGTTTGGAAAAACACTTACCCCAATAGTACAGCTACTGGTAATAATTTTTCCCTCAATGACAAAGTGATCCTCAAATGCACAAAGGATTTGCTCGACTTTATTTTCAAGTACCTTCAGATCTCTAATGCCACCAAAACAAAAAACAAATTCATCGCCACCAAAACGTCCAACGGTATCATGCGGATCCAACAGGATCTCAAATTTTCTACTTAATATAGATAGCAGCTTATCTCCCGCACTGTGACCGTATAAGTCATTGATTTTTTTGAAGCTATTTAAGTCTATAAAAGCAATGGCAAGGTGGTTTTGATTTGTAGAATCTTCAGCAATACGTTTTGATATCGTCGATTGCAAAGAAACTCTGTTGGGAAGCTGCGTTAACGAATCGTGAAGAGCCAGATACTCCAATGAGTTTTTGGTTTTCTCGAGTTCGGTATAATCATGATTGATTTGTTTTTGGTAATTTGAAAAACGATTGGCGATATTACGCCCGACAAACAGCGAAGCAAACATGGTGAGTGCTGTGAACAATGAACTTAACAAAACAATATTTGTTGTCTGTTTTTTCAGGCTGGATTCCAGTATCACTCGCTGTGAATTAACGTACTCTTCAAACTTGTTGAGATAAAATCCTGTACCGACGAGCCAATCCCAGTTGTCGATTTTTTTTACATAACTGGTCTTAAGGCCGCCACCATCTTCAGAGCCAGGCATGTATGGTGAGTCATATTTAATGAATCCAGAGTCTTGTTTGTATTGATTTAAAAGAGTTTTGATTGAGGCGTTGACGGATGGGCCTCCTGTTCGTGAAATCAATGTCGGATCGGGATGAGCTATGATCTTTGCATCTTTATCAAACACAAATATATACCCGTCGTCGCCGTAGTGATAACTTTCTACCCAATCGAGCATTTCTCGTTGTACGTCACCTTTGACGTCATCAAGGTACTCGCCAGTTCCTATGAACCAATCATACGGCGCGAAATATTTACCATATCCAATCTTTTCGAACTCTTTCCCTTTTGGTTCTCCCGTTTTGGGGTACCACCATTGATAGAATGCTTCTCCACCGCGTTCTCTAATGAGAGCGATATGCTCTCGTAAGATGTATGTTCCTCGGATATCTTGAGCATTCCATTGCATGCTGCCTTCAATTTGAGGGCGTAAACTGTGAAGAACGTTTTCTCCATCCATTTGGAAAATAAAGAAATAACCTCTACCTTCAAAAAATCGAATCGGTCGAAGTGCATCTTTGATCAATTTTGCCACTTCATCTTTGGGTTTATCGAAGTTGTTATTGTAAATATTGAGGGCGGTGGCGTAGGCTTCGTTGACTCGTTGTTTTGCTTGTTGTTTTAGCTTTTCTCGAGTGTTTTTTTGCACAGCATTGAGGTGTCTAACAACACGTTCAACTTCTAAGCGGACCGTTTCTTTCTGTTGAATAATGGCATTCTGATGTAGTGCATTTAGGCGTTCGTTGCTCTCAATGCGGTTATTGTTAAATACAATGACATTAATAATGATCATAAAAATACCCACCACTACGACTGGTGCATACTTTATTCTTAGGAGTAATTTTTGGTCATTGTAGTTCAGCATATAAGCCTAAAGAGGTTTGGTTGCGTATATTAAGCGTAATATAGATTTTGCTCGGTTGCCGAGTTTATGTGGAAAAATTACTCATTATTTTCGCTCTTTTCTGTAGGCTTTTTGAGCTTAGTATTGAGGCCATTAAGTGACTTCCCGTATACTTCTAGAAAATTCAATATGATGAAGAGAAAAATGGTAATAATTGGATTGTATAATCCCAAAAGCCCGACAAATGTTGGTGCGGTAATTCGTGCGGCAGGATGCTATCAAGCAGACCAAGTTCGTTATAGTGGTCGTCGCTATGAACGAGCTGCCAAATTTCACACTGACACACATAATGCCAAGAAAACGGTCGAACTGATGGGAGTAGACGATCTTACTTCAGGTCTGGACGCAAATACGAAAATTGTGTGCGTAGAATTGGCAGTAGGGGCAACAGCACTACCAGAATTTCAACATCCCGAGCAGGCCATTTATATCTTTGGGCCTGAAGATGGTTCACTTCCTCAATCGATAGTTGATCAAGCTGATGACGTTGTTTATGTACCCACAACAGGCTGTATGAACCTCGCCGCTTCGGTAAATGTGTTGCTCTATGACCGTTTATCCAAGTCTCATAGAGAGCATAGCGACAAAGATATTATTGGTAATCGAGACAACAAAAACCGACTAACCGTTAGTCGCTAGTTGGAAGCTCGGTAAACTGGCAGGGAACGTCGAACGTAACTCTTGCCTTTGTGTAAGGGTGATCAAAGCTCAATTGCTCGGCGTGTAAGTGGAGGCGATCCTTTCTATCACCGTATAAATCATCCCCGACAATCGGAAAGTTAAGACCTAGAGGGTGTGAACAGTGAACTCTCAGCTGATGTGTTCTACCTGTATGCGGATAAAGGTAGAGTAATGTTTGGTCACTCTTTCGAGCAATCACTTGCCATGTTGTGTGAGCGGCTTTTCCTCGTTTCTCGCAAACCAATTGGCGCGGTTTATCATTAATATCCGCCGCTAAAGGGAGTGAGATTTCTCCATGGTCATGCTCTATGATTCCTTCCACGAGAGCGATATAGCGTTTTTCAACATGTCGGGTGATAAATTGTTTCTGTAGGCTTTTATTTGCCCGTCGAGTTAATGCAAATACCAACAAGCCCGACGTAGACATGTCTAAGCGATGAACTACATATGGTCCTTGTTCTCTTTCGCCGAGTATAGATTCTAAGCGAGTAAATGCCGAGTCTTTGATGTGTACACCTGGGACCGATAGCATTTCTTGAGGTTTGTTTATTACCACTATCGCATCGTCCTGATAAATAATATCGATATCTTTCGTCACTGTGTGATTGCTTAGCAATGGGTTGGGTTCAACATCAAGACCTTCTAACATATGAGTTAAAATAGGTAAGCATTTACTGTTGCATGATGGGTAGTACTTACCGTGTCTGCGAATCTCTGATTTAGGGGAGTCACCCCACCAGAACTCGGCCATGGCAATTGGGCGAAACTGATGCTCGTAGGCAAACTGAAGCAATTTAGGCGCGGCACACTCTCCGGACCCCGCTGGTGGGGTTGGCGTTAGGGTGTCTTTAAACAAGTCGACTAATATAGCTGGCTGTCGTTTGGCATTCAGAAATTGATAATTTGAAAACAAAGTGTGCTGTAGAGCATTTGAACGTGTTTTTCGTTCATTTTTGAGTGTTAAGATTCTGTTTTGATAGTCATCTAATTCACATTGAGCTTGTGCAACTAAGTTGCTGTATCGCTGCTTGGTTTGCTTTAACTCTCGTTTTTCATTAATACTCTGTTGAGCAAGTGTGTTTAGAGTTGTATGACCATCATTTGATTTAACCGCCGATTCTATAATAGAGCGCTGCTGCTTTCTTTGGGCTCGTGCAGTACGGATATCCTGCTGCAGTTTCTCGATAGCACCTTTGGCTTCACTGATTATACCTTCGACTTTCTGTTGTAATACGGCATAGTGTTCAGAGGCTTCAAGGATGCTTATTTTTTGGTTGAGAACATTGATTTGTGAAGATTCATCAACAAAGATATTATCTTGATTAAGAATGTCATAGACCGGAGGAACAAACCCTTCGTGATGATTTGAGTCCGCAAGTTTGCCAGAAAAGGCTGCTAAATATCCTAGTTCTCCCGATTCTGTTTCAACCACCATTACCCCAAACATTTTTCCAACAGGTTCACCACTTTCATAGAACGAGCGATGGGTTTGCCATAACGAGCCCGATTGAAGCTTGTCTTGCAACAATGTCGCCGCTTCAATACAAAGAGGATGTGGTTGGTAGCAAAATGGGTAAGTAAATTTTTTAGGGCGTTCAGCTAGGGTAAATGCAGGGCCAAATGGGTGAAAGTAGCTCTCAAGCTGCTGTTTAGTCATGGTGAACTCTTAGGAATTAAAGGAGACGTTAGTACATGAGAATAATAGCGTGCTCCCCCTTAAAAGTCTCTAATTGGGTTCTCGATCCGATCAAGTGAAAGAAATAGAAGAAGCCCCTAATTAGGGGCTTCTTGAGTAATCTAGCGAGAAATTACAGTATTAGTTCAATTTTGCTTTAGCTGCATCAACTGCATTTGTTGCTGCATCAGTCGCTGAGTCCTTTGCTGCATCAGCTGAGTCAGTCATTGCGTCTTTTGCTGAATCAACGGCATCAGAAGCTGTGTCTGTCGCTGCATCAGCAGTGTCGCTCATTGCATCTTTTGCTGAATCAACGGCACCAGAAGCTGTGTCTGTCGCTGCATCAGCAGTGTCGCTCATTGCGTCTTTTGCTGAATCAACGGCATCAGAAGCTGTGTCTGTCGCTGCATCAGCAGTGTCGCTCATTGCGTCTTTTGCTGAATCAACGGCATCAGAAGCTGTGTCTGTCGCTGCATCAGCCGTGTCGCTCATTGCGTCTTTTGCTGAATCAACGGCATCAGAAGCAGCGTCTGTCGCTGCATCAGCAGTATCGCTCATTGCGTCTTTTGCAGTATCAACTGCTTCAGAAGCTGCTTCGGCAGTTGCTTCTACTGTGTCAGTTACAGCTTCTGCTGCTTCTGTTGTTGCAGAAATTACGGCTTCAGCGGCTTTATCAACGTTAGATTGAACGTCTGCTGCTTTGTCTGCGCTGTCACAGCCCATAAGAATTAGAGAAAGCGTGCTTAATGCAAAAATTGATTTTTTCATCATACTGTCCTTTAAATGACGTTGAACACAAAAATGTGGTTGAAATTCTAAGTGGCGCTATTATGCAGCGAAACTTAATTTTCATGGTCAACTGTGAGTAATATCACTACGAAGAAAAGTCAGGGCTAGGTGAAGGTAGTGAAAGAAAATTAGCATTAATGCGCCTTAAGTCAGAGTTATGTTATTAAATATGAGTAATTACTTATATATGTAAGTTTACCGTAAACCTGTCATCCATTTTGGTCGCAAAACACTTCTCCATAATCAAAGCTACATTAGCCAAGGCTAAACGTGTTTGTTTCTTAATTTCATCGTTTCTATTACTTATTGAAAATAGGAACGATTTGTCAGTTAAATGAGACCTAAAGTATGGGTTCTTTAGTTAGTTTCAGCTCCACTAGGCTTTTTTCCAATGCTATATCGAACGTTGGAAAAAAGTGATTCTGTCCGATTAGATCGATTACCCCTGCTCGAATAAGTTTGTTCTCGACTCTAGCATTTGCACCGCATATCACTACTTGGATCTGCTTTGTTTTGAAATTTTCGATAATCTCTTCTAGGGATTGAATCGCGGTAATATCCATAAATGGTACCCACTTGAGGCGAAGAATGAGGGTTTTGGGCTCGTCTTGAATACTATTCATAACTCGTTCAAAAGCTTCAGCAGCAGCAAAGAAAAATGGGCCATCAAGCGCGTAGACAGCAAGCTCTCTTGGAAGGATATCAAAGCCGTATTTGGCTAATTCAGGACTTAACTCGTCGGTATCACTTGGCTTTACTTCTACACTCATTGCCATTCTTTTCAGGAAGTGGAATATGGCGATAATGACGCCGATATTGACGGCAACAACTAAGTCTGCGAACACCGTTAACGAAAACGTGATGAGAAGAATGACGACATCTGCTGTGGGTGCGCGCTTGACCAATTTAATAAAGTGCGGAGCCTCACTCATGTTCCATGCCACCATAAACAGGATCGCACTTAAAGTAGCGAGTGGAATGTTCACGGCTAATGGTGCAAGAAGTAGGATAATTAAAAGCAAAGTGATGGAATGAACGATCCCTGACAGTGGGCTATTGCCACCGTTTCGAATATTGGTGGCCGTTCTGGCTATTGCCCCAGTCGCAGCAATTCCGCCAAATAATGGGGTGATCATGTTTGCTAACCCTTGGCCAATAAGCTCTTGGTTGGAGTTGTGCTTTGTTCCGGCCATTCCGTCGGCTACAACCGCGGAAAGTAATGATTCAATCGCGCCAAGCATTGCGATTGCAAAGGCTGGACCAATAAGCTGAACCATTTGAGTGAACTCTATTTGAGGGAGGTTAAACTCTGGTAGACCTTGAGGTATGCCGCCAAAAGCGGTACCAATAGTGCGTACACCCTCAAAGTGAAACATCGAATGTAATCCAGCAACCGCAACGAGCGCAACGAGCGGGCCTGGTACTTTAGATAACCTAGGAATTTTAGGTATGAAAATCACGAGTCCTAAAGAGAACAGCGCTAAAGTGGTGGTGGTTAAATCGAACTGTGGTATCGCTTTGATTAACAACCATAATTTCTGGTGGAAATACTCACTGTGAATTTCTGGCAACCCAAAGAATTCACGCCACTGCCCAACCCAAATAATAACGCCAATACCACTGGTAAAGCCCACGATCACAGGGTCGGGGATAAAGTGGATAATGTTGCCTAGTTTGGTTAAGCCTAAAATGAGTAATATCACGCCGGCCATCATGGTCGCGATTTGTAATCCTGAGATCCCATATTGTTGGACAATACCAGCAAGAATTACGATAAATGCGCCAGTGGGACCGGCTATTTGAATTCGCGATCCACCAAATAATGACACGACAATCGCGGCGATAATGGAAGTGTAGATACCTTGTTCTGGTTTGACGCCGGAAGCAATAGCAAATGCCATGGCGAGTGGTAGGGCTACAACACCAACGATAACACCTGAAATAATATTGCGTAACCAGTGGCGAGAGTGGAATAGTCCTGCACGGTATGAATCATAAAGTGCAAACATAGTGAGCCTATAAAAACGATGAGGGGTTTCGAATAACGGCTAATTCTACTCCGATTGCTTAATGAGTAAAGAGTTTCATATTGGAAGGGGTTCTATTTCTGTATTTTATTGAGAGGAATAAAAATGGCTTAGTGTTCAACTAAGCCATTTAAACAAATCACTATACTCTATGGGCGGTTAAATATTAGAAGAAATATAGTCAGTCACCGCTTGTTGCTCTTCTTTAGTCAAATAGAGTCCGAGCTTAGTGCGTCGCCAAAGTACATCTTCCCCATTTTTAGCCAATTCGTAATTGATGAGGTAGTCCAATTCAATCTGATAAACACCTTCTGCAAAGCGTTGTCCCATGTCAGCTTCATTGGTGACTTCCGCAAGTAGCTGATGAGTCTGGTTGCCAAATTGGGTGACATAACGTTTGGCCAGTTTGTCATCAATCCAAGAATATTTTTGTGCAAATGTGGAGGCGAGCTTTTCACGACTGCAACTAAAGTTACCACCGGGAAGAGGTGCATTTGCAGTCCATGGTCGACCCATTTCAGGGAAGAATGCACCAAGCTTCTCCATTGCAGCTTCACCAAGTTTGCGATAAGTCGTGAGCTTGCCACCAAAGATTGATAATAATGGCGCTTCATTGTTCTCATGTTGTAAATCTAAGGTGTAGTCGCGAGTGATGGCTTGTGGAGAATCAGACTCATCATCGCATAGTGGGCGCACGCCACTGTATGTCCAGACGACATCATCACGACTTAATGGTTTAACAAAGTGTTGATTTACGATGTCGATAAGGTAGTCAATTTCCGCTGGGGAAATAGCAACGTCACGTGGGTCACCTTTATATTCAACGTCGGTTGTGCCTATGATTGAAAAGTCATCCAGATAAGGAATAACGAATACGATTCGATTATCTTTATTTTGCAGAATATAGGCTTGTTCTTCATCGTGAATTTTAGGAACGACGATATGTGAGCCTGTAATGAGGCGGATATTTCTTGGTGATTTACGTTGCAATCCATCATCAAAGAACTGTTTAACCCATGGGCCTGCAGCGTTGACTAATGCTTTCGCTTGACGTTCGAAACGACGGTCATTTATTTCATCATGTATCGTGACTGTCCAAATCCCATTTTCTTGAGTAGCCTTTTCAACTTTGCAGTAGTTGGCGACTTCTGCGCCATTTTGTTGTGCTGATAGGGCATTGAGTAAGGTTAAACGAGCGTCATCTACCCAGCAATCTGAATATTCAAAACCTCGTTTCATCTCTTCTTTGAGTAAACCCGATTTAGAGAGGTCGATGCCGTGGCTTGCAGGGAGTGTAGTGCGTTTACCCAGCGTATCATAGAGGAATAGGCCACAACGAATCATCCATGCTGGGCGTAAGTAAGGACGATGAGGCAAACGAAAACGCATAGGAATAGCGATGTGCGGTGCTTTTCTTAGGAGAACTTCTCGCTCAGCTAGGGCTTCTGATACCAATCGAAATTCGTAGTGCTCTAAATATCGTAATCCGCCGTGAATTAACTTTGAACTGGCAGAAGAGGTGGCCGAAGCAAAATCTTTTGCTTCGTATAGGCCAACAGATAATCCTCGACCTGCAGCGTCAGAGGCGATGCCTGCTCCGTTAATGCCACCACCGATAATGATGAGATCGAGAAGAGTGTTTTCGGTTTTTATTGGTTCCATCTAATGAGCCTTACATATAATGAGCAAACGAACGATTAGGTTCGAATAATAATAAATTAGTTTTCATTTTTATGCACTCATTATTTTCGTTCATGAGCGTTTATGTTTGAATGAACATTGATCCTCTACTTATTGTTCGGAAATGTACGTATAAAAAGTAAGTCTATTGACCTTGTTCTTGTGCAATATCCAGATTTACCCCATTATCTTGAAGTAGGGTACAAATCTCTTCAGGTGGGCGTTTGTCAGTGAACACTGTATGCATCTGAGTAATACCACCAAGTTTGACCATCGCATTACGTCCAAATTTAGAATGATCGACAGCGAGAAATACACTGCGGCTATTCTCTATGATTGCTTGTTTAACTCTTACTTCGTGATAGTCAAAATCGAGAAGCGATCCGTCTAAGTCGATACCACTAATGCCTAGAATGCCGAAATCTAAACGGAATTGTTGAATAAAGTCTAATGTAGCTTCGCCCATAATGCCGCCATCTTTATTTCTGACTTCTCCACCGGCTAAAATCAGTCGGATTTCTGGGTTAGATAGAAGAATAGAGGCAACGTTAATATTGTTGGTGACAACTCGTAATTGTTGATGATTTTTATTGAGTGCGTGTGCCACAGCTTCAGGAGTGGTCCCTATATCAATAAATAATGTCGCACCATTGGGGATATGTTTTACTAGCTGTTCGGCGATCAGATCTTTTTCACTAAAGTTGTGCGATTTTCTAGAGCTGTATGAGGCATTTTCAGAGCTCAGGGGCATTGTTGCGCCACCGTGATAACGGCGAATGTGGTTACTGTCCGCCAACTCATTGAGATCACGGCGAATCGTCTGCGGACTCACCTCAAATTTCTCGACTAGCTCTTCTGTGCTTACGTAACCCTGCTTTTGGACTATTTCAATAATCTGTTGATGTCGTGGGAGTTGCTTCAACCTATTTCTCCTGCAATGGCGACATGGTGGTGTGACCAATAGTATATCAAGTGTTAATGAACAATAATGCTTTCCAATATAGGAAAACACTATTGTCTAAAAGTGCTCTATTTTGTGTTACTTGAACGTAAGTGACTTATTCATCATCTTCATCGCGTAATTCTGACCATGCTTGAGCACAGCGCACAGCTCGTTTCCAACCCTTGTAGCGTCGATTACGTTTCTCTTCATCTTCGTGTGGCATAAATACACGATTGAGAGTTGCTTTGTCTTTTACTTCGTCGATGCTTGACCAGTAATCCACAGCAAGACCTGCAAGATACGCAGCCCCAAGAGCCGTGACTTCGGTGACATCTGGGCGGTGTACTTCTGTATCCAATACATCAGCTTGAAATTGCATCAAAAAGTTGTTGGCAACCGCACCACCGTCGACGCGTAAATTGGCTAATTTTATTCCAGAATCGGCTTGCATTGCATCTAATACATCTCGTGTTTGGTAAGCAATCCCTTCCAAGGTGGCACGAATGATATGGTTGGAGTTTGCTCCTCGAGTCAGACCAACGATAGTTCCTCGGGCATGAGCATCCCAGTATGGGGCGCCAAGGCCTGCAAATGCTGGAACAACATACACGCCATTTGAAGTCGAGACTTTGTTAGCGTGATATTCGGAATCTTCGGCGTCGGCAATTAATTTCATTTCGTCGCGTAACCACTGAATGGAAGCGCCAGCCATAAATACCGCGCCTTCTAATGCGTAAGAAGGTTCGCCTTTAGGACCACATGCGATGGTGGTTAACAGTCCGTGTGTTGACGTCACTTTTTCCTTTCCTGTGTTCATCAACAAGAAGCAACCCGTCCCGTAAGTATTTTTAGCTTGTCCTGCTTCAACACACATTTGGCCAAATAGGGCCGCTTGTTGGTCTCCCGCGATGCCTGCAATAGGGATTCGAGTTCCACCTTTACCACCAATATTGGTCATTCCATATACTTCGGATGAACATTTAACGTCAGGCATCATGTTTTCAGGAATACCAAGCTCTTCTAGCATTGTTTTATCCCAACATAAATTGTTGATATTAAATAGCATGGTGCGTGAAGCATTGGTGTAATCGGTGACATGAACACGGCCTTGGGTCATTTTCCAGATTAACCAAGTGTCAACGGTTCCGAATAGTAGCTCGCCCTTGTTCGCCGCTTCACGAGCACCTTCAACGTTATCTAAAATCCATTTTACTTTGGTGCCAGAGAAATAAGGGTCAAGGACTAAGCCTGTAGTTTCTCGGATATACTCTTCTAGGCCTTTTTCGCGGAGTTCATCACATATATCAGCAGTTCGGCGACATTGCCACACAATGGCGTTGTAAACCGGCTTGCCAGTGTTTTTATTCCACACAATGGCGGTTTCACGTTGGTTTGTAATGCCTATCGCCGCAATTTGATCACTGGTGATACTGGATTGGGCAAGGGTTTCAGTTAGCGTAGAGCTTTGAGTTGCATAAAGCTCCATCGGATCATGTTCTACCCAGCCCGGCTTTGGATAAATTTGAGTGAATTCTCGTTGCGAAGCGCTCACGATATTGGCGTTGTGATCGAGAATAATAGTGCGCGAGCTCGTTGTTCCTTGATCAAGAGCAACCACATATTTTTTATTGTGCATTGTTGGGTCCTTGAGTTTCTTTTTTATTGTAGATTTTGTTTTTTATTATTCGTGTAAGGTAGGAGATAAATCCTGTTTTTATAGGGCAAATGCTAGATTATCAAATTGAAGAGGCTTGTGCATGGTTGGAACAGAGGTTTTTAATAACAGCGTAATGAATATCTTATCTTTTGCTTTTCATATCGATTTATTATTTGCGTAATGTATTGTAAAGCGGCGGTATAAAAGTAAATATATTGGTGTAAGTATCGCATTATCAACGAATAGTAGAAAGGAAACTACGATGGCTAAAGTACATTTTATTGGTGGAGAGAAAGGTGGTGTTGGTAAGTCAATGACCGCTCGGCTGTTAGCGCAATTTTATATTGATCATGAATACAGCTTCTTAGGTTTTGATTGCGACTCTTCACACGGAACTTTTTCCCGTTTTTACCAAGATTTTGCGTCTTCAATCATTGTGGGCGACGATGATAGTTTAGATGGGTTGTTGGCGGCTGTTGAAGAGAACCCCGATCGTGATTTAATTATTGATTTGGCCGCTCAAACGGCTCAACCAGTGGGAAAATGGATCGAAGAAACGGATGTTTTTGGACTTCTTGATGAAATGGGCTATCAAACGTATTGGTGGCATGTGATGGATGATGGGGCCGATTCGGTTGCGCTTTTAACGAGTGTCGTCCAGCGCTATAAAGAGTCAGGTGTTGCGTTTGTTGTTGTTCAGAATTACGGTCGAGGTAGTGATTTCTCGCGTTTTAAAAAATCATCCGCTTATCAGTTAGCGAAAGAAAATGATGCAGCCATTATTGAGCTTCCTAAGCTCCAAACCAAATTAACCCAGAAGATTGATTTTAATAACAGCAGTTTCTGGGCGGTTGCAAATGATCGTAGTTTAATGAATATTGCCGAGCGTCAGCGCATGAAAGTTTGGCTTCGTAATGCGTATGCTCAGTTAGAATCGATAGATTAGTTAGTACGTCGACGAATATTTTAAATAAGAACGCTAGACCGAATATGTCTAGCGTTTTTTAGAGTATTAGTAAAAGAAAACGGTCATTACTTAGCTAGACCAAGTGCTTCGTTGATGACATGAAAGATGTAGTTTTGTTCAACTGCACCCTGGAACAGATAGGCTTGTGGGCCTTTGGCAAATATAGCGACATCTTCCCCAGAATGGGTTTCAGATGAAAATTTAATAAGAGCTTGTTGCTTGTAATCTAATGCAAGAACTTCTTCTTCTGTTGGGTTAGAGCGAGCCCCATTAAAGGCATTTTCACCGTTTCCGTAACCAACAGTGGTATAGCGTTTTCCAAAGTCATCTTTTTTATATTTACCGCCTTGCTTCGCTAAACCTAAGATAGGGTTACCGCGTTCAGAGTAGCCGTTCATTATAAAGGTATGAGCGTGATCGGCCGTAACAATGATTAATGTCTCTTCGGGGTTGGTTTTATCTAATGCGGTTTTTATCGCATTATCAAAGGCAATCGTATCGGAAAGTGCACGTGCCGCGTTAGTTGCATGGTGAGCGTGGTCAATACGTCCAGCTTCAACCATAAGGATGTAGCCATCTTGGTTGTTGCTAAGAATATCGACTGCTTTCGATGTCATTTCAGCAAGTGATGGCTCATTTTCACGATCGGCTTCGTATTTCATATGACTACTTTCAAATAAACCAAATGCGCGTTTTGTGTTTTTATCGAGCTTATCGAATCCTGCTTGATCCCATACGTATTTACCTTCTGGGTATTTCGCTTCCCATTCGGCTATAAGATTGCGTCCATCTTTACGTTTGCCAGCTTTTCCTTCTGGGTCGGTAACTGTTTTAGGTAGGAACTCACGGCGACCTCCACCGAAAACAACTTGTAGACCGTTACCTTTGTCGAAGTTTATTAGTTGTTGAGCGATATCGACACAGCCTTGGTTTTTAGCGATATTAGGCATCGAACCATCATTTTCCCAGTTGCGATCGGCGCTGTGAGCGTAGGTTGTTGCTGGCGTAGCGTGAGTGATGCGCGCAGTTGATACTACCCCAACAGACAGCCCTTTTTCTGCTGCTATTTCCCATGCAGTGGCGACTTCATTTCCTTTCGCTGTATTACAGAAACCACGTTGGACATTATCGTCAATACTAATAACACCTGCTTTGGTTTTTACACCGGAAACCATCGCGGTCGCAGTACCCGCAGAGTCTGGTGTCTGTGCATTGGTGTTATAGGTTTTTGAAAGTGCAACACTTGGCAAACTTTCCATAGCCAGTGAATACTCTTCACCTAGTAGTCCTTTACGCTGTCCTTCAAAGATACGAGCCGCGGTAATGGTGCCAACACTCATTCCATCACCAACAAAGAGAATAACGTTTTTCGCAGACTTATCGATTGGCTTATTCGCCTTCGCTAATTCGAGTTGTGCTTGAGCGTCCTGATACCATTGGTCGTTCACCTGAGGTGTTTCTAATTTCGATGAACTATATGCTACGCCAGTGCTCATACACATGATCATAGCGCTACTTGCTAACAATAGAGGGTTAAGTTTCACAGATCTTCTCCGCTTAGTTTTTAAATTGAAAACACAAAGTACTCTTTTATTAAGTAGGGTTATTACGAGGGAGTTGCGTGAATCTATTGTGACATATAGATGAACATTTTATTGTTGTCATATTTCGGTCTTATTTCATAAGTAAAACAGAGAAATTATTTTAACAACAACGATATAGCCATGATTATGTGCACATCTATTTATCCCTGATAGACAGCACATATCTAACGCGAAAGGCCGTTATGTATAAGAATCATGCTCCTTTATTTGCATTCTTACTTTTGTTCTTCTGCTGCTCACCATCGGTACTAGCGAGTATTAATAGTGATGAGGTCGCAACAAACATTGAGTGGCTCGATCTTATCCCTGAAGAAGAACGCAACATTGTTTATGAACGCCCATTAGCCGATCACGACGGTGATGCACCACCTCAACTATTAGTTGGTACTGTCCGTCAAGATCTGAATGGCAAAAAGATTAAAATCCCAGGTTTTGTCATACCTCTAGAAGGCGACGACTCAAAGGTGACCGAATTTTTATTAGTCCCGTTTCTAGGGGCGTGTATTCATGTTCCACCGCCACCACCCAATCAAATAATCTATGTAAAATATGCTGGTGGGGCACCGACAAACGGTTTGTGGGATCTTGTATGGATAACAGGAATATTGCGAACTGATGGTGTTAGCTCCGAGCTTGGTGAAACCGGCTATCTATTGGAAGGCGTCGACATTGAAAAGTACCAACAATAGGGTTTGACAGCTATTAATTATTTGGTAGCGATGGCGACTATTTTGATGGTCTACCACTCAATATCGATAGGTGTGCCGTTATCGACTAGGGATAAAAACTCATCCATTTCTTGATTGGTAATGGCAATACAACCATTAGTCCAATCGAAGCTTTGAATGTAGGCAGGGTCATCTTTGAAGGTAGATTTAATGCCATGAATTTTGATATCGCCTCCGGAGTTTACTCCTAACCGTTGAGCGTTTTGGATATCTTGCTGATTGGGATACTCGATGTGGATCGATTTGTAAAAAATCGAATTTGGGTTAATCCCATTTAAAACATAACGTCCTTCAGGTGTCTTCTGATCGCCTTCCTGTTGTTTATGTCCCTTAGGCGACTTCCCTAATGCGATACGATATTCTTTGATGGTGGTGCCATTCTCAATCAAGTACATACGTCTTTTCGATTTATCCACTTTGACAAGGTCGACTTGCGCTAGCGAACTTGCGCTTATAAGCGATGCCAGAAGCAAGGTAGGATAGACGTTCAACGGTACGATAATTAGCCCCTTTTGAATCAAAGTGTTAGTGTTTATAGATAGTCATATTAATTATAGCTTAGCTAACGGCTCATTTGTTTGTTGATTTTTTTTTCTTGCCTTTTTTTTCAGCTGAGTTAAGAGTGAGAGGAACACTACCTTGTTATCTGCTTCTGGCGTTTGGCTTGCGTATTGCTGAGCGAGCCATGTCTGTTTTGCCTCGATAACGCTTTGTTTGTCCGCGACGCTGAGTGTCGATTCATCTAGCCAACGTTGGATTAAGACGTTTACTTTAAATCCATCGTTCTGATGAATAGCTTGGTTGAGCTGTTTAAAATCATCATCTTGAGGTACTGGATCAGAGGCCGCAGCGTTTGAGCGAGTCAACCCATTTCGATTCATCCAAATTAATGTCGCAACCCATAAAAACGCAAAGAGAGCGGTAAGATAAGGCCATATACCATTGTCGACGTGAACAACACTCGTCTGAGGAGCTTGAGTTGGGGTTGGCAGTGGTGTTATATCACTTTGAGTTTGGGGTGAGACTCGTATCACTTTGCTGGCTAACAAGCTTTTTCGTTCGGCCTTAACTTTTGTATCCCACCATTTTAGAGTGATACCTGGAATGGAGATGTCACCACTCGTATTGGGGATCAGCACTTGCTTCATCGTCATGACTAAATCACCGTTATCTAGAGTCTGATAGCTAGGTTTCTCACCATAGACCCGTAATGAATCTGGATAATTGACCGTGAGGTTAGGAATTTGCTCTTGAGAAACGCCTCGAACGGTGAGTTTTATCTGCCGAGTGATTGGGTCGCCAACGTTTACTTTTGTAATATCATCTAGCAGTTGATTACCGGAATCATCCTGCCACTGTTGTTCTAAGTTGAGGTACGAAGTTGGTAGCCATACTCCTGTGTATTGGTTAGGTTTTTCTAACACAGTTATTGGGTACGATTTAGCTTTGGTTTTTAAAGCAAGCATTTGTGTTGCGCCATTATACCCTTCGTAGATAAGTTGGCTTTCAAATTGCGGCTCAATAATGTCAAAGCTACCGGGCGTTAATCCAGTAATGCGGAAATCTTGTGTAACGATGGTGCTTTGAATGCCATTGATGATTTGTTGGCTTTGATTTGGTTCACTCGCCGATTCCAATTGGATTCCCTTGGTGGATGGGGGAGTAATCTGAGGATTCTGTAACCGTCGTGTGTCCGCTTTAATAATCAGCTCGACATGCATTACCGTACTTTGATTCGGATAGAGAGTTGTATCATCGAAATGGGTGTTTATTTCGACCAAATCTTGGTTGTTTGGTGCAGCGGAATCACTAACCACCTGTAAGGCTATCGGCTGAGTTTGTTCGCTACCAATATGGAGTGTAGGAATTGTGATTATGCCTGTTCTATTTGCTGCAATATTGATATTCCATTCACTGCGAGTGCTGCGTTTGCCATTAATAATATTGATTGATGTGCCAAAGCTAGGACGGCCGAGGGTTTCGAAGTCGGATTCTAAGCTAGAAAGGTCTAATAAATCACTCGAAACTTTGGAATCAGCAACAATCGTGAGTCGGAACAATTCATTTTGCGTGACACGGTTTTTTGAAACCGTCGCGTATACCTGAGCAAAACTTGGCATGCTAAGTAATAAGCTGACGATGACCAGCAATATTAATCTGAATTGATGACTAACATTATTCATTACCATGATTTTCCATTGTCCTTAGGTGGTTCTTGTTGTTGCGCTTGAAGTAGCAATTGAGCTCGTAATAAGCGGCTTGGATCGCGTGCATTTTCTACTTGCTCTAGTTTTCGTAGCTCTGGGTCCGAAGCTTGATTGTTTTCTGCCTGCTTTGCGTGTTCGGTTTTGTTCTTTTCTTCAGCTTGTGAAATAGATTGATCAGTGCGATCTGATTGCGCGCTGCTGTTCTGCTCTTGATCGCCTTTATTTTCTTCGTCTTTGTTTCGCTCTTTTGGCTCTGGTTTAGCTGAAGAGCTCGACTCTTTATCCTGCTTATTTTGTGCCGAGCTTTGATTCTGAGGTTGCGAATCTTTCTGTTGGCTACTCGACCCCTGTTGCTTGTCGTTGTTTTGCTTATCACTATTTTTTGAAGAAGAGCTTTGCTGATCTTGTTGCTTTTGATCAGCATCGTTTTTATCGTCTTGCTGTTGCTGTTGCTGTTGCTGTTGCTGTTGCTGTTTCAGGGCATTTTCAACTTGCTCGAGATTATGACGAGCGTCTTCATTTTGTGGTTCTTTTTCCAGAATCGACTGGTACAACTCTTTGGCTTGCTCTAAGTCGCCATTTTTTGCATACGCGTTGGCAAGGTTGTATTGCTGACGATTATTTGGTGTTGGAATACTGTTGAGTGCATCGATCGCTTCTTGATAATTTTCCGCTTGATAATGAGCAGCTGCGCGCCATTCGGGATCGCTAAACTGATTTGCGGCTTCAGAGTATTGTTCTGAATCATACAGCTGTTTGGCTTCTTGATTGTCATTGAGCCAGGGTGATGCCTGAGCAGATGAAGGGTGTAGCAATGGCATAAGGCTAAAGGCGACAATAAATATAAACCCACGACGGAATAAACCTAGTGCAGCAATCAGTACGATAGGAACTAACCAAAAGCCATGGTTCATTTGCTCTGTGACTTTGTGTTGTTTTGCCTTAGAAATCGAAAGTAAACTTGAAGCTTCAGCATCAACAATTGTTGTCACATCGCTGTTATCAAGTTGAATAGGAGCAAAAGTGCCGGATACGTCATTAGCTAACTGCGTCATCAGATTAAAATTACTTTTAGCCACCACGGTTTGTCCGGTGGCTGTTTGAAGGAGCTCGCCATCGTTGACTGGAATTGGAGCGCCGGAGCGGGAACCTACACCAAGGATAATTAGCTTCCAACTGGTGCTATCGAGCTGGCTTTCAATTTGATCCGCTTCGGCTTGGTCAAGATCATCAGCAATTAAGATAATTGAACCTGCAGCAAATCCGGCGTTCTTTAATAGATCGATAGCACGAGTAACACCGCGCGCGGCATTGGCACCTTGGTAAGGCATCAGATCTGGGCTAAGGTTGGGCAACTGAGCTGCGATTGTCGCGGTATCCGTTGTCATCGGGCTGACGGTATAAGCATCTGCCGCGTAGGCGACTAAGCCGGTATAACCTTCGGTCCACTGAGACAACAGGTCACTCGCTTTGTAGCGTGCTTGAGTAAGGCGGTTTGGTTTGTTATCCGTTGCAAACATTGATCGCGACATATCCATAACAATAACGCGAGCACTGTTACTGCTCATGGTTGGTATGGTTCGTTTTCCAAAACTGGGCCCTGAAAGCGCGATAATGGTTATGGCCCAAATTAATGCTAACCCTATTAAGATTTTACTGGAGTCGTGCTTTTCAACACCCATTGCTTTTGCTAAGTGAGATGAAATGAGGTCACTGCTATGACGCCGGTGCATCAACCAATAAACAAACAGAGCGACTGGGAAAAGTGCCAGTAGCCATTCAGGGTGTAGGACCGCCAGATCAGACATGATTTCTCCTCACTGCAATAAGTAAGAACGAAAGTACCAAGGCCACCGTAAGGGGATAATGAAACCATTCTGTCTGAGGGCGCCAGGTTTGACTTGCTTGGCTAATGGGTTGCAAGTGATTAATCGTGTCGTAAATGGTTGCGAGTTCCTGACTATTTCGAGCGCGGAAATACTGGCCGCCTGTTGTGTCGGCAATGGATATCAAGCTTTTTTCATCAAGATCTTTCGCGGTATTCACTGTGTGAGTGAAAAGAAAATCTTTGACTTGCATTTCCCCTGCACCTACTCCGACAGTGTATATGGTCGTGTGATATTTTTTTGCGATTTCAGCTGCTCGAAGTGGATCGAGCACACCCGCAGTGTTGGTTCCATCACTGAGTAGAATCATTACCCGTTGTGGCGCATCGCTATCAATAAACGTTTTTGTGGCTAGGCCGATGCCTTCACCAATCGCCGTTTTCGTGCCAATTAATTTTAGTACGGTTTGATTAAGTTGCTGTTTAACCGTTGCATGGTCAAAGGTAAGAGGAGTTTGTAAATAGGCGTGATCGGCAAACAAAACCAAACCAATTCGGTCTCCATCGCGTTTGTCGATAAAATCGCTAACCACTTGTTTAACCGCACTTAGCCGGTCGATGTACTCGTCCCCTTGGCGCATATCTTCTTGACTCATCGAGTTAGACAAGTCGACGACTAGCATTAAGTCGCGATGCTTGGGGTGGGTCGTAACTGGGTCGCCATACCAAATTGGTCGAGCGGCGGCGATCACCAAAAATAGCCATATTGCATAAGCCAACCAACGACTGAATTCGAGTTTTGGTCGGCGGTCACTTTGCTCTGAGGGTAAGTAAGCGATTTGGATTGGTGTCGATTGTTTGGCTGGTGGTAACAATCTCACTGCTAATAAAGGTAGCGGAAGCAGAAGTAGCATCCACCACCACGCCAATTCTAAATTAGCCAACGTTAGTTGAACTCCGTTTTGCTGGTGGTAATGCACGACGTACCCAATCCTGACAATCATCAACGAGTTGGTTTACGTCACCATTAGGGGCTTTTTGATACAGCGCTTTTTGCCACAATGTTTCGTTCTGGGTAAAAAGAGGGGTAGACACATAACTGTCGAGAAAGGCGTACCAATCATGCCCTGTTAGCTTCGCCATTTCATCTCTAGGGAAATAGCTTAATGCAGCTTGTCTTACAATCTCCATCGCTTCCGAGGCTGTCATTGTCTCTTTTGACTTGGAAAAAATACGCAATGCTGCTTTTTTAGGGGCTAATTTCTTTTGTCTCATACGAAATAAAAAAATCAACAATAGCAGTGCCACAATCGCGGAGCCGATTAATGATAACCATCCCCAAGCAATAGGCCACCATGATGGTGAAGGGGGCAAATGTAAAGGATTCAATTGTAATAGATTAGAGAGTGTTTGTTTCATCTAGAACTTTCCAGAAAGCTGAGTCAATAAAGGAGTATCACTCGAAATTTGATGATAAGGCATTTGTAATTTTTCACAGAGAGATTCTAGACTATCTCTCTTAGAATCAAAGGATTTTTTTATCGAATGTCGGGTTCGTTTTGCAGAAAAATCAATCCATTTGCTCGACTTAAAGTCACCTATCAATTCCACGCCTCTAAATGCGGTTTCTCCACACTCAAGAGGATCAGATATATGCATCACCCTCAGTGCATTATGTTTGCGTAATTGAGTAAACAGTGGGTCGAGAGTTGGTTGATAGTGAATAAAATCACTGATAAGAACAACATCACTACCTTTGGGCGCAATTCTGGTCATTGTCCGCATAGCATCAATAAATTGGTGTTGCTTCGAGTCACTGACTGATTGACGGTTGGATAGGTTACGACGTTGGCCTTCGAGCAGTTTTTGTAGCATAAGCAAAACGCCACGTTGTCGACTTTGTGGTTTTAATTCAATTAATTGGTCACCTAAATCAATCACTGCTCCCACTCGGTCATTTTGCTGTACGGCAGTCCAGGCACACAATGAAGCAAGGTGCGCAGCTTGAATCGCCTTAAGCATTAACGTTGAGCCAAACTGCATTGAATGACTTAAATCCACATAAATGACAACGGGTTTTTCGCGCTCTTCGGTGAACAATTTTGTATAAGGCTTGCCCGTTCTTGCGGTTACGCGCCAATCAATACTACGAATATCGTCACCGGCTTGATACTTTCTGACCTCGGCAAAATCCATACCTCGACCAAGCTGGCGACTTTGATGTTGGCCAGCTAACGATGTCCAAAGGCTTTTCGCAGGTGGAAGCCATTGACGGCTATGAACTCGATAATGAAGAAGCTCTTCAAGGCAGAGTGAATAGCCATTACTGTAAGGTGGTAGTTCCATTCGATATAATCTCGTTATGCGCTACCAACTAATGACAAGAGGTGACTGATCACTTGGTTCGGATGCACACCCTCTGCCTGAGCTTGATAGCTAAGCAGTAGACGATGTCGCAGTACGGGAAACGCCATGACCTGTACATCTTCTGGACTGACAAAATCGCGACCGTGTAACCAAGCATGAGCTCGGGCGCAGCGATCTAGTGCAATCGTTGCACGGGGAGAGACACCCAGTTCGATCCATTGCGCTAGCTGGTTATCGTATTGCTCAGGCTGGCGAGTTGCCATGATTAAGCGGACTATATATTGTTCTACTGACTCAGCCATATGAATCGAGAGGACCTGCTCACGAGCAGCGAAAATAGTTTCTTGGCTAATTTTAGCGGGTTGAGCTGTTGCACTTCCTTGAGCTTCCCCGCGGTTCAATCTTAGGATTTCCAATTCACTCTCAATATCCGGGTAGTCAACATTAAGGTGAAGAAGAAAACGGTCGAGTTGTGCTTCAGGCAGTGGGTAAGTCCCTTCTTGCTCTATTGGGTTTTGTGTTGCCATGACCAAAAATAGCTTGGGTAACCCATATGTTTTTCGACCTGCTGTAATTTGTTTTTCAGCCATCGCTTCCAACATCGCAGCTTGCACTTTCGCTGGCGCTCGGTTGATTTCATCCGCAAGTAATAACGAGTGGAAAATCGGACCAGGTTGAAACTTGAACTCTCCCGTTTCAGGGCGATAGATATCGGTACCTGTTAGGTCGGCAGGAAGTAAGTCTGGTGTAAATTGTACGCGATGAAACGAGCCTTCAATGCAGGAAGCCAATGATTTAACCGCTCGGGTTTTGGCCAATCCAGGAGGGCCTTCAACTAAGATATGACCATCGGCTAAGAGTGCAACGAGAATTTGGTTAACCAGTTCGGTTTGTCCAATTACCTGACTATTAAGATAACTCTGTAGCTGTTGAAAAGTGGCTGATGGCATTAATCTTATTCCTCCGGAGCAATAACATTGATTAGTATTGGAATCGACAAAAAAAGTTCCGTAGGGAATTTAACATTTCCACCCTATTTAAGGGAAGCTTTGATCTCGTTCGTTTTTTCAATGTTACGTTGCTCTAGTCACCGTGCCATGAGTCAGGTAAAATTGCACAAGTAGATTTAAATTATGAGGTAGGTTGTATGAGTGATCTCGAGAAAGAATTAGCAGAGATGATGGAACAAGAGCAAGGTAACGAGGAAGAGAAGCTTCCAAGTATTGAAGAACAAAAAGCGGTCGTTGAAAAATTGAAGCGATTGGAAGCGGAAGGGAAGTTGACTCCGGAAGTTCTTGAGGAACATTTTGGAAAATTCTATTCGGAAACAGATACACCCGTTCATTAATACAATGCGTATTTAGATAGATCAAAACAGCGGTTACCGGTTTTCATCTGTGCTATACTCCGCGCCCCATAACCACTCTTAGGGTCAAATTCCATGAGTAATAAACAAGAAATTCAACAGGCTAAAAATCGTTTGGATTCCTGTCGACACAAGCTAAATGCAGCTAAATCTCGTGGTGATCATGAGATGATTAGAAAATTTACTGATGAAGTTGATCAACTGGAAAAGAAAGTTGCTCAAGTTAATCACAAGCAAGATTTTGAATTGAATAAAGAACGTAAAGCGTTGTTAGCAATGGCATTCTCCCGTGAAATTACGAAGGCTGAACAAGCTGATATGGGGCGTTTGAAAAAGTCTGTTAAAAATTTAGTTGTCGTTCATCCAACGACCAAGCTTGGTAAAGCATTACGCTTAGAAGTCATGACTGGGTATGCAGAAAAGAAATTTTAATGTTAATTCGCTCGGTAATATTGTAGGACCTTTCATTGAGCCTTAAATATTAGTTCGAATAAGGTTATAAACGACATTTGATTGAAAGCGCTTTGGGCGCTTTTTTGCTTTCTGGTCGTTATGTTAAAACGCGTTGATCTAATCGGTTGTTCAGGAAAGTGAATGTTAATAAGTTTTATTAGCCTGATTCTTTTAAATGAGATTGAGAATAACTTTGATTTGAAGCAACTTAGCACGTAATTTCCCCGACTTATCCTCTCTAAATGGATTAAAAGTGATTTGCAGCAATCCTCACTTTTTATTTATCGATACTATAAGTAAGAACTGACCCATGCCAGCCGGTTGAAATATAGAATATAGATCATTTATCCGTCGGTTTTGCAGAGTTATATATTTAGTGTCGGAGATAAAATGGATAATTTACTCGATAGATTTTTAAGTTACGTGATTATCGATAGTCAATCCAATCCCAATCGAAATGGTTGTCCTAGTTCGTCAGGGCAAATGAAGTTTGCCCAAATGCTTGAGCAAGAGCTTATCGATATTGGGCTAAGCGATGTTTCTCTTGATGAGAATGGGTATGTAATGGCGAAACTGCATTCGAATGTCGACTATGCTGTGCCATCAATTGGACTTATCGCTCATATGGATACGTCTCCAGATGCACCCGCAAAGAATGTCATCCCTCAAATTGTAGAATCTTACCAAGGTGGTGATATCGCATTGGGGCGTGGAGATCATGTGTTGTCCCCTATTCAATATCCTGAGCTAAATCAGTTGTACGGACATAACCTGATCACTACCGATGGCAATACGTTGCTTGGTGCCGATGATAAAGCAGGTATTGCAGAAATCCTTACTGCCGTGGAGTTTCTTAAACAGCACCCGGAGATTCCCCATGGAGAGATCTGTATCGCCTTTACTCCAGATGAAGAAATTGGCCGTGGTGCAGATAAATTCGATGTTGATAAATTTGGCGCTGCTTGGGCTTATACCGTTGATGGTGGTGGCATTGGTGAGCTTGAATATGAGAACTTTAATGCTTCGAATGCGACTGTTCGCTTTTATGGAAATGGAGTGCACCCAGGAAAAGCAAAAGGGAAGATGGTCAATAGCATGCGGTTAGCAGCTAAATTTGAAATGGCGATTCCTACCGACGAAGTACCTAATAAAACGACTGATTATGAAGGGTTCTATCATTTATCGTCGGGTAATCTAGGTATTGAATACAGTGAGTTAAATTACCTTCTGCGTGATTTTGAACTTCAAGGTTTGGAGCAAAGAAAAGCTTTTATTCGTTCACTCGCGCAAGAGGTTGGTGGGCTTTATCGCCATGGTTCCGTTGATGTCGAGTTTGTTGATCTTTATAAAAACATGAAAGAGATGATTGAACCTCATCCTCATATCCTAGATATTGCGAAGCAGGCCATGCTAGACGCAGATGTGGTTCCTGTTATGCAGCCAATTCGAGGTGGAACCGATGGAGCAGCACTTTCGTTTAAGGGGCTTCCATGTCCAAATTTGTTCACAGGTACGTATAACTTTCATAGTATCCATGAATTCGTGTCGATTGAAGGTATGATCAAGGCGACAGAAGTTATTATAAAAATTGCTAAAAATACAGCAACCTATCAATTAAAGTAATTGAAAATACGACAGTTAGCTTTATTTCTAAAAATTTGATTGATACTCTACTAAACTCTTCAAATTAGCTAAAATTGCGATATCGTAGTTCAACAATTTGACTTTACACGTACAGGTGTGAAGCTTTCTTTTTGGGAGTTGGTCAGTGGTAGAAATTGACATCATTATCGAGTATCTATCAACGCATAAGTTGTTGAGCAGCATTCTTCTGATCATATATATTTTGATAATACGAAGAGTGTTGCTTAATCGCATTCGTGGAGATGTTGCGTTTCTCTCCGAAAAGCAACGCAAATGGATGTCACGAACTAAAAATAGCGTCTCCTTACTCATTATTTTTGTCACTTTTCTTATTTGGCGTACTGAGATAAATCACTTTGCACTCTCCGTGACCGCCATTGCAGTAGCTATTGTGTTGGCATCAAAAGAGATTATTCTTTGCTTCACTGGCTCAATACAACGTGCAAGTTCACGTTCTTTCGTCATTGGTGATTGGATTGAAGTTGGGACGTTATGTGGCGAAGTTATCGAACATAACCTGATGGCAACAACGATTCAAGAATTAGATGTAAGTCGTGGTTTCTATCATTACACTGGAAAAACCGCCACGTTACCAAACAGTATGTTCTTTTCTTTTCCAGTAAAAAATCTTAATTTCATGAAGAGGTATGTCTACCACAGTTTTGATATTGTGATTCCTCGGTTTGTTAATCTCTATCCAATAATTCCAACATTAAAAGAACAGATTGACCAACATTGTGAGGATTTTATTGAGGTAGCTAAGCGCTATAATAGTGTTGTAGAAAGGCATGCAGGGGTTGATTTACCGGGCCCTGAGCCGCTCGTGCGCATCGATAATGGAGAACATGGCGAACAAGTACTCTACTTTATGTTGTTTTGCCCTACAGAACGAGCAGGGGAGTTAGAGCAACTTATTCGCGCAGATTTTATGACGCAATACCAACTCTCTTTTCCTGATACAGAATCGTTAATTCAGGGTTAAGAAAGTCAGTCGTTGAATGATTTAGCCAAGTATTTTGTGGTTTTTTTCTACCTCAATTCCAAGCCTTTTTGCCAGTCGGGTGAGGTTAGCACGGTCAACATTGAGCTCTCTTCCTGCTTTGGCCCAATTGAAATTTGAATCAATGAGGGCCTGACGGATAATTTTAGCTTGGAAGGTATTGGTTGCTTCACGTAACCCTTGTTGATAATCGATGTTATTAGGTGGATGAACTACTGGCTGGTTGGATTGATTATCATGCACTTGGGTAATGTCCAGCTCGCCAATATCATCAACGGTGACTGAGATAACTTTTGTCTCTCCATTCCTTTGTCTAGCTTTTGCTCTCAATGTTGCACGATTGATAACATGTTCAAGTTCGCGAACGTTTCCTGGCCAAGAATATTGATTAATTAAACTGAGAGCTTCAAGTGAGAGCTTTAAGTTATCAAGCCCGAGCCTGCGTCTAGCGTTTTCGAGAAAATACCCTGATAGCAATGCGATATCATCATTACGCTCGCGAAGAGCTGGTACGCGAATGGGATAAACACTTAATCGGTGATATAAATCTGCACGAAATCGCCCTTGATCAACTTCTTGTTTTAAATCTCGGTTTGTTGCAGCAAGAACACGCACATCAATGGTTTGAATATTATCTTTTCCGACGGGCTGTATTTCATTGTTTTGAAGGGCTCTAAGTAACTTGCTTTGAGCTGCCAATGGTAATTCACCTATTTCGTCAAGCAAAAGGGTCCCGCCATCTGCTAAAGCAAATTTTCCAAGCCTATCTCTATCTGCTCCAGTAAATGCGCCTTTTACATGCCCAAAAAGTTCGCTTTCCACTAGGTTTTCAGGTATCGCAGCACAGTTAACGTATATCAAAGGTTGACGATGGCGAGGTGATTGATTGTGTATTTGCCTAGCCACCAATTCTTTTCCAACTCCAGTTTCACCATAAATTAGAATGTTGAAATTAGAAGGAGCCACGACATCAATATCTGCTTTCATATTGACCAACAGCTTGCTCGCTCCGATCAATTCGCCTTGATTGTGTTTGGAAGCTTCTTGGTTGAGTTCTTCCATACGTTGTTGAGTATTCAATGCTTGAGCCTCTAATTGAGACATCGTTAGCGCCATTTTTAATGTTGAAGCAGCAATCGCCGATAAAATTTCTAGATTGCGGTCGGGTATTTCATCAAATGCGTCAATTTGTAAGCTATCTAGGGTGAGAACACCTAATAATTCTTCACCAAACATTAATGGGAGGCCCATACATGAGTGAATAGGTACATCACCAGAATGGTCTAATAGTAATCCGTCAAATGGATCGGGCATTTTACTATGGGAACTAAACCGAACAGGAGAGTGACTATTGCAGATGGCAGTAAATCTCGGGTGATCATCAATGATAAATCGACGTCCGAGTGTATCTCGAGTTAGCCCCTGCATTGAGAGAGGCACGAGAGTCTTCTCTTTGCGAGCCATTAATACAATACAATCACAACTAATGACTTTGCGAACAGCATCAATCAGACGATTAAAACGATCTTGATCATTTAGTGCGTTAGCTAAACCAATGGTGAGTTCAGCTAAATTAGCTTTAGAAAAATTTTGCACATAGAGTTACCGTTGGCGATTTTCTAGCATTATAGAGTCAACTAGATATATCTGTCAGCAGTTAAATAGAGAGGTTATCGCCGTTTTTTGACATCGATTAATGGAATAGTGAGAGAAGAAAAAGAGAATGACTTATTGCTGTTGATCGGGGGTTAGTTGGAATGGCACTAGAAATAAAAATAGTCAGCATAGCTGACTATTTTTTAAATTATTGGCCTACTAAAATTATAGGACTTGGATGTTCTCAGCTTGAGGTCCTTTTTGACCTTGAGAAACAACAAATTCAACTTTTTGACCTTCAGCTAGAGTACGGAAACCGTCGCCTTGGATAGCACTGAAGTGTGCGAAAACGTCTGGGCCGTTCTCTTGTTGAATGAAGCCAAAACCTTTAGTTTCGTTGAACCACTTTACAGTGCCAGTCACTGTGTTAGACATAATTTTATCCTAATAATACTAATTAAACAGAGCCGATAGCGGCGGTACTAGCGTGGAAATGTTGATTGCTATTGCTACCACATGACTGGAGTATTATTAATCCAACGATATGTATACGCAAACAAATAAACGATTTTCAAGCTAACTTTAGTGTAAATCGATTACTTGCCTTGTCAATACGATCTATACATTTTATTGGATAATTTTGAAGCATGCATCAATTTATATTTGGTTATTAGAGCTAACCTATTAATAAATATGAACTAATTTTATTGTCAATATTGTGTGTGATTGTAAATGGTAAATTGTGGTTTATCTTAAATATTACTCATAGCTAGAGATTAAAAGGAAATTTTTGAGAATTAGTCCTCAATAATGGGTCATTCATACACATTAAAAGTGAATTTGGTTCAATGTAACAACGAACACTTTCTCGTTTGTTGATGTTTACACCACATTTTAATTTAAACCAGAGAGACTTTTTTCCTGCAAATTCTGATGTTCGACTATAGTGTTAAGGTGACTTATCTCTTTTTGTTTTAATCTTACGCTCAAAGGAAAACACGAGTGCAAAAGATAACAAGAGGTTAATATGGGCTTAGTACTATTTTGGTTTGAAAAAGGGCTACTAACATTTGGTGTTATCGCTATCTTGTTGAGTATCGTCCAATATGGAATTCGGACCCGAGATTGGGGCGGGATTGCAACGATGTTTTTCAAACGAGTACCAATGTCCGTCGATGAGTTTAGACGTTATAGACTGGGTATTGCGATGGTAATAATGGCATTTGTCATTAAAGTGATTACTCTGACGTTTTGGCCTGGTCTATGAACTATTAGTTGGTAGCTTTATGTTTGATTTTCGTAGTGAAACTGAGAAGTCTATTTACGCCGAAAATTGAAGATAGAGCTGGTTAAATATTAGGATATAACCATGTCGTTACCCGTCTTAATTTGTGATGATTCAGCATTAGCTCGTAAGCAAATGGCGCGTTCTTTACCTGCATCATTGAATGCAGACATTACTTTCGCCGTACATGGGCGTGACGGAATAGAAAAGCTCAACGAAAAAGAATACAAGTTAATGTTTCTTGATCTCACCATGCCTGAGCTGGATGGCTTTGAGACACTAGAAGAAATTCGGAAACAAAATATTAATGTTCCTGTTGTCGTGGTTTCTGGGGACATTCAGCCAAAAGCAAAAGATAGAGTTTTGTCTCTTGGCGCGAAAGCATTTATTCAAAAACCAATCGATAAATCAATTCTTAATGATGTGTTGAAGCAATTGGTCGAGCGCCCAACACAGCCTCAGATCGTCACTCCTGTTTCTGTTGATCTTCCTGTGCTCAAGCGACGCGATATTTATATGGAAGTCGCTAACGTAGCTATTGGGCGAGCTGCCGATGCTCTGGCTCGTCATTTTGATGTGTTCGTTGAATTGCCGCTTCCAAATGTAAATATACTGGAAGTCAGTGAATTGCATATGGCGCTAAAAGATTTAGCGGAAAATGATCAAGTATCGGGTGTGTGCCAGGGTTTTAGCGGCGAGGGTATTGCCGGTGAAGCGTTGGTTTTACTTAGTGACTCCAGCGTCAGTGATTTAAAGCATTTGATGAAAATCCCTGCCGAAAGTGATGATCTAGAAGAGCTCGAATTGCTAATGGATGTTTCAAATATTCTGGTGGGTTCTTTTTTAAATGGTTTAGGTCAACAATCAGAAGTTCGCTTTTTTCAAAGCTCACCGGTTCTCCTAGGGCAACATATTCCAATAGAATCTGTGATCAGTTCAACCACAGGGTCGTTTAGCAGAACCATGACGTTCGAAGTGAGTTATAACATTGAAAGTACCTCTATTCGCTGTGATCTTTTATTTATGTTTGTCGATGAATCACTGCCGTTACTAGATAACAAGCTTTCATATCTAATGGAGGATTTTTAACCATGAACTTACCTGCTGAATTTGAGCAATTTCATTGGATGGTAGACATGGTTCAGAATGTCGATTTAGGTCTTATCGTGATCGATCGAGATTTTAATGTCCAATTGTGGAATGGCTTTATGACTCACCATAGTGGGTTGCATGCTGCGGACGCATTAGATAAATCGATTTTTGAATTGTTTCCTGAAATTCCCGAAGAGTGGTTTAAGTTAAAAACTAAGCCAGTATATGATCTGGGGTGTCGTAGTTTCATTACATGGCAGCAACGTCCATACTTATTTAAATGCCGGAATGTCCATCCAATCACTCAGCAAGCCGATTTTATGTACCAGAACATTACGCTTAATCCGATGCGTACACCTACTGGCAAAATCAATTCTCTATTTCTTTCTATTCAAGATGCGACTACCGAAGCCATTGCTTCAAAAAATTCCTAATTTGAATCACCCAATCTAACTTAACCCAACTAGCTAGCGATGCTTTTTGGGTTTATCCATTTGTTCTATTTGAGAGTTAAGTGAAGAAACTATGACAATGAGTGACCGATTTTATTCTATGGAGCAAGTCAGAGCGGGTGAACAACCAGCTGCAAATGCCAAAGGGCTTGAAATGTACAGTTTAATGGAGCGAGCTGGGCAGGCGGTATTTGCTATTGGTATGGCTCAATATCCGAGTTCTGAGCGTTGGTTGGTCTGTTGTGGTACTGGCAATAATGGTGGTGATGGATATGTCGTCGCAAGCTTAGCGAAATCAGTCGGTCTGTTCGTGACGGTTTGGCAGCTAGGAGAGCCAGAACAGCTCACTGGTGATGCGTATAAAGCGTATTTGCATTGGCTGAGAAATGGAGGCCAGGTGTTTGATGCAACTACCGAAAAAGTATCTGGGACCGTTGACGTAGTAATTGACGCTGTTTTGGGTACAGGTATAAAGGGAAATGTTCGACCGGAGGTAAGGGCGGTAATTGATAAGCTCAATCAAAACGAAGCCCCTATTATCGCAGTCGATATCCCTTCTGGATTATGTGGTGATACGGGTATCGTTCTGGGAGCTTCTATTCAAGCTGATCATACAGTGAGTTTTATTGGATTAAAGCAAGGACTTGTAACAGGGCAGGCACGAGATTATGTCGGGGAGTTGCATTTTGCCGGACTAGGCATAGAAGATGTGTTTAACCAACAAAATACACCGACGGCGATGGCGATTTGCTCTGAAGGTACCGTTCTTAAGTTGCCAGCTCGGCGTTCGAATTCTCATAAAGGGACATATGGCAAGGTCTTACTTACTGGAGGAAATTCCGGAATGGGAGGGGCGTTGATATTGGCGGCTAAAGCTGCAGCGAGGTGTGGCGCGGGTATGGTCGCGACACTTTGTGATAAAAACAATGTTCCCCCTATGCTTATAGCTATTCCTGAAGTCATGAGTTCAGATTGGGATGAGTTACCTAGAATTGAGTCTCGCCTGCAGTGGTGTAACGTGATTGGTTTGGGGCCTGGATTAGGGCGAGATGTCCAGGCTAAGGCGATATATCATATCGTCAGAGAAAGTAATAAGCCTAAAGTTGTTGATGCTGATGCACTTTATTTTTTATCGCATGAGCCCACAGTTGATGAATATCGAGTGATCACGCCTCATTCAGCAGAAGCGGCTAGGTTATTAAATTCAACGGTTGAAAGTATCGAAGCAAACCGCTATCAATCGGTACAAGCTCTACAGAAAAAATATGGTGGAATAGTTGTACTAAAAGGGCCGGGTACACTTGTGTGTGATGGTGATAATACGTGGGTATGTCTTGGCGGAAATCCGGGAATGGCAAGTGCAGGTATGGGAGATGTATTGGCAGGCATTATTACGTCATTACTTGCACAAGGATTAAACGTGAGTGAAGCGGCTCGGCTTGGTGTCATGATTCATAGTCGAGCGGGGGATCAAGAAGCGCAACAAATGGGCCAACATGGATTGCTTTCGAGTGATGTTATCGAGCAATTGCGTCCTATATTAAATTAGAGTGAGTTGAGTCATTTTTATAAATGAGATACAGAAGAATTAGAATTATTTGGCGTTAAGGTATTTAATTCGCGATATTAAAAACGATACTGTGCACCCAACATTAATATGGTATTAGAATAGTCAAATTCGAAGTCTTGGTATGAAAGTTCAAGGTTTAAATCTAAGCTTGGCTCAAAAAAAGCAGGGATATTTGCACCCAAGCTGAAATAAGGAGACATTAAATAATTATTTAAACTGTTATCACTATTATTAAGGTGAAGATCTGTTTGATAGCTTGTTAGACTGACGCCACCTTTAGCGTAGACAATAGCTGTAGAGAACGTTTGTTGGACTTTAGCGCCGCCAAAGAGCCCTTTATACGTAACATTTGGCATTAAAGTACTGTAACGAGACGTATACGTTTCATCGGAGCTCACATCCAAATAACCAATATCCAAAGCAATAGATGGATTAAATATATAGTTATAGTTAATACTCGACATTCTCCCTTGTCTGCCTTTCGAATCCATATTTAACCAAGATAAACCTGACCCCATATAAAAACGATGTGGCTCTTCCTCTGCATATGCAGATAAAGTTGGAGTGAAAATTAGAGCGAATAATATGTGTCGAGTTAAACTGTACTTCATGTGAAGAAATACCATTGTAATTTCTAGCAGAACACAAAAACTAATAATCGAAATTAACGTCCAATTAAACAAATAGCAGATACATTGTTAGGAACCAATTTACACCTAAGAGAAAAATAGGTTTTTATATTACGCTAGAAGAAATGAATATCATATTTAGTCGTGAGTTTTGTGGAACCTTTAATACATAAAAGACATATTTTCATTTTATCTTAGGTATATACTGCTAAACAGTATCACAAAAAAACTTGAAATATCAGTCTTGCGGGAAAGAAAACAGGCCCTATAATATTGAAAACCGGAGCGTCTGCCAACGCTCCGGTTTTTTTGTGTCCGAATTATGAGTAAAGGTCTGCCAACCTAAATATTCATATACAGCAAGTGGCACTATATTCATTACAAGGAAATGCATCATGCGTATCGAACAAGAACTTAAGTTAGGTTTTAAAGATGTCCTGTTTCGCCCGAAACGTTCTACTTTAAAAAGCCGCTCTCAAGTAAATTTAACCCGCGAGTTTACCTTCAAGCATAGTGGTCGTCAATGGTCTGGTGTGCCAGTTATTGCTGCGAATATGGACTCTGTTGCCAGTTTTGAAATGGCTAGGGCGCTCGCCAAATTTGATGTTATGACCGCAGTTCATAAGCACTACAGCGTAGAGCAGTGGGCCGACTTTGTGACGAATGAAGACGAATCTGTTCTCAAGCATATTATGGTTTCTACGGGAACATCGGAAGCTAATTTCAAAAAGCTGACAGAGGTTTTGTCTCTGAGTGATGACTTAGCGTTTATTTGTATTGATATCGCTAATGGCTATTCAGAGCACTTGGTTGAATTTGTTCAACAAGTTCGTGCCGCGTATCCAGATAAAATCATTTCCGCTGGCAATGTTGTTACAGGCGATATGGTTGAAGAATTGATTCTAGCAGGTGCTGACATTGTGAAAGTCGGTATTGGCCCAGGCTCTGTCTGCACCACTCGCGTTAAAACAGGCGTTGGTTATCCTCAACTCTCAGCCATTATCGAATGTGCTGACGCTGCTCATGGCCTTGGTGGTCGCATTATTGGTGATGGTGGGTGTACTTGTCCGGGTGATGTGTCGAAAGCATTTGGTGGTGGTGCCGATTTCGTTATGCTAGGCGGTATGCTTGCAGGCCATAATGAGTCTGGCGGAGAACTGGTTAACAAGAACAATGAAACCTTCGTGAAGTTCTACGGCATGTCATCACAATCTGCGATGGACAAACACTCCGGCGGCGTCGCTCAGTATCGAGCAGCAGAAGGAAAGACAGTGTTATTGCCATATCGTGGCAGTGTCGAAGATACGATTCAAGATATCCTTGGTGGTGTACGTTCTACATGCACATATGTTGGTGCTGAAGCCTTAAAAGAGCTGACGAAGAGAACCACGTTTATTCGCGTTCAGGAACAAGAAAATAACGTCTACGGGAAAGAATAGTCGAATAAGAATATTGAGCGTTGTAAAAACAACCATAAGTTGATTTTACGAAACCATACGTTGAAATAAAAACAACCATACCTTAAAATAGCTTATAAAGTATACGAAACTTTAGTAAGTTTACAACAGGTATGGTGGTTTTGTTATGAAGAAACGAATTCTTAGAAATTCATCAATTAAAAACATATCACGCTTTGTCAGCCTCAAAACTGACTCCATTCATACAGTCGAATCCGACTTAGAGTTTGATGCCTGTTTTCACTTTGAATTTTCAGCACAGGTTTTAACTTTTGAAGCTCAACCTATTGGTTTCGAGTATTATCTCGATGGTAAACTACGTAGGTATACGCCCGATTTTTTAGTAACTTACTATGACTCTTATCAACCATTTTATGAGATAAAACCAAAGCACATCGCGGAAACTGAAGAATTCAAAGAAATCTTTTCCGCTAGGAAAGAACATGCGCTTAGTATGGGTAATGACCTGAAAGTTCTGACTGAGGAGAATATTCAATTATACCCGTTACTCGATAACTTGAAGATCATCCATCGATATGCCTGTAACGACAATCTTAACTCAGTCCAGCGTCAGATACTGAGTCTATTCAGGAAATATGGAGAGCTACGAATAGAGCAAATCGTTCAATACTCGGCTGTTCATTCTTCAAGAGCATTACCAGCTCTCTATGACCTGATTGCTCGACAACTTTTGAAAATCGATATGCATCAGCCGATTAATTGGCAAACTCAGATTTGGAGTACTTAAAGATGAATGATGAGGACGCAGATCGATTTGGTGAGCTGTTTCCAAGCTCTAGCTCTGGCATGGTTTCTAAGCCTAAAGAAACGTTGTCGCTTCCTTTGTGGAGAGACGTCGATCTGGTTTTCAAGGATGTTTTTGTTGTTAGTGAAGACCGGAGAGACGAAGCTATACATAGATACAATGTTATTGAGTTTCTTATTGAGCGATATGGAAATAATTTTTCTAAAAAGGAAATAGTTGACGCATTGCCAATTTTAGAAGAAAAGTTCGGTTCAAGTACGCCTTCAGCCAGCAGTATTGAGCGATATTGGAGAACTTTTAAAAAATCAGATTTCCAGCTGTCAGCACTTATTCCTAAAATCACAGCTGGAAACACAAGCAGTAACGTTCCAGAAGAGCTCGAGCCATTAATTCAAGAAGCAATAAACGATTACTTTTCAGCTGAAGAGCAGACTGCAGCGTCGGCATATATCACACTTGAAACTGAAGTTTCTCGGTATAACGAAACTCATGACACTCAGTACAATTTGTTTTCAATACAATCATTCAGGAAGAGACTGAGAAAGCACTCAGAGTACGAAAAAATCGTTCTTCGGAAGGGAAAAAGTGCTGCAGACTCGACCTTTAGGAAAGTGGGTCAAAGGCCGCCAACAACGCGAGTGCTGGAACGCGTAGAGGCAGATCATACCAGACTTGATTTATTCGTTCTTGATGAACGCCAAGGTATACCGCTGGGCCGGCCTTGGCTTACACTTCTATATGACACTCATACAAAAAGCATTGTAGGCTTCTACTTAGGATTCGAACCACCAAGTTACCTCTCAGTCTCATTAGCACTTGAAAATGCAATTCTACCGAAAGATCACATCAAAGATTTATATCCTTCGGTAGAAGGAGTTTGGCCTTGCTATGGCTTACCCGAGCATTTGATTGTCGATAATGGCGCTGAGTTTAACAGTCGAGACTTCAAAATCGCTTGCAAAGAACTAAAGATCAAGGTGAAGAAAAATCCAACCAAAAAGCCTTGGCTTAAGGGCTCAGTAGAGCGCTACTTTCGCACGATCAACAATCGACTACTGTCTAGGATACCCGGAAAGAGCTTTACCAACATATTCGAGAGAAAAGACTACGACCCACTTGAAAATGCGGTAGTTGATCATTTACTTCTGCAAGAAATGATTCATATCTGGATAATTGACATCTATCAGAATGGGAAAAATGGGCTTGAAAATAATATACCCAATTTAAGCTGGCTCGATGCTGTAAATTCCTCTGTTCCACCAAGGCCCTTTAAAGGCACAAGAGAACAATTAAAATTCAATCTAGGAAAAAACCATCGGGTAGCTCTCGATAAGAACGGGATTAGAATTGGTACTACAATACGCTACACCAGTGCTCGTTTAGCACGATATTTTGGTAACAAAACGGGTAGCAATCTAAAAAGTGTACAAGTGCGTATTAAGTATGATCCCAGTTGTCTGGGAAGGGTTTATGTACTTGATGAACAGCGGGAAGAGTTCTTTGCTGTTGAAGCTATCGATGCTGACTATGCCTATTCTGTTTCAGAATGGTTGCACAAAACCTGTTGTAAATACGCAAGGCGACATATTAGAAAAAACTACAACCATAAAGATGTAGTTAAAGCGTGGCGAAAAATCCTCGATATTATCGATGAGGCAATCGAAAAAACAGGGCAGAGCAAAAAGCGTAACTCTTTAGGCATAACAACAACGTCAAGGGTACAACGAGTAAAAGAGCATTCAGAAAGAGCAACTTCCAAAGCAAAGAAACAACAATCGAACGTTTGCAATACCCCTGACCTTGATGATGAGTTAGATTGGGACATTGAAGTTAATACTACTGGTTGGTCTATACAGTAAATTATTTTAGAGGCGATTGATTATGGAGCATCACGCAGTAGAAAAAACCGCCGATAAAGTCAAACAAATCTTTATCCATAATCCCCAAATTACTGACATAATTGCCGATATTTCAGATTGTCGAGAGTTTAGTGATGGTATCCATGAACCAGACTGTATGATTGTCGTCGGAGATACGGGGTCTGGTAAAACAACACTTATTAACAAATACTTAGATAAAAATCCTCGCTCGGAGACAACTGATGGCTCTATTATCCCAATTCTATCAACCTCTCTTCCTCCTAACGCTACCCCAATAACAGCTTCTGAACAATTGCTGTCTGATCTGGGTGACCCATTAGCCTTTTCTAGAGGGAGTGACCCAGTAAAAGTTGCGAAAGAAATGAGTGATTTAATGAAACTATGTAAAGTTGAGCTAATTATTATTGATGAGTTTCAACACATGATAGATCGAAAGAATAAGCAAGTTTTACATAGTGCAGCCGATTGGCTGAAAATGCTCATCGTTCGTTCGAGGATTCCTGTGGTACTGTTCGGTATGCCCTACTCTGTAGTGATTTTGGAAGCAAATAATCAATTAGCGGGACGTTTTGAGTTGCAACATACACTTGAGCCTTTTCGACTAAACAACAAAGAAAATCTTGTTCTTTATAAGGCCTTTCTAATCATGCTTGATGAAGCACTTCCTTTTCATGAACCTTCAGAGCTTGCATCCCCTGATATGATGAAGCGCATATATGCGTTCTCCCACGGAAACCTGCGCCGCATACGAAAGTTAATCAATAGGTCTAGTCGGCTCGCTTTGCGTGATAATTCAAATAAGATTTTACTTCAACACTTCGCCAAAGCAGCTCCAAAAGTAAGTAAGGCGGCTTGCGAAAAGCAAAACCCATTTCAAGTGAAAGTGAGCGAATTAAAGATACAACATCCACCTGAAGATATTGGGTGGGGAAACTACCTTAACCAGCAAGAAAAGGACATGTTTCCTAGAGACATATTTTGAAGTTCTCCATTTGAGAACGGTAACGTACTTTTGTCGTCTACTCGACCATTATTGTTTAGATCATTACTATCTATCAGTTTGCAAATCATTATTTGATTAATTTGTTGTTGGAAGACAAATATCAAAGTGCCTCTTTAAAATAGTTAAGATGTTTCATTTTCGAAGGAGTGCTCTGGTACACCGCTGCAGTCTGGACTTTTGTAATAAACTCTTTTAATGAATGGCATTTCGAAAACGCAGAACTTAATTCAGAATAGCTCATACTAGTTCCAGTCAAATCGTAAACCGCTCTAGAACAAGCTTCCACTATCTCCTTTTTCGAATATGAGGGTAAGATGGCTCTCGGAAAGTGGTTGAGCTGATCCAATCCTTTAATTCCTTTGCTATTGAGAATTAAAATTTTAATATTTGTTTTATTCACAATGTAGTCTAACCAGGGCAATAAGTTGGGGTGAAATGAATGCAAGGCTCTTATACATAAAACAACCCTTTCCTCTAGATGTGATAGTAGGTCTATATAATCGTAGTAACCCAAATCTAGCTGTTCACCGTTTTCGTATTGCTGGAAGAGTATCGAACGACGAAACTCGTGCTGCCGATTAATATACTCATGGATTAGATTTCTATTACTAGTTAAATATTTCCATATAGAATCAAAGTTTTCCGATGAATTTTTATTGTTGATATACAGTGGTAAGCAAGTTACTCCGAATTGATTTGATAAATTTAATTCAAAATCAGGATATTCGGTACCATTCCATTCGCTTAACTCGCAACATATAATTTGTTCAGTCACTGAGTCTACCCATTTTCGAATCGGGGGTGCCAATTCTGGTGTCCAAATTATCATATAACCCTCTGTCAAATGACTAGCTCAATGGTTGCGATTTTATCAGGTTTCCCAGTTAATTTTATTATTTAGTTATACATGTCAATATGCCATACGTGGACTATCGTTTTGGAGCGTTGCTGTATTGCGCGCTGTATCTTGCTACTTATATTTCATTAATGTTAAATTATTTGTACGGTGGTATATTTTTGACCTCAAATGAGTTTAAATTATAAATCTGATTGATATATTACTGTTAAGTAAACGTTGATATTGTGGAGTAGATGATGAGTAGATTTGACCAATGGGTTGATAACAATATGACTTTAACAACAATCATTATTATGATCGTTGGATTATCGCTTGGCTATGTTCTTTTCTAAGAAGCATAGGTTGTAATGCTACTAATTACTTGATGTCATGTTGAATCGAGATGCTGGCTATGAGTAGAAAATTGACTGAGAAAGAGTTGGTAGAGGATATGACTCCATATACCGCACATACTGATGAACTTGCTACAGTTTCATGGGATGAACTTGGTCTTGAACCTTCCGAAGGTGACTATAAAGCAGTGTTAAAGCGCTTTGAATATTTATTCGACGCTGAGCACTATCCGATATAAATCGATTCAACAAGCTTTGTTCAGAAGTGTGTTAGGTCAGCTGTGGGGCTAACAAGCTTCTGTCCAGAGGCGTGCCTGCGAGATCGTTGCTAGCACGTTTCTGCCCGTGCGACCTGAAGTCGTATGAAGCGTTGTTCACCGCTTTATGAGTGAACCATCTGTATCACCAGATGAATCT
>CANNGN010000001.1 GCA_947504195.1 uncultured Vibrio sp. | reverse complement strand
GCATCACTGGGCGATATTGTCACGTTAGAAGTGAACGGCACAGAATACACCGGTGATGTGATTGATGATGGCGCGGGGACACTTGTTTACTCAATTCCTGTTGCAGGCTCTGACTTAGATCAAGATAGCAGTGTTACTGCTAGCGTCACTGGAAGTGACAACTCGGGTAACACTTATAGTGCAAGCACCGTGGAGGAAGTCACACCTATTGCTGAAGTAGAGATAATAGATACTAACTCAACTTCAACTGGTGATGGTCTCCTTCTTGAACAATGGTCGGGTATCGCTAATGGTAGCGGGCGAGGAATGACAGAAGAGGAGTTTTCTCAGTTCATTATTGATACGAAAGCAACGAACCCAACACCAGATAGCAGCACCGTGATATCTGAAGTTGAATCTGCAAGTGTGTCTGGAGGGGATTTTTCAATCATATCTGGTTATATATACCTCGAGGCGGGCTCGACTTATGTATTTGATGGTACGGCCGACGATACTCTTTCAATTAGTTTAGGTGGTGACGACACTGGCACGCTTCAGTGGAGTGCGGATAGAAGTAATATCAATGAACTGACCGTTTCGCCAACCGAGAGCGGTTATTATGCGATTGAAATTGCTCACGCTAACCAGAGAGGCCCCGGTAATTATGATATTACCGTTGAAGTAGATGGCGCAGACGCAATCGATTTAAGCTCAGATAACTTCCAATTATTTAGTTCACTTGATGCTTTAGAAGCATCTGGTGTCGGGAATGTATCGAATACTATCGAGACTTCAGAGGGCGATTACGTCGTTGTCTATGGTCTAAACGAAGGCGTTGAGAATAGTAATATTACACTTGAGCCATTTACGGTTACCTCGCCGGATGTTGATGATGTGATTACAGTCGCGGTTAGTTCAACCATTTCAGGGATAACACTAACCGATGGCAATGGTCAAACGATCACCATAACCGATGAAACCACGAGTTATGATGTAACCGGATTTGATTTTGAAACTTTAGTTGTAACTCCACCTGAAGACTATGTTGGAAGTGTGGAACTGCAATTTGATGCCTTATCCACCGATGGTTCAGCTACGGCTACTCAATCCAAAACTATCACTGTGAATGTTGAGTCGAATTCAGGGCTTCGGGGGGAGTTTTATAACTATGACGATTCAATGGGTGATTATGGAAACTTAACGTCGATCGCCGATGCGATAGGCGTTATTGATGACCAAGATCCTAATGCGACCTTTATATCTACAGGTGTCTCTTATTCTAGTGGCGTTGGTATTAATACCGATGACGACTTAGGTGGTACCTCGACCGATGGGGCCAATTCTTCTAACTTTGAAACTTGGCTCGGTGAGGATGCAGGCTCCATTAATTACCATAATAAAACAACGTCTAGTGATGCTGTTGTTCGTCTATATGGTGGGGTTGAATTATCTGCAGGCGACTATTCTATTCAGGTTACGGCTGATGATGGCTACCAAATTAAAATAGACGGTGTAGTTGTGAGTGAGGTCGATCACAACCAACCACAAGCTGTTGATACATTCGAATTTAGTGTGTCAGATAGTGGTATTCATGAGATAGAAATCATCTATTGGGATCAAGGCATAAATTACGTACTCGATGTTCAGTTATCAAGTAATGGCTCTGATTATTACTTATTAGGTTCGGATGAGTTTCCTGTCGTACGTAACTATGAATCCGAACCAATATCTGTAGAGAGTTTTGCAAGCGCCCTAGATTCTAACTTAGAGGCTGAAAGCGTTGATGAAGAGCTCGTCAGTAACAGCAATCAAGGTGACACAATATACGGTGACTCAGGAAATGATGTTATTGAAGGGGGGGCAGGTAATGACTACCTTGTTGGAGGCGAAGGTGAAGATTGGTTATTAGGTGGAGATGGCGATGATACATTGATCAGCTTTTCCTATGATGAATCTGGTGATAGCTATGATGATGAAAGTGGTGACGTGCTCGATGGAGAAGACGGTGACGACTACCTAGTCGGCCTTGGTGGTGATGATATTCTTATAGGTGGAGAGGGCAGTGATGACCTCTATGGTGGTGATGGAAATGATATTTTAACTGGAGCGAGTTACGATTATTCAAGTGACACGATAATTTCAGACAACTCATCTGATAACCTCTATGGAGGCCAAGGAAATGACCGATTTGTCATAGACTCAAGTAAAGATACGTTACAGGATTTTAATAGTAGTGATGATTCAATTGACTTATCGGAAATATTAGATGTAGATGTCAGTGCGGAATATTCAGCTATTCAAGAATACTTAGAGTCACATGTGAAGATAACGGAAGATTCATTACAGGTTGATGGAGTATCTGTCGCTAATTTTGGTGATTCAGCATCGATTGGAGCTGGCGCTGATGTTTCAGTCATTGTGAATGATCTTGAATTCACGATAAAAGCGTAACGTTTCGTGTAGCGAGTAAACCAATCAGTGCATATCGAACTGACTGGTTTACTCAAATACGAAAATCAAATTTAGTAAACAGCTTGATTTTAATAACTTTATTTTTGTAGCATCATTTTTGTAAGTAATGGAATAGCTTTTCACGTTCGTGATGATTGAGCTCTTCCATTTTTTTTATGTTGATTTCAGGTATTTCATCTGGGTTAGGGTAATGTGCCAGGACTTTTTCCATGCTCGCTTCTCTAATTAAATGGAAGATCGGGTAAGGAGAGCGATTGGTTAAGTTTTCACTATCTTCGGGCTGACTACCTTGAAAGCAATAATTAGGATGGAAAGTTGCTATTTGATAAATTCCTTCCCATCCTTCTGTCTTCAATACTGCATTTAACCAATCAGTAAAAAATAAATAATCATCGAAATCACTCAGCATGTTCGGCACAACAACTACTGTCGTTTCTAGCTCATGATCAGGTAGTGTGTCTAAATCTTTCAGCTGTAGATAGACTGATTCTAATAGCGCTTCATCGTTGTCCGCTGATGTGACTGCAATTCTAATTTGGTTATTTCGCTGTGGTTTAGCAGCGAAAGGACACAAATTGAGGCCAATTACTATATTATCAAGCCATTGGTTTACTTCATTTTCGATACGTGTAATTTCAGAAGACATAGGTATTTTAGCCAATCAAAAAAGATATTAAAGATATTATCACGAGATACCAAGTGTAGGTTATATCATGGGGTTAAAAGATAATTTGCCGTAACTAGTGATTAGTCGTTTAAACACAAATTTAGGTACAAGGTGCACATTGAACAATGGATGTTATAAAGCGTTATTTAAAGGGGTACCCTACTCATATTATCGAGCAAGTAGAAGGTTTAGTTGCTCGTGGAAAGTTTATTGCTTGGTTCGACCAACGCTATCCAAAGGTACATCATATTCAAAGTGAAAAGGCACTCTATGCTTATACAATGGCAATTAAAGAGCGCTATTTAAAGAAATCACAGTCGATTAATAAAGTTGTATTCGACAGTAAAATACACGTAATTAATAACGCTCTTGGACTGCATACGTATGCGAATAAAATCCATGGAGGTAAAATAAAAAGACGGAATGAGATAAGGATTTCGACGCTGTTTAAAGATGGTCCTGAAGAGCTTCTTAATATGATTGTGGTCCACGAGTTAGCTCATATTAAAGAAAAAGAACATAACAAAGCCTTTTACCAACTCTGTTGCCATATGCTACCTGATTACTTTCAGCTTGAGTTAGACGCTCGGCTCTATATTATTTATCGCGAACTTAACGTTTGATTGGTTTAATATGACGCCTTGATGAGTAGAGAGTAATAACAAACAATGAAACAAAGTCCATTGCACCCGAGAAATCGCCACCGTGGTCAGTATGATTTTACGAAATTGGTCGAAGCAGTTCCTGAATTAAAGGCGTATATGATTCAGAACCCAAAAGGGCAGCCTACAATAAATTTTTTTGATCCCTTAGCTGTTAAATTATTGAATAAGGCGTTGCTCGCCTATCATTATAATATTCAATATTGGGATATTCCTGATGGATACTTGTGCCCACCTATACCGGGAAGAGCGGAATACCTGCATCGAATCTCAGATATGTTTAGTCAGAGTGAAGGTAAGGATAACAAGATAAAAACAGTGCTTGATATTGGGACCGGAGCAAACTGTATCTATCCCATTATTGGATCTGCTCAATACAAATGGAAGGTCGTTGGAAGCGATATTGGACAGAAATCGTTAGCAAACGCTAAGGTAATAGTGGAACAAAATCCTTCAATTCGAAAATTGATTCAATTGCGTTTGCAACAAAACCCCACTCATATATTCAAGGGCATCATTCATCAAGCTGATCGATTTGACGTTACGTTGTGTAATCCGCCATTTCACCGTTCTCAACAAGAAGCACGCCAAGGTTCATTAAGAAAAGCAAAAAATCTAGCGAATAATAAGAGTAAAAATGGCCATTCACCTCAACCGAACGTTAAGAAAACACCAGCACTAAATTTTGGTGGAAAGAGTAATGAGTTGTGGTGTGATGGTGGAGAAATTAAGTTTATAACAAATATGGCTTATGAAAGTCGTGAGTTTGCGAATCAAGTTCTATGGTTTTCTACACTATTGTCGAAATCGGAGAACATCAAACCATTTAAACAACTATTGAAAAAAATTGAAGTAGAGGCTGTTAAAGTTGTGGAAATGAAGCAAGGTCAAAAAATATCCAGGTTTGTTGCTTGGACATTTCAAAATGAAGTGCAACGCAAAGAATGGTCAAAGTTGAGGTGCTAGGCTTAGCTTTATACAGGTAACATTTTGGAGGTAGCATGAGCATAAAAGACGTTGAATTTTTTGTGCCGTGTCAACCAGGCTGGCTATGTGAACCATTTATATTGTTTTTTTCTGTACTTGTTTTGATCGGCTTTATGTTTTTCGTTCGTTTGGTATACCGAGAATATAAGCGTATAGAAAGATCTAGAAAAGTGATTAAACATCGCAAAGTTCACTATACAATTCGAAAAAATATGAATAAACCCTATAAACCTTTAAGGCAACCCAGGAATAAAAAACGTTAATTAAACTGTTTCGCGAGTTGATGATACTTGCCTTCATAAGCAAGAGGGAGTTTGTAATCAACAAGCGTGCGGTAGCGCTGCATCAGTCGGTACGCAACTCTATCTTTATTTTCCGCTAAAGCCAGTTCAATAAGCATTTTATGAGCAAAATGATTATTAGGATCAAAAATCAGAATTTTCGATGCGAGTTTTCTTGCTTGACTCGAGTGATTGGTTTTTCGCGCGCATATCGCTGCATTTTGTAAACTAGCTAGGATTTTATATCCAGAAGCTAACTGAAATACACGTTTAAAATATTTATTTGCAACATCCTCCTTCCTGAGCTTACACATTAATGTGGCATAATTAGTCAGGAGGGTAATATCATGAGAATACAATTTAAGCATACTTTGGTATAGGTACTGACCGCGAGGGTAATCACCAAGGGTTATGTAATAGTGGGCAAGCGCTAAATTGGTTGAAAGGTCATCAGGAGCATATTGATGGGCGAGAATTAGATTGAATTTTGCTTTTTCTAATTGGCCTGATTCTAAATATGCCAAGCCTAGTTGTGTTCTAACTTGTGCAGCTTTGGGATAATCGATCATTCCAGTAGAGTCGCTGTTGACGCAACCAACCAAGACAAAACACAGGTATATAATGGGTAAACACCTGAATTTTACCATCGATAAACTCCAATAAGATAAACGAAGACTAGATATTACTTGTCAAAATAAAAGTAACATCTAGTCTCTATAAATTTATCGGTCAGAGTTCCTTTTAGGCACACCTAATAAACAATGAGTACACTAACGGATGCGATCTAATCGTCATTAGTAAAGTTCGCTTCACTAAATCGGTCAAGGTCGTAAGGTGTTTGTTGGTAAACGCAGTAATTTAGCCAATTAGAAAAAAGCAGGTGGCCGTGGCTTCTCCATGTTGCTTTGGGATCATTACTGGCGCTGTTATTTGGATAGTAATTGAGTGGAACTGAAGGCTCTAATCCTTCAGCTAAATCGCGTTTATACTCGTTACCCAAGGTTGCTGCTTCATATTCTGGGTGACCAGTGACAAATACGTGGCGTTTATCTTGAGTTGCTGCCAAATAAACACCTGCTTGCTCAGATGTAGCTAAAATATCTAAATCAGTATTTTCACGAATAAATTCGACGGGGAAATCAGCATGCCGAGAATGAGGAGCGACAAAAGTATCATCGAAACCGCGTAATAAAGGGTGATACGTGTGCTGTATCTGGTGAGTATAGACCCCTGATAGTTTGTCTTTTTTGGTGCGTTTTGGTAAGTCATATAAAATATTGAGCCCAGCTTGAACTGCCCAACAAACATATAAAGTTGAGGTTACATGATCTTGAGCCCATGTAATGATTGTTTTAAGGTGGTCCCAATAAACAACATCTTCAAACTGAACTAATCCAAGAGGCGCACCAGTAATAATCAAGCCATCAAAATTACGGTCTTTGACTAACTCGAATTGACGGTAGAAGTTATTTAAATGTGCTTCAGGGGTGTTGTTGCTCGGGCGATTATCAATACGTAATAACTCGACGTCTACTTGTAATGGGCTATTTGATAACAACCGGAGAAACTGAGTTTCAGTATCAATTTTTTTTGGCATCAAGTTTAGAATTATCACTTTAAGTGGACGTATTTCCTGAGTAGATGCGCGAGTTTCCGACATAATGAAAATATTTTCATTTCTCAGAATATCAGTAGCGGGTAATTGGTCAGGTATTTTTATAGGCACAATAAACTTCCTTGAATGCTATTTTAGACGTCTATACTTCTAAAGTATACTGATCTTTGATGTGATGTCGAATTAAAATTATGCTGAAAAGCGACGATATAGTGAAATAATCGCAGTGATTTTTTATTAACTAAGGTGGAAGTTCCATTGTCTCAACGTTTAATTCTTATCCGAGGTTTGCCAGGATCTGGCAAAACAACTTTGGCGCGTAGTTTCGCAGCTGTTCATATTGAAGCGGATATGTATTTTATCGACCATAAAGGGGAGTATCGCTTCGATGCGAATAGGCTAAAAGATGCCCATCAATGGTGTTTTCAAACAGCGGTAGCGAGTTTACTCGAAGGCCATAGCATCGTTGTATCGAATACTTTTATTCAATATTGGGAAATGAAGCCATACATTGAATTTGCGACAAAAAAACAAATCGCGATTGATGTTATTTGCTGTGTAGGTGAATTTGAAAATATTCATGGAGTGAATGATGATACTCGCGATAAAATGAGAAAGAAGTGGCAGAAATGCCAGTGGCTGAAGCAAAACGTGCATCAGCCACTGAGATAATATTATCGATAGAGTGCTATTTCTGATGTGAAGGACAGCAAAAATCGGCTCTCCAAACTAATCGCTTATTTCCAACCATTGAATGCAACACTTCTCTACCTTGCATTTGGGGTATTGCTAGCAGCACATGTGCTTCATCTAGGTGACGTGAATGTTCAGCTTCATAAGCTCTGATGTGTGTAAATGTAGCGTTTAAATTTTCAGATAAAAGCTCATGAGATAAACAAATTCCTAATTCATCGCGAACCATAACTATTCCCTCATTTTTAGGCCTTTCCTAAGGTCGTTTACATCACTTCCATTTGTACAAAAATTATACATTAACCACGAATTGATGAAATATAAATCACTCATACTGGCGTGATTGACTACACAGAAATGAATGAAATAATGTTCGGTGTCTTTTGAATGAGATTGAGTCAAATTTTCATTGTTTGTGGAGTCCCTACCGAAATAGCATATAAATCGAGGACAAATAATGACAATACAATGAGTTATCATATAAATTATTACTAGTCTGAGTTATTTTAATGAAAGCAGAGGCCACGATGGCAAATATTTTTATCGTTGTACTTATACTCGCCGTTTTTTTTATTTTTGTTCAAAAATATTTGCTTAAAGGAGACGAGAATAAAGATTTTCCGTATAAAAAGAAGGGACCTGTGTTAAGTAGCTCTGAGTCCGCTTTTTATCACGCGCTGGTACAAGCCGTTGGCGAGCATGGTATTGTTTTATGCCAAACAAGTATGGCAAATTTGGTACGCCCAGCGGACATAAAAAATAAACGAAACCTCTATATTGCAAGTAATCGAATAAATAAAAGTCTATTTCAGTTTGTCATCTGTGACCCTAGAACGTTTGAACCAAGAGTTGTCATTGAGATGGACGATGGGAAGCCGCTTTCTAAATCGAAGGCAGAACGTGAAAAATTACTTATTCATGTATGCAAAAGCGCAAATTTGCCCTTAATTGGCGCTAACGTAAAATTCAGTTACCAAGTAGGAAAATTAAGGCGGCTGCTTGCAGCGCATATTGATCTTATTGAAGTCGAAAAAGAAGTGAGATTTTGCAAACGATGTAACAGTCCAATGATAATCAAGATAGCCACTCAAGGTGAACATAAAGGTCGGCGATTTTTTACGTGTAGCCGACAACCTCAATGTACCTATACCGAAAACTATAATGTCGTATTCGAAGAAGATGAAGAATAGGGGTTAGCTCGTGGTGTTCATCACGGTAGTAAGAATATCTTCACTACTCTGTTGGCAAATACAAACTTGATTACGGCCATTTCGTTTAGCTTTATATAACTCGACGTCCGCTAGTTTAAGTAAGTCTGAGAGTTGATTTTGTTGCGAATATTTGCATATCCCGATACTCAATGTGATCGGAATATGTATTCCACCAATATTAAATCTATTGTTGGCAACTGAGGTACGCAGTAACTCTCCGATTTCTGATGCTTGTTTTAAGTCCATGTCGAATAATGTAATGCAAAATTCTTCTCCCCCAATACGAAACACATTATCTTCGCCGACAAGAGTTGCTAGTAAAAGAGTTACATCAATGAGTACTTTATCACCGACATCATGACCGTGTGAATCGTTGATCTTTTTGAAATAATCGATATCTAATACTAATAAATAAAGTTGTGGATTTTTGCTTCGGTGAGATTTGTAGTGGTTAAACACCGTGTTCAATGAGAGCCTATTGTGGGCGTTGGTTAATTGATCTCGAGATGCAAGATAAAGTAGAGAATTTTCTATGATTGTCCGACTCGATTCGTAGCGATACGAAATAATCCAAATTCCACAATAACAGAGGGCAACATTGATCAGCTCTTTTGATTGTACAATCACTGCATCGGTATGGAATAAGAGAATTATTACCGTTTGAATCAATAGAACACCCGCAACGGCAACGGTAGCGTGTCGCAGGCCCATCAATAAGTATAAACCAGATGGAGCGGCACATGCCCATATATATAACCCACCAGATAGTGGCTGAGTTAGGGTACATAAAATTAGAACGCCAATCAAAAGGTAAGCATAGTAACAATTGAACAGTGGGGTACTCTTACCTTGCTTGAGTAAGGTATAAATAATACCGGAGAAAATTGAAAAGGTAGCTTCTATAAGTGTGACGAAATAGTCTCCGCCGTAGATTAAGTGGTAAACAGAAAAAAACAGTCCAGTACAGGTTAAAAATAAGCTAACACCAATTAAGACCGATGTTCTAAGTTCGTCAGATTGCTTAAATAATCTTTGGTCCATCTTGGTAATACCTTGGTGGTAGAAACTATCGAAGAGGGCACATATTACTCTTTGTACTACGCAGTTCAATATTCATCATTCAAAATTAGTAAATAAATTTCACATATGTCGCTTAAAATATGCATTTTAGCTACTATTATTCGCTGAAAAATTGAGCGAATTGTCGACATTAAGCGCAACTAACTCAAAACCAAAAAAATTATCTTGCACTCACTCTGTCGTATCGATAATATCCTTGCGTTCAAAAAAATGCGTCCGTAGCTCAGTTGGTTAGAGTATCGCCTTGACATGGCGGGGGTCGGCAGTTCGAATCTGCCCGGACGCACCAAGATTTTAATATCTCAATTTTGAATCACAATATAGATTTGGGTCCGTAGCTCAGTTGGTTAGAGTATCGCCTTGACATGGCGGGGGTCGGCGATTCGAATTCGCCCGGACCCACCAAATTTATTAACAGAACCCGCTAATTATTAGCGGGTTCTGTTTTTTGCGCTCAACGATTCTTCCTGCTTCAATTGGATGGAACCGCTAGGTACTTAGTTTACTTTTGTCAGCCCATCAATCTAAACATATCACCAGTGTTTGTTCCCCCTCTCCAGAACAATAGCTCGTTATTCTAAGAATAACTTGCTCTACCATCATTCGCCGCTCATCTATGTGGTCGCACTCTAGGCAGAGAATGAGCAGTAGAAAATAACTTGTTTTATTATTCGTTTCCCTAAATTAACCGCTTCTTATTCAATGTGCTATGTTTATTATTAATAGGCAAATTATTGTTATCTAATGGTCTTTGTCTATTCTTAGTATTAAGTGAAGTATATACACGGTTAATCGCAGTTAATGTTGATTAACCACGGTTGCATATAACCTGATGTGATTTTCTAATGTCTAGAAAATTCCATTAACCAGAAATAAAAACGCAACCAGTATCTAGGATGTATTGAGTAGATGGGAAAACTAAATAAGCAGGTATATGTGTGTACTTTTATTGCCTGCAACATATTAATTTTGTTTTGGGGGAATAACGCGCACGCAAATACGCGTGTTGATTCTTCAATGGCCAATGATCAGTCTAATGTACTGAATGTTAGCGATTCTTTTAAAAATAAAATTAACATGAATAACCTGCAGACTAGTCAAGGTTACCCTGTGGGTTTTGACGATGTTTTCGAGTATGCCCTTGATGTGTCAAAAGAATACCATGCCTTAACACGAGAAGTGGAATCTAAAGAAATTCTTAAAGATAAAGAAGAACGATATTACTACCCTGATATTACGTTTAGCTCTGAAACGACGGAATATTGGGGAGGCCCATCACCAGATCAAGAAGAAACTCAAAACTTTATAATAACCTTAGAAGCAAAACTCTATGGCAGTGGCGTGAAAGATAGGATCGCTGCGAGTGAAATGACGCTAGAAGCCGGGAACATCGGTTTAGTTGCACATGAAATTTCGATCTATTACACCGTATTGAAGTATTTGACGAAAATCGAATTAACACGGGAATACGAAGCCTTTGCTCAAGAGCTTCGAAAAGATATAGAAGTCTATTATCTCAAACAAGTCAATTCTACTAATGTCGGTGTTTCGACACAGAGTGATGCAATGCAGGCAAGGCTTGCAGTCGCCGAATTTGACGACACTGTTTACTCCGTAGTTTCGAACGTTGAACAGTATTTTAATAAGTTGGTGGAAGAGACGGGCATCGACATTGACTTTAGCGACCCTATAACTCAGGGCAAAGTTGGCTTAGATTTTGCAAGTTTAGAACCATTGCTTGTTGATGAAGAAAAAACGGTCACTTCCGACGAATTATTGGCGAATAACGCAGAATTACTGCAAACACAGAAGGCGCTTAAATCGTCCTTCTATAACGCTCGGTCAACAAGGGAGTTGGTGAAAGTAGAAGTAACCTCAGAAAACTACCTCCAAACAAATGGTGACAGTAAGACTCAAGCATTTGGTGATACCGATGAATCATCGATACAACTCAATGTTGAACTTGATATTTTTAATTATGGCTTGAAGGCTGATCAGGATTCTGCTTATAAGATGTATGAGGCAGAGAAATTTAGGTTTGATATGCAGTTTCAGCAAGTTATGGACAACTTTAGAACCAGTGTTACAACCTATAATCAGCAGAGAATCCAGCGTGATAAAACCGTAGAACAAATCGATATTCTTGCTGAATTAATCGAGAATCAAAAAGAAGAGATCTTCACTGATCAAGTAACTTATAAAGACATTGTTGAGAGTATTAGTAAGCTGAATAAAGCTAAGCAGACATTACTAAATATTGATTTGATGCTGTTTGACACTCTCTATGAGTTAGAAACATTAAAATCAAATAAAATTTTATAACTCGATTTAGATTGAACAATCAAAAAAGTGACGTGATGGCATGGAACTAATGAAACATCGAAATAAATTAATACTATTTATACTCGTGATCATCGTAGTTATCTATACGTTGTTAGTAAAGGATGTCGAGGTTGTTGCGCCAGGATCTGGGCTTACAGGCATTAAGCAAAGTAACGTTTCAGTTATTGCGCCAACTAAAAGCTACATAGTTGAATTGATGGCAGCTCAGGGAGACAAGATAACCAAGGGTGATCCTCTTTTAAAATATCGAAACCTCGAAGACGAATATCAGCTACAGCAAGTAACGGAAGAGTTAGAGCAAAATCAAAGGTTGCTCGATATTTACTATAATGAACGCTGCTTTTTAACGGGGCCAAAATTTGCCTCAATGACGAGTGAGTTACTTGATAATGAATGTGATGAATCAAAACCGCTAGCAAATGCTGGCGGGCTGTATGTATTGAGTTTTTATGAGGATTATCTGTTAGAACAGCAATATTTACTTGATATTGAAAAAGAGAGACAGAATAAAGAGCGCGAGCTACTGACCAAACAAAATATTTTGACTAAAAAGAAAAAAGCTTTGTATCGAGGCAAAGGTGCTACGGTGAGCTTTTATGATGTTGAAACCGAGTTATCGAACTTAAAGACAGAAATTATCAATTTTCAAATATCGTCGATCGATGCGAAGAAAAAGCTTAATGACAAATTGATGATATTTCGCTTACGTCGTTCTGAGCGTTTGTTAACGTTAGAAGAACAGATAGATAAAGTGAAACCTCTTATAAGCAAAGAAAAATTCACAAAACAATTACTAGAAGAAAAGCAGAATAAATCAATCATTCGTTCACCGATAGATGGTCACGTTTTGGAGCTTATTGATGGGGTATCTGAAGGGACATTTATACAAGAAGCTACCCCTCTTTTTGTGTTAAAAAAACAAGGTTCATCTCAGCAGGTAGAAGCTAAATTTGACTCGCGTTATCGCCATTTTTTAAGTATTGGTAGAGAAGTCCGCTTAAAGATTAATTCTCCTGGTTTTAGTGAAATCTTCAATGGGAAAATTGTAGAGTTAAGTTCGGATTCGATTGCTTATGAGGAACAGGGTCAGCAAGGAGAGCGATACTATCGCGTTACGGTTCAACCAGATACGGCATTTTTAGATTTGTCGCTTGATTTGGGTATGGATGTTCAGGTGCTTGTTGTCGATGACCAAGTGAGCGTACTTGAGTTTATTTTAAGTGTCTTGCCTAACGATATTAAGTTTGAGGTGTGGTAGGTGATAGGATTTGTTTCGGCAATCACTGCATCGTTAGCCGTTATCATTCTGGTGGTTATTTCCAGTCTAATCGGTTTTGTGCAATCAATCATGCCAAGCACAGGTATGGTTAAGATTAGCCAGGTTACCTATCGGTACAATCAACAAACTCCTTATATCAATGAGGATATCCTCCACGACCTTGTAGTAACTGCGGAAAAAATGCAGATTAGTTCTCGAATTAAAGCGTTTCAAATAGGCTGCAACTATGGCTTTAATGCCAGTCAGTATGAAATGAAGCACATTGCGACCTATAATTATATTGTGATCAATAAGTACCTTGGTGATACGTACTCGATTGATCCGATTCATGTAGATTCAGAGCCCGATAAAATGAATAGCTGCTTCGTCGACCTAGAAATATTTAGTGATGCTGAACTCGAAAAGATGACCGAGTCTGAAAGCTTCAGTGAAGAGAAAGAGGGAGAGAACAATGGATGATGATTCATTAGCACCGTTTGTCGATGCCTTATCTTCGGCCCTAATTATAATGGTGTTGGTTTGTATTTTCTTTATGTTACAAACAGCAACGTCATTGAGTTCCGCGGCTCGACAGCATACGTTGAACAATATAGAAGAAGAAGACAAGTCACCAATTATCTATCAACAAATTATTCGAGCCAACCTAGATGAGCACCAATTCGATTATCTGATTAACTTTAAATTGGAGAAAGAGTTTGTTGAACAAATTAAAGCACAACTGCAGGGTGCAAACAAAGTTGAGATTGTTATTCAAAGTCGCGATAACAATAGAAAAAATACGGTGAATTTAATGCGGTTTCTAGCTTATTTAAAATTACCTTCCGATATAAAGGTCCATACGTCGATGAAAATAACAAACAACGTGGTGTCTACTGTGAAATGGGAGATAGAGTAAATGTATTATTTCGGGTTGTTACTCTATATCGGTATTCCGGTATTTACCTATGTCTTCCCTCCTGCACATGAGCTGGTTGCGCAGTGTTTTAACTTGTCTCCAGAGATCACTGTATTAATTACTATCACCTATTTTTATCCGTTGTCGAACTTCATTTACAGTGTGATTAAGAAGCAAGGCGACGCCGCACATTTAGCGCACTTTAGAAGTCAGGTCATGTTGGCTTCGTCACTAGCGGTTTCATTTGGTCTTATTGGTACTTTTATTGGACTATCCGATATGATTTCTGGTATCGCTGCAGGTTTAGGGGCTGATGGTGACTTTTCACAAAAAATGGAAGCGCTTCTCGGTTCAATTGGTTCAGCACTAGGTTCGATGTCATTTGCCTTTTTAACCTCTATATTGGGCGTAAGTTGTTCAGTGAGTGTATTATTTGCATCCAATTACCTAAATGCATTTTATGAAAAAGAACTCGTTCAGGGAGAGAACGGCAACGAAAGTGGCCCGAACAACCTAATTGATGGTATTCCTGATGAAGCTCAACAGGTCATCAATGACAATTTGAAAAAGATGCAAGAATCAATAGAAAGTACAATCGAGCTCATAAACAGCAAAGATAAGATTTGGACTGATCTCTTCACCTTGTTGGAAAATAACTCAGGTTCTACAGTGGTACAGGAATTCAGCGCCAACTTAGCGGAAAATAACCGTATCAATCAATCCCAATCTGACATGGTTCGTCAAATCCATGACGATCAAGTAAGCATGTATCAAAAGATGGACGCATCACTAACGAGTTATTCAAATCATATGCAGGAGCAAACTAATGCGATCGTGACAGCAATAGGTGATATGTCCTCCGAAATCGATCGAATGGGACATGTTATTGACCAAACATCTGATAAAACTGTGCTTACGATCAGTGAAAATGGGGAAGTGATTGAAAGGGTAAATACTGCGTTCGGCGAAACATTGACAGTCACAAACCAGCAACTAAAAAGTGTTACTGATGTGTTGCACGATATTCGTGTTGCGACCGCTGTTCCATTGGAAGAATCCCTTAATATCGCGTTGAGAGAAAACGCATTTAGTTTGGTATTCCAACCTCAGTTTGATGAAGATAAACATGTGGTTGGTGCCGAGTCGTATATCCGTTGGGTTGAGCCCGTTCGCGGACCAATTCCAAATGCGAAACTGTTTAAAATCGCCAAGGACGAAGGACTTTCCATTCAACTTGAATTTTGGGTTATGCACAATACGATCAAGCAGGTATCCGAGTGGCAAGAGAGTGGTACTTGGGGGAGTGATTGGACAATTTCCATTAATGCCACTAGCGAACTATTATTAGCGCCAAACTTTATCACCGAAGTGGAAAGTACCTTAAAACTAAATAATGTCCTCCCAGGATCGATAGCATTTGAAGTCACCGAAGATGCAATCATGCTCCATGCCGCGCAAGCGAAAGATAAGATCCGACAGCTACACAATATGGGTTTGAAACTGTATATCGATAACTTTGGCACCGGTTACACCAATATTGGTCAATTAAGTGAATTCCAACCCGATCGTTTGAAACTCGCAAGAGATATTGTCAACAATATTACTGACAGTACTCAATCTGGCATTCCAGTGGTGCGTTCAGTTATGTCATTAGCACAGCAGTTGGGTATAACGGTGTCCGCTGATGGTGTAGAAACCGACGAACAATACCAACAATTGAAAGAAGAAGGGTGTCGCTTGTATCAAGGTTGGTACTTTGAGAAACCGTTAGAAGTCGAAGCTTTTGAGGAAAAATGTAGTTAATTTTCTGATAATTATGAAACAAAGTTAGATTATTAAGCAAAATCTCAAACCACAGCTAAAATTATAGTAGTTAATAGTGTAATTCGGTAAAGATCTGGCTTGACCGAACCACTAGAAATAATTTTTAGTTGGGGCAGAATATGGCATCAGTTGTAATTAATTCAATTGACGATATCAAGATCAATGGATTTGATATCGAATATAAGACACCGGAAGGCGAAACGAAAGTTATCACCGATGGGGTGATTGCAATTGCCGATGGTAGCCTGAGTGTGGAAACGCGTGAAGGTGAATTTTCGATGAATGACCTGATAAATCAATCAGGGGTCAATCTCGAAACCGCTTCTAGTGTGTTCCTTGAAAACAACTTATTTGCTTCGGGAAATTCCACCGATCAGGATCTCTTGATTGAAGGAACGAACGAGGGTGAAATACTTAGTGATGCAGAAAGTGGATCGTTACAAGCAGAGCAACTTGCCGAATTGCAAGCCGAACTTGAGGCTCAAAAGGAAGCGTTACAGCTTGCGATAGAAGAAGCGGGTATAGAACGCTTAGATACATTAGACGAACGATATCAACAGCTTAACGAATGGCAATTACAACTTTCTGCGAAAGAAGCTGAAATTGATGCTGAGCAAGAGGATTTACTTGAGCTTGCTGAAGCGATCGTTAGTCGAAGTGACGTAAACGGACAGTCATACGTTGAAGATTATGTCGTGGAATATGCCGGAGATGGCGTTGATGTTGACCCTGGGATCGAAACCAGTTCTGAACTTGTTCAAGCGATTGAAACACTCATCGAATCCCAACAAAGTGCTATTGAGTCTGCGGTTGCGACATCTTTAAGCGAAGAATCAAATACAACCTCTACAACACAATCTACCACGACTCCAACGAATACAACTAGCTCTTCGTCAAGCTCTTCAAGTTCTTCATCAAGTTCGTCTTCTAGCTCATCAAGTTCGTCTTCTAGCTCTTCAAGTTCTTCATCGACTTCGTCTTCTAGCTCCTCAAGCCCACAGCAAGAGGATGGTACGGGAGATAGTGAGGACGCAGGCCTTGAAGATTACTTAACCCTTCTGTTAGATAGTGAAGATGATTCGGGCTCGGTAGGGGATTTTATAACCAATCATAATACCGATCTAACGTTTTATGGCCAGACTGATCCAGAAACAACTGTTAACTTTGTTCTTATTGACGCCGATGGAAACACGGTTGTTGATGAATTTGTCGTTACTAATTCGTCTGGTGAGTACACCGTTGAACTTGATAGTATGTTTGCCGATGGGTCTTATTCGGTCAGCGTCAGTACGATACTTGAATCAGGTGTAGAGCTTCGTACCGAAGAAACATTTGTCATTGAAACACAAGCGCCAGATGCGCCGACAGTATCGCTTAGCACCGATTCAGATACAGCAGCATCATTTAATGATGCCGACGATACTCCAGGATATAACGTCGACACCTTAACAAGTGAAACAACGCCAACATTTGAAGGTACTGCTGAAGCGGGCACGATAATCACGCTATCGCTTGTTGATATTACTTCAGACTCAGACAATCCTACTTATACCGATTATACGGCCCTAGTCGATGACGACGGTAACTGGTCGCTCACCATTTCTTCACAGTTGGCTACAAACGGCACCTATGATTATTATGTTACCGCAACAGATACCGCAGGAAATGAGTCTGAGCGCACTGAGGCAAGCTTCACATTAGACACCAGTGTAACTTCGGAATCTGGCGATCTATCAGAAAGTTCAGACACCGCAGCAGATTATAATCAAGATAGCGATGGCCACAGCGATGGCATCACATCAAGCAGCTCTCCGAGCTTTAGTGGTACTGTCGAAGTTGACGCCGAGGTTACGTTGGTCATTAGTATCGATGGTGTCGATTACTTTGTTTCACCAACGAATAGCCAATATGTATTAAATGGTGAAGGTGCACAGTCATGGACGATAAACTCGACATCTGATGGTTATGATGGCGTGTTCACAGATATAGAGGATGGTAGCTATAGTTACTATTTCACCTACGAAGATGCAGCAGGAAATGTCGCTACATCAGATACTCAAACCCTTACAATCGATACCACAGCACCAACGGTTACAAGTAGCCTTACCACAGAGACTGATTCTGCTCCAGCAAACACGACCAACACAGATTTAAAACTGGATAACATCACCAATGATACTACTCCAAGTTTGGGTGGAGAGGCGGAAGCTGGTGCATATATTTCGGTCACCATTACATCAGCAGACGCAAGTGTAACCAATTCATACGATACGTTTGTGGATGACGACGGGAACTGGGTTGTAGAGCTCACTGAATACTTGGCACAAGGTGACTATACGGTTGATGTAACTGCGACTGATGCTGCTGGTAACTCAACCGATATCTCACACTCAATTACGATTGATACAGAGTCAGCGCTTTCTGTTACTACCGATATAGCGTCAAATATCATTGATCCTGTACAAACGCTAACAGGTACTGCCGAAGCAGATTCTATCATTACGATTTCAATCATCGCAACCGACGGAACCGAGTACACTCAAACGGTTAACGCTGATGAGAATGGTGATTGGTCATTAACGGTAGATGCCGCAGCAGGCTTAGCGGATGGGATATACAGCTACACGGTCTCAGCTGAAGATATTGCAGGAAATATCACTACAACGGATGCTGACAACTTTACCCTAGACACAACAGTCTCGCCATTTACAGTTGAGCTTGATAGTGATTCTAATAGTGGTGACATTGACGACACCATCACCAACGTGGCTACTCCGACCTTTAGCGGTACAGTAGAAGCGGGTAGTTCAATTTCATTTAACATTAATGGTGATGAATACACCGTTGATAGTAGCGATACATCTGATGGTACATGGTCAGTTACGCTTACAAATGCATTAACAGAAAGTGAAGATGCGTATCAATACACAGTGATCGCCACAGACAGTTTGGGCAATAATTCGACCCTAACCGGTGACGTTACGATTGATACCAGTATTAGTCTTTCCGGTGCACTTGATCCAGACAGCGATACGATGGATAACAGCGATGGCATTACCAGTGATAACACGCCACTATTCTCTGGTACGGGTGATTCTGGTGATACCATTAGCGTTACCATCACCAATACCGAGAATCCCAATTTAGCCGCAATAATTGAAACCGTGACGGTAGGTGATGACGGCAGTTGGTCAATCCAGTTTGCTGACGGTGCGCAGTTATCTGACGGTAACTACGAATATGTAATTAGTGCAGTCGATGATGCAGGTAATAGTACAAGTCTTGCTTCAGAGAGCCTGGTTATTGATACTCAGAACCCAGAAACGTTAACCGCAGGATTATCTGAGGAGAGTGATTATCTTTCTGCAAGTGAGCTTAGTGCCATTCAAGCTATCGATACCGATTACGTTGACACTCTAGATAATCAAACCACAGACGATACTCCTTCGTTAATCGGAAGTGTCGACGCAACTAATATCGACAGTGTTGTTATTTATCTCGACGGTAGTACGACTGGGTTAACCGCAACCTTAGCAACAGATGGTGACGGCAACCTGATTATTACCACCGACGGCAATGGTAACGAAGTGGTTGAATGGACACTAGATATCGACTCAGCTCTTGATGACGGTGAACACAGTTTTAGTATTACCGCGACGGACTTGGCGGGAAATAGCACAACATTATCGGATCAGACATTTGTTGTAGATAGTACCACCAATCAATTACAGGGTAACTTACTTGATGCCGAATCTGATACTGGCACACAAGACGATTATATTACCTCTGATCTCACCCCAAGTTTTAGTGGTAATGCTGGATCAGCTGAAGCTGGCTCAACGATTGTTCTCGATATTAATGGGGCAAGTTATGAAACAGTCACTAACGCAGACGGGAGTTGGTTTGTTACCACTGCAGATGAGTTAACGGAAGGAACGTTCAGCTTTACACTGACTCAAATTGATAGTACCGGTAACTATGCATCTGTAACAGATACACTGTACGTCGATACCAGCACAGACGTAACAATACAACTGGAAAGTGGAAGTGATTCAGGTGAGTTGGGAGATAATATTACCAATGTCACATCACCTACCTTTACAGGTACTGGTGAAGATGGTGCCACGATTGAGTTGACCATCAATGACCAAAACTACACGGAGACCGTAACCAGTGGAACATGGTCTATTGATGTATCGGGTCTCACACCGACGGCTGCTGATGAGAATACCGGAGCGCAAGAGTTTGATTATACCGTTACCAGTACTGATATCGCGGGTAATGTCGATAGTGAAACAGGTTCATTGACGGTCGACGATGAATTGATCTGGGATGGGGATCTCGACTCAAGCATGAATACTGCGTTGGGTGATGATGGGATAACCTATCTTGGTTCAACCTACGTAAGTTTTAGTGGAAGTGTTGAAGAAGGAGGAAGCGTTGAACTTACGGAGTTTAATGGCGTTACCTTAACCACGCCAATTGAAGCAACGATCAATGGTGACGGTACCTGGGATATTGATTTCTCGGCTTCTTCGGAACTACAAGGTCTAGTCAATGGCACGAATTATACCTATACGATAGAAGCGACTGATAGTGCAGGCAACGTAGATACAACCAGTGGGAACTTTACTGTAGAAACGGCACTACCTAAAATTCTAGAGCTAGATTTAGATTCAGAAACCGGACTTTCTGGTGTCGATACGAATACCGATTCCTCTTGGGACGACAATATTACGTCCGACACAACACCAACGATTTCTGGGTTAAGTCAGGTGGGTAATGACCTCACGATTGTAGTCACGGATTCGAGTGGAACAGTCATTGAAACCATTACAACTACCGTTGCCGATACTGATGTTGTTATCATCAATGAAGATGGAGAAGATCAAGAATTTGCTCCTTGGTCTATAGACTTGAGTGATTTAGGCTCTGATGCTGCATACACTATAACGGTTACCGCGGAAGATAATTCGGGTAGAACATCTTCCAGTAGTATCAATATTGAAATCGATACTCAAGCGCCGTTGGACCTAGAAAGCACGACATCTGACGATATTTTAACTAATGAAATGCCAACCTTTACCGGTTCTGTTGATGCCTCTGGTCAGCAAGTTACTCTAATTATTTCTAACCAAGATGGCACTGAAGCGTATTCGATTACCGAAACGTTTGCTGCTGATGAAGCTTGGTCGATTTCAGTACCAGATAGCACGCTTGATGATGGAAGCTATACCTATTCTATTGCTTCTCAGGATTTAGCTGGGAATTTAGGTGAGACGATATCGGCCAGTTTGGTCATCGATACAACGGGGCCTACATTTACAGCAAACCTAGACGATGCTTCGAATACTGGTGACACGAGTGATACGGTTACCTCTGATTCGCAACCAATCGTCAGCGGTAACATTGATGATCCTGACGCGACCATTAGTTTAGAAATCGACGGTCAAACCTATACTGATGCAACGATTACTGACAATGGTGATGGCACTTACGCGTGGGCGATCGCTGTTACAACACCGTTATCAGAGGGCGAGTCAAACTATACAGTTACTGCCACTGATGAAGTTGGTAATGCCAACATTGTAACTGGCGTAATTACTACCGATTACAGTATTGATGTGACCACTCAATTTGATTCACAAACCAATGAACTATCAGATGATAGCGTAATAAGTAACGATAATACGCCAACATTTAGCGGAACCGGCAATGGCGTTGGCGATACAGTCACACTGAATATCGACGGTATTGACGTTGATGGCGGGTCGGTGAGCTACACCTTTACAACGGAAGTTACGGATACCACCGATAGTGACGGAAATTATACCTGGGAGTATACAGTTCCAACGACAGATACCTTAGTCGAAGGTGATTATTCATACACCGTGACGGCGACAGATACCGCTGGAAATAGTGAAGCCGTATCAGGGGAAAGCTTTACAATTGATCTCGGAATCAGTGAATTTAGTGCATTGCTCGATTCAGAACATTCCGACGATGCTGAACCTTTCACACAAGACACATCTCCTAACTTTTCTGGTCAGGTTGAAGTTGGAAGTTCGGTTACCTTATTAATTGGTGGCGTGAGCCTTGCGGCAACCGTGAATGCAGATGGAACGTGGATAATTGATGACGGTGTTTGGGATAGCGCCGGTCTCGCTGATGGTTTGGTCGATGGTGAATACAGTTATTCACTAAGCGCAGAAGATGAAGCAGGAAATACCGATACGATTACTGGAACGTTAAATATTGATGCCTCGTTAAATTTCTCTGGTAGCTTAGATGACTCCTCTGATACCAAAGCAACCGATGCCAACGCAAATCCATTCAGCTACGATAATTACACCAGTGATAATACTCCGATGTTTTCTGGAACAGGTGATGAAAGTGATACTGTCACTTTGTCTATTGAAGCCGTTATATCTGGAGCAGGAACGGATAATGAGCTTACTGAGATCGTTGCAACTTATACTACAACGGTAGATTCAGGCGGTACTTGGGATATCAACGCCGAATCTGTAACGGCTGATGATGGCCAAATGTATACACTGGGTGACGGAGAGTACCGTTATTCATTAACCGCAACAGACACTGCTGGAAACAGTTCAGTTATATCTGAATTAATGACTATCGATACTGAGACATCGCTTTCTGGTCAACTACAAGATTCAACAGTCATCGATACCGGCAACAGTAGCACCGATGGCGTTACGCAAAATACGACGCCAATCTTTACAGGTACTGGCGAAAATGACGCTACCGTAACCTTGGTATTACATAACGAAGCTGACGGCTCTGATACGTCTGGCGATATCACTAAAACAGTAACCGTATCGGACGAAGCATGGTCGATTGCGTTTACAGACTCTGATGCTCTCAGTGATGATACAACCTACACCTATACCATTGTCGCAGAAGATATTGCTGGAAATGTGTCAGAAACTATCTCGGACAGTTTGGTTATTGATAACAGTGGCCCAGTTATTTCAGTTTCAGCTCACCTAGATACTTCAAGCGACAGTGCTCCGGTTGATGAATCACTGGTTAACAATCCAGCTAATGCCGACCTCGATGCCGATGGAATTACAGCGGATACAACGCCTCGTATCTCTGGCAGCGCCGAAATTGGTGCGTCTGTTTCTGTTGTTGAAACCGGATCAGATGCAGCTCCTGTAACAACAACAGTCGGAGATGATGGAAATTGGTATGTTGACTTAACGGAGATCTCTGGAGAAGGCACCCACGAGCTGACAGTTACCTACACTGATGGCGCTGGGAATACGACAACCGAGACCATGGATTTCGTACTCGATACACAAAATACTGTCGATGGCTCCCTTGATATTGGCAGTGATAGCGGACGAGATATTGGCAGCGATACCGACACACTCGAGGCTGCAACGGATTCGATCACTAACGCCGATACACTTGTGTTCTCTGGAACGGGTGACGAAGACCAGAAAGTGATCCTTCATATAAACGGCAGTACTTATGACGCTGTAGTTGAAGATGGAGAATGGGCGATTGATGTCTCTGGCCTTGCCGAAGGTACTTATGAGTATTATATCGATTCTAACGATACTGCCGGAAACTACGGTTCATCAGGTGTACAGAGTGTAACGGTTGACCGAACTGCCCCTGAAGTGACAACAATCTTGGATCTGAGTTCCGATACAGGAATACAAGGTGATGACATCACAAATGACAACTCGCCTTTGTTTAGTGGAACGACTGACGACGGTGATGCCATTGTACAGATTCAAATTGGCGGTGAGACAATTACTGCTGAAATAGGTGAATATGATGCTGACACCGGATTATGGTCTTGGAGCGCACAATGGACGTCGACGTTAACCGAAGGCGACCACGATTACACCATAACTGCAACCGACAAAGCTGGAAATTCAGTCAGTAATACCCAGACCCTAACCATAGATACGGTTGGAGAGATTACGGCAAGTATTGTCAGTGATTATATCGAAGAGGGTTCAGGGCTACTTATTGAAGCTGATGAACAGCTTATCTTTGCAGGAACTGCTGAAGTTGGTTCATCACTCGAATTGGTCATCACTGATAGTGAGGGTAATATCAGTAGTTATACCGACATTACCATTAGCGACAGCTACGATAGTGATGGTAACAATTGGACGTACACCTTAACCGCCGCTGAACAGGCTGCATTAAGCGACGGCAGCTACAGCTACCAAGTTGTTATGACGGATACTGCAGATAATGTTGGGAGCACGACTTCAGAAAACTTTATCATTGATACTCAAGTTGGTGGTTTTACATCAGAGTTAACCTCAGATTCGGGGCGTGCAACGGAATTCACCACCGATGAAATAACCAATGAACTTCCATTAACATTTAGCGGTTCTGCAGAAGAAGGCGCGACCGTGGTTGTTGCAATAGATGGTTACTCCTATCAGGCGGTGTTTGATGGCGTGGATCCTACCAGTTGGACGGTTATCGTCTCATCCGAATACTTAGTTTCTGGTGAAACATGGGAATCCGGTTATGCGTTAGATGCAGAAGGTGACTACGATTACAGTTTTACTGTCACTGATGTTGCTGGAAACCAGATCACGAGCACCACCGCATTAGACTCAGATTTAGTGGGAAATGGTACGGTTGTTGATGATTTAACTGGAACCATAACCATAGATAGCTCTGTCGATGCAACAGCACAACTAAGTGATAGTACTGATACAGGAAATGATTCAAGTGACGGCGTCACTCAGTCTGTGAATCCAATTTTTACTGGTTCGACAGAGCTGGATGCAGAAGTGACTATCTCCATATTGTTAGATGGTGGAGAAGTATATAGCGCTACCTTTATAAACAGTGAAGACGCCGCTGCTAGTAATGATCAGCTAACGTTTGTTGATACTGGAGGCGATACAGGTGAATGGTCGTATACCCTCTCTGATTCGTTATCAGAAAACAATGATTATACTTATGAAATTGAGGTGACGGATAAGACTGGAAACACTTCGGATACGATTTCAGGTTCAATAAGTATCGATAATGAATCGAGTGTCTATATTTCCGGTATCAGCTCATCATCTGATTCTGCACCGGAAGGTGTGGCGGATGATGACGCACGCCTTAGCGACCAGATCACCAACATAACCCCAACTCTTGAAGGAACTACAGAAGCAAATGCTGAAGTAAGCGTGATATTGACCACTGTCGACGGAACGGAAATCACACTGACTACTACTGCTGATTCTGATGGGGCGTGGAACCTCAATTTACAAGGTAACGACACACTTGACGATGCTGGGTTGTTGGACTTAGATGGTAACCTTAATGAGGATGGTGAGTACTATTACAGTGTCACTTCTACAGATGTTGCTGGTAATGTGAGTAGTAGCGAAACTGGCAGTTTTGAATATGATTCTACTGCAGAAACCGAATTCGCGTTTTCAGGAGGCTTGGCTCAAACTGAAGAAAGTGATACAGGATTACATCAAGATGACGGCATAACTACGGCACAATCTCCGACATTTAGTGGCTTTGGTGAGGTTGGAGCGAGCGTTGAATTAACGATAGATGGTCAAACGTATACCACAGAAGTAATTAATAGCGATGGTTCTTGGACTATTGATCTTGCCGAAGAGTCCACTGTACTCGATGCAGGCGATTATAGTTACACATTATCGCTAACTGATGATGCTGGTAACACAACAGCGCTTGATGCACAGCAGGTAACCGTTGATTTAACCGATCCCATCGCTACCGCAGAACTTGAAAACAGTAGTGAGTCTGACACCGGTACGTACAATTCAGATGACTATACATCTAATATACAGCCTGTATTTGAAGGGACGGTAGATGAAACGTCCAATATAAGTTTTACTATTTACCAGAAAAATAGCGATGGTGATGTAGTTGATAGCTTTACCTATGATGTGGAAGAGGTAACGGATACGTGGTCAATCGATTTATCCAGTACTGACTATGAAATGACCTCATCAGGTACTTACTATTACGCGGTCACTGCGACAGACCTTGCAGGGAATGAACTCGCCAGCAGCGAATACAGTTTCACTTTAGACCTCGAAAATACGCTACAAGTGGACATCGATGCAACAAATAACAACGGTGCGGTAGATAGTCCTGCGGTCATCTCTGGCGATACCACCACAATACAGCTAGCGGACAAAATCACTAATGACTCCGAGTTACACTTTACCGGTAGCGGTGAAGCGGGTGATACCGTAGAGATTACCGTTTACGATAGTGATAGCAATGCCGTTGCAACAGAAACCATCGTTCTTCCAGGAACACAGGGCAATGGTACGTCTGAAACCTGGTCATTCGATACCGAAGCATTATTAGATCAGGCGGATAACTCACTTTCCGAAGCCTTCACTTATAACGTTACATCAACGGACTTAGCTGGAAATACTAAAACCTATACGGGTTCGGTAACGGTTGATCAAACCATTGTGACGACATTAACCACCGAAGGCTTAACGGATGCATCCGACTCCGAGCCGAGTGGTGTGTCAGAACAGAATGATAATATTACTTACTTAACCCCAGTCCTAGAAGGAACAGTAGGTGATGAAGCAGTCAGCGTAGACATTATATTAACGTCTATCGATGGCATTGCATTAACGAGTGATGAAGCTGATCGAACATATACCGCAACGATTACAAGTGGAGAGTGGGAAGCGGAAATTGATGGCTTAACCATTGATGGTGTCTATGCCTATGATGTGGTGGCCTACAACGACCTTGGTTCGGCATCTGATACGGTGAGTGGTTCTTTTGAAGTTGATACTGTGATTGATCAATTCACAGGAACGATGAATTACGACAGTTCGAGTGCAGACGAAACAGGTGATGTTGTTAAGGTTTCGACTGAACCTGGATTTTCTGGAACAGGTGAAGTTGGCGCAACGGTCACCGTTGAATTCTTCTTGGTTAATGGTGATGGGTCTACTATTTCACAGGGTACTGAAGCTGCAACTGTCAACAGTGATGGCGAATGGGTCATAGTCGCGAGCGATTACAGTGGCTTGAATCTAGAATCTGGAGATTATGCCTATGAGATCGCGATTACTGATATCGCCGGCAACACCAATTCAGAAGAAGATTTGATCACTGGTTCATTTGAACTCGATTTTACCTTACCAATTATAGATTCTATTGATCTGGTCACTAGCAGCGATACTGGTGACTCTCAATATGATGATTATACCAATGATACCACACCAGCCTTTTCTGGTGCGGTGAGTAATGCTGATTCAGGAACGACGGTTGTCATAACTATTACTAACTCTGATACGAGTTATGACTTTACAACGAGTGTGGACACTGACGGAAATTGGTCTATCGATCTCGCAAGTGACACTGATGACACCGGGGCTTCGGTTGAACTGACTGATGGTGAATATGACATAAGTGTTGTCGCAACCGACAGTGTTGGTAATGTCAGTGAAATTAACGCAGCGAGCACCGAGTCGTTCACCATCGATACTGTAAATACCTTATCTGGAGAAATGGAATCAGGTGAACAAGATACAAACGACCTTAGTACTACAGCTACGTCAACTCTGGGTGATGGTTCAATATTAATAGAGCAGCCCGATAGAATTACAAATGACGCTACTCCAAGTTTCAGCGGAACAGGAGAAGAAGGCGATGTCGTTACTTTATCGATTACTCATGATGATGGAGACGGTGCTGTTGAAGTTTATACCACAACAGCAACGGTAGAATCTGGAGAGTGGACAATTGACGTTGACTCCGACCTTTCGGCGGATGGCGAGTATGCCTACAGTATTACTTCAAGTGACTTAGCGGGTAACAACACTGAAGTTCAGGGCGAGTTTACCCTTGATACTGGTAATCCGAGCGGATTAACGTCTTCTGGTTTAACCATTGGTTCAGATTCGGGGACGTCCGATTCAGATAATATAACCAATCTTACCCCAGTCTTAGAAGGTACCGTTGAAGATAGTGAGGGTATGACGGTTTCTGTTACGTTAGTGAGTAAAGATGGTGTTCCGTTAGATGCGGGCAGTTATACCTATGATGCGACAGTAGCGAATGGTACGTGGGAAGTAAGCTTGACCGGCCTGGATGATGATTCAGGTTTGTTAGATGGAGAATACGCATACACGGTTACTGCTACTGATATAACTGGCAATATTAGTGTTATTTCTAGTGACGAACTGACATTTGCTCTAGATAATTTGGTTGATCCAAAAACTGCTGTTCTTCAGTCTACAACAGATGAAGATATTGATGGTAATACCGTTACAAACGATCAAACACTTAACTTTAGCGGTACAGGTGAAACCGACTCGACAGTGACGGTTGAGATTTATCAAGTTGATGAATATGGCGTAGTTTCAACGGACGTGAGTGCTACGGCAACAGCCTCAGTGTCAGAAAGTGGAACTTGGAGTATCAACGATGATGATTATGCCGATTCATTAACCGCCGGAACTTACCAATACCAAGTATCGATAACTGATACTGCAGGAAACACAGAAACGATTGTTGAGGGAAGCGATACCGAAATCATCGTTGATATCTCGGGCCCGACCATTGAGTCGTTTACGCTAAGCGAATCGGCTGATACTGGGGATTCTACGTCTGATGGTATAACGAAGGATACTTCACCTGCTTTTAACGGCGTGATCAGTGAAGAAGGGACGATTACCTTGACGATCGTACCCACTAATAATGATGGCGATCAAATAACAGAACAAGCGGTCACTGTTGAAGGTATTACAACTTCGTATGACTCGGGCAGTGGTAGTTGGATTTGGGATTATGATCTTTCCAATAATTCTAGCATCGCAGCTTTAACAGACGGTAGTTACGAATATTACGTAAGTGCTAGTGATATCAATGGCAACTCTTCGGCTATATCTGAAGCGCAGGGCTTTGACGTTGATACTACCAATGAACTGAATGCTGATATGGATTCAGGGGCTCAAGTTAATGATTATGAATCAGCGAACTACAATGCGACTGATTCAACTGATGACAATGAAATTTGGACCAATCCAGACCGAATTACTAACGATTTGACTCCAACATTTTCTGGCTCAATTGAAGCATCTGATGATTCCGTTAGCCTCGTCATTTATGCTTCAGATGGAACAACGCAGATTTTAGTCACAACGGTAACCGCCGATTCCAATGGTGATTGGGATTACGATTTAGGCTCAGATGCGGCTAAGGCGCTATTGGTTGCGAGTGGGTATGCTGATGGAGAGCTGACTGACGGAGATTTCTCATACACCATTTCATCTACTGATGTGGCTGGAAATACAAAAACCTATGAAGGTGATTTTGAAATAAAAACTGACTCAGAAGTCACAGTGTCCTCCGATGGGCTAACTGATGACTCTGATTCTGAACCAAATAATGATACGACTACTTATAGCGATGAAAATAACGATAACATCACCAATCTATCCCCGATTTTAGAGGGAACAACAACGGGTGGAGCCGACTTTATTTCTGTTGTACTGACGAGTTACACAGATGTTGACGGCACTGAAACTACCCTTACCGAAGCAGACAATACATATACCGTTGTCGTTGAAGATGATGGCAGCTGGACCGTAGAGTTAAGTGATCTTCTGGAAAGTGATGGCAGTGCTGACGGGACCTATAGCTACAAAGTTATTGCTTATGACGGTGTCACTATCGAAGACGCGGTTGCCATCGAACTTGATGCAGATAACGCTGACAGTGAAGATATCTTAAGCTTTGTTTTGGATAGTCAATTTAATACTGATACCGCGAGTGCTACTGTCGATGACCTTGTTAACGTCACATTGGCTGATTCTTCGGAATATGATGCGGTTGACTCAGGTAATATTTTATTGAAAGGGACCGCCGAGCAAGATGCGGTGGTAGAAGTGACCATTTATCAAGTTAACGGTGATGGTTCGCGTACAGAGCTCGGTACGATTACTACGCGTGCATCTGTGGAAGATTCAGACGTCGATACAGACGATACTTACGTTTGGACAATTAACAGTAGTACCGACGGCTACAGCGATGTTATTGGATCAGGTTTGGCTGATGGTACCTATCAATACGATGTAACGTTAATCGACATTGCTAATAACACGACCACTATTGATACCGAAGAGTTTGTTGTTGATAGTACTGCTCCAACGTTGACGGTTTTAGGATTACTTAGTGAGAGCGATAGTGGAGACTCTAATTCTGATGCGTACACGAATGTAGCAACGCCAACCATTATTGGTACGGCAGATGAAACAGGTACGATTACGTTAACTATTACAAATGGTGACGATATCTATCAAGTTATTCAGGCGATAGATGATACCGGAGATTGGAGCATTGAACTTCCGGCAGAATACGAGCTGACAGAAGGTGAGTGGAATTATACAGTTTCGATGACCGATGAAGTGGGTCTTACCACCACGTCTAGCCCGTCATCGTTTACCGTCGATTTAACCAATGAGCTTACTGCCGACATTGCAGCAACTCAAATCGATGGCAGTGATACAAGTACTTCTGCAACTGACGAGTCTGGAGCGGTAACCGTAACTCTTCCTACCTCAACCACAAATAATGGGGAACTGAGTTTTAGCGGTGAAGCAGAAGATGCAGATAGCGTTACAATTAGCATTACAAATGATTCAGGGTATTCATACACAGATACCTTTACTATCACCACAGACAGTGATGATGAAACGCTTGAAAATTGGACTTATACCTTAAGTGATTCGAATATTTTAATTGACGAAGGGACATATCATTACACTATAACTTCATCGGATTTGGCGGGAAATGAGAAAACCATCGAAGGTGATGTTATCTATGATACGACCCAAAGTACGGTAACCGTTTTAGGTGTGAGTGATGACACTGACTCAACAAGTGTCCCAAGCGATGATGTCAATTATATCTCTTCAGAAAATCAAGATAATGTAACAAATGTAGACCCAACCCTTGAAGGAACAGTCGATAGCGCCGTTTCAATTTCAGTTCAATTAGTGTCGGTTACAACAGGCGGTAGTACCGTCACGTTGGACCCAAATAGTTACAGCTATAGCGGTACTGTTAGTGATGTACTAAATGATTCTGATACCTATGATTGGAGCGTATCGGTTGATGATATCGTAAGCACGATCAGTGCTGGCAGTGATAGTAACCTTACTGAAGGAACGTATGCGTACCAAGTTATCGCAACTGACAGTTCGGGTAACGTTACTACTTTAACCGATGGAGGCTCTGAAGAACTGTCATTTGACATTGATCTCAGTGTTGATGCATCGACCAGCGAAGGTTACCTCCACACTACAGATAACGATACAGGTAGCAGTGACTCCGATCAGATCAGCAGTGACACTAAACCGTCGTTTAGTGGTAATGGTGAAGCGGGATCTCTGGTTACGGTAACGATTTACGACGGAGATTCTGCCGTTGGCGTATTTACCACTCGAGTGAGTGACGTAGATGGTGACGGAGATGGCAACTATTCTTGGGCATTAGATACTTCGTCGGCTGATTATGGTTTCTCAGGGTTGGCAGATGGTGAGTACACGTATGCTATTTCGGAGACCGATATTGCCGGTAATACGACCGACATAACACCGACTAACAGTGCGACGTTTGAAGTGGACACTACCGCGCCAACGATAACGGATTTCGACATGATCTCCGATACTGTGAAGGACGGTTATACAGCAGACGCGAGCCCAACTTTCGAAGGAACGGTGTCGGATGCTAACGCTGTCACCCTTACTTTAACTGTCACGGATGCCGGTGGATCCTCATACGATATTGACGTCGATGTTGCTGAAGGTGATACCGATTGGAGTATTGATTTATCGGGTACAGTACTGAGTGATGGAGAAGCTAGCTATTATATTACCGTTGTTGATAGAGCTGGTAATAGTTCAGTAAGCGACACTCAAACATTTATCGTTGATACTACTAACAGCCTGACCGGAGCGATGACCACAGACTCTGACTCCGGGGCTGATGATATTAATAATTATACTGATCTTGATGCGACCAATATGTCATTTGAAGGTACTGGCGAGGTAGGAACTACCGTGTCTATTACCATTAGTGATAGCACTGGTGACGTGGTAACTATAACCGGTGTTACGATAGATACGGACGGCAATTGGAATTATACCCTCACACAGGATCAAGAAGATTTACTGAGTGATGGCACAAGTTACGAATACGAGATTAGTTCAACCAATACAGTGGGTATCACTAAAACCATAAGTAACAATGGTACAACTCTGGTTGCTACGATTGATGGGACCGAGACAACACTGTCATCTGAATCCACGACGATTAATTATGGATTTATTGTTGATGAAAGTTCACCAGATGCTGCGATAGTGGATGGTCTGAGTTTTGATACTGATACCGCTGCAGAAGTTTACATCGACTCTGAAGATACAGACCGGAATGACAATACGACCAATCTAACTTCTCCAACAATAGAAGGAAGCTTCTCTGCCCTAGAAATTGTTGACGTCGATGGTGTAGAAACAACACTTGTTGAAAGCGTAGACGTCGTTTTGTTGTCCGTCACCGCTGATGGAACGACGACAACACTCACCGATGTTAGTTTTAGCGCCACAATTAATGGGACTGACTGGAGTGCAATACTTGACTTGGAAAGTTATGGAGATGGCGTCTACTCGTACGAAGTGGTACTTACCGATATTGCAGGAAATACTTCGACGCAGACATTGGACTCAGAAGGGAATGCTCTTGAATTAACCTTAGATACGACAGCGCCTGAGACGCCAACCAATGATGGCTTCGGTGATGCAAATGATTTCCTTGACCACGGTGGCGATACGGATACTGGTAATACGAATGATAATTCGACCAGTAATACTCAACCTACCTTTACTGGTTTTGCCGAAACTGGCTCTTTGGTGACATTAGTCATTGCAGGAAACGCCTATTCAACCACCGCTGATGCGATCGATGGTTCATGGACCATTAGTTTACTTTCTGAAGGTGCAGCAGAACTATCAGATGGAACCTATACCTATACAGTCACTTCAGAAGATAAAGCAGGCAATAGTACACTCGTTGATGCCGAAATCGAGATTGATACTGCTGGGCCAGAGATTGTCTCAGTCGAACTTGAACCAGACCTATCCGTTGAAGATGACACTTGGGCGGATGAAACTGACGCTGATCTGAAGTCTGAATTAGAAGATCGTTCTACAACGACAACAGAAGTCATCGATGGCAATACCAGTTATACCGTACCACTGCTTGGTGAGGCCTCTCCGGTCTTTACGGTCTCAGCAGAAGCGGGTACGACGGCGACCTTAACAATTACTGATCTCGAAGACGCCGATATTGAATATACCTATGAAATTACTATTACTGAAAATGAGTCGGATAGTACCTCAGGAACGTATTCGGTAAATGGCGTCGAAATGGGTACAGTGAATCTTGATGCTGAAGGGGTTGCGACCATTACGGTTGAAGTCGATGAGCTTGCTGTCGATACCAACGGACAAGCAGAATATAGATATGAAGTGAGTGCCGTTGACGACGCTGGGAATGAAGCATCGAATGTGATTATAGAAACTCCGGAAGTTGATGGGTTAACGGTCGACGAAGGGTATTTCGCTCTTGATGTCACTACGGACTTGAGCAATGTCGCATTGTCCGATGGCAGCGACACTGGGTCAGATGATAGCGATCATGTAACCTATGATCAAACACCTGTATTTGAAGGTGAAGGGGAAATAGGTGCAGCCATTGAAATCGAGATTGTCGATTCCAATGGGGATACTGTTACAACGGTGAACACAGAAGTTGGTTCTGATGGTACTTGGTCTCTTGAGGTCGATAGTGAGCTAGCATCCGGCGATTACTCAGCAGTGATTACCGCAACTGATACAATGGGTAATCAGGTTAGTGAGACGATCGATGATCTTACTATCGATAGTGATGCACCGTTAGCAAGTACCATCACATCAGTAATGCCTCTTTATGACGTTACCTCTAATACTTCTTACGATTATGGACAATCTGGTGACTACATTACGTCCGCACAAACGGTCTACATTAGTGGCGCGGTGTCGGATATTTCTAGTGAAGTTGAAGAAGGTTCAATCATTACGATAACGGTATACGAAATTGATGTTGATGGAAATATCGTATCTGGCGGCGTAAGTACAATCGCAACTGCAACGGTATTAAGCAATAATACATGGGCTGCTGAAGCCACTCTAAATGTAAATGATACAACTCACTTTGGTTACTCTGTGTCAATTACAGACTTGGCAGGAAACCAAAGTAGTTCGACCATTTCGACCGAAACGGATGGTTTACAGACCTTCACAATCACACCTGTTGAACTGACGTTTACTGAATATGAAGATGTGAGTTCAGGCGCTGAAATTGATGGTCAATATCAAGGTAGTAGTACATCCTATTTCTATACTCAATTGTCTACTTTTAATGCAGTCGGTCAATTGGCTGATAATATAGATACAGATGATGTCAGCATCACTGTAGTGGATGAAAATGGCGACCCAATTTCGTCGAGCCTATACAGCTTCTCGTTAAACGACGCCACAGCTGATGATGGCGTGCAAACATGGACGCTCAACTTTGGTGGTTTATCCGATGGTACATACACCTATACTATTAACGTCAGTGATGAGAATGGGTTAACGAACTCGTTGTCTAACAGTGTCACTGTTGATAACGCAATTCCAACAGCACCGACATTAGTGTCTATCAACGGTGAGTCGGTTGTAGATCAAACATATTTAATTAATGACGAAGCGACATTCTCTGGGACGACGGAACCTTATGCGACCGTTACGCTTTACTTTAGTGCAACCAATTCTGGTGGAGGGACCGATTACTCTATTACTACGGTTGCAGATAGTAGTGGTAATTGGGTCTTGGACATCGATTCTGCTAATACTGCGACCACTGATTATACCGATGAGCTAGATGGTGAGTATTACTACAGCTTTACAGCAACAGATCTCGCGGGTAATGAAAGCGCGGCGAGCACTCCTTATCTAGTCAATTTCGACTCTACTGCTCCTATATTCAGTACAGTTTCGTTTAGCGCAGACGAAAATACCAGTGATGGTGATAGCGCTGATACATTTGCTCTCGACGATGACTGGTGGGTAGTCGGTGCACAAGAAGAGATGATTATTTCTGGTGAAATCACCGATACGGGAAGTAATTTAGATTCTCTAACGCTAACTGTTAATGGTACCGATTATTCTGAATATATTTCATTGGTTGGTGGTTCATTTACCGTTGACTTCGATGCCTTGCTAGATGCAATAAATGCCGTAGAATCCGAACAATTTGACCAATACTCATTGGTATTTACCGCGACGGATACACACGGCAATGAAACTCGTTTTGAAAAAATACTAAATTACGATGAAACGATAAGTATTACAGCATCACTCTCTGCGACTTCGGACAGTAATTCAGATGATATTACCAATGACACGACTCCAACCTTAGTTGGTGTAACCACAGACAATGCATTTGTGACCATTTATGGCAGTAATGGTACAACGGTAATTGGAACAACTACCGCAGATAACAATGGTGCATGGAGTTATACGTTTAGTGAGCTTGTTTCGGGAGACTATACCTACATCGTTACGGCGGCAGAGGATGTCAGTGGAAGCAATGAAACTGCTGGAGTGAGTGTTAGTTTCGAAGTCGATGCAACGGCGCCCGTGTTGTCAACCATAACCATTTCATCATTAACCGCTGACAGTGATGGGCTTGCTGATAGCGACGGTGTCGTTGATGGTGATGATGGTAGTATTTACGATGTTGCCGATTCAAGTACCGGCAATGGTGATTCGGCACCTATCTTAACGACGAAATATAATACGGTCTTGATTGAAGGGGCTGTTGACGATATTACCGCGACCGTTGAAGTATTCATTGGTGGGCAATGGCATGATGTGGATGTTGACGGAAGTGGCGCATATAGCTTCAATATTACCCTTGCCGCGTCTGACGATGCCTATACCTACCAAATTAAAGCGACCGATATTTCTGGAAATGAAACGTTAACTGAAAGTACCGTAACGATTGAGCCGAGTACGGTTACCATCGACGTTGACGATCTTTCGACTGATTCACTTACTGTAACAACCGATGAGAATGGTCAGGAACAATTGGTTATCAATGGTGATGTCACCACTGGATTGACCTTAGCGCTAAGTGGCACAACAGCAGCAGGAGCAACCTATATAGTGTATCTTGCTGATGCTGATGGCAATATCGTGACTGATGTTGATTCAAATAGCGTATATGAGTTCGAGGGCACAGCTGATAGCAACGGTGTATGGGAAATTAACAACACTGGCTTAGATTTGGATGATTTAGTCGATGGTTATCAAATTATTATCGAATCATCAGGGCGTACTGACACGATAGAAATTGTCGCTGATACTGATGTTGAATTGACGGATATTCAAGTACTAGGTCAAGAAGAGTCAGGAAGTGAATACTTTAACGCTGCTAATGTCACTGGCGATATTATTAGCGGTACAACCGATCCAGGCGCGACGGTAACTATTGCTCTGACCAATACGACAGCAACGTCGGGTATTACAGAGTTTACCGAAGCTGATGTGTCCGTTATTGTCGATGCAAATGGCGATTTTACCATAAGTAACAGCGGTGGCGCGCTTTCCGATGGATCTTATGAGTTTACGATTACAACAACAGATAGTTCTGGGAATGTGGCTACCGAAACCGGTACGTTTGTTATCGACACTGAAGCCCCAGATATCGCGATTGGCAATATTGTGACTTTGAGTGAAGTCGATGACTCTAATGTAGAAACGACCATTTCCTCTGGTTCTACTACAGCAGAGGACAGTGTTCAATTCAGCGGTACAATTAACTTATCTGATGACGACTATAACAAAGTGACTTTGGTTGTAACCGATACGTTGGGCTCTGAGTCAAGTTATGTGATTAGGTCTGATGATGGATCTTCTACTTCCGATGGTGTTTCATTTAATTCAAGTACTGGAGAGTGGTCTTTAACGTTAGACAATCTAACTGATGGCGACTATAGCTATGCCGTGTATATCGAAGATTCAGCTGGAAACGAAACCCAGCAGACTGCCGATGACGGTAGTTTCACGGTTAAGACTTCGATAAGTGATAGTGAAATCAGCTACAGCTTAATAGGTGGAACAGAAGATGGAACTAATGCCTATACGACGACTGATGACACCTTTGATGTTGAGTTTAGTTCTTCAAGCACAACGGGAGTTACAGTGGTCGCTACCTTATTCCAAAGTGGTGTGGCTATATCAACACCTGTGGAAATAACTGTTGATGATAGTGGGTCTCAAACGATTAATTTTGCCTCTGTTGATGCTTCAGGTGATGGTACGTATCAAGTTGAAACGGTTATTACCGATATCTACGGTAATACCACAACTGAATACATGACAGTGGAATACTCATCGACAGTATCTACGTTATCGATAGAATTACCGAGTGATACTGGCGCAAGCGATAGTGATGGCGTAACTAGCGATTCGACCGTAACAATATCCGGAATTTCGTCTAGCGAAAATGGGTGGTTGTATTCGATTGATGGTGGGAGTACGTGGTATGCAGGTTCAACCAGCTTAACCGATGAAGGCGATGGTACTTACAGTGCAACCTTTGCGCTTGGTGATGGTGTTTATACTGCCGGCGATATAGTAGTAAAACAAGTTGATGATAACGGCAATGAAAGTTCCGAAACCTCATCAATATCGGATATTACGATTGATAATTCAGCGCCAAATGCGGTGTCGCTAACATTAGACAATGATACTGGCACAGTGGGCGACAGTATTACTTCTGACGGTACGATAAATGTTTCGGGCATCGAAGGTGGTGCAACGTGGACGTATTCTTACACCACATCAGGTGGCACGGTCACCTCGAGCAGCTTCGCATCAACAGTGACGAGTTTTGAACTTGACCCAGAGGTGTACACCAGTGTGACCGTGACGGTGACGGACAGCGCGGGTAACTCAACGACGACCTCATTATCTGATATTACCGTTACAGGTACGATTTCGGCTCCAACTCTTACTTTACCGTCTAATACAGGTGTTGATGCAACCAACGACACTACCGTAACTATTTCAGGTATAAGTAGTGGCAACAGTTGGATGTATTCGGTAGATAACGGGGCAACTTGGTATCTTGGCTCTGGTACCAGTTTTGAGTTAAGCGATGGCGATTATTCGACTGGTGATATCCAAGTCAAACAGATCGATAGCAGCAATAATGAGAGCGCAGTAACTTCATCAACATCGGATGTTACAGTCGATACTCAAGCACCGGATTCAGTGTCTTTAGCACTAGATAATGATACTGGAACTGTAGGAGATAGCATTACCTCCGATGGGCAGATTAATATTACAAGTGTTGAAAATGGTGCGACGTTAGAATATTCAACCAATGGCTCTACTTGGACACCGCTTACAAGCAACGCGAGTTCAAGCACAACCTATAATTTCACGTTAGGTACGGGTACGTATTCATCCATATACGCTCGCGTAACGGATAGCGCTGGCAATTCGACCACAAGTACGCTTTCAAATGTAACAGTAACCGCGAGTTCTTCAACCATTGCGATTGCGTTAAATAGCGATACGGGCGAAAGCAACAGTGATGGTGTGACGTCAGATGCAACTGTGAATGTGTCTAATGTGACTTCTGGAAACAATTGGATGTACTCAATTGACAATGGATCAACTTGGTTTATTGGTAGTGGCTCAAGTTTTGAGTTATCAGATGGAAGTTACAGTTCGGGAGCCATACAGGTTAAGGAAGTCAGTGCGAGCGGTGAAACATTGGGAACAGCATCATTAAGTGGATCGTACACCATCGACACATCAACACCTATTGTGTCATTGTCGAGCGCACTCAATGAAATCTCTGGCCACACAAACGAAGCGGTGACCTTGGATTTCGACTACGACAACAACGGAAGTGTAGACCACTCAATTGATGTTGCGGCGAATAGTAATTGGAGTGTTAGTGCTGATGATTTAGGCCTCACTAATAATGATGCTGCGTATACCGTTGATATAACAGCGACCGACAGTGCAGGAAACAGCCTGGATAATCTCGATGTTCTGTTAAATGTAGATACGGTTGACCCGACTTTAACTAACTTCACCATTTACGATGATGTAACCAGTGGTGACACGGATGATACTGGCTTCCTTTCGAACGGTTCTTGGACCAATGACAGCCAGCCAACCTTTGAGGGAGAAACTGAAAGTGGTGCAACTGTGTCATTAACGATTGGTTCCGATGTCTACGAAGCTACCGCATCAAGTGATGGTTCATGGAGTATCACCCTTGGCACTCCACTTGATGATGGCAGTTATTCTTACTCGGTTTCGATTACTGACGATGCTGGCAATAGCTTGAGTAATGCAGCATCAGGAACATTAAATATTGATACTACGGCTCCAACGTACGAGAATTTAGCGACTGATTCTGGTACTGGTGCGGTGAGTTTTGACGTTAGTGAAGTAGGTAGTGGTATTAGTTCGATTAGTGCTATTTTGAGCGATGATACAGCATTGACTGTTGACATGAGTAGTCTTGTTAATAATGAGGGAACAGTAACAGTGAGTGATAATGATACGGGTACGACATCGGATGTTGTTATCACCATCACTGACGTTGCCGGAAATGAAACTCAGATAGATACTGATATCTAAACTCATCTGGTGAGATAGAAAAAGCCAGTCACATGACTAATGTGACTGGCTTTTTTAATTAAAAACTATGTGTTATTGAGACACTTTTACAATTGAACTTTTTACTGATATCACTTTCTGATCTTTAATTTCAAACAAATTAGGCAGTAAATTCAGCACCGCTTTATCGTGTGATATAACAATTAAAATCGCGTGAGGCGCTTCTTTTTTTATGTACTGTAGTAAGACGGTAACATCGGCATTCGATAGGTTAGACATAGCTTCGTCGAGTACAATCAAACTCTTGTTTGTGTCGATACTGGTTAAAATAAGCAATTTACGTTTCTGCCCCGTCGACATAGGAATCTGAGTAATGTCTTTTTGGAAGATGAACTCATAATCGATGTTGGCATGAGGAAACACTAGGCTGCATATCTTTGCGATTTTGTTGACATCAGTAACACCGCGTAAATAGAAATTAGCGTAAATGGTGCCGCGAATAAAGTCGGTAGCCGGTTCAATAAAAACCACTTGTTTTGAGAACACGTTCGGGTCGATATCGACGCCGTTGTAAAAGTTATTATATAAAATGGTGCCACTATATTCGGAATGAGATTGGACAATCGTAGACACTAATGTCGATTTTCCACTGCCAATATTGCCAAAGAATCCGTAAGTATTCCCTTTAGTTAGCTCTAAGTTTACGTTTGACAATAATGGAGATTGCTCTGTGGTGATATCAACGTTTTTTAATGTGATGCTGCTAATTCCATCAACATACAGCCCTTTTGAGACTAATTTAGGCTCTAGATTTTCGAATAAATCATCGACCGCAAGCCTTAGATGATGTCCCGAAATTAGAATGAAAAAGGTTTTAGTGACTAAGTTAATTACACTTGAAGCAGCTCGGCCATTCAAAATAAGAAGTGCGAACAGCACATTAAATACACTGGTATCAAACTTAGAGGTATAAAACAGCACGGTGAATAAGCAAAAGCTCGCCAAGAAAGAACTAACACGGACGAACTCTTCCCAGTTGAAGTTAAAACTCGCAAGGCTGTGGTCCCCTGAAAAGGATTTCTTACACGACTTTTCAAAGTTATCCAGTAGAGCTTGAGTGTTTAAAAAGCGAAGTTGCTTATTATTTCGGTAGTAGGAAATGCGTTCATTTAATAAATCTTGCTGCGCGGCTTCAACTTCTAGGTAGACTTTGTAGTTGCGATAGCGCATAAACGTAGAGGCGGCAATAATAACCACATAGAAAAGCAATAAGCCAAACGTATAACTACCAATAAACAGAAAAAGCAGAGCCATGACTAATAGAAAACTGGTCACATCCATAATTAGACCAGGGAGGTTGTCCCAAATCACTTTACGGTTTGACTCGACCATTCTAACCTTTGTTAGGCTGTCTTTTTGTTTGAACCCCGGCATTAGCGCGAGCAGATAACGCTCGAATTTTAATGAGTTATGTTCAATCTTTCTCAAGTGCACATGTTTTATATAGTATTTCAAACCGTATTCACAACCCCACAAGATCAAGAAGGCAGCGGTAACAAATACCAAGGTGGCAATTTGTGAGTTGTAAATTAGACGAGTATTAAATAAGTTACTGTAAAATGCTGGAATAAGAATAAAGGGTACCGCGACGAGCAGCAATAAGTTGATTTTGGGAAAAAGTTGATAAATGACTTCGACGAATGATTTAGTCTTAAGGACTTTTGGATAGCTTTCAATGAAAACGATCTCTTTACCAATTAAGGTTTCTTCGTCCACTTCTTCATGTTCGTCGCTAACCAACTTAACCCCAATTCGCTGTACGTAGCAGGGCTTTAAGTCCGATATAATGAATGCTTCGGGTAAGTCATTAACCGATTTGACTTCTCTTTTCTCAATCGAATATTCAAACAATGAATCGTTAAAGAAAGGGGTTAATTGAGATACATACTGATCAAGAGTTTCAGCTTCTATATGGCGAAACGCTTTCCAATCGAATTTCGCTTGAGACTGTTTGATCAGTAAAGAAATAATTGATTTCATGCAAACCTCAAAGAGAATACGTCAACTTATATTCTGTGCTAACTGTAGACGTTGCAATCCAACCCACTCGATGAGTGAAATGACTTATATAACCCTGGAGCGGGACACTTAAATACATTGGATAGTTATTTTGCGAACGACAAAGTTTTATCTAGTATTTTATGAGTATAGGATAAGAATTGATAACTTGTGGATTTAATTAGTAATTTTTTGTTAAAAGAATGAAAGTAAAGTGGCAAAGTAAAGGAACAACCGTTTAATTGATACGAATTGGTTGTTCCGAATACGATTTATGGTAAATATCGTGAATGAAAGACTTGTCGGAATGAAAATAAGTTGAATAAATAAACTCAGGAAATTTCTTTAATAGAAATCATCATAGCCGATTCTGGGTCTTGCACTGGCATGGTTAAACCAATCTTAGTTAATACATCACCGCTAACCTTCATTGACGTTTTCATCCACGGTGGCACTTGTTTCATCAGTTGCCAGCTTGCTTCTGGAAAATCAACAAGCTCTAACGAATATTGCTTATTAGGATCTAGGTAATCCAGTCGCAACGGCTCAGGGATAGCATGGTCTGGCATCGTCAACTGGCAGACTGTGATCAGCATTTCATTGGCATTTTTAACTCCATAGACGTTGCGAGTGTTGTCGCAGCAATCCAAATAAAACACCTCGCCAGAATGAAGTAAAGGCCGAAAACGTTTGTGCAGTGCGATATAGCGAGAGAATGCGGCTTTTTCTTTGTCGCTCTCTTTAACAGGGTCGAGCTCAACGCCCATATGTCCGCTGAGTGCGGTGATACCGCGTAAATTGATATTGTGCTGGCGTCGAGTTGTATGGCTGCTCGCGGGGCCTATATGGCTGCCCATTACTTCAGGTGGGAAGAAATAACTCATGCCTTTTTGAATGGTTTGGCGTTCTAGAGCGTCGTTGCAGTCTGAGGTCCAGAATCGGTGAGTGCGCTTAAGGACTTCGAAATCAATACGGCCACCGCCTGATGAACAGGATTCAATTTCAACTTTAGGGTGTTTACGTAGAAGAAGATCAATCAGTCGATAAAAGGCGAGAGTTTGACCACGAGTTGCCGATTGACCTTGATGCGCTGCTTGCACCAATTCTCGGTTCATGTCCCATTTTAAATAACCGATATTGTAGGTCGAAAGAAGATCATCGAGCCGTTCGAACAAATAGTCGAAACAGGCAGGGTTTTGCAGGTTAAGCACAAATTGATTACGACCGCTAGGCTGATCGTAACCTTCAATCCCAAGTACCCAATCGGGGTGTTCACGGAACAAATTGGAGTCGGGATTGACCATTTCCGGTTCAACCCATAAACCAAACTCCATACCGAGTTTATTAACCTGTTCAATAACGGGTTCAAGTCCATTAGGGTATTTGGTTTGATCTAGAAACCAGTCCCCAAGGGCGGCGTGATCGTCGTTGCGACCAACAAACCAGCCGTCGTCGATTATAAAGCGTTCAACACCCATGTGTGCGGCTTGTTGCGCCATATTCTGAATATAATCTGGATCGTGGTCGAAATAGATTCCTTCCCATGTATTTAAATGAACAGGGCGCTTGTTCTGTGTTGGAAAGCGCAATATATGTTCACGAACCGTGCGATGAAACTGCTTGCGAATCCCATTGAGACCATCTTGGCTATAGCAAGCATACAGTGTCGGTGTTGAGTACGATTGACCCTGTTCTAGGGTAATTTCACCGGACGCTAACCATTCACTCATTTGAATAAAACGGCGTCCATCGCTTTTGGTTTCACAGCGCAATTGATGGTTGCCGCTCCAACCTAGGTGAAACCCCCACACTTCGCCAGTTTGTTCAGAAAATCCTTTACAGCCTACCATGGCTCCGGGGAAGTATTCGTGCGAGGTTCTGCCACGGCGATTGGTTTGGTTAAACGCACCGTGATCTAGGGAAACGCGTTGGGTTTGAAATTCTCGGCTCCAACGACCATGAAAACTCATTAATTCGTTGGCACGGTGTGGTAGGGGAAGAGTATTGTGTAGTTGCGCAAGCTGATAGCTTTGTTCGCCATCATTTTTTATGGTTATTTTCTTCGTTAATACACCCGCATCATCGAGTATAAGGTTAATGGTTAAACTAAGCTGCGCAAGCTCATCGTTACATTCAAACCTTGCTGAGTGATCATCATGTTCAACACTCTGGACTGAAAAAATCGGTGCCCAATCGATATTGTTTCCGGTTTTATCGGTGCGAAAACCTTCAATACCGGGAGAGCTATAAAGGCCACGACCAAATTCAGGACAGAGGGTTATAGGAATATCTTTGTCTAAACGAGCTTGAGGAATAGCGCGTTGAGTGAGTTGTTCGATTGTGTGATCAACATGAGCAAGTCTTGCACCCCAATAGAGAACTTGAGGCATTGGGTTAATTAGAATGACGAGACTGGTTTGTGCGTTAGATAGATGAATTATTCCCATATTGATAACCCTAACTTGTAAAACTAAAACGGAAGGACAGATTGTATTTAGAAAGAAACCGCAGCCAATTCGACTGCGGTTTCTTTTCTCCGAAGAAGCGCTTAAGACTTATTTAAACTCTCTTTGGCGTACTTTTTCTAGACGTTTTAAGATCGCATCTAAACGTTCAGGTTTTACCATAAACTCTTGGAAACCTTTCATACCTTCTTTCGCCATAGCGGGAGAAGTATCACGGTCATAAAACTGTGCAGTACCGCTTGCATTACTTAGCATTTCAACGCCTTTATTCAAGAATTCGTTGTCTTTTGCTTCTGCTTTGGTATTGGTTGGAATTTGCAACAACTGTTCGTTGATCAATTGTTGATTCTCGGTACGAGCGACAAATTCCAGGAATTTACGTGCATCTTCTTTATTCTTCGCTTTAGATGGAATATGGATAGTATCCATTGGAGCGTCTTCCGCGACCGCAACGGCTGGGTCAATAATTGGGAACTGGAAGAAGCCCATTTTGCCATCTAATTCTTCAGGGAAGCTAGGTGTAATGAAGTTGCCGATAAGGTACATCGCCGCTTTGCCGTTGTATAGGAACGGTTGCGCTTCCTGCCATGAATAAGACGCATGGTTATCGAGGAAGTAGCCTGGTTCAATTAACTCTTTCCAGTTCTCGAAGGTTTTCTTAACGCGCTCATCAGTGTAAGGGATTTTTCCATCCATTAGATCAATGTGGAAGTCCAAACCGTTGGTACGAAGATTGAGATAATCAAACCAACCAGCTGCGGTCCATAGGTATTTGGTGCCAATGGCAAACGGTGCAATATCTTTTGCTTTAAGGGTTGCTGCCGCTGATTTTAGATCTTCCCACGTTTTAGGTTCGCTAATACCATTTTGCTCAAACAGGTCTTTACGATAATACACGCCCCACTGGTAGTAGGTGTATGGAACGCCGTATTGCTTGTCATCAACCGTCATTGCTGGTGTGGCCGGTTTGTAATCATCGTACATGTTTTGGTCTTGCCAGATGTCACTAACATCTTCGAACAGCCCACGTTCAACAAAGGTTTTCATACGGTTACCAGCATACCAAAAGACCACATCTGGCGGTGACGTCGCAAGCCAGTTACGAATCGTAGTTTTGTAGGCTTCTTTATCGTATAGATTATATTTGATCGTGATATCTGGATTTTCAGCTTCAAAACGTTTAACGACTTCAGCCCATGCCGCTTTTGGCGCTGGATCTGATTGGTCAGAGTTTATCACCAATTCCCCTGCAAATGCTGTTGTTGTTAATGCAGCGCTAAGCATCATGGTTTGCGTGATATGTTTGATGTATTTCATATTAGAAGTCCCTTATTCCGGTTCTTTGATTCACGTTTTTCCGTTAGAGTTTTTATTTTTATTTCAGTTGTTTATAGCGTTATTAAGGTGTAATAAATACACATAGCTATTTTGATTAGGCTGCATGACAATACTCTTTTTTAGGCATTCCAAATACCCGGTATTGTCACACAAAGCCAATTATCCTTTGGTTGCGCCCAAGGTTAATCCGGTAATAAAGTGGCGCTGCATGGTAAAGAACAAGATTACTGGTGGAATCGCGGCGACGATAGCGCCTGCAGACATAAACTGCCACGATGCCAACCATTGACCTTGTAATGCACTTAAGCCAGCGGTTACTGGGCGAACTTCGTCACTCTGTACTAATACCAATGCCCAGAAATAGTCATTCCAGATGAAGGTGAACACGAGTACCGACAATGCCGCTAGAGCAGGGCGGACAAGTGGCAATACGATGTGCCAGAATATTTTCCATTCTCTCACGCCTTCAACTCGTGCCGCTTCAATAAGAGCATCTGGAATCCCGACGATAAAGTTACGCATAAACAAGGTACAGAACCCAGCTTGAAATGCGACGTGAAACAAGATTAACGCCCAATGGGTATCGTATAAACCAAATGCGATGGTGAGGTCGCGTACTGGAATCATTAGTATTTGGAATGGAACAAAGTTACCCGCGATAAAAGCTGCAAAAATCCAAATATTGGCTTTAAATTTGTATTTCGCAAGGGCGAATCCGGCCAAGGTGGAAAGTGCGACGGCACCAGCAACAGCGGGTAATGTAATAAACAAACTATTAATTAAATATTGACCCATAGGTGTCGCAGTAAATATTTGCGAATAGTTTTCAATAAACTGAATATCAGTTGGCCAGCCCCAGTAATTGCCTTTATTGATGTCATCGATTGAACGAATTGAGGTCATCATTACGGCAAGGAGAGGCAATAGCCACATCACAATGGAAATCGGTAATGCAACGCGGTAGCTAATATTGGTGAAGCGACCGGCTTTTTCAATTGGCTGGGGATACATTATTTTTCACTCCTCAACATACGCCACAAGAAGTAAGCGATATAGATATCCATAATTAAGAACAGTACAACGGATACCGCTGCGCCATAGCCCATACGATAGTTAAAAATTGACTCTTCATACATTTGATAAGCAAGAACGGATGAGCTGCCCCACGGGCCACCGGCGGTCATCGTGGCGACTAGATCGAATGAACGTAGTGCGCCAATAATGGTAACAACTATGGCAATAAACGTAGCAGGTCTAAGTTGTGGAATTACAATATACCAAAGCATTCTCAATTTCTTAGCACCGTCCAAACGGGCGGCTTCGAGTTGCTCGGGGTCGAGATTATTCAAGCCAGTAAGATACAAAATCATACAATAGGAAATTTGTGGCCAAAGTCCGGCGGCGATAATTCCGTAAGTAACATAATCTTCATTTGCGAGTATCGCGATTGGTTCAACACCAAACCAACCGAGCGCGATATTGAGTAAACCGAAACTTGGGTCGTAAAACCATGCGAACACAAGACCCACTACCACTTGAGAGATAACAAATGGAAAGAAAAAGAGAGACTTAACAACGCGGATTCCTTTAACTTGTTGATTAAGGAATAGGGCAATCGCGAGACCAATTGGCGGAGCTAACATATAAAATATTAACCAACGGATGTTGTTGCCAAGCGACGTATAAAAAGCTTCGGAATCGAACAACTCGATGTAATTTTCAAATCCAACCCAGGTTTTTTCACCTAATCCATCCCACTGATAAAAGCTCAATGAAATACTGCTGATAATCGGATAAATCACATAGACCGCAAATATAATCATCGCGGGAGTTAAAAACAGCCAAGGCGCTAATTTGATGCCCACCAGCTTTTTATTGCGCGCTGAAGGCATATTGTTTTTTGGGTAGCTAACTGTCACAGAATGCTCCATTTATTGCCGCTTCATCGAATAGGTAATGTTAATTCCTGTCTTTCGACGTGTTTGGTGAGCTGAAAAAGGCGATATAAACCAGTACGTATTAGCACTGGTATGATCCAAATCATAGAGATTGACGAAAAAATTAATACCGAAGAATTCACGTTTTGTAAACGTTTCCACAGATATCGTACAAGTTGGCTTCGGAAGTATGATGACGATCAACAATTTCAATTTGATTTCTCACAACAACGAGCAAAAAGAGTATGTTTTGCTCATCAACGAACATTTACAAACATTCCATTTAGTAGAAGTGGGTAAAGGAGCCTGTAATGGCAGACATTACGTTAAAAAAAGTCATTAAACGTTTTGATAGCGTTCAGACAATCCATGGTATTGATTTACAAATAGATGATGGTGAGTTTGTCGTGTTTGTCGGTCCCTCTGGTTGCGGAAAATCAACCTTGTTACGTTTGATCGCTGGTTTAGAGGAAATCACTGAAGGCGAGATTAATATTGATAATACGCTAGTGAATGATGTTGACCCTGCTGAACGTGGCGTGGCAATGGTGTTTCAATCTTACGCCTTATACCCGCATATGACGGTTGAAGAAAATATGGGCTTCGGTCTAAAAATGAACGGCGTCCCTGCTGATGAAATTGCGGCTAAGGTTGATGCCGCCGCTAAAACATTGCAACTTGACCAGTTACGTAAGCGTAAGCCGAAAGAGTTGTCCGGTGGACAGCGTCAACGGGTAGCGATTGGACGTGCCATAGTTCGTGATCCTAAAGTCTTTCTATTTGATGAACCTCTTTCGAATTTGGATGCAGAGCTCCGTGTCGAGATGCGCTTGCAGATCGCTAAATTGCATCAAAAATTAAAGAATACTATGGTCTACGTGACTCATGATCAAGTTGAAGCGATGACTCTCGCCGATAAAATTGTTGTTTTAAGGGATGGCAGAGTAGAGCAGGTTGGTTCACCTTTGGATCTGTATCACAAGCCAGCAAACCTGTTCGTAGCGGGATTTATTGGGTCGCCTAAAATGAACTTTATACCGACGACGGTAAAATCTTTGACGTCAGACTCCGTTACTTTAAGTGCGGGTGATAATAGTGAGTTCATTGTCTCGTGTTCAAATAAATCATTCTCTGTTGGTGATAAAGTGACGTTTGGAGTTAGACCAGAGCATCTATTGGTTGGCGACGAAGCCCAAATCAAACTTACATTCCAAAGTGATGTGGTAGAGCGTTTAGGCAATAGCACATACATGTTTGGTCAATCTTCAGGAGTTGAAGGGTTTAAAGTTCACCTAGCGGGTGACAAAGAAGTTAAGAGTATGGAAACTTTAACCTTGAGTTGCAATGATTCTGAAGTCTATCTATTCGATGAAAATGGCATCGCTATCGAACGCTAGATATCAAATCAATTAAAATTAATTGACGTTAAAAGCCCGCATTTATGTGGGTTTTTCTATTTCAGTGTTAGAGTGTCGGCAATTTAATCACAATGTGCAGATTCACTCGACCACCCATAACGGAAACAACGATGTCAAATAGCAATAAAGTAAGAATTTTAGCATTTTTAGGTATCTTGTTTGTCGCGTTAAACCTACGTGCTCCATTTACTGCCGTTGCGCCTGTGCTTGGTCAAATTATGGAAGGATTATCGTTAAGTTCTTCAGCGGCGGGGTTTCTTACGGCATTACCGCTGTTGTCATTTGCTATTTTCTCTCCGATGTCTGCGTCTCTTTCTCGTCGTATCGGATTATACCCTTCACTTACCATTGCCTTGGTCTTGATTGGACTTGGCATCACACTGCGCTCATTAGGTTTTCAGTCATTTTTATACCTTGGAACGGTCATGCTTGGTGCGGGAATCGCCGTGGGTAACGTACTGCTTCCTGTGGTCGTCAAGGTTAATTTTCCGACCAAAATTGCCGTTATAACGTCACTTTATATTTTCGCTATGGGCGTAAGTTCAACATTAAGCTCGAGTTTAATGGTACCGATTTCTGGGATAGAGTTGTATGGATTCACGGGATGGCAATTAGCGCTGTTTTTAAATCTACTTTTTCCTATTATCGCCTTGATGATATGGATTCCGCAAAAGATGAGTGGTGCCTCTTCATCAGATACAACAACGTCAGATTCTAGCGGGTTGATGTTTAAAATGCTGAAATGTCCTGTCGCTTGGCATCTTACTCTAGGTGTAGGATTAAACTCTTTTATCTTTTACTCTTTTGCCGGTTGGTTACCCAAGATTTTACATGACTTTGGTTATGATGAAATAACATCAGGCTATATCTACGGCTTCCTTCAGTTTTCAACCATGGTTCCTGGGCTATTACTGGTGCCGATTTTGTCTCGTGTTCGTAGTCAACGACAACTTGTTTCACTAACCGCAATCTTAAGTGTTTTGGGAGCAGTTGGGATGATATTGTTACCACAGTTTGCCATTCTATGGGTTGGGGTATTTGGTCTAGCGAATTGTTCTACTTTTATCATCGGAATATCGTTTATTGGTTTAAGAACAGAAACACCCCTTCAAGCTGCGGCTTTATCAGGCATGTCGCAAAGTATCGGCTATGGTTTAGCGGCAACAGGCCCATCAATTATTGGTTATTTGCATGGTGCTACGGACTCATGGACAGCCTCGTTGGTAATGATCACCGTTGTTGCTTCTATCTGTGGTGTATTCATTAATCTGGCCGCGAGAGATCGTATGGTGTTAACGCGTGGTCGATACAACCAGAACCTTGATTAATTGCTCTGATCATAGAGTAGGGTGTTCAGCAATCTTCTATATATCAAAAACTAATTTCTGCTGATCGAATATTTTTTACATCATAATGTGTTGCATATATAAGTATTCCAACTTGAAGTCATTTAATCTAGCGCCACAGTACTCAATCCTTCCCCAGTATTCGATTCTGGCGGCGAACGTGTTTTAAGCATTGACTTGATATACGTAAATGTAAGTTTATATAAGAATATTCATTATGATTACAGATTATCTTTTCTATTTAACTGCTATACCGGCTGTATTAATTTATGGAATCAGTAAAGGTGGGTTTGGTGGCGCACTAGGCGTTATTGCGGTGCCTTTGATGGCCTTTACGACGTCACCAGTGCAAGCTGCTTCTGTGTTGTTGCCAATTCTATGTGTAATGGATGCATTTGCTATTCGTTATCACTATAAAAATTGTGATTTTAGTGAAATCAAAATGATGATACCGCCGGCGATTGTGGGAATCATTGTGGCATCATTTATTATGGGGTTTGTCTCCGATCAAGCTGTTGAACTTGTTGTCGGTACTATCTCACTGTTGTTTTGCGCACAGTACTATCTAAAAGGGGCGACATTTAAAACTTACAAATACTCAGGACAGTTTTGGAGTGCATTATCTGGATTGTCGAGTGCCATGATTCATGCTGGTGGTGGTCCAATAAGTATGTATTTGCTGCCGAAAAAGCTCGATAAAATGGTGATGGTCGGTACGATGGCAGTGTTTTTCGGTTTAATGAATTTGATTAAACTGATTCCTTACACCTACCTAGGTAATTTTGATCATCAAAACTTAATGACGTCTTTAGTTTTGATTCCATTGGCTCCCATTGGCGTTAAAATCGGGACGATGTTACTTAAAGTGATCAGCCAAGAGCGAGTTTATCAAGTTTGCTATTTTTTCTTGCTGATTTCCGGTGGGAAGTTGTTTTATACAGGCCTGACGGGTTAGTCCTATTTCATCCCATTGAACCTGACAGCCAGTGACGATGTAGAATCTCTCTGGCTGCATGATTATTCTTACTAAACGTGCATCAATAAATAACGTCTTAAACAACAAATCCTTTATCGAACAACAGCTTGCCCATTTTCTAATAACCAATCAATTAGCTGTTGCGTATTATTCAAATCTAATATCTTTAGTGACTGCGGTACGTCATAATCGGCAATGTTAATTGTGTCATCGATGGCAATAGCATCTGAGCAAGAAAAATAACTAATATCAATCTCATTTCTAAAGATCGCGATTCGCGGTAAAGGCAAGGTTTTCAAGCCTTCGACAATCAAAATATCAAACTCGGCTAACATCTCGATAATATTCTCAATTTCTCTAGGTCGCTGTGATAAATAGGTTGTTCGAGTTGGCGATGTCACAACAATTTCAGCGCCGGTTTGACTAAATTTCCAGCTATCTTTACCTTCTTTGTCGAACTGAGCCTTATCACTTGGGTCGTGTTTGACAATGGCTAAGCGATAATCTTTGGTCAGTTGTTCAGCGATGCGTAATATTGTGGTGGTTTTACCGCTGCCAGATGGGCCGGTAAAAGCAATCGAGATCGGATTCATGAAACTATCCTTTTTTGCTTGAGAATAGGAGATGAGAAACTTGAGTAACGCAAAACTAAGGTTACTCAATGTGAATAATTTAGCCTCGCTAGAGTAACGAGTAATACTGATAAAGCAAGTGTGGATTATTCGTTATATGAGATGCCTAATTTTTTAATTCGGCTGCGTAAAGTATGTGGATTAATATTGAGCAATTGTGCTGCGCCATCTGGTCCTTGTATCTTTCCATTTGCCACTGCTAACGCCCGTTTTATATGTTCACGATTAATTTCTTCGAGAGTTAACATAGCGGTATTTGGATTGATATTAACCGCTGGTGTAAAGTCAACCACGTCTGAATGTCGATTTAGATTGAAAATTATTGGCCTACCGTGTGCCGCAATCACTGAGCGTTCGATAACATTGGTGAGTTCGCGAATATTTCCTGGCCAAGAATGACTTTGCAACTTTTCGATTTCACCAATCGCAACTTCTGAGGGCGGAAGATTAAACTTCTTGCGGCATTGCTGGATAAAATAATTGGCAAACAATGGAATATCTTCGAGGCGTTCACGCAGAGGTGGGATCTTAATTGGGAACAAGCACAAACGATAGTATAAATCTGGACGAAACTCATTGCTCGCAACCATATCTTCTAGTGAGCGGTTTGTTGCGGCAATAACACGAATATCAAGCTTAAGTGTTTTCTTTCCACCGACTCTCTCTATCTCACCATTTTGCAGTACTCGAAGTAGGCGAACCTGAGCTGCTTTCGATAATTCACCGACTTCGTCGAGAAATATTGTTCCTTTGTTCGCTCGTTCAAAGCGGCCAATCTTTTGTTCCGAAGCGCCGGTAAATGCACCTTTTTCATGACCAAATAGCTCACTGTCAACGAGCGATTCTGGTATAGCTCCGCAATTCACTCTGATATAAGGCTGGGATTTTCGAGATGAATTGTGTTGGATCATATTGGCAATCACATCTTTACCTACGCCCGTTTCACCAAGAATGAGTACAGGAGCATCAGTATTAGAAACTTCATCGACCTTTTGAATAGTACGCTTTAAACCACTATTGCTACCAATAACGTCGTAATGATTAATCTGGTTATATTTTGATTTCAGTTGTTCATGTTCATCAAGTAGCTTGGAGTGCATATCTTTAATCGCGATATGCTTTAAGCTGTTAGAAACCGCGATACCGAACGGGGAATCGAGAGTCGAGAACAGTTGTGCATGCTCTGGCTTAAACTGTCCTCTACCTTTCGCTAAAAGAACGAGGTCACAGATTCTCTCGTCACCAATTTTAACTCGAGAAATCAAGTGAGAGTAGTGCTCATCACCGTAGATAGTCGCCATATGATCTTCGACTAATGAACTGATGGGATCATCGACAAAGTCATTGATGATTTTGACACCCAAACCATATTCCCAGCGCGTGATATGACGCATTTCTTGTTCGACAGGAATGATAATACTGCATAGGTGCCCATGGTGTTTATCGGCTGTGGCTAATATCCGTAGGGAACATAAATTCTCGTCCCATAAATGGACAGACAACACATCTGCAGGGATAACATCACGCAAGAAATTAATACAATTTTTCAAGCTTTCTTCAATGTTTAAACTTCCAGTTAATGCCTCAACGGCCTGGCGATAAAATAGGTTATTATCCATTCGTTTCCATGCTAAATACTGTGCTGTTTTGAAGCCGAAATTATACCTGTTTAGTTATGATATATCATAGTGATATATCACAGAGTAGGAAATATCATAGGATATAAAAAGTGACTAAAGGCTCTGAATTGATGTGGATCATGATTAGTTTAATATTCTGTATGACATTGATCATGGATTTCTAACTAATTAATTTTTAAAGGTTTGGCTCGTTTATTGCTCTTAATAGATCAGAAAAAATAAAGAGTAGTAACTGGGAGCATAATTTTGAAAATGGCCAATATAGCTTCAGAGAAGCAATTGAAGGTAACTCTGCTCGGTTTAGCCCAAGCAGTAAAGTTATTGTGTAAGACGGATAGAAAATTCAAAGCGCTTGTCGCTAAAGAAAATCTTACCGCTTGTATCTGTGTTCGTACCTCAAAAACAGGACGTATTTTTAAGATTACTGATGGGAAAATGTCTTCCAAATCAGGTAAAGATCTTGATGCTGATGTTGTAATGATGTTTAACACTGCAGCAGATGCAATGAAAATGATGGTGCCATGGCGCGACTATCAAGATGTTATCGATATGGCGAAACTGTTCAAAGTTGAAGCCATTGGTGATGAGAAACTGATTGTCCAGTTCACCGATATTCTAGGTGCAATTGTCGACAATCAAGCTAAATATGGTACACCAATGCCTGACGGTACGATGCGTTTTGTCAGCAATACCAATGGTGGTCCAGTCTTCGTGTATGTTAAAGACGACAAAATTATTCGTATAACTCCGATCGATTTGGCTGATGACGATCCAGAACCATGGACTATCAAAGCACGCGGTAGAGAGTTTACTCCAACGAAAAAGGTAACCGTTAGCCCACATACACAAGCGATCAAATCTACTATCTACTCAAAAGACCGAATTCTTTACCCTATGAAGCGTGTCGATTTTGATCCAGATGGTGAACGTAATCCACAAAACCGTGGTATTTCTGGCTATGAACGTATTAGTTGGGATGAAGCAACGGATCTTGTCGCGAAAGAAATTGGACGTGTTAAAACTGAACATGGTCCAGGCGCAATAATGAATGGTACGGGTTCGCACCACTTATGGGGTAACTTGGGTTATTGGTTATCTTGTCGTATGCGTTTCTTTAACATCATTGGTACCTCTTATGTTGCCCATAACCCAGATAGTTGGGAAGGCTTCTACTGGGGTGCAATGCACCACTGGGGAAACTCGATTCGTCTAGGTTCACCAGATACCTATTCAACCGTTGAAGATGCACTAAAACACGCAGAGATGATCGTGTTCTGGTCGAGTGATCCAGAATCTACTTCTGGTGTATACGGTGCGATGGAAGGTACACAGCGTCGTCTATGGGCGAAGCAGTTGGGTATTGAATTTGTTCACATTGACCCATTCTATAACCACACAGCAGCATTGCTTGGTGGTAAATGGTTTGGTACTAACCCGGGTACAAGTAACGCAATGGCATTAGCAATTGCTTACGTTTGGATGCAAGAAGGGTTATACGACAAAGACTTCGTTGAAGATAAGACCGAAGGATTTGCAGAATGGAAAGAGTACGTTATCGGTAACGAAGACGGCATTCCAAAAACACCTGAATGGCAAGAAGAAGAGACAGGTATCCCAGCACGTGATGTGCGTGCATTAGCCCGTAAATGGGGTAATAAGAAAGTGTATCTTGCAGCGGGTGGTGTTCAAGGCTTTGGTTCTGCATGTCGCAGTGCAACCGGTGCTGAGTGGGCACGTTCAATGGTTTGTCTAATGGCGATGCAAGGAATTGGTAAGCCTGGTGTCAACATGGGTAACCTACAACAAGGTACGCCAGTTGATACTCGCTTCTACTTCCCTGGATACTCAGAAGGTGGTTTATCTGGTGACTTTGAAGGTACAGGTGTTGGTGTAAACATGTACCAACGTATGCCACAAGTTATGACGATGAACCCGGTCAAACAGAAAGTGCCTCGTTTACGTATCCCTGAAGCGGTTATGGAAGGTAAAGCAGAAGGTTACTTAACGGATACCAAGCACATTGAGGGACAGTTCTGTGATTTCAAATATCCAGCACCTGGTCACTCGCAAATTAAGATGTACTACAAATATGGTGGCTCTCACTTTGGTACCATGAATGACACCAACCGTTTCGCGAATATGTATCGCAGTGACAAGTTGGAAGTTGTGGTAAACCAATCAATTTGGCTGGAAGGTGAAGCGAAGTTTGCGGATATTATCCTACCAGCGTGTACCAACTTTGAACGTTGGGATATCGGTGAGTTCGCAAGTAGTGGCGGTTATATCCACCATAACTATAACCAATGTAACCACCGTGTTATTACGCTTCAACACAAGTGTATTGAACCTCTGGGCGAGTCGAAATCGGATTACGAAATCTTCCGTATGATTGCGACTAAGTTAGGTGTTGGTGCGTACTTCTCTGAAGGTTCGTCTGAACTTGAATGGGTAAGAAGGCTGTATAACGGTACCGATCTACCTGAGAAAATTTCTTGGACGAAATTCCTTAAGAAAGGATATTACATCGTTCCGCCACCGAAAGAGGAAGATCGCGATCCAGTTTCTTGGAATTGGTATTACGAAGGCAGAAAGAAAGATGTGCCTGAAATGAACCCATTACCAGCAGAATACAGTGATTCATTCAGAAGTGGGTTGCAGACCCAAAGTGGCAAGATTGAATTTGTGTGTAACAGCTTGAAACGCTTTGCTCCTGATGATCCTGAGCGTCCAGTAATGACTAAGTACATCCCATCTTGGGAAGGTCCACATTCTGGTGAGCTATATGAGAAATACCCACTACAGATGATCACACCACACAGCCGTTATAGTTTCCACACAATGGCTGACGGTAAAGATTCACATATCAATGATATCGTTGATCACCGCGTAGAAATCGATGGTTACTACTACTGGGTTATCCGTATTAATGGTGCCGATGCTGAAGCTCGTGGTATCAAACATCATCAGATTGTTGAAGTATTCAATGATCGTGGTTCTGTTCTTTGTGCGGCGGATATTACTGGTCGTGTGCCTGCAGGTACCGTTCACTCATATGAATCGTCAGCGCTTTATGAACCAATTGGTATACCTGGAAAATCTCCAGATAAAGGTGGCTCTATGAACACATTGACACCAAGCAGACCAATTATCAAAAAATCACACTCCACAGCGTGTAACTCATGTCTGGTTAATATTAGAGTTTGGGAGGGAGAGTAATCATGGAAAATCAACAAGTTATCGCTAAGTGGAATCTGGTTATTGATGTAGAGAAATGTGAAAACTGCAATAACTGTTTTCTAGCAGATAAAGATGAGTACTGTGGTAATACTTTCCCTGGTTACTCAGAGTCTCAACCTCGTCATGGACATCGCTGGATTAATATCCTAAAACGCGAACGTGGTACTGGATCTTTAGTCGATATGGCTTACGTCCCAACGATGTGTGGTCAATGTACTGACGCTCCATGTGTTCAATCATGTAAAGATGGTGAAATCTACCAGCGTGAGGACGGCATTGTTATTATTGACCCAGTCAAAGCTAAGGGTCAAAAACGTCTAGTTAAATCATGTCCACATGGTCATATCTGGTGGAATGAAGAGTTAGAATTACCGCAAAAATGGTTCTTCGACGCACATTTACTAGATGCAGGTTGGAAACAACCTCGTTGTGTTCAGTCATGTGGTACAGGCGCGATGCAATCGATGAAAATCTCTGATGAAGAGATGAAAGCGAAAGCGGCGAAAGATGGCCTTGACGTGTTGGGTGAAGAACATGAAACTCAACCACGAGTTTGGTATAAGAACTTATATCGCTACACTAAAGAGCACGTTGCTGGTTCAGTGGTAATGACTATCGACGGTATCGAAGAGTGTGCTGAAGCTGCTCAGGTTGTGCTGTCTAAAGGTGACGAAGTTATCCAAGAATTAACAACGGATTTCTTTGGTGACTTTAAATTTGATGCACTAGATGCAAATTCAGGTGAATACACGATAACTGCAACGAAAGATGCATTGTCAGGTAGCGTATCATTTGAATTAAAAGAGAGCGTTAACTTAGGTGTCATTGCACTGGCTTAGTGTCTAACGCTTAAGTACTAAGTCTCTATAACTTAAGATAAGACCCATAACTTCATAGTATAAGGAGTTATGGGTCTTTTTATTACCTGCACTTTTATCTTGTAATAATCTTTAATTGCCTCGATCGTCGCTAGTTTTCTTTGCAAACTTCTTCAAATTAACTCTTCTAATTGCCTTCCGACGACTTTATTTGATAATTGTATGACTTTTAGTTTATTACTGGAGAATCAGAGACTAACCATCCTATTAAAAGAAAATCATTCCTATTTAGCTCATTATGCTTAAAAATTGTTAGGTAGATCACATTGCATATGCTATATTTATTGATATAAATCAATAAATGAAAATCTTTGGAGTGGTTATGGTCATTGTTAATATTATTATGCTATTGCTAGCGGTTGTTGTTTGTTGCATATGTGTTGCTATAAATCTTTATTCAAATTCTCGCCGAGAAAGAGAAACTCAATTTCATGAGTTATGGTTTGTTACTGCTAAAAATAATTCAGCAGCCTCTCGAAATGCCGCAACTCAATTTGATTTCGAAGCTTAGTATCATCGTCTAATCGACTATTTATTTGATAGCGAAAGGGCGACGACGATCTCAATACCATCATACACTTTCAGAAAATCCCACAGATATTGGAAGTATCGCCAAGTGACGAATCGTGTTCTCTGGGTCTAAAGATACGAGATACATCCACACGATCCCATCTTCATTGCGGTAAATCGAATTAATGCCGACACAAGCCTGTTTCTGTTGCTAAAGCGAAATTGCGTTCCTGAAAGACTTAGAGTCATCAGCATAACCGTAGTTGGCGCAACGAGAGCGTCAAATAGCACATTAAACGCAAAAAAGAAGCCGAGCGGTTGAGTAGGCAGCTTAGGTTCCACACCAACACTATTTGATGTTTAGCATTTTAGAGGTTGAGAAAAAATGAATGTTATCCGAGTTGGATGAGTAGGTTGTGTGGAAGTGCGTGAATCAGAAGAAATTAAGTTAATTACTGAGTATAAAAAATAAGAAACCCCTGTAAGCGTACACTTACAGGGGATGTCGTTATCAGCTTAACGATTCACGAGTAGAAGCAAGCTTTTCTTTTTCTTCAAGTGCAATACGCTCTGGGTCATAGGTTTTCTTAATCGATAAGAACATGAAGCAACAAACCGCTGCAATAGGAATGAAGGTCATGAAAGATAACGTGTACGATCCGGTAATATCATTCATCACTGCTAGGTAAGTCATACCTGCACTCATACATATCATCTGGAAGCCATATAACCATCGGTTAACGTTAACAAACTCATCACGACCAAATACATATGCGATCAGTGATGGCATTAAGTTAGGCATACCACCGACGCCGAGAGAGATACAGAACAAGGCTAGGTAGATCAAGTACATGCTGTCCGGTCCACCAAACGCAAATCCAGCGGATCCAATGACATAAGCAAGAGAGAAGACAGCATTGGTTTTAGGAGTACCAATTTTATCGTCTAACCACCCCCAGAAATAACTGAGTGGCATACCTGCGATGGCCATAATTGACATTAGAGTAAGAGCGGTTTCTAACTGCATACCAGAACTTGTTAGAATAGGAATAACTTGACTCATAATTCCAGCCATCATCATCCCGCCGATAAGACCCCACGGAATGGTGACATACCAAAACTCCTTACACACTAATAGGCGTTTAAGTGTCCACTGTGTAATTTGATTATTTTCTTTGTGGCGTATCGCTTCTACTTCGGCTTTTTCTTCAGCCGTAAATGGGATTCCATCTGGATCAAACCCATGGTCTTCTGGTTTTTCTTTCATCGCCCAGATACCGAGAATACCCCAAAATGCAATGATGGCGCCGAGACCTGTATAAAAAGTTACAAAGCCCACTTCCATAAAAATGGGCAAGCCAATTGGGGTGAATGTTGCCGTACTTAATGGTGCAGAAATGGTTACAATACCAAAGATAACACCCTTATAGCGCATGAACCAATTCGCAATTAGACCACCTTGTATGAACATGAGTACAGGAGTGATGATGGTGAGGATAGTTTGGATTATCATGATCCCCATCCAAGAGTCCACTCGTCCCATCATCGTCACGGAAAGACCTGCGATTACAATTGAAGGTACCCCAATCTTTTTGAAACCCATCTTCATGATGAGCGCACCGGTAACAACCCCCGCAACAACACCAAGTAAACGAACCGCTGAAATGCCACCCATAATCTCACCAGGGGCCATCCCAAACTTTTCTACGAGCGCAGGCATTAGTATGTTCATACTGTCTGGACCTGCGATAGTTAATTGCAAGTACATTGTGACAAATACATAGATGATCACACCGAGTGCCTTAGCTTTAAAGCCTTTTTGCAGCACCTTTTCCATGTTTCCTCTCTTATAAGTTAAATTGTAGTGATTTAAATTAGATTAGTTGAACAAAATGTTTAATATGTAAATAGGTAATTATATTACAATCAATAAATAAAACTTTTTAATATATTATTAACCATACTCTTTTCAGGTATTAATTAAAGTATTAAAAAATCACTCTAGATATTTAATAACAATATTGATCGAGATCTGGTTCACAGAGTAAATAATAATAAGAGTCACATCACGGTTATATTGATACATTTTCTAATTATGAGAATGCATTTCCCATTTATGGTGGTGCCTTTTGTATTAAGGCTTTTCGGCTATATGGAAATAAGATTTATTTGTATTAACATGCGGTTTTTGTTTATTGATTTAAAACAAATAAATGACATATATTTTTGAAATAAGTTGTATTGAAATGAAGTTTTAAAAGATGGGTATAGTGTGATAATACAATGTTAATATATTCAAATAAGGAATATTAATTAATTTCTAATTCTATTTTTATATATTATTAAAAGACAGGTCAAAATAATATAATTATTTTGACCTGTCTTTGATATTAAAATAACGTGATTAATTCTAAAGCTTGATTAAATTAATCAAGTATCCCTGCTTTTTCACGTGCCTCATCTTCACCTGGATATACATATGCGTATTTTTCTCGATAGCTTAACGATGAATCTGGGTGCCACTCCTGAGGAATTGGGTGTAGTTCAGGGTGAACATGACCCTCGTCGTTTAGCGTCAGTTTAACCCATGCGAGATACTTAGAATCATCACGATATGGATAATCTTCACGGTAGTGAGTACCACGACTTTCTTTACGCTCCATGCCAGCGACAAGCTTCATTTCGGCGTTAAGTAGCATATTGCGACATTCATGAGCATTGCGCAGTTCGTGAAAATCCTCGACGCGCAGGTTATTTGCGAACTTTTTCTGCAAGTATTTGATTTGCTTTAGCGCGATTTCCAAGCGATCTTGCTCTTTGGTGTACATAACATAGTAAGGGTACATGATGCCTTGCATTATTCGAGTTACCCAATTTGGGTTGAATCCTTGTTCATTGTTAATAGGGAATAAAATTTGCTCTTTCATTTCCTCAAGAATTAAAACATCGACACTTGGCGTTGGTTGATCTTTTACATATTCAGCTGCAGCCCAACCAGAGCGAGCTCCTTGTACTGCAGACCCTGAAGATGATGAACCAAAACCGGCATATCCGGCGCCATTTTGCATTGAACACATTGCATCACCAGCTGCCCATAAGCCTTCGAGGTTTGAGCGGCCGTTGATATCTTGTGGAAAGACTCCTTCACCTTTATGGTTTCCCATACCCGTGGTTGAATACCCGGTTTTCATGCGTTCGGCTGTACCTGAGCCACTTGTTATATGGCAAGTTCCGCCCGGGCCTTTTAAGTATTGAGGATCCATCGGCTGTCCGCCAATGTTGATACCAATTGCGGTATCGATGCGTAAGCCCATTTGTCCGCCATTGAAATCTTTAGGATCAAGTGGACCGTCTTGACTCGGTGGACCGCCACCTAAACCTAATACCGTTTTCTTACTCGTTGCATCACCCGATGCTCGTTTCAAGCCTTTTTCATCTAGATAGCTAAATGGACGAGAAGGGTGGGCATCGTTGAACTCTTTGCCAGAAATTTGTGCACCAGCACGTATAGCCATCGCATCACCGTCGGCTGTGGTAGACGAACATGGGTATCCCATACCAACGGGTTTAAGTGAAGATGGGCCTGAACAAAGAATGGTGGCTTTTGCTAGAATTGCATACGGTTCACCTGTTTCCATATGGAAACCCATGCCGCCAACCACTTTTTCACCTTCTTTGATAAGCTCGACAATCATCACACGCTCAACCATTTCGACACCGACTGATACTGCTTTGCGACGCATAGGGTCGCCTGCGGCACAGTATTCTATAGACCGGGAAACTGTACCGTGTTGATAGTAATACGGGCGACCTTCTTCTGGATAATCTAATGCGGTAGTTGCACCCCATTCCCGAAGTTCATCAAAACGATCACGCGCTTCATCCATTAAAAGATTAGAGAAGTCTAAGTTGTTTAAATATTCACCTGATAATTTAAACTGAGTTAGGTAATCATCTCGGGTGATCTTTCCGTGGAATTCATCGTAAACAAACCAAGAGTTTGCCCAAGGTGTAAGGCCAGACCGACCAGTACGACCTTTCACTGCCATCGTAACTTTAGCGCCTGCTTCAGCTGCTTTTACTGCAGCAAAGCAGCCAGCAAAACCACCACCGATAACAAAGATTTCGGTCTCAATAACGTTAAGCTTCATATTCTTTTTGTTACTCATAACTGAACTCCTTATTGGTTTAGGTCTTTGCCAAGATTGACGACATCGAAGTTATGTAACGATGTCATGTATGCGCCTTCTGAGATTTCAATACAATCTGCAGGGCAGAAGTGTGCACAAAGCCGACATACTTGACAGTCATCAACGTAAGCAATTTTTGAGCGGCTACCACAGGTTAAGCAGCGTTCAGCTTCTCTTTGAGCTTGCGCTCTAGTGAATGATTGCATAGTTTCGTCGAAATTCGCGACGCGAACTTGTGCATCGGTAGACGTACGCTCTTGGCGCTCTTCAATGTATAAGTTGTTGCCTTGTGGAACAGGTTTTGCAATCTCTTGTTCTACTTCCGGTTGTGCCAACTCTTCACCTTTTAAGTAGCGGTCAACCATTACAGCAGCACGTTTACCGGAGGCAAGAGCCACGACGACGGTTGTTGGTCCTGTTACACCGTCACCAGCGCCAAATATATCTGATTCAACTTGTAGAGTTTGCTTATCAGCTTGAATATACCCTCGTTTGTTAGTTGCAACTTCAGATGGTACCAATTCTGCTTCAGCAGTTTGGCCGATGGCCATGATTACTGTTGTAATTTGAAGTTGTCCAACAACCTCACTACCAATTGAAGGGTTAAATGAAAGATCGGCATTTCGAACGCTTTCACATTCTAGTAGTGAGACGCCTGACAATGTTCCATCTGTTTGACTGAATGACTGAACACTACGCTGAGTATGGAAAATTACACCTTCTTCTTTTGCTTCTTTGATCTCTTCTGCGAGTGCAAGCATGTTATCTTTGTGTCCAGGCTCTATACGCTCTAAGCAAACTACATGCACTTCTTTTGCACCTAAACGAACAGCGGTACGAGCTGCATCTAACGCCACACTACCACCACCGATTACAGCAACACGTTGGTCAATAGAGTCAACGTTACCCGTACGCACACCTTTTAGGAATTCAATTGCTGTAGTTATTCCTTTAGAGTCAGCACCAGGTACCTTTAACAGCATTGGTTTTGCTGCACCGGTTGCCGCAATAAACGCTTTAAACCCCTGCGCTTCTAATTCAGTTTTAGTTATGTCTTTACCCACCGCAACACCAGTCTTAAACTGGATGCCCATTTTTTTATAAAAATCAATCTGTTGGGCGATAATTTCGTTAGACAAGCGGAAAGCGGGAATTGAATATTGAAGAAGACCGCCCGGTTTTTCATCTTTTTCGAATACGGTAACTTGATAACCTTTTTGAGTCAGCGTATAGGCTGCACTTAGGCCTGCTGGCCCAGAACCAATAACGGCGACTTTATCACCACTGTTACAAGGTGGCACAACACCATTATCTAAAACGATATCACCTAAATATTGTTCAATCCCGTTAATGTTGATGGCGGTATCGACTTGAGCACGGCTACATTCTGTCTCACAAGGGTGAGGGCAAACACGACCAGTAATAGAAGGCATTGGATGGCGCGATTGCAATGCAGCAGCGGCATCGTTTATTTGGTTTAATTTGATGAGATAGTGATATTCACGTTGATTTAGTCCTAGTGGACAATCACTACTGCATGGTGAAATTTCCGGTTGATTCTCTGAGGTGTCAAGCCGAAATACATCCATTGGGCAAGATTCAACACAGGTTCCGCAACCTATGCAATCTTCCGTATATATCTTTCTTACAGGCATTGCTCGTGCTCCAATACTATTTATATTTGTAATTTAGTTGCCCAGGGTAACTAATTGGGCAAAATTTTTAGTTTGTTACGTTGTTAATCATCTTTTTTAATGTTGATTTAAAGGCTTCAGCTTCTTCTGCGCTGATGCCTTTAAATACGCTATCTTTATGTTCATCAATGGTTCTGTGGACTATGGCTCGTATTTTGTGACCTTCAGGTGTTAAAAATACGTCCTTATTTCGCTGGTCATCACTGCGTTGGACTCGTATTGCTAGGTTGTTCATCTCGAGTAAATTCAGAGCTTTGACGACCGAAATTTTATTCATTTTTGTCAGTTCGGATAAACGTTTTTGACTCAGTCCGTCTTCTTCAAACAAGTACAACAGTAAGTGAAGCTGTTGGCTTGAAACATTAAGGCCTTGCTCACGAACTCGTTTTGCCAAACCTTCTTTTAAATGCTTATGAACGACACCTGTGAGGTTGAGAGGGCAATCGCTTGTGTAACACTTTTTCATCATCAATCTTAAATTTGGTAAATTTCGTTTCCCTAGGAAACTAAAATTAAGAAGCAATTACAATCAAATACTTACTCTTTGTGGTTGTTATGAGCTTTAGATCAAATTTGCTATTTCCATAATGTTAATGGCGTTTTACTTCTGTGGTAATTGTGTTTTAAGTGATGAGTGAATTTTAACAATCTGGAACGATTGTTAACGTTTAATCAGAAGTAAAGTGAATCTGGTTTTCCACTATCCCCACATCTTCAATAGCGACTGATACTATATCGCCATCAGAAAGAGCTTGCGTTCGTCCCGGTGTCCCCATAAATATTAAGTCTCCGGGCTTTAGGGTAAAATAGTGACTAAGATAGCTGACGACTTTACTTACGCTGTGAATCATAAATCGAGTACTCTCTTGTTGAACCACTTCATTGTTTAAACGTGTGGTTAATACGACATTTTCATAGTCGATCCCGCGGGTAATCGTATTCGCCAGTGGCCCAAAACCATCACTGGCTTTCGCTCTCATCCACTGCAAGTCTTGAGATTGCCAACTCCGTTCGGTTAAATCGTTACCTACCGTTACGCCAAATACATAATCTTTTGCATTGGCTTCTGAGACATTTCTAGCTTCTCGGCCGATAACCAAAACAAGCTCACCTTCGAAATGTAAGTTGTGAGCGTCTTTAGGCACGTCGATAGTTTTACCCGATAAAATCAGCGATGAAGGCAACTTGAGAAACAGTGGCGGTGCTTGTTCAGAAGGAGAGGAGAGGTGGCTGGCGAAGTTCATACCTACGGCAAAGACTTTTTCTGGCTCTGTTGGAAGTAAAAGTTCAACGTCTTGGAACGATAGTGGTTTACTACTCAAAGTATATTCAGAAAAAATATCACCGATTATCGGTTGGATTGAAATCCCTTCTACTTTTCCATAATAAGTGTTTTGTTGGTATTGGTAGCGAACATATTGCTCTGGTGCCGCTTGGACAGTACCAGCGAGTAATAATGTAATAAAGAACAGATATCTTGCCATGGAGTTCTCCTTGCTAAGAATTTTTGAAGCTCTTCGGTGTGAGCGCGCATCGACCATATAACTGTTAACTTATCAGATATGAATAATAAATAGATGTCTTTTTTGGTTGAGTGCTAAACCCAGCAACGCAAAAAATACATTGTTGCTTGATTAATTCCTATCCCGAATTTCGTATTTAACTACACAAACAGCCAACTTTTCATAATTTCCCTAAGAATTTTTAAACCTTTGTTTATATGTGTATATAGGTGAAATTGTAATCAGGTAATGAAAGTTGACCTAGCGCACGAATAATTCGATCAATATTTCATAAATGACAGCTGCTCGTTTCACTGGTGGGAAAAACAGTCTTCATATCGTGATATTTCGTCACTGAGAATGATTTTTGTGACCAATATCATGAGCTTCATTTCATAAATAGGATGTTCGATCTTATTTTTGCTGTTCTGAGTTGTTTCAATCGGAGTAGAGTTTGTTGCAGTTGAAACAAGAAGAGAATTCTTACAATGCTCAGGAAAGATATTTTATCCCCCAAAGAAGCCGCTGCAAAAGTCGAAGATGGCATGACTGTTATGGTCGGCGGATTTATGACAATAGGTACTCCAGAAGCGTTAGTCAATGCCGTTGCTGACTCTGGCGTGAAAAACCTAACGATTATTTGCAACGATGCAGGCTTGCCTGGTAAAGGCGTTGGTAAGTTAATTGAAAATGGTCAAGTGTCGCGCTTGGTTGCTTCTCATATTGGACTGAACCGTATTGCTGGTCAGAAAATGAATGCTGGTGAAATGGAAGTTGATCTGGTCCCACAAGGTACGCTCGCCGAGCAAATACGATCTGCTGGAGCGGGCCTTGGTGGTGTTTTGACCAAAACAGGCCTTCATACTCTTGTCGAAGAAGGTAAGCAAAAAGTTACGGTTAATGGTCAAGAATATTTACTTGAAGAGCCAATTAAAGCCGATGTGGCGCTTCTAAAGTCAAGTTTGACTGATGTTTATGGAAACACGTCATTTAATAAAACAACTGCGAACTTTAATCCAGTAATGGCAACCGCTGCCGAGCTTGTCATGGTTGAACCTGACCAAATCGCAGAACCTAACGAAGTTGATCCAAATAACTTCTCTCTTCCTTCAGTTTTAATTGATTTCATCGTGAGGTAATTGATATGTCCATGAAAGATATGATTGCTAAACGTGTTGCTCAAGAGCTGAACATTGGTGATTTAGTAAATTTAGGCATCGGAATGCCAACATCAGTTGCGGATTTTGTACCCGCTGATAAACACGTAGTCTTCCAATCTGAAAACGGTATGGTCGGCCTCGATGCGACGCCTGCTGAAGGTGAAGAAGATTGGGACCTGACTAATGCTGGTGGAACACCTGTGACCGCTGTTGAAGGTGCTGCTTATTTTGACTCAACATTCTCATTTACTTTAATTCGCGGTGGTCATGTTGATGCAACCGTTCTTGGCGCGATGGAAGTTGACCGCGAAGGCAACCTTGCAAACTACATGATTCCTAAAAAGATGGTCGCTGGAATGGGCGGCGCGATGGATTTAGTAAGCGGGGCTAAGCGCGTCATTATTATGATGACTCACTGCAACAAAAATGGCGAGCCTAAAATTCTTGAAGAGTGCACCTTACCACTCACTGCAGCCAAGTGTGTTCATCTAATTGTTACCGAGCTGGCAGTTATCGAACCAACTGAAGCTGGCCTAGTACTTAAAGAGATTGCTTACAACACAACCGTTGAAGAAGTTATTGACCGAACAGGTACTGAATTAATCATACCTGAATCAATTGAAATATTTGGAGAAGAATAATGAAACTCGTTCAAGCTAAAGACGTATCTGAATATCAACCACCAGCGCATTTTAATGTTGCTTGTCAAAAAATTCAGGGTCCAGAAACTGGCCTAGCTAAGTTTTGGCAAGGTCTTTCAATTTTTGAAGCTGATGGTGGCGCTGAGTGGCAATACGCCGAAGGCACATTCGGATGTGAGACTGAAAAAACCTATTTTGTTATCGAAGGTGAAATCACAGTGGAAAACGAAGCGGGTGAAACCTTTGTTGCAGGGCCACTTGATTCAATCTCCATGCTGCCAAATGAACAGCGCAAAATGTGGGTGAGTGGTGGCACTGTTGCTAAGGTTCTCGTCACAATTACCGCAGCGTAAAAGTTATTAAGCAACACAACAGATTAATAAATTAAATTTAAAAATATTAGAAGGTACAGAATAATGGTCATGACAAAAACATGGGATAACGACTTCGCAAAAAACTGTTTCGATCTTACCGACCGCGTTGTTGTTATTACTGGTGGTAACGGCACATTAGGCGCAGCATACGCTCAAGCATTTGCTTTACATGGCGCGAAAGTTGTTGTAACTGCTCGTAAAATGGAAACACTGCTAGAAACTGTAAAGTCAGTTGAAGAAGTAGGTGGTGTATGTACTGCTATTTCTGGTGACGTAACAAGTGTTGAAGCACAGCAAGCTATCGTAGATCAAGTTGATGAAATGTACGGCCGTATCGATATTTTAATTAACAATGCTGGCATGGCATTCCGTGCTCCAGCTGGAGAAATGCCTGCAGACAAATTCGAACAAGTATTGAGCGTGAATGTTACTGGTACTCTTGTTCCTTGCCAAGTTTTTGGTAAGTACTTCATGAAAAAAGGCCAAGGCAAAATCATCAACACATCAAGTGTTCGTGGATTCTGTGGTCACCCAGATGGATACTCTGCGTACTCTGCATCTAAAGCCGCTGTTGATTCAATCACTAAGCAATTGTCTACAGAATGGTCAATCAAAGGTGTGAAAGAAGGTTTCCGCATCAATGTAAACGCAATCGCACCAACATTGATTAAGTCCCCATTAACTCAAGAAATCTGTGAAGATCCAGCGCGTATTGCTCCTTTCCTAGCTCGCTTACCAATGGGACGTGTTGCTGAAACTAAAGACATGTTTGGTTTGGTTCTTTTCCTCGCATCTGATGCATCTGACTTTATTAACGGTCAAATTGTCTACGTAGACGGTGGCTGTACAGCGGGTTAATTGCTTGCTGGTTGTCCTCCTGAAATTTACGAAAGGTGAATTATGAAACACACTGACATTAAAAATATTACGATAGCTGGCGGATCTGGAATGATGGGCGTGGGAATTGCGCAAATCTTTGCAGCGGGCGGCCGTAATGTCACGATTAAAACACGTAACGTTGCAAATTGTTCTGTTCACGAAGATATGGCATCTCAATTAGATATGTTCATTCGTGAAGGCCTGCTTGATGCTGACCAAAAACATAACATTCTTGATAAAGTTACGATTACAGCTGATGCGATTGAAGCATATTCTAACGCTGATCTTATTTTTGAATCTGTACCAGAAGTTATGGATATCAAGCACGCAACGTTCAAAGAAATGGAAGCGCACGCAAGCCCAGAGTGTATTTTTGCATCGGGTACATCTGTGAAATCTATTACTGAGATAGCTGAAGTTGTAGAGAAAAAAGATCGCGTTGTGGGTATGCACTTTTGGAACCCAGCGGTACTTATTCCATTAGTTGAAGTTATTCGTACTGAAGCGACGAGTGATGAAGCTATTGATGTTTGTATGGACTTGCTCACCGATTGTGGTAAAGCACCAGCAGAATGTAAAAAAGATGTACCTGGTTTCTTAGCTAACCGTCTGCAGCATGCGTTGTGGCGTGAAGCTTTCTATATGTTAGATGCCGGCATTGCTGATGCAAAAACCATCGATGAATGTATTAAAAATTCATTTGGGTTCCGTGTTCCTCAACTTGCCCCATTTGAAAATGCGGACATGGTGTCAACGGAACTTAGCCTGAACATCCATAAGTATATGTTTGAATACTTGTATTCAGGCACAGAGCCTAGTGAAACATTGCAACGTCTTGTTGAAGAAGGCAAATCAGGCTTTAAAACAGGTGAAGGTTTCCAGAAGTGGACCGAAGCTGAAGCAAAACAGTCTAAAGATGATCTATTTAAGTACCTAATTGATCAAACTAAATATCGTAAACAAGCGAAAGCTTAACACGCTATGACGTACCCAATTTTTGGGTACGTTGATTCTACGTAAAATCTAATTAAGAATAATTCATTGGAGCAATAAAATGAGTAACAACTACGTTAACCCGTTCGAAGGTAAAGTGATTGTCGACCTTTCTCACCCTGTTGGTTCTCAGTCACCTCAGTGGCCTTACTTCCCACAACCAGAAGTGACTCGTGCACACGGTCTAGCGAAATCTGGCGTATTAACTCAGTTCTTCAAAATGCCAATGCACTGTGGTACTCACGCAGATTCTCCACGTCACGTAATTGAAACTGAATTTGACGGCCGCCGCGCTCGTTATACTCATGAAATGGATCTGAATGCTTATTGTGGTCCAGCGGTATGTTTAGACCTTTCTGATCTTGAACAGTGGACACTAATCAAAGCAGAACACATGGATGCTGCACTTGCTAAAACAGGTGTAACTCACGCTGAACTAAAAGACATGATCGTGATTATTTACACTGGTATGTGTGAAATCTGGGACGACAGCAAACAGTACTACCACTACGCAACTGGTGTAGGCGCATCTGTTGGCCACTGGTGTATGAAGCACGACATCAAAGCATTGGGCGTTGACCAACAAGCACTTGACCACCCTCTACATACATCTATCGGCGAAAAACTTGCTGGTAAATTGTCTATGGGTCTAGAAGGTTACTCAGGTCTTCCTCTACGTCACGAATATATCGAGAAATTTGGTATTGAAGAGTTTGCTCACTTTGATCGCGAACTATATAAAGAAGTTCACGGCGAAGAAGCGTACCAAGAGCTTTACGGTTTAGTAGAAGAAAAAGGTATGTGTAACGGTGTTTGGGAACCATGTCACAAACTGTTATTAGGTAACGGTAAAGTAGGCTGGGAAAACGTTGGTGGTAATGTTGCTAAGATCGCTGGTAAGCGTTGCACAATCATCGGTGCTCCACTGAACCTTTACTGTGGCGATGGTTCTATGACTCGTCTAATGGCTGTTATTGATAAAGACGATGTAAACGATGTTACAGACCGCGTATACCCATACGGCGATCACTAATTAGATAGTTAATTTAAATTTGAAACTTCTTTGCTGTATTTGATAGTTGCCTACCTACTTAATAATTAAGCGATGAAGTTTCTCTTTTTATGGCCAATCGAATCGGAGTAAAGCGAATTCGGGTTGGTTTAATGAAATGAGGCGTAAAATGAAAGACATAGTCATTGTCAGCGCAAAACGTACAGCTGTTGGTGCATTTCTTGGCGCATTTAACAGTGTGTCCGCTGTCGATTTAGGTGTAACAGCGGTAACAGCAGCGCTTGAAGACGCTGGTGTTAAACCAGAGCAAGTTGACACTTTGGTTTTTGGTAATGTGTTAAACGCTGGTTTAGGCCAAAACCCAGCTCGTCAAGTTGCTATTAATGCTGGTATTCCAGCAGACCGTACTGCAAACGTCGTTTCTATGGTTTGTGGTTCAGGACTTAAAGCCGTAATGGATGCAGCAAACCAAATTCGTTGTGGCGAAGCTGAAATTGCCGTAGCGGGTGGGACTGAGTCAATGTCTCAGTCGGGTCACATTGTGTCAGGGATGCGTGCCGGGACTAAAATGGGCGACGGTAAGATGGTTGATACCATGTTACGTGACGGATTGACCGATGCTTTTGGTGGATACCATATGGGTATTACGGCTGAAAACTTGGCGGAGAAATTTGGGTTTACTCGCGAAGCTCAAGATACGTTCGCGGTTCAATCTCAAAATCGTGCAGAAGCTGCTATCACATCAGGTCGCTTTAAGGCAGAAATCGCTCCACATACAATCAGCACTCGCCGTGGCGATACAGTAGTAGATACCGATGAATTTCCGAAATTTGGAGCTTCAATGGAGACGGTTTCTAAACCACGTCCAGCGTTTAAGAAAGACGGTACAGTCACAGCTGCAAATGCTTCTGGTATCAATGATGGTGCAGCGGCAGTTGTTCTGATGACCAAAGAAAAAGCGCAAGAGCTTGGTCTCACACCAATGGCAACGATTAAAGCTCAAGCGACAGCAGGTTGTGCTCCAGAAATTATGGGATACGCTCCTGTTCCCGCAACTGAATTGGCCCTTAAGCGTGCTGAACTGTCAGTTAGCGATTTAGACCTTATCGAAGCGAACGAAGCATTTGCTGCTCAAGCAATGTCTGTTTGTGCAGATCTAGGCCTTGATTCTGAAAAAACAAACGTCAATGGCGGCGCAATCGCTATAGGACACCCAATCGGTTGTTCTGGTGCTCGCGTACTTGTAACACTGCTTCATGAGATGCAAAAGCGTGAATCTCAATATGGACTAGCAACGTTGTGTATCGGTGGTGGCCAAGCGGCCGCACTTATCGTTGAGCGCAGCTAAGCTGAGTTTCTAACCATTTAAAATTTACTTAGAGGTAATATTTATGTCTTTGGCAAACAAAAGAATTGTAACCGTTGCTTGTACTGGTGCATGGCCTAAGAAAGAACAGTTTCCGGATGTACCGGTAACTCCTCGCGAAGAAGCTGATGAAATCATTGCATGTCATGCGGCTGGTGCTTCAATTGCTCACATCCACGTACGTGATGACAACCAAAATGCAACAATGGATCTTGAAAAATTCGTTGAAACTGTTGGGTATATCCGTGAAGCGAAGTGTGACATCGTTCTTAACTTAACCACGTCTGGTGGGCTAGGACTTGCTGATGAAATCCGCATGATGCCTTTCCAAGAGTTGCGCCCTGAAATCGCAACGTTTGACGCTGGTACTATGAACTGGGCACACTCAACTGTATTTGAAAATACGCCTGTGTTCTTGGGTAAACTTGCTAAAGAAATGCCTCTAGTAAACGTTACCCCAGAAATTGAAATTTTCGATATCGGTATGATTCATAACGTACTGTTCTATCGTAAGTTTATCGATAAAGCGAATGCAAAAGCACGTGATGCTGGTGAAGCAGAAGTTCATAACCCATTCACTCGTCCACACTTCCAGTTTGTATTAGGTGCACCAGGCGGTTCTCCAGCTGAAGTTCATATCCTTTTACAAATGTTAGATGAAGTTCGTCGTCATTGGGGTGACAACTTTACTTGGGGTGGTTTAGGTATTGGTCGCGGTCACTTACCTATTATCAATGCTTGTATTGCACTTGATGGCCACATCCGTGTTGGTATGGAAGATAACGTTTACTACCGTCGTGGTCAGTTAGCGAAATCCAATGTCGAATTTGTAAACCGTACTAAAGAAATGTTGGCTTGTTGTGACATGGAAATTGCGACGCCTGATGAAGCTCGTCAAATTCTAAATCTTAACAAAGCAAACTTCCCATCGTGGAAATCATATTAATAATCAATTAGTTGATTATTAAGTTTAAAAAGGGATTATTATATATAATCCCTTTTTCATTTGTGCGATGTCTCATAACTGTCGAATTTTTTCATATAGAACGCCAAATGGTATTACTATGAGCGCTATTCGTAAATGTACGTAGTTTGGGCTTTACAATGTTTAACGACGATTTAAAAAAAATGAATATAGTCACAAATCCAAACGCGATTGATCCGCAGCAACTAGTAAGAATGTTATTTTTTATTGAGTTAATCAATGCTGGTTCAATCACTAAAGCGGCTGAGGCACTTAATGTTTCCACCAGCACAGGCTCTCGTTGGTTAAATGATCTTGAGCATGAACTTGGATTAAGTATCTATCAACGAAATAATCCCAATGAGCGTTTAACTGAAGCGGGTTCATTTTTATATAATAAATTCTCCGATATAACAGGTGATATTCATTTAATGATTAATGAATTGACCCAATTTACCAAAGAAACTCGTGGTAATATTCGTGTCTGTTGCACACCTATTTATGCTGAAAATGTTGTATTACCAATCGTGGGTGAATTTCTTGATGAAAACCCCTTGGTTAATATTCAAATGATGGTCACGCCAAGATCAATGGACTATTACAAAGACCATGATTTTATTATTTCTGCAATTGCGGGCTCTGCCTCTAATAAAGATGCTGAATTATTACTAGTTAGGCGAAATTTATTATCTCAAAAATTTATTACTGTCGCATCACCTGAATATATCCGTAAACATGGTGAACCATTAGTTCCTTCTGATTTAATTGACCATCGATGCTTGTACTCTAAAGCACTGCAAAACCAAAATGAGTGGTTGTATAAAAAAGATGGTGAAGTCATGCCAGTTAAGATAGTGAAATTCATAGAGTTATCTGATGGTAAAATGGAAGTGGCTGCTGCGTTAAATTCTATTGGTATTACATATGTTCCAGAATTTATTGTTTCTAAATATATTCAAGACGGTTCTTTAGTTTCTCTATTAGATGAATATGAAACCGATGATTGGTTCTTAAATGTATATTATTTACCACAACGGTTTATGACTCATTGTATAAAATCATTCAAAGATTTTTTCTTAGAACATCACAGAGATAAAACGAATAAATTTACAAATCCTCTCTAATTAAAATTCATATAATAATACTAGGTCAGAACAAAGGTTCTGACTTTTTTTCATTTAAATTACTCTATTGTAACATTTTTTATTAATGGGAATGGGGTTCCTATATATGCATTCTAATTAAATCGAAATGGTGACCAGACCTTATTTTTTATCGATATATATGAGGCACAATTGCGGTGAAATTGAAGCAAATTGGGCTCGATTGAGACAAATAAAATAAGAGGTTTACTATGAACTCGGTGTTATTAATGGTACTCATTTATAATGTCATCGTTATTGGTGGGATTGGGTGGTACTTAAATCAGAGAGAAAAGGCGTCTGGACAAGTAACAGATATGGCACGCGGGGGAGCTGATGCAAATATGGCTATGTTCTCTGTAACATTAGCTATTACTTATCTCGGCTCTGCGCACGTATATGGATTAATGGAAGTGGCATATGGAATGGGTGCGGTCGCACTTTGGTTCTGTTTTGCTCACACTATTTTAATGTGTGTTATTTGTCTTGGAACGGGCCCTTGGGTTCGTAGGTTTGGTTGTACAACAATCCCAGAACTACAAGGCCAAATGTTTGGAAAACAAATGAGAAACCTAACTGCATGTATTGGTGGTATGGTTGTATTTGGTCTAGTGTCTCTTGAAACACAAGCTCTTGGTATTGCTTTATCGGCAACCAGTGGCTGGACACTTCCTGTATCAGTTGTTGTCGGTGCGATTCTTGGTCTTGCTTACGTTAGTATGGGCGGTATTAAGCAAACCATGTGGGTTAACTTAGTCAATGCAGTTGTGATGTATGGCTCTATTATTATTGCAGGATTCTATTTAGCGTTCGTATTACCAGAAGGTTGGAACGGCGTTAGAGAGTTTTATGTTAATAATGGTCAGGAATTTAAACTCAGCATTTTTGGTAACTCTGACCTGTTATTTGGCTTCGGTATTGCTACAGTATTTTCGGTTGTTTTCTCGCAATCAGTCAACCAACAAGGTATGGCCGCTGCAATGTCGGCGAGAGACGAAAAAGTTATACGTCGCTCATTATGGATCGCTGCACCAATCAACGGCTTATTCGGTGTGTTCCCAGTTTTAGTTGGTCTAGCGGCATTTACTATTCCTGAGTTTGCAGAGTTAGGACCGAAATTAGCCGGTGCAACGTTGGTTACTAAACTTTTACCTACCTGGTTAGTAGTATTATTACAAGCTGGCTTCCTTGGTGCGCTATTATCAACGTACGCGATGACCGTTTTAGCGCCAGCGACAATATTTACTAAAGATATCATTCAAGCCAACCGTAAAACGCCTATGACGCCAGTTGAAGAAAAACAAACTATTCGTCGTATGATTCTTATTTTTGGTGTTGTGGGTGCGATTCTTACCTTCTTTAATCAACCAGCAATCGTACCTTCGATTAACTGGCTATTTGCTTGGTTAGCACCACTATTCTTTGTGACTATCGCAGGCTTGTTCTGGAAACGAAATGCTACCGTTGCTACTACCGTTCTCCTAATTTCATGGGCTTGTAACTTAGCATGGACTATTCGCCCTGTTAAAGAAGCGATCATTTCTGTAATACCAGCAAGTGCTCCTTTACAGAATGCACACATCACCGCGGTAGTGGGTTGCGTGCTTACCATTGTATTACTGGCGGTAACTGGCGAAGCTAAATCAGCAATGCTAAGTAAACAAAAAAACGCAACTGTTGGAGGTTAATGAATATGAACTTTGCCGGAGAACTATTTTTAAATGCATTCGCAATGATGATAGCGATTGTCGTAACGGGATATATTGTCTCACGAATATTAACTTCAATTTGGGGTGATAAGTAATGGACCAGACAGATGTATGGATGATTGGTGTTATAGTTTCAGGTGTTGTGTTTTACATTTGCACAATCTACTTCGGACGTGACTAACAACGACTATCAACACATATAATGCTTAAGCATTACCGAATAAAACGTCTGAAAGCAGCTCACTTTGATGAGCTGCTTTTTTAGTGCGTGTGTTTTAATACTACCAATACGCTAAGTCGTTGGAGCTTATATTGAGTTTACCCTGTAGGGCAGTTACATACCCCATAACCAAGCGCTAAATATTGTATCGGAAGGATGGTGATGTATCGCTAGAAAGTAGCTCTTCAAAGCGGTCCATATTGAGAGGACTAGAGAAAAGGAAGCCTTGGCCATATTCGCATCCATATTGAGCTAACAAGGCAAGCTGTTGATGTTCTTCTACACCTTCTGCTACCACTTTAATATTTAGATTATTTGCCATACTCACCATCGTTTTACAAAGGGTGTTGCTTGCAATATCTTGATTGAGTTGACTGACAAAACTACGGTCGATTTTAATTATGTCGACGTCAAGTTTCTGCAGGTATGAAAGCGACGAATAACCAACTCCAAAATCGTCGATAGCTATTTCAATCCCCATTTTGTTCAGTGCAAATACTTTATCCAGAGCAGACTGATCATTCTCCATTAATGTGTTTTCGGTAATTTCAACAGCAATGGCATGCTTGCCGAGATTCGCCCGTTTTAGTTTGTAAATAAGATCATCAAACCAGAGGCTATCCTTACGGAATTGCACAGGTGACGCATTGATTGAAATGGTAAAATTAGGATCGTACACTTGACGGAATCGTTTCGCCGCAGCTATAGCCTGATCCGTGATCCAACATCCGATATTGTTCACTAATCCATTATCTTCTGCATGTGGAATGAAATCATCAGGTGAAACTAGTCCTTTTTCTGGGTGATTCCAACGTATTAGGGCTTCCGCTTTTTCAATTCGTCCATTACGAATATTAACTATTGGTTGGAAGAATAACTCGAACTCATCATTTTCGATGGCAGTCCTCAAATCGTATAGCATACGTCTTTTGAGTTGCATTTTGTCAAGCATAGGTTGTTCGAAAAAGCGGTAACAGTTTCTGCCCGCGTCTTTTGCAGCGTACATTGCTAGATCGGCTTTCTTCATGATCGCTTCAACCGTCGTCCCTGAAGTAGGGTAGGAACAGATTCCGATACTTGCTGTTATGTTGACTTCTTCACCAAGAATTTCAAAGGGCATTGATAATGCTTCTCGAGTTTTTTCGGCGATATGAGATATTGCGGTGCGATCGCAAGTTTCGTTTACTAGAAGCGTAAACTCGTCGCCACCTAGGCGGGCGAGTGTATCTTTAGAGCGTAAACTGGCTTTAATTCGATTTGCCGCTGAAATAATGAGCAGGTCACCAGCATCATGCCCCATGGTATCATTGACCTCTTTGAATCCATCCAGGTCGATGAACATTAAAGTGAAAGTATGGTCAATAAAGTCGTTAATTAATTCGCTCATTAACTCAATCAGATAACGCCTATTTGGGAGATCGCATAAAATATCTTTATAGGCTTGATCCTTGAGACGAATATTGGCAACTTTCAATTGTTTTGTTCGTTTTGATACTTGCCATTCTAGTGTTTGGTCTCGTTGCTCAATGGTGGCAAGCATTGAATTGAAGCATCGTGTTAAATCGCCAATTTCATCTTCACGAGAGTGCTCCGCTCGCAGAGAGTAGTTATTACTTTGTGTCACTTGATTAGCAGTAAACGCAAGCCGGCTTATCGGTGTGGTAAAGTGACGGCTGACGGCGACCGATACACCAAAGCTGATAAAAAGGGTTATCCCTAGTATTATGGATATAAAAATCACAAAAAATTGCACATGCTGATCAATTAAACTGTCATCCGCTTGAATGATCAATTCACCGTAATAGGTGCCCTCCATAACAAGAGGAGCACTAATTTGCTTTAATTTTATTTGTGATTGTTGCGGCAGTTCGATGTTCGTTTGAGCAACAAAAATGTCACCATTCGAATCGTGAACTGTTACCTCTACGATACTGGGCTGATCATTTAATGGCTGGATGAGTTCATTGGCAGTGTCTTTGTCATCGAATATCAGAGAGGCAGTCAAATTTGGCGCTAGTATGTCTGCAATAGATTGTAAGCGAAGTGTTTCAGAGCTTTCAGCTGTATTGTATTCATAAACCGAGAAAACAAGAGACGATATCGTGGTTGAAATTACAGCAATCATCATCAAACGTATCGTAAGCTGCGTTTGAAGTGTTTGCTTAATCTTTGGCCATAGTCTTATCATTTCGAGACATCCTCAATAACTCGACCCATTCTCAAAACCTTCGAACTTAATTTAATGCCATTCTCTTCCAATGAATTAGGAGCGACTTCAAAACGAACCTTACCACCAGCAATGAAAAAGTTAATATGGCCACCTTGTTTGATAAAATCTCTCGATTCTCCGACAACCATTGTTCGCTTTAATTGAGAGCTTTGTAGATATTGCTTAGTATTGGGTGTATTTAAACTAATAAATATCGAATGACAATGTGCTTTCTGGAGTGAATCAGGTGTACCGATATAGTCTATTAAAACGGACTTGCTTTTTACTTTATGTTCTTTCAATACGTCAGTTGCTACCTGCTGAAAAACTGGGTCAGTAGTGCAAATTATGTACTGCTTTTCTTTATCGCTATTAAACCATTCTCCCTCACTGTATCGGGCAAAATTGTAGATAAATCCGGCTTTTAGCGCTTTTTCGCGATCATCGGCACGCGAAAACCCTGGCAACAGTGTTACCAGTAATAGGATCATGAACAGCGCGCGTCTTAACATGCTTTACTTAGCCGATTAAAATGTGAGTAGTAATTTTGCTGTAACTGTTGGTTCGATGTAACTTGGAATCGTAAACGTCATATTGGTGTCAGCATATTCTATATACGAATTATTTAATAAGTTATTCGCCGACAATCCAATCATAATTTGTTGTGACATCAGCCAATTCCAATTTAAGTCTAACGCATAAAAATCGTCGGTTTCATAGGCTTCGCCATCTTCGTAACGCAAAACACTATAAATCATATGATTATCATTAATTCGTGCTGAGGTCTTAAATAGCCATTGTCTAATTATCGAATCGTTACTCAGAGTAGCAACGTTACTGTTCGGCAGGGTATAATCGATTGATATATAAGAGTATCCGAGCTCAGACTTGATATTGTCGGTAAACTGCTTAGTCAGCACAAGCTCACCGCCGTAAGTTTCAAGCTCAACATCGGTGATGAAGGTTTGATTCACGTAGGCATTGTTTATGTAGTCGAGTAGTGCAGTAGGATCATTTATAGCTAAACCAACAAACACGTCTGCTAACGAGTAACTCGAATCAGAGTCAAATGACGATTCTAGTGCGGTAACATTATTTGAATTGGTATGAAACAAAGAAATATCTGCCGTCCAGTCAGTGCTGTTGTAGCGATAACCGATTTCTTTGGACACCGATGTTTCAGCCTCGACATCTTCATTGCCTTTAAGCATTTGCGTCACATACATATCTTCATATGCACTTAGGCTTGGGTCAAGTTCTGAGACAGAGACTCCTCCCACTGTGATATCGGCACTATATTCGATCAATGATGGAATTCTTACGCCTCGAGAAACAGACCCCCAAAGTGTATGACGAGAGTCTGGCGTCCAGACCAACCTTGCCATCGGTTGATGTTCCCAACCTGTCATTTCATTGTGTTCGGATTTATTGCCAATAATGAACTTCAATTCGTCAGGTGACAATTCAAACTGTGCTTGGATAAATGCACCATATTGTTCCATTTTATATGAGTCGTTTTCTATGGCTACATAGTCAGTTTCGGAAAGCTCAAGATCCGCATAGCGATAGTTGATACCCCAGTCAAACTGAATTGAATTCATTAATGCGTTGCGCTGATAATCAATATCGAGAGTGTTGTTGTTCTCTTGGTAATACATGTTTTTGCTTGTCGTACCCGTGTAAGCCACCTGCAACATTTGACTGGTATCTCGATCGACGGAATGGTCTACTCGAGACATTAACGAATAATTTCGACGATTATCTTCATCGGTAATAGGGGTATTGATATGCGTTGTAGCATCTGGAACTCGGATACTACTGCCAATGTCTTGTTCTTGATATTGACTCTGTACCAATAAGAAAAGGTCATCTCGCAAGTTGAGATCGAGCCTTCCCATAATGCTTTCTGATTCACTGTAATCATTAGTACCTATATCATATTTATAAGCGTCATCTGATTCGCTCATCTTGCGAGATTGAGCAGATAGTCGAAATGAACCTAGGTTGTCTAAGTCATTGCCATAGCGCACAACTAAATCATGATCGATTTTGCTACCTGTAGCGGCATATACTTTTGTACCACGAGTATCTTCACTATGCTTCGTTATTATATTGACGACGCCATTGGTTGCGTTACTTCCCCACAGTAAACTACCTTGGCCACGAATAACTTCTATTCTATCAATATCGAATAGAGATAAATTTAGCGACTGCCAATTTACTCCTGCATGGATAGGGTCATACACACTTAGGCCATCAACCAATACAAGCAGTTTACTAGAGTAGACTCCTGCGCTTGAACGGATACTGACAGCCCAAACATTATTGTCGATCTGGCGAACCTGCATCCCTGGTACAAGTTTCAATGCTTGAGGTATGGAATCTGCTCCAGCGCTTATAATATCATCAACGGATAACACATAAACGGAGGCAGCCGTTTCACGAGCGGATTGCAGTCGTTTCATGGCGGAAGAAAGTTGTACATCCGAGCCCATAAGGGATTCCATGTCAAGTGCATCGAAGTCGAGGTCACTGGCTAAAGCGAATGTGGGTGCTAAGGTAGTAATTAAAGCTATTCGACAGAAATGGTTCATAAATATTCCTCAAGATAACATTCATCTCGGCTTTATCCGATCGACTCTTGATATAAATTCACGTTATAAATCAACTATAGTCAACGTTTTTAAATTTTAATACTGTCAAGATTATGGACAATTACATGTCAACTTATTGACTATTTTAACGTTAAGTAAATACTAAAAACTATATTATAGAGGATGAATCTAGACCTTGTTGATATTTATTAATTTACTTAGATTTAATTTAAAAACTAAAGCTAAGTAAATAGGAATAGTAGTAGTGATTCGAGATGAATTTTGTTTTAACTGGTTGTATTTGAATGATAACTACTTGGATTTTTTCGAAGAGGTAAATGAGTGGTTATATATGTTACACTAATTAACATATATAATGATTATAAATAATATCTAATATATTTTATATGAAGTATTGAATGATAGTATTTCTGTAAATATCGACCATAAACATATTATATGAAAATATTTGTATTATATCTAAGCTCTTATATATGTGTTTAGTTGACCAATTATAACAATTAAAACTAGGATAAGATTCTATATTCCCCTCTATTAACTAATTCTCATTCTCTATATATTATTCTATCAATACATTGTCAAAATTGTTGATTTGTCCCTCAAATGTTCACAATGTTCAAACTTTACCCGTATGTTACCAATTTATCACTTTGAGTTGACGCTACGGTGCATTATTTAAAGTTAATATAACAACTTTCCAATATTCTCATTTTTGATAATTGTTGATTTTGCCCATTAATTCATATGGTTATTGGGGTATTTTAGGTGGTTGCCTATGTTAACATGTGGTTATAAGAAGTGAGCCATGGTAAATAAGTGCGGTGTTAGTAAACTACTGGCAAAGCTAAACCAATCATTCAAAAAAAAGGTAGATACAGGATGTCTCTGCAACTTAAAGTCGTCTCAGGTGAAGACGTTTCTTATTTAAAGTTAAGCGAAATTCATATGGTATATTACGCACAACCGGGTGCTGTATATACATTAGTTGATGCCGAAGGCAATGTTGTTACCGAGGATCTTGAACTCAGACATCATCTCGACAAGCTAGAAATTATTCATGAGGACGCTCCTGTGGCGGTACTCGAAGATTTTTACGCTCCTTCAGAACAACCTGCTGCATATGCATTTGAAGAGGTTGGTGAGTCGAATGTCGATGATCTACAAGATAACTCTGCAATATCCGGTGGTGATGTCGGTGCTGAGCCGGGCGTAGTGTGGAACTCCGAGATAGCATCTCTTAATGAGAACGTTGCTACTACCGATCTAGGATTAGAATCTAGCGTTGTGGCAGAGCCAGTTATTGCTTCGGATTATGACACTTCAACATCGGATGATGTGAGCTTCTCGCTCACAGAAAACACTAATGTTTTATATACGACCCTCGGCGTGGTTGGCGCCGCTGGTGTTGCTGCGCTTGCTTCTGGTGGCGGTAGTGGTGGCGGTGATTCTGGTAGTCCAGCGGATTCAGGCAACTCAGCTGGATCGAATTCGGACACATCTGCTCCGGTATTTACCAGTGGTTCTTCGGCGACTGCAATTAATGAAAACAGTGGAAGTGGGCAAGCTGTTTACCGGGCAGTAGCAAACGATGAAGGAAGTGTTACCTATAGTCTTTCGAACACAGATAACGGTGCATTTAGCATTAACGGTTCATCAGGTGTGGTAACTCTAACTCAAAACCCAGATTATGAAACTCAATCAAGTTATTCATTTACGGTCACGGTAACGGATTCAGAAGGTAACTCATCGACCCAAAACGTAAATTTGGCGATCAATGATATTGATGATACACCACCTGTCATCACCAGTGGTGCAACAGCAACCGCAATCGATGAAAACAGTGGCAGTGGCCAAGTCGTTTATACCGCGACAGCAACAGATGCTAATAGCGTCGGCTATAGCATTTCAGGTTCGGATGCAAGTTTGTTTAGTTTAGATAGTAATACAGGAGTGGTAACCCTTAAAGCAAACCCTGATTATGAAACTCAATCAAGCTATTCGTTTACGATTCAGGCGAGTGATTCATTAGGAAATGTAACTCTGCAAGATGTTACGTTGGCGATTAACGATGTTGTTGAAATTGATCCTAGCGTAGTAGTTTTTGATCTTACTTCAGGTGAGTCGTCAGATCACAGCGGACAAAGTTTTGATGCTAACACGTCGTATTCTATTTATATTGTCGCAGATTCTGATACGAGTTCACTGTCATTAACCGATGATGCGAAGTGGGACGATGCGCAAAACCTTGGGGCTGATGATTCTTTTGTTTTGGTAGGAATCAATGGTGTAACGGCCAGCTTTGGTTCTGTGTCAACGTACCTTTGGTATGGCAGCCCTATAGTATTTGCTGATGTGCATGGCACTTTTTCTATTGGTCCAACTGCAGTTGCTGACTTATGGAACGGCACGGTAGCAAACTCAAATATTAATCAGAGTAATTTATTAAGTTTGCCTACTAGTGTTTCTGTATAGCTCGTTATAGATAATAAAAGTGTATTAAAGAGGTAGTAGATGTCTTTCCAGCTTCAAGTTGTAGTTGATGGCCAAGTTTCATTTTTAAAACTGAGCCAAATTCATATGGTGTATCAAACCCAGCCAGGGGCAATGTATACGTTAGTGGATAAAAATGGTGACGTCATTCTAGATAAATTGGAACTCAGACATCACCTAGATCGCTTAGAAGTCATCTATGATCAAGACCCAATTGCTGTACTTGAAAGTTTTTATTCTGCTACTAATAATCCCGCAATGTATTCCTTAGATGGTACGGTTGGAGTCAATGGAAGCAGTCAAGGACAGAGAGCGATAATTTCAGGAGGCGGAAAGTCTGAGCCAGGTTTAGTTTGGAGCTATGAAACAGATGCGCTAATGCTTGTTGAGGACACGCAAGATAGTGTTGAAGACGTTATATTAGAAAGCACTTCAAATGATGAAGCCAGCTCTGCACCACATACAGAAGAAGTTGCTGCTGTATCTGTAATTGAAGAGCTAAACGCCAAACAAGAAGATCAAGTTGACCAATTTGAATTTTATGAAGAAGAATCTGGTAATGGTATTTTATATACAACTCTAGGTACTTTGGGGGCTGTTGGTGTTGCTGCTTTGGCTTCTAGTGGAGGTGATAGTTCAAGTAATTCAGCGCCTGCAGCTTTACGTATTACTAGTGATAGCTCTGCATCAGTAGAAGAGAATATCGGTGGTGGTCAGGTTGTGTATACGGCAGTCGCAAACGATAATGGCAGCGTCAACTACAGTCTGTCCGGTATAGATGCAAATAGTTTTACTATTGATGGAATTACGGGAGAGGTTACTCTTATTGAGAATCCCGATTTTGAAACTAAGAGTTCTTATTCATTTGATGTTAGCGCTGCTGATGTTGATGGTAATGTCGCTAGTCAGTCGGTTTCTTTATCTATAGAGGATGTTCAGTATCAAGTATCAATAGAGTTTGACCTAATCAGTGGTACTTCATCCGATGATAATGGACGAATATTTGATCTGGATACCGAATATACTATTACGGTTACCACTGATGGTTCATCAAATTTCAATACTAACCTGATGTGGAGCAGCGCCGAGAACCTATCGAATGATGATATTGTCATTCTTAACCATAGTAATATCACTATAAACCGTGGAACTAACACTGAGATAATAAACGGAACTGATACTACCCAATTCTATAGCTGGATTGCTATCGGATCGGGTGGTGGGACAAATTTCGAAACTGTATCTCTTTACCATAATGGTGCTTTTAATCAAGGATCGAGCTCAGTAGACTTATGGAATGGAACAGCGGCTTCTCTCAGTTTCCAAACGGCCTAATTCTTCACCTATCTATCTTGGTTATTTCTTACATCCTTCATTTATACGACTATTTGATTGTTTTATGAATTAGTCAAATAGTCGTTCCTCTGTCAATTCTCTGACATTGATTTTACTCATTTCGCCTATTCTTATTTTTAAGACTTCCATTAAAAATGATTTAATAACAATATCTTAGCTTTATATATTGTAGGTTTTTTGGGTTTTCTCAAAATCTGCTCAGTGGCAAATATGAATTTTGTTTGTAGAATGTTGCATAAGTTAGATTAATTGATAGTAGGTAGCGGTATGTCTCTACAGCTTAAAGTTGTATCCAATGGTCAGGTTTCCTTTTTGCGATTAAGCGAAATTCATATGGTGTACTATGCCCAACCTGGCGCCATTTACACTTTGGTTGACAGTAATGGAAATTCGGTTGTTGAAGACTTAGAACTTAGACACTACCGCGATAAGCTTGAAATTATTCATGATGAACGACCTGTAGCTATCTTGGAAGATTTCTACACGGCAATGGACCAACCTGCAGTATATTCATTTGACGGGGATTTTGAGCCATCTAGCGGATCAGAAGAATTAGATGGGACATTAGTTGCTGGTGGCGATATAGGCTCAGAACCTGGCGTGGTTTGGAATTCTGAAATTGATTCTCTTGATCTAGATTCTGGTGTAGAAGAGTTAACTGAGCTTGAATCTACTACAGCCTTTCTAACGGAACCAGAATTGGGTGACGGCGTCACTAATGAGACTTTGGATGAAGTAACTCAAGATTCTTATACTGGTCTTGAAGGTTTAACGGACACCGGAGTTACAACTACTGATTCAGATTTCGTAAGCATATCTGATGAGGAACCAACTAATGGCTTTGCTATTGAATCAGGTAATTCTGATTCAGGCGGAAATAGCCTTTTATACACAACCCTTGGTGTACTCGGAGCAGCCGGTGTCGCGGGTCTAGCTGGTGGAAGCGATAGTGGGAGCGGCGGTGGTGGTTCATCCGCTGTTACGTCAGTTAGCGTATCAGCATTTGCCGGTGAGTTTATTTCTACTGTCGGTGTTACTGTATATGATGAATTTGGAAACGTTTTAGCTAGCCAAAACGTGGACATGAGTAATGGTAGCGTTTCATTAACATTAGGTTCAAGCTATTCCGGCCCAGTATTGGTCGTAATATCAGATATTAATGGGACCGACGCTGATTATATCGACGAAACTAGTGGAGTAGGTACTAGTCTTTCTACTACGTTAAGTGCGATGACAACAGTTTCTGGAAACTCCGTCGAAGTTAGTGTTACTCCTCTGACAGAGCTTGCAGTACAAAAAGCTGGGATCGATCTCAATAACATTTCTGTATCTAGTGAAGATATTGCTGTCAATGAGGCGATTGGTTCTCTATTCGGTGTTACAGATATTACTGGTAATGTCGTTACCGTTTTAGAAGACGGCTATATCGATGGAAATACAGATGCTGAGCTGTATGGTGAAGTCTTGGCGATGCTTTCTGGTGCTGATACTAATACTGGAAGCCTTTCACAAACAATCAACCAGTTATCTAATGAAATCACTATTAGCTCAAGTGGCGCTGCGTCGATAACTCAAACAGGGACTGCAATACTTGAAAATGGGGCGGATACCTTTGAAATAAGTGATGACAGTGGAATTGATTTGGGTGGTCTTATTGATACCGTTGATCCTGTAATCACAAGTGGTTCAAATGCCAAGACGCTTGCTGAAAATAGTGGTGCAGGACAAGTGGTGTATATAATAGCGGCGACAGACGACAGTGCGTTAACTTATTCATTATCAGGAGCAGATTCAGACGCGTTTAGCTTAAATAGCTCAACAGGGGAAGTAGCACTGATTGCAGACCCAGACTTTGAATCCCAGACTCGTTATACATTTACAATTATCGCAACGGATAGTTACGGAAACGACACTAGTAAAAATGTAAACCTTGAAATTACAGATGTGGATGAAGATGCGCCTTCTATAAATAGTCCTAGCTCTGTTTCCGTTGATGAGAATAGTGGAGCAAATCAAGTTGTATATGAAGTTGAAGCAACGGATCAAGGCAGTGGTAAATTAACCTTTAGTTTTAGTAACGTTGACTCAGATTTAAGTGTTGATTCTTCAACAGGTAAAGTTACGCTAACGATTAACCCCAATGCTGAGGCTAAGCCTAACTACCAATTTACGGTAACAGTGACTGATGTAGAAGGTAATTTTTCAAGTGACGTTGTAACTGTTTCAGTGAATGATCTTGATGAAAGTGATCCTGAAATTACGAGTGGTACGGTAGCGGCTACAATCAATGAGAATAGTGGTAATGGTCAGGTGGTTTATACTGTTACAGCTGCTGATACAGCGGACATCGATGATAGTGCTAGCACCAGCTCATCTTTAACTTATAGCTTATCCGGTGCAGACAAGAGCTTCTTTAGCATTAATAGCTCAACAGGTCAGGTTACATTAAAGGCTTCTCCTGATTATGAAACAAAGCAGAGTTATTCGTTTACCGTTGTAGCGACAGATAAAGCAGGTAACTCTGATACAGAGAATGTTACTTTGAACATAAAGGATGTCGATGATACCAATCCAGTTTTCACAAGCTCAAACTCTGTTTCAGTTAATGAAAATGTTGATGCGGGTACATTAGTTTACACTGCCGTTGCCACCGACCAAAATTCCGTAACTTATAGCCTTACCGGTTCCGATGCAAATAGCTTTAATATTGATAGTTCAACTGGCAAGGTGACGCTTAAAGCTTCTCCTGATTATGAAGCAAAGTCGAGTTACTCGTTTACCGTTAAGGCAACTGATGCAAACGGGAATTCATCGGATAAACCAGTTACTTTATCGATAAACAATCTTGATGACACCGCACCGGTATTCACCAGTTCTAACGTTGCTTCGATAGAAGAAGGCAGTGGCAGTAATCAGGTGGTTTACACTGCAATAGCAACTGACGATAGTAGCGTAACGTATAGTTTGTCAGGAGCTGATAAAGACAGTTTCACCATAAACAGTTCGAATGGTAAGGTTTCGATAAAGGATAACCCAAATTTCGATAGTCAATCGAGTTATAACTTCACTGTTGTTGCAACTGACACAGCAGGCAATGATACCAATCAAAATGTAACATTGTCTGTTATAGACATAGACACTTCGGCCCCAGTTTTTTCGAGTGGTGCCATTGCAAATGCTATTGATGAGAACAGTGGTAGCGGCCAGGTAGTATATACAGCCGCTGCGGCAGATGATAGCAGTGTCACATATAGTATTTCTGGAGTGGACGCGGGCTCATTTAGCATTAACAGTACAACAGGGGCTGTGACATTAAATGTCGATCCAGATTTTGAGTCGAAGCCAAGCTACTCGTTTACCGTGACTGCAACGGATTCATCTTTGAATTCATCAACTCAAAATGTCACGTTAGCGGTTAATGATGTCGCCGATACAGATGTATCTGCTCCCGTATTTTCAAGTGGTGCCGTCGCAAGTCCAATTAATGAGAACAGCGGTAGCGGACAGGTGGTATACACAGCTACTGCGACAGATGATAGCAGTGTCACATATAGTATTTCAGGGGCGGACGCGGGCTCATTTATCATTAACAGTACAACAGGGGCTGTGACATTAAATGTCGATCCAGATTTTGAGTCGAAACCAAGCTACTCGTTTACCGTGACTGCAACAGATTCATCTTTGAATTCATCAACTCAAGATGTCACGTTAGCGGTTAATGATGTCGCTGACACAGATGTATCTGCTCCAGTATTTTCAAGTAGTGCCGTTGCAAGTGCTATTGATGAGAATAGTGGAAGTGGTCAAGTGGTATACACCGCTGCAGCTGTTGATGATAGCAGTGTCACATACGGTATTTCAGGAGCGGACGCGGGTTCGTTTAGTATTAACGAATCAACGGGGGCAGTTACATTGAATGTCGACCCAGATTTCGAGTCTCAATCAAGCTACTCGTTTACCGTGACTGCAACGGATTCATTTTCGAACTCATCAACTCAAGATGTCACGTTAGCGGTTAATGATCTTAATGAAAACAGTACAGCGACTGTGGTATTTGACTTAGCAACGGGTGACTCTACGGGCAATGGTGGATCATTCGATGCTAATACAACTTACTCTATCTATGTTGTTGCTGGTGATTATGATGGAACTGCAGTCGAGCAATGGACACAACCCAATAATTTAGGGAATGATGACTCTATAACTTTTGTTAGTGGAACTGAGACATGGGATAGCGATATATCAAGTCTTATTAACACAGGAGCGGTTGAGTGGACATCACAAGTTAGTAATATTAATCAAGTTTATCTTTGGGATGGGTCGATTGCTAACATTACCAATGGGTCTCAACTGCCAGTAGCGATAAACTATACAAACTCATTGCCAACGAGTGCTGCACTACCTGTATAACGCCCACTAAAATCAGACAAATTCTACTATTGTTCTAGGGATGTTAATTACAATAGTAGTTTGTCCTTTCTAAGATAGATCTAATCTCTCTAATAAAAAATATAAAAGGAGTGTTCCTTTATTTTACTATTGCGACAGACGTAATATGTATTGATCCTCCTATCAACACATTTAATTATATGAAATCCGCTTGAAAACCTAGGCTTCCTTTCTACATTGTAATTAATAGAGCAATTTTTCTATAAGGTAGCTAAGAGTAGACTTATAGTAATTGAGTTATATATCCGTTCTTGTTCGATTTCAGCTGTTTTAATTATTACTACATACCGTGATATCTTTGCTACTATACTGAAAATTTACATTAACTCTCAGGAGGTTATGGTGTCCATAATTGCCAGTCTGCGTCGTTTGGTTGATCTGCAACAATTTAGTGAATTAGCTCAGGCTGCGGAAAGGTATTTAGCGGAAACTAATGACCAGCAAGCGTTGCCATTACTTGCATTAGCACACGCTAACCTAGGTGCACGAGCCGAAAGTATCCGTTTATGTCAACGCTTGGAAGATCAACTTGAGCAATTAGATAGTGAGGCTCGAATCGATCTTGCCGGTGTGTATTGTGTACTACAGCGCGTTGATGATGCATTGTCACTACTTCAAAAAACACAAGAAGCTCTTCCTGAAAACGCTCTATTACAAGCTCGTCTTGCTTGGTGTTATATGGCTAAGGGTGAACCACATCAGGCTCTCGAATTTTGCCGAAGATCAGTGAAGCTAGCGCCTCATCGCTTGCCGGTGTGGAATGCGTTGATTGGTCTTTATCTTAGAGAGAAAGATTTCTACAATGCCCAACAAAGTTTAGACAAGGCCATTGATCAGTTTGGCCACCAATATGATGATCTGTCCGAATCGGTCCAAGATTTCTTTAGTGCTCAACTTCGCCAATTGCAATTAGAGCTCTGGGTTGCGACAGAGAACCAAGTACAAGCAGAAGAGTGGCTTGAACAGCGTAGGGATGATATTGAAGAGAATGATTGGACTCAATTAACGGCGGGTTATGCGGCTTTGTTGGCAAGTCACGATAAACACGATGCGGCCATTGATGCATTAAATTCGGCGTTAAAGCATTATCCTCAAAGTCTTAATTTAATTTCTCAGCAAGCTGAGCTGGCTCAGGTTTTGGGACGTCATTTGCAGTCAGCCCAGTTACTGCGCCGAGCGATTCGCTTTGCAAAAGAGCAAGATAAACAGCAAGTCATTTTGTGGGTTCGTTTATCGGCCGTATGTTTGACCGGTATGCCAGAACGTGCACGTAAAGCCGCAGAACAGGCTATTGAGCAAGCACAAGCATTACAAGAAGACCAACAAACGTCATCTTTAATGATCACGCAGCTTCAAGTTCAAGCTAAAAACGCACTCGCTCAAGTTGAAAGTCAGGAGCAAAATTATGATTTGGCTGAGACCCTCTTTAATCAGATATTAGACGATAACCGTTACTTTTTACCTGCACTTTCTGGCTTAGGTCAGTTGCAAATGCAGTGCGGAAATATAGATGCTGCAATTGAACTGTTTGAGCGCATTAAAGAGATCGATCCTGCCAAAGGATATTCTTCACTTATTAACGCACGACGCTTTCCAGACGATGTGGAAACGTTGAATCGTATGGAAAAGGTTGCCCGTCAACCTGGATTAGAAGGTAGCGTAAAAAGTGGGTTGTTATTACAAATAGCGTCAGCTTATGAAAAACGAAAAGATTATGACAAAGCGTTCGAGCTCGCAGTAGAAGGGAATGACGTTAATAAAGCTCGGCTGAATTATGATCCAAAAGCGCATCGCAATCAGTGTGCTCGTATTCGTGCTCGCTTTAGTAAGGCGCTATTTCAGCATCGTAAAGAGTGTGGTAGCGATTCTTCGCTTCCGGTATTTGTTTTAGGTATGCCTCGTTCAGGTACCACATTAGTCGAACAGATTATTTCTGGTCATAGCAAGATATTTGGAGCTGGAGAGCTAGGTGTGATCCCCGCTCGGAAACAGGGGTTAGAACGCTGGGAACGTCATGTAGGCTCCGGTCGAACTTACCCTGATTGTGTCGACGATATTTCACCTTATTTAGCGAAGAAAATCAGTGATAGCATTATTACGGAACTTAAAGAACTCGCGGCGGAGGATAAACCCGACGCGATCCATGTGGTCGACAAGTTACCACACAACTTTGAACATGTTGGTTTGATTAAATTTCTCTTCCCTAATGCAAAAATCATTTCGGTTCGCCGTGACCCAAGAGATATCGCAATCTCTAACTATTTTACCGATTATCAAGCCAAATTCGGAGGTATGGGGTTTGCGTATGACTTAACTTGGATTGGAGAGCAACTTGCCGATCATAATTTGTTAATGCATCACTGGAATCAAGTATTTCCCGGAGAGATTCTGGAACTCAACTATGAAGATGTAGTCGAAGACCTAGAGGGAAGTGCGCGTACAATGCTCAAATATATTGGGGTAGAGTGGGAAGATCAGGTACTTGGTTTTAATGAGTTAGATAGGCCAGTGAAAACAGCGAGTGTATGGCAAGTACGTCAGCCGATTTACAAAACATCTAAAGCCAAATGGAAACATTACCAACGTTACCTCAAACCACTTATTAAGGGAACCAATGCCAAAATCGTGCCGGATCCTATCACCGATATGTTGACCCTCCCTGAACCAGGTTTTCTACAAGATGGTGTTGCTCTTTTTCGAGATAACAAGCTTGATGAAGCCGAAATGAGTTTGAAGAAAATGCTGCATCATAATCCAGAACATGCCGCTGCGAACTATATGGTGGGGTTAATTTACTGCCGTAAAGGTCATATCGCAAACGGTATTGAGTTGCTTGAGAAAGCTCTCGACACTTGCCCTTGGCAAAAAGATTGGCGCGATAACTTAATTTTGGCTTATGAAGAAATTGGAGAGCATGAAAAGGCAGCCTTATTGAGAACTAAAGTGAATCGAACGTTGGTGGATGAAGATTTGGACGAAGATTGACATAGGTAGAATGTGGAAAGGGTAACCTTTATGAGTGGGAAATTTGAGTTAATCAGGTTTTAAGCTCATCATTATTAAAATGTCGTTATGGCAATCATGTTATGATTTGCTGTGTAGTATAGTTCTGGCTAATGGTTGGTATTTACGTGTTAAAGCGATTTAGTTTGGTCACATCGGTAGTTGTATTCATGTCGTTATCTATAACGCCTTTACCTTCAGTCGCCGAAGAGTCTGTGATGTTATCGTCACCGAACGATGTAAATGTTGGATTAATAGGGGCACTGAAAGCCACCTTAGAACATAATCCAGCGGTTAAAGGACAAAACACTCAGCTTGCTATTCAAGACAGTCAAATTGACGCCGCGAAGGCGGGGCGTTACCCATCGCTAAATGGCTCAATTACAACTCAAGGTGATAATGCGAGCTTTATCGAAGTTGCTCAACCCTTATGGGCCTTTGGCAAAATCGATGCGACAATTGAGGCAGCTAAATCCAATTATACGTTGGAAGAGCAGGCGTTGTTGCAGGTTAAACGCGAATTGATGGAAAGCACTGCCACAGCGTACACACAAGTATTGAGTGCTCGATATAAATTGGATGTTTCTACACGTAATGTCGAAACGTATCAACAGCTATTTGGTAAGATCAAGCGACGGCATCGTGGCCAGTTAGCGTCCTATGCCGATGTTAACTTGGCAGAATCACGCTTGCTGCAGGCAACGGCCGACAAATTCGGTTATGAAGCCGAGTTACAATCCGCACTCAATGAACTAAACACACTAACTCGTGTGGAAACTACTGCTGAGCTGGCGATTGACTCCGCTCTTTTACAACTCCCATCTTCAGAGCGTTTGAAACAACTCACATTAGAAAACAGCTCAGATATTGCTCATGCCGCACAGCTAATTGAATTGGCAAAAAGTCAGCATCAGCAAAAAAAGAGTGCTCTTTTTCCGACGGTTTCGTTAAAAGTGCAGCAGTATCTAAACGACTATTATGACAATGAAACACGTGTTGGACTGGTTGTCGAAGGCTCATTGGAAGGCATGGGTGCCGCGGGTTTGAGTCAAGCTCAAGGAGCTGAAATGGGAATTGTTGCGGCCGAGTACGAATACGATAGTGTCAGAAATGAAGTCGAACGCGAAACTCAGAACTTATTCTTAAATGCATCTTTGCAACAGCAGTTACGAGAATCACAGCTAAAGTCGGTGGCATCGCTCGAGAAAACGATGTCTTCATTTTTACGTCAGTATGAAACCAGCCGTAAAACTTGGGTGGAGGTACTGAATCAACAACGAGAATTGACGACGATGCGGTATTCGTTAATCGAGACAGATCAGCAATTTTCAGCGCTGACACTTAAACTTGCAATTATGGCTGGTCAATTGGATCGGTTGACTGGAGTAACTCGATGAACGATACAACGCAAAACCCGTCTTCATTATTGCCGATACCAAATCAGCCCTTAAAAGCGTTACTTGAGCGCCTCAATGTAAGTGTAAAGCAAGGAGCGTTAAATAACGCTATTAAGTCCGTTGATGAGGAGTTAACAGGGTCACCATTGTTGACGCGTCTTGGCGCAATATTTCAAAAATTGAAATTGCGTGGCGTACAGCCAATGGAACTAAATTGGCACCGTTTTGACCAACGACGCCTACCTGCACTGTTATGGCTCGACAATCAATGGCTGGTGGCTGAACGTGAAGACGGCAAAATTCTATTGTCCGATGAAAATGGCCAACGGATTGACCTTGAAGAAGAGATGCTTCAATCGGCGAAAGTTCTGTGGCTTAAAACACCGGATATGGGAAAAAGTTCAGCAGAAGGCGCCTCAAAAGGTAAACGTGCCTCGGCAATGGTGTGGCAAGAACTGTTTCGAACCAAGGGTTGGCTACGAGATGTTGTGATAGCAACATTAATGATCAATTTGCTTGCAGTGGCGACGTCGATTTTTGCGATGCAAGTTTATGACCGCGTAGTACCAACGTTAGCGTATGCGACTTTGTGGACACTTGTCAGTGGAATGGGGATCGTGATTCTCATCGACTGGTTTTTAAAGCAAGCCCGAAATCGAATACTCGACAGTTTATCGTGTAACGTCGACCGTAATTTATCACAGCGAGTGTTCGAACATGTAATGCACTTACGTCTAGATACTAGACCACAAAGTCTTGGGACATTAGCAGCTCAAGTTGGCGGGTTAGATTCAGTTCGACAATTCTTTTCTTCTGGGGTTATTTTCGCCTTGGTCGATATGCCATTTGCCTTAGTATTTATCATTTTTATCAGTTTTATCGGCGGGCCTATAGCGTGGGTATATGTGGCGCTACTCCCGGTAGCGCTGTTGATCGGACTGTTTGCTCAGGCTCGTTTACGCTCCTTAGCAAAAGAAAGAATGATTCGAAGTAACGAACGACAAGGTTTGCTCGTTGATGTAATACGTGGATCGGAATCGATACGAGCGAGTGGCGCAAGTTGGCGTTTCTCAGATCAATGGAAGGATATTACTCGTTCTATTTCTGGCTACAACATTACTCAGAAAGACATCAGTAATCGGACAATCAATGTTGTTGGAAGCTTATCATCATTAGCGTATGTTGCAGCAATTGTCGTTGGGGTTGGACAGATAGAAAGCGGTAACCTTAGTATGGGCGCATTGATCGGTTGTAGTATTTTGGGTGGGCGTGTTATTGGGCCAATTGCACGAAGTGTTCAAATTATCTCTCAATGGCAAGGCGTGTCTCAAGCGCTTACTATGGTAGACGGACTGCTTGATTTAAGTACAGAACGTGAACCAGAGCAATCCTTGTTGGTGCCAGAAAAAGCACCAGATGCGATTGCTCTACGCGACGTGAGTTTTTCATTTCCTGAATCACCAGTGCTGCAATTAAATATTCCTCAATTAGATTTTAAAGCGGGTGATCGAGTACTTCTTGTTGGTGCGATCGGCAGCGGTAAATCAACGTTATTAAAAGTGTTAGCAGGCTTATATCGTCCGACTGAAGGAAGTGTCAAACTTGGCAATGCGGAGTTATGGGAAATAGACCCAGCGGTCGTGAGCGACCAAGTGGGTTATCTTCCACAAAATGTGCACTTGTTTAAAGGGACGTTACGTTCGAACCTCGCGCTCTCCGGGGCTGTCAGTGATTCCGAGTTACTGCGAGTATGTGAAACTCTTGGTATCGATAGAATTGCATCAGCTAGCCCTCGCAATATGGACTTACCCATTAGCGAAGGTGGCGAAGGATTATCTGGTGGTCAGAAACAAATAGTTGGGCTAGGTCGTGTCTTTTTAGGACAACCTAAAGTGTGGCTCCTTGATGAACCCACTGCATCACTCGATTACGAGAGTGACGAACAGGTGTTGAATGCAATCAACTCAAAAGTAAAACCGGATGATATTTTAATTATTTCTACTCATCGCACTGGTATCGCTTCGAGAATGGCGAACCGAATAATCGCTCTTGAACAAGGTAAAGTAGTTGAAGATGGAAGCCCAGATATTGTAATGGCTAAGTTAATGTCTCGCCGAGGTCAGGGAACGAATAAAACAATGAACTCGAGCTCTAAACCAGTCGTAACAAATGGAGGGCGAAATCGTGTTATTTAGTCGATTTTTTGATGACCCAGAAGCCGTGCAATTGCGAAGAGCAGAACGCTTAAGTAAAAAACATAATAGTGCTTACTCGCTTGTTTTGTTTATTTTATTCATTGGGTTTTGTGGGTTTATTGCTTGGGCGAATGTCTTTCGTATTGATCAAGTTGCCCGTGCAAGTGGAGAAGTGATCGCAAGCAGTCGCGTACAAGTGATAAAGGCGGTTGACGGTGGTGTGTTACAGGTTTTGAACGTACGCGAGGGTGATCGAGTTGAAAAAGGTGATGTGTTAGCACGATTAGATGAAACTCGCTTTGCGGCGTCAGTTGAAGAAATTAAAGCATTATTATTTGCACAAAAGGCGAAAACGGTACGATTGAGAGCCGAAGTGACTGGTCAAGAAACCTTGGAGTTTCCTGAAGACCTAAATAATTATCAGGAAATTTTAACGGTTGAGCGGGCGCTATTTAACCAGCGCCGCCAAGGGCTTCTTGATGAAATCAAGGTCTACGAAGACGGTATTGCGTTGGCTAAAGAAGAAGTTAACTTAATGAAAGGATTAAAGCGGCATGGTGATGTTAACCGTAGTGAAGAGATTCGAGCAGAGCGTGCGTTAAACGAACTTGAGTCTAAACTGGTCTCTCGCAAAAACCGTTATCTTGAAGAAGCGAGCGAAGAGCTTACCAAATCTGAAGATTCCATCGCTCAGAATGAACAAGTACTGATGCAACGCCAGCAACAATTGGATGACAGCGTGTTTGTTGCGATGGTGCCTGGGATAGTAAAAAACATTCAAGTTACAACAATTGGTGGGGTGTTGCGTTCCGGTGAAGAGCTGATGCAAATCATTCCAATTGATGACGAATTAATCATTGAAGCCAAAGTGAGTCCACTTGATATTGCGTTGGTGAGAAAAGATCTTGAAGCCATGGTTCGTTTTGACCCATTTGATTACACTATTTTTGGTGGAGTGATTGGCAATGTGGTTTATGTCAGTCCCGATACGTTAAAAGAACAAACCTCTAATGGTGATGAAATTTTTTATCGTGTGCATATCTCCATTCCAACAACGCCTGTTACGACGACTACAGGTAAGGAACTGGAGATTCTGCCAGGGATGACAACGCAAGTTGATATTCGTATTGGTGATCGTACGTTATACGACTATCTGTTGAAACCATTGCGTAAAACACTTTCTGAGTCGCTAGGTGAACGGTAATGGTTTCGTAGTAACAGAACAAGAAGACATTGGTCTATGGTCGGAGCCTCCAATCAGCAATATGCAGATTGGAGGCTTTTGGGTTTTGATAGATTAAAAAAGCGTTTACTTTAAACATCTAAGGCGTTTAAAAAGCTTGGAACTTGGTAGGAATACAGTGGCCGGGCAAAGTAATACCCCTGAATAATGTCACCACCTAATCCGAGTAAGAAATCAAACTCACCGACCGTTTCAACACCTTCTGCGACTATCGTAAGATTTAGACTTTTTGCCATCGTAATAATTGCGGAAATTATTTTCGCATTGTCTCGGTTTGTTGTGCAATCGTGGACAAAAGAACGATCAATTTTAAGGGTATCAACTGGCATGTTTTGTAAGCAACTGAGCGATGCATAGCCAGTTCCAAAATCATCAATAGCAATACTTAAGCCGTAGTCTGATAATTTTTGTAAGATGACTCGAGCTTTCTCCTCATTATCGATTACTGCGCTTTCTGTAACCTCTATCGTTAAATATTTTGGATCGATTCCTGACTTCTCAATCAGTGAAATAAACTCAGATGCAAGTTTTGGGTTTCTGAATTGTTTCGTAGAGACGTTTACTGAACACTTTAAAAATATACCTGCATCTTGCCACTCACGTTGTTGCTGACATACCGCATTAAATACCCAAAAACCAATTTGTTCGATTAATCCCACTTCTTCCGCGATAGGAATGAATTCGGCCGGGCCTACAACAACCAGATTGCCATCATCTTCCGGCTCATTTAAACGAATTAAGGCTTCGAATCCGGTGATTTCTTTGGATATCGAATGGACCAATGGTTGGAATTGGAGTTGAAAATTATTCTCTCTTAGAGCACGGTGAAGTAAGTTACGAATTAAAACCGTTCGTTGGAGCTTTTCTTCAATTTCAGGTTTGTAGAAGGCGAAGCGATTCTTACCATTTTGTTTAACTTGATACATCGCTTTGTCAGCGTTGATTAATAATGACTCTGCCGATTGGCCATTCTCCGGGAATATTGAAATGCCAATACTCGCGGTAACAAATATTGACTGGTCGTATATCTGAATCGGACTCGATAAAATGTCGATCATTTTTGTAGCGACGAGTTGCGCCGTGGAATTATCATTAATATTTGGCATAATGAAGACAAATTCATCACCACCAAAGCGAGTCAAAATATCATATTCACGGGTACATTTTTCAAATAGATAGGTGACCTTTCGTAATAAGATATCACCAGCGTTATGACCCATTGAATCGTTGATTAATTTGAATCCGTCTAGGTCGATAAATAATACCGCAAATTTACTTTGGCTATATCGTGACTGTAGCACGACCTCATTGAGCTTAATGTTGCATGACGTTCGATTTGGTAAATTGGTCAAAGGGTCATAATAAGCCAACTGTTTTATATGAGCTTCGTGTGCTTTTATGTCTGAAATATCTTTATAGGCACCTCGGTATCCAACTATGCGATCGAGTTTTATTATTGGTTTACCTGTGGCAAGTAGTACCTTGCGACATCCGCTTTTACTTATGTAACATTTCTCATAACTCACCAAATCGTTATCCCCGGCCATTGAATTCATTAATTCAGAAACATATAAAGGATTTGGGTGTTCTAATAGGTTAACAAGCGGCGTTCCGACAATCATATCAGATTGATATCCCAAGACACTTTCTACGCCATCAGAACAATAGGTAAAGATTCCTTGGGTATCAATTTCCCAAAGCCAGTCGGACGCGCTATGAGCAATGTCACTGAATTTCTTCTCGGCTTCACGCAAATTCTCGACATGTAATTGATTTTTGATGGCGGAGGAGAATAGGGTAAGCAGCCCTTCATATATCACTCCTTTTCGTTCACCAAGGCTAAAAACACAAAACCCGAGAAACTCTTCTTGAAAAGAAAGTGGCATTACTAATAGAGAAAATACGTCACCATAGGGTTCGATTTCTGATGGCAACAACTGCATTGGGTTATAGGAAGATGTTACTACGTCTAAGCAATGATTATCTCTTAATGCCATAATATTACGAACTAAACTTTGTGGTTTATCTAAATCTTCAAATATACTAATGTAGTAATCCGTAATATTTAATCCATCAGCTAACAATAAGCTTATTTCTTCTAGGTTAAATTGAGAATTAAGTTGAATTCCAATTTCTCGCATCACACCTACGTATTTATCAGATTCAAAATTCCTATATCGTGAGGCTTTTTCATTATATGATTGAACTACATTTAATATGTCGGATGCTAACTGTGCCTCAATGTGATTATTATTCTGAGAAATCCTCTCCATAATAAAGTGATGAATACAAAGTGATAACTTAGTCCATAAATATAACTCTTTTGTCTTAAATGAATGACTCAATTTGTCTTTTAGATAAATGATTAATTCATTTGAGTTAGTAGAATTTATATCATTAATAAATAAAGAGAGTAGATGTTGAGATATGTCTTTATCGAGTGTAGAGCGAATCTCAGGTAGGGTGTTGGATATTATTTGATTGAGCAAGGTATGAAAATTAGATAATGATAATGTTTGGTCGACTACTTGTGGTAAGGAAACCAAATCATAGTCAGATCCTTTGCAACCACAAGAGTGTCGAATTTTTAGTGAAGTAGGGAGCACCAAATTGTCTTTAAATGGATGCCCTTCAATGGCTGCGATCAAACGTTCAGCAGCGTGCCATCCTAGTTCATAAGTTGGTTCGACAATACTGGTTAGTGATGGCTCTGTGAATAAGCTGTCGTCACTGCCCATTGACCCTGTAACGATGACATCTTCTGGTACTCGTATACCAAGTTGTTTTAATGCAGTGAGTGTCGTACGAGCTAGATTATCGGTACCAGCGACAATCGCTTGTGGCCATAAGTGTCTTTCTCTATTGAATAAGTTTGCGAGTCCGGGAATATCTGCGTGTAATAGCGTGTCACTGGTGATAGTAAACTCTTCGTCAAAGCTTAATCCATGAGCTTCTATTGCTTCAATTAACATCTGTTTTTTTACAATTGTAGAGCGATGTATTCCTGTCGCTCCAGCATACGCAAATCGTTCTACGTTGTGTTGTACTTTAAGATGAGCAACCAACTCCCACATCCCTTGGCGTGAGCTATATCCTACGTCCATATACTCTGGCAGATAACTGGCGACAGTAACTATTGGGATGTCAGAAAATTGTTTGAGGAACTGAACTTGCTCATCTTCAGGTATAAACCTGCTTAGTGAGCCCATCGGAACAACAATGCCATCGACTAACGACGTGTCTATAAGCTCAAAAATACGATGGCGTGACATATTAATCGGTGAAGGTTTAGAAAATGCAGCCCCAGAAAAACAAATCACGTTATATCGATGTTGCTTTGCATAATCCGACGCACCGAATATTACCCCTTCAGAAAAAGGTGTAGCCATCATATTTGTCATAACTGCGATGGTGGGTCGATTGTTTCTTAGGTTGGGCATACCCATCGTGTTGTACCGTGAAATTAATAAAATAATAATACAATAACAATAAACTTATTGCATAATTGCTGCAATGATAGAAATAGGAAATCAAACGGTGGTCGTTATAAAGAATGTCTTACTAGTGAGAAATTACGCTAGTTATAAAATTAGCATTAGTGGATGAGTATAAATATGGATTTGTCAATATAAATAGGTGTTAATAAATGCATTGTAAAAAAATTTATTTATTATTTTGGTCTTTAATTATCGAAAATTTACATTATGTTATTAATAACATAATCAAGTTTATTCTTTTTGGCTTTATACATCGAATTGTCAGCAAGTTGTATTATTTTATCAATATCGAAGCTTTCATAAATATCACTGAAAGAGACGCCGATACTTACATTTACAGGTAGAATTAAATTCTCATATGGTACAGGCTGAGAAATAACATCTTTAATATTAATAACCAGTGTCTCTAATGATTCGATATCTTTGAAATCCTCAACGATTAAGATAAACTCATCACCACCGAATCTGAAAATATAATCTAGGTCATCTAACGAATTACGCATTCGCTGTCCTATTGTTCCCAATACAACATCCCCTGCAGTATGTCCATATTTGTCATTAATTAACTTGAAATCATCGAGATCAAGCATAATCAGCGCAAATGTGTGATTATGCATTTTGCAATATTCGATACGTTGCTCAAGAATAGATTTCAAATTATGACGATTGAATAAACCCGTCAGAAAGTCATAATGGGCGATAGACTCTAACTTTTCATTCGCTTCTTCTAACTCGTGGGTTCGCATTGATACACGATACTCAAGTTCTTCGGTGATTGACATTAGCTCCTGGTTTGTCTTCGCCAATGTATCTTGATGATATGAAAGACGTTTGATGAGTTGCTCAAATGAATTAGCCACAATTCCTATTTCGTCTTTCCGTTGAGTAAGGTCGCTTTGAAGTATCTTATCTTGGTCAACTTCAAGGCGTTGAATTTGGGAGATAAGACTTTGCAATGGTTGTCCAAAATTGAGCCGAAGGAAAACGAGTATTGCTAAGATAGCTAAAAGTGACACGATTCCAGAGTGAAGTAAAATTGTGTTAATAAAAGCAGTAGTATTTTTAAAAATATAATTCTGGTCGAGTTCAACAACAATATATAGCTGATGCGGTACAGTACTGCTGACAGCTTTCTTTATTGTGTAACTGCTCATATTCGAAGTATGACTGAAAGTAAGTAGATGCTTGTTTTCTGTATATACGACGTCATCAGTATTAGGGAAGGTAAACAAACTTTTGCCACTTTCGTCACAAAGTGTAACGGACAATAAACCTTCAATATTGTCGAACACTTTGCTTAAAAGGGTCTCATAGCCATTGAATTCCTCAGGAAGCAAGCCTAACTTTAACAGCTTCTCTGTCTGAAATACGAGTTTACTCGCCGCGTTATTCCCTCTTTCAATTAACACATCGTGATAGCGGTTGCTGATCTCTTTTGAAAACATAGTCACAAGAATTACCGTCACTAAAATAAGTCCGGCGCTAAATATGAGTGTTATTTTTCGACTGAGTAAACCTTGCACGTTACTATTAATCCCAGCTGTATTTATTTTTGACTGAGTTATCCAACAGCAATTGAACATCCAGTTTAATGCCTAAATCTTTTGCTCTAGATAAACTAATCATGGGCTCACCTTTTAGACTTGGGGACATCTTTATTGACTTGGGACTTACTCCATCTTTTAATATTCTGCGTGCCATAACACCTGCGAGGTGGCCTTGTTCATACCCAGAAACTGCAACGGCACAAAGGGTTCCATTATCAACTCTAGACTCCCAGAATGAAAAATCGGGTAGTTGACTATTCTCTGCTGTCCATTTTAGTATTTTTTTATAATCTACATTATTGCCTAAACGATCTTTGAGATTAAATACGCCAAGGAGTGCAATAGCATCAACTTCATTCTGAAGCTGCGTAATCGTTTCTTTGTATTCATCAAAAGTATGCATGAGCGACCAATTAACGACGTCTATCTCCATTTCCGGTACTAACGCTTCTTTCATTCTAGAAATAACACCAACCCAGGTTGGATCGTTATCAACGATAACGGTGATACGCTTGATATCTTGTTGGATTTGACGGAGCAAATTGATGGTTGGAATAATATGTTCATACTCCATTACACCAGTCACATTTGAAGATCCTAAAAAGCCATATTCAGATGGGGCTCGATTTACGGCACTAAATACGATCGGCATAGCTGATCCAACATAATCTTGAGCAACGTATTTTTGGGCATTATCATCGTTGGTGTATAAAAGGTCAGGTTTCCAGCTGGAGATTATTTCTTTGGCTAATTTAGCTTTAGTTTCAATGGCAGAGACAGAACTGACTCTTTTTGTATCAAGTTCAATGACTTTGTAGTCGACATCTAAATCGCCTATGCCATCTTTAAAACCCTGGAATTGTTGGATATTCCAATCCCAACTATGGTGATAACTCATTACATGAAGAATTTTGAACCTGTGAGGGGCGGAGTTGGCACTTACATTGGTTATCGAGAAACAAAATAAAAGTGTATACAGCCATCGTTTACTAAGAGTCATTGAGCTTACCTATATACATCTAATCGTACTGTTAACTTTAGTACAAGATGCAGTTTAAGGCGCATTAACCAATTAAGTGATCAGTATCTAATAGCTGAAAAGTGAGAGCTTAGTAGCATATGAGTGAAAACGTTCGATATATCTGCTGTGAATTGCGTGATCTATTGCGACTATTCATTGGTAGGATATTCATTCCAAGTCCGTTCATCGAGTGTGATGTAACTTTTGTCATCTTTCATCATCATTGTCACTCCAGCATTTTGAGCAACGATCGGTGTTGAAGGTAGGTTTGCAGTAAGTAAGTCTAAATCTAAATGTCTTGCACCGTACGTATTACTATCAATGATGTTTGTCGTAAGTTGTCCTAACGCTAAATGACTTGATGGGGCATCTATCTGAATACGAGAGTCTTGCTTATTAAGGTTTGCTCCAAAGAAAGTGACCCCAACAGGAATATTAATGATCGCTGGGGCGGGGATGTCACGGATACCAGATACTTGTATTTTATCACCGCGCAAGCCAGAACCATGCTCAGGTATGAATACGACAGTGATATTCCTGCCGCTATCTTCTATTTGTTGATATATGGTGTCTAAATCATTAAGAAGGTTGTTAAGCCGACGCTTGTAACTGACGATACTGGTTGAATTGTCGCTATTAACAATACGATTACCATCATGTAATGAGATCGTATTGTATAAGGTGACACTATTTGTTACATCGGAGTCAGACTTTTTCAATACTTGATCCAATACGTCTAGATCTCGTTTTATAGGCGAACCATCAAATGCAACCTGATATCGGTCAAGAGTATTATATTCCGTTGTGATGTTCGTCATATGACCAGCTTCACCAATCAATTGAGTAAAGTTATCGAACACCCCATTGTGATTCATTGTGATACTAGTATCAAAACCAAGGTTGCTAAGGTTCTCGAAGAGATAACATGCTTGACTGTTTGCTTCATCGAACAACGTAGAGTGACTTGGCTGACCACATCCTGCACGTAAAAGTCTCACTACAGCTGGCCCACTATAAGAGGTGGCAGAATTGTAGTTTGTAAATGTTATATCAAACCGTTGAAATAATGGATGTTCTGATAATTGCGCAAGTTTTAAATCATCCCATGATAGAGAACAAATACTGATGAACAACATGTCAAAAGGTGCGACGGAATTCGAATCTGCAACCAAGTGAGTTTGCTTTAATTCTTGATTATCAAAAAAATTGTCCCTATCTGAAGACAGTGTTTGATCTAGGCTAAGCGTGTTTTCGGATAGATTATTTTTTATCGAATTGTTTTGTATCGACGAAGAGGTCAATTGAATTAGTGAAATATAGCAAATAGTCAATAATACAATAACGGTAATACGGAGGTAATGACGAATAAAATTATAAACGACGCATAATGCTAGAAAACCAATAAATAATTTTATATCGACGAAGCGTTGAATTAAGTCAAGTAGATAAAGTGTATCAAATTGTAATACCGATTCTAATTGATTAATTAAGCTAGTAAATGGTGGAAGAAAAGAATCGAAATATAATAAACAGCATGCTATGAAACCAAGAATTAATTTTTGAAGAAGGCGATTGGAGAGAATCTGTGGTAATAAAATTATTAACAAGAAAAAAGCAATGTTATAAATAAGGTTAAAATCTATAAGATCGGTAAAAAAAAGATAAAATTTTATCGCGAAATATACGTTCCACCATTTTATGTCAATGTTTAACTTTTTGAAATTGTGACAAATTAATTCTGATGGTGTTGACATGCTTTGGTGTCTCTTGGAAGTATTACTTCGGAGTAGAATAAATTGTGTATTTAAATATAGATTAACATCTTAGATGTATCAATTCTGAGAGATATTCTTTTAATTTAGATTAAACTAACCTATACATTTGAATGTATTAGATTTAAGACTGGAAATTGCATTACTTTTCATAGCTACTAACATTAGGTTTAGTTTTAAGTGATTCTATCCATTCATTGTTGGTAGGCTAGATTAGGAGCTAAAGTGAAGAGTAAAGATATAGAAGAAATTTATGCAAACTATGAAATATCTAATGGGATCTATAATGAAATAAATCAATCTAATGATTTAGATAGGATTCGTAGGAAATGGGCAATATTTTCTCTCATTAACAAAGATATTAATGTTTTGGACAAAAATAACTCTTCAGATGGTCAAAATTTAAATGAAAACAATTGCGCTGCTTAATCTAAAATCTGGATGTGGTGCCACAACAGTCGCTGCTAATCTTGCGGATATATTGTCTATATCACACAAAACTTGGCTTTGGCAAACCGATGAAATGGATCAATTATCTCTTCATTACGGTCAAAGTATTGATTTGAGTGTAGAATGGAAAGCAGAGTTAGATTCTTCTTGTTTTAACAATAAGTTAGATTCTATCTATTCCAGCGATTTACCATTTACGTTTTTTTCAAACCCCCACAATTCTGGTTTCAGTCTTGTGCACATCGATGATTGTCATTGTTTAAGTAAGCTTAGTAGAACACTGAAGCAATTTGATGAACAAGGTACTCCGTCTTATTCGGTCGTCCACATACCACATGAATTTCATCGTTTCGTTGATTTGTCTGAATTATTCGATTTGGTCATAGTAGTTGGGGCCGCTGATGCACAGACTTATCAACGCTTAAATATGCTGAATGGCTCACTAAATAACTCATATTTCGACAACGATAATGTGAAATTACTCATCAACAGGTATAGCCCTGAGCTAAGTATTGAGAATGATCTGTATACCATTATTAGCGACGAGTTTACTGATAGAATTTTGCCTGATCCTATTTTCAATTCCCCTGAATTTCTAGAAGCGGCAGCGAACATGGTTACGCTAAAATCGTACGCAAACAAATCCTTTGCCTACAAGAATATAGAGAACCTGGCGCAATGGTGCCGAACATGGCTTGAAGCGGATACTGATAGTGAATAATTCCTCTGGTAAGTCGAAATCTGGTTTTACCTATGTAATGGCACTGTTTGAGGCGCATTACGGTGTAACTTCGTCAGGTGTCGGGCGAGTGTTAGTTGGGTGCTGGTGGCTTTTTTCATCGATTATACTCACATCAACCATCAATGGGAATGCTTCTTGGAAGTTACTGGTTTCACTGTATCCTAATGTGAATTTTTGTCGCCCTTCGTTGGTAGATCCTCTACGATTTTGCATTCAATCCATTTGGTTACTGTTTGTTCTTTTATCTAAATTACTCTCACTATTTTTCTATTTTCCCTCCTGGATAGCGATGGGCGCTAGGTTTGTTCTAACGACGTTAAAGCGCAAAATTTCTTTTGTTGGAAAACGAATTACCGATTTCGAACATAGAAATGAACGTTCAGATAATAAGGCACAGTCGACGTCTAAATTAATCGTAAATAAAGTTATTCTCGCGTTCTTTCTTAGTGTGTTTGCCGCTATAGCGACGGTGTTTGTGATGGTTCCATTATCATTAGAACAGCAAATAATGAGTGTTGGAATTATTACCTTGGTTGCATTTGTATTACGTTCCGTACCAGGGCGTATTTCATTGCTGGTCATGATGTCGATCTCGGCCATTGTGTCTACTCGTTATATTTGGTGGCGTTTATCCGAAACAATTAACTGGCATGACGCGATGTCTACTGCATTTGGCGTTATTTTACTTTGCGCCGAGGTTTATGCATGGGTCGTTCTGATGTTAGGGTATTTTCAAAACTCGTGGCCGTTAAATCGGGTCCCCAAGCAGTTAGTTTCAGACACAACTAAGTGGCCAAGTGTTGACGTTTTCATACCAAGTTATAATGAACCTCTAGATGTCGTTAGGGCAACGGTGTTCGCTGCTCAAGGAATCGATTGGCCTAAAGATAAGCTCAACATCTACATTCTTGACGATGGCAAGCGAACGGAATTTGAGGAGTTTGCTGAGTTAGCTCACGTCGGTTATATAACTCGAACCACCAATGAGCATGCCAAAGCCGGAAATATTAATAAAGCGCTACTAAAAACGGATGGCGACTTTATCGCCATATTCGATTGTGACCACATACCAACTCGAGCGTTTCTTCAGCTTACTATGGGGTTATTCCAAGAAGACCCAAACCTCGCGTTAATTCAAACCCCCCATCATTTTTTCTCCCCAGACCCGTTTGAGCGAAATCTTAATAATTTTCGGTCAGTACCTAATGAAGGCAGTCTATTTTATGGGTTAGTACAAGATGGGAATGATCTTTGGGACGCGGCATTCTTTTGTGGCTCTTGCGCTATAATTAAGCGTGGTCCGTTGCAAGAAGTCGGCGGTATAGCAGTCGAAACGGTAACAGAAGATGCTCATACCTCTTTAAGGCTTCATCGATTAGGTTATAAGTCAGCATATTTGAAGCAGCCCCTTTCTGCGGGGTTAGCGACAGAGACACTTTCTGCTCATATCGGGCAGAGAATTCGATGGGCACGGGGAATGGCTCAGATATTTCGCATTGATAACCCACTGGCAGGTGTTGGTTTGAATTGGCGACAGCGCTTGTGCTACCTGAATGCAATGCTCCATTTCTTGTCGGGCATTCCAAGAATGATTTTCTTGTTGGCTCCCTTAGGTTACTTAGTTTTCGGCGCTCATATTATCGATGCACCAGCAGTAGCACTATTGGCGTACGTGATCCCCCATATGGTTATTTCCAATATTACAAACTCGAAGATTCAAGGTAAGTATCGCTACTCGTTTTGGGGAGAGGTATATGAAACTGTACTCGCGTGGTATATCGCAAGACCAACTACGGTAGCCTTGTTTGCGCCTCATAAAGGCACATTTAATGTGACCGCTAAGGGGGGGTTAATCCCGTCGTCGCATTTTGACTGGTTAATCTCGACACCATATTTGGTATTTATGGGATTAAATTTAATTGGTGTCATATTTGGTCTATTCAAATTAGACCTTGATGATTTTGGTACGTCATCCACGATAGCCGTTAATCTGATGTGGACGGCATATAATTTACTGATCATCGGCGCAGCTATCGCGATTGCTCAGGAATCTAAACAAGTACGCAAAGAGCACCGGGTCGGCACCGCATTTTCTGCTCAAATGAAAATACCAGGCGGTTATCGGGTTGAGACAGAAATGATCGACTTCTCATTAAGTGGAGTGAAATTGAAGTGGAATATCGAGTCAGAACTTGGTCATCAACTCACGTCCGGTGACAAGGTAATGTTGATTCTGCAAAAAGGGCAACAACGTTGTAGTTTTGACGCTAACGTGATTGCTGTTGATGCTTCAAGCTGTCGTTTACAGTTTGAAACTATGTCATTAGCTAAGCAGGTCGAATATGTGCAATGTACCTTTGCACGCTCAGATATATGGAGCCGTTGGCAAAATGAATATAAACACGACAAGCCTTTAGACAGCTTATTGCAAATATTTAACGCTGGTGGAGTAGGCTATTATCAATTAGTGAAGAATATTTGTAACGTTAAATTGGGCAGATACAAACCCCTATTGCCAGTGGCTAAATTGTTAGTTTCTCTTAAACCACATCCCATTCTTAAAGAATTTTAATTTATGAACATGAAAATGAAAAACGCGTTGATACAAGCCGCATTGATAGCTGTACCATTAATTGCTGCTTATCCTTCGATGACATTGGCCGCAGATAACAAGAGTCAATCCTCACTCTTACATGAGTATTCGTTCAAAGATCTTGGTGTGGCAGGGACTTTAAAATTACAAGGTAACCAAAGCGTCGGATACCTTGGGTTTGGGTTAAGGCTCGATCAAGTCGCTGAGTCTACGAGTGTTAGATTAAATTATATTGCGTCTCCTTCACTGTTGGAGAACTCTTCGCATCTGAAAATCTACCTTAATGATCAATTAACCAAAGTGATTGAGTTCGATAAGCGAAATGTAGGCAGCCAGTCGAGCGTTGATATCGAACTGATGAATGAGTTTATTACTGATTACAATCAACTAAAATTTGAACTTGTCGGCTTTACTGAAGATCAATGTCAGCACCCAGATCGCGCAAACATTTGGCTAGAACTTGCCGAACAAAGCTCATTAATCATCGAAACTCAACGTCTAGAGTTAGCGAACAATCTGAGTATATTACCAGCACCTTTTTTTGATCCTAGAGATTCTACTTCACTGGCATTGCCATTAGTAACAAGTTCTTTGCCATCATTAGGTATCATCAAGCAAAGTGGCATAGTTGCATCTTATTTTGGCGCGCTAGCAGATTGGCGAGACACCGACTTTAGTTTGGTCGAAGATCAATTGCCACAATCGAATGCGATAGTCCTACTAACTAACGATCAAAAACCTTCGTTTCTGGCTGACTTACCGAATGTTGATGGTGCATATTTAGAAGTGATCGATCACCCTACTAGTCAGTATCATAAACTACTACTTGTTATGGGGCGCGATGAAGCAGACCTACAAAATGCTGTGCTTGGCTTGATCTCTAATCAAACAGCACTTAATGGCCCGATTAGCCGTGTAGACTACATTGAACCTCCTCAACCTCGTTTACCTTATGATGCCCCTAAATGGCTCAATACGTCAGCACCTGTCAAGTTTGGCGAACTTCTTTCCGAGTCATATCAGTTTGAACAACAAGGAAATCATGGTGGTGCTATAGGGTTTGATTTTACGCTTCCACCTGACTTATTTGTTTGGCGCAGTAAAGGTGCTGAGCTTGATGTCTCCTATCGCTATTCTCCTTTAAAGCCGGATCAAATTTCTCAATTAACCGTGAGTTTAAATGGTCAGTTCTCTGGTGCATTTTCATTGGATGAAGTGAGTGGTGCAGAAGAATCAAACTCAATGTCCCTTCCAGTGATTGATGGTGTTAATGCTGCATTAAGTATGGCGCCCATGGTAAGTCAAGGTGAGCAGAACAAACTAGGACTTAAATTTCAATTTGCCAATGGAAACCAAGGGGAGTGTTCCACTGAGCGCGCGAATGCATTTTTTGGTTCGATTAATCCCAATTCGACGATTGATTTCTCTGGTTTTCCTCACTATATGGAAATGCCCAACTTGTCGTCGTTTGCCAACAGTGCTTTCCCTTATACGCGCTTAGCTGACTTAGCCGATACCTTGGTTATATTGCCTGAAACTCCGAATCAGAACGATTTGCAGAGTTATATTAACTTTATGGCATTTACCGGTTCGACATCGGGATTCCCAGGTTATTACGTTTCTCTTGCCTACGGAAAAACATCCGCATCTTTGACCGGTAAGGATATTTTCGCCGTTAATTTACCGTCTGAAGTTTTGACTGAATTAGGGCAAGAGCAAAACCGTGTCATCCTTGGTAATGATGGAACTGTTGAGTTTTCGTCAATGGTTCAACAAGACAAAGCATCTGTCGATAAACTCCAAAATGACGTCAAACTCACTCAAAGTGGTGCGATGGCAACGGTGTCGAGTTTTGAGTCTTCCGCGACATCAGAAAGAACCGTTGTTGCGCTTAATATGTCGTCAAGTAACGCTATGGAGTTGTTGTCCCCGTTGTTTAAAGGAACAGTGAGTGGGGATGTGTTTTACGGTGGTACCGCGGTTATTAATTCACAAGAAATTAAAAGCTTTGAGGCAAAAGAGAGTTACTACATTGGCTCACTTCCAATTATGAAGTTTATTTGGTTTCATGCTTCACAATTCTCTACGGCTCTATTAGCGGGACTTTTAGTTTTTATCGTTTTCTTTAGTTATCTAGTATGGCGAGCACTCTCAAATATTGCACATGACCGAAAAAACGGAAAACCTGATTAAATGGAGCAGGATTAGATGAATGTAAAATCGATAATTGGATTATTGATGCTTCCTTCTTTCACAAGCTTTGCCGAGCAGTGTGATTGGCCTGAGTGGGAAGGGTTCAAAGAGCATTTTATCGTAGATGGTCGAGTTATCGATTACAGCGACGAACGCAAAATTACAACCTCAGAAGGGCAATCTTATGCAATGTTTTTTGCTCTCGTTGCCAATGACAGAAAAACGTTTGATCAGTTATTTCATTGGACTCAGACTGAACTCTCCAATGGCAATATAGGCAGCACGCTACCTGCGTGGTTGTGGGGATGGAACAAAGAACTTGATCGTTACGATGTGTTAGACAGCAACTCGGCATCAGATTCTGATTTGTGGATTGCCTATGATTTGGCTGAAGCCGGTATTATCTGGAATAACTACGCCTATCGTTCCGCAAGTAAGCGTTTAGCAAAAAACATTTTGGAGTATGAAACGGTAAACGTCGATAACTATGGACTCGTACTTTTGCCTGGTCCTGTGGGTTTCGATCTTGGTCGTAATACATACAGGCTCAATCCTAGCTATAGCCCAATTCAGATCTTAGAGCGAATCGCCCAATTAAACAGTGATTCAAAGTGGGATGATTTGATTTCTAGTGGTTACCGTGTCACTTATGATTCCGCACATAATGGTTTCTCACCAGACTGGATTGAAGTCACCAACGGAAAACTACAGGTCGATCGGAAAACAGATGGTGTAGGGAGCTACAACTCAATTAGAAGTTATTTATGGGCTGGGATGCTCCACGATGATGCACCACAAAAAGAGGCATTGCTTAAACGCTTTAAGCCTATGGTGAGCAGCACAAAAGTAAAAGGGTATCCACCGCGTCTTGCGAATACCATTCGAGGTACGGCTAAGGAGCAAGGTAGTGAGGGTTTCTCGGCTTCGATGCTGCCAATGCTTAAGTCGTTAAACGAGAATAGAGCTTTGAAGCGGCAGTTAGCACGCGTCAAAAAGGGTATGAAATTTGATAATAACGAACGTTACTATGACTCAGTACTAACCTTGTATTCGTTAGGTTGGCTGGAAGGTCGTTATCGGTTCGGTGCGTCTGGAGAGTTAATTCTCCCATCAAATGAGCAATGCAAATCATGATGACTAGATTAAAAGCCCTTTTAGCTGCATTTGCGGTAGTCGGTATCAGTAGCGAAGCTTATTCTCAACCCTTGAGTTTTGACTATTTGGCGACTATGCCAACGTCATCAGAATTAACACAACTTAGAAAAACCTTAGTTTCTGGTACTACGAGTAAAGGCAACTTAATTGAGGCTTTGATAGAACAGGGTAAAAATGCCTATGCGAATTATCGATACGATTTGGCTAGAGGCGCGCTTCAACGAGTATTAGCCGTAGATCCGAACAATATAGAAGCAAACTATTACCTAGGGTTAATGGCTGTTGATAGCGGTGAGTTTGATAAAAGCGATGTGATTTTGAGGGCGATTCCTATTGATAGTCGTTATTATCAATTATTGATAACCTATAAAGATATTCATACTCAACGCAGTTCAGAATATCAACGAGCTAAATTGCTCGCTAAAGCGGGACGTTACCAACTTGCGCGTGAACAGTATCAGGCGCTGTTTTCTCATGGGATACCCGCTCCTGATATCGCTATCGACTACCTCATTATTGAAACTAAAATTGAGGCGACACGCTCGAATGCGCTTCATGGTTTGCATCAGCTAAATATTGAATTTAATAATGTTACTCGTTATCAAATTGAACTTGCAGATCATATTTCCAATAGTGATTCTAATTATACGTTGAAGCGAGCCATATATAATCGATTTATTTCAGACAATACCTATGGGAAACATGCGGCTAAATCATGGCTTAATCTAATTTCTGATTTGCCCGCAACGGAGCGTTCAATTGCTGACATTATATTGATTGAACAAAAATTTTCGGATGATAAAGAAGTATTAAACGATCTTGCCGACATCAAAGAAATGAAGGTCGCTAGTATTGCTCAGAAGAGAGACCCTGTTTATCAAGCCAAGCACGCAGCGATAATGTTCTATGACAATGAAAACTATGAGCAAGCAAAACTTAAAATCAATTCTGTGATCACTTCTGGGCGAGCAGATGCCGAGATATATGGATTACTCGGGCATATAGAAACAGAATTGGGCCATGCAATCCCAGCATTAAAAGCTTACAAACAAGCAATATCGAAATCACAAGATTCAAAGACGCGCGCACATTGGCAGTCATACAGTGATGAATCGGAATATTGGACGACACTTGCTTTAGCAAAGCAAGAATTCGCGATGGAAAGTTACTTTGAAGCTCAGAATCTGTTTGCTCAAGCAGTAACGATTATTCCCGACTACGCCGAAGCGTATATTGGACTAGCAGATGCGTACTATCTGCGTGACAGATATCAATTAGCGCTAGAGAGTTATCGAATTGCGCTCACGAAAGAGAAAACAAGCGCTCGTGCACTCGAAGGTGAGTTTAAATCGCTAGTTGAAGTGAGAGGCGTGCGTTACGCCGTCGAGTATTATGATCTCAAACCACTATCTCAACAAAAACAAATTGAAACCCTAGTAAGAAATACCAAGTACGAAAACGAACTCAATGAATTTGATAAAGCATTAAGAGTCGGGAATACACAGCGTGCCAAGACGTTAATTAGTCGACTGGCAAATGAGGGTATTAGTGATGCATGGTTACGAAGGAAGGTCGCATTAGGGCTCATTGATGTTGGTGAAGAAGGCAGAGCAAACGCATTGATGAAGCGTTGGTCTTCACAAGACAAATCTCCTGAAATGGCTCACGCTTACAGTATTTACCTTTCGGGGTTGGATAATGTATCTGGAGCAATTGATGTATTAAATCAAATCAGTTTAAAACGCTTTACTCCTTCTATGCATAGTACGTTACGTCGCCTTAAACTTGAGCGAAGACTTACTTTTATTTCACGCCAGTACAATAAAAATAACGGTATCGCCAACAGCCAGATTCAAAACTTGCTTAATGAAGTGAGTGATGATTCATTGTTGCGCTATGCGGTTTTAAGATCGTGGTTTTCTATGGGTGAAACATATCGTTCGTCGGTAGCATTAACGTCTGATATTCCAATGTCAGATGAACCTAAATCGTTGCAGCTAGAGTATTTGGATTTACTGGTTTCATTTGGCTTGTATGATGAGTTTGAACGTCTCAGTAAGCAATGGGGTTACACAAAGCAAACCAATCTATCGGCTCAGCAGTTAGCCGATTGGCGTGAAATCAAAACAGAATTTGATTTGCGAAAAGCCGCTGAGTGGCGCGATGATGGTAATAGTCAAAAAGCAACCGCACTTTATCGGCGGACTCTATCGTTATCTCCCAACGAGTTAAGTGTCAAATTGGCGCTGTTGTCGGCAATTGTTGAGGACGAAGGTAAAACCAATGAAGCATATAGGCTTAGTGATGACTTATACCATTCACGTAAAAAGTTAAGTCTAGATGACTCAAAAACCTTAGCGACATTACTCGACGAGCTCAATCGAGAAGATGAATCGACTAAGCTACTGTATGAATTAAGTGAGAACAGTGGCCGCGATCGTCAATTGATGAGTGATTTACTCTCGATCTCAGTTTCTCATCGCAATCGAATCCTATCTCCCAAGCTTGCTGCTCGAGCATTGACAACGAATACTCGCGCTAAGTCGAACCAATCAAATTTATACGAAATTTATCACCAAGATGATTCGACCGAGGTTGGTAAGGCGATTCGTTCAGATATTGACACGATGCAAGCGCAGTCAAACATTGATTTAGCGGTTGGATTTCATTCGTCGCAAAATTCGAGTAGAAATATTCAACGAACGATTCCAATTGAAGTGAGTTTCCCCGTTGATGATATAGATGGAAAGTTCTTTGTCAGAGCGGATTTACTGGAACTTGAAACTGGGAATATAAAACAAATTGATTTTCTAAACGAACAAAGTGAAAGCGATATCGATCAGAACATAAATGGTCAACTATTCGGTATCGGGTTTAGGGGGAATGGTTGGAGTGGTGATATTGGACGACTAGACTTCGATACTAAATCAACGATCGTTGGTGGCATAACCATCCCCGTTGACATTTCAAGTATTGGTATCGATGTGACATTATCGCGAAGGCCTATGACCTCCACCATTGTCTCATACGCTGGCGTAGAGAATACCGATGGTCAATCTCGAGAAGAAACCGAGTGGGGTAAAGTAACAAAAACTGGTGTCAAAGTAGACTTAAGTTATGATCAAGGCAACGCATGGGGGGCTTGGATGAGCCTGCAGTATCATCAATTAAACGGTGATAATGTGGAAGATAATCACCGTTCTGCATTGCTAGGAGGACTGTATCATAAGCTTATTCAGGCAGATTCAGAGCAACTGTCAGTCTCTCTAAATTCAATTTGGTTTTCGTTTGATAACAATCAGGATGAGTTTAGCTATGGCTTAGGTGGATACTACAGCCCTCAAAGTTACTTTTCACTTTCCGTTCCCGTTAGCTATGCGACGCGAATTACTCCTAAAGTATTGTTATGGGGCGGAGCGGGGGTCTCTTATTCAACAGTGAAAAGTGATGGGTTGTTTAATACTGACGAAGAATCGTCGACGAGTCAAAGCTTTGGTTTTAGTGGCGAGGTCGGAATTGAAACACGACTTTATAAACACTTAGATTTAGGGCTTAGATTGAGTCATCAATATTCTGAGGATTATGAGCCATTTGAGGTGCAACTCTATAGTCGCTATTACCTGAATCAAATATGGAGTCATGGCGATTTAACGCCGAATACCGTTACGCGTTATGCAGAGTTTGATTAGTCCTAAATTACAACTCGTTTGATAAAAAAGCCTCCATTTGGAGGCTTTGACTATCATCAGCATTGAATTGTTAAATTCTCACGAAGTAATTAATAAATTTATAATACTTGAGCAATTGCTTTGCATAGCGGGCCCATATTGGACTTAGTCATACCAGCGACACTGATGCGGCCTGAACCAACGATGTAGACACCAAATTCTACTTTAAGACGATTAACTTGCTCTTTAGTTAAACCCGAGAATGAGAACATTCCATTTTGACGAGATATAAAGCTAAAGTCTTCCTGAACACCCTCAGCTTTGAGTGAAGCAACAAACAGTTCACGCATCTCTTGAATACGGTCGCGCATCTGTTTAACTTCAGTTTCCCATTCAGCGCGTAAAGCATCGTCATTCAAAATATAGGTAACGACAGCAGATCCGTGAGCTGGTGGGTTAGAATAAATTGAACGGATAATCGCTTTTACCTGTGAGAAAGCGGTCGTTGAAAGTTCAGCATCGCCAGAAACCAATGTGAATGCACCAACGCGTTCGTTATAGAGTCCAAAATTCTTTGAGAATGAACTCGCGACTAAAATTTCTTGATTGTGCTTAGCGAAAATTCTCAACCCTTGTGCATCTTCGTCAACACCCGAAGCAAATCCTTGATAGGCAAAATCAAATAATGGTAATAATCCTTTTTTAGCACATAACTTCGCTAATGTTTCCCACTCTTGTTCCGTTGGGTCAATACCGGTAGGGTTATGGCAACAGCCGTGCAAAAGAACGACATCACCTTCAGATGCCTTCTCTAAATCAGCCACCATTGCGGCGAAGTTTTTCTCTTTGGTCTCTGAGTTGTAGTATGAATATTCTGAGATAGGTAAGCCGGCTGCTGCAAACACGCCTTTATGGTTTGCCCATGTAGGATTACTCACCCAAATTGTTGCGTCATTGAGCTGACGTTTAATAAATTCGCCAGCCACACGTAAGGCGCCAGTTCCGCCTGGAGCTTGTGCGGTTTTCGCAAGCTTATTTGAAACAATATTTGAGTTTTCGCCGAATAAAAGCTTTTGAACAGCTAAGCCATATTCTGCAGTCCCTTCGATAGTTAAATATGATTTAGTTTTTTCGCTTTCTAAAAGCGCAGCTTCTGCTTTCTTTACCGTTGCTAATACAGGGGTTTGCCCTTCTTCATTCTTATAAATACCAACTCCAAGGTTGATTTTATTCGAACGTTGGTCCGCTTTAAATTCTTCTGTAAGGCCTAATATTGGGTCTGCGGGGGCGGCTGCGATTTTTTCAAACATGTTTCTCGTCCATATTTTTGAGGGTGGGTTAAAGTGTGCAAATCCCATTATTTATACCTGTATGAATGGTGTGTTACAACCAATAGATGAAGGTAATTTTGAAAATATATAAATATCGTTTATTTGATTGATTTGAACCCAAATACAGCTGTGATTCTTAAGACTAAAAAATGCGCTAATACAGAATTTAGTCATAAAAAAGCCGCTTGATAAGCGGCTTTTATGGCTGAGTAGGTATTCTATTTTTAGAAATTTGCGGAACGCGGAGTTCTTGGGAAAGGAATAACATCACGCACGTTAGCTACACCAGTTACATAAGAGACCAAACGTTCAAAACCAAGGCCAAATCCAGCATGTGGAACAGTGCCGTAACGACGTAAATCACGATACCAGCTCATGTGTTCAGGATCTAATCCCATTTCAATCATGCGAGCATCAAGCACATCCAAACGCTCTTCACGTTGTGAACCACCGATGATTTCGCCGATTCCAGGAGCAAGAACATCCATGGCGGCAACGGTTTTACCGTCATCGTTTAAGCGCATGTAAAACGCTTTAATGTCTTTAGGGTAGTTTTTAACGATAACGGGAGCTTTAAAGTGCTCTTCTGCTAAGAATCGCTCGTGCTCAGATGAAAGATCGATTCCCCATTCAACATCGAATTCAAACTTTTTGCCTGAGTCGATCAGGATTTGAACCGCGTCAGTGTAATCAACTTGAGCGAAATCAGAATCAACAAATTTTTCTAGACGAGTAATGGCTTCTTTATCGACACGTTGAGCGAAAAACTCTAGATCGTCACGACGCTCTTCTAGAACCGCCTTAAATACATACTTAAGCATATCCTCAGCGAGTTTAGCTGCATCGTTCAAATCGGCAAACGCAACTTCAGGTTCTACCATCCAAAACTCGGCAAGGTGACGACTTGTATTCGAGTTTTCAGCACGGAATGTTGGGCCAAATGTATAGACTTTACTTAATGCACAAGCGTAGGTTTCGGCATTTAACTGACCTGATACGGTTAAGAAGGTTTCTTTACCAAAAAAGTCTTCATTGTAATCAACGTCACCAGCTTCTGTACGAGGTAGGTTGTTCATATCCAATGTGGATACTCGGAACATTTCTCCTGCACCTTCAGCGTCAGATGCCGTAATTAATGGCGCTGAAAGCCACACATAACCTTGTTCGTGGTAAAAACGATGAATCGCTTGCGATAAACAGTTACGAACGCGGGCTACAGAACCAATGATGTTGGTACGTGGACGTAGGTGAGCTACTTCACGAAGGTATTCAATTGAATGGCGTGTTTTTGCCATTGGGTAGGTATCAGCATCTTCAACCCATCCCACAACCTTAACATTGGTCGCCGCCATTTCGAAATCTTGGCCTTTAGCTGGAGATTCAACGATGGTACCCGTGATTTCAACTGAGCATCCTGTCGTTAACTTAAGGACTTCGTCGTTGTAATTATTAAGGCTATTAGGGACTACTGCCTGAATGGGATCAAAACAAGAACCATCATAAATAGCAATAAAAGAGATTCCAGCTTTGGAATCACGACGTGAGCGAACCCAACCGCGAACAGTTACTTCACTGTCTACCGCTAACTTTCCACTCAATACGTCAACTACAGGCGCGTAAGTCATTTTAGTCTTCTTCTCCATAAAGGTGTTTTGCCCCAATTTCGGTGAAAATACTGTGGTAAACAAGGCCGAAAAGGGCATTAATGCAATTTTGAAAATAATTAGGCAACAGTTTACCTGTCAATTTTATCGCTTCAACCTTTAATCTAAATTTAGCCGTGATTTCTTTTCGATATCGAGTCAATTGTGGTTAATAGATAATCGGCAGATCTGAGTTGTGAGACAAATCCATATAAAATTCATGGTTACTTCAATCGAGGGTCGAGAAATATCAGGAATAACTATAGTATTATCAATAGTGATTTTTGATGATAAAAGCCGTTGCTTTTATGTATATCACCATATGGTTCGCCTTAATGGGAATTAAGGGACTAAACTTATTGGTATATTAATTGTCATACTGACAGCAGAGTCTTTAGCCTATTCGACATTAATGTTGCAAGGTTAGCGTTAAACTAAATGGAAGAAGAGGCACATACTGCATGAAGGATAAAGAAGAATACAAAGGCGTAAAAGCGGTCGCACTATTCGCTGTGGCGCGGGCGGCGTTGGCATTCTTGGCGTGTTATGGAATCTATGTGCTTGCCGGACAGAACATTCCGGAGCTGATTTATGACATCGCAGAAACAATAAATATTAGTCGAGAAAACCAGCACGTTACTAAGTTAGCTCTTAAAGCGGAAATGATCACACCGGGCAACTTGCAGGTTGTTATCGCCTTAGTATTCCTATATGGCTTAATAAGGATCGTTGAAGCGTATGGGTTGTGGAACCAATATCTTTGGACGGAATGGTTTTCGTTTATCAGTGGTAGTATTTATATTCCATTTGAACTTTATGAGTGTGTGACATCACCATCTATTCTTAGCTACGTTGTTTTGGCAATCAATTTAACCATTGTCGGATACTTATATTGGGTAATAAAAACAAGAAAGAAAAAGAAGCTATTAGCGGCTAATGAATATGTTACAGAACAATAGAATAACGCGCTGAAAGGCGCGTTATTGGTTTGAAGCATAAGATTACAGACTCTTAATTATCTCTTCAGCTTTACTCACTCCAAATGATTTTGCTGGTTCTACATTTAACGTGGTGACCACTCCGTTTTCAATGACCATAGCGTAACGCTGAGAACGCACACCGCCAAAAGTTGCAGTATCCATATCTAGACCAAGAGCTTTGGTAAAACTGGCATCTCCATCACCGAGCATCATTATTTCATCCGCGTTCTGGGCTTCTCCCCAAGATTTCATTACAAACGCATCATTGACTGAAATACATGCGATAAGATCCACGCCTTTGTCTTTTATTTGGTCGGCTAAAACTACGTAGCCAGGTAAGTGAGACTCAGAGCAAGTTGGAGTGTAAGCACCAGGAACCGCAAATAGCACCACTTTTTTCTCTGCAAATAACTCATTGAGATTATGGTTAGCCATGCCTTCTGTTGTCAGTTGGCTTACGGGAGTGGCAGGAATATTGTCGCCGATTTTAATCATTAGGTATCCTTACTATGTGGAAAGACGTTGTTGTAAAAGAATAGCCTTAATTCCGCTCTGTTAAAACGGAGCATTAGTAAGGCTTTTATTTATTTAGAGATTTACGAAAGCTTTTCAATTGGTTATCGTTAAAATGTCTTATTAAGTGGCTAGGATGGCCATAGTATTTTCAAAGGAAAGTGGTAGCGATGAGTATTCTTAAAAAAAATGGTGGTAAAGTTCTCAATATTGTCGAAGATCTTGGGTTGTTATTAATAGGTTTATTGACCGTAATAGCGATGATTTCTGAGGTGTTATTTATCATTGACCAGATGGCGGTAACGTTAGCCGATCTGCTTCTACTGTTTATCTATTTAGAAGTTCTTGCAATGGTGGGTTTGTATCTTAAATCGGGACGCTTACCTGTGAGAATGCCCCTTTATATTGTGATTGTTGCGTTAGCTCGATACATGGCGCTAGATATGAAGAACTTAGATACATGGAGAATGTTGGGACTATCGGGCGCGATATTAATTGTTGCGTTGGCTATTTTGGTTATTCGTTACGGTCATACTCGATTACCTTACGATAAGATCGGCAAAGATGTGTAATTCACGATATACGAATGTGACGTTGAAGTGAGTCGATGATTTGTGCTGTCGCTCCCCAAATTAAGTAATTTTGATAGGGGATTGCATAGATACTGTGGTTGCGATTTTTTCGTAAAATGCTTAACGATTTTATATTGTGGGGACTAAATAGGTACGAAGCGGGAACTTCAAATACCTCGGCAACTTCATTGTGGTCAATGTTGAGTTCATAATTCGAATCAATTATTCCAACAATTGGTGTCACTGAGAACCCGGTTACGGTTGTGATAGGCGGAAGTTGACCGACAACGTCGATCAGCTCATTTTCTATCCCAACCTCTTCATAAGTTTCACGAAGCGCAGTATCGCTCAGACTCAAATCGTACCCTTCGACTTTGCCTCCGGGAAAGCTAATTTGACCAGGGTGATGGCGCAAATGCTTTGCTCTTTGAGTCAAGATTATGTGGTAACCAGTATCACGCTCAACTAGACCAATCAATACCGCCGCATTCCGTAGGTTTTGATCACGATTGGGCAACTGATTACGATAGAGTTGTGGTTGAGACAGACTAAATTGACGAATAAAAGCGTGACGATTCCAGATCATTTTCCTACCTTTTCTTGATAACCATAACTTAGTATCGGCAGGATTCGGGATAACTTGTCAAAAGTTTCTTGATATTCGGCATCGACTTGACTGTCGGCAACGAGGCCGCCTCCAGCCCAAGCGTATAATCTTCCTTTATTCGCAACCAAGGTTCGTATGGTTATACTCGTATCGACTCGTCCATTCCGACATATATAGCCAATACTGCCACAGTAGACATTCCGACGATGAGGCTCGAGTTCTTCGATTATTTCCATGGCTCGAACTTTCGGTGCACCAGTAATAGAGCCCCCTGGAAAGCACGCCCGCAATAAATCGGTGGCTTGATAGCTAGGAGCCAATTCCGCACGAATAGTACTCACTAAGTGATGGACAGCGGGGAAGCTTTCAATATCAAATAGGCTAGGAACAGAGACAGAACCAGGCAAAGCGACCCGGCCAATATCATTGCGCAACAAGTCGACAATCATAAGGTTCTCAGCCTGATCTTTCTTAGCATTCTTTAGGTCTTCGACATGAGCTTCGTCTAGATGCGGGATATCACTTCTTGGTCTAGTTCCTTTAATTGGCTTCGTTTCTATAACTCGGTTATTTAGCCCAATAAAGCGTTCGGGAGAAACACTGAGAACCGCCCCTTGAGGAAGGCGGAGAAATGCAGAAAACGGCGCCTGATTAGAGGTCGCTAATTCCTGATAGGCTTTCCACTCACTACCGTGGTAATTCGCGATAAAACGCTGTGCTAAATTTACCTGATAACAGTCTCCTGATAAGAGGTAATGATGAATTTTAGCAAATTTTTTCTGGTAGCTTTGCGGCGTCATATTTGACGTCCAATCACTGGTCAACGCAAATTCTAATTCAATCGCTTCCTGATTGGATTGGATATGTCGGTCAATAAACTGCTTTGCGTTTGATAAATTCTCTCCAACTAACTGCGCAGTTTTAGATTGATGATCAATAACTATGGCCCAAGTATATATGCCAATCGCCATATCCGGCATATCTATATCATTTTCAGCAATAGTTGGGATACGTTCAACTCGGCGCCCCAAATCATAAGCGAAGTAACCTAAAGCTCCACCAGTAAACGGAAATTCCGAATCAATGGATGCAGAAGGGGTGAACTTGGCGGTTAACTGAGCAATAAGTTCAAAAGGGTCCGTTTGACTAGATTGTGTATCACCAGAGATATCAATCAGTGTATCTTCGCCAAAAGTGGTTAATGTTGCACATGGATTTGCAACAATAATATCGTATCGATTATCGACATGATCATCGGCCGCAGAGTGTAATAACATCGACCAGTCGAGAGATTGTAAACTATCGAAAAGTGAAGTTGCTAAGTCTTTCTGGTATTCCATTTCGACAATGGATAAATGTAAGTTTTTATTGTTAATCATTTGTTTAAAATGTGACAGAGAGTAAGCTGACTGCGTAGAATGATTGTAAAACCAAGAGTATCATAAAATACAAACATAAAGTTCTACGACGTATCGTTCATTATGGTTATTTTTGATGGAAGCGAAGTATTATATTCAATCTATAACGATAATAAACTACGGACAGTAGATCACACATTAAATGAGGCAAGCAATGACGGTAATTAAAAAGGAAGACGTAATCAGCAGTGTGGCTGATGCGCTTCAGTACATCTCCTATTATCATCCTCTCGATTTCGTTCAAGCTCTAGAAAAAGCCTACCACAAAGAAGAGAGTCAAGCGGCAAAAGATGCCATGGCCCAAATCTTAATTAACTCACGTATGTCCGCAGAAGGGCGTCGTCCTATCTGTCAGGATACGGGGATTGTTACCTGCTTCGTTAACATTGGTATGAATGTCCAATGGGAAGGCGATATGACAGTTCAAGAGATGGTAGATGAAGGGGTTCGTCAGGCGTATACCAATCCAGATAATCCACTTCGTGCATCGGTGTTAAAAGATCCTGCGGGTAAGCGTATCAATACTAAGGACAACACACCTGCGGTTGTTCATATTAATATGGTACCGGGAAACAGTGTTGAAATTCAGATTGCCGCGAAAGGTGGTGGCTCTGAAAACAAAACTAAGATGGTGATGCTCAATCCATCCGATGATATTGCTGAATGGGTAGAGAAAACCCTTCCATTAATGGGGGCGGGTTGGTGTCCTCCTGGCATGCTGGGTATTGGTATCGGCGGTACAGCAGAGAAAGCCGCTGTGTTAGCTAAAGAATCGTTAATGGAACATATTGATATCCAAGAGTTAATTGATCGTGGCCCATCAAATGCTGAAGAAGAATTACGTTTAGATATCTTTGAGCGTGTGAATAAATTGGGTATCGGTGCGCAAGGTTTAGGCGGTCTAACAACGGTTGTTGATGTAAAAATCAAGTCAGCGCCAACTCACGCAGCGTCTAAACCCGTTTGTTTAATTCCAAACTGTGCAGCGACACGTCACGTTCACTTCACTCTAGACGGATCTGGCCCTGCTGAATTAACACCACCAAAACTTGAAGATTGGCCAGATATCACTTGGGAAGCGGGCGCAAATACACGTCGCGCTAACTTAAATACCGTGACTCGCGAAGAAACACAAACTTGGCGTACCGGAGAGACTGTTCTACTTTCTGGTAAAATTTTAACTGGTCGTGATGCTGCACATAAACGAATTCAAACCATGTTAGCCAATGGTGAAAGTTTGCCAGATGGTGTGGATTTGAAAGATAAGTTTATCTATTACGTTGGTCCCGTCGATGCTGTTGGCGACGAAGTTGTTGGACCTGCTGGACCGACGACATCAACTCGTATGGACAAATTTACCGACCTTATGCTTGGCGAACAAGTCGGTATTATGGGCATGATTGGTAAAGCGGAACGTGGACCGGCGGCAGTAGAATCGATCAAGAAACATAAATCGGTTTATTTAATGGCCGTAGGCGGAGCTGCGTATCTAGTGGCTAAAGCGATTAAAAAAGCTCGCGTTGTTGCCTTTGAAGAACTCGGTATGGAAGCGATTTACGAGTTTGAAGTCGAAGATATGCCCGTTACGGTTGCAGTTGACTCAACTGGCGCCAATGCTCACCAAATTGGTCCTGACACATGGAAAGTTAAAATAATGGAAGCCAATAAGTAAGCAAGTCTTAGTAGTTAGCCACGTTTACTTTTTGCTGATAGAGCTGCCATTGAAACGGCAGCTCTTTGTTTTTTAGTATGTTATCCTCGGAAACAATCTACATACTTATTCAAGTTTCGAGTACTAACATGGTCAAATTTATTAAATTTTTACAACTTTGTTTTTTTACGTTATTCGCCGTAATGGTGGGATATGATTTCTTTCTTCAAGGGTTTGGGATATTAACAGAGCGCTATGTGTTACTAAGCGGAGCGTTCTTATTGCTTCTCGAACTCGCATTACTGGTGATCGTGAAATTAATCCAAGATGACGTGTAGCTGCTTTTATCATCGCCACTTTAAAATGAGAACGACGAACCACATATAAAGTTGATAACAAAGCACAACATTCAGCGCGTAAACTGTTTCTCGAAGGAGCCGTACCTCTTGATAGATTTGACTCACGAAATTTCAGACATATTAAACCGAACGGTAGATGGAAATATTAAGATTGCCGTTACTGGTTTATCACGTGCTGGTAAAACCGCATTTATTACATCGCTAGTGAATCAACTGCTACACACCTCAACCCATCAGAATTTGCCGTTTCTAAATGCTCAACGCGAACATCGCCTTATTGGAGCAAAACGGGTTTCTCAACAGAATATGTTGATCCCCAGTTTTAACTATGATGATGCGATGACTCAACTGCAATCCACACCTCCACAGTGGCCAGTGCCGACAAGAGATGTGAGTGAGATTAGATTGGCACTAAAATACCGCACGAATAGTCGCACCAAAGGTCTGTTTGGCAGAACAAAAACGCTATATCTTGATATTGTTGATTATCCTGGAGAGTGGTTATTAGACTTGCCAATGTTAAATCAAAGTTTTGAACAGTGGTCTCAGCAGCAATTCGATGCAATCAAAGGTGTCAGAAAAACACTCGCAAGTGATTGGCTTAGTCACTATAACGAACTCGATTTTACCCAAAATGTTGACGATGGGACATTGACTCGAGTTGCTGAGAGTTACACAGAATATCTGAATCAATGCAAAACGAGCGGTCTTCATTGGGCTCAGCCTGGGCGTTTTGTATTACCCGGAGAGCTTGCTGGAGCACCTGTGTTGCAGTTTTTCCCAGTACTGTTTGATAGAAAGGCATCTGAACAACAACGTGATTCAAGTTACCAAAAGCTTCGCAACCGTTATCAGGAATATCAATCTAAAGTCATCAAAGCGTTTTACGAGCAACATTTTTCGACCTTTGACCGTCAGATTGTACTCGTGGATTGCTTAACTCCATTAAACCACAGTGATGAAGCCTTTTCCGACATGCGTGATGCTTTAGAGCAGCTCTTGACCAGCTTCAAATATGGACGCACGGGACTACTCGGTCGTTTATTCTCGCCAAAAATTGATAAAGTGCTTTTTGCAGCGACGAAAGCTGATCATATTACGCCTGATCAACATGAGAACTTGGTATCGTTGTTAACTCAATTAGTCCACCCAGCTTGGCAGCAAGTTGCCTACCAAGATATTGAGTTAAGTTGCGCGAGTGTTGCGTCTATTAGAGCAACGAAATCAGGAAAGATAGAAGCAGATGGTGAGTCTCACTTTGCTCTTAGAGGCAGAACAGAGCAGGGGAACAGTATTACTCTTTATCCGGGCGATGTTCCTCCTAAGCTACCAGAACCAAGCTTTTGGAAAGATGAAAATAGCTTTAATTTTCGTTCGTTTATGCCTCCACACCTAAGTAATGATGAACCATTACCACATATAAGAATGGATAGTGTTCTCGATTTTCTATTGGGAGATAAATTACGATGAAAGATATAAAACGAGAACGAATATTTGAAGAACCAACGGATAATCAAAATGAAGCCATTGGCGATCCGTTTAAGGCGACTTCGTCGAAAGAGTTTGATTTAGCGGCAACCTTTGTCGAACAAGACTCTCTTGCTAGTGAAGCCGCTTTGAGTGATGTTGCATCCGTTATTCGCCCGAGTCGCACTCGGAAATGGGGCATTTCTCTACTTGCTGTAGGGTTTACTGGGCTATTGGCGTGGCAATTGACTGATTTAGTATTGGATGCAATTAACACCAAAAGTTGGTTGAGTCTGGGCTGGACGGGCTTTATTGCTGGTTTGTCAGTATTTGGTATAGCGAGATTGTTGAAAGAAGTGATAGCCTTAAGAAAGTTACGTTATCACTTTACATTGCAAGAACAAGCTGAAGCACTCATTAAGCAAAATAGTGTCGGCCATGCACAAGAGTTTTGTGAAAAACTCGCAACCAATGGCAAAGACGCGGTCGATAAGGTCAAGCTAGCGGAATGGAAAAACAAGCTGCACGGGGCTCATAGCGATGCGGAAGTATTCGATCTCTATGACAGTATTGTGATGAAGCAACAAGATGAGCTTGCACTTGAAACCATTTCGAAATATTCCAGTGAAAGCGCCGCTCTGGTGGCAATAAGTCCGCTCGCGATTGCCGACATGTTACTGGTTGCATGGCGAAACTTGAAAATGGTCGATGATCTTTCCGAGATTTATGGGGTATCTTTGGGCTATTGGGCGCGAATTCGTTTGTTTAAAAGCGTCCTGAAAAACATGGCATTTGCCGGTGTGACCGAATTGGCAATAGACAGTGGCATGGACATGTTATCGACCAGTTTAGCCAGTAAGTTGTCGGCACGAGCAGGGCAAGGTATTGGTGTGGGTATCTTAAATGCGAGGCTTGGTGTTCAAGCTCTAACATTACTTCGGCCATTACCCTGGTTTCCTGATCGCAACGTTAAATTAGGTCATGTGCGAAAACAGATTATTGGCCGTGTTAAGTCGTTAGTTACTGATACTACTAGCAATAAAAAATGAAGATTAGAATAACCCGTTCGTTAATCGGCTTTAGATTGATTATGCGGGTATTTTTATTAAATAAGCGATGAGATACCTTGACCTAGTTAAGGGCTTGATAGACACTACTGTCAACTTTACCTTACACCTAAGGATTGGTGGACGTGCGTCTAGAAGTTATATGCGAAGATCGTCTCGGATTAACCCGTGAACTACTTGATCTCCTAGCCAGCCGTAATATTGATTTACGAGGAATCGAAATTGATGTTGTCGGCATAATTTACCTCAACTGTCCTGACATCGATTTTGATACATTCAGCGAACTAATGACACAGATACGTCGAATTCAAGGGGTAAAAGACGTACGAAAAATCCAGTTTATGCCGATTGAGCGTCACAATACTGAATTGGTTTCACTCCTAAATAACTTACCCGATGCTGTACTCTCTATCGACCTAAAAGGTACGATTGATATGGCCAATAGTGCAGCTATAGCGTTGTTCAACAAATCGGAACAAGAGATTGTTGAACAGCCGATTTCAAATTTTGTTACCTCTTTTAATCTGACCGATTGGCTTGAAGGAAATCAAGCTCGCTTGCGTGAATATATTGTATTAGATGGGCTGGACTATCGTCTTGAAATCATGCCGGTTTATATTCAATCCGACAGCCATGAAAAAACACTCGCAAGCATTATGATGATCTTCCGTGCGAGTCAAGCACACGGCGAGGTTAACAGTCTATTGCCTTTGCATCATGATTTAGGGTTTGAGCACTTTGTTGGGGTATCCAACCGCCACAAGGCATTAATCAATCAAGCTAAAAAACTCGCGCTATTGGAACAGCCTTTATTGATAGAGGGCGATACGGGTACTGGCAAGGAAATGTTAGCCAAAGCGTGCCATAACCGTTCTGAACGCGCAAATGCACCATTCTTGGTTCTGAGCTGTGCATCGATGCCTGATGATGTGGCTGAAACGGAATTGTTTGGCCATGCTCCCGGGTCGTTTAATCATCAGCAAGGCCATAAAGGAATTTTCGAGCAAGCCGACGGTGGCACAGTATTTCTCGATGAAATCGGTGAGATGTCTCCGCATTTGCAGAGCAAGTTACTCCGCTTTCTACAAGACGGCTCATTTCGTCGTGTCGGTGAAGAACAGGAACTTCAGTTCAATGTTAGGGTCATTGCCTCTACTCGGCATGATCTTGCATTATTGGCCGAATCGGGACAGTTTCGTGAAGATCTCTATTACCGCCTTAATGTATTGACTCTTAAGATTCCCACATTAAAAGACCGACCGAGCGATATTCAACCTTTAGTCGAATTATTTGTTGCTAAGCACTGTAAAGTACTGGGGATGCTAAAACCCCAAATTAGTACCGAGCTATTTGAGCAACTGGCGTATTACCCTTGGCCAGGCAACATTCGTCAGTTGGAGAACTCGGTACTCAGAGCATTAACTGAAGTCGATGACCAAGCGATGAATATTGAGCATTTTCAATTACCGAGCGTAGAAAGTGAGGCCGCTGCTGCATTGCAGTTAAACTTGGAAGGTACACTCGACACAATCATGAGTGATTATGAGTCAAAAATATTGGATAAGCTGTATCAATCTTTTCCGTCGAGTCGAAAACTCGCGAAACGATTGGGGGTTTCTCATACTTCAATCGCCAATAAACTGCGTGATTATGGCATCAATAAGTCTTAGTCTCGAGTTAGAACACAATTTATCGATAAATGGTAAAGAGGTTTAACGTAAGATGACCGCTGGGCATGTCTATTTAACCGATGGTAATGTAATCGTTCGTGATGCGCGTTTGGATGATGCATCGAGAATTAGTAGTTATTTTATTACCAATCGAGACCACTTAAAACCTTGGGAACCAGAACGAGAAAGGGTTTTTTATAGCCCTGCGTCATGGTCGCAACGCTTAATTAAGTTAGCTGAATTACATAAAATAGGCTTGGGTTTTTACCTGCTTGTGTTTGTTGACAATAAGATGGTCGGGACCATTTCATTCAGTCAATTAGTCCGTTTTCCTGTTTATTCATGCAATGTTGGATACTCTTTGGCTGCTGCTGCAGTTGGAAAAGGTATCATGACCGCAGCTTTAAAATTGGCGTGTGAGTATATGTTCGAAGAACAACATATGCATAGAATCAATGCTGCTTATATGCCGAGAAACAAACGCAGTTCAAATGTGTTACATCGTAACGGGTTCGTTGAAGAAGGATTTGCAAAAGAATATTTATTAATTAATGGGAAATGGGAAGACCATAATTTAACCGCATTAATTAACCCAAATTGGAAACCAAACGAGGAATAACGTTTGAACAAAAATTTAGAAAAACAACTCGAGTTGGTGATGGAGCTGGATCAGCTTAAATCAGTTTTACGCCGTACTAGAGTGAAATCTGCACGCGGACGTGAAGAGAACAGCGCTGAACACAGTTGGCACGTTGCATTGATGGCTGTGTTATTGGAAGAGCATGCCAATCGTCCCGTAGAGATAGCGCGCGTAGTTAAGATGTTACTGATTCATGATGTAGTAGAAATTGATGCAGGTGATACATTTGTTTACGATGTTGTTGCGTCGGCAACTCAAGAAGACGAAGAACTAAAGGCCGCGAAACGCTTGTTCGGAATGTTACCTCAAGAACAAGGTGAGGAGCTATACCAACTTTGGCTAGAGTTCGAAGCCGCAGCAACGGCGGATGCACAGTTTGCCAAAGCACTTGATCGTTTAGTGCCAATGTTGCTCAATTATCACAACCAAGGTCAAAGTTGGAAAGAACATGGTATTCATCGTGATCAAGTGATTGCAGTGAATCAACGAATTGAAGTTGGTTCGCAAACGTTGTGGGAATACGCACAAAAGATCATCGGTGACGCAGTCAAAAACGGCTGGTTAAAATCTTAGGAGATAGGTTTGGCTTATATATCACTTGAAGAATATTCACGGAAGTGGATATTCACCCATGCTTCAATGCCATTGCCACCAGAAGCATTAGAACAAATAAAACCGATGTCTCAACAACGCGCGAGTTTGTTTTGGAAAGAGAATGTCAGTGATTCAAGCCCTGATGCTGAAAGGTTAGCTCAATCGGATTGGCCGATGAAATTGGCCAACTGGTCAAATGAAGTCAACTGGATGCAGGAGTGGGAAGGGGACGATGCAGCATTGCCTTTGGCGGTTTTAGAACACATAAACTGGCAGGATGATGTGACGGTCTATTTCTGTTATGAAAAATACAACGTCATTGAAACCAAATGGAAAGTATTTAAGCAACATTGGAAGAACTTTCTATTTTATGACGATGGGCCAATATTGATTGCTCGGCGTCGTAATGAAGCGCTTTGGTTTCATGATAATGGTTCGGTGAAAATTGGTTTTCGAAATAAAGAAGCGTAATGAAGAACGCTTGAAATAGGTAGGTCAATCGTTTACTCGGTTGGCTTACTGGGTTCTTCTATTTGATATAGCTGCTTCTCAACGTCATGCTCTTCTTCACAAACCGTTTCACAATTACACAACCTATCTACATCTACATTTGCCAACCCACCACAGCTGCCCTGTATTGCTTTGCGCTTCATCATTACGCCAATAGCCATTAAAGCCATCACAATTAGAAAAAATAGAAACGTATAAAGTAATGTCATCGCTAACCTACAAGAAATCAATTTCGATTTATAGATAATAGCATATGCAATTTATAAAGTCGAAAGAGGTTATATTTTAAGGAAACTCGACTTACTTTGCTAGAAAATCTAACGTTGCTCTCAGTTGTTAACTGGCTATTTTGATAATTTATCGGAATTAATGTAAACGTTACCATTGATAGCATCGTACTATTAACTTTTCGTTCTACACTCGGATTCATCTATTCTAATAAGTCACCACAAAAGGTCATTCATCGATGAAAGATTTCAGCTCCATCATTGCCGCAAGAGATTGGGAAAATCAGAATGTTACTCAACGAAACGCGATTAACGCGCACGCTGTTTATCATGGTTACTGTGATGAAGTAGAAGCGTTGCAAAATGATACCTTGAGTAAAACGGCAAGTAATCAAATCAGTTTAAATGGCGAATGGAAATTTAAGTTGTTTGATCAGCCAGAATCCGTGGTAGCTGAACAGGTAAGTAGAGAGTGTGATGACAGCGGATGGGAATCTATTACGGTACCAAGCAATTGGCAACTTCAAGGCTTTGATCATCCGATTTATACCAATATAAAATACCCCTTTGCTGATACGCCACCAATGGTACCATCTCAGAACCCAACAGGGGTCTATCGGCATAAATTCAAATATAAGTTCCAACAAGGGAGTGACATTGTCACGTTTGAAGGAGTGAATTCAGCATTCCATCTCTGGTGTAATGGTGAATGGGTAGGGTATGGTCAAGACAGTCGCTTACCAACCGAATTCGACCTAAACTCATTTCTTGTTGATGGAGAAAACCAAATCACCTTGATGGTCATGCGTTGGTCGGACGGTTCATATTTAGAAGATCAAGATATGTGGTGGCTCAGCGGAATATTTCGTGATGTTACCCTAACGCATAAAGCACCATCGTATTTGTTTGATATTGATATTAAAACAGACCTAGATGCGTTGTATCGAGATGCGCAGTTAAAGGTTGAAACACATATTGCCAATGTGAGTGATAAGCACAGAGTCGAAGTCAGTTTATACGACAGGGCTGGAAACACGATCATTGAACCTGTGTCAGCAATGCCCAACACTCGCTACGTCGATGAAAAAGGGCGTTGGGCAGACAAAGCCTTTCACGATATTCGCGTGGCAAACCCTTCAAAATGGAGTGCGGAGTCCCCTAGCTTATACCGCATCGTGATTGCCCTAAAAGACGGTCAAGGAAATACTCTGGATTGTGAAGCTTACAATATAGGTTTTCGCAACGTTGAAATTACGAGTGGTTTGCTCACTTTAAATGGTAAGCCGCTACTGATTCGCGGCGTCAATCGTCACGAACATCATCCTGAGCTTGGTCACGCGGTGGATCGAGATTCTATGATTGCTGATATCAAATTGATGAAACAGTTCAACTTTAATGCCGTTCGTACCGCGCACTATCCAAATCAGTCTTTGTGGTATGAGTTGTGCGATGAATATGGTCTCTATGTTGTTGATGAAGCCAATATTGAAACTCATGGTCAGTTTCCAATGTCCCGACTATCCAATGACACCAGTTGGTTACATGCTTATAGCGAGCGAGTAACTAGAATGGTCGAAAGAGACAAGAATCACCCTTCAATTATTATTTGGTCACTGGGGAACGAATCGGGAATTGGAAGCAATCATCACGCTTTATACCAATGGATTAAACAGCGCGATCCATCTCGACCTGTACAATATGAAGGGGGAGGTTCGGCTACCGCTGCTACCGATATCATCGCACCGATGTATGCCCGAGTAGAAACTGACCAACTTTTGCCCGACGCGCCCGATGTGGTGCCAAAAATCGCGATCAAAAAGTGGATATCACTACCTGACGAAACTCGACCATTGATTCTGTGTGAATATGCGCACGCAATGGGAAATAGTCTCGGTAGCTTTGAAGACTATTGGCAAGCGTTTCGTGAGTATCCTCGGCTTCAAGGTGGATTTATCTGGGATTGGGTTGACCAAGGAATTACCAAGACCGACGAAAACGGTCAAAAATATTGGGCATATGGGGGTGACTTTGGCGATGAAATCAACGATCGACAGTTTTGTATCAATGGTTTGATTTTTCCAGATCGAACGCCGCATCCAACACTATATGAAGCGAAGCAATGTCAGCAGTTTCATCAAATTGAGTTAGTGGCGCCGGATCCTTTTACCGTCTCGATTACCAGCGAATATCTATTTACTGATTCGATTGATGAACAAGTGCGTTGGCGTCTACTTGAGAATGGGCATGAATTATCATCGATTAGTCTTGATTTAGAACTTTCGGCACAACAAACGATCATCTTAAACGTTCCCGATTTTAATTGTACCTATGTGGCAGGCAAAGAGTATTTTGTTGAAGTTAGTGTGATAAAAAGTGTCGCGACGAATTGGAGCGAAGCTGGGCATATTATCTCACAACAGCAATTTCCATATAGCAAAGTTGAAAGGCTTCAAGCACCAATACCAAAATTGGCAACAGAATCGTTTGAGGTTGTAAAAAATAACACTTCTCTGACAGTTATAAATGCTCGCCAGAAGGTTATATTCTCTACTTCAACCGGACGAATTGAACAGTGGACAGTCAACGGCGAACCACAACTCGCATCTCCAATTCATGATAACTTCTATCGAGCACCTCTCGATAACGATATCGGCACCAGTGAAGCCAATTTTCTCGATCCTAATTCATGGATCGCCGTTTGGTCGAACGCTGGTATTGGCGATTGGCAACATCAAGGTAAACTGTTAACTCATTACGTTACACCTTTTGCCGTAAAAGTAGTGAGTGAACATCATTATCACTTTGAATCTGAACTTATGCTGGTTACCCAGTGGGAAACGACGATTGAAGCAAGTGGTGATGTCAGCTTTGATATTCGAGTCTTGCCGGCGTCATCGCTGCCTTCACTGCCGCGTGTAGGGATTGAATTAGGATTGAACCGCCAACCTGAGTCTGTCAATTGGTATGGTCGTGGTCCCCATGAAAATTACCCTGACCGCAAAGCATCAGCACAGATCGGAAATTACACGGTATCATTAAGTGAAATGCATACCCCTTACATATTCCCTACGGATAATGGTCTGCGTTGTGATGTTCGTTGGAGTTCTATTGGGAAATTAATGGTCAGTGGAATACATCAATTACAGGTGAGTCGTTACAGTCTCGATAACCTAACTCACGCTAACCACACCAACGAGCTTATTGACGACGGAATTTGTTGGGTGAGGCTAGATCACTGTCACATGGGCGTTGGTGGTGACGATTCATGGACTCCTAGTGTTCACGAAGAGTTTCGCTTGAAGAGTAAAGAATATCGTTATCAATTAACATTGAATATGAGTATATAACTCTCAATTTATGTAAGTCACACAGGGAGCTTTGCAGTTTTCTGATAATATGGTGAGCTTGGATAGGTTAAGAGTTATTAAACTAGTTTGGATAAATTCATGAAACTACGGAAAATTATTATTGGTGCGCTAATCGCAAGTTGTAGTGCAATCGTAAATGCTGAAGTGACAATAAAAACCGATGACACAGTCAGTATCCTTTCAGTGAATGCGAGTTCCCCAGACATAACCAGTAAAGGGTTTTTGTCATCGGAGCGTACGGTTAATTTACCCGATGGTGTCAGTCAAATTGTATTTAAATATGAACCTTACTTTGACGCTGAGGTAGATGGTCAAGAACGAACGGTGACAGTATCAAGTAAAGCCATTATTGCACGTTTTGAAGCGACTAATACCGAGCTAACGTTTGATTTTCCTAGCTATAAAAATGTCGATCAAGCCGAAGCCGATATTGAAAACCTTCACTGGTCTCTGAATGATAAAAGTGGTGCACCAATTGCCGTTGTCGAAGATGTGTTGATTAAAGGTGGTGTTCAAGTCTCAAGAAACTATAGTCGTGAAGCAGAAGATTATAATCGGAAAGGTCGTGGCGTTGCAGTGATTGCCCCTTTTGGTAGTAGCTCGACTGTTGTTGCTCCAGCCCCAGGAACATTAACAACGACAAATGTTGCGTTAGATAACGCTACAACCTCTCAGAGCAGTAGTACTCCCGAAAACGGGAATACTGCAGAAGAGATGTTGCTATTCTGGTATCACAAAGCTGATGCGCAAACTCAAGCGCGCTTTAGAGAATATGTGAATCAATAAATCCCGAAAAGTTAACGCAACTCTCCTTTAAACACATGTTGGCAATTATGTACCAACATGTGTTCAGTCTATCGAAAAAATAGTCGGTTTTAGTCAATCAATAACGGTGAATAGCTTTACTCCCTTCTTTTAATTTTCCTTTAATATTGTCAACAATGTCACTTCGTGAGATTTAACTTATAAGACTTTAGGTGCGATATTTCCCCTTATTACACTAATTCAGCTAGTTTTGCTTTAGACCTTAGTCTAGATTGTCGACAATTGTATTGATTGTCGACAATCTAACCGATTATGCTTGTTGTACGCATTGAGGACAGGTACCAAATATGATGGGCGAATTGAAACCAATAAAAAAACAAAGAAACCAGGAAAGTGAAAAAGAGAACACCAAATCGGAACATCTTACCGAATACTTAGTCGATGCCATCGTTCAAGGAGAAATTCCTTCTGGTAGTAAAATCTCTGAACCGGAGCTAGCAAAGCGTCTTGCTGTAAGTCGTGGCCCATTGCGAGAAGCGTTAATGAGACTAGAAGGGTTGGGGTTAATCGAAAGAATTCCACATGTTGGCGCTCGTGTTATTGAGCTCACCAGTGAAAAATTAATCGAGCTTTACTCGGTACGTGAAGCATTAGAAGGAATGGCAGCACGGTTAGCTGCAAAGAACATCTCCGATGAACAATTAGCGGAGTTAACGCAACTACTGCAATCGCACCGCGAACACCTTAATCAAAATGGAGGAAAACGCTACTTGCAACAAGATGGCAATTTCGACTTCCATTACTTGGTTATAAAAGCAAGCGGCAACCAACATCTTATCACTTTGCTATGTGACGAACTCTACCAGCAGTTGCGAATGTTTCGCTATCAATCTCCACGAGCGGTAACCGATCCCCAAGAAGCACTTCGAGAGCATGAAAATATACTTCATGCCATTTCTCAACACGATCAAGAGTTAGCTGAAATGCTCATGCGTCGTCATATCGCGGCAAGCAGAAAATTGATTGAACTTGATTTAAACAATGAATCCTCTAATTAGGAGAAGGTGATGTCAGTGACTCCCGGACAAAAATTTAGACAGGCAATTGTCGACAATAACCCGCTACAAATTGTCGGTGCGATTAATCCCTATTGCGCAATGATGGCAGAACAACTGGGCCATAACGCTATATACCTTTCTGGTGGCGGTATCGCCAATGCGTCATACGGATTACCCGATTTAGGAATCACCACGTTGAATGATGTGGTAGCCGATGTTGATAGAGTAACTAATGCGTCGACGTTGCCACTTCTAGTTGATATCGACACGGGTTTTGGTGGTGCATTTAACATTGCTCGTACCATTAGAATGATGGAGAAAGCGGGCGCCGCAGCGGTTCATATGGAAGATCAAGTTGCTCAAAAACGATGTGGCCACCGACCAAACAAAGCCGTAGTCAGTACTCAAGAGATGTGTGATCGCATCAGAGCTGCTGTTGATGCAAGACACGATGACAGTTTCGTTATGATGGCTCGAACGGACGCTCTCGCAATTGAAGGCATAGATAAAGCGATAGAGCGAGCAGTTGCTTATGTCGAGGCAGGTGCTGATATGGTTTTTCCTGAAGCGATTAATCAACTCGAGCAATATCAACAATTCAAGGAAGCACTTGATTCCGCTATTGGTCGTCCAGTGCCAATTCTTGCCAATATTACCGAATTTGGACAAACACCTTTGTATTCATCAACGGAACTAGCCAGAGTTGGTGTTGATATGGTGCTTTATCCATTGAGTGCGTTTCGAGCCATGAATCGAGCGGCTGAACAGGTTTATCAATCATTACTAAGTGAAGGACATCAACGTGACGTTGTTGACCAAATGCAAACGCGATCAGAGCTCTACGAATATCTCAACTATCACCAATATGAGGATAAGCTTGATCAGTTATACAAATCTTAACTAGCTCGACGAACTGACAAAAATAGTTCAAATACATCTAATAACGTGAATCGATCAACGCGACTTTGCCCATAGAGGCTCGTCCAAAGAGGCGACGACAATCAGTCACTTAAGCGCAGCGATCAAAAGGAGATAACCATGCCTTATAAAGCAATAGGCGGGGCGGGCTTGCGCGGCCAAAGCGCAGGTGAAACCGCAATATGTACAGTTGGTCAATCTGGAACTGGACTTACATACCGCGGCTACGACATTACCGACCTAGCAAACAATGCAACATTTGAAGAAGTAGCACATTTGCTCCTTCGTGGTCATTTACCGAATAGCCACGAACTCGACGAGTACTGTAAACACCTTCAAAACTTAAGAGGCTTACCTCAACCACTCATCGATGTACTCGAGCGAATACCTGCCAGTGCGAATCCAATGGATGTATTGCGCACGGGATGTTCTATGCTCGGTAACATCGAAATAGAAGAGTCATTTGATCACCAACTGCATGCTAGTGAAAGGATGTTGGCACTGTTCCCTGCAATCATCTGCTATTGGTATCGCTTTTCTCACTTTGGTATACGTGTCGATACATTTGATCAAACTGAAGAGACTACGGGTGGTTACTTTCTCCGTTTACTCTCCGATGCAACGCCGAGTGAATTGCATCGTAAAGTCATGCATTGCTCACTTGTTCTGTACGCTGAACATGAATTCAATGCCTCGACTTTTGCGGCACGTGTGTGTGCATCCACACTATCCGATATCCACTCGTGCGTCTCTGCTGCGATCGGCACATTGCGCGGTCCCCTTCATGGCGGTGCTAATGAAGCAGCGATGGCCATGATTGAACCTTGGCAAACCCCCGAACAAGCTGAAGCTGAATTACTTGCTCGCTTAGAACGCAAAGAGCTAGTGATGGGCTTTGGTCATGCAATATATCGAGAATCCGACCCGAGGAACGCTTTAATCAAACATTGGTCGAAATTGTTGTCTGACGAGCAAGGAGACTCGGTGCTATACGCCGTTTCAGAGCGGGTTGAGCAGGTAATGAAGCGCGAGAAAGACCTATTTTGCAACGCCGACTTCTTCCATGCATCGGCCTATCACTTTATGGGCATTCCAACCAAATTATTTACCCCGATTTTTGTGATGAGCCGTTTAACTGGGTGGACTTCTCATGTATTTGAACAGCGAGCGAACAATCGAATTATTCGCCCAAGTGCCGATTATACGGGGCCAGATCCACAAGCTTGGTTGCCTATAGAGCAGCGTTAATACATTGAACTAATAATTAGAATCCATAGGAATATATCGATATGAGCCAAAATGTAGAATTTAACCAACGCCCGCAGCCAGACCAGTTGCTAATTGATATCGCGGACTATGTTTGTAATCACGACATAACATCTAATGAAGCATATAACACCGCGAGAAACTGCCTTATTGACACACTAGGTTGCGGCTTGTTGGCATTACGATTTCCAGAGTGCACCAAGCATTTAGGGCCGATTGTACCGGGTACAACGGTATTGAATGGTGCTCGAGTACCGGGTACTTCTCACGAGCTAGATCCGGTGACGGCTGCGTTCAATATCGGCTGTATGATCCGTTGGCTCGACTTTAATGACACCTGGCTTGCAGCGGAATGGGGTCATCCATCGGATAACTTGGGAGGCATCCTTGCAACGGCTGATTACCTAAGTCGGGTCGCTGTTTCTCAAGGTGAGCAACCACTAACCATGCGTGATGTGTTAACCGCGATGATTAAAGCTCATGAAATTCAGGGCGTCCTCGCAATTGAAAATAGTTACAACCGAGTAGGGTTAGATCATGTGCTTTTAGTCAGGGTTGCCTCGACAGCGGTTGTTACTCGAATGCTTGGTGGAACCAAAGATCAAGTGATCGATGCGGTGTCACAAGCTTGGGTTGATGGATGTTCGTTGCGAACCTATCGCCATTCACCCAACGCTGGTTCGCGTAAGTCATGGGCAGCGGGTGATGCGACTTCTCGCGCAGTGCGTCTCGCAATGATTACCATGAAAGGCGAAATGGGAATTCCAACGGTGTTAACTGCGCCCAATTGGGGCTATTACGACGTACTTTTCAAAGGAGAGTCCTTTAAAGTTAACCAAGCGTTCGATAGCTATGTTATGGAAAATGTACTGTTTAAGATTTCATTTCCAGCGGAGTTTCATGCTCAAACTGCGGTCGAATGTGCGGTCACATTGCATCCACAAATAAAAGATCGTCTCGATCAAATTGAACGTATTGAGTTAACGACGCATGAGTCAGCGATTCGAATCATTTCAAAAGAGGGCGATCTCGCAAACCCAGCTGACCGAGATCATTGCTTGCAATATATGGTTGCTGTGCCGTTGATATTTGGTGATCTGGTCGCTGAACACTATGAAGATGCATTCCACAACGAAAATCCAATGATCGACCGACTACGTTCGAAAATGGTGGTACAGGAAGATGCGCGATTCACTCAAGAATATCTAGAGTCTGACAAGCGTTCGATAGCCAATGCTATTCAAGTTTTCTTTACCGATGGTTCAAGCACAGAGAAGGTGACTGTTGAGTATCCGATTGGGCATCGTCGCAGACGCGAAGAGGGAATCCCTGTCTTAGAAGCGAAGTTTGAGCGCAACCTTACAACAAGGTTCCCTTCTGCTCAGGTCGATTCAATTATGGCGCTATCACTTGATCAAACCGAATTAGAACAAATGCCGGTGAACCAATTTATGCAACGCTTGGCGATCAATTAACGGACTATCGGTGACGGATTAGTAATTCGTCACCGCAGTAGGAATCATTATGTCAAAATACGAGAATGAATATCGCCAATCGGTTGTTGATCCTGAAGGCTATTGGTTAAAACAGGCCAAAGAACTGGATTGGTTCACTCAACCTAGTATTGGGTTGTCCCATGATGAAAATGATATTGAACGTTGGTTTACCGATGGTGAACTCAATACCTGTTGGCTAGCATTGGATTTTCATTGTGAAAACGACAGGGGAGAGCAAATAGCACTAATTTATGACTCTCCAGTGACGAATACTAAACGACAATATACCTACTTTCAGTTGCGAGATGAAGTTGCTAAAACGGCTGGGATGTTGGCTGAATTGGGTGTCAATAAAGGCGACCGTGTCGTTATATACATGCCTATGATTCCGCAGGCCGCGATTGCGATGTTAGCCACTGCTCGTCTAGGAGCGATTCACTCAGTCGTATTTGGTGGGTTTGCGTCAAATGAGTTAGCGGTACGGATTGAAGATGCTGAACCAAAAGTTGTCTTAACCGCGTCTTGTGGAGTTGAAGTCAACAATGTGATTGCCTATAAACCTTTGGTCGACCAAGCGGTAACCGAAAGTCGCTGTAAACCCGATGCAGTAGTGATTTGGCAGCGACCTGAGTTATTGGCACCGTTAACTGAAGTTCGCGATAAATCTTGGCAATCATTAATCAACACCGCACAACCTCATGATTGCGTTAGCGTGAATGCGACAGACCCCCTCTATATTCTCTACACATCAGGAACGACAGGAAAACCGAAAGGCGTCGTGCGTGATAACGGTGGCCATGCGGCCTCCATGAAGTATTCAATGAGCGCCATTTATAATGTCAAACCTGGTGAAGTTTTTTGGGCAGCATCGGATGTGGGTTGGGTGGTTGGCCATTCGTATATTGTTTATGCGCCACTAATTCATGGCTGCACTACGATTTTATTTGAGGGTAAGCCAGTGCGAACGCCAGACCCAGGTGCATTTTGGCGAGTGTGCCAAGACTATAAAGTGAGCGTGCTATTCTCCGCGCCAACCGCCTTTCGTGCGATAAAGAAAGAAGATCCTCAAGGAAAATTGGTTAATCAATACGACTTGTCCACATTGAGAACCATCTTTATGGCGGGTGAGCGGTTAGATCCGCCTACCTTAGATTGGGTGCTCGATAAAACCGCTAAACCAGTTGTCGATCACTGGTGGCAAACGGAAACTGGTTGGGCGATTGCGTCGAATCCAATTGGTATTGAAGCAATGGAGATTAAACCAGGCTCGGCAACCAAGCCAACTCCTGGTTATCAAGTATCAATTTTGGATGAAATGGGGCTTAAAGTTGGCCCGAATCAGCAAGGCTTTGTGGCATTAAAACGTCCTTTACCACCGAGTTGTCTTCCAACCGTTTGGCGCAATCACGAGCGTTTTGAATCAGGCTATTTAACGCAATTTCCCGGTTATTATGTGTCGGGTGATGGTGGCTACTTCGACGAGGATGGCTATTTGTTTATTATGGGGCGAATAGACGACGTCATTAACGTTGCTGGTCATCGTCTTTCCACTGGAGAAATGGAAGAAATCGTCGGCGCGCACAATGCAGTCGCTGAATGTGCCGTTGTTGGAGTGCACGATGAGCTGAAGGGCCAATTACCCTTGGGTTTTGTTGTGTTAAAAGACGGTGTGAAAATCGACGATGAAACTCTAGAGAAAGAGTTAGTTAAATCGGTACGTGAGCATATTGGGGGCATTGCTTGTTTTAAACACGCTATTGTCGTTGAACGTTTACCAAAAACCCGTTCAGGGAAAATTCTCCGTCGTATCATTCGTCAAATTGCCGATGGTGAAAGTTATACGGTACCTTCAACAATTGATGATCCAAGTAGTTTGAACGAACTAGAACAGCAACTTCATCAGACCGTGGGCGATTGATGTGTAAATTGAAGAGACAGCAAAAGCGACCACAAATGGTCGCTTTTTGTATTGAGCATACGCTAATAAAATTTTTGATGACGACGTGTTGTATCGATCTCTGGTAATATGTGCGCCCAATATCGCATAGGTAGAGGCTTGAATACCAAACGCCTCAACACCCAAGGTCATTATAATGTTCCAGCTTAATTTAGATATCAGTCATTTTTTAGAAACCTATTGGCAAAAAAAGCCGACGGTGATTAAGCAAGGCTTTAGACACTTTGTTGATCCTATTACTCCTGATGAAATTGCAGGTCTTGCAATGGAAGAAGAAATCGAAAGTCGCCTTGTCTTTCGAGATACCCAGCAGCAGTGGCAAGCTGAGTGTGGCCCGTTTGAAACCTTTGAACGACTTGACGCTGATGGGGCAACATTATTGATTCAGGCTGTCGACAATTGGCATGAAGATGCGCAACAACTAGTCCGTCCCTTCCGTTTTTTGCCAAACTGGCGCATTGATGATTTGATGATCAGTTATTCAACTCCTGAAGGGGGAGTCGGGCCTCATATCGATAACTACGACGTATTTATTATTCAAGGTTTAGGTAAACGACATTGGCGTGTCGGCAAGCAAGAAAAGCTAGATGAATTCGCAGCGCATGGTGCACTTAAACACTGCGAAGCGTTCGAAGCGGTTATTGATGTAGAACTCGAGCCAGGAGATATTTTATATATCCCAAACGGGTGTCCGCATGAGGGTTATGCTATCGAGCCTTCGCTAAATTATAGTGTTGGATTTCGCGCCCCAGACCAAAATGACTTGTTTAGTAGTTTTGCCGATTATCTGATCGATAACAATCCAAAAGCAGAGCGATATACCGATATTGCGATGCACCGGAGAGAGAAATCCGGGCAGATAGAATCCCAAGAGTTAGCTGAGTTACATCGAGTAATGCTCGCAAGTTGTGCAGAACCAGAACAGTTAATACCTTGGCTAGGAAGAATGCTGAGTGATGCTAAACATGATTTAGATCTAGCTCCACCAGACATTCCATACACACATACTGATGTGATTGAAGCGGTAAATAATGGTGCACAGTTTGTTCGTTTAGGCGGGCTACGTGCGATGTATTTTGAACATGACTCTTCGTTGATATTCATCAATGGAAAACAATACGATGTTTCAAAATGTATTAAATTTGCTCAATCGCTATGTGATCAAGATGAAGTATCGAACCAGATGCTTGATTTACTCACCCATTCGAATGACGTAATGAACTTATTTATTAAGTTAGTTAATTCCGGATATTGGTACGAGCATTAGCTTCTTTTTACTCACGTTAGCTTTCTATAGTACGTACGAGTTTAGCATGGTAGGTTATTTATCAAGCCTGCCATTAACCATCTTACTTTACTCTTTTCGGTTACATTTCCTCAGCACTAGCTTGTAACGTTCTTATGGATGAGCGATATCTGTGAGTATTTATACCTGCCTCAATTTAATTATTAAATAATGTGACACAAATCACCTTTTAAAATTGATCGAAATCAACGGAACATATCCATTACCTCTTTGTGGGTATAGTGTTCTGGCAACTCCCTACCTAGACTTACATCATATTCTGTTTGGTCACGAGATTATGGTCGATTTATCTAAACGAAGATTGTTTCAGCCTCGCGCCCGCGTGACGCCTATATCGTCCAGTGCATTGCCATGGCTTAAAGATCCAGCGAGTTTTACTGACCAATGTACTCGATGTGGTGAATGTATTCCGGCGTGTGAAACTAAGATCATTGTGATTAGTGATGGTGGGTTTCCTCATGTCGAGTTCAATATAGATGAATGTACCTTTTGTTACCAGTGTGCAGATGCTTGTCCTGAGCCATTATTTTTAAACCGTGAACATCCAGCGTGGCAAGACAAAGCAATAATCGATGCTAAATGTTTGGCAAAAAACAGAGTGGATTGCCGGTGTTGCAATGAGAGTTGCGAACAGGCGGCAATCTCTTTTCATCATGCTGTAGGTGGTCCTGCTACACCAAGTATATCGACTCAATTATGTAATGGTTGTGGTGCGTGCGTCGCGACTTGTCCCGGCCAAAGTATCACCATTTCTATCCCAGCTGATGTTAAAGGGCAGAGTTAAATATGAGCGAATCCAAAGAGTGTCAAATTGCGAGTTTGGTTCTACTGACCACGCCCGGAATGGCAAATGCGGTAGCGAAAACGTTAGAAGAATTTTCGATTGTCGACGTTGTCGCGGTCGATGAAGTAGGCAAATTAATTATTTTATTAGAAACGGAAGACGAAGAGTTACTCCATAAAACGATGGATCAATTACGTATGGTTGAGAATGTACTCAGCGTTGCGTTGGTGTATCACCAGATAGACCGTGGGGAAACCGATAATGAGCAACCTAGCGCTAGCCCAAAAGCAGCACTAGCGAAGCCATATTGAGCGAGGAAGTTCGATGAAAACAACAAGACGAGAATTTATTAAGGCGAATGCCGTAGCATCAGCTGCCGCTATTGCAGGTATCACGTTACCTGCGGGAGCATCGAATTTAATTGCCAGTAGTGATGAAACGGCGATTAAATGGGATAAAGCAGCGTGCCGTTTTTGCGGTACAGGTTGTTCGGTATTAGTTGGGACACAAAATGGCAAGATAGTTGCCACTCAAGGAGATCCTGAAGCGCCGGTAAACAAAGGGCTAAACTGCATCAAAGGGTACTTTTTATCTAAGATAATGTATGGAAAAGACCGTATTGAGCAGCCGCTTCTTCGCATGACCAATGGGAAGTTCGACAAACATGGCGAACTTCAACCAGTATCTTGGGATACGGCATTCGACGTCATGGCCGAAAAATGGAAAGCTTCCTTAAAAGCAAAAGGCCCAACATCGGTGGGAATGTTCGGTTCGGGCCAATGGACGGTAATGGAAGGATATGCTGCTGTTAAGTTAATGAAAGCAGGATTTCGTTCAAACAATATCGATCCAAACGCACGCCACTGTATGGCATCTGCGGTTGGTGCATTTATGCGTACCTTCGGTATCGATGAGCCTATGGGCTGTTACGACGACTTAGAAGCAGCCGATGTGTTTGTTCTTTGGGGATCAAACATGGCAGAAATGCACCCAGTGCTTTGGACTCGATTAACTGACCGTCGTTTAAGTCATCCTCATGTAAAAGTGAACGTACTATCGACTTATGAGCATCGTTGTTTTGAATTAGCGGATCACGGTTATATTTTCAATCCTCAAAGTGATTTGGCTATCGCTAACTATATTGCTAACTACATTATTACTAATGATGCGGTTAACTGGGATTTTGTTAATAAACATACTCATTTTAAGCAAACAGCAACCGATATTGGTTATGGGTTACGCGACGAGCATCCATTACAGCAACAGGCTGAAAATGCGAACTCGGGTAAAATGACGTCGATAGACTTTGAACAATATAAAGCGTCAGTAGCGCCTTACACCGCAGAAAAAGCGTCAGAAATTTCTGGTGTTTCAGTCGAAAAGCTTGAAATATTGGCGAAGCAATACGCAGATCCAAACCTAAAAGTGATGTCATTGTGGACCATGGGGATGAACCAGCACACTCGTGGTGTATGGATGAACAGTTTGGTTTATAACATCCACCTGCTTACTGGCAAAATTGCAACACCAGGAAATAGCCCGTTCTCATTGACTGGGCAGCCTTCAGCATGTGGGACTGCGCGCGAAGTTGGGACATTCTCACACCGCTTACCAGCTGATATGGTGGTGGCAAATCCTAAGCACCGTGAATTTGCTGAAAAAGTGTGGAAACTACCAGCAGGTACAATTCCACCAAAACCTGGCTTTCATGCTGTACTACAAGACCGTAAGTTAAATGACGGAGTGTTGAATTGTTATTGGGTTCAATGTAATAACAATATGCAAGCTGGTCCTAACATTAACGGTGAGCGCTTACCGGGCTATCGTAACCCAGAAAACTTTATTGTTGTTTCTGACCCTTATCCAACGGCAACAACCATGGCGGCGGACTTAGTTTTACCAACGGCTATGTGGGTAGAAAAAGAGGGCGCATACGGAAATGCAGAACGCAGAACTCAAGCTTGGTATCAACAAGTTGAGCCAGTAGGCGAGGCTAAATCTGACTTCTGGCAAGTGATTGAATTCTCGAAACGTTTCGCAGTTGAAGATGTTTGGTCAGAAGAGCTTATCGCGAAGATGCCAGAATATCGTGGTAAGTCGCTATACGACATCCTGTTTGCCAATGGCCAAGTAGACAAATATCCATTATCCGAAGTTCAGGAGCTAAATGATGATGCTCGTCACTTTGGTTTCTACGTTCAGAAAGGACTATTTGAAGAGTACGCGACATTTGGGCGTGGACACGGTCATGATTTAGCGCCATACGATGTCTATCATCAAGTGCGCGGGTTACGTTGGCCTGTTGTGAATGGAAAAGAAACCTTACGTCGATTCAAAGAAGGCTCGGACCCTTATGCGAAACCAGGATCCGGTTGGGATTTCTACGGCAAACCAGATGGGAAAGCGTTCATCATTTCTGCACCGTACGAAGCACCACCAGAAGTGCCAAATGAAGAGTTTGATATGTGGCTATGTACCGGCCGTGTACTTGAGCACTGGCACACTGGAACAATGACTCGCCGTGTTCCTGAGCTCTATAAAGCGTATCCAGATGCGTTATGTTTTATTCACCCTGAGGATGCGAAAGCCAAAGGTTTACGCCGTGGTGATGAAGTTAAAATTGAGAACAAACGTGGTGAAATTCGAGTTCGAATCGAAACGCGTGGACGTAATAAGCCACCAAAAGGTTTAATTTTTATTCCGTTTTTCGACGCGAGAATTTTGGTGAACAAGTTGATTCTAGACGCGACAGATCCGCTATCGAAGCAAACGGATTATAAAAAGTGTCCCGTTAAAATCACCAAAATCAGTTAATTTTCTAGGAGAACGATTATGAAGCCACTATTTATCGTATGTTGTGCCCTAGTCAGTTTACTGGGCGCATCACTGACTGTTAGTCATGCTGAAACCACGACTATGGATGATGAGTTCGTCATCAGTAGCGAAACGGCAGGGACGGACATTGTTTCATCACTAAGAGGCCATACTGCACTCGAAGCTACTCGAGCAGCAGATGACATGAAAAAATACCCTAGAGAACAAGTGCTGGAGAGTGAGTTTGTATTTCAACCACCTTTAGTACCGCACTCGATTCGTAACTATGAAATATCGTTAAATGCAAATAAGTGTTTAGCGTGTCATAGCTGGAAAAATGCAGATGAAATGAACGCAACCAAGATTAGTGTTACGCACTTTGTAAATCGCGAAGATGCTGTACTATCGGATGTGTCTCCACGTCGCTATTTCTGTACTCAGTGTCACGTACCACAAGCAGAAGCCAAACCATTGGTGGAAAATACTTTTGAACGCGTAGATTCTTTGCGTTAAGGGGCTGAAATGAAACTAATAAAAACGTTTTGGCGACGCTTAACCCGACCAAGTGCAGCAGCTGTGGGTGTTGTTTTGTTAATGGGTTTTGTGGGCGGTTTACTGTTCTGGGGGGCGTTTAATACTGGAATGGAAGTGACTAACTCAGAAGAGTTTTGTTCTGGCTGTCATGCGCCGATTGTTGCAGAAATTCAGGATACGATTCACTATTCTAACCGCTCCGGAGTTAGAGCCATTTGTTCTAATTGCCATGTTCCTCATGATTGGTCAGATAAGATCGTGCGTAAGGTTCAGGCGTCAAAAGAGCTTGTTGCGCATATGATGGGAACGATTGATACCACAGAGAAATTTGAAGCGAGGCGAGCCCACTTGGCAGAACGAGAGTGGGCGAGGATGAAGGGTAACGACTCCTTAGAGTGTCGGAACTGTCATGAATTCGACTTTATGGACTTTTCTGAGCAAAGCAAAACAGCATCGTATCAACATTCGACTGCGCTGGCATCAGGAGAGAAGACCTGTGTTGACTGTCATAAAGGTATCGCACATAAACTGCCTGATATGAAAGACATTGAAGGTTGGCAATAGGAGTTTACTATGAGTGCATTAGAATCATTTGTCTGGCACCTACTTGGATACAGCGCTATGCCTGTGATCATTTTATCGGGCTTCTTAATTGTAGCGATGATCTGCGTTTGGTTACTATCAATTACCAAAGACAGTGAATAATAAAATCGACAACTCACTGGTATAGAACTTAAATTTGATACTACCGATAAAGCGACCAGCAATGGTCGCTTTTTTAGTTTCGAGAAAGGTGAATATATTGCTCCGAAAACGTGCGTTACGAGTTTAATTAATAAAAAAAGTATGAGATGTTATGCGATATAAATTGACGAGTTGCATAAGAGATATATCACCGATGAAAAAGTTTTTTATTATTGCAGGGATCGTATTTACCATACTGCTGGCTGTTGCAACGGTAGCTGTTGGCCTGTTGGTCCATAAAGGTAGCGCGCTCGATGAAGAAAGCCAAAAATATGTAAATACCGTTACACCAGAAGTGTTGTCGAGTCTGGATAAAGAAACCTTGTTTCTATTTGCCGATCGAGAGTTAATCAATTCAGCGACATCTGATGAGTTCGATAAGTTGTTCCGTAAATTCAGAGAGCTTGGCACGCTACGTAGTTTTAATCCAAGCATTGGCGAAGCTAATATAAATTTTAATGACTCAAATATGACAATCACTGGTAGTTATGTGATGAAAGCAGAATTTGAAAATGGCGAAGCGATGATTAAAGTGACCGTGATAAAACGTGGTGACGAATGGAAAGTAATCGGATTCTATATCGACTCACCTATATATCTGAATTGACGTCGTTCTGAATTAAATACCGGGCGCTCAAAATCGATAGTGGTATCACGAACTGCGCTAAGCAATTGTGTTAAAAGTGAAAAAAATACGGCTATGCTGAATCATCAGCCGAATAACTTAGGAACGAATATGAACTTGGATAAAGCCAGAAAACGCATCGCAAAGCAGGTGAAAAAAGGCATTAAAGGGTACCCTCAAATTGCTATTTCTTACTTTGGGGATAATTTAGATACTGCAACGGAAGTACTTGTGCAATTTACACTTGAAGAAGGCTCTGAAGCTCAAGAGCAGCGGTTTTCTAGTGAAACCGATGCGCGTGAGAATGAGGTAATTCAATCAGCTTTGGTTAAAATAATTGATCGCGCAGATGCGAAGTCAGTGATTGAAATTGAAGGTGTTGCCTTAAAATCATAATGTCCGAAACTCAACCTATTGTGTGATTTGAGAGGGAAGGTTCTTTAATAGTAAAATGAACTTTCCATTTTCCAGATTAAGTACGGTAGTCTTTTACGCCAATTTTTAAAAAGTTAGCGAGCAATTGAGCATCGTCTAGTAATTGTTGTTCATTGTTGTGATTCAATACGTTGATTCTGCGCCCATGCTTTGTAAGTAAGTTCAGCTCATAACACTGATAACTAAGTGCGTGCTTGGCTTCAATTGTTTTGTTGTTAATGTGCAAAGACATGATATTAGCAAGCTTTACATCACGATCTCTTCGGTTATGGAAGATTCCTAACTCTTTATCAAAGCGGGCTAAACGCAAGAAAGGACGAATAAGCGATATGCCAAAAGTCGCAATTGCAACCCCAAACCCTCCTAGAAAAATAACCAGATCATATTTATTTGAAACAACGAGTAAATATCCAGCAAGTCCCATCAAGAAAGCTCCAACGACTATATAGACAATGCAAAAAAGCATAGAGCTAATGGTTGGCTTTAAAGAGGCGACATTGCCGTTGACTACAATGACATGAGAAAGAAACTTTGGACCGTTTTTTAGTAGCGGACGACTTAAATCAATAGATAGATAATTGGTTTTCATCACATGTACCTTATTTGTGTGAGTTAGTTACATTAGAGCATGTAAAATTATGACGGTCAGAGTTCAATCGCAAAACGTACAATTAGAATATTCTTTGAGACTAGTGTTATTAAGTATAGTACGTTTAATGGCCACATGATTACGTCATTAAAATATACCGATATAACTAATTGAAAGTGAGTTATCTTGAGGAAGTGTGTAAAAAAATAGGCTGCCGAAATAGTGTTCGGCAGCCTAATTAACTAAAATATTTTAGCTCTATTTCTCGTAAGTCTTAATTTCACCAGATTTGATACGAGCAATGAAAGAATGTAATTCTTTTTTAACTACTGGCATCAAGAAGTAAAGTCCGATGATGTTAAAGATAGACATAGCGAAGATGGCTGCATCAGAGAAGTCAATTACCGCACCAAATTTAATGGTCGCGCCAACAACAACAAAGAAACAGAACATCAGTTTAAATACCAATTCAGTTGTTTTGCCTTCACCGAACAGATAAGTCCAAGATTTCAAGCCGTAGTATGACCAAGAAATCATTGTTGAAAATGCAAATAGCACAACCGCTAACGCTAATAGATATTTAAAGATACCCGCAGTTTCAGTGAATGATGCTGCAGTTAGGGTAACACCAGTTAAACCTGAACCATCAAATGGAGCAACGTTTAGACCAGCGATAGTGATAACTAGAGCTGTCATTGTACAAATCACAACAGTATCAATGAATGGTTCAAGTAGTGATACTAGACCTTCAGTAATTGGCTCTTTTGTTTTAACTGCAGAGTGAGCAATTGCTGCTGAACCAACACCAGCTTCGTTAGAGAAGGTTGCACGTTTCAAACCTTGAATCAATGCACCGATAATACCACCAGCAACACCTGCACCCGTGAAAGCACCTTCGAAGATAGCGCTAAATGCTGCACCCACTTGACCAATATTAGAAATAATAACGATCAGTGACATACCAACATATAAAACGGCCATCCAAGGAACAACACGCTCAGTTACCGAAGCAATTGAAGGCATACCGCCAACAATTACAGAGAATACCAATGAAGCTAAAACGATACCGGTAATGATTCCGTATTCGCTTGGAACATCAAACGCGTACGTTAACATTGCGTGAGCTTGGTTTGCTTGGAACATATTACCGCCGCCCAATGAACCCAAGATACACATTAATGCAAATCCAATCGCCAGAGCTTTACCTAAGCCACCTAATCCTTTCTCAGCTAAGCCTTGGCTAAGGTAATACATTGGACCACCAGAAATAGCGCCCGAAGGTAATACCGTTCTGTATTTAACACCTAATGTACACTCACAGAATTTTGATGCCATTCCCAATAGACCACACATGATCATCCAGAAAGTTGCACCCGGACCACCAATGGCCAATGCCGCACCAACACCTGCAATATTACCAAGACCAACAGTACCCGAAAGCGCCGTTGTTAATGCTTGGAAGTGAGATACTTCACCATGATCTTTTGAATTAGGATCGGTGTATTTACCTTTGATGATATTGATTGCAAGTCCAATACGTTTAAATTGAATAAATCCAAAATAAATCGTGAAGATAAGAGCTGCGATTAGCAACCAACCAACAATTAGAGGAAAACTAGCTTCACCAACAGGAACACTCTTAAAGATTAAGCCTACAAACCAACCTGTATAGTCGTTAAAAAAGCCATCAACAGAGTTACTAATGCCTTCAACAAATTGCTTAAAGCCACCTGTTTCTTCTGCCAACGCATTCGTACTAAAAAATGCGAGAAGGAGAAGCATAAAGTTTCGGAGTTTCATCATATGTATGTCCTTATATACTGTTCCGTTATCGAGTTACATTGTGGATAAAATATATTACTCGATAGTTTTAATTAATTCTTTTTTTAATAAAGGTAAATATTAATAGTTAACTTAAGCAAGTAACGTATTTCGCTGAAATAATCGTCAATTTTAACGTAAATCTCTGACTCTTGAATGAAATAAAAGTGAATTTCACGGTGTAATCGAAGTTTATCAGCTTAATTAACTTGCTAGTGAAAGTAGATTACCCTTAGTGTTACGCAGTTGTAAAGTTCTAATTAAAGGTAGATGTCTCATTATTGATTATTGCCCATTAATTAACTAAAAAGTATATAGCGTAGAAAACGGAAGGGCTTTAATCTTCTGATGTAAGTTAATATTTAACAATTTGATTTTATTGAAATTAAATTTAAAATAAGTGTGTAGGTGAATATTGAAAATAAAAACTGCTAAGTAAAATTTCTAATCTCGAATGATCTCGGAATTCTTTTATTAATGAATGCTAATTTAATGAAAAATAACAGCTCATATTTTTCCATTTGCCACAATATATAGTTAATGCATGAGTAGATAGATTTACCAATAATTAAGGAGGTTCCTAATATTTAAACTGGGATGCGTAGAAGAAGCTTGCACTATAATTGGTAAACATCGCACCAACTTGATGCGCATAAATGTAGAAGAGTTTAATAGTTATATTCTAAGTACATTTGCTTAACACTGCAGTTGAATATTCTCGGACGAATTTTCAGCGAACAAGTGTTACTCTTAAATAACAATATCCTAAGAACTACTATGGGTTAAAAATAAATAAAACCCTTATGTAGGAGAGGGTTAGATAATCATTTGTTTATAAATTATACGTATTAATCATCGGCAGGAAAGTAGCTGAAATAATACAACTAGAATAGTATGATGCCATCAAATGATCAGATGGAGCGACTATGATTGTCTTAATAAGACATGGCCAAACAGAATGGAACAAGTTGAAAAAGTTTCAAGGTTGGCATAATTCTAACTTAACAGACTTAGGCAAAACTCAAGCATTAACTGTCGCCAAAAAGCTGAGGCATATTGTCGGTGGATCTAAAGTCACGCTAGTTTCCAGTCCGTTAGGAAGAGCGATGGAAACCGCCCAAATTATTTCATATGAACTGGGATTAGAGCAGGATAAAATCCCAACAACCCCTTTATTAAGGGAATGTTCTTTTGGAGAGTGGACAGGAATGACACCCGAAGAAATTGAAAGGAAATACCAAGAAGAATGGCAAAGGCGAAGCAAGGATAAGTGGAACTATGTGATTTCTGGTGGGGAAAGTTATTCTATGGTCGCTCAACGAGCCGATAGATGGCTAAATTCAATAGTTAATGATGATGACACCATTACGATGGTGGTGAGTCATGAGGTCATTGGCAAAATGATTCGCGGAACATACCTAAAGCTAGATGCAGAGCAAAGCATCAGAAAAAGCCAAAATAATAATGAAATCGTTGTGTTGGAAAATGGAAAAGAGCACAAGATTAGCGTTTAAGCAAAATTGGTTTAATGTCTAACATCAAGATATCAAAATAGATCACACCTAAAACTTGGCCTCTTTAATATGGCTGAATGCCCAAACTCAGCCATCGACTTTATTGCGAACTTTACACCTTGCCTTATCTAAAGTTCGTTTCAATTAGTACCAGTCAAGATGATCTACCTACGGAACCTATGTGTCTAACTACTTCCGAGCGTATTTACAACCAATCATTTCACTACGCCTGATTAATATGAAACTTATTTTTCCTAGCAGAATAACACCTTAGCCCTTACAATCTCATTACATAAAAATAACATAGATACACTTACTCAAAACCTCGACTCACACCCTACATGTGTTGTCGTCCTGATCCAAAGGCCCAATACCAATGAATTCAGAAAAACACCTATTAAATTGGCAAAATAGCCAAACCATAGCTGAAACGATTACCCCAATGATTCGCCAACTTTATCGTCAAAAAGGCGTTGAAGTTGTCTTATTTGGTAAGACGCAGGTCAACGCCTATGTCATTGATATCATCAAATCACACCGTCTTGGTCGGCACTACACTGGTACGCCGCTTTCTCTTGAACAGACATCTCCAATTGTTAAAGCACTCACTGAGATGGACGATCTTTCGTCGTGCAAAGTCGATGTCGGTCAGCTGGCTCTTCAATATTGGCGAGACCACCAGGACGAAGCGGGTATTGCCGATTTTCTACAATCGGTTTTACGTGATGCACTTAATGGTGAAACGGTTGTTGAGCCTCAAGACGTCGTTTTATATGGTTTCGGACGAATTGGACGACTTCTTACGCGTTTACTTATTGAAAAATCAGGCCCTGGGTATCCACTTCGCCTAAAAGCAATTGTGGTGCGTGGTGGTAAAGATGGAGACTTGGAAAAGCGCGCTAGTTTGTTACGCCGAGATTCTGTTCACGGTCAGTTTAATGGCAGCATCATCGTTGACCAAGAAAATAAAGCGATCATTGTTAATGGTAATTATATTCAGATTATTTACGCTAATAAGCCGCAAGACGTCAATTATGCTCAATATGGTATCAATAACGCGCTGGTCGTCGATAATACGGGTGTATGGCGTGACACAGAAGGTTTGAGCCAACATGTCGCTTGTGAGGGCGCAGAAAAAGTGCTGCTAACGGCACCAGGAAAAGGCGATATAAAAAATGTCGTATTTGGTGTCAACGAAAGTGTTATTCACCCAGACGATACGATTATTTCTGCTGCAAGTTGTACAACAAATGCAATTACACCGGTGCTTAAGGTTGTTAATGATAAATACGGTGTAACGTCGGGTCACATTGAGACAATTCACTCATTTACAAATGATCAAAATCTAATCGATAATTTTCACTCTGGTGACCGACGTGGTCGCAGTGCTTCGCTTAATATGGTTCTTACCTCAACGGGGGCGGCAACGGCAGTAGCAAAAGCATTGCCTGTTCTTGAAGGTAAGTTAACGGGTAACTCTATCCGTGTTCCAACTCCTAATGTATCCATGGCAGTTGCGAATCTAAATCTTGAAAAGGCCACCGATAAAGCAGAATTAAATGCTTACCTTCGTGAAATGGCACTAAATTCGCCTTTATCGGCACAAATTGACTACACAGATTCAACTGAGGTTGTTTCAAGCGACCTCGTGGGGTCTCGTTATGCCGGTGTGGTCGATGGTGTTGCAACGATAGCTCAAGATAATCGATGTGTTCTCTATATCTGGTATGACAATGAATTTGGCTATAGCTGTCAGGTAGTTCAGTGTATGGAGCAAATGATGGACGTGCGTTACAAAACGTATCCTGTGAACTAGTTATCTCGAACTATCTCAATTGTTCCTTATTCTTAATACCCATAGCTGAATCCTTGGTTATGGGTATTATCAAGCCTAAATGAGAACAATTGTTTCTAGAACGCGCATATTCAGTTTATAGTAAACTATTGAATATACGGTTACATACATTTGGGTGCCGGAAACGTCACACAAACAAGGTCAGACGATGACAAAATTAATTTTTGTAAGGCATGCGCAATCAGACTCATCGGTAAAAGATGATTTAACAAGACCTTTAACAGAGTCTGGAATAGCGGCTGCCAAAAAAATTCCAGAATTATTCATAGATACTCACATAGATCACTTCTACTGCAGTCCATATATTCGCTCGATGAATACTATTCAATACTTAGCTGACCAATGTAGTAAACATATAATTACTTGCTCCGATTTAAGAGAACGAAAAATAGGGACGTGGGTTGACGATTTTGATGAATACGCACAAAAGCAATGGCATGATTTTGATTATAAGGTTGAGAATGGCGAATCGTTAAATGAAGTGCAGCGACGGAATATCAATCAAGTAAATAAGATCTTGGAGTGCAATCAGAATAAAAATATCGTTATTGGAACACACGGTACCGCATTGTGCACCATTCTGAATCACTACGATGCTGACTATAACTTTGAGTATTTTCAGTCTATTGTTAAGAAAATGCCGTTATTTATTGAGTTAGAATTCGATGGCTTGTCACTTATTTCAATAAGAGAATGCCACAAACAGATCGTTTGGTAAGTATTTTATAAAAGCTACATTACTAGGCTTTAACCAGTAGATTGAATTATGATATTCAAATAGCGATAAACTTTACGGGATTGAGTGGCATTTTATCTATATCTACATACACTTTAATAACACCCTCAATAAGTTAAAGTATGAATACGTATATGATACGCCATGCAACCGCAGATGATTTATCTAGTCTCCATAAGCTGATGTTTGAACTACACAACGAACATCATCAAGCTGAGCCCGATCATTTCAAATCCGCAAATCAAGTCATGGCGGAAAAAGACATTAAACAATATATAGATGCGCCCGATGCCTTTGTCTTTGTTTCCGTTTTTGAGCAAGGTGTTGTGGGTTTTGCTACCGGGCACTTTGGTGAATTTGAGTCTTCAATTAGTCAACCTGTAATGATGGGCAGTATTGATGAACTCTACGTGTATCCAGAGTCACGAAATCATGGGATTGGTTCTGATTTATTAACACGCTGCGCGCAAGAATTTGAAGACTACGGGGTAAAACAAGTAATGGTTGAAGTGTGGGACTTTAACCAAGTCGCGATAAAATTGTACCGCTCACTTGGTTATCAAGCGCATATTCACTGTTTGAGGAAGATATTGGACTAAAGCAATTGTTGATAACTCTAATCCGTATTTCTTTCTCTGCCCGTTAAAGCGTGGTTAGTAAATGAGTATGAGATATTAAATATTGGTTAAAGCGAACTTTTCAATGGCGTGTGCAACACCATCTTCTATATTTGAAAGAGTCACATAATCCGCCAATGCTTTGGTTTCATCGGTGCCGTTGGCCATTGCTACGCCAAGACCGGCGAATTGAAGCATATGATGATCGTTTCCCGCATCACCCATACATATTACCTCTTCAGAAGTTACACCAAGATGATTGGCAATCATTTCAATGCCAACGCCTTTATTGCATTGAGGATTTAGAAACTCTAAAAACCACGGTGCACTTTGAACAACCATAAATTCATCATAAAGTTCTTGCGGTACTTGTTTGATAGCGGCATCTAATTGGTCTTTTTCATCGATCAGCATGACTTTGGTGATAAGATGATCGTCTTCGAGCGTTTCGAAATCTACAACGTTAATGTCACATCCGACAAGCTCAGCTTCGAGTTCGGTGTAGCGACTAATCTTCGGTGTAATTAGCCCCAACACTTGGCTGTGAGCATGAACATTCACACCTAGCTGTTTACCTAGGCGAGCCACTTTCTTTGCCGCTTTGCCATCAATAATCTTCTCGCTTATGATTTCACCATTACCTACTTTTTCAACTACTGCACCATTGAAGTGACAGACATAGTCATCATCGTCGCGAATGTTAAGTTCGTCTAGAAATGCTTGCATACCAATACGAGGACGTCCGGACGCTAATACGATTTTAATACCTTGAGCTTTAGCTAATGCGATAACTTCTTTATTGCGAGGAGAAATTTTGTGTTGATTATTGAGCAAAGTCCCGTCTAAATCTAACGCGATGATCTTGTACATAATTGACCTGTGATGGAAGTATTTATACTGAAAGTAAAACAAGCACATAGGCTAGTACTAATGCTCATCAATTACCAGCGTTTAATGGGCATTATATAGCTGCATTGTGTCACTTAAATGAAGCTATATTTGAAATGATCAGTCTCCGGAATAACCGATTTCATGATACGCATCTTCGAGGTTCATATCGGTTTTATCTGGGAATTCAGACTTGATCTGCAGAAGGGGTTTCATCGAATACAACATATATTCAAAGTCGAGCGATATCGCTTCTTTAAATAAAGGATAAGCTATTTCGGGATGTCCAAGGTTGCGATAAACATCGGCTAAACTGTGTAACGTCCAAGCACTAGGCCCAGCAACGTTTAAGTAATTCACTAATGGCTCTAAAGCTTCATCCCATCTGCCTAGTTCTAGCGCACATTTTCCCAGTGTGGCTTGTATTAGATCATAGCGAGCTTCTTTCGCAGCTAACTTGGCATGATGGTAACATTGTTCCCATTGACCATTATAATGGTAGATTCCGGCGAAGGAATTTTGAATTAAATATGAAGGGTGATCTTTGTAAGGCGCCAGTGCAAGTAATGCATCTTCAGAGCTATATTCGGTTAATGGAACATATAGTTTGTCATAGATTATATAACCATCGAGATGTGCAAAGTCAGTCATATTGAGCCTAAAGTTGGGTCTCAAATTATCGATGGTTTTCTCCATTATTTCATAACTTCCACCCCATCTTGGCGTACGTGATCGGAGTACACGCCCTGCTAGAGTGAGATTATCTTTTTTGTACTTTAGTGCTTGCTGAAACGTAGCCTCGATAAATTGTTTACTCTCTTCTCCAGAGTAGTTCATAGCGATACCGATTAACTCTTGATAAGCGATAAGTAAACTGGGATCTTTTTCCAAGGCTAAGTTCAAATATTGATTTGAAATGTTGTACATGTCATTCATTTGTTTTAGATCACTCGCACTGACTGAACTTATCCATTTATTACCACGAGCTTGACTAGCGAGATCGGCGTAGTAAATACCTAAGTTAAGCAGCCGATACGCTGAGTTTGATCCCGAAGCTTCTAATAATGAAATCGTTTCCTTTAACCAATCTTCCTTTAAATCTCGTTTGTAGTAAGTTTGATAAAAGGCAGTTTTAAATAAGTGCGAGTCTATTTTACCTTCGATGAACTGTTCATTTGCTTGGTTTTGAAGTTGTTCTAATTGTATAAAGTCGTGATTCTTATACAAAGTGCGATACAAACCTATCTCGACGGATGCGTATAAATGCATAGACGAGAACACACACATGAACGTGATTAAGGAAACCATTCTTTTCATAAATCTACTTACCATCCATTTTGAATTCTAACGCGCTGAGTTAATGCCGTTCGACTCATAGTAATTCAATACAACATTTCTTATGCAACAATAGATCAATTGAATGTAAATAACGTTAAAATAATTGTGTTAGCTTAGATACTGGCTTTTTTAAATATTAATGCGTTCAGAAGGTATTGGCGTTATGTCAATTAAAGCGGTTTATTTTGATTTAGATAATACTTTAGTACATCGCGCTAAAAGCATTGAGAAGTTTTCGCTCGCGTTTATTAAGCGTTATGGTTGCCAACTTGAGACAACGGATGTATCCCAGATATCGTCTTTAATAAAGGTGACTGATAATGGCGGGTATTTACCAACTGAACTACCCAAAGATTGGCATAAAGAGGCGAAGTTGCCGAGGATATCAGACCTTATCGGAATTGAACTTGCAGCAAGCTTGAATTGGATCATACAACCTACTGCCGAGGAACTAACTCAGTTTTGGCAATTGACCTTTCCACAATGCGCTGTAGAAATGCCTGGTGCTAAAGAACTTTTACTGCACCTTGATGAAAAAGGTTATTTTATTGGAATCATTTCAAATGGTGCGCAAGCATCAAGAGCAGGGCATTTAGCAGCGACTTCATTTGCTCCTCTAGTTCAACAAATGGTCAGTTCCGAGGCGTTTGGTTTAAAGAAACCGCACCGCGATATTTTCATTCAAACGATATCAAAGCAAGGTTTTAGACCTCAAGAATGTGTTTTCATCGGTGATCATCCAGTTAATGATTATCAAGGAGCGTTGTCAGCAGGGATGAACGCAATTTTGTTGCTTGGTTTTCATACCATCACAGATCATTCTGAATATCCATATAGCATTCAACACTTATCAGAAGCCGTTGACCTAGTCGCTACGTTTTAAAAATATTGAACTTAATTTATATAGAGAGAGAATGAATATGAAGTATACGGGAAGTTGTCACTGTGGCGCGGTAACGTTTAGGTTTGATGGTGATGAATTAACTAAAGGGCTGCGTTGCAATTGTTCAATATGCATAAAAAAGGATCACTATGGAAGAATTAACTGGCGGCAGAGTAGGGCAAGTATTTTTTTCCGATGATATGGTGATTCGCCCTAGTGGAAGTTGGTCTCAGACGGTTCATGCTTTACTTGATTATTTAAGGTCTCATAATTTTAATGCGGCTCCTATTTCGTTTGGTTTCGATGAACGTAAAAATGAAATCCTCTCGTTTGTCACTGGGGAAGTTTGCAACTATCCATTAAATGATGCGTTTTCCTCTGATGAAGCGTTACAAAGTGCTGCGAGGTTACTTCGTCAGTATCATGATGTAACTGTGGGTTTTGTCGAAACAACGCGTGATGAGCATTTTAATTGGATGCTACCGGCAAGAGAGCCCCAAGAAGTGATTTGCCATGGTGATTTTGCTCCCTACAATGTGGCAATCAAGGACAAAAGAGTCGTGGGGGTCTTCGATTTTGATACCGCACACCCCGCACCGAGAATTTGGGACATTGCTTATGCGATATATTCCTGGGCCCCATTTAAAACCAATCCCGACGATAGACTTGGAGATATTGTTCAACAGTCCAATCGTGCGAAACAGTTTTGCGATGCATACGGTTTATCGGGCGTCGCACGCGTGCAACTTGTGGATACGATGGTCACCCGAATAGAAACACTTACTAACTTTATGCAAACTGAAGCTAACAACGGAAATGAGACGTTTATCGCTAATCTTAAAGATGGCCATCATTTATCGTATCACGCCGACATGGAATATATAGAACGACATAGACACATTATTACGGATCGCGTGACCGCTCCAAGTATCTCCAGTCACGCCACTTTAAGCCCAAGTGCATCTGACTCCAAGTAAACTAGCACAATCTAACTCAGTAGGTATATTCACCGTGGAATTTTATGTAAGACAGGTAACTGAAAACGATGCTGAAAGTATTTCAACATTACTTAATCCTATTATTGAAGAAGGTCGATACACTGTACTAGACACAACTTACACGCCAGAAGAAGAGAAGGAATTCATTCGTCAGTTTCCAATGCAGGGGATATTCAGCGTTGCGATCGTCGAAGACAATTTAAACGTGGCAGGCTTTCAGAATGTCGAGCCTTTTGCTGCGTACACCAGAGCCTTCGGTCATGTGGGCATTATTGGCACTTTTGTCGACAGTCAATACCGTGGAAAAGGGCTCGCCAAGCTCTTATTTATTGAAACCTTTAAACAAGCAAAGCTAAAAGGTTACGAAAAATTATTTGCCTATGTTCGTGGCGACAATGAAAGAGCATTAAATGTCTATTTGAAGCAAGGATTTGAAATTGTTGGCGTCGCAAAAAAACATGCCAAGATTAAAGGTGAGTATATCGATGAAGTGATGATTGAAAAGTGGCTTTAAGACTACACTAATGAACTCATAACCTTTCAATTTTCCCAAACAACATGACTTGTGATATGAACTAAACGCTTTAGTATCATGAGTCACTCATCCATTCTTGATATATAAATCAATAACTTCTTAGATTAAACGGATAAAGTACTTTTGCTCTCATCGTCGCAATAGTTGATTGATGTATTTGAACCATATGATGTATAGTTACGAAACTAAATAATAATCATTACTATTAACATCAGTGGAGTAACCCAATGCGCACCAAAACTAGCCTCTTTATTATTGGTATGATGACCTCTTTTCTTTCATTTGCTGAGCCAATAACGGTGACGCATCAATTGGGTAGTGTCACATTAGATAGCGAGCCTAAGCGTGTCGTCGTCATTGGTGTTGGAGTTTTGGATACTCTCGATAGATTTGGGATCGAACCTGTTGCAGTGACAAAGGAAGTGACTTTCCCTGATTATCTCAACAAATATAAAGATGATAAATATGTGTCAACCGGTAGCCTATTTGAACCTGATTTTGAAACGATTTATTCACAAAAACCAGATGTGATTATTATAGGGTTACGCAGTACGCCCCATTATGATGAGCTCAGTAAAATTGCGCCTACTATTGTGTTTGGCACAGAGGAAAACCAAAGTTATTGGACGAGCACGAAAAAACAGTGGAGAACAATTGGCAAGGCGTTCAATGTGAAACAGAAGGTAGAGCAAGAAATAGAGGCGTTAGACAAGGAGTTTAAGGAAATATCAGCCTACAACCAAACCCACGCCATGGATGCATTAACTGTTATGAGTTCAGGTGGCAATATTACCGCATTTGGCGCTCAATCACGGTTTGGTACCATTTACCAAGATTTTGGTTTTAAACCTACTGTATCTATTGATAAAACCGCGACGCACGGTGATCTTATTTCGTATGAGTTCATTAACACGGCGAACCCGTCTACCTTATTGGTGGTTGACCGAGATGTGTTAGTGAATAAAGGAAAGAGCACTACTCACGAAGATTTTGAAAATGATCTCATAAAAGCCACTAAAGCTTATAAAAATGGGCACATGACCTTTCTTAATTTGAACGCTTGGTATTTGGCTATTGCTGGAGTCACTGCGACAGAAATCATGATTAGCGATATAAAAGCTTCGATTGGCTTAGAGTAAGTATTTGACGCCAGTCGGAGAAAGTATTTTTGAAGTTGTTAGTTATTGGTCTTGTGATCTTGAGTTTCCTATCGCTATTTATTGGCGTGGGAAATTTAAGTTTTCTCTCGCTCATCAATCAAAACGAACATGCATGGGAGCTACTTGTATATAGCCGAATCCCTAGGCTACTGGCAATTTTACTTGCTGGGGGCGGTCTTAGCATTGCTGGTCTTATTATGCAGCAGATCAGTCAAAATAGATTTGCTGCACCTTCGACATCGGGAACAATAGAGTCGGCTATGCTCGGTTATGTGTTGAGTTTAATCGTATTTGGCAATGGTGATAACGTCATCGTCATATTCTCTACAGCGATGCTCGGAACTTTTATTTTTATTCAGTTTATCCAGCGAATTCAATTTAAAAATGCCATTTTTGTCCCCTTAATCGGCATCATATTTGGTAACGTGGTCCAGTCACTGGCCACGTTTATCGCCTATAAATATGATGTTGTCCAAAATCTATCGGGATGGGGCGTCGCAAATTTTGCCGATATTCTCCAAGGAGAGTTTGAATTACTGTATATCGCTATTCCAATCGGTATCTGCGGCTACCTTTATGCGACACGCATTTCCGCTGTGGGTATGGGGAAGGATTTTGCAGTCAATTTAGGACTGAACTATCAACAGGTTCTGATTTTGGGCGTGTTATTGGTTTCTGTAATGTCAGCGTCGGTCGTGATGATAGTGGGACAACTTCCGTTTCTCGGCCTGATCGTTCCAAATTTAGTTAGTCATTATTTTGGTGATAACTTAAGGCGTAATATTCCGCTAACCGCGCTACTTGGTGCCCTCGTGGTTCTATTCTGTGATATGGCCAGTCGTTTGATTATTTTCCCGTACGAAGTACCGATTTCAATCATCATTAGCATTATCGGTGGGTTTATCTTTATTACGTTGATCTTGCGAGGTCAACGAGATGAAAACTAGTTCTGTTTTAAAGATTTTGCTTTTCGTGAGTATCATCTTTGTTTCGTTATTTATTTGTGTTGGTTTAACTGCTGATAATTATGAATATTTTTTATCGAGGAGAATACCAAAAGTACTCGCAATCATTTTAGCGGGTGGAGCGATTGCACAATCATCTCTCGCATTTCAAACCATTACCAACAACCGTATATTAACGCCAAGTATTATGGGGTTTGATGCGCTTTATTTGCTGATTCAAGTTGTCGTTGTCGTGGTATTTGGCGCAATGAGTGCCTTGGTTATGAATGACTATATCAACTTCGCGATCTCGGTCAGTATTATGATTGGATTTTCGTTAATGTTGTTCTCATTTTACTTCCGAGGTTCAAGGCTAAACTTGATTGCATTGCTACTTTTAGGTGTCATTTTTGGTCAGTTATTCTCGAACATAGCTGACTTCTTTATCATGCTGATGGACCCTAATAATTTCGCCTCTGTTCAATCCAATATGTTCGCTAGTTTTAATAACGTTAACGTTGGTCTTGTGTACGTTTGTGCTCCAGTCTTAGCCGTAACGAGTTGGGGGCTATATCGTCTACATACTCAACTCGATGTTTTTTGGCTAGACAGAGATAACGCAATTAGCTTAGGGGTTGATGTGAAGAAAGTTACAATTCAAGTGCTCGCTTTATCATCTGTCATGATTGCTATCTCAACCGCTTTGGTCGGTCCGATTTTGTTCTTTGGTATTTTAGTGACTAACTTAACACGCGAGATTTTTAACACGTATCAACACCGGATACTTCTTGTCGGATGCGCATTGCTAGCAGTCACCTCATTACTTAGCGGTCAATGGGTGATCGAAAACATATTTAACTTTTCGACCACCTTAAGTGTCGTGATCAATCTTATTGGTGGGATTTATTTCCTAACAATATTGCTTAGAAATAAAATGGTTTAACATCGATGATCAAATTAGAAAAACTCTCTAAAATGTTTTCAGATAACACCGTTGTGGATAACGCAAGTGTCGAGTTTGAACGTGGCAAAGTGACATCAATAATAGGTCCAAATGGAGCAGGTAAGAGTACATTATTGTCCATGGCGAGCCGGCTTTTAAAAAAAGACAGTGGTTTGGTATATGTGGATTCACGAGAAATATCAGAATGGGACAGTAAAGAACTCGCTAAGAAACTCGCTGTTTTACGGCAATCGAATACGGTCAATATGCGTTTTACTGTCAATGAAATGGTGTCCTTTGGTCGCTTTCCCTATTCTCAAGGCAACTTAACTGAAGAAGACAATCGAATTATCGATGACGCCATTCACTACCTCAACTTAACCTCAATTCAAAATAAGTATCTAGACCAATTGAGTGGTGGTCAGCGCCAGTTGGCTTACATCGCAATGGTGATTGCCCAAAATACGGATTATATATTTCTCGATGAGCCGTTGAACAATCTCGATATTAAACACTCACTGCAGATCATGCGAACGGTTCAGAAACTTGCACATGAGAAGAACAAAGCGATGGTTGTTGTCATCCATGACATTAATTTTGCCGCTTGCTATTCAGATACCATCATTGCAATGAAGCGTGGTAAGGTCGTCGCAAATGGAAGTGTGGATGACGTTATTCAGAGTAATGTGTTAGAAGGAATCTACGAAACGCCCTTTAATATCGTTAATGTCGAAGGCAAACGCATGTGTACATATTATTGATTCAATAGTTGGCCAACTAAGTACGTCTATTCCATTTGTTATTCTACTTTAAACCTCGTAAACTCTGCTAACGATAATAATAATGATTATCGTTAGCAATATGGAGTCTACGATGCCGCAAATTATTCCCAGTATTTTGATTGTGGAAGATGATCTATCTTTAAATAAACAAATCTCAGAAATTCTTACTGAAAAGGGATTTTCGGTTGAGCAGTGTTTTGATGGTGAGTCAGGACTAGAGTTGGCATTGAGTACCAAGTTCGACCTTATTTTGCTCGATGTATTGTTGCCAAAATTAGATGGCTTTTCTGTATTGAAACGCTTACGTAATAGTCGTTCTACTCCAGTGATGATGATAACAGCGTGTGGAGCGGAAGAAGAGCGTATTCAAGGGTTTAGTAAAGGAGCCGACGATTATTTACCCAAGCCATTTAATATTGTTGAACTTATGCTCCGTATCAATGCATTGTTGAGAAGAACAATGCAAAGCCAAAATAAACCAATCAAGGCTTCCCAGCTTCAAATCGACCTGTTCACGCTAGATCGAAGTAACTTAAGTGTTATTTATGATGGATACGAACTAACGTTTACCACGATTGAATTTAATTTACTTTGGACATTATTAGAAAACCAAGGCGAGGTACTAAGTAAACCTTATTTATATCAGGCGGTGCTCGAACGAGAGTTTAGTGCTTACGACCGCAGCTTAGATATGCATTTAAGCCGAATCCGTCGCAAACTTGTTGCGAGTGGTATGTTTTCTGATCGTTTGAAAACGGTTCACGGCAAAGGTTACTGCTTTTCATGAAAACAACATTTTTCTGGTTACTATCAAGCTCGATTATTCTAGTGACCATTGCTCTGATTTCACTAATGAACTATTTGATTGATGAAACCGAATTAAACATGAGTTTCATTAAACAAGAGCACCAACAAGAGCTACTCAATTACGGCTTAGAGGCAGAGAAGTTGTACTTAAGTGGTGACACACGTAAGTTGGAACAATGGTTAATTGACCTTCAAGAAAAAGAGTCGACATGGGTAGCGATAGTGCAGTCGAGTCTTGATCCCATTTTGGGGACAGAGATGGATCCAAAATACATGAGCTCATTTGTGTTAGGCCGGGGAGTTACTTGGAAGGTACACCTTTACTTTGATTTAAACCCAGTGATGGATCTTCCGTTTGTAGATAAAAACACCCATTTTTTAATTCGCCTGCCTGAAAGAATGCGCCCGGGAGCGTATTGGAAGCATACCGATCTGTTGCTCAAGTTAGCGGTTCCATTATTACCGTTATTGCTCTTAACGCTCCTTATCTATCGCTATCTAATGTCACCGTTACAACGACTAAAAGTCGCGACAAAAAAATTCAGTGAAGGGGATTTGAAGGCTCGGGTTCGACCTAGTTTAGGTCATCGAAATGATGAACTTACTGAGTTAGCTGATGTGTTTGACCAGATGGCAAACAACACCAGTGATCTCATTATTAAACAGCGTCAGTTGATTGCAGACCTCTCTCATGAGCTCAGGACGCCGATTACTCGGATGGAGCTAGCGATCGGAGGTGCAAAGCAAGGTATCGCCCAAACCGAACTTATCCCCAGGCTTGAAAAAGAAGCAAAAGAGCTGCGAACATTAGTTGAAGACACCTTAACCTTAGCATGGCTAGAAAATGAAAAACCGAGCTTACAAGGCGAGGAGTTTAACTTAATTGAGTTGATTGAAATCATTCTTGAAGATGCAAAGTTTGAATTTCCAAATGCACAATTTATCACTCAATTTCCAAAAAATGATCAGAAGATTAATTGTAATCAACGTGCACTAGGTCAAGCATTAGAAAACCTGATCAGAAATGCTTTGAAATACTCTCCAATTGAAAAACCAATCACAATAGCGGTTGAAGATAACAGTTCGAACTTAGTCATTAAAATTAATGATCTAGGAAAGGGCGTACCTGAAGAGTTGTTAGAAAGTATTTTTCAACCATTTTTCCGTGTGGATAAATCACGTGATAAACGTTCGGACGGGTTTGGCTTAGGGTTGGCATTAGCACGTCGACAGGTTGAAGCGATGTCCGGCAGTTTAAAGGCTAGAAATAGTTGTCCGGGATTAGAAATGAACATATCACTTCCTTATTCTTACTTTAAATAATGATAATACGTCTCATTTGTAAAATATGTAACAATCCTTTATTTCACGCTCAGATCAGCGAAAATAGGTAATGAGAATCGTTATCATTATTATAGAGAGTTAAAAAAGATATGGAAATTAACAATTGGTGCAAGCCTAGCATCATTTCAATCGCAGTCGCATCGGCATTATTTAGCCCTATTTTGATTGCACAGGAGCAAGAAGCTGACGTAGAAACATTGACTGTAACTGGTCAGCAACAGTCTGCACTTGATATCTCCATCAGCCAAGATGCATTGGCAAAAATGCAAGCTAACGATCTTAGCGACGTGTTTGATAATGAACCAGAAGTTGCTGTTGGTGGCACAGGTGTAGCGGAGAAAATTTATGTGCGTGGTCTAGAAGACACAATGCTAAATGTGTCTATCGATGGGGCAACGCAATCGGGCTATCTTTTTCACCACCAAGGTCGAATCTCAGTTGAGCCAGAATTGCTAAAAGAAGCAAACGTTCAAGCTGGTGCTGGTAATGCATTAAGTGGTCCTGGTGCGCTCGGCGGTGCCATTCAGTTTGTGACTAAAGATCCTCAGGATATGCTTCGTGGCGATGAAACATTCGGCGCTCTAGTTAAAGGTGGCTATTATTCGAATAGCAATGGTTATAAAGCCAGTGTTAGCCTGTATGGTCAGGTTAACGACAATTGGAGCGCGCTTGCTACCGTGATTCAAACGGCTGCTGATGATTACAAAGATGGCGAAGGTAATGACGATACTAACAGCGAATACGATCAACAATCAGGCTTTGTTAAATTGGTTGGTGAGTTCGACGACAATCAACGATTCAGTGTAAGCCATGATCGTCGTGTTGATGACGGTGATAGACTACAACGCGGCAACTGGGCCCCAAGTATTATTAATGAAGTCATCCCTCAGGAAGCCTTACGCCAAACAACGACCGTTAAATACGCGATTAACCCTTCCTCTAACCAGTTGGTAGACCTAGAAACCAGTGCTTACTACACCGACAATAACTTCATGCAAGAAGGTTCTTTCGGCGACTATCAAGGTGGTGTTGAATCCTTTGGGTTGGATATTCGTAATACCAGTATTATCGAAAACAAGGTCTTCACTTATGGCATCGACTACCGCAATGACGTTGCGAGCCTAAACAATAATTCTGATCCGACTTATGATACGAATGAAGATAAAGGTGACGTCTTAGGTTTGTACATTCAGAGCAACATACAACTTGCACAAGAATGGCAACTAAACTTAGGTACACGTTACGATATATATAAGTTAACAGATACTGCTGATCAAGAGTTCGAGCACAAAGGCTTTAGTCCAAATGCAAGTGTCGTGTTTACGCCATCTGAGGCTTTAAATCTAACGTTGGGTTATTCACAAGTGATGCGTGGTATTCAAACCAAAGAAACGTATGTACTGGATTACTACCAAAATGCTGAAGACAGAAAAGAAGAAACAGCACGTAACATAGAGTTCGCGGTCGACTATCACTTAAATGACGTTGCACTTTCTGCAACCGTATATCGCGCCACCATAGATGACGTAGTAAGCACCATGGATTTAGCGGGCGGTTCGAGTACTGAGCTAGGTAATGTTGGCGAACTGACAACCGATGGTTTCAGCCTTGCGGCACGCTATAACTGGCAAGCGTTTAACACAAGTTTAAGTTACAACCACAATAAAGCTGAGTTAAATGGTTCACCTTTATCTGATAGCACGTATACGTTAGGAACTTCTACTGGTGACAATATTGTAGCCAAGGTAAGTTATCAAGCTTCAGACAGTGTAGAATTTGGTTGGACAGGTAACTTTGTGACGCGACTTACTGATGTGGCTGAAGGGGAATATGAGAAAGCGGGCTATGGTGTTAACGATATCTATGGTCAATGGTTACCACTAGCAGACGATTCTCTTACGGTAACATTCACAGTTAAAAACGTATTCGATAAACAATACCGTGACCAAGCAACGTACGGCTATTACCCTGGCTACGAGTACATTTATGGCCCATCAGAACCAGGCCGAGACTTCCGTCTCAACGTAGCGTGGGCACTGTAGATGTTGAGTGACAATGTAACCTATTGCTGTCATTAGAACATGAAAGGCTGGCTTTCAGTTACATAAACTTTTTTAAAAACATCTGAGATATAACGATAGGTGTGTTATTTTCTAAAATAACACACCTTTTTTTCGTTTTACTTTTCTACTCATGATGCTTTAACACGGAGGCGATATTTTGCGACTATGCCAACTCCATTTTCCATTCGTAACACGACTTCGTGTATTGCTGTTTGTGACATTATCTTTGGTGTTATTACCAAATGTAAAAGCAAATGAGTTAACGATTACACCTGTTGAATTGAAGGCAAATACTAACAACATTGAACAAAGACCGGGGCAAATCCCTTTAAGTCGAATTGCTTATGGTGACAATGATGTGTCAACGGCATGGTACACCGATGCGACCGAGCGTTATCCACATGGGATTTTGGGCGATGAAAGTGAAGCGGCAACCCTTAGTATTGAAACCCGTGAAGGTAAGACTCTAGAGTTTTCGTTACCCAACACACGAGTATTTGAAGATTTAGAACCAAGAGTAATCGATCTTGATGGCGATGGTATTGATGAAATTATTACGATTGAAAGCGACGCTGAACTCGGCGCGTCTTTATCTCTATTTCAGGTAGAATCTAATGCTATCGTCAGAGTAACATCAACTCCCTTTATCGGGCGTTCGTTTCGGTGGCTAAACCCAATTGGAGTAGGAGACTTTGATGGTGACGGTGTCACTGATGTTACCCTTATTGTAACACCACACATAGGCGGCAAGTTACATGTCTATCGCTACACGAAATCAGATCTAACTTTGCTTACTGAATATCTTGGCGTGAGCAACCATCGTATAGGCAGCACCGAACTTGGTTTGGGGACTGTTGCTCACTCAGTTGAAAAAGAAGGTCAAAGCCAAACAGAAAAAGATTTACTGATAGTACCCGATCAAGCACACCAAGCTCTTGTTCTGTTGGAATGGGAAAATGGTCAATTACAGGAACGCAGTCGAGTGTCGTTACCAAGTCGTTTAGAGACGTCACTTACGCCCGCGGGACGAAACCAATGGTCATTTACATTGATAAATGGTCAGTCGTTCAAGTTAACATTACAGATGTGAGCACTGAGGTTTGAAATCAACCTATGGTTCTTATGGTCGATGTTCAAAAATACGGTTATGAGTCAAAATATCCAAAATGTATAAGACAAGGAGTCAAATTTGTTCAAGCTTTATTATTATCCCAATAATGCGAGTCTAGCGCCTCACTTTTTGCTTCATCACTTAAAGGCTGACTATGAGCTATTATTAGTCGATAAAAAGTCTGACTTTCATAAATCAGCGGATTACCTCAAGCTGAACCCAACGGGGCGAATTCCCACATTAGTTGTGAATGACCAGTCTATTTTCGAAAGTCCCGCTATTTGCATCCATATCTGCGAATTTTACCCTGAGTCAGAATTAATGCCATCTATTGGTGATCCTAAACGACCTTTATTTTTTCAATGGCTTGCCTTCTTGAATAATACGTTACAAGCAGAAACCATGGTTCGATATTACGCCCACCGTCATACCAATGATGTAACGACAATTCCAAATGTTGTTGCTGCGCAAGAGGATAGAATTGCTGATGCGCTATCAATTATTAATGATCAACTTGAACACAACGACTACTTGCTTGGCGATACTTTAACGGCATGTGATTATTTCTTATTTATGCTTGTAGGGTGGGTGTTATCAATAGAAAAATCACCGCTCAGTTTCAAACACCTAGCGGCGTATCTGAATAAACTGAGTTTAAACCCAACGATTCAAGCGGTTTGTGACATTGAAGGGATAGATTTAGAACAATTTAAATAATACCAAAATAAGTCATTACAACACATCTACTTATTTTAATTTACGACTTTATTGCTTTTAATACAACGTTGGTTCTCGGTATTGAGAGCAAGCTTTATTAAATTTTAAAATCATTAACTCCTAATATTTACGCGATAACTATCATGCTAGAGTCGCTCAAAATACATAATTTAATATAGTAAACACATCACAGGTGTCGGTATTACTATTTATTTGATCAGATTGATTTTGGGTGACAATGAAAAAGAACATGAAGTTTGGCCTATTAGCATTTGTAATGTCCGTTAGTTTATTTGGGTGTCAAGCCGATAGCGGCGCATCTACTGGCATATCTGAGTCTACCGACGAAACTACAGATGAGACCACTGATGCATCTACTGACGAAATTACAGAAGAGCTTACTCACGACACTACTGAAGACGTGTTAGTTTCAGATAGTGATTATCTTGCGAGTTGGTTGGAAGGTTCTTGGGGGATCACCCAACGAGTCGATGGCGGATATAAACTTGATGCTTCTGCGGGTTCATCCGACTGGCAAACTGGAGCCGGGGAGATTGTCGCTAACATTCCGGCAGCAGGACATGTGATTACATCGTTTACACACCCCGCTCATGCATATCTATTTACATTGCGTACGAATAATAATGTCGATGTCGCTGCCATCCACCCAGATATGGTGCCAGCGATAGAACACGAGCAAATAATTCTTGATGTCATTGATATCTACCGCGATGCAGGAAAAAAGGTCATTCTTTATTTAAATGCGGCTGGTCCTTCAATGGCAGAGGAGCGTGGAGACCCAGAAATTCAAGAAGCGTGGGAAGATTACTTTAACGACGAGTGGGATGGCGACGAAGGTGCGGCTTGGCGCAACTTAGTGTTGGGTTATGCTGAACGATTCGATGGATTAGTCGATGGGTATTGGTTAGATAATGCGAGTAATTTGCCTGGTGAACTGTCTGATTTTATCGAAATGTTACGCAGTGTTGATCCAACGCTAGCGATTGCTGTTAACAAATCAAAAGCCTATTTTACGGATGAAGACGGTAACTTTTTGTATGTTGATAGTGATGGTACAGATGATGAAGATGATTCCGACTATAAAATCGTTAAACATGTACCATTAAATGAATATGGCGATTTCACCGCAGGGCATGTCACTCCGTTAGGTAGAGGGGCACCACCTAACTCATGGGGTTATGAGGAATATACGATCCCAGATATGGCCGAAACTCCGTGGGAAAGCTACGACGGAAGCAATAATACGCTCAAACATGGCTGGTTCCCTATCAGAAACTCATGGAGTGGCTCAAATGCTGACCTTGTTTTTGAGGTTGAGCAAGCCTATCGATTTGTTCGTACTATTACCGATGATGGTGCTGCAATGACGTGGTCAACGACTCAAACGGATGGTTATATGACATCTGATGAGATGGACATCATGATAGAAATCAACGATAGAATGGCGCAGAGTCCGAAAGCCGACTACGCAGAATATGTAAGACCTGAAGGGGCATATCTAGTCGGTGACAGCGAGTAAAGCAGCTATCTCGTTATCTGTTTTTAGGTCGGTTCAGAGAATAGATGTCTGACATCTATTCTCTTTATTTTCTTCGTTTAACAAAGCTAACTAACGAAAACAAACTCGTTGTTTTATTCTTTTACCAATCTAAGACCATTAGGAAGGCTATCACCGAGTAAACGTTTTGCTTCGCCTTGGTCTAATGAGGAGACTTCTGTCATCAAAACTTTCCAACTGGCAGGGCACTTCACACCATTTAGTTTTTCCAATACGCGTTCACGCATCGAGTCTGAAATATCGAGTAATCGGTCACCTGTTTTACGACACATCATAACGACGGCAAAAACCAGCATTTGATCTTGTTTCCAATCGAGAGGTAGTAGTTTTTCCAACCACTGTTCGGCTTGAGCACGAGGAATAACCTTATGAGCACTGCCATAAAATAATGAACGCGATGCTAATCGACCGACCGCCCACCAATGGCTCTGGCGATAGTCGGTACTATTTTGAGCTCGAGCGATAAACCAATTCGCCAATAACGTTTTGTCTTCTACCTCAAGGTGCTCAAGTGACGCAGCAAGACGAACCATCGCGTCGTAACCTTTTTGGTAGGCTTCATTATTGGACTTGTTACGATGTGCGCCTGGGTGAAGGTACTTGGCAATCGCGGCCAACAATTGTTCTTGTTGATCTTGATCTAAACCACCACTGACTCGACGCCAACAAGTCCACCAATCACTCCATGTTTGCTGATCTTTGCACTGAATACCCTGAGAGAAAACTTCCCAAAGTTGTTTAATTCGCCATTCATCGACGGCATCACCAAAGCCTGGACGAAGTGAAAAACCGGTTAAGCGCAACCAATGTTTTTCATGTAAATCCGAACGACGACGTCTTTTTTTTCCTTTTACAATGGCATCAAACAGCGTTCTGAGCGTTTCAAAGTCCCACTCTTCGCGTGCACCTAATAACGACTCCAAATCCTTATTAATTCGCTTGATAGCTTTGTCGTCTTTATTTGCGCGATTGGCACTGTAAAGCTGAGCAATAACCTCAGTGGCTTGAATTAACTTTGGATTGGTTTTCTGTGGCGAAGAATTACTTTGAGTTGATTGATTACGCACTTCAAATTCGAGCAACCAACGTTGGTCTCTGTCTTCAGTATTGACACATTCAACCTGCAGTGTGCCGACAGGTGTTAGTTGACTCGCTAGGTAGACTTCTTGACGTTGTTTTTGGTTCGCAGCAAGTTCAGAATCTGTATCGCCAGCTAAAGAGCTTATATACGGTGGAAGTGGGTGAAACTGCTCAGTATTAAATTGGGTCAGTAAGCCATTCTGGATCGGCGTATTTGGGTGAACGGTATCGTGAGTCGTGGTCAATAAATTAAAACGAACAGGTTCACCCAAGGTTAATGCAAAACGGCGGCTGGTCAGACGAATCTCTTGGCTCTCTTCGGTTCCTTTCGCTAACAAACATATCGCTTTGTCTTTACCGTTTTCAGTCAGTTGAAGAAAATACGAACGGGCGACACCGCCACCAATTTTAAGTTGAGCGCCACGTCGCGCTTTTGCATAAGAAACCGCTCCAAGTGCAACAGACAAATCCGGGTGAGGGTTGTCGAGTACGGTGACAGGATCACCTTTCCAACCTTCCAAAACCTCAGCCATGCGAGTTTCAATCAGTGGACTGTTGAAGACACCACCATTGAGTAGTAAACCGACTGGAACTTGAGTTTCATTATTGTCGCCACTGGCTTGGCGGGCGATCTCTTGGTGCTGATGTAAAAATTGAGCTACGTGTTTTGATACGGCAGGATCCGATACGTACGGCAGCCCAAATTCGACAACTGCACGTTGCCGCTGAGAAGGATGCTCGTCAAATGAGGTCACAGGGAAGAATCCATCAATCGCGATGTTTTGCACTTCTTCCTTCGACAATGCGACCGACTTGGTACCACCGAGCAGCTTTGAGCCACTGCCGAGTAACGTAATTTTAGCGCTCTCTGCTGCATCTTCAATTAACAAGCTTTCTTTCGCATGACGGGTTTGTTGAATAAGTTTACTAAGCCGTGCAGCCGATAATTTCTGAGCACCGTTTAAGCGTTGCTCGGTTATATGAGCGAGAGCAAGGTCGATGTTGTCTCCACCGAGCATTAAATGTTCGCCGACACCGATACGGTTGAGACTTAACCCGTTTTCGCCATGTTGTGCGGAAATTAGGCTTAAGTCTGTGGTTCCGCCGCCAACATCGCACACCAAGACCAGTGGAACGTCTTTGAGTTTCTCTTCTGCGACATCTTGATAGCGTGCATACCAATCGTAAAACACCGCTTGGGGCTCTTCGAGTAATAATATTTGGCTTAAACCAGCAAGTTCCGCCGCTTCGAGTGTCAGTTTTCGAGCACTTTCATCAAACGATGCCGGAACCGTGACAACGACTTCTTGCTGTTCTAACGGGAAGCTAGGATGATGAAAGTTCCACGCTAAGCGGATGTGGTTTAAATAACTGGCGCTAGCAATCAGTGGCGAGACTTTTTCGGTATCTTCGTTGGCAGCCCAAGGTAAAATTGCTTCCTTACGGTCGACCGCTTGGTGTGACAACCAACTTTTTGCACTCGATACTTGTCGTCCTTCAACTTGAGCGCCTAAGTTTCGTGCCCATTCGCCAATAATGGCTAGTGGAAAATCTCCTTCGACTACACTGGTTTCCCACGGAAGTTGAAGATCTGATTCAAGTATTTGGCCTTTGGCAGGATGATAGCGAAATGAAGGTAATAGAGGCCTACGTACGACTTCTCCAGGTCCAACGAGCTGATCAATCTGGAAAATTTCTACCGGGCTGTTTTTTAACTCTTTGGTATTTTCACAATAGGCGACAACAGAATTCGTCGTGCCAAGGTCGATGCCGACAAGGTATCTCGGAGATGCCATAATCACTCTCTTGAAAAAAACGGCACCCTAAGATGCCGTAAATTAATTACTCAGATTCTGACGTTGTCTCTTCACGGACGTCAAATTCAACTTGCCAACTTTGTCCATTATCACTGGCAATCGCAGATAAACGCAGTGTACCGACTTCAGTTACATCAGCGGCCAACGTAACGGGAACCACTTGGCCTTGAGAGCGACCTTCAGAGACAGGAAGAGTCATTAGTATTTCTGGTAATTCTACCAATTCATCATTACCCCACGATTCTAAATGGGTTCCTGCAATATCATCACGGCGTACCGTTGAACCAAAGAATTGAAACTCAACGGGTTGGCCAATGATCAAGCCGAATTCTTGAGTATCTAACGTAACACTTGCGCCTTCTTCCATACCAAACGGTGCTACACACAAAGCTTCTAATGGTGGTGCCATGCCCGGAATCGCAGGCATAGAACTTTCAATTCCAACGTAATACGACGAAGCGATACCACCGCGAATTCTGACGCCATCACCTTTGCGAATCGTACTGTAGTAGGCTGCGCCTTGTGCTACCGCCAGATCCAAATCAATCACTTGTAGTGCTTTCGCATTAGGGGCTTGTGCATCGGTTAACCATTGATTCAATGTTGACAGCAAACGATTCGCGAGAAGTGATGATTTTAGAACCCCACCATTGAATAGAATCGCCGTGGGTTTAATGAATTCTACTGAAGGTGCTGCTCCAGACATTTCTCCAGACATTTCTCCAGGAATGCCAGCAAATGACATATCAAACGGTGAGGCTTGTTCCGTCTCTTGATTTGCATTGGCTTGCTTAGTCAGAAATGCTGCGATGTGGCGCGTAATACCGGCATCTTGCGCGTACGGTAATCCCATTTGAGTTAATGCGCCGCGTGCTCTTTGCGCTGGCTGTTCGGAAACGTTCACAATAGGGAAGAATCCGTCAACTAAGGTTTGCTGTACTTCGTCACGGGTTAATTCTGTTTTGAGTGTTGCGCCGAGTAATTTAGAACCGCGGCTCGGTACGACAATTGAAACTTCGTTAATATCGTTGTCGCTAAGCAAGGTTTCTTTAGCATCACGGCAGGCGTGCATCATCGCTTGTACTTGCCAATTTTGCAGCTCTTTACCTTGTTGAGCTAATTTCATTTTCAAACGGTAGGCGAGGGCGAGATCCATATTATCGCCGCCAAGCAAAATATGTTCACCTACTGCGATTCGGTTTAATGCGAGGTTACCATCTTCTTCAGTCACTTCCACTAAAGATAAGTCGGTTGTTCCGCCGCCAATATCAACAACCAAAACAATGTCGCCGACATTCAGTTCATCACGCCACTGATCGCCATTTTTATCGATCCAACTGTACAGTGCAGCTTGCGGTTCTTCTAAAAGGGTAAGATGTTCAAATCCAACAGAGCGTGCTGCTTCAGCGGTAAGTTCTCGTGCACCTGGATCAAAAGAGGCAGGTATTGTCACCGTGACATCTTGCTCAGAAAGTGGAGCATCAGTGAATTGAAAATCCCACGCTTCAATAAGGTGAGCAAGATATAATTCCGTTGCTTCTACTGGGGAGATTTTTTCGACGTCCTCAGGGCTACCCGCAGGAAGTATCGCTTCTTTACGGTTAATACCAGCATGACATAACCATGATTTCGCACTCGAAACCAAACGAATTGGCGTTTTACTTCCAAGGTTTCGCGCAACAGCCCCAACTAACGCTAACGGCTCTGTTGTCCATGGAAGCGCTCGGGAGCTGACGTCCATTTCATGTTCGTGGGGTTGATATACAAATGACCCCAACTGATTTAATGATTCAACCGTTCCGGGACCTGTCATTTGCGGCACGGAAAAAACATGAACTAGATGCGAATTTTCTTGATGATCGACGTACGACAGTACGCAGTGTGTTGTCCCTAAATCGATACCAACACTATAACGTGGAGAATGTGCCATTACAGTTCAACCTCTGCTGGCGCAACGATAGACGCATCAAAATCTTGAGAAACTTTCGGCAGTGTAATGCTATTCACTTTCCAACCTTTGTGAATAAGCGTACCAGTGAACGGAGCACTTCCAGTAACATTACCGGTTAAGCGAATGGCTTGAGAGTTAAATCCTTCTTCAACCATAACTCGAGACTCTTCGTCTTCTACACGTACAGGACTAAGAGATATGTATTCTTTAAGTAATTTCTGACCGCCGCCATGAATAACACGTGCTGCGGCACCGACTTCTTCATCTGAATAAGCGGTCACATCTTCATTTAAGAAATCGATCAATCGAGCTTCTTTTTGCATTAGTGATAATAATTGCATGGCTGAATCGGTCGAAGCGCTGTGGACTTTAGATTCAACTTGAACGACTTTCTCGACAATCTTTTCAACTTCTACGACTTTTTCGACTTCAACAATTTTGTCGACGGTTCTTTCAACTTCAACGATCTTCTCTATCGGCTTTTCAATCACTTTACCTTTACGAGTCGCGGCAATGATTAGAAAAAGTACGCTACTTGCAGCCAATCCAGCGTGAAGCATATCGAAGGTTTCAGGAATAATATTTAAATCGAAGTTCATAACAAACACTCAGCTTTATTGATAAAGCTCGGAAACACAGGCTCCAAGCTGAAATTAATGAGGATAAATTTGGCCAGATATTACCACAATCCGTTCGAATGTAAGATTCCGTTTACTTCTTATTACGAATAATCTCTTCTATTAGTACATTATTTGTCCACTGATAAATATACAACTAGATAAAGCATCGATTTTTTTTATCAGTTCGGTATCATCGCGGCAGAATATAGAAAAAGGTAATGGAACTGTGAATCACAACCGTATCGTATGTTTTGATCTGGAAATGTGTTGTTGGAACACCGATGGTGTTGGCACGAGTGGCGAAATTATTGAGATTGGCTTGGCAGAAATTGATGTCGAAAAAGGCGAAATAATGAAGCGCGCGCAATATTACGTTAAGCCTGAGCACGACGAAATCTCTCCATTTTGCACAGAGTTAACCGGTATCACTCGACGTACGATTGAAAAGCAAGGAAGAACGCTAGAACAAGTGCTGAAAAGTATGATCAAGAATTTTGGCGGTTCTAATAAGATTTACGCGGCGTGGGGTAGAGATGATCTTATATTGCAGCAAGAGTGTGAGAGTAAAGGGCTGACAATGCCATTTAAGGAATACATCAATCTTGCGACCTTATATCGCATTCAACATCGATTAAAAGATAAACGTATCGGTCATCGCGATGCACAGGAAAAGTTAGGTATCGAGTGGGAAGGTCGGCAGCACTCAGGCTATGTTGACGCGCACAACTTGGCGAAAATAGCGTTAGAAATGCTCTAGCGTGAAAGATAAGCTCTATGCACCATTGTTCGAATAAGTAAAAAATCTTTTTCTACAGAGAATTTGGTTAAGAGCGCCAAAATTGATGTTATTTAACAAATTTCTTTATTATTTCAATAAATATACAGTGAATGCGCATCAATGGCATAATCCCACTTTCTTATAGACGTAAACTGTTTTAGTATTCTGTAGCTAAGTTTTGGACACCTAATCATCATCGCCTGGCCAAACTTGCTCATACACTCATTTCGTAATTTCATTTAGTAGGAAATCATAATGGCGGCTTTTGGTAGCGTGTTTATGCCGAAAATGGCATTAGCAACATTCGAAAATAATCAATGGTCTGACACTCAGATCGTTTCATCAGATAGTATTTCTCTTCATCCTGGCGCACACGTCTTACATTATTCAAGTACTTGTTTTGAAGGCTTGAAAGCATTTCGTCATGACGATGGTAGCGTCCATGTTTTCCGTATGGACCAAAATATCGAGCGTTTCTCGCAAAGCAGTGAATTATTGTCTCTTCCTCAAATCGACAAAGAACAAGTGTCGAACATGATTAAAGACATCGTAGCGCAGTATGCGGCCGATGTACCTGTACCTCCAGGTTCAATGTATATTCGTCCAACTCATATTGGAACAGAAGCAGCAGTCGGAAAAGCGGCAGCGCCATCGTTAACTTCATTTTTATATATTTTGTTGTCACCGGTGGGTGATTACTTCGCCGGTGGCTCTTGTGCATTGCGTCTACTGTTGGATGAAACGGGTCAACGTTGTGCGCCGCATATGGGAATGATTAAGAGTGGTGGTAACTATGCAAGTGCCCTTGCTCCAACTCTAGAAGCAAAGAAAGAGTATCAGGCTGATCAGATCTTATTCTGTCCAAACGGCTATATTACTGAAACTGGTGCGGCCAACTTCCTAATTGTCGATGGCAATGAAATCATCACTAAGGCATTAGACTCTAGCTTCCTTCATGGTGTCACTCGTTCAAGTATCTTAACCATTGCTAAAGACTTAGGGATGACAGTATCAGAACGTGAAGTCTCAGTAGAAGAGCTTTTGGAACGCGCAGCAAAACCGGGCGTTGAAGCTATGCTTTCTGGAACCGCTGCAGTATTAACCTCTGTTGGTACGCTGATTCATAACGGTGTTGATTACAAAGTAGGTTCAGGCGAAGAAGGGCCAATGGCTCAAAAACTGCGCCAAGCACTCAATGATATCCAATGGGGTAAAGCGCCGGATACTCATAACTGGCTAACGAAAATTGCTTAACACGATTGAGTAAATTTATCGTATAAGTCAGATTCGCAATACAGAAAAACCAGCATAGTTACGCTGGTTTTTTATTGGGTATGAGATAAATAGAGCTTTGCTGTTTAGCTTTTATAGATCTTCTCAAAGTTCTTTTGATTCCAACCCACCATCACCTGATCGCCAATTTTAAGAACAGGTATAGTTCGCGCGCCCATGGCTTGAAGTTCTTTACGACCGCGTTGCATTTTCGCATTGGTCAAACGGTACGGATAGCCTTTTTCATCCAAATAACGCTGCGCTTCTTTGCAATGTGGGCACTTGTCAGCAACATATAAAACCAGTCTTTTCATTCTTAATCTCAATGGGTTTAACAGTAATTAGCGTTCATGATACGGAATCAAACTAGAGGTGCAATACATCCGCGACAGAATCTAGTCTTTTAATAAGAACCAACATTCGGTAACCAGTTCGGTTTCTGCTACTTCGTGTTCGAAATTCTGATAACAAAATAGGCAGGGGAGTTCGCCAAGTTGTTCTCCAGATGTTGGAAGCCATTCGCGTAACATCGGATAAATAGTATCACTGATATTATCTCGCGAGCCTTTATGTACAGCAATCGCGTAACGGCCCTGAGGTAATTCGGTTTCTGTGACGCTAGGATCGGAGATCACCAAATTATTGGGAATCGTGAGGGCGAGATCAAACCGAAATTTCTCAGGGTCTGTTGTTGCTGGGTCATCATACGCCAACCCGAATGCGTCTCCCGCAGAAGGTTTTATGCTTATTGGTTGTGATTTCGCCCAACTTACGAGCTTGTTTACACTAATACCCAAATCCTCTGGATCTCCACGATGCTCGATAACGGCTAAACGACGCGACTCAATCTGCTTTATTTCAACATTAATATTACGTTCCATAATCTTTGTTCCTAGCTTTGATATAACATAAGGAGGGCTTTTCCACATATCCCAACTGCCTTGGATTCTGAACTGCTTAGGCGTGAGTCCGGTTGCGTGTTTAAACGCTCGGGTAAACGCTTGATGCGATTCAAACCCAGCATCAATGGCGATGGTGATGATGGTGGTAGTGTGGTCAATAATTAATTGGTGAGCGGCTCGTTTGAGGCGCAACCAACGAATAAATTGTTGTAAAGATAGCCCGGTATAAGCGGTAAAAAGACGATGAAAATGGAACTTTGAAAAGCAGGCGACATCCGATAAACACTCGAGTGATAGATCATCGTCTAAGTGTTGTCCTATATATTCAATAACGGATTGGATGCGTTGTTCGTCGTTCATTGTTCGTCCTCTTGATACCTGAAATAGAAGTGTATGGAATACTGCTATTTCAGGTTTAACCATTCTTGCTCAATCGTATTGTTTAAACGGAAATGGAATTAAGAGAATACCAACTTAATAAACGTCGGTTGCTGAGTCGCTTATTCTTGCACAGAAATGCTATTAATCATGATGGTGTCGTTAGGTCTGTCGGCTCGGCCCGTTTTAACCGCGGCGATCGCATCGACAACGTCAAGACCTGAAGCGACTTTACCAAAGACTGCGTATCCCCATTTTCCAGGGTTGCCATCTAAGAAAAGATTGTCTTTATGATTGATGAAAAACTGACGAGTGGCTGAATGAGGGGCATTGGTACGCGCCATAGAAATGGTACCACGTAAATTACTTAAACCATTTTTCGATTCATTTTCGATTGCAGAAAGCGTCGGTACAAGTTGGTTGGCACTATCATAGCCGCCACCTTGAATCATAAAGTCACTAATAACACGGTGAAATGTTGTGTTTTTATACCCATCTTTTTCAATATAAGCGAGAAAGTTGTCGACTGAAACCGGCGCTTTATCGGCGTATAGCTCGAGTGTAATTTCTCCTTTTGTTGTATCTATAACAACGATAGGGTTTGTTGCAGCGAAAGATAAAGTACTGAACAGTAGAGTACATAGAGATATGAGTAATTTCATTGATTAGGAATCCTTAATTTGTGCGAAGCTCTAGTGTAGCGCTAAGCAATTGATCTTGAAATGGTTGATTAACTACGGTTAGTAACGAAATATGTGGTAAGCGTTATTTCAGATCAATAATGTATGTTAGGGATTGTGATGATAACCGTGTAACGCAGATTCCTTAGAGACAAAAAGCCGTGCTAAAATAGGCGCTATTATCGACTTATCATTATTGGTTTTATTATGTCATCAGATTTTACAGGTTCTAGCGCAGCGTATGCTCGTCAAGAGAAAGGATACCGTGAAAAAGCGTTGAAACTCTATCCATGGGTTTGCGGCAAATGTGCTCGTGAGTTTGTTTACTCAAATCTGCGTGAACTAACAGTACACCACATCGATCACAACCATACCAATAATCCAGAAGATGGTAGCAATTGGGAATTATTATGCCTGTATTGCCATGATCATGAACATTCAAAGTACCTCGATCATGATCTATATGGTGGGGAAACTGCTGCCCGTGAAGATGAACAAGAAAGCGCGACCTACAATCCATTTGCCGATCTTGCTAAAATGATGAAGAAATAGATTTCTTGCTACGATGCGCTCTCGTCACCAGATGAGAGTTTCGCGCGAATAAATAAGCTGTGATCAACATAAAGCAATTCAGCCGATTTGCGTATCACAGCATCTTCTAGCGGATCAATGACACCATCAGCATGAGCCACATCCCACATTGCTTTGATTAGCGAATAACGTTGTTCTTGAGTGAGTTCACGTAACTGAGAGGTAAAGTCGTACAGAGAGACCGAATTTTTGGTTTTGTCTTGTGCCACTCGTAATAGTTCATCACATTCTTGCTCGGGTAACTGAGTCAGAGTTACGAGTAAATGTCTCTTTGCGTTAGTTTCCGCCGCATCAACTTCATAATCTGCGCCAGAGACTTCCGTTAACATACAGGCAATGGCCAAATTCGGGTTATCAGTGTTTGAACGCGATAAGTCGTTACCGTCTAACAGTTCTTTAAATAGTGAAGTGATTGCGCTAAACATGATAAGTCCTGCCTTTTCTTTTTCCAGTATCAATAACAAATAAATTTAGAATAACGAGACGGTTCATTCCTCATCAACAGATTGCTCAAGTGTCTCAAGCATTTCGACAACGTCAGAAGGAAAGTGTTCATGAACGTATAAAACTAAATTTAATATCGCTTTTTGTTTTTGTTCCAGAGGCGCTTTTTCTAAGAAAACGGCCATAATGTGGCTTTTGATCAGTTCGATTTCGTGATCGACAAAGCCTCGACCTTCATCATCACCTTGACCATCTTCCGGAGCATTGTCGAATTCACAAAAAACGAAATCATCTTGTGACGTGACATTGATTAAACGTTCTGGCAACCACTCGTCTCCAGTGACAACGTCAGGGTCACTTCCTTCAGGTAAGTCAGACAATATTTCTAGTAGTTTAGACGCTTTCAATTTTTGTTCTCTGTAGGGGAAACATTATCATTGTAATGGTGATCGTGAATGAATGTGAAATAATATCAACTCATTAGGTTCAATGTAGCAAAAATTCTCGAATTGGACGAGAAAGAGATAACGAGTTTGCTTTGATGTCTTGTTACATGATTATGATACAATCCTGCCAAAATCGATAACATTGAAACCGTAGGATTCGTTTTGACCGCCTCACAATCTCCAAATAAAAATTCAAATCAAGCTAACACTAACGATGCTAAGACGCTTTTTGGCACCGTTAACCAATGTATGATGCGAGACCGATTTCGTTTAACTAAACGTATTCATGGTGCACAGCGGATTAAAAAAGAGGAATCAAGACACGCGGTTTTTGATGAAATCGCGCTTGATATTGCTAAGTCGATCATTCAAGCAGAATCGAGAGCAAATCACGGTGCGACGATTGAATATCCTGAAATTCTGCCAGTTAGCCAAAAGAAAGACGATATCGCAGAAGCAATTAGCCAAAATCAAGTTGTGATTATTGCCGGTGAAACTGGATCGGGTAAAACCACGCAGATCCCCAAAATTTGTGTTGAGCTCGGGCGAGGGCAGTTCGGCTTTATTGGTCATACTCAACCAAGACGCTTGGCTGCTCGTTCGGTAGCATCACGGATCGCTGAGGAAACGCAGACTCAACTGGGTAACTTCACCGGCTATAAAGTTCGATTTAATGACAAAATTTCCGATGATACCCAGATCAAATTGATGACCGATGGTATTTTGCTCGCTGAGATTCAGCATGACCGCTTTTTAAATCAATACGACACTATCATCATTGATGAAGCGCACGAACGCAGCCTCAATATTGATTTCATTCTCGGTTATCTAAAACAACTACTTCCAAAGCGTCCTGATTTAAAAGTCATTATCACGTCCGCAACGATTGATCCTGAGCGTTTTTCAAAACACTTTAACAATGCACCGATCATCGAGGTTTCAGGACGAACTTATCCTGTTGATACAAGATATCGCCCGTTAGGTGGTGAAGATGACACAGACCGTGATCAACTTGAAGGTATTTTCGAAGCTGTCGATGAATTGGGGAATGAGAGCGACGGTGACATTCTTATTTTTATGAACGGCGAGCGGGAAATTAGAGATACGGCAGAAGCATTAAACAAACGCAATTTGCGTCATACCGAGGTTGTCCCATTATATGCAAGGCTTTCCTCTGGCGAACAAAATAAGATTTTTCAATCCCATACTGGAAGACGAATCGTACTTGCTACAAACGTTGCAGAAACATCGTTAACAGTACCGGGTATTCGTTATGTTATCGATCCGGGTACTGCAAGAATCAGCCGTTACAGTTATCGGACTAAGGTTCAGCGCTTACCGATTGAACCAGTTTCTCAAGCGAGTGCCAATCAACGTAAAGGTCGTTGTGGTCGTGTTGCAGCAGGTATCTGCATTCGTCTCTACTCAGAATCGGATTTTGATAACCGCCCCGAATTTACCGACCCAGAGATACTGCGTACCAACCTTGCATCGGTTATCTTGCAGATGACGGCGTTGGGTTTAGGCGACATTGAGGCATTTCCCTTTGTTGAAGCACCTGATAAACGCAATATTCAAGACGGCGTCCGTTTACTCGAAGAACTTGGGGCCATCGGAGCGAGCAAAGTTGGTGAGAAAAAGCGCTTAACCGCGATTGGTCGTCAGTTGTCACGGTTACCGATAGATCCCCGTCTAGCACGAATGGTGTTGGAATCGACAAAAAATGGCTGCTTGAAAGAAGTGATGATTATTACATCTGGCTTATCGATTCAAGATCCTCGTGAGCGTCCTTCAGATAAGAAGCAAGCTTCCGATGAAAAGCATAAACGCTTTTTTGATGAGGATTCAGATTTCGTCACACTCGTAAACCTTTGGAATCACATCGAAGAACAGCAAAAAGAGTTGAGTAGTAATCAATTTCGACGTCAGTGCAAAAAAGAATATCTAAATTATCTGCGTATTCGTGAATGGCAAGATGTCTATTTTCAACTGCATCAGTCGATGCGCGAGATGGATTTCAAGCTCAATGATCAACCGGGCAACTATCAAGCGATTCATGTGTCAATTCTTACTGGTTTACTTTCTCACATTGGCGCAAAAGACGCTGAGAAACCAGAATATCAAGGCGCGCGTAATGCTCGATTTAATCTGTTTCCAGCATCAGCGCTGTTTAAGAAGAACCCTAAGTGGGTCGTGGCGGCAGAGTTGGTCGAAACCTCTAAACTGTGGGCGAGAATAGCAGCCAAGATTCAACCAGAGTGGGTTGAACCACTTGCTCAACATCTTATTAAACGTAGCTATAGTGAACCGCATTGGTCGAAGAAAAGTGCGGCTGTTATGGGGTTCGAAAAAGTCACGCTTTACGGTATTCCAATTATAGCTCAGCGTTCAGTTAATTATGGAAACGTTGACCCAGTGTTAAGTCGTGAAATTTTCATTCGCAGTGCTTTAGTTGAAGGGGATTGGTTTACTAAACACAGTTTCTTTAAGCAAAATCGCCGTCTGTTAATGGAAGTAGAAGAGCTTGAACACAAATCGCGCCGTCGTGACATTTTGGTGGATGATGAAGAATTATTTCAATTCTACGATCAGAGAGTCGGTACTGAGGTCGTTTCAGGTCGTCACTTTGATTCGTGGTGGAAGAAAACCAGTAAAAGCCAACCAGACTTACTCAATTTCGAAAAAGAGATGCTGTTTAAGGGCGATGCCAGTCATGTCACCGACTTGGATTATCCCAACTTTTGGCACCAGGATAAATTAAAGCTCAAGCTTAGTTATCAATTTGAACCGGGCGAAGATAGTGACGGTGTCACTGTGCATCTACCATTACCAGTACTTAATCAAGTTGAGCCTGCTGGTTTTGATTGGCAAATACCAGGATTACGCCAGGAACTGGTCATTGCTCTGATTAAGTCTTTGCCAAAAACATTGCGAAAGAATTTTGTTCCAGCACCAAATTACGCAGAAGCCTTTTTGTCTCGGGTAACACCATTAGAAATGCCATTACTCGATGCCTTAGAAAAAGAGTTACGTCGTATGTCGGGTGTGGAAATTCCCCGAGAAGCTTGGAACTTAGAGCAGGTACCCGATCACCTCAAAGTCACATTCCGCTCAGTCGATCATAAAAACCGTAAACTTAAAGAGCATAAAGATCTGTTCGAGCTGAAAGAGAGCTTAAAGGACGAGGTAAAAGAGACCCTATCTCAAGTTGCCGATGATGATATTGAGCAGAAAGGTTTACACACTTGGAGTTTCGGAGAACTGCCGCAGGTTTATCAACAGAAGCGGGGCGGTTATGAAGTTAAGGCGTACCCAGCGATAGTAGACGATAAAGACAGTGTCGGAATTAGCTTATTTGAAACCGAACACGAACAACAGCAAGCGATGAAAGCGGGTCAACGGCGTTTGATTTTACTCAATGTTCCGTCACCAATTAAATATCTTCATTCGAATCTGCCAAATAAATCAAAATTAGGGCTCTACTTTAACCCCTACGGTAGAGTGATGGATTTGATTGACGACTGTATTTCGTGTGGTATTGACAAGCTGATTGAACAGCAGGGCGGTTTAGTCTGGGAATCACAACAATTTGACAGTTTAAAGGAACACGTTCGCGCGAATTTAGACGAAACTGTTGTTGAAATTGCACAACAAGTAGAGTCAATATTAACGACGGCTTTTCAGATTAATAAGAAGTTAAAAGGCAAAGTTGACTTCACCATGGCCTTTGCACTTTCTGATATCAAAGCTCAAATAGAAGGGCTCATCTTTAAGGGGTTTGCAACTGAATGTGGCTACAAAAGGCTGTCCGATATTCAGCGTTATCTTAATGCCATAGAGCGCCGTTTGGAGAAGTTACCCATTGATCCTAATAAAGATCGACTGCATATGCTTAAAATTGAATCTGTGCAACAAGATTACAAGCAACTGCTCAACAAGATCCCGAAATCTGTTACCGTTCCTGACAATGTTAAGGAGATACGTTGGATGCTCGAAGAACTGAGAGTCAGTTTTTTTGCTCAACAACTTGGTACGCCTTATCCCGTATCAGACAAACGTATCAAGAATGTTATCTCAGAATATTGAAGATGAATTATCGAGTATTGTTAAGTTTAGGTATGCTACTTGCATTAGTTAAATTAATTACGAATAAAGCACTATTTTTTGACACAAGGTCGGCATCAGTTTGCCACCTTAGTTAAACCAGATATAGAAGGTTTATTATGAAAAAAGCACTTATTGCAGCAGCACTTATTAGCATTTCATCATTCTCTTACGCAGATTCTTTAGTTTATGCTGGAGCTTCTGTCGGTCAATCGAGTTTAGGTGATGGCGACGGCACTTCATTCACGGTACACGCAGGTACTGGGATTCTTCCTTTTATTGGCATTGAAGCCGGTATTGTTCGTTCAGGTGAAATGGATACTGCTTCGGGTGTAACGACTGAAATTACTTCAGGTTATGCCGCAATAAAACCCAGCATCGATTTTGGCCCGTTGCATATTTATGCGAAAGGTGGCCTACACCGTTGGGATCAGACAACCACAGTAGGGTCAAATGAGTCAGCTGATGAAGGGATTGATATTATGTATGGCGTTGGTGCTGAATACTTTCTCCTAGGTCCTATTTCATTTGGTGCAAGCCTTCAAACCTATATCGTTGATGATGAAGAACTGACGAACTTCACGTTAAATGGTACGTTCCACTTCCTGTAAGCAACAACAATTGGCGTCGATTTATAGCGTCAAATGGCTAACCTCGGGTTAGCCTTTTTTTTATTTCCATCAAAGCTATTTAATTGCGTTAGCGGCAAAACTGTTGCTCATCTTTGTTGCGGCAGCGCGAAACTCTCAAGAACTTTTGACTCGATTTCGATTTGATTAAGATTTTAATACTTGAACGAATAGTTGTTTGAAAGGTGCGAGCTTACATCCTTGTAGAGCACGACTTAAATAGGAGTTAAAAGTTGATCAGTAACAAAGGGATATCTGTTTTACTCCGTTACTTATGCAAAATTGCTGTCTTTGTAGATGGATTTATATAACGCTTTTGCTTCTGCTTTCATCGCTTGAATATCTGTTTCTTTACCAATTAGACTGAGCGCATTTATCATGCTGTCTGAATAGCATTGAAACAGTGACGCTGCAAATTTGGCCGAGCAAGCTCCTCGCTTTACATCATTAGTACGCTCTAAAGCGTAATGTCGCATAGAACTCAACAATTCATTTAGCATGGCTGTGATCTCTCCCTCTTAGTCAATCACTTATGTATGGTAATAAAGGCCAATAAGTTCAGTATTATAAACGGCAATGACTCTCCGCTTATCTTTCTCTATATACAATAAGCAATTTTCGAACCAGAAATTAAAATATCGATTGAAATTAGAAAATGGAAATAGGGTTGAGTGCTTGAGCCAAGCTACAACATTGACTACAATGACTCACTTTTAACATTAAGCAGATCAAAACTATGACTGACACAAATTCAAAACCTGAACTACCCGATCACCTTTCTGGTAACCCTCGCAGCCCACATTTTGTTGAAGAGTGCTTTGAACACCAAATCGGTATTCGTTTGAATGGAAAACAGCGTAATGACGTAGAGGAATATTGTATTAGTGAAGGTTGGGTAAAGATTCCATCACCTAAAGCGTTGGATCGTCGTGGACAGCCTATATTAATAACGCTAAAAGGTACGGTAGAAGCATTCTATATCTAGGCATTTTGCTAGTAATTGAGAATTAGTGAGATAGTAACAACAAGACAAATAGCCGTTAACAACCAAATAACGGCTAATGATTTATGCGGACATTGTAGATATTTGATCGTACGTCCTTAAAAAGGTTTCTTGAACAACGTGCGCATCATTAGAAGCACGATGGCGGCGAATATCCAAATCTTGGATAACTTCTACTTTAGTTTCGTCCCACAGATATACCTGTTGTTCTTTAAGAATCAATTCAATGGATGACAGTTTAAATTCCATTTCGATTCCGGCGACCTCAAATAACTTGATTAACCATGGATGATCAACAACCCACCCATCAGAGTAAATAGTTTTACCTTTCAGTAGTGTATTGAGTTGTTGAGCAACAACCGCTGGAGTTCTTCCGTGGGAGAACAATTTTTTTCTAGTTAATTGGTGAACATCTTCGGCAGAATCGTCCCAGTAGTTCCAACTCGACTCAGGTCTAACTAAAGTACAATACTTGGTTTTGTCTTCTAAAATTAGTCCAATCTCTATAGGGTAGCTGTTTGAACCAAACCCGGATGCCTCTATATCAATGATTATTGGATTTTGCATAGTAATTCGAATCTCATACTGTTGTTGACGCATAAGTTAACTGTAGTCGAAATAAAACTAAACACCTAATTTCATTGAAATAATAGTCTATTACATGGGAGCAGCTCACGAAAACCCGTTGAATCTAGGCATTTGGGCCCATATTGGAGCTTACGTTGATTGCATTTTAGGGAGTAGATTTATAATCGTATGAATTTCAGGAGATTAACTGGCTTTTTGTTTTCTGCGCGCTGGTTTTGCTCTAACCGTAGATATGACGTATCCAGATCAAAGAAGCCTGGTTAAGAAATTATATCCATTCAACTCGGTTTCTACCATTTTGCTTCGCGTGATAAAGAGCATCATCGGCTCTTTTTATCGCGTCTCGGCTCGGCTCATTGCTTTTTTTAATAGCGATACCAATACTGACGGTAATTCCATTGCCATGTTGGATATCGAGCGTCTTAATGTTTTCCATGACCGCATTGGCAAGAGTCATAACTTGATTTTTGTCATCATTGTTAATGATAATCGCGAACTCTTCGCCCCCAATACGACTCACGATAATGTTGCTAGACATCATTTCAGCAAGGGATTGACCGAAAGCCCTTAAAACATTATCTCCTTCTTGATGGCCATATGTATCATTTATCAATTTAAAATGATCGATATCGACGAGTAAGATGGAGAGTTTTTCAGCTTCATGGTTATTGAGGACTTGAGCGAAGTAGCGGCGATTTGGGAGCTGTGTTAACTCATCAAACATAGCTAAGTTTTTGGCTTGGTTATAACTGATAGAAACCGTTCGAATTGCGCGCGCGATCCCAGCAGTGCTGATTAGCATCCCGATTGTCCGTAATACATCTTCTCCCCATAGTGAGAGAGATAAGGGTTGGAAGTAGAATTCGTCACCGATATCCACAACCGTCGCTAGTATCCACAGATAAAGCCCAAAACTCAGTAATGCATGTCCACGAAAACTTAAGATAGAACTTACTTGAACAGTAAAGAAGATAATAAACAGCGCAAATAATCCCATAAATTCAAAGATAAAGCTAAAGTTCAATGCTTTAATGCGATCGATAGGGGGAAGCTGCTGCAAGCTAAAACTGGTGATTAAGATGCTAAGAATTAATATTCCGACAAGTAACCAACGTCGAAAACCAACTTCGCCTAATTTTAAATTCTTAGCTTCTATTTGTAGCCTAATCATACCCGTGAACTCATGTCTTTAGCTTATCTCTAGGGAGCAAATAACTAACAAATTGTCGATAAAATGACTTTTATTAATAATCGCCATTTAACCATATATGCTCCTTAGGTTTCAATCGTCAACAAGCATTATCACGTATGAATTACGGGGTTTATTTCACCGTTATCAAAGTCGAGAAACTATACCAATTAGCGTGTTTGAAATCCGCACTTCGAAATGCATATAACGACTCATAATAATGGTTTATTTGGAGAACATAATTTTGTCGGACTAAAAAGTTTACATTCTTAGCCGACGCTATAAACGTGTTAAATGAGATATCAATCACACATAACCAAAACCGGTTTTGATTAATATGAAAACGAGACTTTGATCAATAACAATTTAATATCGACCATATAATATGATTTCAATCAATTATAAATGATGTGAGTTCAAGTGACTCATTTTTTTATAAATAGAGTCAAAACCGGTTTTGGTTGACAGTTACATTATTTACGCGGATTTATTTATGGTATTGGAAGAAAATTACACATCGTTAGTGACGAAGCACCTGCAACAAATATTAGCGGGGGTTTATTCACCCCAACAACTGAGCTCATTGATCCCAAGCTTAGAAGGAATAATGAGCAGGTTCAATGGAATCGATGACCCGAAGCAGTGGGTTGACCAAAGTGACGTAATCCTCATAACTTATGGCGATTCGATAAATGAAAGCGGAAATCCACCTCTGCATACATTAAACACGTTTCTCAACCACAATGTGAAAGGTATTATTTCGGCTGTTCACCTTTTACCTTGTTTCCCTTATACATCTGATGACGGTTTTTCTGTCGTTGACTATTGGAAAATTAACCCTGATCTTGGTGATTGGTCACATATTTCCGAACTTTCAAATCATTATGGATTAATGTTCGACGCGGTAATCAATCATATTTCGAAATCTAGCGATTGGTTTCAAGGGTATTTAAATGGTGACATGGCTTACCGTGACTTCTTTACCGAAATGAATTTGGACCGTGATTATAGTTCGGTTACTCGTCCACGCGCACTGCCGCTTTCAACTCCATTTGAAACCACACATGGCAAAAAAAACATCTGGACAACATTCAGCGATGATCAGATAGACCTAAATTATCGTTGTCCTAAAGTGTTTGAGAAAATCGTTGAATTGCTTCTTTTCTATGTTGAGCAGGGTGCATCGTATATACGTCTTGATGCTATTGGGTTCATGTGGAAGGAGCTCGACACGCCTTGTATCCATCTGCCACAGACTCACGCGATTGTACAAGCGATGCGAGCGATTATGGACGCCGTTGCCCCTCATGTTAAATTGATTACTGAAACCAACGTACCGCATAAAGACAACATTAGTTATTTTGGCAATGGACAAAATGAAGCGCATCTCGTGTATCAATTTCCATTGCCACCATTAACCTTGCATACACTTCAGACTGGTAATAGCGACAAAATAACAAGCTGGATGCAAAATCTAGAACCATGCTCGGAAAAAACTGCCTTTTTTAATTTTCTAGCGTCTCATGATGGAATAGGAGTTCGACCTGTCGAAGGAATACTTGCACCTAGTGAAGTTAATCACTTAGTGGAGGTTGTACAAGAAAACGGTGGGCGTGTTTCGTATAAAAATAACGGTGATGGCTCACAAAGCCCATATGAACTAAACATCAACTTCTATGATGCAATGCGGAATAACAACGCTGATGAAACGACTAATTTAGATCGTTTTATCGCAGCTCAATCGTTACTAATTTCTATGGCAGGAGTGCCGGGTATTTATATACATAGCTTGCTTGGTTCGACTAATGATCTGAAAGGTCTCGATATTTTAGGCTACAACCGCGCGATTAACCGTGAAAAATTAAACCTTTCAACATTACAAACAGAACTTGATGATAGCTCAACCCAACGTCATCAAGTGTTAAGCCGTTTCAAATTATTGTTGACGCTAAGACGTGGTCAACCTGCATTTTCCCCGTCTGCATCTCAGCGCGTAGAAAAGGTTGATTCTCGTCTCATAACTTTTGTACGAAATGAAGAAATCTTAGTTGCAATCAACATTAGTGACCAGTCGGTATTATTCGATACTAATGAAGCCTTACCCGATGTGCGAAAAGATCTGATTACTAATAGGTCTGTACAGAGGAAAGTGTCTTTAGAGCCATACCAAGTCATGTGGTTGGTCAATAAATCATAAATAACGTAAAACGTAACATACGGCTTTGCTCTATTAAGCCACCCTACAAAATAAGCAGTCCTATCAATAAGGATATAAAAATGAAACTGAAACTCAAATCCCTCACTATTGGATTGGCTACCGCAGGATTTGCGCTACCAAGCCTAGCAAACGCAACAACGGTGGAATACTGGACGACCCAAACTCAATCAGACCGGTTACAAACCATTGAGATTATGGCCGATGTATTTGAAGCGTTAAATCCTGGTATCGATGTGAAAATCATTGGTGTCGACGAAAACGACATGCCGAAACAAATTGCTGCTGCGGCCGCATCCAATACGCTACCTAACTTGATCGAAGTTGACTCGAACTTATCATTGGCATTTGCCGAAGAGGGCATTGTGGATACTAAGGCTAATACTGATGTCGTTAATGCATTAGGAGCGGATCGTTTTTACAAAGGCGCATTAACTCTGGTTAGTGAACCAAAAATTAACGAATACGTCTCTGTACCATACAGCGGCTGGGTGCAGGGAATTTGGTATCGTGCTGATTGGTTTGAAGAAGCGGGACTTGAGCCTCCAACAACGTGGGATGCAATAGAGAAAGCAGCAAAGCATTTTTATAAACCTAAAGAGAATCAATACGGTATTCTTGTTGGAACAAAAGCGGATAACTATGCAGAACAATGTTATACCCAATTTGCGCTCTCAAATGATGCCGGTCTGTTTAACAACGAAGGTGAGTTAATCTTTAATTCTAAAGCGCAATCCGAAACGTTAGATTTTTATACCAAATTAGCCCAATACAACCCACCAGGGCCGCAAACTTGGCGCGCTCGCGACTATTACCTTCAAGGTAAATTGGCGATGTTCTTTTATTCGTCGTATATCCTTGATGACATCGCCTTGGCTGAAGCTGCTGCAAGTTCTCTAGGAACAGAAAATTTTGCCGATCTAAAAGGCGCTGCTTTTGATCCCGACTTAGCTAAAAATACTCGCTTAGCCACAACGATTACAAAAACCTCGCCATCTTCGTTTGGAACGTTAGTTGGGTTTTCGATCATGAAAAACGAGGATAAAGCCGAAGTTGAGGCGACAAAGTCATTTGTTGAGTATATGAACGAGAAAGACCAAGTGGTTGCCTATTCACATATGGCAGTCGGTGGTCATTTACCCATGCTTAGAGATGTCGCAGAAACTGACGAATTCTTAGAGGATCCCAAGGGTATCTTTGCTCAATATGGTAAAGAATCGATTAAAGAAATTGTCGCCGGATTTGAGAATATTAAGAACTTTTCTGTCGTAGATGGTAAGGCGTTCCCTAAATCAGGTGAGATTTTTGCTAAGCAAATCATTCCGCGGATGATTTACAGTACAACCATCGAGAATAAAGGGACCCAGGAAGCATTATCTTGGGCTGAAGAGCAAATGAAACTCGTCATAGCTGAATAACTCATGGTAAGTCGAGAGCAGAGGTTGTGTGATGATTAACCTCTGCTTCTCACAAGGAAATAATATGACTCCTTTAGAAAGAGCAGAAGCTAGATTCGGTTGGAAGTTGGTTGCACCGACTATTGTTGTACTTAGTTTACTTATCCTATATCCATTGCTTTACAACATCTATCTCAGTTTTTTCGACGTTCAACTCAATGGTGATAAAACGTTCGTTGGGATGGATAACTATTACAAATTACTGTCGAATGCTGACTACTATTCTGCAGTCGGCACCACGAGTCTTTACCTCTTCGGTACTGTTGTGGGGACCACTTTGCTGGGGTTGGCGATGGCATTATTGCTAAAAGAGCCATTCACAGGACGTGGATTGGTTAATGCCGCAATCATGCTACCGTATGTTGCTCCAGTGATTTCGGTTGTTTTTGGCTGGCAATTTCTTTTCGATCCAATTTCGGGGGTCGTTAACTATTTGATGGTTGATGTGTTTAGCCTTTGGAGTGAACGAACGAATCTTATTGGCCAACCAGATTCAGCATTGTGGGTGGTGATCATTTTCGATATTTGGAAACACGCCCCCATTGCCTATATGTTAATTTTGTCGAAGCTAGTGTCCATTTCCCGAGATCAATATGAAGCGGCATCTATAGATGGATATGGCCCGATAGGGCGCTTTTTTCATGTTACCTTACCTGAACTTCATTTTGTTCTGGCAACCGTAATCTTATTAAGATTGATCTGGAACTTAAATCGTTTTGAAGATGTATTTCTTCTTGCGCCCAATGTTCAAACACTCCCAATATTTACCTATTACCAAGCGTTCACCGGCGTCATTGACCAAGGGTTGGCGGCGGCAACGTCAGTAATTCAACTTGGCGTATTGTGTGTATTTATTTGGTTCTACATTAAAAAAATCATGAAGTGGTAATTAATTATGCTAGGCAAACGAACATTAAAGGGACGTATTGGTTTTTTCATTGCAGTGGCGCTACTGGTTAGTTTTAGCTTATTGCCATTTGCTCAAATTCTTTCTACTTCGCTTAAACACCAATTTGATTGGGGTAACCCATCTTTGATTCCTCAGAAAATCAATTTCGAGGCATATGAAGAGCTATTAGGATTAACTGAACCACAAGAAGTTGAAATACCTGCGGCGATCCAAAAAATTCTCGCGAATCCAAAATTACCTCAAGCAAAAAAAGAGGCGATTGCCGCTAAATACACGTCAAACGATAATCTATTTCCATTTGGGAAATATATGTTGAACAGTGTGATTTTCTCAGCGAGCGCTGCCACCATTTCGTTACTTTTAGCGGTGATGGGGGCGTACTCAATCAGTCGACTTCGCTTCAAAGGGCAGGTTGTCATTCAGCGCTCAGTGCTTTTTGTTTATATGGTTGGCGGGGTATTACTTATGGTTCCTCTGTATCAAATGGCAATGAACATTGGACTAGCTTCAACAATGTGGGGAAGCGCATTTTGCTTGTTTCTTATTTACATCGTTCAGACATTACCTGTCGGAATGTACATGCTTGGGAACTACTTTAGGGGGATTCCATTTGCCCTAGAAGAAGCAGCAATTATGGATGGTTGCTCTCGAAAAGAAGCGATCATCAAAGTTGTTTTACCGCTATCACTACCAATGTTAGCAACCGTATTTATTTACTGCTTTATTATCGGGTGGAATGAATATCTATTTGCCTCGGTATTTCTTAAACAATACCCGGAGTTCCATACACTTCCATTAGCTTTACAAGAGCTATTCGTGTCAAAAAATGCCATTTGGGATCGCATTATGGCAGCATCGATGCTGACACTTGCTCCAATTGTGGTGTGTTTCTTATTTGCTTCTCGCTTTATGAAGGGCGGAAAAACTGACGGTGGCGTTAAGGGTTAATCATGGCTTCTATTCAACTAAAAAACATTGTTAAAAACTACGGTGACACAAAAGTCGTAAAAGAAATCAGCTTAGACATTGAGGATGGTGAGTTTGTTGTTCTTGTTGGCCCATCTGGTTGCGGAAAATCGACCACATTACGAATGATCGCAGGTTTAGAGCAAGCGACGTCAGGAGATATTGTTATTGGCGATAGAGTCGTTAATGATATCGAACCTCAACATCGAAATATCGCAATGGTATTCCAAAATTATGCCCTTTATCCTCATAAGTCGGTTAGAGAAAATATCGTTTTCGCACTACGTCGTCTAAAAGTCGATAACGCTGAGATTCAACGCCGTTTAAAAGAAGTATCTGAGATGCTTCAACTCGAAGAGTTGTTAGACCGCAAGCCTGCTGATTTATCCGGTGGACAACGTCAACGTGTTGCTATGGGGCGAGCAATTATCCGGGAAGCCGATGTATTTCTATTCGATGAACCTCTGTCTAATCTTGATGCAAAGCTTCGTGGGCATATGCGAACGGAGATAGGTAAGATTCATAATAAATTTGGTCGAACAAGCGTATATGTCACCCACGATCAGGTTGAAGCGATGACGTTAGCGGATAAAGTGGTCGTACTTCACGATGGCTACATCGCTCAAGCTGGAGCACCAATGGATATTTACTTGAATCCTGTGAGTATATTCGTTGCTCAATTTATTGGTTCACCATCAATGAATATTATTGAAGGTACTCTATTTAATGAATACCTAGCAATTGGTGGCTATCAAATTCCTAGAGATAAACTCACCAGCGTTCAATTTTCTGAGTCAATTGGCGATGAGGGAAGAGCAGTAAAAGTTGGTATACGACCAGACTTTTTTAACGACAAGCGTTATTTTTCTCAAGATGACTCTACGTTTAATTTTAATAACATTCGCGTCGATTTAATTGAGCCAATGGGGTTCGATAAAGAAATCTTGTTTTCGTTAGGTGATGATACTATCAAAGCTAGACTCGACCTTCGTTCAGAAATAGCTCGTGGTGATAGTCTAGATCTACTTGTCGACCTCTCAAGAGTGCTGTTATTTGATCAACAGAGTGAACTGCGTATATAGTCGTAGCCAAGTTAAGTGGTTCTTAAACGTTGCAGGGGAAATAGTGTACTTCTATGTCAATCAAGAAATTAGCTGAATATTTGGGTTTGTCTAAATCCACTGTATCAAGAGCGCTCAATGGTTACAGTGATGTAAACCCTGACACACGAAAACGGGTTCTGGCTGCCGCGCAAGATATTGGTTATCGTCCCAACCCAACAGCTAAGCGACTGGCATCGGGTAAGTCGCGTAATGTTGGGATTATATTACCCGCGAACTCACGGCTTTTTGTTTCTCCTGCGTTTTCAAAAGTCCTCGCAGGTGCATCTGAACTGCTTGCTAAACATGAATATCAACTGATAGTGACAACACTATCGCACTGGCAAGATGAATCTCAAGTCTATACCGACTTCATCGATAGTGGGTTGATTGACGGGATGTTTATTGTTCGAACTCGTATCAATGACTCTCGCATTGCTATGCTCACCCAGCGAGGCTTCCCTTATGTTTGCCTTGGGCATGATGACGGTTTTCCCAGTGACAGTTTTGTCGACGTAGATAATGCTAAGGCGTTTTATGATATTACTAAACGCCAAATCGAATTGGGGCATCGTAGAATTGCATTTCTCGATGCCCCCAAAGAACTGACGTTATCTAAAGCTCGTAAATGCGGTTATTTGCGAGCCATCGAAGAAGCCGGGATTGATGTAGACCATCGCTTACTGCTTAATGGTGAACTTAACGAGCATGCGGCAACTAATATGGCAAAAGAAGTCTTATCCCTTGCGCAACGCCCGACATCAATATTGTGTGCTGATGATACCATGGCATTAGGAACGATAGCGGCATGCGAAGAGCTCGGCTATCAACCTGGCTCGGATATCGCCATTGCCGGATATGGAGACTATGAACATAGCCGATACAGTAAGCCGTCGATCACAACCTTAAGTTATGATACCCACGCTATTGGAGAACAAATGGCGAAGTTGATGTTCAACAAACTCGAGCATAAACGATTTCAAGTCTGTAATTGGTATGAAGCGAGTATTATTGCTCGTCAATCCGATTCAAACGTTAAAATTTCATAGGACTAACATGAAGATTGTTATTGCCCCTGACTCCTTTAAGGAATCATTATCGGCACAGCAAGTCGCTGAGACGATTAAAGCAGGATTTGAAATCCATTTCCCTGATGCCGAATACATTGCTGTTCCAGTGGCCGATGGCGGTGAAGGGACATTAACAACATTAATCGAAGCTAAAAAAGGGCAGATCTTCAACGTTAATGTGGAAGGTCCACTGAGACAAACCATTAACGCCCGTTGGGGACATTTTTATGATGGTTCTCAATCAACCGCTGTGATCGAACTTGCCGAAGCATCCGGAATAGCCCTTAACCAAGTGAATGAACGTAACATTGCCGTTGCCTCTACCTATGGTACAGGCCAGTTAATAAAAGCCGCACTCGACGCCCAAGTAGATCGCATTATTCTTTGTTTAGGGGGCAGCGCAACCAATGACGGCGGAGCAGGTATTGCTCAAGCACTTGGTATTAAGTTACTGGATAGTCGTGGTCGTGAAATCTCTCGAGGTGGGGCTGCTCTATTAACCTTAGATTCAATCGATATTAGTAACCTTCATCCCAGAGCTACTTATGTAGAATGGTTTGTTGCTTGTGATGTATCTAATCCTTTGTGCGGTGAAAATGGAGCCAGCGCGGTGTTTGGCCCACAAAAAGGGGCGACGAACAGCCAGATAATGCGTCTCGACACTGCATTGAAAAATTTTAGTGATTGTGTAACGCACTTAACAGGGCACAATCACAGCGAAACACCTGGGTTTGGCGCAGCTGGAGGTACGCCATTAGCGATATCTCTGATTCGAGACCCGATTCTTAAACCAGGTATCGATATTGTACTTGAGGCGGTTCAACTTGATCATCATCTCAACAACGCCGATCTAGTGATCACAGGTGAAGGTCAGATGGACCATCAAACACTGCTTGGGAAAGCACCATTTGGCGTTGCTCGGCTCGCTAAACAGCTCAATATTCCCACCATCGGGATTGCGGGTTCGCTTGGTAGTGATCTTACTGGGTTAGATTGTTATTTTTCTGCAGTATTTGGAACGGTTCGCGCGCCGCAAAGTTTGGAAGCTGTATTAGAGGAAGCTCAGTACAATCTTAAAACGACTGCGAGCAATATTGCCGCAGCGATTAAAGTGAATATATAGAAGTATTAGGGGACATTACTAACTCGGTAGCCATTATATTTTTAGATACTTTAGCCTCAAAATATCCCTCAAAATTCAATAAGCTTCTTTATCGAAGATACGAAACAGTAGAGCTCAACTTTAAGATTTTTTAACTCGCGAATTTGACTTTCGCGTATAAAATGCAGCATTGTCGTTTTTAGTCGCATAACTATTGGAAAAGATATGAATACGTCATTTATAACTCGAACGGTTTTAGCGAGTACTTACTTAGCAAGTTTTATTCTTTACGCCCAAGATTTACCATCTATTGGGAACTACACAGGTTCAGGTTCCGTCACTCATGGCCTAGGGCAAATGCTTGTCGAAAATCTATTCGAATGTGATAGAGGTCGAGCAAGAGTATCACCGCTTGGAGAAATAACCGATACCTCGGGAAAAATCTGGAATCTTCCTGCGGACAATGAATTTGCAAGTGGTCTATATGCAACTGACCTCTATAACGTTTGCAATGGAATTACACCTTCAAGTCTAAATGATGTCGACACAAATAGTGTGCCGGTTGTAGAAGTGGATAGTGATGGAGAAGTCATCACTGGATATATCTTTGCAGATAACTACTTTGAATTGTACATAAATGGCCAATTGATTGGGGTTGATTCGGTTCCCTTTACGCCGTTTAACTCAAGTATTGTAAAGTTTCGAGTAAATACGCCTTATACCATCGCTGTAAAAGTGATCGATTGGGAAGAGCATATAGGCGTCGGGACCGAAAGAGGTCGTGGAAGCAACTATCATCCCGGCGACGGTGGCTTTATAGCTAGCTTTAGCGATGGAACTGTTACAAGTTCCGATTGGCGAGCACAAACCTTCTATACTGCGCCAATTTATGACTTGAGCTGTTTATCAGAGACGAACCAAACGAGAAATTCAGCGACATGCTCTACGAATGGCGACGGCGAAGGTGAGAATGCCTTTGCCGTTCACTGGGAAGTGCCAAAAAACTGGAAAAGTGACACCTTTGATGATTCAGCTTGGCCCAATGCAACCACGTATACCGAAAATGTAATTGGCGTTAGGAATAAAAATGGCTACATGAATTTTAGGGAAAAGTTCACTGGTGCGAAGGCGACCTTTATTTGGTCTTCCAACGTTGTATTGGATAACGAGGTATTGCTACGTTACAAAGTTGAGTAATCCGAAAAGATGTCCATGCATATAATCGATCTTTTATTTGAGACAATGCCAACTGGATAAGCGATTCTCCACATGCAATTTAGATGGTAAAAACGTACAATTGGCGCGATTAAAAATAACAGTCTAGTGATGGATTAGGAGCAACAATTGATTGACCGCATAGAAACTAAGCAACGCATGAGCCGAATTGTTAAACACAATGGTACCATTTACTTATGTGGGCAGGTGTGTAAAGACGCTGAACAAGGCATTAAAGAACAAACTGAAACTATGCTGGATAAAGTCGACGAGCTCCTTTTAGCAGCGGGAAGTGATAGAAAACACATTTTATCCGCCACCATTTATATCAAAGATATGAAAGATTTCTCTGAAATGAACAATGTTTGGGATAATTGGGTCCCAGAGGGTTATGCGCCGGCACGAGCGTGTGTTCAAGCAAGTATGGCAAGGGAAGCGTTGCTCGTCGAAATTTCTGTTATCGCCGCAGAAATCCAATAACTTCAAACATTCGAAAGTTAACTTATGGGCAAATTGGACTTTATTGTGTGATAAGAGTAAATATAACCACAACTTATATATGTCTACTCTTGTCATTAGAGGAATAATTAATGAAAACACTTAAATCTGCATTGTTAATCGTGGGGTCTTTATTGCCTTCAGCGCAAGCGTTCGCAGAAGATTACGATTTCAAACCCGGCCTTTGGGAAACAACATTTACAAATGAGATAACTCAAATAAGCGTACCAGCGGAACTTGAAGCGTTAGTTCGTAGTGGTCTCGAGCAACCAATGGATCCAGAAACACAATGTATCCACGATATAAATGAATTATTTGATTCTGGATTTAGTGGCAGAGAAGACGAAGAAGAAAGCTGCAACACAGAGGTGAACCGCATCAACGCAAATCGCGTCAATGTGTTGGCAAGTTGTAGTAGCCCTCAAGGAACAATGCAGTCTGAAGGTGTTATCAATTTAAATGGCGAAACCATGACTTATAGTGGCGATGTCACAACATCTGGCGAAGCAATGGGTATGAAAATGAATATGATCATGAAAATCTCAGGCAGTGCCAAATACATCGGTGAGTGTTCCGAATAACAATATTATATTACCCAATTAATATGATTCGAATTAATATACCGTTACCAGAATGAGTAGGTAACGGTATTGAGCATGATAACGTTTTTATTACTTGGTCTATTGATCTAATTCTCGCTCGAAAATCTCATCACCTCGCCCCAACATAGTGCCATACTGCACCATTGCACAGTAAATAGTGAAAGCCTTCGCTCATTTGGCAGCCTGTAAGTTGTTAATAAATCGATAGTTTATATATTAATCCCCCTATGTATAGGTTGGTTCAATATTTGCTTCATTTTTGAGAAGTATAGATGAACCATCGATTTTACTGGGGGAGAGTAAATGCGTAAGTATATTCAATCTTTAGGGGTTACCGGAGCATTATGGTTACAAAGTAGTGCAGTTCTATTTTCTGTCATGTTGATCAGTTTTGGGGCTAGCAATCAAGCGATCGCAATACTACTACTCACGGCTGTCTTTTCTAGTTACGTTTTGTACGAAGTTCGTCAAGATCAAAAGAATTTTCTTGCGCAAGTGACTGCTATACAAAATGGACATGCGAGTGAGTTAGATTCAACGAATACTGGGCCACTGCAACAACATTATCCCAAAATAGACGACTTGGTGCGGCTTTCAAAACGTAAATTGCGTGAGGTTCAATCTATTCGAGATGAAATGGGGTTTTCAGCACAAGAGCTCGCAGATAATGCTCTCAATGTTGCTAGTCATTGTCAGGCGCAAGCCGATATTACGACATCGTCCGCTTCCGCAGCTACGGAAATATCATTAAGTATCGATGATGTATCAAAACGGATTGAGATCACTCAACAGGCAATGGAAACTGGAAATAGCCTTTGTCACAAAGGGCGTAAAGAACTCACGAATACTCAAGAGTATATGGCCAGTGTTAGTGAGCGTATTGTTGAAACAAGCCAAAGTATTGAGGAACTCGATAACAAATTAAGCGCAGTTGTTTCTGTGTCCAAATTTATTCGTGAAATCGCTGAGCAAACTAACTTGCTGTCTCTTAATGCAGCAATAGAAGCAGCGAGGGCAGGAGAGCATGGCCGAGGATTTAGTGTTGTCGCTGATGAAGTACGAGGGTTAGCGCAGCGTACACACGATTCAGCAACATCAATAACCAATCAAGTAACAGATGTTACAGCAAGCATGTCAGAAGTAATTAAGCAAATGGAGATGGCCGTTGAATCAACCTCTAAGTGTGAAAAAAGTGTTGATTCGGCATATACGTCACTACAAGAAACAGTCTTGTCGATTGAAGAAGTGGTAGAGCAAATTAGAGGCATTGCCACCGCATCAGAGCAACAGGCAATTGCTACACGAGAAATATCTGAAAATATGGAACGAGTTGCGACTACTGCTGGACACAATGCAAATATGGCAAAAGAAAATGCCAGTGTCGCAAGCCATCTGCAAAATATGACTCGAATGGAGGCCTAGTAATGACTCACTTCGATCTTTCAGCCTTACTTTCTTTGATGATCTCTTCTATATCCCTAATTAGCATTATGATATTTATTCGTTACCGTAACACTAAAGAGAGCAGTAGGCGTCGGAAAGAGGGTATCAAATGGCTCAAGCAGTTTCGTTTATTACTTGCGTTGGTTCAACAACATAGAGGTTTGAGTAATGGATTGATATGTGGTGATAAGGAGCTACTTCACCGATTAACCCCGCTGAGTCAAAGTATCAACCAACTTCGAGATCAACTTATAGTGCAAGGTAGCTGGCTATCCGACAACGATCGTTGGTCCGGAATCGACAGTCATTGGCAAAGACTTTCGGTGAATTTCGAGACTTTATCGGCTAAAAATAATTTTGATCAACACTGTAAACTCATCACAAATATACTGTACCTTATTGATGACGTTGCCGAAGAATATCGACTCTACGAAGTTAAAGATAAGCAAGAACAGTCAATTCGTTACTTATGGCAAGATTTACTGGTGACCGCTGAAAATATAGGACAGGCCAGAGCTCTTGGAACTGGTGTTGCCGCAGCCGGTATATGTACCAGTGTCGATAGAATTCGTCTAAGTTACCTACATCAATCCATAACAAACGTTGTTAAACACAGTAGCGATAAAAAAGCGGTTGTCGAACTGCTCCAAGTTATCGAACAAAAAATCATTATCGATGTCCCCACAGTAAATGCTAAATCCTACTTTGACTCAGCGACCGTAGCTTTAGAGTCTGTATTAAGCGAGTTTGATGCGATTCTTGAAGAACAGATGTAAATATAATGCTGAAAATCAGATTATCCTGAAAATGCAAACTAGAGTTGAAAGAATGTTAATTAATGTCCGACTGTTTAACAGTTGGTATTCAAGCGGCTGATTCAATTCGAATATATAACTACGTACGGCCTGTTCGTGATACTTGGTAATACTAGTTAAAAATTCTTCTTTATCACAAACACCGACAACTAAGTTCGGTGTTTTTTAGTTCTAGAACCGAGATATAAAACATCAATTGGCAAGATTAACGTTATGTTATAACATAACCATCTAGTTTTTTTTCTGGAAACGAGAATGAAGGACATTGATACCATTGTTGATCACGCAGAGAAAAGTTGTATCGCTCATCATAAGCAATTAACCCCAAAGCGAAAGCTGGTACTACGAGCATTGATTCATGCCAATAAAGCCTTGTCAGCTTACGAGCTGGTGGATTATTGCAAAGAACATTTCAATCAGAATCTTCAAGCGATGACCGTCTATCGAATATTAGATTTTCTTGAGAAAGAGCATTTATCACACAAGCTTAAAATGTCTAATAAGTATATTGTATGTTCTCATATTCTCAGTGGAAGTGAGCATGGCGTTCCTCAATTCTTGATCTGTTCCAAGTGTGAAAAGATCAACGAGCAAATTATCGACCCTCGTTTAATTAATGGCTTGCAAACCAATGCAAAGCTAGAAGGTTTTACTGTAACAAGTCCACAACTTGAAATTAGTTGTATTTGTGACGATTGCATTGATTAGGAAAGGGCGAATGAGTACGAATAACAAAAAGATATTGGCAGTACCCACTAACATTATTACTGGATTTCTCGGTGTTGGTAAAACCTCAGCGATCTTAAACCTTTTAAAAAACAAACCTGATAATGAACGCTGGGCAGTACTTGTCAATGAATTTGGTGAAATTGGGGTCGACGGTAATTTAATCAATGGGCAAAAGGGGAAGGATCTCGTCTTTATCCAAGAAGTTCCGGGCGGGTGTATGTGCTGTGCCGCTGGGTTACCCATGCAAATAGCCCTAAACCAACTGTTAGTTCAAGCCAATCCCGACCGATTACTTATTGAACCGACCGGTTTAGGTCATCCAAAAGAAGTATTACAGGTACTATCATCAGAACATTATCGCAAAGTTATTTCTCTGCAGAAGAACATTACGTTGGTAGATGCTCGTAAACTATCAGACACAAGGTACACCGACCACGAGACATTCAATCAGCAAATAGCCATAGCAGACATAGTCGTTGGTAATAAAAAAGATCTTTACCAAAGCGGTGATCAAGAATCACTGATAAATTATGTCGAGAAATTTAATAACCCAAACGTCGAAATTATTTTTGCTGAACATGGTAAAGTTTCACACGAACAGCTTAAAGGAAGTACACTTACTCAAGAGTATTCGTCTAATCACCATCACCATCATCACAGTTCAAAACCATTGGCTTCAGAGTTGCTAATGCCAGAAAGTGGCATGATTAAAGCAACCAATGAAGGGGAAGGGTATATAAGTGTTGGTTGGCGCTTCGCACCTGATAAACTATTTGACCGTAAGCAACTTATAAATCTATTTTTGCAATTAAATGTCGAGCGATTAAAAGCTGTCTTTATCACTTACGATGGAATTTTTGGATATAATTTGACGAAAGATGGTCTAACGGAATCTGAGTTGGACGAATGTAGCGAAACTAGAATCGAAGTTATCGCAGATTCGATCGATGAAGAGTTAGAGAACCGACTTCTGCAATGCATTATTCGCTAAGCAGAAATAAAATAGATTTACATAACTGACTTTATGTGACATCGTCACAAAGTCGGTTATATATGTAAATGATTATTGTTGTTATGTTGGTAATGGATTATCAAGAGAATAAAGTAAGTGTTACCCCATGAAAATGTTTAGAACTATTGCTTCAGTCACTGCGGTACTCGCCTTTACCTCTGCTTACCTTATCCCGACCGTTGATGATTCAAATCAGCCTGCATCTCACTCGGTATTGAGTGAAAAAGAACTTACAACGCAACTGGTCGATGAAACAACACCAATCGTAAAGACTGAAGATATCCAATTAGTAGACGGACCAATAGAAACTTTAGAACCAGAAAAAATACAATACACAGTGAAACCTGGTGACACGCTTAGTAATATTTTTTCCCAGTTAGAAATTTCTCTTGAAACGCTACAGCATATTTTATCAGTCGATCTCAATCACCTTCGGCTTGATACCATAAAACCCGGCGAGCAATTGGAATTCGTTGTTTCTAGCAATAATGAATTACTGAGTATGATTTACCATATCAGCTTGGTCGAACACGCGGTATATACCAAAGAGCAAGATGGTTCATTCTCATATCAGTTGAATGAGATTCCTGGCGAGTGGCGTGAAAAGTTGTTTTCAGGGACCATTACAGGAAGTTTTTCTGTATCCGCAAACAAACTTGGACTTACATCAAATCAAATAGGCAATATCACTCGTGTCCTACACGATAAAATTGACTTCTCTAGATCATTACATGCAGGTGATCGGTTTAATATTTTGGTTAAGCAACAATTCTTACATGATCGCCCAACTGGAAATAGCGAAATTCAAGCAATCTCATTTACTTTTTCTAGAGGTCTTTCTAAAAGGGAAGTGTCAGCATTCTTAGCGCCAGATGGACGATTCTATGATAGGGAAGGGAATAGTTTAGAACGCGCGTTTAACCGATATCCAGTAGACAAGAAATATCGCAGAATTACGTCTTCTTTTAATCCGAGACGGAAACACCCCGTTACAGGACGAATATCACCACACAATGGTACTGATTTTGGGACGCCAGTAGGAGCGCCAGTCTACTCGACCGGTGACGGAAAAGTAATCGGATTACGAAATCACCCTTATGCTGGGAAATACCTCGTGATTCAACATAACAGCGTCTATAAAACACGTTATCTTCATCTTAGTAAGTTCTTAGTGAAAAATGGCCAACAAATCACGCGAGGCCAAAAAATTGCACTAGCTGGTGCGACAGGTCGATTAACTGGTCCTCATTTACACTTTGAAGTATTAGTACGAAACCGGGCAGTTGACGCGATGAAAGCTGACTTACCAATCGCAACCACTATTTCCCAAAAAGATAAGGATGCCTTTTATGCATCGGTATCCGCATTTGATTCTTTAGTTAATAATAGCTAGGCACCTTCATAGCGTTTTGAATATCACCAATGAATGAAATCGGATAATCATCAACGAATTATTAAATATTAGATTGCAACCATATGAATTGTATGCAATAAAGGACATATAAGGTATTTGAAATCAACAACTCACTGTTGTCGAATCAATCTCATAGTCTAGTGACCCGATATTAAAGATGGAAAACATTAAAAAAGTCTATCAATATGCAGAGCCAAATCTCACTCTTGTTGGGTGGATGGGGTTTATCGGGTTCCCGGTATATTACATTATCTGGGCGTTTATCTTCCCTCAGCCCTATGAAAATATTGGATTCCGGTTGCTGTGCTCGGGACTATTCTTTGGTCTTATCTATCGTAACCATTTTCCGATGAAATGGCGTGATCATTTACCTATTTTATATCAAATCACAATCATAATTTGTTTACCTAGTTTCTTCTTCTATATGCTTCTTATGAATGAATGGAACACCGTTTGGCTTATGTCATTTATGACAGCAATTTTTATTCATATTTTGCTTGTGAACGTAACTTTAATTATGTTCGCGCAAACGTTTATAGGTGTAACACTAGCGATAGGTTTAGCCTGGCTAAATCAAGATTATGCCATCGAATTTCGTATGGATTGGTCGCACATTCCAGTGTTTTTGTTTATCTATCTATTTGGCAACCTGTTTTGCGTTCGAAACCAAGTCGAGCACGAAGCGAAAGTGTCAATTGCTAAATCCTTTGGTGCTGGGATTGCACATGAGATGCGAATTCCATTAAGTAGCCTTTCATCATCGATTAATGTCATACAGTCGGTGCTACCCAATCTAAAAGACAATAATACCAATCAATGTCTGATAAGTCGCAAAGATGTCGAATTACTAAGAGAAGTCAGCACTGATGCCCTCAAAGTTATTCATTCAGGAAATGAAACGATTGATTTACTGCTGACTTCAATCGATGAAAATCGCGTTTCGCGTTCGACGTTCAAACATTACTCGGCGCAAACGACGGTTGAGAGTGCTATCGAAGATTTTAGCTATCAATCTCCAATTGATCGAGATGCTATTTCTATTGATGTGAACACAGAATTTATGTTTTTTGGCAGTGGCTCCTTGCTCAAATATGTCATGTTTAATTTAATCAAAAATGCCTTCTACCACCGTAGCTCAGAGGGATTTCATATTAATATCGTGTTGACTCATGGTAATGATAAGAATCAGATTGTTGTGACTGATAACGGGGTGGGCATATCTAACGATGCCATACAAAATATCTTTCAAGATTTTTATACAACCGGAAAGTCAGGTAATTACGGCTTAGGGCTGCCTTTCTGCCAAAAAGTAATGCGTTCATTTGGTGGTAATATTAGCTGCCGTTCAGAAGTCGGAGAGTGGACGCAGTTTACTCTAACTATGCCATTGATTAAGTCTGAAGCGGTTAAAAGTATTAAGTATGAACTTACTAAACTTAAAACTCTTCTCTATATCGGTGACAATGATGAGATTATTGCGAATATAAACCGCACTGCGGCCTCATTAGGATTCAAGCCTGTCGTTTACAACCCTGCATCAGCATTGGCCCAAAGAACATTTGAATTCAATCATGATTTGATTGTTGTTGATACTCAAAATGCGGGACCATTGGTAGATCAGTTAGACGCGATTGGATCATCAGCAAGGTTTGTTTACTTGTATGACCAAGTGCCACTTGACCAGCCTCATAAAGCATCCTTTCAACAGACTTGGATTGAAATGCACAAATGGCTCGAAGAGAGTGAGTCGATTATTGACCATTTATTGTTCGTTGAATACCCAATAGATCTCGAATGTCCTAGCTGCCGAGAGGTTAATCAAAAACATAGAACCATAATGTTGGTCGATGACAATGATTCGATACGAAAATTCACTGCGATAATGCTGGAAAAACAAGGTTTTGACGTCATACAAAAGGAAAATGGCAAACGAGCACTTGAAGCTTTGGAACATAAAGCCGTAGATCTAATTATTATGGATATAGAAATGCCCATCATGGATGGAATTAAAACGTCGCGTACTATCCGTGCTAGTCATAAAGCTTTTGCGCAAATTCCTATCATCGCTCATTCGGGTGACAATTCACCAGATACACTAAAAGACATATCATCATCAGGGATCTCTGATTTCATTGTAAAGCCGGTCGATAAAAATACTCTTCTAAACAAAATTTCCAATTGGGTGTAAAATTTTGAGAAACAGAACTCTGAGCGAGCCAGAGTTCTGTAAATCTTATAACTTACCGTTTTTAGTCTCTAATTGAACTCTAATTCGGGATGGAGAAATGCGTCTTTACACACCGCTAATACATGATTAATGTCATCCACCGTCAAGTCAGAATTAACCGAAAATCGAATGATATTTCGATTTTTTCCTGTTGCTGGACGACAGAATACCGCGCCAAATACATTACGGTCTTCAAGAAAATCACGCACACGTTCGGTATTTCTTTCATTTCCACATTCGAGAGCGATAATTTGAGATTCACTGCGGATATTGAAACCTATCTGTATTAAGCCACAACGAAGTTGTTTTGCTCGATCGGCTAGTTTTGTTCGCTTACCATCAGACTCTTTAATTACGTCAAGGGTCTGTTCCAATCGTACAATTTCATGAGGCAATACTGTCGAGCTAAATATCGCAGGATAGGCTACAAAGGGTAATGTCTGTGCAAGCGTTTTTGGTCCTAAGATTGCTCCGGCACGATAAGCGAATGTCTTCGCTAAACTGACGGTGATGAAATCGACCTGCTCGGTCAGGTTCAGTGCTTTGACCAAGCCAGAACCGTGTTCGCCATAGACACCTAAAGAGTGAGATTCGTCGACAACCAAAGCGCAACCAAACTCCTGAGCCATTTCGTAGATGTCTCGTAATGGCGCGATTGTGCCAATCGTACTGTATACCGAATCCACAACAATAACTCCGGGGCCATAACGTTGAATCTGTTTACGAAGGTGGTTGATGTCGTTGTGCATAAAAGGGTGGGCACGAGCGCCTGCAGCCCTAATTCCTTCCCAGAGAGACATATGTGCAAAGAAATCGGTATAAACAGGGGTGTTTGGTCCACAAATTGTTTGCAACAACCCCATATTAGCAGCCCAGCCAGATTGCGCGAGTAGACAACTCTCGAACCCCATGTATTCGGAAAGTTGATTCTCAAACGCTGGCTTTGATCCAGCGTCTTGCAAAAATATTGCCGACATTACGACGTTATCGTCATTTTCTCCTATAGCATCACGGTGTGCTTTTTGAATCTTTTCGTCATGCGATAATGACAGGTAGTCATTACTTTGCATGACAATGGCGTCCCGCTGAGGACGTTTCCCTAAAACCAAGTGTTTGTGGTTTTCATTCTGATGAATTAGATCGGTAAGGTAAAAACCTAGGCGTTCTTCAACAAAGGGAGGTAGTGGTTTCAGATTTGATTTATCACTCATAATAAGTTCTCTTTGTAAGATAAAAAAACGCCAGCGCTGACAGAAATCTATATTGCCGATTGGGCATTAGATGTCATTGCTTCAATTGCATAAATATGCACTCTCTTGCAAACTTAGAATTTGAGGGTAGAACGCTGTTTATAAGTCCGTACGGTTTGGAGATCTAACTGATCGAATTTAGATTAAATTGACACTATCGGAATGGATAAAGCAGTGTTAATGTGTGACTTTCATGGCGTCACTCGTGAAAGATAGGAAAAAAGGAATACAATATGAATTACGACACATTATTAACCTATTTCTTTGTCGCCTTTTTTTATGTGATTAGCCCTGGGCCAGCAGTATTTCTAGCGATCTATAACGGGGCGGTTAGCGGTGTTAAGTGTGTTGTGGTATCCGCTTTAGGGAACATCCTTGGTTTAATGATCCTATCAATAGTTTCGATTACTGGCTTAAGCGCTATTCTTCTCGCGTCATCGGTGCTGTTTATGGCGGTTAAGATATTGGGTGCTGGGTATCTGATCTATCTCGGAATTAAGCAAATACGCTCAAGCAATGCAATACAAAAGAAACCTCTTTACCAAGGAATTAAAGCAGAACGCTCACTATTTTCTTATTTTAAAGAGGGCTTCATCATTGCGGTAACCAACCCAAAACCCATCATATTTTTTACCGCTCTTTTCCCTCAGTTTATCGATGCAGATAGACCGTTACTATTTCAGTTTTCAATAATGACCCTGTTGTTTATGTTCTTCTCGTTTTCATCATTAACCACTTATGGCTACTTAGCTCAGCGAAGTAAAGGTTTTCTGTCTAACTCGAAAAATGTAAAGTGGTTCCAGCGTATTAGTGGCGGTTTATTTGTTGGAATGGGGTTTAGTCTTATTAGCGTCAAAAGTATTAATTAATCCAACGATTTCGATTTTATTGAGACCGCGGGACGAGAAATCGATACCATTCCTAGCGCTAAAATCATACCAAAAATGATCAAGCATGATCCCATAACTTCTTGGGTGCTCATGGTTTCGCCCAGCAGTAAAAAGCTCAAAACCAATGCAACAGGCGGAACAAGAGACGCAAATATTGCTCCTTTCATAGCGCCTAAACAAGCGACGCTTTTCGAGTAACAATACAAAGCAACAATCGCGACAAGTATACCTTGGTAGGCGCCATGTAAGAGCAGTAAATCTACCGGCGTATTTTGAATAACATCAAAAGTAAATGGTGCACAAATAACTCCGGACACGACTGAAACCAATGCAGTTGCCACCCATGAATCAAGTCGCCAATATTTACCAAGCAGCGTAAATGATGCCCATAAAGCACCACAACCAACAAACATTAGATCACCAAACACAGTTGCTTGAGTAATATTGTTCACATTGAATAATCCAATAGTAACCACTCCAACCACTATGGCACCAATCCCAAAACGCTTGTTTATATCGATTGTTTCTTTGAATAACCAGACGCTACCTATGGATGAAAACACCAACATCGTGCTTGGGGCAATTGCACCAAAGTGAGCGCTAGAAGATAGGTTTATACCGTGTGTTGCAAGTAAGACGTAGGGCGCACCCGCACCGATAGTCAACAAGGTACCTTTTGTCAGAATAACTCGAACATGTATCGCATGATGGATTAATACAGGAAACAAAATCAGACCAGCGATTGAGAAACGCAGTGCTGCGATGTCTATAGGGGTGAGAGCGTGCGTGGCACCAATCTTAGATATTACTGGCCAACTTCCCCAAATTAACGAGGCAATAATCCCCAAAACGAGCCCAACTCCATTATTTTTAATATTAACTACCATTATCACGCCTCTCCGATTAATTATTACTCTAGGATAAATCAACCGAAGCTTTACATTGCAGCTTAACGAGCACTAATATGAATTATAACTGCATTTATATATAAATTAAGAGGAAAAGCTGCATATGGATGGTTTTGACCGGCAAATACTAAAAAGTGTCCAAGATAACAACAAAAAAACGTCTGAAGAATTGGGGATTGAAATTGGTCTATCCGCAACAGCTATCCAGCGAAGAATTAAGAAGCTTAAGGAATTTGGCGTTATTTCGAAGGAAGTTGCAATTCTCGATAGTGACCAGCTCGGCGGATTTATCACTATCGTCGTTGATGTAGTTATGGTAAAGGGGGGAGCGTCGGTGATTGAGCGATTCAAAAAAAAGGTATGTGATCAGCCCGAAGTCCAACAATGTTATTACATTGCTGGCGAAAAAGATTTTGTGGTAATAATTACAGCAGAAAGCATGCAACGATATGAGGCGATAACACGAGAATTGTTTCTCGATGACGATACTATTTTAAAGTTCACCTCAAACGTTGCCATGCAGTCGGTTAAAATAGGGTTAACCGTACCAATCTGATTAAGTTACTTAACTAGCTTTGGAATTAACTCGGCAAGTTTTTCAGCTAACACAAGATGCTGTTCAACCTGCCAATGAATGCCTTCTTTTTCGCACGGCGTAATGATTTTAGCAGCGTCTAAAAAGTGACAACCGAGTTCTTGTGCTCTTCGTTCATAAAAATGTCCAAGCTGTTTGGATTTTTCTTCCGCACCTTCGAATCCTTCTTTTAATGGATCAGCTTCGTAAACAAGGGGTGGAGAGATGAGCAAAACTTTAGGCGCGCTAGGCATAAAATCATGATTAAAATTTTGTACTACTTGCACTAAGCGTGCTGCACCTTTAGATATATCACTTGCACTGACGTTGAACCGAGATTTAAGATCATTTGTTCCTAATAAAATCACGACCAAATCTGGGTGGTGACTTTCTAAACAGGGTAGAAGGTAGTCCAACCCTTTTTTACCTGGCTCAAAAGGATCTTCAAACACAGTAGTCCGGCTGTTTTGACCTTCTTCGATAATGCGATACTCGGAAGTGAGTTGAGATTGAAGAAGCATAGTCCAGCGTTCATTTTGATTGTAACGACGTGACAAGTTTGGAGCGTAACCCCAGGTGTTTGAGTCACCAAAACATAGAACCGTTTTCATGGAATCGTCCTTAACTGAGTGAAGTCTGCCGAGGTTTTATTCTATGAGCAAACCTCATTCTACGCCATTGGAAACAACAATAAATAACCAGAAATGTTGAACTGTAAGAAATACTTAAGATATCTATTACCAAAATGAAACGAAATTGAAATATAAAAACTTCATCTTAGTGGCAAAACTATAGCAAGCGGTAAATACAACGTTTGCACTTACAAGGAAGCGACTCATGAAGCAATTCAATCAAGAAAATGATCAACGACCACTTACTCACGAGCCAGAATTCAATCGACTTGTCGACGCTGCAATGTCACGAAGAAGTTTTTTGAAATCTGCTGGCGCTGCCGGGACCGTCGGTTTCTTTGCAGCAGCACCATTGAGTCAAGCCATTGCCGGTTCAATGTCCAACAAAACTGTGACAATTGGTTTTGAAGCAATTCCAACTTCGACGGCCGACACTGTTGTGGTTCCGGCAGGTTATCAGGCTGATATTCTGATTTCATGGGGCGATCCTGTATTAAAAGGGGCGCCAGCATTTAGCCAATCGAACGACGCAAAAGCTCAGTCAATGCAGTTTGGTGACAACAATGATGGGATGACATTTTTCCCAGTTTCTGACGATAGAGCAGTACTTGCGGTAAACAATGAATACGTCAATAAAGAGTATCTTTACGCACACCAAGGCAAAAACATCACCGAAGATGATGTATATAAAGCTCAAGCAGCTCACGGTGTTTCCATTGTTGAATTAACGAAAAAGAATGGTAAGTGGGTCACGAACCCAGATGGTCGCGTAAACCGCCGAATTACCGCTTCGACCGAAATGGAAATGACGGGTCCTGCTCGTGGACATCAGTTGCTGAAAACAGACGCTGATCCATCAGGTACTAAAATTCTTGGCACTATGAATAACTGTGCTAATGGTCAAACTCCATGGGGAACGTATCTCACCTGTGAAGAGAACTTCAATGGCTACTTTGGCGCTTCATCAGACAAAGAATTTGATGAGTCGTATTCGCGTTATGGTCTCAAGAAAGAAGACTGGAACTACGATTGGTTTAAGCACGATGAACGCTTTGATATGGCAAAACATCCAAATGAACCACATCGTATGGGGTGGGTAGTTGAAATTGATCCAATGAATCCTAATTCAACCCCTAAAAAGCGCAGTGCACTTGGTCGCTTCAAACACGAAAATGCCGCTTTAACTCTAGACGATTCAGGCCATGCTGTTGTTTACTTAGGTGATGATGAACGCGGTGAACACTTATACAGATTTGTATCTAAGAACAAATATGTTCCTGGTGCGGCATCAAACTTAGATCTTCTTGAAGAAGGGACCCTATATGTTGCTAAATTCAATGGCACAGAAGGGGAGTTAGCGGGTAAAGGCGAATGGCTTGAGCTTACTTGGGGCAAAAACGGGCTTACACCTGAAAATGGATTCCCAGATGCAGCATCCGTATTGATATTTGCTCGTCTTGCTGCAACACAAGTTGGTGCAACCACAATGGATCGTCCAGAATGGGTAACCGTTCACCCTGATAACGAGTCCGTATTCTGTACGCTAACAAACAATAAATACCGTGGTGTAAAAGAGTCGCAGCCGCTTAATGTCGCTAACCCTCGAGAGAAGAACCCTTACGGTCACATCATTCGTTGGCGTCCAACCAACCGTAACCACATCGGGGATACGTTTGATTGGGATATCTATGTCTTAGCGGGAAATCCGGAAGTACACGATTCTGGGCTTATGGCAGGTAGTGACAACATCAACAAAGACAATATGTTTAATAGCCCAGATGGTATTGGCTTTGACCGTTTTGGACGTCTTTGGATTCAAACCGATGGGAACTATAAAAACGAAGGAGACTTTGCTGGAATGGGCAATAACCAAATGTTTTGTAGTAACCCAGAAACCGGTGAAATTCGTCGCTTCCTAACTGGCCCAGTTGCATGTGAAGTGACGGGGTTAACCTTTGCTCCAGACTACAAAACCATGTTTGTTGGGATTCAACACCCAGGTGAGAAACTGGCTGACTCGCACTTCCCTGAAGGCGGAAACAGCATTCCTCGTTCATCTGTGATTGCGATTACTCGTAAAGATGGCGGTATCATCGGTGCTTAATCGTTAAGTAAGAATATAGTCACAGCCCTTAGTCTCATGATTAAGGGCTTTTTTACTTATTTATTAGAGCTTGAGGCATATTTCAGATCTGGTTTTGGCATTCGATAAAATTGAGAAATAATGGCCATTACCAAAATAGAAAATACAATTCGAAACCAAAGTACCATAGTCACGTCGGCCCCTAGCAGCAACACCAGTGCGGTGTCTTCAATAATACTGTGGAGCAAATTCAATAACATCACCGTTATCATGGCATCTCTCGCCGTTAAATTCCCATTCTTAGATTGATTAATGATTAAACCGCCACCGTAGGAAAGGCCTAACGTGATACCGATAACGGCTAAGTTAGCAGCTTCTTTGCTAACTCTAAGGAGTTTCAATAAAGGTGCCATTAATAATGCCATCGCATATTCAACTCCAAGAAGTTTTAAAATTCTCAGCCCTGTAATCAGTACACAGATGACAACAAATATGCTCCCCAAATTAATAAGTTGCCCAATGCCCCAATCGAGGTAACTTTCGTAAACACGCGGTTCACTCTGCCAGAGTATCTTAGCCGCTTGCTCGCCTGTTCCTGAGTACCGATAATACATATTCTGAAGCCACGCAAAAACAAATCCTCCAGCCACTCTCAAAATGATAGAAACCCACATTGGAACGCCCGCTTTCTTTGAAATAATGCCTTCTAAGGGGAGAGAATGGCATATCAATAGCAAACTGCTTAATACCGTAACCTGAGCGACCGATAGCGTGGCTCCGGAGTCGATAAACACAACAATTCCGGCATATATATTAGTCAACATGGTCGTTGCCCAAACAAGTGCCATCGAACTCGGAAGCCCAAGGCTCGCCATTATCGGTTCTAAAAGTGAGCTTAGCAGCGTCACTCCACCGAGATCATCGGCTATTTTTATCAGTACAATCATAGGAATCATAATTGCAAATAACGATACGGTGGTCGTCTTGATTTCACCGCTTATTTGTTTAATTTCGACTATTAATCGATTCATCATTTATCGCCTTATATGGCTAAGTTCATAACAATATGATAAAGATATAGCCGTTCATTGTATTTTGAATTTGCCATTAATAGTGGCGATAAATTTCTTATATAGAAAAAATACATCTAAAAAGTTCTTATTTATATAGGTTTACAAAATTATGGAAATTGACCGCATAGATCGAAAAATTCTGATGATTATGCAAAGAAATAATAATATTCCTAACGTTGATCTTGCTGAAGAAGTGGGATTGTCTCCGCCAGCCTGTCTAAAACGAGTCAGGCGTTTAAGACAAGAAAAAGCCATTATCGGTGACGTGTCACTAGTCAATCCGGAATTGGTGGGGAAATCTATGACGTTTATTGTATCAATCGAAATGGAGCGAGATAGAGAAGATATCTACAAGGACTTTCGCTCTATGATATTTAAGTTTCCTGAAGTAACTCAATGCTATCAAATATCAGGCAGCTATGATTTTCTGCTTATTGTGAGTGTCAATGATATTCCACAATATGAAGCGTTTCTAGATCGTTCGATACGTAAAGACCTCAATATACGGAAGTTCCATACGTCGGTTTCGTTACGTACGGTAAAATTTACCACTGAAGTTAACTTAAATGAGTCAGGATCATAGCGAAACGTTAGAAACATTTATGAACCGCTCGACGAACATGCGTTCATTTGGTGAGATAACCGACGTCACTACATAGTGTCAAAATACTCGCCAAAATCACCGCTTAAACTTCTGATGCTTCTGAGTCGAAAACGATTATTCTCAACGCTGGCATGGGTGAGACGATCGATGCGGAACAACCTTGGTGCGTCTCTTAAATAGTCCCAGCTCAATAAATACCACGCTGGCCAGTTGAGTAGTATGAACTGAGGTTCGATCCGCCTTGTTGTTTCGGTGCCATTTTCGGACAAATAGCCGATAAAGAGTGTTTGTTGCTGAATAAATGCTTGGCTTACATCAGTAAGAAATGGTTGATGTATGTTTACAACCGATGATGATACTTTGCTTGAAGCGATAGCACCTACTAACACACGCTGGCGTAATAAGGTAATTCGCTTTCTCTGCTCATTGTTGAGAAAAAAGGTCAGCTTGCTTTTCACACTAGAGATAGTATCTCCTAAAATTGGACAGCTTAACGACTCAGTTAGCGCCAATGCCATTAACGTATTCAAAATCTCCTCATCACTCAAGAAGAAGCGAGGAGGGCGTGTCATCCCTAATAGCGAAACACCACCGCCCGCACCACGCTCGGTTTCAATGTCGTAACCTTGCTCTCGCAACAGCGTAAGATCTCTGGAAATACTCCTTATCGACACACCTAAGGATGCCGCGAGTGATTTTGTCGTTGTTAAATTTTTGTTCGCTAAGAGCCCTATAAGTTTTTCGAGCCTATCTTGCTTGTTTTGAAAACTGCGCATAATTAATCGGTCATTAAGTGTCGTATTTACCAATAGGATATCACTACCAATGACACGAAACGTATTTCCAACATGTTTTTTACAAAATATCAGGAGTCTTCAACAATGAATCCAAAGGGCACCACACTTGCTATCACCATGTTAGCCTCGTCAATGAGCTCTGCTTCAACTTATGAAATAGTCAGTACGAAATTTATCGACGGAATTGAGTATCATGAACAAAAGCTAGCAATGGAAACACTCAATTCCGTTGTTCAGCGTTTTGAAGGTTTTCAAAGTCGTCGATATTTTTACAGTGAGGAACTTAACCGTTGGACCGATATTGTCGTTTGGGAAAATGCTAATCTTGCTCAAGCGGCGTCTATGCAAGCTATGGAGAATGCTAAGGCTCAGAAAGTCTTTTCTAAAATGGATATTGAAAGCTCTATTTTTTCACATTATCAAGCTGTCGGGCAATTGGGCGCAAAGTAATGGACTTATAGTGAATACAAACACTCATATATCATTTTTTCTTAAGTAAATAAGGAACCACTCCTATGTCTCATTCAAATGCAAGCTGCCTATGTGGTGCTGTAACAATAGTCGCTAATAATATTAATCCTAAGTTTACCGTGTGCCATTGCCAATCATGCCGAACCTGGGGAGGTGCACCTTTTTTTGCCGTACAGTGTGGAACAGATGTAAAAATAGATGGTAAGAAGTTCGTTAGAATGTATGAATCCTCCGCTTGGGCATCTCGAGCATTTTGCTCTGAGTGTGGCACGCATCTTTTTTATAAACTGAAAGCAACGGGCGAACACAATATGCCGGTTGGGTTATTTCCTACCTTAGAAGGGTTAGAAATGGACATGCAATATTTTAGTGACATGAAACCAAGTTATTACTGTTTTTCTAATCAAACCAAAGAAATGACCACCGCTGAAATAATGGCGTACTTTGCTGAAAAAATGTAGGGAAGTACAAATGTAGCAGTGTGATGTATGGGTTGCAGTAAGTATCACTTTGGTGTTTTATAGTCATTAAACACGGCAAACTTACTCCAAATGGGGTAAGAGCATACGTACCATTGACTAAATAGCGATACTCCATCATGCCCGATTTCAATACTATTCCTAGAGTAAACATTGTTCACGCACCAACTCCACTAGAGCACTTGTCACGTCTTTCTGAGGTATTAGGATGCAACGTCTATATCAAACGAGACGATTGCACCGGGCTTGCTGGCGGCGGCAACAAAGCGAGAAAACTGGAATATTTGATCGCTGATGCTCAACGTCAGGGTGCTGATACTTTAGTGACGATCGGTGGGTATCAATCTAATCATGCGAGACAAACCGCAGCTGCGGCAGCAAAATTTGGTTTTGCGTGTGAATTAATATTAGAAGACGTGAAGGGCACACCAAAAGCCGATTACTATAACAACGGTAACGTATTACTCGACCAGTTATGTGGGGCCAACATTCATGCCCTTGAACTTGAAGACAACGGCAACGCCTATACAGAGAAGTTAATCGAAACGTTAATAAAGAAAGGTCGTACACCGTATTTGATTCCAATGGGGGGTTCTAATGTCATCGGCAGTTTAGGGTATGTTCGTTGTGCCAATGAAATCTTACAACAAACTTCAGACCAAAATATTAAAATTGACCAAATAGTCTTGGCATCAGGAAGTGCTGGTACACAGTCAGGTTTGTTGGCTGGACTCGCCGCTGCCAACGTAGATATTCCAGTAGTCGGTATCACCGTAAGTCGCTCTACCGTTGATCAGCAACAATTAGTGACAGCGTTACTTAATGACACGCTGACGTATCTTGGTATCGACCCGAATTTAGCTGAAGGCAAAGTCATCGTGGATGGAAGTTACTATGGTGACGGATATGGAATGACCACACCAGCAATGATTTCAGCTGTAAAACGCTGTGCTGAACTGGAAGGGATATTACTTGACCCAGTTTATACCGGAAAAGCCATGGCGGGATTTATCGACTTATGTACCGAAGGAAAGATCAAGCCCGGCAGCAATCAACTGTTCTTGCATACCGGTGGTAGTCAGGGCTTATTTGCTTATCGGGAAGTGTTTTAACGCCTGGTTTTACTGAAATTTTCAAATCTGACATACCGACATAGGAATAATTAAAATATGGACATTAAAATAGATGATCTTTCCGGTGGTGAAGTCATTACGTTATTAGAAGAACATCTCGCCGACATGTACGCGACTTCTCCGCCAGAAAGTGTTCATGCGTTGAATGTAAACGAACTTAAATCCCCTGATATCACATTCTTCAGCGGTTGGGTTAATGGGGAACTTCAGGGGTGCGTCGCCATAAAACAGCTTAACTCAACACACGTTGAGCTGAAATCAATGAGAACATCATCGTTAGCGCGTCAATCTGGTGTGGCAACCAAGCTTCTAGTCCATACGCTTGATGCAGCGGCTAGCCGTGGTTATCGAAAAGTGAGTCTAGAAACGGGAACTCAAGATTTCTTTCTCCCAGCTCGAAAACTCTATGAAAAATTTAATTTCCAATACTGTGAACCTTTTTCACACTACACAGATGATCCTCATAGCTGCTTTATGACTAAAGAGTTGAGTTAGAGAAGAATTGACTATATGAGTTTATGTCCAACTTTAACGAAGTACAGAAAAATGATGAGTCCTTTTGTTTTGATAAGTTTGAAGCAGTATTCAATGAACACGTGCCACATAAAGAGTGAGCATAATTGAAGTAACTCGTTCTCGTTTAACGACAGGGATGCTATGAGCTGATTATGAATAAAATATTTATGACTACACTGGTCGGTTTATTATCGCTCGCTGCAATTACACTCCCCATGTACTATGAACTGTATGGCCTAAACCCAACCCAACAATTGGTCACAATTATCGATGGAGGTTGTGCTCAGCAAATAACTGCTCGAGGGGGAAGGGGGAGCTTTTCAGTATGTTCAAGCACCGTAAAAGATGAAACTGGGACTTTGCATAGTGCAATCTCAAATTGCCCGTTATATACGATTGGCTGGAAGGTCATGGCGAACATTGGCAACAGTTTGTTTACTCGCAAATCGAAGTATTCGATCAATTGTGATGAAAGTATCGCATCTGCATTCGATTACGAACGGTCTGGGAACCCGACTCATCGGTTAGTCACAATCACTGGTGGCAATTGCTCTTCACAGGTAGCGAGTATAGAAAAAAGTTTTTTTGGCGAAGAAGTGAAAATATCTGAGTGTATGAGTACGATAAAAGATGAAACTGGTACGTACCATCAAGCAATCTCAAATTGTCCCAGTTTTACATTCGGCTGGAAAGTCATTGCCAACATTGGTACTGGTTTGTTTCCAGAAAACCAAATCTACTCAATCGATTGCCGTGCATATATTGATTTAACCCACACGTATCGTAGCTTTGGACTCCACGACAAAAACACGTTGTTTTGGAAAAAGATCAATTCACCAATACTCAATCGAAAGTAATTTATACTAACGGTTCTCCCTGAATTTCGTAAATTAACGGCTTTCAGCCCCATTACATGAAATATACATAATAGGGCGGAATGGCTAAAATTAGAACGCTAGAACAATTTACGCTTGCGGTGTAATTAAGTACTTCTCTCCAGTAGCCTGTTTGGAATACGTTTCTAATGACTCGATCTTGAGCGCATCTTCCAAAGAGACTTCATGAGTGTAATGACTTGCGAATGTTGTGGTGATTTCATCCGCAACTCGTTGGCGCATTGAGCTAGCGGTTTCCGCTCCAAGTTTTCCTAAAGCTTGAAACAGTAAGAATCCATTTACTCCCCAAGAAAAACCAAAGTTACGATTAAGGGTTATAGGGCCACGATCTAATGCCCCGTAGATGTATACCTGTTTGAATGTTGTCGTGCCATAAACGCTGTATTCGTCTGAATCACGAGAAATGGCTGCTTCCATACAATTAAGAACATCGCTGCTTAATTGTCCGCCACCGATTGGATCAAATGCGATAGTGGCGCCGGTTTCAATAATCGCGGTGGTTAAATCGGCAAGAAAAGCAGTACTACTTGAATTGACGACATATTTAGCGCCTTGATCTCGTAACAGCGCTTCTTGTTCTGGTTTACGAACAATGTTAATTAAATCAACGCCATCGGCAATACAAATACGGTTTAACATTTGCCCTAGGTTAGATGCGGCAGCGGAATGAACAATCGCTTTATGACCTTCTGCTCGCATGGTTTCAACCATGGCTAACGCAGTAAGCGGGTTAACAAATGAAGACGCACCTTGTTTCGCAGTTGTGCCTTCTTTTAGTTCTAAGCAGCTTTGTACATTGGCACATAAAAATTTACGATAGGTACCGCCACCAATTACAGCAACGGTTTTACCGATTAACGCTTGTGCAGCGGGAGACAACCCCGCAGCAATGACGGTTCCTGCGCCTTCATTACCAACTGGCAAAGATTTACCGACACGATTTTTTAGTGACGACATATAGTGAGGGGGAACGTCAGCTGTAATCGCTGGGCCGTTTGCCGTTTCAGACTGGGTCGCTGTTGCTAAATCCGCGGCACCAAACATCACAGCTAAATCGGATGGGTTTAGCGGAGCTGCCTCAATGCGAATAACCACTTCGTCGGTGTCGGGCTGTGGCGTCTCAATGTTTTGTAATGCTAGTGTTAGGGTATTATTGTCGCTGATGGTTGAAGTTAGGTGAGTGTTTGTCTCTGACATATTAATTGTTCCTAAAAATATCATTTGTTAAACCAATCGAAATATCGAATTGACCGTTTACCAGTAACCTTTCGTTAGATCCTAAACGCTATTGAGTCATGAATGCTTTAACCGCTCTTTAATTTTTTCCATAAACTCAGGCATATTTTCTAAGCGGTCTGCTTCAACACTTTGGGCAACATCAGTTTGACTCATCACTGAATTCCACTCTTTCATTCCCGGGACTTGGCCAACAACATCCCAATCAAGATGTGAAGGAGCAAAAGCATTAACGATCGTATTAACGTGATAAAGATAAATGTCCGCCATTGTGAACTCACGACCCGCAACCCAAGGTGAAAACTCGCATAAATGACTGAGTGCGGTAATTCCACGACTCAACACTTGGCGAACTTCTGATGTCACCATCTCTGGCGCTTCCGTGCCAGAAAACGCGTAGGGGATTAACCGTCTACTTGGAAGTTCAAAATAGAGCTCTGCGACCTTCATAATCTGACGCACGGCCGCTCGCTCACTTGAATCGGTTGGGTATAGCGGATTCGCTGGGTATGTCTCTTCAATAAAATCGCAAATCACACTCGACTCTGACAGATTGAAACCTGTTTCGGTCGTGATAACAGGGATCTTGCCAGCAGGGCTGATTTCGACCAACTTCTGATCACCAGCATAAATTAGATTCTCTTGAAAGGGGATCTCTTTATATAAAAGGGCATGTTTTACGATGTTGTAATAGTTGCTCGAGGGGAAACCATGCAGAGTAATCATAAGTCCAATTCCATTGTTTGTGTTAAGGCGTAATAAATGTCGTTCCGTACTAAAGTCGAGGAGTGAATTTATAGGACAATTATTACTTTATTCGCTAAGTGTGAGTATTATTACTGGTTTTAATCATGTGATATATAGGGGAAAATGCGAATCACAATTGCTTTTATAACAATAATAAAGCAATAATGCTTTCCTATTCATAAAATGGAGATATTCATTGGATGAACTAAGAGCTATCCGATACTTCAGCAAAGTTGTCGAAACCGGCAGTTTTACCAAAGCAGCAAAAACGTTTAATGTTCCACCATCTTCGTTGTCTCGACGTGTCGCCGATTTAGAAAAGAAATTAGGCACAACTTTGCTTAAACGTTCAACCCGAATTGTAAAATTAACCGAAGTCGGTCAAATCTATTACAACGATATACAAACAATATTAAATCAGTTAGCGCAAAGCAACGAAACAGTCCGTAGCTATCAAAGCAAGCCAATGGGGCGTTTGCGTATTAGCTCGATGGTGGGTTTTGGTAATCAGATTTTGTTTCCGTTGTTGGATGAATTCAGCGAACTGTATCCTGAGATTGTTATCGATGTCAGTCTCAGTGATGAGTTGTCAACGCTTGGTCGTGACGATGTCGATATTGCCATTCGAGGTGGTTATGCCCCCAATGAACGAGTTCTAGCCATTAAATTGATGGACAATAATTTTGTTCCTGTTGCATCACCTTGCTATCTAGAAAAATACGGCGTTCCGAAGAACCCAATGGAGTTAAAAAATCATCATGGTCTTTATTTTAAGTCGCCAATTGGGGTTATGCCTTGGTTATGTCATTTAGACAATCAATGGCAGGATGTCTCCGGACCCGCGGTCGCAATATCAAATAACGGCGCTTGGCTGTCAAAAAAAGCGTGTCGTGGGGAAGGTATCATAATGTTGCCTAGGTGGGCTTTGGCTTCCCAGCTCAAATCAGGAGAACTGCAAGAACTGATGTTTGAACAGGAAATATCCGTAACTCAAAACACCAATATGGCTGTCTATTTACTCTATCAAAAGCAACGTTACTTGGTGCCAAAAGTAAAAGCTGCCGTCGATTTTTTGGTCGATAGAATAAACAAAATTTGAGCCGAGAAACTCACTCCAAACAAACGATATAAAAAACTTAATAACGTAATTAATCAACTTTTCTAGCAAGATAATCAGTTGACCAGAGGCAATGCATTCCGATCTCCCATTTGACCAACGTTTTCTAATGCATTAGCGTGTGTAACAAATTTAGTCAACCAATGAGAAAAAAATGACAAAAGCTAAAATCGGTATTGTTACGGTTAGCGACCGTGCAAGCGCAGGTGTGTATGAAGACATTTCAGGTAAAGCCATTATTGAAACGCTAAATGAGTATTTAGTTTCTGAGTGGGAACCAATCTACGAAGTGATCCCCGATGAACAAGATGTTATCGAAGCCACATTAATAAAAATGGCAGACAAACAGGATTGCAGTTTGATCGTCACTACAGGTGGAACAGGGCCTGCAAAACGTGATGTTACTCCAGAAGCAACCGAAGCCGTTTGTGATCGAATGATGCCCGGTTTTGGGGAACTTATGCGCGCTGAATCTCTTAAGTTCGTCCCTACCGCTATTTTGTCACGTCAGACTGCCGGTCTTCGCAATGACTCGTTAATTGTAAACCTACCAGGAAAACCAAAGTCGATCCGAGAATGTCTGGATGCGGTATTCCCCGCAATTCCGTATTGTATCGATCTAATGGAAGGGCCTTTCTTAGAATGCAACGAAGCAGTGATCAAGCCATTTCGTCCCAAAGCAAAATGAAAGGATTAACCAACGTTTGCCGACCAAACGACTTTATTATTCGTCCACTTAGCAAATCCGATAATCGAGAGGTCGCTGATTTAATCCGAACAGTATCGGCAGAATATGGACTAACGGCTGATAAAGGGTATGGCGTTTCAGATCCGACTCTAGACGATTTGTATTCCGCGTATGATCAGGATAGAGCTGCGTACTGGGTCGTTGAGCATAGTGGAAAAGTCGTAGGTGGAGGAGGGTTCGCCCCTTTGGCTGGCGAACCATCAGTTTGCGAATTACAGAAAATGTATTTTTTACCTCAAACTCGAGGACATGGCTTAGCTACACAACTGGTTGCTTTGACTCTAAAACAGGCAAAAGCACATGGATATCAAGAGTGCTATTTAGAAACAACTGAGTGCCTTAAAGAGGCGATAAAATTGTACGAGAAATTGGGTTTTGAGTACCTCAATGCACCACGTGGTGATACCGGTCATGATGCGTGCGAAGTTATCATGCAAAAATCAATTTGATGTTCATCGTGAAACAAACATAATTAACCACCTGCTTTACTCTGATTATTTTGTAATAAAGATAAGAGAATAGAATAGAGAAAGGTCCAAACATAGCCAAGAGTATGTTGAAAACCATACGCTAGCAATATTAGATTTCACGGAGTAGAGAATGGTAGAGCAATTTGAATCATTGTTTTTCAATTTTATTAAATCAGAGATGCAACAGGACCTAGCTCATGATTTGACTCATGTTCAAAGAGTGGTAAAAACCGCTAAAAGCCTGTCATTAAAAGAAGAGGCAAAACTCGAAATAGTCCTTCCTGCTGCGTACCTTCATGACTGTTTTTCTTTCCCTAAAAACCATCCAGATAGAGCGAGCAGTTCAACCATAGCAGCCAAGAAAGCGCTTAAGTTTCTAGAGAAAATCGGTTACCCATCTGAGTATTTCTCTGACGTAAGCCATGCGATAGTAGCCCACAGTTTTAGCGCCAATATTGCACCTGAAACGTTAGAAGCCCAAATAGTGCAAGATGCCGACAGACTCGATGCCTTAGGCGCTATCGGTATCGCGAGGTGCTTTCAAGTCAATACCACGTTGGGCTCCGATTTCTACCATAAATTGGACCCGTTTGCGCGCGAAAGGGAGTTAAACGATAAGCAATATTGTATTGATCACTTCTATGTGAAGTTGCTGAAGCTCGTCGACACTATGAATACGACTTCGGCAAAGATAGAAGCCGAGCGCAGAACTTCATTTATGAAATCATATTTAAAACAGCTAGAAAAAGAAGTCTAATGACATTGGTATTTACCTCTCTGTATAAAAGCCGTCTCAGATCCCCATAACAAACTAAATTTATCGCTTTTCTCGGTGTTTTCTTCCTCTGTTCAGCAGCTGTCCAGCTATCAATGAAACGCTAAATCTAATTCTATTTAAGATATTTATTTCATTTCATACCCAAAATAACGTTGCGATCGCAACCATGTAAGACTATATTAGTTGCTATAGCAACTAATATAGTCAAATCTAAAATAGGTAGGAACTCGATATGAAAGAGAAATATGACCCACTTGGCCGCTTAATTTCAATCTTATATCGGTCTAGCCAAAGCCACATTAGTAAGGAACTTGAACCTTATGGCATTGGAAGTGGTCAGGTTAGCTTTCTAGCTGAACTTACCTACCAAGATGGTGTTAGCCAAGAAGAACTGGCGAGTTTCTTTAAGTGCGATAAAGCAACGGCAACAAGAGCGCTACAGCACTTGGAAAGTCAGGGATACGTCGAACGAAAACGATCACCAGAAGATGGACGCGTTAATCTGGTGTATCTAACACTGAAAGGAAGCGATTTTAAGCCAACCTTAAGAAAAATCTTATACGGATCAATCGAAATCTTAGTGGAAGGGTTCTCTGATGAAGAGCGACACCAGGTGATGGGGCTGCTAAATCGTATGGTAGAAAATGCGTCTAATTTGAAATAACAGGACAATAACAAGTTATGAAAAGTATGATTAAACCGACTATTTTGTCACTCTCACTACTAACGGTAATGGCAGGAGCAGCAGTTGCTCCTGCGATAGCCCAAATCGCCACTGCATTTCCAGAAACGAGTGAATCCGCGATAAAACTCGTCGTAACAATGCCGGCCATATTTATGATCGTTTTCACACTCATTTCCGGACAACTTAGTTCTAAGATATCTGCACGTAGTATTTTAGTAATAGGACTTCTTTTTTATCTCGTTGGCGGACTGGGTAGTGCCTTTGTCGGAAGTTTCAGCATGTTGCTTTTGTCGCGAGCAGTACTTGGAATCGGCGTTGGTCTAATCATGCCCTTGTCGACAGGTTTAATCGCTGATTTCTTCGATGGTAAAGAACGAGCAAAGATGCTCGGTTATTCCGTTTCAGCGACTCAGCTTGGTGGCATTATTTGCTCTATCGCTGCGGGAGCATTGGCTACCCTGAATTGGCGCTACACTTTTGCGGTTTATTCGATGGGGCTAATTGTGTTTGTATTAATATTATTATTTTTACCCGAGCCTCCGGAGATAAAAGGTGCCGTTACATACAAACAAAAACTGCCTAAGTCAGTGTATGCATGGGCAAGTGGAGCATTTGCTTTAATGGTCGCGTTCTACGCAATTCCCGTCAACATCGCAATATTCATGCAAAATAACCATCTAGGAGATTCATCACTATCAGGAATAGCCCTTGCGGTTCTTACTGCATGTGGATTCATCGCTGGATTGTTTTATGTCAAAGTAAGACTCTTCCTTAAGTCATTTCTTCTTATCGTTCTATTTGGAATGATGGCGGTTGGCTTTTTGTTGTTAAGTCAAGCTGCAAGCGTATCACAAATTTTGATAGCCATTAGTATTGTCGGGTTTGGTCTCGGATGGACAATGCCAACACTGTATTCCGGGGCCAGTCATGCTGGAGGGAAGGGAGCAGGAGTTAGAGTTATGGCCATCGTTTCATGCATGCTGTTTTTAGGTCAGTTCTTATCACCAATAATTTTAGACGCTTTAGGACAACTGTTGGGTAATACCAGCACACGATTCTCTTTCACTATCGTTGCTTTCTGCTCTGGTTCTCTTTGCCTCGTGACTCTGATTTTAAGGACTATCACGCAATGGAAAAGGGGCGCGGCAGAAGATAAAGTCGAATTCATAGAATAGTTCGAACTAGGTGTTATAAACAGTGTTTAACTAGGAACGATCTGCTTAGAAATAAATGTAGATAAACATTGCGGCTGATTCCACTCGTACTGAATGACCTGTTACCTAAAAACAACAGGTCATGTCAGCGATAAATAACAACATCTACATTTATTGTATTGTGCAACTCACTTTATATGTGAATATTTTACTGCAGAAAAATCTATAAAAACTATTATCAAATATCCTAATTAATACGATTAATATCATTGATATTAACTTAAACTCATATTGTAAATAAGCATACTTAGAATAACGCTCATAACAATAAGCATAATATTTAATATAATCTTATTGTAATATGTTATGACTTGGATCCATATGTTAATATTGTGATCGATTATGCCATCACAATGAATCCTCTTAATAAAACCTCACTGCATTGATAAGTTATTGGTCATTCAAGCGTGCTAATCGTGCTTGAGATCAATTAATATTCTCCGGAAAGATCGAAAATGTAGAATATCAGATTAAAAATGTGATCTAGCACAGTGCTTTGATCATACTTCTTGTGTCGTAATATTGTATTACAAGACTACATAAGTATTATCTCCTTAGCTTTTCGAAATAATGTTTCAAAAGAAAGTTTAATTCCAATATTAAAATTATTACTTATTAGATAAATATATTAAGGACAAAAGAAATGAAGAAATTAGTATTGCCTTTGTTGATTACCTCTTTATTTGCTAGCGTGAATGTTTCGGCAAAAATGTTAACGCTTGGACATGCAATGTCATTAGAAAGTGCTGCTCACCAAGGTATGGTGATTATGGCTGACAAAGTGAAAGAAAAATCGAATGGCGAACTGACTATCAAGATTTTTCCAAACGGCCAACTCGGTTCTGAACGTGATCAAGCTGAGCAAGTGGTTACTGGCGCGATTGACATGGCAAAAATCAATGGTGGATTAGCAGAATCTTTTGAACCTACTTTTAAAGTTAATGCACTGCCTTTCTTGTTCCGTGATGTTGCACACATGAGAACGTTCATGAGAAGTGACGCTGCTGAAGAAATGCTAGTTTCAAGTGAAGGCAAAGGATTCATTGGTCTTACTTTCTACGATTCAGGTACTCGCAGCTTCTACTCGAAAAAAGCGATTAATTCTCCTGCAGATCTAGCGGGTATGAAAGTTCGTGTTCCTGGTTCTCCGACTATGATGGAAATGGTTAACCTATTAGGCGGTAAAGCAACACCTGTACCATTCAACGAAGTTTACACCGCGTTACAACAAGGTGTCATCGATGGCGCAGAAAACAACATTTCTAGCCTAGTTGAAATGAAGCACAGTGAAGTTGCTAAATTTTACTCGATGGATCAACACATGATGACTCCTGACGTGATTATCATTTCAGAAGACAAGTGGGCTTCACTTTCAGCAGATGAGCAAAAAATCTTAAAAGAAGCCGCAGCAGAGTCTCTTGAAGAACAGATCAAAATCTGGGACGAAACAGACAACATGAACAAAGCGAAAGGCATCGAAGAAGGCGTTACATTTGTTGAGGTAGACAAAGCCCCATTCCGTGCTGCTGTTAAACCTATGATTGACGAAGCTAAGAAAGATCCTAAATTAGCGGCATTCATTGAAAAAATTGAAGCGCTTTAATTAGTCCTAGCACAATATTAGTAACACTATAATTTTGCCTTGGCTTTGCTAGGGCAAAATTTTTTGAGGTACAACTCCATGTTAACAACTTTCAGAAACCTGCTTGATAGGTTGCTCCTTTTTATTTCATCTTTTGCGTTAATGTTGCTTGTAGTTACTGTCACTTGGCAAGTATTTAGCCGCTATGTGTTGAATGATCCAAGTAACTGGACTGATGAACTCGCACGCTACACCATGGTATGGCTTGGTTTATTTGGGGCAAGCTATTTATTCGGAATAAAAGGGCATTTAGCCATCACACTATTGGACGGCGCGCTTAAAGGCAAAGCACATGTCGCATTACATGTACTGATAAATGTAATTTCAGGTGCATTTATTTCTTTAGCATTGCTCAAAGGTGGCTTAGCTCTTATGGGCAGAACCACGCAACAATTATCACCAGCATTGCAATTACCGATGTCTACTGTGTATTCAATACTGCCCATTTCAGCCGTAATTATACTCATTTATATCGTTTTAAATACGGTCGACCTGTTTAGTAACAAAGAACAAGCTTAATAAGGATTCTATATTATGGACTTGTCCATTGGTGTTTGGCTGCTAGGCCTATTTTTATTCATGATTGCGATAAGCATGCCGATTGCGATTGCGATTGCAATGTCATCTTTGACCATCATGTATTTCATTTTACCCTTTAACGTAGCAAGCATGACTGCGGCGCAAAAGATCTTTACCGGTATAGATAGTTTCAGTTTGCTCGCTATCCCATTCTTTATTCTTGCCGGAAACATCATGAACGTGGGTGGTATCGCGGGGCGACTTATCAATCTTGCGAAACTTATGGTTGGTTGGATTCCAGGCTCACTTTTGCACGTTAACATTTTTGCCAATATGATGTTTGGCGCGGTTTCTGGATCTGCCGTTGCGGCCGCAGCTGCGGTTGGTAAAACCTTGGGCCCAGAACTGGAAAAAGAGGGCTACGACAAAAACTTAGCTACCGCGGTAAACGTGGCATCTTGTCCTGCTGGTCTCCTAATTCCGCCAAGTAACTCACTTATCGTATTTTCCGTAGTATCTGGCGGAACATCGGTTGCGGCTCTGTTTATTGCAGGTTATGTCCCAGGTATTTTAATGGGATTAAGCTGTATGGTCTTGGCGTATTTCATCGCTAAGAAGAAAGGCTATACCACGAGTGCTAACGATGGCTTCACAACAAAAGATGTACTAAACATCGTTTGGCAAGCAACGCCAAGTTTAGGTTTAATCTTTGTGGTTATTGGCGGCATCATAGGTGGTGTATTTACGGCTACCGAAGGGGCATGTATTGCGGTTCTTTACTCCTTTATTCTGTCACTCTGTTATCGAACGCTTAAGTGGGAGCATTTCCCGCTAATTTGCCGGGAAACAATACAGGTTACGGGGATTATGCTGTTCTTGATTGGTGCTTCAACCATCATGTCATGGGCAATGGCCTTTACCGGTCTACCAACTATGATCAGTGATTGGATGCTGTCGATTTCAGATAACCCAATTATCATCTTCATCTTAATGAACGTGATTTTGTTGATTGTTGGTATGTTTATGGACCTTACGCCTGCCGTATTGATCTTTACACCTATCTTCATGCCAATCGCAGAACACTTAGGAATGCACCCAATTCACTTCGCAATGATGATCATCTTTAACTTATGTATTGGTATCGCGACACCGCCAGTGGGTACGGCGCTATTCGTGGGCTGTAGTGTTAGTGGTTCTAAGATTGAAAATGTAATTAGAAGCATCATGCCGTTCTGCGCGGTATTGATTGTTACGCTGTTAGCGATCACCTTCATTCCAGAAATCAGCTTGTTCCTACCAAGAATGTTTGGGTTAGTTAACTAACGTTTCATTCTGAGTAGTAATTAAAGGGGTGGCTGAGGCTACCCCTTTTTTAATGCTTATTTATGCTGCTCTTCAAATTCGCTAATTGACTTCTTGAGAGTCTCAAGCTCGTCGCAGCCATATGGGCATACTTCTTCTAGACGCTCAGCATACTTCTTAGCACCTTCAAGATCATTGGCTTGCAATTTGAGCTCACCATAGTGCTCGAGTGCACTTACATGACCAGCTTTTAACTCTGCGGGGTCGATATAGCGTTGATCATCTTCAGGGTTCGCGATATCTAACATGCTCATGGTGTAATCCCAATCACGATTGTTTGCCGATTTATCGTTGCTGTTTTCTTCGGCGTGGGCAGGTTGTCCGAATGAAAATAAGCTGAGGGCTAGGGCCGCTGCAATGCATTTTTCATACTGGAGATACATCATAATAGAGAAAGTGCCTTATGGAGTGAAGTAGGTGATAAGTGAATATGTGAAGATATCGCAAGTGTAACGCACCGCTCTTCTCTTTGTTACTAAAAAATATTGTGAAAAGATCAATGGCTCAAAATATAAGCGACAACAGGCGAATACCATTGCTTGTTACAGCACCATAAATACTTTCATAGCAATATGGTGCAAATGTAACCTAGCCGTTATGACACAGCCCAACTCTTTGGCATTACCGGTGTTAATTCGAGTAGTTTCTTCGTGTATTCTGCCTGTGGACGCTTGAATAAATCCTCGGTTTTTCCCGCCTCTTCAATCACACCATTACGCAGGACAATCATATCATCGGCCATTTGCCGTACGACCGAAAGGTTGTGGCTAATGAATAAAATCGTGAGTCCAAATTTCTCTTGCAGATCCTTTAAGAGATTAAGGATTTCTGCTTGAATTGATACGTCTAAAGCAGAAGTAGGCTCATCACATATTAGAAAGCGAGGGCGCGCGAGTAACGCACGCGCAACAGCAATTCGTTGGCGTTGCCCTCCCGAAAATTGGTGAGGATATTTATCAATTGCACTCGGGTCCATTCCAACCAAAGTGAGCATAGAAGCCGCAATCTTTTTACGTTGCACGGGATCTTTTTCTAAACCGTAAAACCAGAGTGGCTCAGTTAAAATAGAACCAATTTTATGACGTGAGTTAAGACTTGAATATGGGTCTTGAAACACCATTTGAATCACTCGACGAGATGAGTGGTTACGACTCCGATCTTTTCCTGCTGGCAAAGGTTCGTTCCCAAGCATCATTTTACCGACGCTAGGGTTAATGAGCCCAGTTATGGTTTTGGCTACGGTTGACTTACCAGAGCCACTTTCTCCAACCAAACCCATAATACTACCAGCGTTAACCTTAAAACTGATTTTGTTAAGCGCGATAAAATCACTTGGCTTGCGCCATAATGACGTCCGAGTGCCAGTGAAACGCACTTCCAGACCGTCAATACTAAGACCAACGGCGAGATCTTGTTTACTGGACTCTTTTTCTGCTAATAACCATTGTTCCGCAAAATCTCCAGTAATCGCGCCATCAAACTTCACCTCTTTCTCGACAGGTACGCGAAATCGCTCTATTTTATGGTCTAAAGTTGGCACAGCGTCCATTAATGCTTTGGTATAAACCTGTTCGGGACGGCCAAGAACTTGTGCAGTATTGCCTGATTCCACCACTTTGCCATTACGCATAACCGTGACTCGATCGGCAATTTGGGCGATAACACCAATGTCATGAGTAATTAAGATAAAACCAATCTTACGTTTATCCGCCAGCGAGCGAATGAGATCTAACACTTGGCTTTGCACCGCCACATCTAGCGCGGTTGTTGGTTCATCTGCAATGATTAATTCAGGATTAGTGCATAGAGCCAGAGCGATAACCACACGTTGACGCATTCCACCCGAAAACTGATGCGGCCAAGACTTGATCCGTTGCGCTGCATTATTGATTCCGATTTCTTCTAGCAAATCGATCGCGCGAGTACGAGCTTCGACAACAGATATCTTTTCATGAGCCAAAATGGTTTCAATTAACTGTTCTTCCACCGTCATCAGCGGGTTTAAGCTGGTTTGTGGATCTTGGAAAATCATCGAAATCCGTTTGCCACGTAAAGCATGTGCTTGGCTGTCACTTAAAGCGCGCAAATCGAGTTTACCTAAAGTAATGCTACCTTCGGAAATATAACCCGGCGTTTGCAGTAAACCAATAACGGCTGCACCAACCGTCGATTTACCTGCGCCACTTTCACCCACAAGGCCATGAATTTCACCAGCACTTACCTGTAAGTTAATATTTTCTATTGCTGTTACGTCACCAAAACGAGTAGGGAAGCGTACGGTTAAATTTTTGACTGTCAGCATTAACGTAACCTCGGGTTGAAAACATCACGCATGAAATCACCAAGCGTATTGATTGAAACGACTAGAGCAACCAGAAAAAGTGTCGGTATCCATAAGATCCACCATTCACCAGACAACATAAATTGCATACCGATACGAATAAGCGTTCCTAACGATGGGCTATCAGCTGAAAGACCAATACCCAAAAAGGATAACGTGGCTTCCAACAAGATAGCGGAAGCGAGATCCACAGTCATAATAACCAAAAGTGGCCCGAGAATATTTGGCAATATATGAATCAACATGATACGAATTGGACGTTGCCCCATAATAATAGATGCTTGTACATATTCCTTATTCATTTCAATAAAAGTCGAAGCGCGAGCGGTACGGGCAAAGTTCACCCACAGAGACAGAGCAATAGCGAGAATCAATACTACGACTCGCAGATCTTGCTGAATGTCTGAAGGTAAAATACCACGGGCAATACCATCAATTAATAAAGCCGTTAAAATAGCAGGTAAAGCCAGTTGAATATCTGCAATACGCATAATAATCGCATCTAAACGTCCGCCATAAAAGCCGGCTGCAAGCCCCAATCCCACTCCGAGAACAGTGGCAATAACCATCGCAGACAACCCAATAACCAGGGATAAGCGAGCACCATAAAGCACCGATGACACCATATCTCGACCTTGATCGTCGGTGCCTAACATAAATTGTGATAAGCCACCATCTTGCCAAACAGGAGGCAATAAACCATCCATCAAGCTAAATGACCCAAGATCATAAGGATTCCCAGAAACAATCCATGGGGCAAAAGCCGCACCAATAAAAATAAGAATAGCGATGACTGCAGCGACAATTACAACAGGGCTACGAGTGAAAAGCCAAAGCCCTTCTGAGCGCTTAATCAATTCTTTCATATGCACTCCTTAAGCTCTCAGGCGTGGATCAATCGCCACATATAGAAGATCAACAAGTAAATTTACCACCACAAAGAAAAAGGCGATAACCACCAAATAAACACTCATTACAGGAATATCCACAAAACGAATCGACTCAAGAAATAACAACCCCATTCCTGGCCATTGAAAAACACTTTCAGTCACGATTGAAAAGGCAATCACCCCGCCAAACTGCAAACCGATAATGGTAATTACGGGCACCATCGTATTGGCAAGCGCATGACGAAAATAAAGCTGCCTCATAGGGACACCACGCGCGGTAGCAAAACGAATATAATCCGATCGCATCACATCCATCATTTGTGAACGAACTAGGCGCATGGTCAACGTGAGCTGATACACCCCCAATGTTATGGCCGGAAGAATTAATGCTCGCCAACCGTCTAGAGAAAATAAAGAACTTTCCCAAAGTCCTATGTTTACGGTTTCCCCACGGCCAAAAGTGGGGAGCCAACCAAGTTGCACCCCAAATAAGAATATAAGCACGATACCAATGACAAACGTTGGAATAGAAATACCAATCAATGTGGTCATTAAGATGCCTTGAGTAATCAGCCCTTTAGGTCGAAGAGCAGTATAGACACCCGCAGGTATGCCAATAACAAGAGAGATAAGCAGTGCCACAACACCTAATTCAAGAGTCGCTGGAATACGATGGGCAATCATTTCAGCGACAGGCTGACGGGTACGAAAGGAAAAACCAAAGTCGCCTTTTAGCATATCTAAAGTAAAGCGCCCAAACTGACTAATGAATGAGTCATTTAAACCCAAATCTTCACGGAGTCTTTCTTGATCAGCGAGCGAGGTTTCAACGCCAGTCATTTGCGTAATCGGGTCGCCAACAAAACGGAATAAAGAAAAGGCAAGAAAAGCAACCGCAAGCATAACAAAAACGGATTGAAAGAGCCGTCTAGAAATAAAATAAAACATCAATGTTCCACTTTTGAGGTGTTACTAGAAAAATAAATTCATATCGACACAAAGCTAATACCCTGCGAATAGAAGCGTTTTTTACAGGGTATTAGCAATGCCTTGCTTTCTAACTACTTCACTGTTACCCAGCGTAATAAGAAGAAATTATCAGCACGTTGTGTCATCTCGACATTCTCTTTAGTCGCCCAAATTAATGGTTGGGTATAAAGCGGAATATACGCCATCTCTTTTTGTGTAGTCGCGACCACTTCATCGATCATATTTTGGCGCTTAACTGGCTCTATCTCTTGTTGTATTAATGGCAATAGCTCGTCAACACGCGCATTTGAATAGTTACCAAAGTTCCAAGACCCCAATTTTTTTGCGTTATCTTGGCTATGCAATAGGAAACGAATTGGATGTTCGATATCAAATGTACCTGGAGACCAACCGAGTAAATACATATCAAAATCATCAGCACGTAATTGAGTCCAGTAATCGCGTACTGGGCCGGTGCTCAGTTGCGCATTTAAACCAACCGCACTAAACATAGAAACCGCAGCACGGCACAGTGCTTCATCGTTAATGTATCTATCATTAGTACATTTTAAGCCAAAGCTAAAACCGTTAGGATAACCAGCTTCGGTCAGTAACTCTTTCGCACGTTCAGGATCATATTCTGGTCGTTCTGAATTCTTCTCAGAAAAGCCTGAAATACCTTCAGGAACCAATTGCGATGCAGATTCAATCTTTCCACGGAATAAAACACGGTCAATCGAAGCAATATTCAGCGCATGTGCCGCAGCTAAACGAACACGAGGATCTTTAAACGGATTCTCATCTTTCACATCAGAAGAATAGAGCAGAGAGTCATGGTCATGACCAAAACCAAACATAATGACTCGCGTTTCTTCACCTTCTAATACTTTAAACCCTTTGCGGCTTTCGACTTGTTTCGCATCTTGTAACGCAATGGGTTGAATGAAATCAATCTCACCTGAAAACAGGGCCGCGATCCCCGTAGCAGGGTTACCAATTGGAGTGAATGTCGCTTCAGTAATATTGTGAGTTGCGCTATCCCACCATGATGCATTCGGTGCTAACGTCGTTTTTACACCTGGATCGCGACTCGATAATTGAAAAGGACCAGTACCATTTGTGTTCATAGTCGCGAAGTTTTCCGAATCACTTGCTGGTAATTCTGCTTTGTTTTCCTGTGCCCAATCTTTATCTAATATCATAAAGTTGGCAATGGAATCAGGGAAAAGAGGGTTGGGGCTTATTGTGACAAAATCTATGGTGAAGTCGTCAACAATGGTGACTTCCGAAACGGGTGAGAACCAAGATCGCACATCAGCAGCCTCATTTGACGCCCGCTGATATGAAAAGAAAACATCTTCAGCAGTAAACGCTGCACCATTTTGGAAAGTTACATTCTTACGTAAATGAAAACGCCAGCCATTCTTATCAGTCAGAGGCTCCCACGAAGTTGCCAAAGACGGTTCGATAGCCATCGTTTCACCGCGTCGAACTAAGCCTTCATAAATATTATTTAGAAAAGACAATACGGGTGTAGAGTTAACTGCATGAGGATCCAACGTTTGAGGGTCAGTGTTGGAAGCCCAACGAAAGGCTTCTGCTGATACGCTTGTCGACATGCCTGCTATCAATACGCCTGCAGTGAGTGAAGTCAAAATACGAGGAAGTAATAAATGCTGAAAGCCGCGTTGTTTCATAAGGTGGCCCTTAAAATAATGGTAAATGAATTGATATCAAATCGAGAATAAACATCTTCTTTCTTAAAGTCTACAAGCAGGTTTTATACCAAGTGAACTAGTACAAAATCAAAATCTTAGAACATGGTTATAATTAGAACGATATGGAACAAGGCAGGTTAAGACCATAGGATTCAATATGATCAATAATTTTTTAGCTTGCAGGACTGGGAAGTTTGAAAGAGAAGTTTGTCAAATTCGTTAACGTAACGAATATCTACATTCAGGTTTAAACAGCCTAAAGTTGTTGTTGGTAGAGCGTAAACCCGAGACTTTCTCTCACTTCATTTTATAAATGGCCTTTTTTACCTCTTCTACATGGGTTAGGTTAATTATATGGCTCGCTCCTTGTAACATGATAACTTCAACTCGAGCTGATGAAAAAATCGATGGGGCTTTTGTCGCACTCCCCGATCGAACAAGGCCATCGTTCACGCCTTGTAGCACCGTAATAGGTAAAGTAATCGTGGCAAACTCGCTTTGTAATTCCGCTAAGCTAGGCTGAATCGCCAAGACTTCATCATTTGAATTTACCCACCTTTTTGGAAACCAAGCATTAGGAAGCTTAGCCATCACTTTATTGAACCAGCGAGCCTCTGACAAAGCAGGATCCAGATCACCGGCGAGAATAATGACACCTTTTACATACTGGGGATAATCTGCAGCCATTTTAGGGACTAGTGAACCACCTAGAGAATGCCCAACAAGGATGACCTTTTGCTCTCCATTTTGTCGCCAAATATTTTTTAACACCGGTTCTAGTAACCGTGACTGGTCACTTAAAGAAGTTGGAAATACCGCGTTGTCATAACCGGATTCTCCCCAACCAGGTCTGTCGACCACGTTAACAGAAAAATCTTTTACTAGATTTTCATCTTCCAAGTAACGCGAAAAACTTGCCCATCCGCCCGGAGTACCATGAACAAAGACCACACTAGTCTTCTGTTTGGGCTGAGTCGGTATAGAAGGTGAGGAGACGTAATGGAGAGTGTGATCCGCTAGTGTCATATAGTGATGTGTGGTAATACGAGGGTTATCTTTGATACGAGCAACGATCTGTTTATTTTTTTTGATTTCGTTGTGACGCGAGCCACCCAATAAAAACGACACTAGATTCTTCCTTCACCTTCAAACTGATGTGAGTGCTTTGACAATGTATAACTGTGTTGGGTTCCATTGTTTTGCTCACGAGTCTTTTCATAACCTAGTTATTTGTATCAAACAGTTACGTCCTAAAGCATGGATTGTGACTATCACGGCAATTCCGAGGTAGAGAGAAGTTTCGTCATAGGGCGAAGAAACTCTTTCATCGCGTCATCAGCAGTAATCGAAGGTAGCTCTAATGTGACACAAGGAATGCCATGTTCTGCACACCAAGAACCAAATGAACCTGGTGTTTCGTAGCCAACATCCGCAACAAGGGGTAATTTGAATACATCTGCTAGCCAGCATCCAAGTTCGGATTTAACTGGGTCATCAACACAATTTAAAGGTTCATGCAGTGAAATGATAAACGCGGGTTTAAGCATGTTAATGAGAGAGATCAATGCCGTCACCTCAGGCTCTCTTGGCGATTTTTGTCCAGTTTTAATGGCAACATCTCGCACATCGGTATCACTGCTCCAGCGATACACAGTATCTTCAGCATGCCAATTCGAAGAGGGAAAGGCTCGATTCAGATCAACACCATGACCATTCGCCCTAGTACCTAACTGATTACCATCGGGGTTGATTGATAGCACGACATCATGCATTAAATATTGAGGCGCAATAGAACGCAAAGCACAAGAAAGCGCGATTTGAGAAATGGTTTCATCACCATGAGTTCCCGCAATAACCAGTCCCTTTCTATGATGTTGCGCCTGTGCAGGGAAGTAGTGAAGTGGGGCGCCAAAATTGGAACGGCCAAACTCACACGGTGACACTGAGAAGAAAGCGCGCTGACTTCTGGTTACAAGTTCGATCATATCTCACCTCCAATCACTTAATGGACTCTAATTATAGTTCGCATAAAAATTATAGAACGTCAAACTTCGGCTTTGTCGCTATTTCGCGCCATTGTGTTTGATTTTCCAGACTAGCTTAGCACCTCATTTGTCGTGTTTATTATGGTTATAAATGCCTAGTTCAAGTAGTTAGTATTTAAGAATAATTCTCAATACTCACTTGACAATTTGAGTTTAATTTGGCTTTAGTAACTAGGGAACAATGAGTTAGGTCAACTAACACATTGTAAAAATTTCAATACAACGGTAGGTGGCGAGTCGTGTAATGTAAGAAAGTTGAAAGTAATTATCTCACTTATCTTTTCATTACATTGATCTTATATAAGTTTATTTGGTTGGGTTTTTATATGAAAAAGATTAAACGAATAGCTTTAGTGGCGCACGATAATAAAAAACAAGATTTGATCAAATGGGTCGAATGGAATCATGAACTTTTAATCCGTTACAACTTGATATCAACAAAAACAACTGGAGATTTAGTTGAAAAGGCAATTAAAAATAAACTCAGTGCGAGTGATATAGATGATTTCGAAGTGTTCAAGTTAAAACCAGGTTTAGATGGTGGAGATGTACAACTAGGAGCATTGATTATCGAAGATCGAATCGATTTAGTCATATTTTTATTGGATCCGATGCAAACACAACCTCATAATTCCGACATAACAGCGCTATTGAGAATTGTCGTTTTATACAACATCCCAACGGCATATAACCTTTCAACCGCAGCATTAATGATTTCATCTCCTCTTTTTGTATGAGGGTGATGATAGAACACTGGAAAGCGACTCTGGATAAAATGTTTATGTTGACAAGCATCGACTACTTTATCTATCAGTAAATGGTGAGATTAAGATATATAGTGGAGAAACATCTCTATATATCGTTATTTTAGGCATAGATTATATAGCAACTTTTTCACCTAAATCTTCCACATATCACAAATTTAAAATACACCTTCAATTGCATATTAATGTAACAATATTATCGTTAGAAAACAGGTAGGATTAAACTTTAGACTGTGCTCACATTATGCTTATAGCAGGAACCATAATGATAATGACACAAGTATCGAACAAATTTATCAACGTGCTGATCTCGCGTTATATCAATCGAAGCAGAGCGGTAAAAACATGTGCTCTGCTCAATAGCTTTCGGAAGAAATACTGAAAAGGTTACAGCATGATCAACACAATAATTTTCGACTTCTTTGGCACATTGGTAGAGTACTCTACTCATCGGAAATCTTTACAATTTTCACAGACTCATCATTATTTAAATACCAATATAATTGAAATAGAGTATGAGTCGTTTGTAGAAAATTGGCATAAAGTGTTTTGCAAACTGGAGCAACAATCTCAAGACAGCCAAATCGAATTTTCTTTGCACGACGTGCTGACAGAATTCTTATTTTTTGTGAATGCCAAGCAGATATCAGACGATATTGAAGAAGGGTTTATTGATCTGTATATTCGCGAGTGGAGCGCTCATATTAAACCCGTTCCGGGCGTTGAAGCGTTACTTGATAAGCTATATTCAAATTACAAACTTGCGATCGTTAGCAATACACATCACATAAAAATGGTACCAATGTTGTTGGAAAAATTTGCCATGTCTGATTATTTTACTGAAATTGTAACCTCGGTGGATCATGGCCGCCCCAAACCTCATAAATCAATTTATCAAGTTGCGCTCTCGGCATTACAAGAAAAAGCTGATAATTCAATATTCATTGGCGACTCATATGAACATGATTATTGGGGGCCACAAACCGTCGGGATAAAATCGATACTCATATCAAATAAACCTCCAAAGAATGTTCCAAATGAGCACGTCATTTCAAATATCACCTCCCTAAACACCATTATCAAAATTACTTGATACATAATTATTGGTTGTAGAACAGTGGTGTATATGAGGTAACCAAACAAGAACGTATTGCGCCTATATTTATATTGTGATTTGAGGATATTTACATCAGAATGAAATTCAAACTCTCTTTAAGATCAATAGGCACCGAGTGGAAAAATCGAAGCTCTGGGTAAATCCAGACTTGTCTGGCATAGAACTACTTTCGGCCAGCTATACCAAGTTTGAGTTTTCTAAACATTGGCATGATGAATTGGCGATTGGTGTTATTGAAGAAGGTGCAGAAGGCTTATTGTACCGTGGTAAAAATATCATCATACCCAAACGTCATATCGTCGCTATCAACCCCTCAGAGGTTCATACGGGTTTTTCAGGTTCGCCAGAAGGCTGGCGATATCGCATGTTTTATTTCAATATGAAGTCGCTAAATGACACTTTTGAAAATAGTTGTTTTCCTCTAGACCCTATCATTGATCGCCCAGTTATCCACGATGAAACGCTATTTGATACATTGCTAAAACTGCACATTTCGCTCGAAGAAACATCGTTTCAGTTAACTAAAGAGTCTTTATATACCGTCGCGCTAGAAAAACTGTTTACGAAGTATGGTTCTCCTAAACAAGAGATGTATAAGCATATTTGTACCAGAAGCAGTTATCTTGCCAGAGATTATATTCACGATAATTTCGAGTTAAATCCTTCACTAACCGAACTTGAAGACATTTCAAACTGTTCTAAATTTCAGTTAATTAAAAGCTTTAAGACAGTGTTTGGCGTCACTCCTCATCAATATTTACTTTTAATAAAGGTTATCAATGCCAAGACTTTCCTTGCTAGAGGGGCGAGTTGTGTCGAAACATCGCTCGCTTGCGGGTTCTATGATCAAAGTCATTTTACCCGCAATTTCAAGAAAGCCTTTGGCGTATCTCCATCCAATTATCTAGTCACTCAGCATTAGTTTTAGCGTTCAATTTTGTACAAGACCACGCGAGATTAATTCCTTATTCTGCGCTTCTTTACTTAGGAGGTGAGTATGAGTTTATTTGTTATTTGGTTAGGGGTGATGTTTCCTCTGGTATTTAGCCCTGGCCCCGCCAACATTGTTTTTGCAGCATCAGGAGCAAAGGTAGGGGTAAGAAAATCTATCCCGTTAATTGCTGGTGTAGATAGTATTTTCATTATTAAGTCGATTTTAATCGGTTACGGGTTAGGGGAGGTTGTTGGCACGCAACCGAAGTTAATGAATGTGCTGCAATTAGTAGGCGCGCTCTATCTTGTTTATATCGCCAGTAAATTCATTCGAGTTCAGGACAGTGAACAGAATAATGCTTCAAGAACACTAGGTTTTTTTGATGGATTGTTGATTCAATTGTTAAACAGTAAAGGCTGGCTAATGGTATTTCTGATGTTTACCTTGTTCGCGCAACAGTCTCAGGAAACATTTGGAGCAAACGGTGTTGCCGTCTTAATTATCTGGCTGGCGGTGTTAAACATTTCTATGCATTTTGTCTGGGTATCAATTGGTGAATTACTGTCGAAACTGTCGAACAGCCCAATGTATGAGAAAGGGATGAATTTCTTTTATGCAGGCAGCCTGGTCGCTGTTGCTGTCTGGCTTGTGATGGACAATCCGCTGTTCACATCACTATTTGCATGACACATGGAAAAACTTTAGCCCCTAGCTAAGTACGAGTAAAGGGCGAGTTAAAGAAAATATCGCAATCTGATAGAGGTGTAATTTCTTGATTTTAAATATTAATCACATCTATTACCGCTAATGAAATATCGAGATAATCTAATTAACGTTTGTAATTTCACATTTACGTTGTCTTTACATAACTTGACGTACATCACATAATTTCAACGTTATGATTAGTCTTAAGCAGTAAGGGCACTGTTAACCAATATTAGGAAAAAGACTATGAAATCATTAATCACTATATTCACCACTTCTCTACTACTAAGCACTGCATCTTTCGCAGGTTCAGTAACACAAGAAGGCAGCACAGACATAGCGACCGCGACATATCAAAGCAAAGCAGAAGCGTATGATGCTGGATTCAAGATGATCGAAAACTTAAAGACGTTGTCCAGTGATGAGCTTATTAAAAAGCTTCCGTTTTACGTTCAAGCATCTGCTGATGACGTTATGCTCAAAGACACGAAAGTCACCATCACTGAGTTTGCGACTTCTCCGAGCGAAATTAGCTACCAAGCAATTGTGAATGTGGATTATAACTTCAGCGCGTATCAGCAAGACGAAGACTAAATCAAGAATGAATAACAAGCCCCGTTACGATAACTCAATTTATCGACGGGGCTTTCTATTTGAAACGAATATACGTTAAGAATAAATCAGCCCGTTAAATATATAATGGTAACGATTTTTTTGTGATGATTTGCCTTACAGATAAATGCGTATGAATGTCTTTTACACTGGTTATTTTGTGAAGTTTTTTTGTAAATGATTCATAACCAGTCAAATCTGGGGTAACGACTTCTAATAGATAATCGTATGCTCCCGAAACAATATGTCCATTTATCACTTCTTCTATACTCGAGAGCGCATATTCAAAGCTTCTAATCGACTCTTCCTGATGATTATTCAAGCTCACCTCAACAAAAAACGTCATCGATATTCCTATCTTCTCCTTACTCAAATTAGCAAGGTAACCTTCAATATAGCCCTCATCTTCAAGCCGTTTTAAACGCCGAGCGCAAGGGGAAGGCGACAAGCCAACTCGCTCTGAAAGATCCGCAGTAGACAATCGTCCTTCCGATTGAATAATTTCAAGTATGTGACGATCAATTCTATCCATAATTACTCTTGCCGATATCAATCAATATTTTATGACAAGTTAATTTATTCCACTACAAATGGCAATTACCGGTTAAACATTTGCCGATTAAATGCGTGATATTTGGTGAATAATATCATTAACAAGTGTAGAGAGTAGGTGATAGGTACAATGGAAAGAGCGATCCATTCAGTAACGGGTAAATTGAGTCAGAGCTTTGTCTCTCCTTTAGCAAAAGGTTACATGGCAATGTTTATGGTGTTGATAATCTGGTCAGGGTTTTCTCTCACCATCCGTGCAATCGGTACTTCACCTCTTAGTATTGCTGATGTTGCATTAATCAGGTTTTTTGTGCCATTGGTGCTATTGGCTCCAATGATCCCTTCACACCTGAGAGCCATAAAAACGACGCGCATTTCGGACGTACTATTTATTCTGCTAGGAGGCGTTCCATTTTTGTTCTTAGCTTCTTTAGGGGCAAAAACGACACCTACCGCTTATGTTGGGGCTATCTTAGCGGGGACTTCGCCCTTTTTTATTGCTCTGCTTTCCTATATTTTTTACCACCAGAATGTGTCTTTGAAGCGTGTTCTTTCTTTATCATTGATACTTGTGGGCATCGTGATAATGGTTATCGACCGTACTGGCAACGCGACTAACAGTATGTCCAATGGTGTATTTTATTTGCTATGCGCTGCGCTGATTTGGGCAGGGTACATAATGGGGTTAAAACGTGCGGGCCTAAACGCGATTACCGTAGCAATTATCCTATCGTACTTGTCATTCTTTATTACATTAGGGCTGATTTGTTGCGAGTGGGTTCCGAGTAATTTCGGCTCATTTTCATTTCAAGAAGCTCTACCGTTTATTGTTATACAAGGATTGGGCGTTGGTATCCTCGCCACAATAGGATTTTCCTATGCCGTTGGTCAATTAGGCTCCGAGAAATCTTCGACTATAGGCTCGATATCACCAGGCTTAACAGCACTACTCGCAGTGGCGGTTTTCGACGAGCCGCTATCAGCTGTCATTCTTTGTGGGATAGGGTTGACCATTACAGGTGTCATTCTTTCCAACCGCAGTTAGTGTTTATTCAGGGAGAATCAAAGTTATGTTAGAAAACTTACCGAATTTGAGTGGTGACCCATTATGGACACTTTTAGATGAGTTTAAAGACGACCCACGAGAAGAAAAAATTGATCTTATTGTGGGGGTATACCGAGATGAATTGGGTGAAACTCCAGTCATGAAAAATGTACAAGATGCGGAACATTACCTAGCGAAAAAGGCGCACTCAAAGTCATACCGAGCGTTATCTGGAAATTTGGAATTCAATCACCAAATTGCAACGTTCTTGCTCGGGGATATCAACGCCAAACTTGAAAGCCAATACACGATTCAAACCGTCGGTGCATCGGGAGCACTGAGAGTATTGGCGGATTTTATTGTGCATTTATCTCCTAATACTGTTATATGGAATACCAATCCAGGCTACATCAACCATCGACCGATTATGGAAGGTGCCGGGTTAAAGGTTGAGCCTTTCCGCTGGCAGGATAAAGATGGAGAGTTGGATATCGAAACCTGCTTTGCCGATTTGGAATACGCCGTGGAAGGAGACGTCATCTTGCTTCACGGTTGTTGCCATAACCCAACGGGAATTGATCCATCTATCGAACAGTGGCAACAATTTTCAGATTTCTGTCAGCGTAAAAAAATAACCCCATTTATCGATATCGCTTATCAAGGTTTTGGCGACACACCAGATAATGATGCCGCTGGACTGAGATTGATTGTGGAACAAAATGATGTGGTATTTGTTGCCGCAAGTTGCTCGAAGAATATGGGACTGTACTGTGAGCGTACTGGTGCCGCAATGGTTGTCGCGAATAATAAAAGCCTGCTAACCAACGTACGTCCATTGCTAGAACGCATTACACGAGCGAACTACTCAATGCCACCGAATCATGGCTCCGCAATTGCTTCATTGCTATTCAGTAACCCTGAACCTTGGTTACAAGAACTAACAGGGTATCGAGAACGTGTTGTCGATATCCGTAAAGAGCTTGGAGACATCTTGTCCGAATTAGGCGCTCCCGCGTCACTCCACGTAATCGCCAAGCAAAAAGGGATGTTTTCGATGTTGCCCTTAAGCACCGCTCAGATGGCACTATTGCGAGATAAGTATGCAATTTATGGTATTCCCAATGGCAGGATAAACATTGCGGGACTGAGACAATCTCAGATAAGAATACTGGCCGAAGCACTAATAGATATCATCGACGGTTAGAGAAATTTAGAGTCGACGACGGGATCATGACTAGTCATAACACTGGCTGAACCAACACTGGTTTAGCCTTTTGCCCCAATACGAGTCGGTGTGTGCAGTATTTGTATTTTACTTGCTACGACTTTAACCAACTCCGCCGTAATTAATCAACTTACTTAACTTCCTTTACTCCAGATACCCTCAAATAACCACGAGTATAGAGAGAAGTGATGCCTTCAACTTCTTGGTGCACATTGCCGACAATAGGAATATCCAAACGCTCTATCTGTCTACGATATAGACAATCCACAAGTAGACTAAAAAACGCTAATCATCTGCAAACGAAATTTGAATCAAATTGACATTAAATGGTTACAAATGAACATAAACAAAACCATTGTCAGGCCATATCATGCTCCAACGAAATGTCGCTAAATAACGAGTCCATGGACTGGGTCATTGTATTAGGCGATACCGATTTAACCCTAAAAAAAGTGAGAGCTTATTATGTCAACTACTGTGAACACCGTTACGCTTGCCAGTTTATTATTATTGCCAGTCGGCTTGGCAAATGCCGCAAACGGGAATTCTTCATTCAAAGTATTATTTGGTGCGAAATCACTTGATTCTGATTGGGGAGACGACGATTCAATGGACACTATCGGGTTTCAGTTTACTTACTTACCGACATCATCACCTGTGGGGATTGCGCTAGATTTTTACGGCAGTGGTAACGAGAACCAAACTAATGGGGTGACCACAGAAACAGGCGTTGCTGAAATTAATTTTGGGTTACGGTGGCAAGCGCCCGTTTTAGCCGATTCATTTATCCCGTACTTAGGCGGGGGCGTTAGTATTTTAGGCGCTGAACTTCAATCAGAGCAGTCAGGCTCGAAGAAGACTTATGAAGATGAATCTACTGGGTATTGGATTGGCGGCGGGGTTGACTACCTCATTGCAGATCAATGGTCTGTAGGTCTTGATGCTCACTATTCGAGTAGCGATATGACACTTAATGGCGAAGAGCGTGACGCGGGTGGATTTACTTGGGGCCTAACGGCGGGTTACCACTTTTAGCAATAGTGGCGAGGAGCAAAAATTGAAATTAATCACTAAATGTTTTGTTGCGTGGGCATCAATACTCTCGTCATTTGCACATGCAAATCAATTTTATGTAGGCACAGACTTTAGCCGTATGACTTTAGACCAAACAGAATTTAATTCTGTAAATGTCAATAACATCTTAGCTGGGTATGAGTTTAATCATTGGGCAATTGAAGGCAGCTACAATATCAGTAATACACACAATGACTTTTACGGTGGTGACCAAAAAATCAATATGGTTCACCTATATGGAGTTTATCGCAGTCAAGAAACGCTTTTCTATAAAATTAAGTTCGGTGTAACGAATGAAAGATACAAATTTTATGATAGTAATGGGACGTTAAAATTAGACGATGTCCATGCCGGTATCGCAAGAGGAGTGGGAGTCGGGTACCGATTTGACCAATTTAATGTTGAACTTGAATATAGCTGGTTAGGCGGTAGTTTAGAGACGTTTGGTATTGGGGTTCGTTATCATTTTAATTGAAACTAGAAACTGGATACAAACAGAGCGATCCTCATTCAATACTGTTCTTTACATATCGAAATGAGCGTTACTCAATGCGTCTTGACTCAATATACTCTTTGGGGGTGGCGTTAAAGTAACGTTTAAACGCTTTATAGAAACTACTGGTATCCTTGAAACCTAGATTATAACTGAGTTCCGTAATACTAGGTGCATTTGGCTTGTTGAGATTGATGATAATGTATTTTTTACGTACTTCATCAACGATAGAACGAAAGGTAGTATTTTCCTTTTCTAGTTTACGATATAGCGTTTGTCTACTGGTATATAGCTTAGTCGCTATTTCATCGATTCCAATTAGATGACCTTCTGACATATTACTCGTAACAATTTCAGAGACTAATTTTTTTATACTGCCAGTATCGTTGAGTGCTCTTAATACTTTATCTGCATTTTCGGCCATTATTTCTTTAACATAGCGGCTACTAGACGTAATAGGGTACGTTAAAAAGCTGGAACTAAAGACAAGCTGATTCGTTTGCGAACCAAATTGAATGTTCGACCCGAAGATAGATTCATATTTGTCAGCGTAGTCGGGTTTCTCACAGGTAAAATGAGCACTTTTTATTGAGAAAGGGTGCGCACTAAGCATTCGAGCCCAAGCAACCATCGCACTAAAACTGCGCTCTATAGCTTGATTTGGATAGCTGTACTCTGAATGAATCGTTAACGACAATGTACAATACCTACCATCATCATCGATTTCCCAATGCTCAGAAGGATTCATCAAGATAATATTTTTCTGGAAGAGGGTTAATGCCTCTCCAATGGTATCGGATTGGCTTACCCAACTCGCGAGTACCCCTTTGGATTCCGGGGAGATTTTTTGGCCAATAACAAGCCCTATCTCGGCGCAGGGGTGGAACGTTCCAATTAGATTCCACAGTTCAATGAACGTATTTTCAGGGATACGAGTTAAAGGTGATTTATTACGTGAATGACACAAACCCAGTGCTCTGTATTTCAATTTGGCCGAGGCGGGCAAATTTCCGCATGCATCGATCACATCCAAAATAGACGCAATCGAAACAGAGTTTGAAAAATTTATATCAGACATTTATATGTCCGAAAGTTAGCAGCGGGTGAGAGTGTATAAACATACCAATAACCTAAAATGAGCTGGGGTACTTATTTGTCATAATACATTAGCATTGGAATTTCTCAATCCTACACATAAGTTAGCTCATAAGAATACGTCCTGATATTGAAAAGTTAAGGCTTGAATTGAACCGGACTTTACTGAATCGTTAATTATTCATGCTCTTTTTTTTAACTTCTACCATCTCTTTGAATACGACTCCCACAATGATCAGTCCTGCTCCCACGTATTGTTGAATATAACGATCAGTGGTAAATGAATCAAAGAACACGCTCACAAGCATTTGCCCAGCGATAACCAGTACAATGGCATTGGTTGAACCGAGTTTGGTCATGACGAGGCTATTAATCGCGACATATAATGCTCCTATTAGTCCGCCAGAATAAAGCACAATATCACTGGGAAATATTTCTGGAGGGTGATACCAAAAAACGACGAACAGCGAGAGAAAAATTAACCCTACGATATGATTAAAATAGGAAGCACGAAATGCACCATAATGTAAGCTGAGTTGACCATTCAAAATCCGACTTAGCGCAATGCAAAACCCGTTTAAAAGCCCTAAAAGTATGTATACCGTCATAGATTACCCCTTGCTAAATATCAACATAAATGAACCCGATGTAACCAGTAATATAGGGATCAAATCACGATACAGAAACGTTCGTTGTTTAAGATTAAAAAGCCCAAGATGTTCACAAAGCATAGAAAAGACCAGTTGGCCAATAAGTGCTAGTGCCAGAGTTCCCGACAATCCAACGCCACTATTTATGGTGATCGACGCCAAAATCACGGTTAATGCTCCAGGAATGCCCCCAAGATGATAAATCTTAGTCGGTTTTGCCATGTGTACCTCGCTAGGGCTTATACCCGTGTTGAAGACAATCAGTAGGCACCAAGCGACAAACGCGCCCACGGCATGAGCTATCCATGACGCACTTAATGCGGATGTAACGGATGCAAGCTGGCTGTTTAAATGGATCATGAGCGCAAGCAAACCGCCACCAATAACCGCAAGTAATGAATATTTATTGAGAAGTTGCATTTTAATTCCTCGTTTTTGATACAAATATTTTAATTGGGAATGAAATGAATGATAATGTCTCTTATAACAAAACATTGGAGAGTAATAGTTGACAATCAAAGACTCTTTTTCAGCGATTCCTGTTTTCGTCGCCGTCGTCGAAACGGGGAGCTTCTCTTCTGCTGCCAATAGATTGGGTATGACGAAATCCGCGGTCAGTAAGAGGATTTCGGTACTTGAAGACAGTTTAGGTGTCAGGTTTTTTCATCGCACAACCCGAAAGTTAACCCTAACAGAAGCGGGGGAACGATTTTCCGACTATGCGAGAAACTCATATATTCAAGCGCAAGATGGCTTCGCAGCAATATCGATGTATCAAGGCAGTCCAAAAGGAACGCTGAAGATCAATGCACCAATGACCTTTTCCAAACTTCATATCGTTCCTTATATCAAAGAATTTCTGGAAAAATATCCTGAACTGGATGTGGTGATGAGTATGGATGACAACCTCATTGATATGACCGAAGGAGCATTCGATGTCGGCATAAGAATAGGAGAGTTAAAAGATTCATCGTTGATCGCAAAAAAACTGGTAGGGTGCAGAAGTGTTGTGTGCGCCGCTCCTGAATACATTAAACACAATGGAAAACCGAGTTGCCCCGAAGAGCTGTCTCATCACAATTGCATCTACTACAGTTTGTTTCAAGCAGGGGTTGAATGGACCTTTTACCAGAATAATAGAAAAATAAAGACACAGGTAAAAGGCAACTTCGTGGTCAATAACAGCGAAGCAATTGAACACGTACTCTTGCAGGGGTTAGGTATTTGTCAAATGCCCACATTTATTATTTCCGAGCACCTTTCAAACGGCACGTTGATCCCACTATTAGAAGAGTTTACGTTACCAGAACATGCCATTTATGCGGTATATCCGGAACGAAAACACTTGCCAGAGAAAGTCAGTGTTTTCATACATTTTCTCAAAGAGAAACTAGGAGATGGCTTCGGCTACTGGGATGAAAATTGATCTCTTGGTCAAAGCCTGTGTCTCACACGAAGATAACCTCCAAATCTTGACCGTGGACACCACGGTGAAAACACCCAAATAGGCGAAAACGAGACTCTAGCCTTACTTTGAAGAAGCTGAATTATTGTTAAGTCGCATACAGACTCCTAGTAAACAGTGTATTCAGAAGCGTGACTAATTTGTCATCATCCGCAAAGCACGTTGAATTCAAGGTTTCACCATTAGCAACTTCCACATCTGCGATTTAGGCCATCGTTCCCTTAAGCGGCTTAACGTCACTCTAGCCACACATAAGTGTAATTTCTTCACACTTTGAACACTTTTTTAACAAAACGCCATATTTTGACTATGCTAGATATATGCAGCTAGGTTTGTAGTGAGGACTCTATGGTAACCACCAAAATCCTATAACTAACGAAAAGCGAGTAACTATGGCACAGAGCAGTTTTCAAGTTCTCTACATTGATGATGATGAATTCATGCTGAAAGCCGCCAGCAGATTGCTGAGGCGTCTTAAGCCTGACTGGACGATTACCTTAATTCAGGACCCAGTCAAATGGCGCGAGCTTGTCGATTCACAAGGCACCTCTCCAGATCTGGTATTGAGTGATTTGATCATGCCAGAGCTCAAAGGTGATGAACTACTCGCACAAGTGAGCCAGCACTTTCCTAATAGTATTCGCGCGCTAATTACGGGTGATACCACAGTTGAGGCCGATGAGCTCATCAACAACTGGACCCACTTTATTTTACCCAAGCCCTTTACTGAGAAATATTTTAAACAGATCCTTACCTGTGCAGAACGACTTCAAGCCGCACCATTTTCCACCGATTGCCGTCAAAAACTCGCTGGGATTGAAAATTTGCCGATACAACCCAGCATTGTGAGACAACTTGAGAGCTGTGCGTTAGACGAGCAATGTGGCAGCGCGGAGTTTTCCAATATCGTTGCTAATGAGCCGACTTTGGCAGGACAAGTAATCAAAGCCGCCAATTCGGTATACCTAGGTTTTGAAAGTCGGACGAGCTCTTTGAGCACTGCAGTGTCGAGACTAGGAATGAAGGTGGTGAGCGGATTTGCAATGGCCATGATGAGTCGCAATAGTTATCAACGACTCAGTGATGAAGAACATGAATCCATAGTCATGCGCCACCAACAGTTGGCAAGTGCGGCGGAAGCATTGGCGAAAAAACTCGATTGGCCCACCGAAGAACAAGAAAAAGTCTACTTAGTTTGCTTACTATCGTCGATTGGAGAGTTGATCCTCAAGGAACATGGCTTCTCAGAAGAAACAATTCCAAAGAACCCACTGGCCTTGCAACTTGGCTATCGAGATATCGATGTCATATGTGCCTATGTACTCATTCTGTGGGGCTATCACTTACCTATTGTCGACGCCATTCTCACGTTAGGTCAATCACCACCAAATTCCACTCCCGAACAATGGGATGTCGGCCAACTGGTTCGCTTTTGCCAACAATACAATGAGGCGAAGGCCAATGGTAGCCAAAATGAATGGGCTGATAGGTTACCTAAACCGCTAACAGAACTTGCGGGTTTATTATTATCACCGAAAGAGTAGGAGGAGCCGATGTCATCGATTTCAATCACCATTGTTGACGATTCAAAGATGTCTCGAAAAGCAGTAATGCGTGCGCTGCCACCCGAACTTGGCAGCAACGTGCACGAAGCTTCGAATGGCGTTGAAGCGTTAGAGAGATTTCACGAAGGTAAAGCCGACGTTATGTTTCTAGACTTAACTATGCCAATCATGGATGGGTTCGAGGTTTTGGCAGAGCTAAAAAAGCTGGAAGCGCGTAACTTTGTCTTTGTGATCAGTGCTGATATACAACCAACATCGCAACAGAAAGTTATGGAACTGGGCGCGGTATCGTTTCTCAAAAAACCATTGGATGCGCCTAGCTTAAAAGCGCTGTTGCACGAGGTGGGGCTAATATGAATCATACATTAAGTGCCGACCATGAGGATTCACTCAAAGAATTGCTGAACATATCCATGGGTCAGGCGGCCTGTAAACTGGCCACCTTGTTGGATCAACCCGTAACCTTGACGATTCCAAGCATCGATGTCGCTTCACCTGATCAATTGATGGAGATGTTTGGTGATGTCAAATCGAATTATTACACACGGCAGCCCTTTTTTGGCCAAATGTCAGGTGAAGTCATTACTCAGTTAACCAAACAAGGTGGCAAAACCATCGCCAGCGACTTATTAGCGCTTGGAGATGGGAAAGAGATAGACAGCCAGACACTTAATGACTGCCTGCTGGAAGTATCCAACATTTTGTCTGGGGCAAGCCTTAGGGGGTTGTGCGAACAAATTGAACTCAACACGCGAACTCAACCACCGGAGATGTACTCGCCTGAGAGTCAACCAATACCCAGTGAAAAGTGGCAACAAGCGATCATTTTACACGTTTCTTTTTTGATCGAGTCAGCCAGTTTTGAAACCAAGACCATCATTTGTTTCGCTGAGGATGGATTTAATGTCATCGTCAACAGGTTAGACGAATGGTTATAACAGAGGGGTGAGGTATGAAGGCAAAATTAGCGCTCTCGGATCTACTCAACCAATTATCAGTGGCTGTTTGCATTGTGCGGAAAGACTACACTGTTGTCATGGTTAACTCATATTTCCAGTCACGCTCTGGCCTCGCTAAAGAAGCATTACTTGGTCAAAACCTTTTGTCCGTTTTTTCTGATGGTGCTACTTTGCTTAAACGCAAGATCGACACTGCATTTGTGATTGAATCACCGAGTTTTTCTTCGTGGGAGCATGCACCACATGTTTTACCGTTCCAATCATCCCGCCAAGTATCAGGACACGAAGAAGAGATGTTTCAGGATCTTGAATTCATTCCTATTCACAGCCAAGACGGAACGTTAGATCACGTCTGCATCTGCGTCTATGATCTTACTGCTCAAGCTTGTCAACACACAGAGCTAAAAGTCTTGTCTCAAAGTCTCCATCGCGAGCAGGCTGAACTCAAAGATGCGTTGAACAATCTAAAAAAAGCACAAAGCCAGTTGCTGCAGTCAGAAAAAATGGCATCAATAGGCCAACTCTCGGCTGGAATCGCCCACGAAATCAACAACCCGCTCGGTTTTATCACTTCAAACGTTCAGACCTTAGATGACTATTTTCGTAAAATCTCAGATGTCGTGACCTCGCTTGAACAAGCAATAGATGATTCAGGTCACGCAGCTTTGATCGAGAAAAAGAGCCAACTGATTGAACAGTCTCAGATTAACTATGTACTGGAAGACGTTACCGATTTGATTGCTGAGTCCCTTGAAGGATCATCAAGGGTGATGTCGATCGTCAAAAACCTCAAAGAATTTTCTCATGCTGATGACTCTGAGTGGCTCTACAGCGATTTGCGCCAAGGGTTAGATTCGACATTGCGTATCATTGACAACGAAATTAAATACAACGCCACAGTAGAGCGTGAGTATGCCGATGACACGCCGAGTGTGTATTGCCAACCAATGCAATTAAATCAAGTATTTCTCAACCTACTGGTCAACGCGAGACAGGCGATGGGTGAAGACAGTGGCGTGATACGAGTGCGCATTCAGCCGATAGCGGATGACAAGGTGGAAGTCCAGATTGAAGATAATGGCTCCGGCATCCCCAAAGAAAATCTCACCACGATTTTTGAACCATTCTTTACCACTAAACCCGTCGGGGATGGTACTGGGCTCGGATTGTCCGTGTCCTATGGGATTATCAATGCCCATGGGGGCACTATTAGTGTCGACAGTGAATTAGGCAAAGGCACGACCTTTACCTTGATATTACCAGTGAATAAAGTCACGTCAGACACGGCCGATTCAAGTAATTAAAACAATCTATAGGATGTATTACGATGGATTTTGCTGAGATACTCATAGTCGATGATGAAATGAATATCCGTAATGCGCTGCGACGGGAGCTACGCTTTAAAGTCGCCACGGTACATACTGCAGAAAGCGGGACACAAGCGTTGGAAATATTGGGTTCACACAATATAGACCTGATTATTACCGATTACTACATGCCGAATATGACTGGCACTGAGCTACTTTTAGAGGTTAAGCAACGTTACCCAAATATCCCCGCGATCATGTTATCGGGTCAAGCCGATTTACATGGGGTCACGGCTGCAATCAATGCCGAGGTTCTTAAACAATATGTAGATAAACCTTGGAATAGCCAAAAGTTAGCTTCGACAATCGCCACGACTCTAAATGACCATCAACCCACTCGTGATCGCCTAACTCAGATGGCCAATCTCCATGAATTAGACCAACGATTGACCGGTCTGCCACACCAATCCGAAAATGGTCGGTCTTGGTTGCTGGTAATTGTGGATATTACCAAGTTGGATTCATACAACACGACTCATAGTAAGGCTGCTGGGAATAGGCTGATCCAGAAAATGGCATTAGCGATTCAACACGAAGATGATCCCGTCTGGTATCGAGTAGGTGATAAGTTTGTCACATTGACGGAGTTTTCTGCACAAGGTAACCAGTGGATTGATGCTCTTAGCGACAGAGTTCGATTGGCTTGCGCGCACACAGACGGTCAAACAGCACGTTGCTACATCGGAGATGCCAAAAAATGGGCACATTGGTGCGAGCAAATATTATCGGAAGCCAAAACGAACACATTGCCAATCAGTGATAATCTCTACTGGTTAATCCAAGAAAACAATCAAGATATCGCAGAAGAATACAAACAGTTGGGTACGTTAATTCACGATCTGGAATTGGGCAAAATCGAAACATTTTTTCAGCCTCAACTGACTCTGGACACTGGGGAGATCACCTATTGCGAGTCCTTGGTTCGCCGCCGGTTGCCTGACAGTTCCTACCAAAGTCCAGCTCAATTCTTACCTCTGATTTACAAATATGAGCTCGACGACATGCTCACTGTTGTGGTGATACAGCAAGCGGTATCGCTATTACGTCGTAAAGATAAGCCCGAAAAATTAACAGTCAGCGTCAATATTACCGCCAAGCAATTAGTCACGGGGTTTGCACTTAGTTTATTACAAGGCATTGCCACCGATACTACATTCACACTTAGTGATATTGAGCTAGAGGTCGTGGAAAGCGATCAAATTTTCGATTACCAACGTGCACTCGCTCAATTTAATCTACTGCATGACTTAGGTGTCACGATCGCGATGGACGATTTTGGCACTGGCTATTCTGGATTTGAATCACTGTGCGAGCTGCCTTTTGATGTTGTTAAAATTGACGGCCGGTTTATACGCGCCCTGGGAAATAAGGCGTCCGATGAAGTGATTTTGGCGTCGATCACCGACAGTGCCAAATCACTTAATATGGAGGTAGTGGCAGAATGGGTCGAAAAACACAGTCAAGTTGATTACCTAAAACGTAAGGGCTGTAACCGTATACAAGGTTACTTGGTCAGCCCTCCATTACCCGCAGATGAGTTTTTACGCTTTATTAATAACCGTGTCACAGGAGCCGAACTATGAATGATGCTGAAGGCAGCGAAATCCAAGAAAAGTTGAACCTCTTGTTACTCGATGATGAGCCAGATATTCTGAAATCCCTCACACGTGTGCTTAGGTTTGATTACCAAGTGGTCTCGTTTAATAACGGCCACGAAGCTCTCGCGTACCTAGAAGAGAATACTGTGTCGATTATCATTTCCGATATGCGTATGCCCGAAATGGATGGAGCCGAGTTTCTCACTAAAGCGCGAGAAATTTGTCCAGACTCGATCCGCTTTTTGTTAACTGGCTACAGTGACATGGATTCCACTATTCGAGCGGTCAATGAAGGTGGCATTCATACCTACATTGCAAAGCCATGGGACAACGAAGGGCTGAAGTTAACCCTGTCTAAGGCGTCAGAGTTATTTGAACTACGTCGCCAAAAGAAGGCACTAACCGATGAACTTCAGCAAAAAAACGCGCAGTTAAATATCTGGAATGATGCTCTGGAAGAGAAAGTAAAACAGCGAACGTCCGCGTTACAAAATTCCAATAAGAAGATGAGTGCTTTGCTGGCGAATCGAACTCGAACCTTTAAAGATATTTTATCAGCGCTGTCGGCCATCATTCAGCATGCAACGGGGCAACCACATCAACAAAATGAACGAGTCGCAGAATACACTAAATTAGTGGCTATCCGAATGGGGTTACCAGAAGCGCAAGTGACACACTGTTATTTAAGTGCCTTACTGCATGAAATTGGCTTGATCGGTGCAGTCTCCGATTCGGACAAGAGCGTAGTACATGGTGATAAGGCTAAAATTCGCCTTGCACCATTGGCCAACGCGGAACTAGGAGCAACCATAATAGGCCAAATCCAACGTTTTAATCCGCTGGTCGACATTATTCGCCACCAGGATGAAAACTTCGATGGAACAGGGCATCCAGCGCACCTAGCTGGTGAGGCGATCCCCATCGGAGCGCGTATTTTAAGGGTGATCAAAAACTACGATTTCTTTGTATCGAGCCCACACAATCCTTCACGACTCAAGCCCAGCAGTGCTCGAGCGTTTATTGAGCAACAAGCTGGGGGATTGTACGACCCCGACGTGGCACTTCACTTTTTCGAAGTACTCAAAACAGATATTGAGAAATCGGATCTAGAACTGTGTGTCGGCTTAGATGAACTGAAAATCGGAACAGTGATAAAGCAAGATGTTTATCACCCGAATGGCCAAATGATGTTATCCGCAGGGCAAGAGATTAACGAAACGATGCTCAATAAGCTCAAACAAATCGAAGACTCAGTTGAAGTACCTATCGCTGTGTATATTTAATAGATAGAGCCAATAGAGAAATAGAGAAATAGAGAAATAGAGAAATACAAGAGTGAACTCGAACTGGAAAGCTGTGAGTAGGAGACACACATCACAAACTTGAAACCACGGAAGTCTCTTGTTCCACGAGGGTGAGAGGAAAGGACAGTGCCACTAGCATACCACCAGTGTCCCTGTTTTTAATACGCATCTCACCCTCATGGTTTTGAACGATATTATAGGCAAAAGTCAGCCCTAACCCCATACCTTGCCCCACAGGTAATGTGGTATAAAAAGGGTCATACAGACGTTTAAGTTGAGCATCCTCGACGCCACAACCGTTATCAATAACCTGAATAATTAATCTCTCTTCAAGCTGACGTACCGATATTGAAATCTCACCTTCGGATGGTGTTGCTTTGCGTTCACATGCCTGAATCGCATTTTTCAACAACTCAGTAAATAGCTGACGAAAATCCTCTATGTGCACGAGTAATGGAGGTAAGGTATTAAGTGATCGATTCAGTGAAAAGCTCAGAAGATCTGATGGCGCAAGTGCCGCCAAACAATCTGCAACCAGTTCTTTTAGTAATATAGGCTCGCGATTACTTTTATCTTGGTGTAGTTGAGTAGAGTAGTGCTGCAAAGCCGTTACGATGGCACGAACTCGGTCAACACTGTTCATCGCGTCATTGAGACTGTCACGAAAATCTTCTTCTAAACAGTCGACATAATTCGCTTGCTTCCACTGATCAAATTGCTGAATGGCTTGATCATCGCTAACACCGCGTAATGCTTCACTGCGTTCTATCCACGTTAGATATGTACTCAGGTAGCTTTGGCACATCTGCAGGTTGCTGCTGACAGCTCCCATCGGGTTGTTGATTTCATGAGCCACTCCAGCCGCCATGGTACCGATAGACGCCAGCTTTTCAGATTCAACCAATTTTTCTTGGGTATTTTTTAGCTGTTCATTAGAGTCAATTAGCTGTCGATTGGTATTTGTGAGCGCTTGAGTCCTTTTTTGTACTCGAGTTTCCAAGGTTGCATTGGCCTCTTCTAGCTCGTTGCGGTAACGTTCTGCCGTGTTTTCAGACTCTTTAATCTGTGTCACCATATTGTTGAACGCTCGCGAGACCGTCGCCAACTCGTCTCGACCATTCACCCGAATATCGACATGACGTGAGCCTGCCGCAATATCATCAGCCGCGCGCCTCAGCTCACTCAAACGTCGGGTTAAATACGCGCCAAGCACATAAGAGAATAGGGCAACCAACGTCATTTCCCCGAGCACGATTAGCGTACTCCACTTTTTCGCAGAATCGATGGCCGCATTAAGCGCAGACATATCAAACCCAAGCCATACTGCACCAAACTCGATCCCTGACTCTTCGATCAAGCTCGATACATCAAAAATGCCATCATCGACGAAACTGGAACCTCGTTCGAGTTGTACAGGGTTAAATTCATCGGGTAGATCGCCAGCACTGGACAACAATTGCCCACCTTCACCAAGCACCGCAACATAGATAATATCTTGATTATGCAATAACTCTTGAGTAAACGACTCGACCGTAGCTAAGTCATAGGACAACACTGCGTTTTTGACTGTCGACGCAAACAAGTCTGATGTTGAAAAGGCTCGTTGATCCAATCCGTCAAAGTTGGTCGTTCGCAAATAGTTGAGTGTTAGCGTCAACAATATCGCGAGTAAAACCGCCTCAATTAAAGCAACGCCAAGTATCGTCTTTAGTCTCAATGACATAGAGAAAGCTTACTCTGTAAGGTATTTATCAAGTAGGGTGATATTTAGCGAGCGGACATCATCCCAGTCACTGTTCTGTGCCTGCTCAATACCCTTGAATTTGATGCGTGACAACAATGCTTTGCCATCATCGCTGTCGTTGAGTGCGATTAAAGCGCGCGCAACCTTGTCACTCACTTCTTTTGGTAGGTCGGGATGAGTAGCGAACGCATGTGGTGTATAGCCGGGCGTGCGCCATAAAACTTTCAGATTCTCGCGTACCGTGCTATCAGTATTGTTGAGTGTTCGCTCAATCCCGCCACCTGCTGGAAAAAAGTCTTTGGCAACATTGATGTATACAGAATCATGCGAAGAAACATATTGAGGCGTAAAATTGATGCCCATGGCTTTGAGCGATGAACGTGGAACAACACTGGCGGCAAACGCGGCTGGTGACGGGAATACTAATGTCTCTCCATCTAGATCTTTTAGCTCTTTGATGTCACTGTCGCTCTTGACCACAACAATGCCACGGATCTGCTTGTCTTTTTGTTTTGCAAATGCTTCGTAGCCGGGTTTTTGATGAAATACGGTGTAGTGATAAGGATTCATGTAAGCAATATCGTATTCGCCTTTCAAAACACGTTGCTCAAACTCGGGAATATCTTTAGCGGTACGAAAGATAACTTTATACCCAGTCTCTTCAGAGAGGTGTTTCAATATCGGCCCCCAATTTTTAGCGAGTGTGATCGCCGATTGTTGTGGGACGATGCCAAACGTCAGCACTTGTTCTTGTGCCTGCACCGGCAAGCCAATTAGTAACGCGATCAATGCGAGTTTCTTCATGTTCTTACCTCTTTGAATAAATAACCTACATAAAGCATAGTTAAAAGGGGCGGTTTTTCTAACTTTTTCGGACTTTTAATAAAGCTGGCGGGCTAAGCTACCTTTTAATTTTTCTCGTTATATAGGCTCGATTCCATAGCTGGCACATAGGAAATATGTTACATATTATTAAGTTAGAACTTAGAATCATTGAGATAACGAGACAAAATAGACAGTTACTGGTTTTAGAATCATTTTGTCTACCGTGGAGGGATGGTTAAGTCTTACAATAGCGGTCATACATTAAGCGATGAAGTTATTAAGTTTAATGGTCGAGTGTATTGAGTACACCAAAGAATTCACATAATAAGGCCTGAACAGACGGAAATTAAAAAGGAGCTATAAATGGAATTAAAATATCGTGCAGCGAATTTTGAAGATTTAACAAGTCTTGTTGCTTTGCTTTCAAATGACCCTCTTGGTAGTCAAAGAGAAGACCCATCTATTCCATTAAATAACGCTTATCTAAAAGCGTTCGAAGCCATTGTTCAAAACCCAGACAACCAAGTGCTTGTTGTAGAGCTGAAAAACACGCTAGTCGGGATGCTTCAAATTACATTAATCCCTTACCTGACTCACATTGGGAGTTGGCGCTGCTTTATAGAAGGTGTCCGAATCCATAGCGACTATCGCGGACAAGGACTCGGCCAGAAAATGTTTGAACATGCTATCGAGATAGCTAGAAGTAAAGGCTGTTCAATCGTTCAATTGGCAACCGACAAGCGGCGCCCTGATGCAATCAGGTTTTATGAAAAACTTGGATTCAAAGCAACACATGAAGGGTTTAAACTCGCGCTGTAGCCTCGCTGGTAACAGTTCTGAGCTCGATACTTAAAAGGCAAAATCATGCAATGGAGTAAACGAAAGAAAAAAGTAGAAGAGTTTTTCTGTGAATCTGTAAAAGGGCGAGTTGAATTACGTTCTACTCATTATCGAGGCTCTCAGGATGAGCAGGGCCGAGGGTATATTACTTTCGATAAAACGGAAATATGGAGTATGTGTACGCTTTCATTTTATTCGATCGAATACGAACGTATCGAAGAAATTATAAATCAAAAGGGGATTACTCCATATGAAGCCCAAAAAATAACACACGAAGAGTTAGCCTCGGAAGGTAAATTCAATCAATACACTTTCTATGACTCACTAGACGAATACTGCAACAACTCTATCGAAGCATCAATGGAATCAGATAATCTTCTTATAAGGTGCTTGGCAATGTTAGATTCCAGGCTTGGTAAGCGTAGGCTTCGAAACTTTGAACTTTCAAAAGAAAGTCAAAAGGTAGTTCAATTCTATAGAATCCGCTGCGAGTGTGAAGGTATTCCATTTAACAACTCAAAAAACTACGCGCCTTCATAACCAGACTCAGCAGAGATATGCCGATTAATGAAATATAACTGGATAGTTGAAAGAAAGGTAAGAAGCGAAGATATTATGAGTGGGGTTACACCCACAGTGATATTGAAAAATATGACAGTAATGGGAAGCATCTTTACTCAGTAGAGCCTGAAACAGTAGAGAGTTATAAACCACCGACTCCTGTTAGAAAAATTAAAAAATAATATAGGTATTATGAAGGTGAAAAAATGAAATGTTGTGATTCATTTACTTATGCATTGCGAGAGAGCGTCATAAATTATATTCCTAAATTTAGAGAATATGGAATAGATATTCCAGATGGTGGCTCGTCAATGTTGACTATAAATTATTGTCCGTGGTGTAGTGCTAAACTACCTAATGATTTACGAGATACTTGGTTTAACATCATATTCGATATGGGACTAGAACCTACTGAGGATCCAATACCAGATATTTATACTTCAGAGGAATGGTGGAAGATTCGAGGGCTGTAATATGAAACAACAATCAAAGAGTTAACGTGTTTCTGCCCCATACCTTCTCAGAACTATCAAACTCTACTGTTAAAATTTCATACGGTAATAACCCACATCATACTCGTCGTTTATATTGGCTCGATTTTCTAGTAGAAAAATAAGAAATATGTTACATATTACTGGGTTACATATTAGTGCTCTTGAGATAACAAGCCAAAATTGAAGAGTGTTTTGTATTGGCTCGTTTTGCTAATGTTAAGTTGAAGATCTATTAATATTTATCCGATATAAAACAGACATTTATCGGACTTTCGGACTATAAACCTGGCCTGTAAAAACGAGCCGGCATATTATTAAAAAATGTTAGGTACACAAGGAGGTTCGGTGAATTTAAATCAAGTTACGCTACCTGTAAATAACATGGAAAAGTCTACAGAATTTTATCGTGTTCTAGGTTTTACTCAAATAGTTGATACACCTCATTATGCACGTTTTGAATGCCCTGAAGGTGATTCAACTTTTTCATTATCTTTAGAAAACTCTGAATTTATAAGTCGCACGGTTATCTATTTCGAACACGAAGAATTAGATAGTTGGGTTCATCAATTAAAGACTAAGGGTATTAATTTCGATCAAGAACCTACGGATGAAAGTTATTTATGGCGGGAAGCTGTTTTGCATGATCCTTCTGGTAACAAAATAAAACTTTATTGGGCAGGTGAAAATCGTCTTAATCCACCTTGGCGTGTCGAAATGCGTACCTAACAAGAAAATGAAGTGGGACTAATTACAGCTGGCTGCCTCACTTCGTTCGTTATTTTAAGCCAGCAATAATTAGCCCCTTATTTAGGCGTTATAAATTTGGAGAGTTATGAGCACGGAAGTAAATTACCTGATTTTATTCGACAAAAGCAACTTTCAATTCAATGGGGTTGAAACATTTTCTAAGTTAATCGATTTGGTTGAAGGAATCTGTATAAGTGATGATTTAAGCTTAATTTCATTTAATGGTAGTGACTACAAATATAAGCTAGTTAGTGAAGGTGATAAGTTTGAAGCTCATAAAACCGAAATGTTTGATTTAGTTATAGAGTCTAAAAAGAACGAGCAAGACATAGATAATTTGTCCAAACTACTGCGAGAAGTTAGAACTATTGTTTCTAACCAAAAAGGGACTATTACTCCTGTCTTCGATGGTATTTCGGCATATTATGCAGAGAAAGCATATCCTGTCGTTCATAACATTGAAAATTTAATGAGAAAACTCTACACAAAGTTCACACTTGTCCAGCTTGGACCTAAGTGGATTGATAGTATTCCGAAAGATGTAGGTGGAATTAAAACAGCTCCTCAAAATGGTCATAACCCTCTGTATGATTTCGACTTTATAACTATCAGTGATTTATTGTTTACTGATTACCCGTCGAAACAAATTGACTCAGAGGTTCTTAAAGATATTAAGCAGGGGAAACTTTCGCCAGATGAAATTGAGACCTATATTCCAACTTCTAATTGGGAACGGTACTTTACTGAACTAGTAGACTGTGAATCTAAGTATCTAGAAAAGCGGTGGAAACAATTGTATGACTTGAGAAATAAAATCGCACATAACAAATTATTTACTAAGTCAGATTTAGATAATGTCAAAAAGGTTTCCGAAGAGGTAAAAAGTAAACTTCTTCCTGCCCTAGATAAAATATCATCAATAAGTATTCCTGAAGTAGCTTTACCTGTATCTAAAGAGACGGAAGTTGTTGAGGGGGAACTTTGTGACAAGGTTGTGGCAACTGTAGATAAACCTTCTAATAATGAAGATACTAGTGACCTTGGTACGATTGCGACAGTAGCATTAGTTGGAGCATTTCTAGCCGCTATAGCTCGAGCATAAAATTTATAACAAGTCACTCAAAAGGACAAATAACAGTTGGTTTTTGCTTCTCCGTCGCTTATTTTAACCAACTATTATTTGCCTCTTAGTGAGGCGTTATGTTTTTTGAGGAAATATGGATATACGAGAGGTTAGCACAGCAGAAGTTTTACCTATCAGGCATCTAGTTTTATGGCCTAATAAATTGCCTTCATTTTGCGAAATCGAAGGGGATAACTCAGCCACTCACTATGGTGCATTTATTAGTGGAAAACTGGTTTGTGTGGCATCTGTTTATAACGATGGTCATGAGGCTAGGCTTCGAAAATTTGCTACTCTGCCTGAATACCAAGGGCAAGGAATTGGCACTAAGGTTATCGAGAGGTTAGTGCGTGATTTGAAGCGAGAAGATGTTAGGTATTTCTGGTGTGACGCACGAACTTCAGCACTACCTTTCTATCAGAAGTTTGGGTTGCGTGTCGAAGGCGAAGAGTTTTACAAATCAGATGTAGCGTACTTCAAAATGTCTGTTTCGTGGGTTTGAAAACCACAAACATAACAAGAGCGTAATATATTACTAAGATTTGATACGTACCAAACTCATTTCTGTCCAAATCCTTGCTGGCGGGGCATAACACGAAAATGCCCCATTATCGTTTAAAATGATTATTCATCCTGGGCTAATATGTACTCAGTTGATTAATCGTTAGATTCAGTCCGCGTTTATGACATTGCTTATATGATATATGACGAGGCGATTCATAAGATCTGCAAGTTATATTTACAGGTAAGTATGGTTACACGTAAAGAACATAGTCGAAGAGTTAAACGTAAAAGATTAATAAATAAAGTTTTAATTTCGATGGGACTGTTAGTGTTGATTCTCTTGTTAATTGGGGACTATTTTGATAACCAAAACAATGATATCACGATAAATTATGAATCTTATGAATGTAAACCTAACGTGTGTAATTATAGCTTAACTATTCAAAACACGACTAAATTAAGAAAACCCGCTTTTGTTAGAGTAACCGCATATAATAGGAAGTTCCAAGATGGTGTTGATACATATCCGATTGTGAATTCAAAACGTATTGAAATCAATTTAGAGCAACTGGAAGAAAGGGAACTTACTGGTAATATAAAAGTTCCTGTAAAAGCTCATATGGTGAAGTTTAGTGTAGGAACGATAAACTGACTCGGTAATTCAAACTTATGTCAAAGTATCACTCAGAATAACTACTTTAAAAGTTTAATTCTCGTTTGGTACTCCTAACAAGATTTTGTCCAATTCCGTGTTAATGCACTATTTTTTAAGAGTTCTAAAACGGCAGATCCAACTCTCGCTCATTGTAAGTTAGGGACACACGTTTGATTCAAGTCAGCCAGCCTCCCAATATATGAATAGTGTTTACTAATTTAATGTACCGTTAAGTTAAATCGCATAGTATTTCTACTTAGAGCAACGCTGTTGTCACTCTAGATCTTATAGTTTTATGAGCATAAGTACGAACTCAATACAGCCGCGTTTATATGTAATTACTTTAATAAGGATATACATTAATGAAGTTTGCATTGTTGCAGTTCCCAATTAGCTCTGTCCCATCCAATAATCATGAAACAATTAAGAAAGCCATATGTGAAGCTAGAGACAATGGCGCCACAGTTTTGGTAACGCAAGAGTGCGCTTTATCAGGTTACCCGCCTGTAGAAATTAGTTCGATTTCTGACATCGATTTTGAACAGCAAGATATTGCTTTCAATGAAATAATCGAACTAGTAAAAGAAACGCAGGTATTCCTTTTCCTAGGTTATATTCGGAAATTCGGTGAGAAAATGGCCAATTCTGTTGCTATCATTAAGCCGTCAGGTGAAGTGCGTATCTATGATAAAAGAGCGTTATGGGGCTGGGATGCTGATAACTTTGTTGTAGACAGTAATTTTAATGGGGTCGTTGATATTCAAGGTATAAGGGTAGGCGTTCTACTGAATCGATAACATATTACGATTATGAAAAACCAGTACAAGGCTTTGGTGCTAAAGGGATGATCAAATATTCAGATGAGCTGTTAGGCATATAATATTTCATAAAAGCTTTATTGGAGTATTAATTCTCGTTTAAATGCACCTATTAAGGTATTAGATATTCGTTATTTCTATTTTTGTGAGAATAGAGGTGCACTATATACGAATATACATTTATGACTACTCGGCCAATATTAGTTTTCCTTACTGGAAGTTATTCGAAAGAGTATCCATGGAGCACTATCTAATTAATTTATGAAATTACTGAGTGTATAAGCAGTCAGAGCGGTATTTGCTTGGTGTCTGCCTAAATATTTTCTTAAAAGCGTATATATAGGCAGAGTCAGAAGCGTACCCTGATTCCATAGCAATTTCTTGAATACTCTTTTTTGAGCCTAACAATTGCAGAGATAAAACTAACCTAATATTTTGCCGCCATAATGAAAATGATTGAGTAAACTCTTTCGAGCATAGTCGAGATAGGGTTCGCTCTGATGCTCCCACCTTTGTAGCCCACTCATTTAATGTGAATGACAAATCGGGTTGCTGCTTAAGTTGCACAAAAATAGATAAAAGACGTTTATCTGTCGGAATGAGTAGTGGTATTTCATAACTATTTGCAACCACTATTTGATCTCGTAGTACCATCAGTAAATTTGTAATATTGGACTCGGGTTGCGAGAGGGTATTATTTTCAAATAAAAACAATATCAACTCTTTCATGAATGAGCTTACAAGACAAGACTTAGGCTCACCTCCATATTGAATCAATTTCTCTGGATTAAGATAAATTGCTAAAAATTGAGTATCAGTAATGGCTATGGATTTGTGAACCATGTTTGCCGGTATATAAAGCATTCCATTGTGAGGGACTATCACACATTTATCACCAATGTTTGATTGCAATAACCCTTTAAGAGGAAACACTATTTGATGCCATGGATGCGAGTGAAAGTCATCAACGTAACCAGAAATCATTGTAGTAGTTTTGGTTATGAGTTGTTTATCAGGAAAGTCTCGAATGAGATCATTGGCTTGCATAATTGTCTGCTTATCTACATTAGTCGTCAGTTAGTATAAAGTACGCCATATAGATTTGATATAACATCTGAAGCCAATCGTTACACACAAGGTAGAAAGATGCATATCCACTTTATTATTCATGAATATTTCGAAGCTCCTGGAGCCTATGAGTCTTGGGCAAAAAGTCATGGCCATACCATCACCTATTCTCGGGTATATGAAGGTGAACCTCTCTTACAAAATGTTGAAGATATCGATTTTCTGATTGTAATGGGAGGACCTCAAGATCCAGTAACCACAACAAAGCAATGTCCTCACTTTAATAGTAAAAGGGAACAGAAAGTTATATCAAAAGCCATTGAGGCTGGAAAAGTTGTGATTGGTATCTGTTTGGGTTCGCAACTGATTGGTGAAGCTTTAGGTGAACACTACGAACATAGCCCAGAGCGTGAAATTGGTAAGTTTCCGATCACGTTAACGGATGATGGTTTGGCACATCCGTTATTTAACCATTTTGGCAACGTTCTGAAAGTTGGTCATTGGCATAACGATATGCCAGGATTAACAGCTAATGCACAATTAATTGCGTATAGTGAAGGCTGTCCGCGGCAAATAATTGCTTATAGTGATTTGGTCTTTGGTTTTCAATGTCATATGGAGTTGACTAAAGATGTCGTAGCATTGTTAATTGAAAACGATGATCTCAGTGAAGCGGAAAAATATCGATTTGTTGATGCACCAGACGCATTACTTAGCCATGACTATGATGAAATGAACCAAAAATTATATGAGTTCTTAAATAAGTTAGAAAGTTTCTATAAGTCAAAGTATTAAGTGGTTATTCATTACTCGCCATTGCATCCATTCTAGAATGTCAGTGGCTATCAAGTACTTCAATTGTATGAGCTTAAGAAACTGAGTATTTTTTTAGCTGTTACATGCTCCCAATATGACATTTATCATAAATTTCAGTCACTAATTGATCAGATATATACTCTCTATTAGAGTATGTATTTACTTTGAGCTACACTTTGTTACATTTTGAGTTTATTTAGGTGTATACAATGGCGAAAAGCCACTTTTGATAGCAGTTGTTTCCGCCTCCCTATTGGATGGGTTAATAAAAATATAAAAATATGTGACGTTAGGAATTCTCGGGAAATAAAGGGGCTTAATTGTGATTAAAGCAAAGCATGCAGCCGCAGCTGCTGCTGTGAGTGTCGCTCTTGCGACCACTGGGTGTGCAGAATTAAAGTACGCTGAGTGGTCTGATTTAGGGACATGTGCGATCGGTGGTACTATCGGCGCAGTTGGCGGTGCCATCGTCAGTGGCATCGTTGGTGGAGGGGATAGCCGTTATGTTGCTGGTGGTGCAGTAGCTGGTGCAATAGCCGGGTGTGGTATCAATACTTACCTAAAACTTCGCGAAAAGCGTATTGCTGCAGAAGCCAAAGAAGTCGGTTTCGATGTAGAGTTTGAACGTATTTCAATGGACGATGAAGCAAACACATCCTTTTCTCTGGATTCAACTGATGATGTCGTGGCGTCTCAAGTATCTATAACATCAGAGCAGCCATTGTTTGCTTCAGGCGAGTATACGATTAGCGATCCAGAGCAATTAAAGAGACTCAAAAATTTAATTGGAATCTATCTCAATAACATGGATGCCGATTCACAAGTTTACATTATCGGCCATACCGACTCGTCGGGCTCTGCGAAGTTCAACCAGAAGTTGTCTGAAAAGCGAGCACTGTTTATTGCACAGCAATTTGTCAATTCAGGATTCGATGTAAATCGGCTATTTCTTGAAGGGGTTGGAGAATCGCAACCTATTGCTGATAATATGACCGAATCTGGTAAGGCGAAGAATCGCCGTTTTGAAATCATTGATGTGATGAACGCAGTGAACCTGGAAGAGGATAAGCGACTTGATAACATTATGGCTATTTCTGCTGCGAAGAAACGTCGCCTGCAGAATGTCGTTGTGCATGAACCAGAGCAAACGGTCATTGCAAAAGAGCATGTGAGCTATAAACCAAGCAGTACGCCTGTCGAGAAGCCGAAGAAGAGCGTCAAGCCGATTAAGGACAGCAGCCGCCTTAAACTCGCGGGTGTACCTGTCGATCAACACGATGTCGACTTTATCGCCATGCTAGGCGTGCCGGAAAGCTCAGGATTTTTCATGACGAAAGCTGTCGCTTCACCCGTTCTCACACGATGTGTTGACTCACAACCTGTGGTACGTTCAAGTGTGATCGCTCTTGGCGATATTGGAGACGGTTCGTATAACTACAAAACCAGTGAGATGTTCCCAGGGCTGAATGGCGGAACGTGGCACGTTACACTCCCAGAGCATAGTACGTATGTTGCGTTAACCAAAACCGCCATATTAAAAAATACATATCAGACAGTTAGTGACGGTGTGCTTCGTATTTACCCAAATTATTCAGCTTCAAATAACAAATTCTACGCTTATGAGATGCAAGTGGAATCTTATGAAGGCTCTGAATCGTTCCTATTGAGAATGTATCCGAAAGCTAAGTCGCGTAAGGTCTCAGACTTTACCTGCGCCGATTTTATCTTCGATAAAACAGCTTCGAGAAAAACCAAACTATCGAACCTGTATTACACTTCAAACAACCAAAAATTCGTTCGAGACACGACGCTCGAAGTACTCAGATAGGAAGTTGAAAATATGGAGTTTTTAAATAGCATCCCTTCACTATACTTGCGCACACTGACTGCGCTAATTGTAACAATGGTTGCGGCTATAATTTACTACAAGAATAGAAAGGCTATCGATTTATGGCGTTTGGATCGTCGTTATAATGGTTTTTTTCCAAAAACGAAGCGCCTCGCGAAAAATGATAGTACCACAGGTGTTGCTTTAGAAGGCGAGTTCCCAGGCACCGATCCTCGCGCCCGTTGGTTTCACAGTGAAGCCCAGGTGTGTCAGGACTTTAAACCGCATTACAAACGTATCTCGAAAGATGAGAATTTTTACAATGATTGTAAGCATTATCTGAACCTAGTTGGGGAGGGGGGGCGACGTCCTCTAAGTGCTTTGATGACCTTCGGGTTGTTGGTGATTTTAGGCCTAGAAGCTTGGGGCTTTAGCTATACAATGGCTCAATATTTAGATCTATCTGCCAGTGAGAACACTCGCGTGGTGATGGCCTACCTGATTGCTATCATGTTTGCGGTGTGCTTGGCATTCATGACACACCTAATGGGTCACGAGATACACAAAAATAAACTCATTGGTAAAGTCCGTGCGAACTGGCAGGCATCAACAGGGGAGGCAAAGAAATCGGTGCTAACCCAACAGATTGGTGAGAAGGTGGGCACAATTCAAGAAGCATCAGACTTAAACGAACCGCCATACCAGCGAATGCTCAATCGTCTTAATGTGAGCAAAGCGTACAAGAGCTGGACAGTTGCTACAGCAACTATCATTCTCATTGTTGTTATTGCGATTGGCTTGACATTTGTGCGTCTGAAAACGTTAGAGTTAGCGCAAAGTGTAGATAGCAATTGTGGTTCGTCGGTGCAAATAACTGATGGTTTGCCTTCGTATGGCAATGGCGACTTAGATGCGTTATACGCCGATGAAGGCTCCACGGACACTGGCATGCCTTTACCAAAAGAAGTCGCGTACGATAATGCGGCAAAAAACCAAAAAGTAGACAATGAAATCTGTCAGGCCACGGCACAAGGATCTTGGGCTACCTTTGGCTTGATGGCGATTTTCTTCTTGATATTGCAAGCTTTTGCCACATGGGTGAGCATCGCGTTCGGCTTTGCTGGGAAAGAGTCTCGCCTCGCGTACGATGCCACGCATAAGTTCAAAACCGTCGCTGAGTTTAATACTCACCACACGAATTTGGCTCGTGAGATTGCTGACCGTGCACAACGCACTTTGACATCATTACAAACTCGTATGGCAGAGGTATTGCCTCAAGTGGCCAATAGCGATGAAGTTCAGCGCCTTATTGCCACTTCAAGCGCTCGCACCTTTTATGAATTCATCAATCAAGATGACCGCAAGGAAATAAAAAATGCTCTGGCTACCGAGCAAAATCAAGTATCTATTTCACAGCCTAAACCTGTCGCTCCGGCACCAATCGTGAACGAAGCACTCTCCACTGTTGAACCAACGTCAGTGGTCGAATCTGCTCCAGTGAGTCAAGCGCTAACTGATGAAGAGTTAAAAGCACAACTATTGGCAGAGATGCAAGCCGAGCAAAGCCAGTTTGAGGAAACTGAGGAAGAACGCAAGAAACGACTTCTTGCTGAATTGGTAGCTGAAGGCAAACTATCCTCTCAGCCATAAACGTTAAACAGGCCCCTCATTGGGGCTGTGAAACTTTCTTGAACAAGTTAGGACCTCATTATGAAAATGACTCTTACCACTGTGGTCGCGTTATTGACAGCCGCGCTATGCGTACCCTTAGCGTTTGCCAGTAACCAGCGCAATGACATCATTTCCTGCTACGACTACGCAAAAGTGCCAGAGCATCGTATTGATCAGCCTGAAACTGAGCTGTTTATTCTCGTTGATCAAACCGTTCGTCTCGATGTACCACTCAAAAAAATGGTGCATCAGCAAATCCCCAACTTTGCTAAACCAGGCAATAAAGTGACTGTAGTGACGTTTTCAGCGTTAGCCGCCGGACAGTACACAAACATCACGTTTGAAGGTAAGTTTGATCATCTGATGCCAACATCAGTTCGAAACTCATTGGGGCGTCAGCATTTGCAATCCTTTGACAATTGCTTAAAGAAGCAAGCTCAAGCGATCAATATGTTAAATGTGAAATTGAAAAACTCGTTTAACGATGGTGAGCAATCATTCCCGAAAACTGAGCTAGTGGGTTCACTGCTGAGTGTATCCACCGAGGTCGTGGCGCAATCGACGGCTAAACGTAAGATACTGCTGGTGGTTTCAGACATGTTGGAGAATTCTGAAACACTGTCATTCTACTCTAAAGGGCGTGTACGTACTTTAGATGCAGAGCAGGCCTACGCCAAAATCCAATCGGCGGGGTTTTCTGGTGACTTGGCCGGTATGGATGTGTATGTCGTAGGTGCCGGCTTTATACACGGTGCGAAAAACTATTCATCTCAAAAGTCAGTTAATGAGCTAGAGCGTTTTTGGCGTAAGGTCATTACCGAAAATAATGGCAAAGTCGTGCAGTTTGGTAAGCCTCAGCTATTAAATAACATTCGATAATAGAGGGGACGCATCAGCGTCCCTGATTAAATTACTGAGTAAGTTCCACAAAAACCTGCTTGATCCATACCAGTAATACTGGACGCTACGTTAAGTGACTTTCCGTACCTGAAGTTATCCAAGATTTGCTAATTTAGCATGGCAACTGAAACGTTTCTGTCCAATACCTTCTTAAACCGAGAACCCATGGGCAGTTGCTCCACATGAATTCTCTCCAAATCTTTAACGACGTATACGTTTATAATGTCTCAGATAAAGCCAATAGGGGAACTCGCGTTGATACCGCATTTAACGCCATGTTATGAATCATTTTGTCGGTAGTCGTACAGCAATCTTCGATAATGGACACCTTATACTTTTCGGCTACTTTAGAAATAGCGGTATGCGTAACGCAATTTTGAGTCATCATTCCACAAATCAACAATTCATCAATCTCGAGTTTATTTAGTGTTCTTTCCAGATTAGTTTGATAAAAACTATCAGCGTGCGTCTTAATAACCACCTCAGCTTTGAGGCATATCGATAACACTTCTGGATGAATATTGGCTCCGTCACTGCCTTCTTCAAAAAAACTGGCCATCTTCTTTTGTGTTGGAGATATATGTTGCACAAGGATAACTGGAACATGCTCTGCATTGGCGTGACTGATCAATTGCTTAATATTGCACAAGATCTTCTCAGTATTCCACAATGGAAATTTACCTCCACAGAAATAGTCATTTTGTACATCAATGACAAGTAAGGCTTTTTTACTCATTTTCGACTCCTAGTTAATGAAATTTAATCCAGAAGATTATGTGTTATTTGCTGTATGATCTTTAGAGGCTAAAATGACATAAAACAGGTCATAAACGACACGTGAGAATAGATATGACAAAGATAAGTATAGGAATATGCGAATATCCTTCTGTATTGAAGTCATCCGTTTATGGTCTTGAAGAAATGTTTTTGCTTGCCAACAGAATTTGTAAGGAACAAGGAATTGAAGTCGTATTTGAACCCATATTGATTCCTCATACTGATCTTATAACTCAAAGTTTAACAGTTATTTTATTACCTCCAGCTTCAACCGATGATTACTACTTAGCACCGGAAGAAGCATTTATTCAATGGTTAAAAGAACACTACGTGAAAGGTGCCGTTCTCGCATCAGCATGTGCAGGAGTGTTTATTCTAGCCGAAACCGAATTGATGGACGGAAGAGAAACCACAACCCATTGGGCGTTGGGAGACCAACTTTCTGAGCGTTTCCCTAGGGTAGAGCTGAATAGCAACAAAATAATGGTAAATCATGGTGATTTAATCACCGCCGGTGGGATGATGTCGTGGTTGGATCTTGGATTTGAATTAATCGCCAAATATGCAGCGCCAAGTGTTGTACGTCAACTTGGTAAAACGCTAGTCATCGATACCGCACAGAGAGAACAGAGTTACTATCAACAATTTAATCCATCGTTCTGTCATGGTGATATCGCAATTGTTGCGGTTCAACAAATCATGCATAAAAACTATTCAGAACCGATGTATATAAAACAATTAGCCAAGCAAGCGAATCTTGTCGAACGTACAATGCAACGAAGGTTTTTAAAAGCGACAGGTTATAATCCGAATCAATATTTGCAGCATCTTAGAGTACAAAAAGCATGTGACTACTTAGAAAGTACTCCGCATTCATTCGAATGGATATGTAATCAGGTAGGGTACGAAGATATCAGCGCGTTTCGAAAGGTGTTCATTAGTATTGTCGGGTTATCTCCACGAGAGTTTAGAAAACGATTTTCTTGATTCATTCAAAACGGAACAGGGGATATAAGGCATTAGGTTTTGTTGTATCAGATGCATCCAAGCAGGAGAATCTCAAGCTATGAATAGATACGAACTCGATTCATCAGAAACACGATACGAAAACGGGTCACAAGGCAAAGTACTGGCTAATAAGCTAGGCATCATGGATTCTGATGAAATGGATGACGTTGAAGCAATCCTTTTAACAAAGCTGTATGAAAAAGTTTTTGAGGTGGATGATACGAATCTGAAGGTGACATTTCCTAACGTTATTGATTGGCATAGGAAGTGGCTTGGCAACAAGTTTGCTTTTTTGAATAAAAAGCGAGTAACGTTTAGCTACTCGCAATTTGAGCCTATAAATAACGACTTATCAAATGCGCTTGAAAGTGTGCTGCATTCAAGGTTTCACCTGTAGCCGCTTTGACCAACTCACCGGTGGTTAATGTGCTGCCTTTGCTCCAGATATTCTCTGATAACCACGAGAAAATAGGGGAAAGATCGCCGCTCTGAATCGCCGCTTCCACATCGACAGTTTGCTTCATCGATGCCATAAACTGCGCCGCATACATAGCGCCTAATGTGTAAGAAGGGAAATACCCAAAGGCGCCATCGGTCCAGTGAATATCTTGCATACAACCATTTTGGAAGTTGCCTTTGGTTGATAGATTCAGTGATGCTTGCATCTTCGCATCCCATAACTCAGGCACATCACGATGCGAAATTTTTCCATTAATCAGATCACGTTCGATTTCATATCGCAAAATCACGTGAGCAGGATAGGTGAGTTCATCGGCATCGACTCGAATGTAACCCTTCTCAACTTGGGTGTACAAACGCTGAAGATTGTCAGGTGTAAACAAACTTGATGCTTGCGGATCGTCAGAGAAATATTGACCGGCCAACTTCGATAGATGGGCAACAAATTCTGCACTGCGGCCAACTTGCATTTCAAAGAACAAAGATTGAGATTCGTGAATACCCATCGAACGTGCTTCGCCTGCCGATAAACCAGCCAGTGATTTAGGAAGACCTTGTTCATAACGCGCATGGCCAGTTTCGTGAACGATGCCCATCAATGATTGAACAAATTCCGATTCACTATAACGCGTGGTAATACGTACATCAGTGGGAACGCCACCGCAAAAAGGATGCACGCTTTCATCTAGCCGACCATGGTTGAAATCGAATTGCAGCAGTTTCATCACATCTTGACCCAACAATTTCTGTTGCGAACTCGGGTAGTGACCATTTGGCAAGATTAGCGATTGAGAGGCTTGTTTATCGATAACTTGATTCACCAGATCGGGCAGCCAAGTTTTTACATCGCTAAATACAACATCTAGCTGAGCTGTGGTAGTGTCGGGCTCGTATAAGTCCAACATCGCGTCATAAGCTGTGGTTCCTGCCGCATCGGCACGAATTTGAGCTTCTTGCTGAGATAAATTGACCACTTCAGCCCAGTTCTTTTCAAACCCTTGCCAATCATTTTCTTTACGCTGTGTCCGCCACGCGTGTTCACACTTTGCGCCAGCGAGTGATTTCGCCTCAACCAAATCGCTTGGTAATACGTTAGCGTTACGGTACTGACGTTTGAATTCCCGTAACACAGAAGACTGCTCGGTATTTAATAACTCGTGCTCAGCCTGAGCTATCCAATCAGCCAATTCTGGTTTAGTCATTAACTGGTGAATATGCACATGTAACTCTGCCATCGCGCCAGCACGAGCTTCAGCTCCGCCCGATGGCATGACAGCAGCTTGATCCCAACCACAAATGGCAGAAAGATGTTGGTAATGTGATACCTTTTTACTGTGAGCAACTAACTTATCAATCGCGTTCATTAACTGGATCCTATTTTTATCGTTTTCATTAGCTTATCAAGCTCTGAGGTACACACCAAGCCAATATTAACGATAGGGCTGTGAAGATAATAATTCGAAGCAGCGCGTTACGCTACAGTGTCACGTAATAAAGAATGAGATTGCATTTGTGCGAGACAAATTACACGTAGTGCGGTATAAAAATAGTGTGTTTTATTTTGAGTTTTCTTCATGCATATTATTAATTTCGAAGCCTTTCTTATTGCGATTACCATTTTGACCTTAACCCCAGGGCTTGATACCGCTCTGGTTATTCGCAATACCTCACGTGGTGGCTTTGTCGATGGCAGCGTTACCAGTTTTGGAATATGTTCCGGCTTATTTCTCCATGCGACATTTTCAGCGATCGGTGTCTCGGCCATTTTGGCGCAATCAGCAGAATTGTTTCAAATCATAAAATCGATTGGGGCAGCCTATTTAATTTGGTTGGGTATATCGAGCTTATGGGCGTTACGAGCCAATCAAAATGGCGCTCTAAACGTTGACAGTTCGCTTGCTAACACGCTGAGTATGAAACGGTCATTACGTGAAGGCTTCCTTTCTAACGTGTTAAACCCCAAAACAGCGGTGTTTTACCTAGCTTTCTTGCCTCAATTTGTTGATCCAAATTACTCGTTACTTGGACAGTCGCTATTAATGGCAGCGATTCACTTTGTTATTGCTATGGTGTGGCAATGTGGGTTGGCAGGTGCGCTCAGTAAGGCAAAGGCACTACTAAAGAACGCGTCATTTATGCGGTGGATGGAAGGTGTTACAGGGTTTGTGTTAGTCGCACTTGGTATTAAGTTGCTGCTAGAACGCCGTTAGCTCTCTCATTTAGAACGAATTCAATTAGAACGAACAACGTCAAAATATCATTACACCGAGGCAAATAGTCGTCTCGGTGTATTCATTTTTGTGATATCAAATCGTAAATTATTCAAATCCACTCTTAATTAATAAAAAGTCGGAACAAGAATTGCAGTAACTAAGTTGATTACAACTAATGTGCTATTTTTCTGACGCTTGCGGTTTTATGAGATAACAACGTTTGGTAATTTCAAACATAGGCGTATTCTACATAATACCGACCTAAATCGTTTCATAATAATAAATAGGGAAATGACCATGACAAGATTGATTGTAATTGCCGCATTAATTGGAATCGTCTTTATGTTAGTAAAGTATCGAGCCAATCAAAAGATGCAAAAAGGCGTCGTAATCGCACTACTAAGTTCATTTGCGTTATATGTAGTTTATGTTGTCGTTAGCGAACTGTTTCACTAACACACCAAATATGTGGAGTTAACGTTGAGTAAGTCGGAACAACTTGAAGATGATGTTGTTGTAATTGAACAGCGAGATAAACGTACTTATATCTATATAGCTATAACCGGGGTGTTGGGTATTGCCATGGGGGGATTACTTGGCAGTACCCTGACATCAGGTCAATGGGAAAGTGCTTATCACACGCTGCAAGAGAAAAATGAAAAGCTAGAAAATATCGTCGCGAATAGAACGATATTAACCGAAGATCAACAGCGCAGTCAGTTCGAACAGTTGCAAGAAGAGTTCAACTCGAAACTCAAGCAACAGCAAGAAATTGGATTACAGCAGGTTGAATCATTGGAAGAGCAGGTGTCACTACTCGTAAAACAAAATGAAAACCTGCTAGAACAGATTGAAACCCAGACAGGCCAAATCGAAAAAGTAAAACAACAAAACCAGCGATTAAATAATCAAGCTGACTTACAAAGTTCAATACTCGACCGTTCACGGCAAGTATTTCAACGCGAATTGACCATCAGCCAAGAATTGAGCCGATTGGAAAGTGAAAAAGAAAACTTAGCAAGTAAGCTACAAAATTACACGAAGAAATGTGATGATTATTTAACCGGAGAAAACTACCAAGGAAACGATGACGCGTGTATCCGTCAAGATGAAACCAGTGCTCGTCTAAGTGAGATAAACCAACTTATTCGTGTTCACCAGATGGACTTAAAGCAAATTCAATCGCTAACCGAGCAAATGGGGTTGTAAGTAGGTTTCGTTTCAACTTTCCTAATACGAATCTAAAAGTAAAAAACGGCCGAGGAGACTTTTATCTCCTCGGCCGTTTTGTTCATTCTTCTTATAACGAAACGCTAATCAATTAGTGCAAATCGAAAAACTGCTCACTAGCATGTTTCTGGTTGCATAAAGTGATTTGGAAAATCGGTAAAAATGGATTCGACTTGGTCAAGCAGCGGAAATGTGCTTGGACGATTCACGGTAAAGCACCACGTTTCGACACCCAGATCTTTCAATTGAGTAAGATCTTCTTTGTTAAGGTGTCGATAATTTATATGACAACTGAACGCATCGATTTCTTTAATCAGATCGATATCATCCTGACTCAATGTTTCCGTTAAAATTCCGATTTTCGCTTGTGGGATTGAAGCGGCAATCAAACGGGTAATCTCACCATTAAAGCTGGTAATTACAATGTTTTTATAGATATCAGGATAGCGCTCTAGTAATTGAGTTAAGTTCGCAACGATTGCTTTTTTATCGTGAAAATCATCGATCTTGACTTCAATGTTAATACAGAAGTTGTCTTCTAAAGCCAAAATAAGCAGTTGTTCGAGCGTCATAATACGTTCGTGGACAAACTTTTTGTCGAACCATGCCCCAAAATCAAATTGTAATAATTCACCATAAGTAAATTGGTCGACCCGGCCGTGACCATCACTACAACGATCAATCGTGTGATCGTGACAAATCACTAACACATTATCTTTCGTTGGTTGCACATCGATTTCTACCCAATTAACGCCCATCTCTATGGCAGCCATAATACTCGCTCGAGTATTTTCCGGGTGTGAGCCCGATGCGCCTCTATGACCAACTATGCGTGGTTTCATAAAATACCTATTAACCGTCGTTATATTTAATAATGAATTGTCGACACAATTCTTAGAATTTAATGGGCATCACAATCTCAAAAGCAGTCGTGCATTGCCGTTGATATCCCATAAGTTGGGGGAGCATAACGTTCTCAATTAAAACGATCAACAACAAGACGACTCCGATATCTCCGATCTATGATCGGTTGACTATAATTTGCATATTAAGATGTAAATAATAGGTCATTTTCCATGATTTGATATGGCCACAACACAAAATAACAATAATCCGTAGATTGTATCCATCATAGAAAACGACCTTATTTTCACCAGATATATTACCCAGCTAACGAACTAAACTGAGCCAACTCTGATGCGTTACGCGAATCAGGCATAATCTCCTGCGCCGCATAAACCCGTTGGTCATTTTGGTCAAATAAATAAAGTGAATTGGGGTTTACATATAAGGTAACCCGTTTATCTAATTCAGGAAGTTGCTCTGTCATTGTAAAGCTAAGCAGTTGGCCGAAGCATCGTGCATGAACTAAATAATGCGACCCAAGAGGCTCAATGACCTCAGGAACAATATCAAGCTGAAGATCACTTGCCGTGCCAGTAAGAGAGCAATCTTCCGGCCTAATTCCCATTGTCATTGCTTGAGCCGATGGACTGTAAAATGGGCTCGATGGCAATATCGATTGATTGCCAACCGACAAGCACGTTTGATCCAATTCCACATCAATAAAGTTCATAGCTGGGCTACCGATAAAACTGGCGACAAATTTGGTTTTCGGGTTGCGATACACTTCCATCGGTGTACCGACTTGCTCAACATTCCCCTGATTTAACACCACAATTTGATCGGCGAGAGTCAACGCTTCAACCTGATCATGAGTGACGTAAACACTCGTCACTCCGAGCTTCTTATGCAGTTTTTTTATTTCAAGGCGCATGTGAGTGCGAAGTGCAGCGTCTAAGTTTGACAGCGGCTCATCAAATAAAAACAGTTGAGGATCGCGGACAATGGCTCGTCCCATAGCAACACGCTGACGCTGGCCACCCGACAGTTTTGCCGGCTTGCGCTGTAAATAGTCTTCTATCTTTAGGATCTTCGCCACATCAGCGATTTTGCTATCAATATCGTCTTTACTGACACCACGATTTTTTAAACCGTAAGCCAAATTATCGTATACCGACATATGTGGATAAAGCGCATAGTTTTGGAACACCATTGCGATATCACGCTTAGCGGGTTTAATATTATCCACTCGGGTTCCATGAAGAAAAACTTGCCCCGAGTTTAAATCTTCCAGTCCTGCAATACAGCGCAACAGAGATGACTTGCCACAACCCGAAGGGCCAACTAGCACAATAAACTCACCGCTATTAAAAGAGAGCGAAATGTTTTTGACGGCTTGATGACCGTTTTCATAGGTCTTGACGACTGAATTCAGCTCTAGGGCGATTCCACTTTGCATATTTACGACTTCCTGTTTTAAATTTAAATTACTTTTCACTTTCAACTAACCCTTTAACAAACCAGCGCTGAAAGATTACGACGACCAAAATCGGTGGCAGCATGGCTAAAATGACAAGTGCCAATGCATAGTCGTATCGCGGTGTAGAGCTTTCATTAATACTGTTTAGAATTTGCTTTATTCCCATCACAATCGTGTTGTAGGACTCATCGGTCGTCATCATGATTGGCCATAAATACTGGTTCCAGCCAACAATGAACATGATGATGAAGATTGCTGCCATCATAGTTCGTGAAAGAGGAATCAATATATCGACCAAAAAACGAACCGGCCCTGCATTATCAAGCTGAGCAGCTTCAAGCAATTCATTGGGTATGGTTTTAAAAAACTGACGAAAAAAGAATGTCGCCGTTGCGGACGCAATCAAAGGTAAGATCAGTCCAGAATAACTGTTTAACATGCCTAAATTTGCGACTACCTCATAACTCGGAATAATCCGAACTTCAAGAGGTAATAGTAACGTTACAAAAATTAACCAAAACCAAAATTCGGCGTAGGGAAGGCGGAAATACACTAGCGCATACGCGGCCATCATTGAGATAATTATTTTACCAATGGAAAACCCTAATCCCATGATTAACGAGTTAATAATCATCGACTGAGCCGTCACTTGCCCAGTAAAGCCTTGAGCCGTTCCCCAAGCTTCGCGATAAATGTCGCCAACCTGATCTCCAGGTAGCCATTGCAACCCATCTTTCATAATGGTGGTCGCTTCATGAGTGGAGCTTGCGAAAATTAACCAGATTGGGAAAAGCAATAATGCGCCGCCAATGATCAGCACTGCATGATCGACTAACTGGTCGAATACTTGATGTTTTTTCATTATCTAAACTCTCTCGATACCAAATTAGTAATGGACACGTCGTTCAATAAATCTGAACTGTAAATACGTAAGAAATAGAACCATGACCAGAAGCACAACCGATTGCGCCGAACTTCCACCTAAATCGGCACCGACAAAACCATCTCGGTAGACTTTGTAAACTAAAGAGGTGGTGCTTCCACCAGGACCGCCATTGGTTAATGTGTCGATAATTCCAAATGTTTCAAAAAATGCGTAAGTGAGATTAATGACAACCAAAAAGAACGCTGTTGGGGCAAGCAGTGGAAAGGTAATCGTCCAAAAACGACGAGTACCACTTTCACAATCTAAAAGTGCGGCTTCGTTTACACCTTTCGAAATTGACTGCAGCCCAGCAAGGAAATAGATAAAGTTGATCGATACCTGCTTCCAGACGGCGACGAGTACAAGTGCGATAATGGCATCTGTGGGATTGGTTTGTAGGCTGAATTCCCAACCTAAATGGTGAGCGAGTTGATTTAATGGCCCAATATGTGGTGCAAAAAGAAACCCACCAATTAAGCCCGCGACAGCAGGGGCAACGGCGTAAACCCACGTTAAAATTATGCGATAACCACTTTTACCATGAATGACATTATTCGCCTTCACCGCTAACACCAATGCCAATCCAAGAGACAAAGCCGCCACAATAAAAGAGAACATTAGAGTAAAACCTAATGACGCTAGGTAATCTGTCGATTGAAAGAGTTCGACATAATTATCAAACCACACAAACTCACTCGACAATCCCCAAGGGTCTTCGAGCGTGAACGAGAGATAAATTGCTTGTGCCGCCGGATAGATAAAGAAAAGGGCAATAATCAAGATTTGAGGCGCCAGTAATAAATATGGCAGCGCGCTATGTTGAAACATACGTTGTTGAGACACAATCGATCCTTAAAACAAAAAATCCCCCACCACGATGCCGTGATGGGGGAAGTCAAACGGCGTTATTTTACGGTACGAGAAAAACGTTTAAGCAATTTACTGCTTTCCGCTTCAACCGCATCAAGAGCAGGTTTAACCTCTTTTGTTCCCGCGAAGATGTTGTCGAATTCACGATTCATAACTTCACGAATTTGTGGGTAAAATCCTACTCGATAGCCTTTGTTCCATTGACCGGACGCCAGACTCAACTGCTTAACACCTACTTCTGCATCAGGTGATTCATTGTAGTAACCACTTTGTTTAGTGAGATCGTAAGCTGCATTGGTTACAGGTACATAACCAGTCGTCTTGTGCCAGTACATTTGAACGTCTGCTTTGGTTAGGTAATCAAAGAATGCGGCAACCGCCTTATTCTCTTCTTGATCATGACCATTCATCGCAAACAATGCCGCACCACCGATAAAGGTATGAACGCCTTCTTTGTGCAATTTTTCCCAATACGGCAAATACGTCGTACCCATTTCGAATTCCACACGTTGAAGCAAGCCACCAAATGAACCTGAAGAGCCTAACCACATTGCAACTTCACCACGTTCAAATGGCTTCTGGTTAGCATCCCAGTCGCTTCCAAAGTACTGGTAGTAACCTTTGTCCGACCACTCTTTTAATTTTTCAACATGCATCACCATATCAGAGGTATTAATGTTGATTTTGGTCGACAAGCCAGAAAACCCATTGTCTTGGTCAGAGAAAGGCAGATCATGACGGGCTTTAAAGTTTTCGAACATGATCCAAGGGGTATGAGATTGGGCGAGGGCAGTAATATTGTTCTGCTTCAGTTTTTTCGCCGCCACTTCAAAATCTTCATAGGTTTTTGGCGCTTCTACACCTGCTTTGCTCAAGAGATCTTTGTTGTAATAAAGCACGGGTGTTGAACTGTTGAATGGCATGCCAATCATTTTGCCTTCGGTATTAGCATAGAAATTACGCACACCTTCAAGGTAATCTTGACTATTAAATGGGTAACCAGCGTCAACAAGAACATCTTGGACTGGCGTAGCCACACCTGGCGCATTCATAATAGTTGCTGCACCGGCATCAAAGACTTGCAAAATATTCGGCGATTGTTTCGCACGAAAAGCTGCGATGCCCGCCGTTAACGTTTCTGTGTATGTGCCTTTGTAAACTGGTGTTATTTCGTAATTGTCTTGTGAGGCATTAAAATCAGAAGCGATTTTATTGACTGTTTCGCCCAGTTGACCTGCCATTGCATGCCACCATGTTACTTCTGTTTTTGCCCACGTTGGTGTTGACGCCATTACCGCCACTAAACCTGACAACATGAATTTGTTCATTGATTCCGTTCCTTTTAAAGGTTTCGTTCGAATTTACGTTGGTTTCCTTCGACCAATAATGAAATGGAGATATGACAGTTACATGTATCTTGAGTTTCAAAAGAGTGAACGTTTTATGTCGATATAATGACCCTAATTTTCTCGATAACCTGCACAGAAATTATGCATATGCGCCTAATTCGACATCAAATTGGTGCAATAAAATTCAGAACATTATTCTAAATTACCTAGGACAATGCAGTTTATTAAGGAATAGAAATTGCTTGCGTGTAATACTATTGTTCGCTGTGATTTTATATCGTAATAAGGGGTGAGTATGAAAGTGAGTGTTATTGGAGCAGGATCTGTCGGTGTTGGTGTATGTAACTATGTACTCAGTTTAGGCAGCGCTAGTGAATTAGTTTTGTTTAATCGCACTCTCGAAAAAGCACAAGGAGAAGTGTACGACTTTCGCCATACTGCTGCTTTAACCTTTAGCAAAAACACCCGAATCACCGCGACAAACGACTATTTTGAAATGACGGGATCCGATGTTGTTGTCATCACCGCTGGAGCACAAATTCAACCTCATCAAAGCCGCTTGGATTTAGCTGAAATCAATACACAAATTATCGTCGATATTGCGAAAGGAGTCGAAAAAGTCGCACCCAATGCCATCATTATCGTCGCAACCAATCCGTGTGATATCGTGGCTCATTTTATTGTTGCGAATACTGGATACGCACCTTCGCAAATTATCAGTGCTGGTTGCCTTATCGATACTGCCCGTCTAATGTCAATTGTCGCTTCACGTGTAAACCTGGATCCTAAAAACGTATTTGGTTATGTCTTAGGTGAACACGGCTACAACTGCTTTACTCCAAAAAGCTTGATTACCATCGCAGGTCAACCAGCTGACTACTATTGTGACCAAAACAAGTTACCGAGAATTGATGCAGATGAACTCCTCGACTCGGTGAAACAAGCAGGATACGAAATCCTAAAACTGAAACATAATACGACACACGGGATCGCCGCCAGTGTGTTTCGGATCATTCAGGCAATTATGATTAATGAACGATCGGTACTTCCAATCGGCACACTATTAAGAGGCGAATATGGACTCAGTGATGTGGTTTTATCACTGCCGACGGTTGTTGGACACAAGGGTGCCGAATCCATATTAATTCATCCATTTACCGATGATGAACTACAGTCACTGCACGCGATTGCCCACGAGATGCAACAACAGGTGCTGAAGGTACAAAAAATAACAGGACTTAGTCACTAACCGACATGAATATTTAGTCGCCATTTTTTCGGCAAGAGCGACGTTTTGAGTGAAGATTTAAGTCAGATACGAAGCAAAATGTAAATACAGAGTCCCATTTGTATTTAATTCAGGTTGATGACGATTTGATATCACGTAGCGTAATCGTCATACAGCCGTTCTACACTCACTGTTTTTTTCAAAATAGAACGCTTTCCGTTATTACACTGGAGGCTCTCATGTCTTTATCTTCCAAGCATTCATTTGCCAAGCCCCTTCTTATAGTCAGTATCACGATTGGACTTCAAGCATCACCGATTTTTGCTACCACCTATACGCCGGTTCCCATACCGCTTGCCGTGACTTATAACCAATCAGCGCAAATAAATATCAACTACCTTGTTAGTGAAAAGCTCGATGGGATTCGTGCAATATGGACAGGCCAAGGATTAATAACACGTCGCGGTAATCCAATCATAGCGCCGAGTTGGTTTACTCAAGACCTACCACCTTTTGCTTTAGATGGGGAGTTATGGGCGTCAAATCTAAGTTTTGAAGAGATTCAATCAACAGTATTAACTTTGCAACCGAATGACAACATGTGGCAGTCGATTCAGTACCACATCTTTGATCGTCCAGACACTCAGCAACCTTTTGCCGTTCGATATAAAAATTTAGAACAATGGTTTTCAGGCATACGATTAAAAGACCATTTACGACTTGTATCACACCATAAGGTTTCAGATACAACACAACTGAATCGATTATTTAACGAGGTCATAACCCGAGGCGGTGAGGGACTGATACTGCGCGATCCTGATACGACTTCGATCAACGGCCGCCAGCAAGGCATGCTCAAGTTAAAACCGTACCAAGATGCGGAAGCGACGGTAATCGGCTACCGAGCGGGGAAAGGAAAGTACACTGGGTTAGTAGGTTCATTAATCGTACGAGATAGCAATAACGTAGAATTTGCGATAGGCAGTGGGTTAAGCGATAAACTTCGCCTAACACCACCCGAGATAGGCTCACAAATTACCTATCGCTATCAAAATTTAACCCAGAAAGGAAAACCACGGTTTGCCCGATTTCTTAGGGTTCGCTTCAAAGAGTAACAACGCTAGCAAGGCGTTTTACTTTCGCAACTGTCATAGATTATTAGGCACTAATGTTCATTGCTAATTGTCGCTTAAAAATTTCTTTTAAACGCAATCCCAACAATATTGCAGATACCGATAACCCGACTACAAAGCCAATCCAAAAGCCAAACGCGCCCATATGCGGGACGATCCAATCGGTCATACCAAGTATGTATCCGCTAGGAAGACCAAATACCCAATACGACACCAAGGTTCGCACTAATATTGCTTTCATATCTTTGTAGCCGCGCAAAACGCCACCACAAATAACTTGAATGGAATCGGTGCACTGGTATATCGCAGCAAGGAAAAGTAAGCCAACCGCTAGGTTTTGAACGTCTACATCGTGGGTATAAAGTTCACTAATATGTTGCGCAAACAACACGGTAAACGTTGCCGTTACAAGAGCGGTAGTAAAACCAAGAAATAGCGCTGTTTTCGCTGCAACAATCGCGTCCAACGGTTTTTCTTCACCGATAAAGTTCCCTATTCGGATACAAACCGCTGCTGCAATACTCATCGGAATCATAAATATTAGCGAAGAGTAGTTCAATGCAACTTGATGCGAAGCCACTATTTGAGCGCCTAAAGGGGCAATAATAATAGACACCACTGAGAACAAACTTACTTCACAAAAGATGGCCGTCGCTAAAGGAAGCCCTAGCCGAAAGAAGCCAATTAGCTCCTTAACATTTGGTCGGTAGAACTGCGCAAAAATAGGAACGTGAGCCAATCTTTTTGACGTAACAATATAAAACAGCAGCATGGCAAACATTGACCAATATACAATAGCGGTAGCCACACCACATCCAACGCCTCCTAGCGCAGGAGCACCGAACTTACCATAAACGAAAATGTAATTTACCGGCACATTTAATACCAAACCGCAAAAGCCAATGATCATCGAAATTCGAGTATCAGACATTCCATCGGTAAAACTTCGCAACGCTTGAAACAAAAGAAACGCCGGTGCTGCAAATAACATGGTATGAATATAACCATTGGTCATAGCGGACAATTCAGGATCGACATCCATAAACTCGAGTATGGTATTGGTTTGCATCAACACAAGAATTGTCGGAATCAAAAGAAGCAATGCCGCTAATAAACCTTGTTGAATTTGAAAAGGAATTTGTTCTAGCTTACGCGCCCCACTTAATTGAGCGATCACGGGAACCAACGCCATTAATACACCAGTCCCAAATATGATCGTCGGGAACCAAATACTCGCTGCGATAGAGACCGCGGCCATATCAAGAGCTGACACTCCTCCCGCCATGACAGTATCAACAAAGCCCATTCCTGTTTGTGCGACTGAGGCGACCAAAACAGGGGTCGCTAATTTTATTAACTTTTTAATTTCGATTCGATACCGGTGCACAAAATGCTCCCAATGGCAGTCTTTTTATCTGTAAAAAATGTTACAGTGCAATGAGGCCGCAATGATAGAGAATTGTTGGTATTTCTGCTACGAATTTATGAGGAATAATAATGTTTACTGGGATTGTTCAAGGCAAAGCAGAGGTTGTCTCCATTGAGCGTAAAACTGGCTTACAAACTCACACCCTCCGTTTGCCTAATGATCTGTGTGACAACTTAACCATTGGTGCTTCAATTGCCCATAATGGATGTTGTTTAACCATCACTGAAATCAACGACAATTTGGTGAGCTTCGATCTCATGCAAATGACATTATCTCTAACCAATTTAGGCGACTTAATGCCGGGAGATTTCGTCAATGTCGAACGTGCTGCAAAATTTGGCGATGAGATTGGTGGACACAATATGTCTGGTCATATAATGCAAACGACTACCATCGTTGAATTAATTCCACAGACCAATAATCTCACCGTGTGGTTCTCACTTGACGAACATATCGCAAAATATGTGTTAACCAAAGGGTATATTGGTTTAGATGGATGTTCGCTAACCATCTCAAATGTGGAAGAAAATCGGTTTAGTGTAAGCTTCATTCCTGAAACATTACAAAAAACGCTATTTGGAACGCGAGAAGTAGGCGACCGGATCAATGTAGAAATTGATCCGCAAACTCAGGCGATAGTTGATACCGTCGAAAGAGTTCTATCACAACGTCAATAATCTAATATAACGCTTTGTTAAAGTTTCATTATACGGTTGATTCGGTTCTGAGCTTCACCAATATAGTGACCTGCAAAGCAATTACAATGATTAAGGATGTGATATAAATTGTAAATATCTCGACGCATTGGATAGTGGACATCAAGTGGATATATATCGTTATATCCACGATAAAACTCTTCATCAAAACGATTGAATAATTCCGTCATCGCAATATCACACTCACGATCTCCCCAATAACACGCTGGATCAAACGCAACAGCGCCTCGACCAATACGGCCAATGTTCCCTGACCATAAATCGCCGTGAAGTAGGGAAGGCTTAGGATGATGATGTGCTAGTTTCATCGCAATCAAATCCACGAATTGGTCAATATCAACCAATTCTATCCCTTTTTCTCGTAACAGTTGAAGCTGCCAACCAATCCGTTGTTCAGCAAAAAATCGAGACCATTTTTTATGCCAACCGTTTGGTTGAATCGAATAGCCGATGTAGTTATCAAGATCGAAACCATATTCTCCTTGTTCGCCCCACTGATGTTGCCTAGCTAAATCAACACCTAGAGCATAACTGGTTGCGCTTTCAATCGGCGTCATTGGCAAGAATTCTAATACTAAATAGCTGTTGCTTTTCGTTGTGCCGAGAGCAATGACATTCGGCACAGTCAAAGCTTGAGCTTTCGCTAATGCCTCCAAACCATCAGCCTCAGCCACCAACATAGGTAAACATTCTTTTTCGTTAGTTTTGACAAAAAAGTGCAGTGAGTCATCACTGATTCGAAATGATTGGTTAATATCGCCGCCATCAAGCTCTAACTTATGATGAGGAAAAAAGTCTTGATCAATGACGCTGGAAATCTGTTTAGATATAACTTGCCACATAACTGAGTCACCTCTAATCGAAATACCTACGTTAAGTGTAAGGCATTAAGCTGTACAATCTTTGTACATAGTGCATAGTTTTCACATTTTTTATCAAAAATTATTTTCTTCAATAACATTTATTCTATTTATCTGAATCATTTAGTGAGATCTTTGATCTCAATCGGAGACTACCTACACAAAACAAGATCAAAATCATAAAACCACACAAAAACTAAAGTAAATTTGTATCGCTAATGTGAATTCAATATAATTAGATATAATTTAAAGGTATGTAGAAGTATGAGTGGTGATTCTAATGGTTGTTGATACAGATGGATATTTAGCGTTAATTGAGCACCTTTCTGAGAATTTAAGCATCTTTACGTCGAATGGTGATACAGGCGAAGAGAGCATTGAAGATATTGTATCCGATATGGTGACCAGTAATATTATGGCGCTGTTCGCTCAAAACCCAGAAATGCATTCAAGCGTTCGCTTCCGCCTGTTAAAAGAAGTCGATTTTGTTTTTGCCGATCTCGCGGAGGTTTTAGCTGGGTGCTGGCAAAGTAAAGCAACCAATCAACAGGTCGAATTTCTAGACGAATTCATTGGATTGGTGAAAAACTTATTTGATTCTGCTGTAACAAAATACGATTAAAGATAGCATCGAGTTTGATTGATAAGGAGGTCGATCGCTCTGTAACCATGATTGTTAGGTATAATTTAAAGCTTATTTCTCTTACGTATTGCTAAATTCATTAGACAAATTACAATCGCCTCACCAATTCGCCACTAAAAATCATTTCATGACCCTTAACTCCTTTCAACGCCTGCATCAAAATCGCATTGAAAACTCAACCAAACCATTTCAAGCACGTGGCGGACGAACTGAACGATGTAGCGTTTGTCAGACTGCAAAGCCTTATTGCATATGCCACGCTCGCCCTCGAACCTCTGACCGTGTCGCGGTACTTTTGTTACTGTCTGATAATGAAGTACTAAAACCAAGTAATACAGGGCGATTAGTAGCTGACATTGTCACAGACACACACGCTTTTCAATGGAATAGAACGGAACCCGATCCAAACCTATTAGTGCTACTTAGCGACCCAAAGTATTTTCCAGTTATTCTATTCCCCCAAGAATACATTGAAGATAGCCGTCGTATTTTATCTGCAGACGCGTTAGTACCTTCAGATAAAACATTACTCCTAATTTTGTTAGATGGGAGTTGGCGAGAAGCTCGTCGAATGTTTAGAAAGTCTCCGTATCTCAATGCGTTACCCGTGATTTCAATTACTCCGACGCATCTTTCACAATATTTATTACGTAAGTCAGAAAATGAAAACCACCTTTCTACAGCGGAAGTCACCGCATTAGCTCTAAAAAATGTTGGGCTGAATCCAGAGTCAGATGCACTTATCCACTGGTTCGAAGCGTTTAGAGAAGCGTATCAACTCTCGAAAAGCCGAGGAGAGGGTGACCAAGGTCGATCTGCTCTGACAAAGCTGATTAATTTCAATGAAACCCTAGATAACACCTAAGCACTAACGTATTAATTGGCGCTACATCACGCTTTAACGTATTGGTTTTAGGGTGAATGCACTTCCTTTTGTATGATTATAAATAATGTTATTTTGCGACGATAAATATGTTTTTCACAGGAGACTGATATGTACTATGGTTTTGATGTCGGAGGAACCAAAATAGAATTTGGTGCTTTTGACAATGATTTGGCCCGCGTAGCAACAGAACGAACGGCGACGCCATCAGATGATTACACAACGTTGCTTGAGACCATTGTTTCCCTTGTAGAAAAGTATGACCGTGAACTTAATACCTGTGGCAAAGTCGGGATTGGCTTTCCTGGAATGGAGGATGCACAAGACTCTAAGGTGCTTACTGTTAATATCCCTTGCGCAAACGGTCAATATCTTCGCCGCGATTTAGAAAAACGACTTGGTCGCGAGGTGAAGCTCGAAAATGATGCCAACTGCTTTGCACTTTCTGAAGCCTGGGATGAACAGCTTAAGGATTCTCCTTCAGTCATGGGACTGATCTTAGGAACGGGGTTTGGCGGTGGTTTAATTTATAACGGTAAAGTTTTTTCTGGCCGAAATCATGTTGCGGGCGAACTCGGGCATATGCGCGTACCAATCGATGCATGGATGCTTTTAGGCGACACACCACCCTATTTACAGTGTGGATGTGGCAAACAAGGATGCCTTGATAACTATCTATCGGGTAGAGGTTTTGAATTGTTATATCAACATCGCTATGGCGAAGCGCGCAAAGCCGTTGATATTATCCAGGGCTATCAAAGTGGTGAAGATAAAGCGAGTGAGTTTGTCGATCTGTTTCTTGAATTCTTAGCTGCGTGTTTTGGAAACTTGTTTACAGGAAACGATCCTCATGTGGTTGTTTTAGGCGGCGGATTATCAAACTTTGAAGCGCTTTACACTGAGCTCCCTAAACGAGTACCTAAGTACTTACTTCCGATTGCAAAATGCCCGCAAATTCTGAAAGCAAAATATGGCGATTCCGGTGGCGTTCGTGGTGCGGCATTTCTCAATATCTAAGTAAAAGATCGTTTCGCATTTACTAAAAAACCGACTTTATGGTCGGTTTTTTATTTCTATGAAAAAGACAGAGGCATTACCGTTGTTGGTTATTTTTCACCAATGCCTTTATTTTCCTTTGGTAATAATTTTAGCTCAGAAAAACCAAGCTTTTTAAAATAGTTATCGCGATAGTTTCTTACTGATTTCGTATCAGAGACCGCTTCTATTTGCTGTTCCATGGCGAGGAAATCGGAGATATCAATGCCTTCTGCTTCGGCCACTGCTTCATGTATATTGAGATGTTGCTGATAAGAAAAAGTCAGGGTTTTTGCTTCTTCTTTATATATGTAAGTAATTACGCGAGCCATAAATGAGTACCTTGATTGAATACGAAATTAACGAGAAAAGGGCGATCGTGAGGCAACAAATTGAGCCAAATCTTCTGGGTGGTTGATGTTAACAAACAACTCAGGATTGTCACTAAAATCTATCCGCTCCGCTTGCATGTTACGGAAAAATAAACCCACTTTACGTTCTCCTTGACGTAAAAACTCTTCCAATTTAGATTGAATCGAACGTCTAATTAAGCAAAAAACAGGTTGAACATGTTCGCCATCGAACGCCACCAACACATCTGATTCTGTGTCTGTTGCGGACACCATCTTCTCCACATACTGAAGAGGAATGTTAGGACTATCACAGGGTATAACGGCAATCCACTCCGTTTTAGTATGCATTAATGCAGCAAGCATCCCAGACAACGGCCCTTGAAACTGATCATTTAAATCCGTCACAACTTCAGCATATTTTTGATAGGTGGCAATATTTCGATTGGCATTAATTAACAAATACTCACTGCGATTTTCTGCCAAGATCTGTCTTTGTAACTCATTAACAATTAGTTCAACTAAACAAGAATCACCGACCTTCAGTAATCCTTTGTCTTGCCCAGACATTCTCTGGCCTCTACCGCCAGCTAAAATAACCCACGTTATACTTTGTGGTTTATCACTTATCAATACTTTCTCCTAGACGCGAATAGTCGAGATATTTGGCGAGCATTTATAACAAATAATCACGTAATGCATAGCAAAATTTTAGGAATATAGTGACAAAAAATACTCACTGAGACAAAATGTCGCATATTGACGGCTAACCGAAGCGAATTATGTCAAATTCAATAGAACCAGGCCAATACAATACCTTTTCTGTCTTAATCGTTGATGACGAAAAAGACATGCAACATATTCTGCGAAAAGCACTCAGTTTATATTTTACCCGTGTCGATTGTGCTGGCTCAGTAGAAGAAGGGGAAGCACTTCGCAACCATCAACATTATGATCTGGTTATATTGGACATTAACTTACCGGGTCGTTCAGGAATTGAATGGGTTGAGGTGTTTGAGAATAAAAGTAGACCTGTTGATGTTATCTTTATCACAGGCTACGCCACCGTAGATACCGCAATCTCAGCATTAAAGCTCGGCGCAACAGACTTTATTCTCAAACCTTTCAATCTAGACCAAATTCTTACTTCGGTAGATCGATGCATGAAACGGCATTTAGAACAGAGAAAGAGTAAAGCACTATCTAGAGAAATAAACCAACATATCAACCAAGAAATTGTTGGAAATTCCGATAAAACAAAAGCTCTCAAACAAGTTGTTAGCCAGTATGCTCCTTCGAAAGCACCAGTGTTAATCGAAGGGGAGTCGGGAACAGGTAAATCCTTGATTGCTCGAACTTTACACAATAAAAGTGGCCGAAATGGACCATTCGTAACCGTAAGTTGCTCAATGTATCCCAACCAAAGTTTAGAGAAAGAGCTCTTTGGGAATGGAGGCGTCGACGAAGGCCTCATCCGACTCGCGAACAACGGAACGCTGTTTTTGGATGAAATCGATTCGATGTCATTGGATCTGCAAGGCCTGTTGTTGCGAGTATTAGAACAAAAGATTATCCGCCCAATGGGAAGCAATATCGATATCGCTATCGATGTTCGTATTATTGCAGCAACCAGCAACTCGCTTCAAACCTTGATCGACACAAACAAGTTTCGCAGCGATCTCTACTATCGGTTAGCGGTACTAAAGATCGACTCACCACCATTAAAGCAGAGAAAAGCCGACCTTATCGAGCTAACGCCATACTTCACCCAGCTATTGTGCTGTCAACTGTCCCTTCCTGTACCTCCGTGGATTAACCAATACAGTGAAGAAATGCAAAACCATGAATGGCCGGGAAATATTCGAGAACTACGAAATTTAATCGAACGATGTTTATTACTCAATAAATCACCAAGCCAATATTGGCAAGACTTGCAAAACCGCGGCATTCCAAACAACGGTGTTGTACTTTCTGTGTCTCACGCAGATTACTCTCCCGATTTAACCGTTAACCAACAAGAAGTGGGCTACCCTGAAGACTGGGCTCTTAAAGATATTGAACGAGCGCATATACTGAAAGTAATGAAATTTAATGAAGGGAATAAATCAGCAGCAGCTCGCGAATTGGGCGTTTCACGAAAAACGTTAGAACGAAAATTCAAAGAATGGCAAGCGGAAGAAGAGAACACTCGTGACTAAATGGGATAGAGCTTTAATTCGGTTAAGACAATTCCGCCAAACGGTAAGGTATCGCTTATTAGTACTTACATCTGCGCCAATTCTAATTACGATAGTCGCATTGGTTATCATCAGCCTTTATTGGTCGGTTCACTACACTTGGCAGAATACCTTACAAAGTGTATCTGAACGATTAAGAGTGGCTCGAAGTAGCGTGACATTTCTATTGAGTGAGCAAGACCTAAAACTCAATACTCTGGCTAGCTCATACCAGTTAAATGAATTGCTCAATAAGACCACAGATACCGAGGAAATTAACCGTTGGCTTGCACAACCTCGTAACCGTGGCGAATTTGACTTCATTCGTTACTACCCAAAAACCCAAGCTATCGTTCAAGGGCAAACCGCTCAACTGGGTACGTATTTTTCAGTTCTCGACGCAGGAACTCTTGCCGACATGAACGTTGCCCTTTTGCAGCAAGCTCAAATAGAGATAGTTGATGAACATACAATAGAAACCCGAGCGTTAGTTACTCGAACCTTGGTTCCCATTTACCGCCATGAAAACCAGTTAATCGGCTACCTAGATGCCGGAGTATTACTCAATCACAAATCTCAGTTGGTCGATAATATCCGAGACTTAATCTACCCATCACATTATGACAGCACTCGTCCAAATGGCACGGTTACCTTTTTTCTTGATAATATTCGAGTCAGCACCAATATTTCGTTAGCGTCAGAAAATGGTTACGATACGCGAGCGGTTGGTACCAAGGTATCACCGGAGGTCTATGAACACGTCGTATTAAAAGGACAAGAATGGGTGAATCTCACTCGCGTTATTGACCGCTGGTTTATCACAGCTTATCAGCCACTTTACGACTATAACGACGCCATTATTGGCATGCTTTATACAGGCTACCCAATGTGGCCAGTGCTGAAGCTCTACTTAACTCATATTATTGAAATAGGCATTTTTGCTATTTTACTATTAGGCATCTCAGGAATTGCAGTGTATCGCTCTGCACGATCACTATTCCGCCCAATCGAACAAATATCGAGAGTGGTCAATGCCGTTCAAACGGGGAAAGCATCACGAATCGGATCTCTCGGCCTCAACTCCGACAACGAACTAAGCCAACTTGCATTGCAGTTCGACCGAATGCTGGACATCTTGAATTCACAGCAGAAAGAAATCATCGAGTTTGCTAAATCCTTAGAGCGGCAAGTGGATCAACGAACAATAAGCCTCAATGAGAAAAACTTGTTATTAGAGCAGCAACTTCGTCTTCTTGAACAAACTCGAAATAAACTCATTGCCCAAGAAAAGCTGGCCGCTTTAGGTGAACTTACGGCGGGAATAGCACATGAAATAAACAACCCAATCGCCGTGATATTGGGTAACGCCGATCTTATAAAACTCAGTTTGCCATCGCAAAATAATGACTTCGATGACGAGTTACGTTCAATTAGAAAACAAGTCGATCGAATACGCGATATTATACGTAGCCTTCTACAATACAGTAGGAAGAGCGAAACTCAGAGTAGTCGAAGTTTCCCTCAATCGATCAACCCAATCATTGAAGAAAGTGTCACTCTTGTGCGCACTGGCGAAAATAAACGTAATATTACCTTCACTTTTTCTTTAAACGCCAAGCATGATGTGAGTGTCAATCGACACCAGTTGTTGCAAGTTCTTGTCAATCTACAGGTCAACGCCATTCAAGCGATGCAAGGAATAGGGGAAATCACCATTCAATCGTTTAATTGGATTGAAGATGACCACGATAATGGCGTCGCAATTGCGATTACAGATCAAGGTCAGGGGATTTCTCAAGAAAATATAAACCATATCTTTGACCCGTTCTTTACAACAAAAAGTGAAGGAACAGGGTTAGGATTATCCGTTTCTAAGAATCTAATAGATCAAATGGGAGGGGAAATCCAAGTGACGTCAACAAGTGAGCAAACAACCTTTACTATCTTTATTCCAACCAACTCGAACTGACACCAGTTGCACCAAAAATTAACCACACCAATCGAAAGCCTTTGCTCCATTATCGTGAAAAAGCATCAATTTAGTGCATTGACATCTAAAAGAGATTCTAAGCCTTCATTCTAAAAGCACTATCCAAAGAACACTTAAATTATTACTTATCAAAAAGTTAAACTTCAAATTGCTAAAGAAAAATCCTAAAACTCTCTTTTGGATCAATTATTGCTTAATTGCAAAAAACTAAAACACTAATCCCCATAATTGGGCAATTTTATTTTTTAGCACACCATTAGTGCAAACACTGGAGATCATCGAGAATGAGTGACAAGGTAAGTCAAGTTCACGGGGCAATACAGACGCTAACGCAAAGTTCTGACACCCTATTTTTACTACTGGGCGCCATTATGGTGTTTTTAATGCATGCTGGATTTGCATTTTTAGAAGTTGGTACGGTTCGTAAAAAGAACCAGGTTAACGCATTGGTTAAAATATTAGCTGACTTCGGTGTGTCTGCGATTGCCTACTTCTTTATTGGCTACTGGATCGCATATGGTGGAACCTTTTTTGCTGACGCCGAAACATTATCGCAAGGTAATGGATATGAATTAGTTAAATTCTTCTTCCTATTAACCTTTGCCGCTGCCATACCAGCAATCGTATCTGGCGGTATCGCTGAACGAGCGCGTTTTTATCCCATTCTGTTTGCAACGTTATTTACGGTTGGCTTTGTCTATCCTTTCTTCGAGGGTATCATCTGGAACGGAAACTATGGTGTTCAAAGTTGGTTTGAATCTTCTTTTGGTGCGGGATTCCATGATTTTGCTGGATCGGTCGTTGTTCATGGAGTTGGCGGTTGGATCGCTCTAGTTGCTGTTCTCTTTTTGGGGATGCGTAAAGGGCGAGTTCGTGCAGGTAAACATACTAACTTCGCACCATCGAATATTCCGTTTCTTGCGCTAGGTGCCTGGATTTTATCGGTAGGTTGGTTCGGATTTAATGTTATGTCGGCTCAAACCTTAAATGGTATTAGTGGCTTGGTTGCAATGAACTCATTAATGGCGATGGTCGGTGGTATTCTTACCGCATTAATCGTCGGCAGAAATGACCCTGGTTTTATTCACAACGGCCCATTAGCTGGCCTAGTTGCCGTTTGTGCTGGGTCTGATGTTATGCACCCAATAGGCGCATTAATTACTGGTGTTGTCGCTGGCGCGATGTTTGTTTGGGTATTTACATTCTTGCAAAATAAAACCCGAATTGACGATGTATTGGGCGTATGGCCATTGCATGGATTATGTGGTGCATGGGGTGGTGTTGCTGCCGGAATCTTTGGTCAACAAGCGCTAGGTGGGCTGGGTGGTGTTAGCCTCACCGTACAAATCTTAGGAACGATCCTAGGCATCGCCGTCGCACTTATTGGTGCTTTCCTGGTGTATGGAATATTGAATAAATTCACAGGTCTTCGTATGTCAGAAGAAGAAGAGTTTAAAGGTGCCGATCTTGTGATTCACAAGATATCAGCAACAAATGAAGAATAATTAACTCAATCACGTTAATAAAAGCGAGCTTAATGCTCGCTTTTTTAATGAGCTCACAAAACCCCAATACTTTTTATCAAGTTAAGACTTATGTCTAAGGTTCTACCATTCAGACGATGCATAATCGATGTTATGCTAATTTAAAATAAAATCGTCGAGATGCAGGTATGAAACAAAAATACAATAATATCGTTATCCTCACTGGTGCTGGTATCTCAGCAGAATCTGGTATTCAAACTTTTCGAGCTCAAGATGGACTTTGGGAAAATCATCGAATTGAAGATGTTGCGACCCCTGAAGGGTTCGAAGCGAATCCTGAATTAGTGCTCGAGTTCTACAATCAGCGACGCCATAAACTCCAATCTCCCGACATATTACCCAACGCTGCCCATATAGCACTCGGACAACTTGAAGCTGAGCTCAATGGCTCCGTTACCGTTATTACACAGAATATTGATAACCTACACGAGCGTGGTGGAACAAAGAATATTGTCCATATGCATGGAGAGCTATTAAAGTCGCGCTGTAGTGAATCTAATCAGGTTGTTGAACAACTCGGCGACATCCATAAAGATGACTTATGTCACTGTTGTCAATTTCCAAATTTAATGCGCCCACACATTGTATGGTTTGGAGAAATGCCATTACGAATGGGGGATATTTATGATGCTGTCGAACACGCCGACTTGTTTGTTTCAATCGGTACATCTGGTGTCGTTTATCCCGCAGCTGGACTCGTTCATGACGCACGAATGCACGGGGCACACACTATCGAAATCAACATTGAACCTAGCGCAGTTGATAGCGAGTTTGCCGAACATCGACAAGGAAAAGCAAGCATCGAAGTACCTAAGTTAGTCAATGAAATATTGGGTATATCAGCCTAAATGGCCTCTTGTTACCAACGACTGAGTACGTATCAATTTGTAAGTAATTAATACTCAATACGATAATGACAAGTATTCCATTCAGACTTAGTGCCAAATCCGGTATAATTAACCAAATTTTATAATTCAGTATCGGTAGTGACAATGTCACGATAGGAAAGTATGTCAGATAACATTGAAAAAGAATTCCTTCTCGGTGGTAGCATTGATAAGGCATTAAAGGGCGAAAGCGAACTTAAAGTAAATGCCGTAATACGTGAATCTTTCTCACTAACAGTCAAAAACTTCATCGGTTTTACCCCTGCAATTGTGACTTTTATTGCGGTAACGTTTGTTGCGTTTATGATTACACTTAATGTGCTCGGTTATTCATTAAGCGACATAACCTTAATCGCAACGAATCCAGAAGCACTCACTATCGAATTGATAGAAGCTTGCTTTATTGCCGTTTTTAGCGCTGAAGTAATATGTTCTCCGCTTTTCGCCGGGATAAGCTTAATGGCAATGAGCCAGTCTGCAGGACTAAAGACTGGCTTTGCGACGTTATTGAAAGGATTTCAATATACCGTTCCGATTATTATTGTAACACTGCTCAATCTAATCATTCAGGCTATTTCCAGCTCTCTATTTGGGCCTCTTTCATTTTATTTCTCATTGGCCTTTGCTCACTCCATATTATTGATCTGTGAAAAACGCGTGTTGCCACATAATGCCTTGCTGATTTCACTTAAAGCGACCAATAAAAAGCTCTTTCCTTTATGTATTTTGTTTACCATTGGGACTATTTTATTAGTGATGGCCTTGATGACGGGTGGTATAGGGTTAATTTTCATTCTACCTTTCTACATGCATCTTAAAGGCACAATCTATCGTAACCTGTTTGGTATAAAATTGATGATTGTTTCAAAATCGGATAGCCAAGAAAAGTCACAAGTTTTTAACGCCTAAACGCTCTATGACCGTTAAGGTATTCCCTAGACATGGTTTATGTTATGTCACAAAAAACATTCAATTTTGTGACATAACGACACTCCCATACTGGGTACTATAATCACTCTATTAGCATCTTTAATTAATACATTGAGAAGTCCAGAATGAACAAAAAAACACTTGGTTGGTTATTACTTTTATGTGGGACTATCTCTTCAGCTCCCGCCATATCAGGCCAGCATGTATATATGTTTCATTATTCCAACTTTTATAATCAGCTAAAGCACAATAGTGAGCTAGATCATCCAGATGTTCGAGTTGGATTGTTTTTTATCGAGCAGGACACGCGTCAAGCATGTCACCTTGCAGACGCTCGTTTAGAGCATAAAAAACATAACGAAACGATAGAAGTATATTCTACCGGCGAAGTAGAACTGCCTATTGATACAAACCTAAAGAAACTGAACCCATTACTTTACATCACCTCGGTCTCTGATGAGCCTTGTGATATTTCAATGAAAGTGTTGGCACGAGAACCACTTAGTGAAGCCGTTTCAATTGAACACCTATCATCTCTATCCGCACAGATGCAAACCTTACTCACTCAGTTAAGTGGCAGTATCGGAAAATGGTTTACACCAGAAGTAAATGGCATTCGATTGGAGTTCCCGACATTTGAGTCTGGTTTTTTAGTTACAAGCCAAGGTGAAGAGATCGAAGTTATTAATCACAAAGCAAATATCGTTCCTTCCGATTACGACTTAAACGACACAATTACGCTTCCAGAGCAAACGAAAAACATCACACCGATCGTGTTATCTCCGCAGAAGTAACTCTTTTTCGGAACAACATCGTTTTTCGTCATATAGATTATCGATATGGTAATTTGTCATCCCAAAACTCTCCAACGTCATAAGTGGAGAGTTTTTAAGTTTTAGCCATTAACCAACATCAGGATACCCTAAAGTTCCGTTATTAATAGGGAAGATCATGACTTGCGTGAAAGTGATGTACAGGGCCATGTCCTTTGCCAATATCAAGTTTATCGGCGTGAATCAGCGCATGGGTGAGGTAATCTTTAGCTTTTTGAATAGCGCTGGCCAGTGAGAAGCCTTGAGCCATATAGCTAGCAATAGCCGATGACAGCGTACAACCGGTACCATGAGTATTGTTTGTATCAATCATAGGCCCCGTAAATGTTGTTACTTGATTCTCATAAATTAAATAATCAATACAATCATTGGTCTCGTGTTTGATGTGCCCACCTTTAAGAAGAACAGCTTTTGTTGGTAAGGTTTTTAAGTTCTCAATCATTTGTTCCAATTCTAACTTGTCATTCGGAACAGGCAAATTTACGAGTGCAGCGGCTTCAGCCAAGTTAGGCGTAAGTAAATCGGCTAGGGGAAGCAAATCTGAGATTAGCGTATTAACCGCCGAGTTTTCTAACAATAAATCGCCACTCGTGGCGACCATCACTGGATCGATAATTAAATTTTGTACTGATTGGCGTGATAGTGTACTGGCAACAGATTTGATAATGACACTGTCACTTAACATTCCCACTTTGATTGCTTTAATATCGAAATCTAAGAATAGGGCATCGAGTTGTTGTTCTACGAAGCTTGCTGAGACAGAATATATACCCGTAACACCCAGGCTATTTTGTGCAGTAAGAGCTGTAATGGCGGAACACGCGTAACCTCCAGTGGCCGAAATAGCTTTGATATCGGCTTGAATACCAGCACCACCACCGCTGTCTGAGCCTGCGATGGTCAGAACAATTGGGATTGCGTGTTCGAATGTCATTTGAGCTCCTCAACAAAACGTTAAGGAATAACAGCCGCTAACCGGAAACAATGCAAACTACGCCCACATAGTAACGATATAAAGACTTTAGTTCCCTACGTCAGTATTAACTGAATCAGGTTCTACGGGTCCCATTAATAATGGTCTCAGCCTTAGGTTATTCAACCTTGGCTCCCCGACTAATAATGTAATGATGAGCTTAAGTAGCTCAGTTACGGATTAGAGTGTAACAAATCAAGTTACCATCACAAAAGTAATTAGATGTTTGTTACATCCAATATTAATTTTGGATCCACTTCTGTCACTATATCTTCATCAACCATCTCAATTGATGAAGGTAACTCTTCTTTGTCAAAACCAATATCTCCACCGTTAATCACTCCAGAATCACGGTCGATGGATTTAAAATCAAACAACTCATGATCGGCTAAATGACTCGGGACAACATTTTGCATTGCGCGAAACATACTCTCAATTCTCCCAGGAAATTGCTTATCCCAACCATTGAGCATTTGTTTAATGTTTTGTCTTTGTAGATTAGGTTGTGACCCACATAGGTTACACGGGATTACCGGAAAATCTTGTTGATCAGAGTACTTGATAATGTCTTTCTCGCGACAATAAGCGAGTGGCCTGATAACGACGTGCTCACCATTATCGGACACTAACTTAGGAGGCATCCCTTTTAGCTTCCCACCATAAAACATATTTAGCATCATGGTTTCAATGATGTCATCTCGGTGATGTCCTAAGGCGATTTTAGTAACGTTAAGCTCTTTAGCTGTACGGTACAAAATACCACGTCGTAAGCGCGAACAGAGCGAACAGGTTGTTTTCCCTTCGGGGATCTTATCTTGCACAATCGAGTAAGTATCTTCTTCAACAATCCTATACTCGACGCCCAATTCTTCGAGATATTGTGGAAGAATATGGTCTGGGAAACCGGGCTGCTTTTGATCCAAATTGACCGCAACTAGTGAAAAAGAAACGGGGGCAATCTTTTGCAAACTCATTAAGATGTCTAACATCGTATAACTATCTTTGCCACCAGACAAACACACCATAATACGATCACCATCTTCAATCATATTGAAATCAGCGATCGCCTGACCCGTAAAACGCCTTAAACGTTTCTTTAATTTATTGAAGTTGTACCGCTGGGATTGTGTTAATTCTTGGTTACGCTCTGTCATACTGTTACTCAATGAAAGGGTGAATCAAATAAACTGCGTATAATACGGATAATTTTGTCAGATACCAATTTAAATCATCAAGGAAAAACGCTTTACCCAAATAAAAAAGGCCCCAAGTCTTAAACTCGGAGCCTAGTTTAAATCGTGCCAATTCGTTAACGTGAATTAGCGGGATCAAGTGGACTAATATAACCTTCTGGTTTTAGTGCTAAAATATCGCAGTTAATCTTATCAATGACATGCTCAGCCGTATTTCCTATAAATACTGCCGATAAACCCGATCGTCCGGTCGTTCCTAAAATAACCATTGCGGCATCAAGTGTTTCTACAATCTCTGGGATAACTTCTTCTGGTAAACCTTCCTCTACGATGACATGCTCTTTATCGATATCATTCTGCTGACGTAGTTCTTCCATAGACTTGGTGTAATGAGCTTTAACGGCATCGTTATATGCACTAGGATCAAACTCTGGAAGCTCGATACTAATTGTCATAGGAGTACGAGGATAAGCGGTAACAAGATAAGGCTTAGCGTTAAAGCGTTCACTAACATTTAGTACACGCTCAACAATTTTATCATTTAAAGTAGAATGAGCATCACTTTCGCCTCCAACGTGAATCGAAGCAATGATATTTGCATTGGCCGGTCCTTGACTATGTTTTGCTAATAACACGGGAGCAGGGCATTTACGTAGCAAGTGCCAATCTGTTGGTGTGAATATAACAGATTCTAACATCGCGTGTTTACGAGTCCCTTTGATTAGCAGATCATGACCCCCAGAAAACAGCTCAGAAAGAATCGCTTCATAAGGTCGATGATGCCAAACCACCTTAACTTCTAGTTCGACATTCTCCATCAAATAGGGCTGCGCCAACTTCTCTAACCACAACCGTCTTTGCTTTATTACTCCTCGACGCATTGCTTCGCGATCGTCAGTGGAGAGCATGGATGTCATATCATAAGAAAAATCGTAAATGGTAAGAAATAAAGTAATGTGGCTAATTTTGGAACTTTGCTTAGCCAATTGCATAGCTCGAGCCAAAGCTATTTGTTCATCATGATTGATGTCGGCGACAACTAAGATCTTAGTATAAATACTCATAGCGCTTTCCCTCACATTTGGGTGCCTAAGTAAATATTAACTAAAAATAATCGAGGGTATAAATAAAAAGGTGGGAACTATGATGTGGCTCAAAAACAAGCCACATCAAAAGTCTGTATTTTAAGAATCAGCTGAGACACCAGCGAGTTCGCTTAAAGCAGGTTGGTCGAGAATAGTGATGTACTTACCTTTTACGCTCAAAATTTCAGATTTTTGAAAACGTCCTAGTAAACGACTGATCGTTTCTACGGTTAAGCCTAAGTAATTACCAATATCGCCACGAGTCATGGTCAAACGAAATTCTCTTGGACTAAATCCGCGTTGAGAAAAACGAGCGGATAAGTTATATAAAAATGCAGCTAAACGCTCTTCAGCATTCTTCTTCGACAATAACAAAATCATCTCTTGATCGCCTTTGATTTCATTACTCATCAAACGCATAATTTGCTGGCGTAGCTTAGGCATTTTTCCAGAAAGATCGTCTAAGATTTCATATGGAATTTCACACACCATTGATGTTTCAAGTGCTTGTGCAAAGCTTGGGTGGGAGTCACCAGTAATAGCATCAAAACCAACAAGATCACCAGCGAGATGAAAAGCAGTAATTTGCTCATCGCCTTGTTCAGTGATGGTGTAGCTTTTGATCGTTCCGGAACGAATAGCATAGAGTGATTTCAAATCATCCCCAGCTTTAAACAACTCTTGTCCCTTTTGAATCGGCTTTTTACGCTCTATAATCTGATCTAATTGGTCTAGTTCAGTCTCATTTAACGTAAAAGGAATACAAAGTTGGCTAATACTGCAATCCTGACAATGAATTGCACATCCTCCGGATTGAATTCGCTTCGCTGCTTGTTTATCTGAAATCATAACAACCTTTCACTATATTGATATACATCAATATTTTACCATCGCTTAATAATAATGCCTAGATAAATAACATTCGCCAAATCAATAATCTATATAAAATATTATAAAAGTGAGAGCGAAGTATATAAAATGTATCCTCCATAGAGAACGATCATAAATCCGGACGAAACACGAAAGATAGGTGAAGCTGATATCTTAGACATGATCGTGGTGCTACTAGCCATTAAAACCATCGATGGTAACGTGCCAAATCCAAAAAAAAGCATAATTAATCCACCACTTACACCATTTCCTGAAGCTAACGACCAAGTTAGCATCGAATATACGAGACCACATGGTAGCCATCCCCATAAGAAACCCAGAGGTAAAGCGTACCAAGGTTTTTTAAGTGGAATGAGTTGGCGTGCAACTGGAGAGATAAACTTCCATATATGCTGACCTAACGATTCGATTTTTTGAATACCAAACCAGGCTCGAGCAAGATATAACCCGAGCATAATTAAAATTATTCCCGATAGTATTCGCATCCATCCTAGCATTTGATTTAGCTGTGAAAGTTCTATTAAGGAATACGCTATTGAACCCAGTAATGCTCCCATTAGGGTATAACTTGTTAATCGACCGATATTATACAAAGCAATAACAAAAGGAAGTTGTTGTTTATTCGAGCACGTTGAACCAAGTAGCGCACTAATTCCGCCACACATGCCAAAACAGTGAGCTGAACTGACAACACCGATCAACGCTGCAGCAAATAATTCATCAATCATCTTTCTGCTTTGCCTGTGAATCTTGTTTTGTCGAGTCCGGAGAATCGTCATCGAACAACACGTTGTGGCCATGCCGTTCTAGGTCGTCGAATTGATCCGATTTTACCGCCCAAAGAAAAATAGCAATAGCGATCGCTACAAAGACAATTGCTATGGGAATTAATATGTAAATACTTTCCATTGAACACCGCTCTTAATTATTTTTTGGTGCCAGCAAACGAAGCGAATTTGTCACCACGATAATCGAACTAACCGACATGCCAACAACCGCAATATATGGAACTACATAACCTAAAACAGCAAGGGGTAGTACAATAACATTATAGCCCAGCGCCCAAAGTAAATTCTGGGCAATGATCTGGCGAGTACGTTGTGCTAGTTTTCTCGCGGTATGGATTGCTGATAATTTATCGTTAAGAAGAATCAAATCTGATGAGGTTTTTGCCAGATCAGTACCATGCCCCATAGCGATAGAAACATGTGCTTGAGCCAATACCGGGGCATCATTTATTCCATCACCCACCATTAAGGTAACATCGTCATTGGACAAAGAAGCAACATAATCTAATTTATCTTTAGGGGTACAACTGGCTTGCCAATTCTCGATTCCTAACTCTTTGGCAACGGATTCCGCCGTGGTAGCATGATCACCAGTTAACAAGGTCACTTTCATCCCAGATGCCAATGCATCAGCTATAAATGACTGTGCTTCATTTCTAATCGGATCTTGGTAACTGAAACGCGCTATTAACTCACCATTCAAACTTAGATAAAGTGAACTAAATTGGACCTGGCTATTATCACTGCCGGGGGAAACGAAACGCAATGAACCAATTCGTAACATTTGATTTTGATACAGCCCTTCAATACCAAATCCAACGACATTATTAGGCTGCTCAATCTCAATATCAGAATTCACATGTTTATTAAATGCTTGTGCTATCGGGTGATTAGCATATTGCTCAAGAGCGGCAGCTAATTCATAACAACGTCTTTCATCAAATTCTCGATACACTTCCACCGAGGTAATTTCAATCTCGCCCGTCGTTAAGGTACCCGTTTTATCCACAATCAGATGATTGGCTTTGACCAAGGTTTCAAATACGGCGCCTGACTGAATCAATAATCCGGCATTAGAAAATAGGGATGTTGAGCATGTTATTGCGGTAGGAGTGGCAAGAGAAAGGGCACAAGGGCATGTTGCTACTAACACCGACAACATAATCCAAAATGCTTGGTCTGGTTGATGTCCGCTCCAGTAAAACCAAGTAAGGCCAGCAATCACAAGGATAAACCCTACAAAGTAACGAGCAATAACATCGGCAAGAAGCGCAAGTTTGGGTTTGGTCATTTGTGCCTGTTGATGCAACCGAACGATCTGAGCAATAACAGATTCACCTTTTTCAGCTGTCACTCGACATTCAAATGTTTCATGGGTATTGATCGTTCCTGCGTAAACCGCATCATTTACGTGTTTTGCTACTGGTTCAGACTCCCCAGTTAGCATCGATTCATCAACATAAGTTTCGCCAAGTGTAATAACGGCATCTGCTGGAAGGTGTTCACCAATCATAACCCGGATAACATCGCCATCTCGCAGTGATTTCACCGCAACTTGTTCACCTGATACCAATGTTGCAGTAGAAGGAACGAGCTTCATTAAGTTCCCACTTGCAGTGGCTGCTTTGTGTTTTGCTTTTGCCTCTAAATACCGGCCAATTAATAGGAAAAACGTAAACATTGAAACGGATTCGAAATACACTTCTCCTTGTTCAGTAACGGTTGCATGAACACTGGCGCAATACGCAAATAATAATGCTAACGAAACGGGGACATCCATCCCCAAGGTTTTCCCTTTTAAACTTCGCCAAGCATTCATATAAAATGGAAGAGCAGAGTAGAGTAAAACTGGTGTGGCGAAAATTAAACTGACCCATCGAAAGTAAACCTTAAAGGTATCATCAAGGTCACCAAATACCTCAAGATAAAGTGCGAAGGCAAGCATCATAACTTGCATGGTCGCTAAGCCAGCTATCCCTAAACGATAGAGGTACGTTTTCTGCTCACGCTCATTATCTTGCTCTTGTTGATTCGGATCGAAAGGGGCAGCCTTATACCCGAGTTTTAATATTTCAGACAAAATCGTGCTCAATTTCATCTGATTTTCATCCCACTTAATATTGGCTCGATTAGTCGTGGTATTCACCATTACCGAGACAATCCCAGACTGAGACATAAGCCGTTTTTCAATCAACCAAGCGCAAGCGGCACACGTGACACCTTCTACCGTGATCGTTGCCGAACAAACCTCATCATCGCGGAAAACAAAGTCAGATTGGAATTCTTGATCATCAAAACTATTGAACTGGTCTAGTTCTTCAGGAACGATATTCACAGAGCTCGGAAGCTCTGTACGATATTGGTAATAGGAGACTAAACCACTATCAACGATCATTTGCGCTACAGCCTGACACCCTGGGCAACACATGTGACGTTTTTCACCCAAGATATCTACGTTGAATTGGCTATTGTTAGGAACGGGCTCGCCGCAGTGGTAACACGTTTTATCCATTGTTATTTAAGATGGTAGGCGTCGTCGATGGAAAATTCACTTTACCTTGCAGTATCCATTTATTATCAAACGAAGATAGCTTAACAAACCACGGGCCTACGATTTCCGTTTCGGGTTGAATACGGTAGTTACCTTGTGCATCAGCAGAAATCATGAGTTCAATATCTTGGGTTTCTAATGTTCGATGAACAATGTTGACTCTTAAAGCTGGGTACTGTTCTAATTTTCCTTTATCAAGAGTGACAACCAACGTTTGATCCTGACTGTAGACAGAGGCGTTAAGGTTTAGCGCTTTTGCTTCTTGAAGCCGAGTGATATCTTGGTTAATGCCTTTCCCTTCTTTGTAATAATCATCTGAAACAAGGGATACAGCATTTTGAGAAAAAACAACGACAGTAGCCAAGGTCCAAATAATCACAGTACCGGGAAGTATGATTAAAAACCAAGGCCAGAATTGTTTAAACCAGGGTTTTTCCATTTGAGATGCTCTTTATGAAGAATTGAGAAAAATGAAGCAGCACGCTGACGTACTGCTTCATTACTTGTTGCGGCTATTGTGCCTGATTATTGCTTAAACTCCAAACATAAGCAGAGACAACTTGTATTTTGTCTTCGCCTAGAATATCAATCCAAGCAGGCATGACACCTGAGCGTCCATGTAAAACAGTTTGAGTAACTGCATCACGTGAATCGCCAAATAACCAATCTTTATCAGTTAAATCAGGAGCACCAACAGCAGGGTTACCTTTACCATCTGTACCATGACAAGCAGCACAAACAATAAATCGTTTTTTACCTGCAGCGGCATCACGAGCGTTTACAGAACGACCAGATAAGCTCAGTGTATAAGAAACAACTTCTTTCACACCTTGTTCACCTAACGCATCTTTCCAACCCGGCATTTGCCCAATACGGCCATGACGAATAGTTGTTACGATAGCTTCAGGTTCACCACCGTACAACCAAGCGTTATCAGTCAAGTTAGGAAAACCTGTTAACCCACGAGCATCCGAACCATGACACTGTGAACAGTTTTGTAAAAACAAACGTTGTCCAACTTTAACCGCATCAGGGTCCGCTGCAATATCTTTAACAGGTTTAAGGTCATTTGTACCTTCGACGTAAGCTAAGCGCTTAAACGCTTGACCGTAGAATGTTTCAGCCTCATCAAGCTCTCGAGCATACTGATCGAGTATCTTATTACTTTGAGAATTGCTGATTGACGCTTTAGACTCTTCTAATGATATCACGGTTTGATCAGAGCTTGTCCAGCCCAAGACGCCCTTAAACGAACCCATCCCAGGGTAGAGCACTAAATAAATGGCAGTAAATACAAACGTACTAATAAATAGATACACCCACCATTTAGGAAGAGGGTTATTGAGTTCACGAATACCATCGTATTCATGCCCCATATCTGCCCCTTCTTCCACGCCCATTTTATCGCGTAAACACCAAATAAGAACTGCTGCACACCCAAACAATGTCGTGAGGGTAAGAACAATTATCCAGAGACTCCAGAATGTAGTCATTACTTATTCACTCCTTGCTTTTGAGATGCGTTATGCTTTTCTTCATCCGCAAATACTAAGTTTGCAGCTTCATCAAACGATGTTGTACGACGTTTGCTGTATGCCCAAGCGACAATACCAATAAAGCTAACAAACAGTAGAACGGTCCAAATACTGTGTACTGTACCAATATCCATATCGCCTCCTACTTCATCGCATGGCCAAGGGATTGAAGATAAGCAACGAGCGCGTCGAGCTCGGTCTTCCCTTCAACCGCGGCTTTAGCACCGACGATATCTTCATCTGTGTAAGGAACACCGAAGTGATCACGAAACAGAGTAAGTTTCTCCGCAGTCAAACTGCCATCCACAGGCGTTGTTTCAAGCCATGGGAATGCAGGCATATTTGACTCTGGCACTAACTCACGAGGGTCAATTAAGTGAACACGGTGCCATTCGTCAGAATAACGTCCGCCCACACGGGCTAAATCTGGACCAGTACGTTTTGAACCCCATAAAAATGGGTGATCCCAAACACTCTCACCAGCAACAGAATAGTGACCATATCGTTCTGTTTCCGCACGGAAAGGACGAATCATTTGGCTGTGACAAACCGTACATCCTTCACGAACATAAATATCACGACCTTCTGTTTCTAATGCATTTAGTGGTCTTAAGTTTGCTAATGGCTCTGTAGTTTGCTTCTGGAAAATTAGCGGAGTAATTTCAACCAAAGCACCAAAGCTGATAGCAATAATGACAAGAATCGCAAGTAAACCGACATTACGTTCGACAATTTCATGGCGATTGTTGGAGTTAGAACTCATTATTTAATCTCCTTATTATGCCGGTTGTGCAATTGATTTAAGACTTGCGTCAGGTGCGGTAACCGTTTTATACGTGTTATATGCCATAAGGAACATACCGGATAAGAAAATCAACCCACCAAGGAATCGTACAGCGTAAAACGGATAAGACGCTTCAACGGATTCAACAAAACTGTACGTCAACGTACCGTCTGAGTTAACCGCTCTCCACATCAAGCCTTGCATAACACCAGAAATCCACATCGCAACGATATACAACACGGTACCAATAGTCGCTAACCAGAAATGCACATTGATCAAACCAACAGAATACATACGTTCTTGATTAAACAGCTTTGGAACCAAATGGTAGATTGAACCGATTGATACCATAGCAACCCAACCTAAAGCACCGGAGTGTACGTGACCGATAGTCCAGTCTGTGTAGTGGGAAAGGGCATTAACCGACTTGATCGCCATCATTGGACCTTCGAATGTTGACATTCCATAGAAAGACAACGATACGATTAGGAAACGTAAAATTGGGTCATAGCGCAATTTATGCCAAGCACCTGATAGCGTCATGATACCGTTGATCATTCCCCCCCAAGATGGAGCAAATAGTACTAACGACATCACCATACCAAGTGACTGAGTCCAATCTGGTAGCGCTGTATAATGAAGGTGGTGAGGACCAGCCCATATATACAAAGAAACTAACGCCCAAAAGTGAACGATAGACAAACGATAGGAATAAACAGGACGTCCTGCTTGCTTAGGCACAAAATAGTACATCATACCCAAGAAACCCGCAGTAAGAAGAAAACCTACCGCATTGTGTCCGTACCACCACTGAACCATCGCATCTACAGCCCCGCCATAAACCGAGTACGATTTATTCCAGGAAAGGGGAATGGCCATGCTATTTACAATATGCAAGACGGCAACAGTGAGGATAAACGCCCCAAAGAACCAGTTCGCAACATAAATGTGTGACGTTTTTCGTTTCACAAGGGTTCCGAAAAAGACGATTGCATACGCAACCCAAACTAGCGCAATGGCAATATCAATAGGCCATTCGAGTTCGGCGTACTCTTTCGATGTTGTATATCCTAATGGTAATGTGATGGCGGCGGATAAAATTATGGCTTGCCAACCCCAAAACGTAAATGGAACTAAAACACCACCAAACAATCGAGTTTGGCAAGTTCTTTGAACCACATAATATGAGGTAGCAAAAAGGGCACTCGTACCAAATGCGAAAATAACGGCATTGGTATGGAGCGGTCTAAGGTGACTATAGGTCAACCACGGCGTATTAAAATTTAGCTGTGGCCAGACTAATTGTGCTGCGATCAAAACGCCAACTGCCATGCCAACAATACCCCATAGAATGGTTACTAAGGTGAATTGTCGAACAACGGTATAGTTGTAATTCTGTTCAAGCTGCATTTCTTGGCTCATTTGCATGCTTCCGATTCAAGTTAACTACACTTTATATTTACTCAGATACGAGCAAAACAACATTAGAACTAACATTACATTCCACACTTATTGTTTTTGGCGAAATTGTAACCAAAGCGTTAATTCAAGCAATGTCATCTGCGCCTAACTATACTGCAGTTAACAATTTTATGACAGAGAAGTAACCTTACTAAGTATCAGGTTTAGCTTGTTTATTTCAAAACTTTGAACTGAGTTACAAGAGATGAACTTTGAATAATTTGATAAAGACTTAAAAAACACTAAGTTGCTAGTGATATTATTGAGTTGGCTGCACTTTTACACTAGTTTGTATCATATGCCCAAAACAAAAAATAAATTCTATATTTATTATCAAACAATGCTTTCAGCCTGTTATTTGGATGTTAAAATTCAATAAATCGACTTAACATATAATCGGTTATACTATTGAAAAATTTATGTTTAATAGATGATTTAGTTTCTATGAACATTTGCTAAATAACGTATATACTGAATACCATCGATAAACGAGTGATGATTATAGCTATATGCGCTTTGTAACGAGTATATCCAGTGCCATTGACCCTAAGAGTGCGCTCAATGAGCTTCGTTTAACTTTACCTAATCCATCGCCAAATAGTATTGTTTTCTATTATACAGATGAATATTGTCCTGAAACCTTGTGGCAATTGATGACCTCACAGTTTCCGCACGCGTCACTTATTGGCTGTAGCTCAAGCAACGGTGTCATGACTGATAAAGGCTATTTCAATCAAAATGCTATTGCTTTAATTGCAATTTACGATGAAGGGATAAGCAGCTATGGCGCAGCATTATCAAAGTTTGATGACTACTCAACCATAGCTGAAGCAACTGAGCACGCTATCCATGAAGCGCTACATAACGCTGATCGCGAGGGTGAAGTACCAAGTCTTGTTGTTCTTCATTCCACTCCTGGAAATGAAGAAGAGATAATTCACACGATCGACACCATATTTGGCACTCGCATTCCTATGATCGGTGGCAGTGCAGCCGATGATAAAATCCAAGGTAAATGGACGATTATGACCCATTCCACGTGGACCAATAAGGGCGTTAGTCTTCAGTTACTTTTTCCTTCTAAGCCTTTAGCAGCCGGAATCAGTGCAGGGTATTCTCCCACAGAATTTGTGGGGAAAATCACCAAAGCAACAGGGCGCACTTTAGAAGAGATTGATCATGAACCCGCTAAAGAAATATATAAAGAGTGGGTGAGTGACCATTCAAACATTCAAATTTCTGACGAATATATATTTGAACATGTGACTCGGTTCCCTATAGGGAGAAAAGCAGGACAATTCGATAATCGACCGTACTATAAATTAACCCATCCAATCCGCATAACTGACAGCGGGGGATTGGAATTATTTGCACAAGTTGATGAGGGAGAAGATGTAACGCTAATGACTTGCTCTCATGAACAGTTGATACACCGAGCTGCACGAGTGATTAATGAAGCCAATGCGAAAAACTATTCATCTTCTAAGAAATTGGGCGCGATCTCTATATTTTGCGCCGGTGCAATGCTAAGACTCAAAGATGACATGACACAAGTTCACTCTCAAATGGTAGAGCAGCTCGAAGGTGCGCCTTTTATTTGCCCCTTTACCTTTGGTGAACAAGGTCGATTTGCCGGAGGCGAAAATGCTCACGGTAACCTAATGATTTCATCAGTAATTTTCTATGACTCGGAATAATTTATGTTGCCAACCGACCAACTTGAACAACTGAACGAAACTCTATTAGAGCTAAAGAGAAGTAAAGAACGCGAAACCAAATTAGCGGAAGAGAACCGCGTTATATTGGCGACGCTTTCCGCTATAAGTCGTGCCGAGAATAAACAGCAAATCTTCGATGAACTTAAAAGAGGGCTGGGTCGGTATATCGATTTTGATGACTTTGTTGTGCTATCGCGAGAAAACATCGAATCGAGTTTTAAAACATACCTTTCTTCAAATGAAATGTTATTTGATAAAATCTGGCCTAACGGTAGAAAATTCCAACGAGTGCTAGGAGGAGAGTGTATTTTACTGTTTGAACCGATGGCACTTGAAGAGTTTGATCGTATTCCAAATCGATTAAGTCCAAAAATACATAATGCTCTCTTAACCGGTATAAAAACTCAAACCAGTGAATCGGTTTTATTGCTTTTGGGTAGTAGAAAAGGGCAATTTGATATCAAAACCAAGAAGATTTTACTTCGCTTTCGCCCTCTTCTTGAACGAGCAATTAGTGATATTGAACACAAGGAAAAACTTGAAAAGCTGGTTGAATTAAAAACGAATGAACTTGTGGAAGCTCAAGAAGTTGCAGCAAAGGCAAACCAAGCCAAATCAAAGTTTCTGGCGATGATGAGCCATGAATTAAGAACTCCTTTAAATGCTGTTTTAGGGATTACTGAATTGCTTCAGACTGAAACAGGCACGTCACAAAAACAATTATTAGAGAGAATGGAAAACTCAGCTGAATTACTTCATGTAATCATCAGTGACATACTCGACTTTAGCAGAATAGAATCTGGTCATTTTAATCTCCGCCGCCATTGGACGAATCTTCACGATAAGCTTACCTATTCATTTGAATACCATCAAAAGCTCGCGCGTGAAAAAGGTTTAAACTTTCGTGTAAATACGGATATAGAGAAAAACCTGGAATACTTTGTTGATCCTGTAAGGATTCTCCAAATCATCTTCAATTTAGTCGGAAACGCCATTAAATTCACCGAGGCTGGCGAAATAACAATTGACATCTATACCTTAGAAAACGCGTTGATCATCTCAGTTTCTGATACCGGCATTGGTATTGTTGAGTCAGAGTTAGCCCATCTATTTACCCCGTTTATCCAAGCAGATAGTTCGATTACCCGTAATTATGGTGGGACAGGGTTGGGTTTAACAATAACAAAAACACTGGTTGATTTAATGGGCGGTAAGATCAAAGTCGATACCGAACCAAACAAAGGAACGACGTTTTCTATCACTTTACCGTTAGTCGTAAAGCTTGCGCCTACAACAAATCAAATTAAACCGACACTCTCATCAGATAATGAACCGTTAAATGTAGATTGCAAACATATATTGTTAGTAGAGGACACAACAACAAATCAAATGATAATCAAGTTAATGCTCAGTCGGATTGGTTACATTGTCACTATTGCAAACAACGGTGTCGAAGCAGTAGATTTAGTTCAAAGGCAGAATGAATTTGATATCGTACTCATGGACATATCGATGCCATGTATGGATGGAATTCAAGCAACAAGGCTAATGCGCCAGAATAATTTCACAAAACCTATCATTGCGTTAACGGCACATACTCTGAACGAAAATAGACAAGCATGTCTCGACGCTGGTATGGATGATATGATCATCAAGCCAATCAAGAGCACTTCCATTCAGAAAATACTGAGCAAATATATTTAGCAACTCGCGATAAGTGTCAATTTTTGTATAGCAACAAACTCTGAATGTAAGTTTGTGTATAGGCCTACCTCGAACTGTGGAATAAACACAATGAAAGCGTAATACTAAGTGCTCGTTTAAGATAGGGTACATTCCATGACAAATAAACATTCGATTAATGCACTTTTAATATGCAGCGTTTTCATTGCCAATACGGTTAATGCAGAACAGCTTACTGCGACCATTGTTGGTTCTGGTTCACCTATCTTTAATGAAAATCGCTCCAGCGCTAGTGTGCTCATTTCAAATGGAAACACTAATATCCTGGTGGATATGGGAAATGGTACTCAAGCTAATTTAAACACCCTCGGTCTTAAAGCTAGAGATTTGGATAGTCTAGTCTTTACCCATCACCACTTAGATCACAATGAAGAATTCGCTCCTATCTTAATCGGTTCTTTACTCGGCAAAGAAGACCTCAGTATCGTTGGCCCACCAAACACCAAGAAATTTACCGAAACATACCTAGATTTATATGAGGAAGATATCTCGTATCGCTTAGGAAAAACACAAAGAACATTAGAAACTCGTAAAAAAGCCTTCACGGTCAAAGATATTGAGGGTGGGGAATCATTTAAAATCGATGACATCAATGTATCGACTATCGAAGTACCTCACACCATTCATACGATTGCGTATCGGTTTGATTACGAAGGTCAATCTATAATCATTACCGGAGATCTCACCTATTCTGATTCGTTACCAACCCTTGCAAAAAATGCCGACTATATGATCATCGACTCGGGTGGAATGATCATGTCGCAAAATGGACTGAATAACCGCAAGAAGAAAAAATCAGGGAATAACAATAGCGTAAAAAATTCAGACAGAAAGACAAAAAAGAATGGTAAACACAAAGCGCACTTAGATTTAGATGATTCCAGCACACTTGCTGCACAGTCCGAAGTAAAAAACCTAGTCTATACACACTTTCTCCCAGGTAATATTGACAAAGATGCCAGCCTCAAAGAGATTCAAAAAAACTACAAAGGCAATGTGATATTTGGTGAAGATTTAATGCTGCTTAGCACTGTTATAAATAGCAGCAATTCAGCCACGACAGAACAAATCAACCAATACTCTATCGTCGACACTGGTCAAGTTATCGCATATAGCAATGACTCGGAAATAGCTACTCCAACAACAAGTGACGATTTCTATGGTCAAGATGCCAACTACACCATCAATCAACCGTCATATACCAATAATCAAGATGGCACAATAATCGATAACGTGACAGGGTTAATGTGGCAGCAAGGTTTGACTGAAAAGTTAACGTATGACGAAGCGATAGAAAAAGTAAAAACCTTCAACCTTGCCGGGTATACAGATTGGCGCATCGCGAACATCAAAGAACTCTATTCATTAATTCAATTCTCTGGTTCCGTAAAAGGCGAAAGAGCACTCACACCTTTTATTGATACCAACTATTTTACTCAACCGTTAGGAAATGAAGCGGCAGGTGAACGTGAGATTGATGCTCAAGTGTGGACAAGTACTGAATATGTCGGCAAGACAATGAGGAATGATGACACTATATTTGGCGTTAACTTTGTCGATGGTCGAATAAAGGGTTACCCAAAATACAACCCTAGAACTCAAGATGCCAACAAAATGTACTTCCGATTTGTTAGAGATAATGAAACCTACGGTCAGAACAACTTTTCTGATATCGGCGATGGAAGTATTGCAGATACGGCAACGGGATTGATGTGGCAACAAACAGATAACTCTAAAGGATTACGCTGGGAAGAAGCACTACAATATTGTGAAAATCTCAACCTAAGTGGCAATAGTGATTGGCGATTACCCAACGCAAAAGAGCTCCAGAGTATTGTCGATTATTCACGTTCACCAGAAACGTCAAGTTCAGCAGCAATTAATCCAATCTTTCAAATCTCATCAATAACGAACGAAGGCGGAGAAAAAGATTACCCGTATTTTTGGACTTCAACGACACACCTTGATGGGCCAAATCCTGAAGGCTCGGCTGTTTACGTTAGTTTTGGTAAGGCACTCGGTAAAATGCGCGAAACAATAATGGACGTGCATGGCGCTGGATCACAACGTAGCGACCCGAAAATAGGCGAGGCAATGTCTAGAGGTCCGCAAGGCGATATGATCAGAGTCGAAAACTACGTTCGCTGTGTTTCTGGCGGAGTGCTAGATTCAAATCCGGCTCAGAAAAACACATTCACATATAAGAATTCTGACAGTCATTCACTTAAAACAAATACTAATCAAGCTACTGTAGGTGAAAAAACAAAACGCGCTGAGCGAAAAAGTAATCAAAAAACAGTAAACCGATTCGTACAACGTTTAGACAAAAATGGAGATGGCAAAGTCTCAAGCACCGAGTTTAAAGGAAAAGAAGCTCAATTTAATCATTTAGATAAAAACGGCGATGGTTATATTAGCCTCGAAGAAGCCCCAACAGGACCACCAAATAAAAAGAAACAGTAACTTCTAATACAAGATCCAATATAAGCCCACGTAATAGTTGGCTTATTCATAAGCTCAAGGTAAAACGGTAATAATCAAACGATACAAGAATATAAACCGAGTAAGGAGGAAGTAGTGATTAAATGAGTTTAATAGATATTACATTTAACATAATATACATAATGCGCATATTAATTCTAAATTTACAAACTGTTGTATTTATCAGTAAATACCCCATTAGCCACACAAAATTTTTATAGTATTAATTAACAAATTTATTAGTCAATTTTTGTTTCTTGGCTATATTCAATATGTACATACTACTTTAGTAGTATTAAAAGGAATAATACGACTAAATAAAAAATGGTGATATTAAAATATGACAAACATTGGTTTAAAGAAAATATTGCTTGTTTCAGTAACACTTCTCGTAGTCGGCTCAGTGACGGTAATGAGTCTTTTTAGCTACAAGGAAATGAAAAATTTTGCTCATCACACCATTACTGAAAACAGTACAACTTACGTTAAGGATAAGGCCGCAGTAATCGAAGCTATTTTTAAAGAAAAATCGCAAGGTTTAGACACCTTTGCTGCTCTATATGACAACAGAGCGTTTCCATCTTCTCATGAAGACAGAGTCACGATGACTCACATCCTTGCAACCACACTCAATACAGGCAGTGGTTGGATAGGACTGGAGAACGGCGATGGATACTGGAATGTGGAAACTGACTTCTGGCCAAACAATAAATTCCATAAGCCAATCACTGGTGAAAGCTACTATATATACGGACGAGAATCTTTAACCACTAGAATCACTGATCCATACCCAAGTGATGATGGTTCATCATTTTGGGTTAGCTTTGTCCGACGAACCCAAGACGGAGCGACTGGCGTTGACATGGATTTAGACTTCCTGAATCATATGGTTACAAACTCAAATGAAATTAAAGGCGCTATAGCATTAATTTTGAAGGAAGACACCACTGTACTTGCCTCTTCATCTCCAAACGTAAAAACTGGAGAAAAAGCGAATCAGCTTGATTGGTTTAAACGTGCAGCTAACCAAGCAGTTAGTAGCCCTCAAGCCCACGCTAGTTATGTTTTGAATGGTGAAAACAAACTCATGTTTTCACATCAAATAAAAATTGCGGATAAAAATTGGTACTTCCTCGTCGGTTTCAACGAAAGCCAAGCCTTTTCTATGCTTCAGGAAATAAGAACCAATTCAATTATTGCCACCATTGCTGTTTCGCTGCTAGCCATTATCATTGTCTTTATTGCTGTCCACTATGTTTACCAACCTATCATCCGCTTAAAAGACGTAATTGTGGAACTCGCATCGGGAGATGCTGACTTATCAAAACGTATCGATATATCATCAAATGATGAACTCGGTGAAATGGCGACAAATTTGAATAAGTTCACCGGAAAGCTTCAAGGAATGATGCTCGATATACAAGGTGCAACGATTGAACTTCAAGCAAATATCGACACAGTTAATCAACAGTCAAGAGATAATAGCGCTATACTCTCGAATCAAGTATCAGAGACTAAGCAAGTCGTTTCTGCAATCGAAGAAATGAATTCTACCGCTTCTGCAATGGCAACGGATGCTGCCAATACAGCCAACCTGACTGAGCAAGCCAAGAAAATAGGAATTCAATCTCAGGCCGTAATAGGAAAGTCACAAAATGGTATCAAATTACTCTTAGAGAATGTCAATAGTTCGACTAGCGATACTAAGCGTATGAGTGATGAAACGACCAACATTAGTAATGTACTTGAGGTCATTGGAGCAATAGCTGAACAAACGAATTTATTGGCACTAAATGCGGCTATCGAAGCAGCGCGAGCAGGAGAACAAGGTCGCGGCTTTGCAGTCGTAGCCGACGAAGTTCGAAACCTAGCCAGTCGCTCAAAAGAGAGTACAGAAGAAATAGAAGTGGCATTACAGAGACTACTAACTGGTACTCAATTAGCCGTCGATTCTATGGCATTGAACAAAACTAAGTGTGAGGAAGCGGCAACCGATTCGCAAGACATCGTTCATAATTTGGAATCAATGAATCACTATGTTGAAGATATAGACAATTTAAGTGTTCAAATTGCTACGGCGGCTGAGGAGCAAAGTTATGTTACTCAGGACCTCAGTAAAAATATGACCGCAATAAACGATATGGTTAACCAACTCGACTTAAATGGGAAAGCTGCTTTATCTGAAGCAGAACATATAGCAACAGTGAACTCTCGATTATCTAAAATAGTGAACAGCTTCAAACTATAAGCTCAGCTATTCGATATCAATCGATTTCAACCAAAGGTAAGAAATATGGCGTCAAAATATACGTTTTGGCGCCTTTTTTATATCTTCAGCTACTATGTTTCGTGGAGTCTTTAGATTGTAGGCTCTAGAAACCATCTTCTTAGCCGTAGCGCAAAATACGATTAAAGACCTTGGACGTACTGAGCATTAGTACGAACCTTAACCATTTGCTCTAAGTTCTGCTGTGAACCTTCAACGCCATTAATCAAACCTTGGAAATGTTTGATTAACTCAACCTTATCTTGTACTTCCTTCGACCCAGCACCGATGTTGGTTAGGTCAATAAAGAACTCGTCGAATAAATCAGAGAAATCCGTTACCGCGTCATGGTTTAGGAACTGTTCGTGATTATAAATGCTAGGATAGCCACCCTTTTGCTTATCAACTGCAAAAGAAATCCCCTTCACGTTTGTAATTGTGGTCGCTTTCTCACATTTCAACATACAACCAGCTTCGATGCTTGGTTTATTACAGCCAACGGTTCTTTGGAAAAAGCACTGACGGCTGGTCATCATCAAAATTGGGTGGTAAATGCTGTAGAACAATTTGAAGTTTTCTGGGCGGTTGATATGACGAATTTGACCTTTGTTGATCTCGTTCGAAATGAACGCACCAGCACAGTTAAGCTCTTCTTTAAGCGTAACAAGTGCATGTGAGTTGGTCGTATTCATAAACGGACCTGCTACCCACTCAATACCCATTTCGTATGCCTTGTAAGCAATCCCAGTGTTGTTGGTCACAATGCGAGCAGGTTTAACCTCTTCTAGAACCCGAACCGCCTCATCGTAATCTTTCCCGATCAATACCGCCGGAAACCAAGGAATCAAGCGCGGATTTTCCGCCAAGATGTCGATGTACTTATTACTACGCTTCTTAAAGCTTTCTGGTAACTTGAAGTAAACGTCGGCGTCCGTGACATCACACAGGTGTAGATCTTCAACGTCTGCAATCAGCATAGATAATGTTGGTGTATCATTCACTTTAGGGTACTTCGGCAATGCAGGTACTTCGACGTGCTTAATGACTTCTACAGAGCCGTTAAGAATGAAGTCAATTTCACCTTTTAGAACAGACACTTCTTTTAGAGGAAGAATCAGACCAGCATCTAGATCGTCGAAGTTGCAATTTTCTAGCGTATGCACAGCGCTCTTAAGTGACTTGAAACGTTTTTCTAGCAACTCTTGAGTAATCGATGTTTCAGCCGCTGCTTCTAACAGAGACTTAGACTGAACCTCAAAGTTTTCTTTGTCTGATGTGACCGTCACTGTCAAGGCTTGGCCTAATTTCGCCTTGAACGAAAGTGATACCCCAATTTTACGGATATCTAGGTACGCAATCTTCTCACGCATTTCACTACCCAGCGCGTTTTTAGCTTCGTAAAGATCGCTGGTCACTTCTTGAATTTGTACCACTGAGATTTCATTGTTCTCTTTCTTCGCTTCATCAACGGCATAATTCAAACTGTTGTCGCGAGGATTATCAATAAACATGTCTTTCGTCAGGTTGCCCTTTAGGAAAGAGTTAGTGAAATCACGGTTGAATACTTTGTGCAGGTTCGAATCATCTTCAATAAGCAAACCACGTTCCACATAGCTATCAATCTGTTTGCGCCACGTATCTATCACGGTGTAAACGTAGTGTGCGCCTTTAATTCGACCTTCAACTTTTAACGAGTCAACTTGAGCGTCAACCAGTTCAGGTAAGTCGTAATATGCGGAGTTATCTTTCAGATTCAGTGGAAACTTGTTGCCTGCTTCGGTGATCTCGTATTCGTCGCGACACGCTTGGCTACAACGACCACGGTTTCCGGAGTTACCGACACTTACAGAACTTGAATAACATTGACCTGAGAATGCGATGCACAAAGCGCCATGCACAAACACTTCAGTCAGTACGTCGTGATCGTGTGCTACTTTCGTTAGCATTTTGATTTCAGGTAGGTTTAATTCACGAGATAAGTTTACGCGTGTTGCCCCAATCTTAGATAAGAACTTAATCTGACCTTCGTTGTGCGTGGTCAACTGCGTAGACGCGTGAATATCGAGCGATGGGAAATGCTTCTTAACCAAATCGAACAAACCAAGATCTTGCACAATAATGCCGTCTAGCTTGGTGTTCACCAGTTGGTTAAGCAGTTTGGTGATGCTTTTAATTTCGTGCTCCAGTAGCACAACGTTAAGAGTCAGAAACACTTCACAACCATATTCATGAGCGAGTCGAATAACGCCATTCAATTCATCTAACGACAAGTTAGAGGCTCTGTTACGAGCATTGAAGGTGTCTAAACCACAATAAACTGCATTAGCGCCTGCTACGATAGCTGCTTTAATTGCTTCAACATCGCCACCTGGGGCTAATAATTCAATCTTTCTGCTCATTTTTGAAGTCGCTCACTTACTTATAATTTTTAAGCCGCGTATTCTACCTACATCACGATATCTTTACCACCTAACAACACTTTTATAACTAAATGATCTCTCTCATGCCAAACAAATACGATTTACCTATCCTTTATTCTTTAAGGCGCTGCCCTTACGCGATGCGTGGAAGAATGGGGATCGCCCTAGCTAAGAAAACAGTGTTACTTAGAGAAATTGTCACTAAAGACAAACCTAGTGAGTTATTGGACAGCTCGCCTAAAGGAACGGTTCCGGTTCTTGTTCTTCCGAAAGGCGGCATTATTGAACAAAGCTTAGATATCATGATTTGGGCGCTTCAACAGAACGATCCTCAAAATCTTCTGCGGTCAGATGATCCCGTCTTAAGCGAGTTGATCCATCAGCTAATTAACACTCACGACAACGAGTTTATTGGCCACTTAGAGAAATACCGTGCTTCAGTGCGTTACCGAAATGATGATAGTGAACGACGCAGACACAATTGCGAAAAATTCATATCTGAGCTCGAACACAAACTCACCCTTCACACCTACCTGTTTGGCGACACACCGAGCCTAGCCGACTTTGCCGTTATGCCTTTCGTAAGTCAGTTTGTACGAGTCGAGAAGAAATGGTTTGTTCAATCGGAATATCAAAACGTAGGACGCTGGTTAAGAGCGCACTTAGACAGCCAACTTTACGGGCAAGTCATGAAACAATACCCTTTGTGGAACGACGGTAAACAAGAATGTCTTTTTGGGTAACACCATCTAATTAAATTGAGAACAAGTAAAAATTGGCGGTAAATAAACAACCTAATCTTTGCGTTTGTTGGAGTTGTTTGGACCGGTTGGATTTGAATATGGATAGATATTGCGAATTCGTTGCTGGATATTATCAGGGATTTGGTTACTGAAGATTAAACGATGTGAACCTTTATGCTTTACGACTTTAATAGACCCTGTCACGTTTGACCGAACCGAGATATCTTTTACATCGTTGAGAAAACCCGCAGGAATATTGCCAGACTGTTTTTCTAATTTGCCTTGTTTGAAATCAAGCTTGAACAACGAGCGATTAAACATAAAAAACGCTACAACAAGCAGTATTCCAATGACGATTATAATTATCATCTTTTCTTACTCGGATAAGAGCTTACTTAAATCTTGTTTAAGTGTACTGACTTTACGATTTACTTTTTCCGTACGTGAAGCCTCTGAAACCAGATATTCAATCGTATCGGATAAAGTACAACCCAAATCATTCGCTTTAAGAGATAATTTTTCCCATACACGATAATCAAGATCAATCGATTTTTTACGAGTATGAATCTGTTCCGCATTATAATGGCGTTTACGTTTAGCGCGAATTGCCTGCTTCAGCTTATTGTCAATCTCGGCAGACATATGCTTCTCGATCCACTCCAGAACCAATGTAGGCTCACTTTCGATATTCGCAAGCTCTGTGAGTGCAGCCTCAATTTCGCTCTTATCTACATACCGCGTAACTTGCTCACCAGCTTTCCAACGGTTTGTTAGATATTGCCATTTCCAGCCACATTCTAAATTTTCTAACTGTTGATATTTCATTATATTTCATTCGTCTAAGCAATTATCAGGGTGACAGCGTAACCCAGAGAATGATGAAGTTCAAACAATTGATTTAAAAATTCGACAATGATCATTGAAATCAAACAGAACTATATACCTTGTCACTTTTTCTATATACTCAATCTCCTTAATTTCTCAACTAATGTGTTCAATGAATCAAGATATTTGGCGTCACGTTTCTCCGCTGTTTTCGCAGTACGCTCAACAGATCGAGCAATACCCCACCCTTGAACCTTCTGATTTTTTCGCCTGTCAGCCAAGGTTGATTGCGGCGCTAGAACGTCTGTGCAATGCCCAAGGCTTATCTCGTTCACTTATTATTAATGCGCCTGATAACGCGATTTATCGTGAATTGATCATTAAACAACTCGAAACACTCAGTAACAGCCCCGTCGTTTCGAGTGAAAATCTCGCATCAACAGAACCCTTTACTCAAATACAAGTGGTAAATGGAGAGATTATCAAAGAGTTTCCAGGGCTTCTCGATAAAGCAAACGGTGGCTATTTAGTGATATCGCCTAGCTGGCTGCTGGCAAACCCGAAAATGTGGCCGTTACTTAAAGCAGCATTATTAGCACAGCCGATTCAAGCTATAAATTGTGATGGCAAATCACCCGCGCTCAACAACGTAGCCAAGTCCTACGATGTAAAATTAGTGATAGTCGGTGATCGAGAACAGTTAGCGAACCTTGAATATCTAGATAATGACTTTACATCTGGATTCAGTCTATTCAGCGAACTCGAACTTGAGCTTAAACTAGAAGAACATTCAGTGTTCGATTATTTACGCTACCTAAAATGGTTCTGCCAACAATACAAATTTCCGGAGCTGACCTCTACTGGCATCAATACTTTAATGTCATATGGTGTTCGGAATACTGAAGATCAACAATATGTTCCTTTATGTTTATTTTGGCTGCACCAAACACTAGAGGAAGCTGCTGCGCTAAGTAATGGGAGCACTCTTGATCACCACGCAATACAAACGTCGATAGACAATAAATACTATCGAGAGAGTTACCTTCCAGAACGTGCGTCAACCGACATACTCGATGGCCAAGTTGTTATTGAAACCAGTGGTAAACAAGTTGGTCAAGTCAATGGATTAACGGTTATCGATATTGCAGGACATCCCATTTCCTATGGTGAGCCCGCACGAATTTCCTGTGTGATCCATTTTGGTGATGGCGATATCACGGATGTGGAACGAAAAGCAGAATTAGGCGGCAATTTACACGCAAAAGGTATGATGATTATGCAGGCTTTTGTTAGTAGTGCTCTTGATCTAAACGAACCACTGCCCTACGCTGCTTCTATTGTTTTCGAGCAATCTTACAGTGAAGTGGATGGCGACAGCGCTTCGCTTGCGGAAGTCACGTCACTGGTTAGTGCGCTTTCAGGAATAGAAGTAAAGCAGGAAATAGCAGTCACTGGCGCTGTTGACCAATCAGGCCGAGTCCAAGCTGTTGGTGGATTGAACGAAAAAATTGAAGGCTTTTATAAAGTATGTTTGCATCAAGGTTTGACTGGACAACAAGGTGTGGTGTTACCAAAAAGTAACTTACGTAATCTCGCTCTTCACCATTCAGTTGTCGAAAGCATCAAATCTGGAATGTTTCACATATACCCTGTAGAAACCGTGGATGAAGCGATTCCATTACTTATGGAACAACCGTTTAGAGGTGAAAACAGCGTTATTGATAAAATAGCAGAGCGAATTGATGAAATTGAGCGCAATCATGCACCTCTCACAATGTGGCAAAAACTGAAATCTATCTTTTTTTCTTACTGATCGGAGTTGTTTAGCGTACACGTGTTCACTAACATGCACGCTAACAGAATGGAGTAATAATAAATGCAAAATAAAAGAGAATCCTACAATCGTGATGACCTATTAGCGTCTAGTCGCGGAGAATTATTTGGTCCTGGTTACCCACAACTCCCTGCTCCAAATATGTTAATGATGGACCGCATCACTAAAATGTCGGATTCAGAAGGCGAATTTGGTAAAGGTGTCATTCTAGCAGAGCTTGATATCACTCCAGACTTATGGTTTTTTGACTGTCATTTCCCTGGTGACCCTGTCATGCCGGGATGTCTTGGACTTGATGCTATGTGGCAGCTCGTCGGCTTTTTCTTAGGCTGGAATGGCGGTAAAGGTAAAGGCCGTGCTCTCGGTGTTGGCGAAGTTAAGTTCACGGGTCAAATATTACCTACCGCGAAAAAAGTCACCTACGAAATCCATATTAAGCGCTTAGTTAACCGTCGCTTAGTTATGGGACTTGCTGATGGGCGTGTACTCGTTGATGGCAAAGAAATATATGTAGCAAAAGATCTTAAAGTTGGTCTCTTCCAAGACACTTCTTCGTTCTAAGCAAGAATTTAAAATTAGCGACTCACTAGAGTCGTTAATTTTTCATCAAAATAATTAGTTATAGTGCGTTAGAGCATAATAATAAAGCCCCAATTTATGGGGCTTTGCGTATGTGGATAGAGAGTTATTTGTAGACACCGGAGGTACGATCCTCACGCGCTTCACGCCAGCCTCCCATCCAATAGGATCTTGGTTCCATTTGTTGATAGGGACAATCATCGGATGAACGTCCATTCAAACCAGCTTTGTATCCCTGAGACTGAGCTCGTTCAAGGCGATCACGCTTCTGTCTCTTCATAATTAAGTCCTCATACCGTATCTTAGTTAAGTGAAACTGTGACATCAATGTGGCGATTTTATGACCACATGGTTAAGAGTCGCTCAATAAAGCAGCAGACTCAAGTTAGATTTCACACGATAACGATTTTCGTGAGGTTCGATCAGAATTTACAAAATAGTCCTTTTCGGCGACCAAATAGCATCAGACTTAGCAAACCAATAATGCCAACCCCTAACGAACCACCACTACGAGAAGAAGTCGCTGTTTCATATCCACGCTCCTCAATATCACCACTTGTTGCTCCAACAATTGGAATTAACTTAACAGCTACAGTCGTTTCATCACCTGTACCATCTCCACACATCGCATCATGAGTCGTATCATCATATTCACCGTCAACGCACTTAATTGCCGTTGCTGCAATTACACCTGCATCATTAATATCGTTTGCCGTTAGAATACGATACTGGTTGTTAGCAGATGAATATACGCCACCATTAGTGAGATCATCAATCAACCAACCTTGATCATCAAAAATGCTCATCCTCGAACTATCAGTTCCCGTTCCATCATATGGATAAATGAATCCGCGTTTACGTCGAGGCTTACCGCTATTTTCTCGTGTGTCTTCAGTATCAATTTGACCAACAATTTCATTGTAATTATTGATCGCCATATTTTGACCACCGGCTTCAGAAAAAGTAAGTTTGTTCGCAAAGTAGATCGCCGTCGGATCGGAATCACTCACATCAGCAATAACAAACGGTCGATTTGGTGCGGCACCATCAGCGGGTACTCCCCCTGCTCGTTTTGCCTCACCAATAGCAACTAAGTTGTCATTAACGGAATTTAATACCGTATTACTATAGGTGTAGTCACCGCTAATTCGAACACTTGCATTATCAATATTATTTGATGTCCAATTATCAGAGTTAGCGTAGTCGGCTTCATTGACGGTAAATATTGTCGCATTCATATTGTTATATGAATCATTCCAGGTATTGAAACCCACACCATAAATAACACCACCGACAATAACAAAATCTCGAATACTACCTTGAGCTAGCTTATCACTGACATCTTCATCATCACTGGGCCAATCAATAGCGACAACGTCTGTGCCACTCTTCCATATTGCAGCTTTAGACGAATAATAATCCCCATAGTCATTTTCATAATCATAGGAGACACTTCCGACTGTGTAGATGCCATCTGTTTTCCAAGCGCGAGATTTATCGAAGTATTCGCCGCTATCATCCTTCTCATCAGTACCAAAAGTAACGGGTGACTCCGCCGTTACCGAGGCACGTTCATCACCTAGTGAACTGATAATGCCGACAACATCTCCACCACTGGTAACCTGGTTAATCACGCTATTATTGCTTTCGTCAATGGTTAACGAGCCATCAGATAAAAATGCGACAGAGTTGACGGTATTATTACCATCAAGTTCTTTGGTCCATTGTTCCCAATGCACGTCACCCCATGGCTCACATGTAGAATACAACAACTGAGCGTCACAATAATTTTCGAAATCGGAGGATGTTTGAACATATGAAAATGAATTATCCATAGCGAACGGCGCTTCTTCACGATAACTTACGCCATCAACAGGTGAACCTGCAATAGTCCCCGTGGCGCGAGTTTCTCCACCTAGAACAAAGTTCTCACACGACACACCACCAACACTACTCGAATCAAAGCAACTGCCGGCACTCGAATCTTGAATCGCTGTACCAGTGGTAATCTCATAATCAGCCGAAATTCCTGAAGGTGTCACTTCGATAATCTGATACAAAGCAGCATTAACATTAAATGCCGCAAAAATTGAGAGTGAAATAGGCGTTAGCTTTAACATCTTATTCGTCATTATTTATTCCGTTTCTTGCTGTAGCGCTTCAAGTTCTTCCCAACGTGCGAAAGTCGTCTCGAGCTTAGCTTCTAAATTGGTCAATGTATCCAAAACAGGTTTGGTAACTTCCACGCCTTTTGCGAAAAAGTCAGGGTCATTTAATTGTTGTTGTAGCTGTTCAATATCAGTCTCTAACTGTTCAAGTTGTTCTGGCAGTTCTTCCAACTCGCGCTGCAGTTTATATGATAATTTTTTCGTTTTCTTTGCTGTCGGTTTTGCTTTTGGTAACGCTTCGGTCACGTTATCTTTTTTTACAACATCCGCATAAATTTCATTGCGATTAGCCTGAATTTGAGAACGTTGTCGTTGAGCATCATGATAGCCGCCGACATATTCATCGATAATGCCATTACCTTCAAAAATCCAGCTTGTAGTAACAGTGTTATCAACAAATTCTCGGTCATGACTAACTAAGAGCAAAGTACCTTGATAGTTGGCAAGTAAATCCTCTAAAAGTTCCAAAGTTTCGATATCTAAATCGTTAGTTGGCTCATCAAGAATTAACAAGTTATTAGACTTAAGGAAGATTCGAGCTAACAGCAGGCGGTTTTTCTCACCTCCGGACAAGGCTTTAACCGGTGTTCTTGCCCGTTTGGGCGCAAACAAGAAATCTTGTAGATAGCTAAGTGCATGACGTTGACGCCCACCTACTGTAACTTCTTGTTTGCCATCGGCAAGATTATCAATCACACTTTTTTCTGGATCAAGAAGTTCTCGGTATTGGTCAAAATAGGCAACTTCTAGTTTAGTACCACAATGAAGCTTACCTGAGTCTGGCTCAAGCTTCCCGAGCAGCAGCTTAAGCATGGTACTCTTGCCGCAACCATTAGGTCCGATCAACGCAATGCGATCACCACGTTGAATATTAAAGGTAAAGTTTTTAACCAGAGCCTCACCATCGTAAGCAAACGAGATATTCTCAGCCTCGAATACAATTTTTCCTGAACGTGCGGAATCATCCACAGCAATGTTGACTTTACCTTGCACTTCACGGCGTTGACTGCGCTCTTGGCGTAATTTTTTTAATGCACGTACACGGCCTTCATTCCGCGTACGGCGAGCTTTGATTCCTTGTCGTATCCACACTTCTTCTTGTGCAAGCTTTTTATCAAACTCGGCGTTTTGAAGTTCTTCAACACGCAGAAGTTCCTCTTTGCCCAACAAGTAACCTTCATAATCACCGGGAAAAGAATTTAGTTTACCGCGATCAAGATCGACGATGCGCGTTGCCATCGACTTAATGAACGTTCGGTCGTGCGAAATAAAAATAATCGAGCCCTTAAAGTCTTTTAAGAAGCTTTCTAACCACTCGATTGCGGCCACATCGAGGTGGTTGGTCGGTTCATCAAGTAGTAGAACATCGGGATCGCACACCAATGCTCGCGCGAGTGCCGCCTTACGTTGCCAACCGCCGGACAAATCAGATAAAAGCATCGCGCCATCAAGATTAAGTGACAGCATCACGTTTTTAACTCGATCATCAAACCGCCATGCATCAGCGTGATCGAGTTGCTCTTGTACTCGAGCCAAACGATTCAAATTCGACTCCGAAGGATCTTTCTCAACGAGATCTAACAAGTCTTGATACTGTTTTAGTAACTTCCCTACTTCAGCTAATCCACCAGCAACAAAATCATATACCGTACCTAATTCATCTCTCGGAGGATCTTGCTCTAGGCGCGAAACAACAACATCTTGCGTTACGACCATACGGCCATCATCAAGAACAATATCGCGAGCAATAATTTTCATTAGCGTTGATTTACCGGCACCATTTCTACCAACTAAACATACGCGTTCATTTTCTTGCAGTGTGAACTCACAGTGATCCAACAAAGGGTGATCACCAAAAGCCAATAAACCATTATGAATCGTAATTAACGCCATTATTATTTAACCAAATTTGTAGTTGTTCGAGGGTAAATGGCCAGTTGAGCTCGCTTTCAGCGTATCTGACCACGGGAATTGTGACCCCGTAACGAGAAAATAACTCGTCATCGTATGCAATATCAACGGTTTGAAACTGGCAATTTAATTGAGATAACAAACTTTCAGCTTCATGACACAAATGACACCCTTCTGTTGAAAATAAAATTAACTGTGGGGTGCTATTGCGCATTGTGCTCTATCACCCAACAATTATGTATGTGCTTATTCCTTTCAAAGTCCATTGGGATCGTTTGATTGGATATATTGGTCGCTTTCAATCCCATTTCCGACAGCTTTTCAAAGTCCATTTTGAAATGGCGTTTATTGTTTGAAAAGACAATCGTTCCATCTTTACGTAGCAGGCGTTTTAGATTTTCAAACAATTGAATATGATCACGTTGTACATCAAATGTTTGCGTCATACGCTTTGAATTTGAAAACGTCGGAGGATCAATAAAAATCAAATCATAGTCATCGTTCGTGTGTTCCAACCATTGCAAGCAATCAGTTTGCTCAAACCGATGTTGTTTTCCTGACTGACCATTGAGTGACATGTTCTGCTTTGCCCACTCGATATATGTTTTCGACATATCAACAGTTGTGGTCGATTTTGCTCCACCACAGGCGGCGTGGACAGTTGCTGAGCCGGTGTAAGCAAAGAGGTTGAGGAAATCTTTATTATTCGCCATTTGACCAAGCTTTCGGCGTATTGGGCGATGATCTAGAAATAAGCCAGTATCGAGGTAATCGTAGAGATTTACGATTAACTTAACCCCGTACTCTTGAATTTCTATTGTGCTTGATTGGCTTGCCAACTTTTCATATTGGGATTTGCCTTTCTGCTTTTCACGGACTTTAAGTACCGTATGTGCCGCATCCACTCCAGTTACCTGAATAGTTGCAGTAATCAGATCGGTTAAGCGACGCTTACTTTTATCAATAGAAATCGTTTTCGGTGCTGCGTATTCTTGAATTACGATAAAATCTTTATAAACATCAATAGCTGCATTGTAGTCTGGTAGGTCTGCGTCATAGATGCGATAAGCGTCAACTTGTTCTTTCTTGACCCACTTATTCAACTTACTGATGTTTTTCTTCAAGCGGTTAGTAAAATCTGGAGCGATGACGTACTGTTCTTCAGCAGCATTAGGACGCGGTCTATCCGATACAGAATAACTCTTTAGGTGACACTGTAGCGCACCATTGCTTAATTTATAATGTTTCTCAGCTCTCATACGTATACAGCTGAGTAATTCATCAGAACTAGAGAAAATGGTTGCCGTCCAGCCGCCAAATTCGGTTTTCATTTGAACACCAAACGCAGTATACAATGCAATTAAGCCAGGTTCCGTTCCCAAACGCTCACCATATGGTGGGTTACAAACAATAACACCAGCCTTCTCGTTCGCTGGACAGCGCATCTCAGCCGCATCTTGTTGAGCAAACTGAATAACGTCTCCTAATCCTGCACGTCGTGCATTAGATTGTGCTGTAGCCAAAACTCGAGGGTCATTGTCATAACCATAAAAATGCGCTTCTAAGTTCTTAATACCACGCTTAGCCTTCACACTGGCTTCTGCATGTATTCTTGACCACGCTTCATGATCAAAATCTTGAAGTGAGGTGAAGCTCCAAGATGAACGTTTTAATCCAGCAGCAACGTCGGCGGCCATCATCGCAGCTTCAATAACAAGTGTCCCTGAACCACACATAGGATCGACGAACGCTTGTTTCTTATCCCAGCCACTGCGAATAATCAGTGCTGCTGCTAATGTTTCTCTAAGAGGAGCTGCACCACTTTGTGTGCGGTAACCACGAGCATGTAAGCTTCCACCTACCACATCAATACCTAATAAAGCCTTATCACGGTGTAGACGAACATGAACCCTAAGATCAGGAAGATCCTTACTGATCGATGGACGTGGTAGATTCTTTTTAGTGAACTGATCAACGATGGCATCTTTTACTTTCATCGCACCATATTGGCTGTTACGTATCGCGTTATTAGTACCGTTAAAGTCCACCACGATCTTTTTATCACTGTGAAACTGGCTTTCCCAGTTAACCGAGCTCGCCGCGAGGTAGATATCTAAATCACTATCACAGGTAAATTCACTTAACACTCGGACATAGCGGCTAGCAAGTCGGCTCCATAAACAAACTCGATACATTAACTCGTTCGACGCTTTGAATCTCACCCCTGCTTGAACCGCTTTTGGGTTTTCTACCCCCAGTTGTTCAAGCTCGTCTGCAAGAAGGTTTTCAAGACCGTTGGAAGTTACCGCTAAATACTGGTGCATAATGCTCTTTTAAGTGAATAAAGTGACGCGCGATTATACCTGAGATTCCAACAAATTTGTAAATCAAAGCCAATATTTTCACTTCGGAACGGTTAATTACCTTTCTCTTATGTTTTCTCCCTCTTCGTTCAATCGTAAATCTATTAATTTTAGACACCTTACGTATTTAATAGCCTCAAGCGTAAGTGAGTATTTATTCACGTCTAAATTGGTCTATACCAGGAGGGTAATTTAACGGTAATTTAGTTACAAATAGCTCTTAAATGAGGAACTTTATTAAAATATACGGATGGTATGAGTTGGGAAAATGACTGATAATTTCCCTAATTCATTTCTTTTTGTGCCCAATATCTCACCAAAGAGAGAAGCTCATCTGTGGATTCACTTATTTGAGGTCAAAAAAAATCGGCACATAGGCCGATAGGAAATACAACAAAGGAACGAAATTGTAAATAAATTGAGTTATTAATTAGCCAACCATAGCCAATGACGGGTAGTAATTTTCTTCAATATGATGGTGAGCAATTCGGTCGTGCATAACTTTAATAGCCTCACTAAATCCAATTTTCTTGGTTGATGTTAATTGGAAATCATTAGATTCAACTCTAGCGCAAAGGCTCGCATTCTCACCGACTTCAAGAACCATGAATAAGCCGTCATTGAAGTCATTGCTTAGGCTAATGATATCACCTACATTTGGCTGCAAAACATCATTTGACTGGCGGTTAAAGAACCAACTCTTAGGTTGAACTGGCTTATGAAAACGTTTGGCCGCTACACAATTAAGCACTAATTGAGCTTTATAGCCTTCATCTATGTTGAGGTTATGCAACGACTCTTTAAAGGTTTGAAATTCTGCCGCATCATCGACAGTAAACTGCGTTGTGCCATGAGCACATTCAACAAGTAACTTCTGGCAAAGGTTGGTACGAAAAACCAAATCTTCACCCAAGTTCAACATTAGATGTCCTTCTGATTCACAGAAGTACCAACTCCATTTGTCACTCGGCTTTAGCATGTTCTCATTCCCTTATCAGTTTTTACGACTGTTAGTCTCACAACGTCATGGTTACTAACTGCATACGGTTCATTCTAGAAGTGCTTGGGCAAAAAAAAAGAGGAAATGAATAATCACTTCCTCTTCGATAAATTGTGGTTTTTATGGAGAATTTCTAATAACGTTAAATGTTCTTAACGATCTTTTTCACTAGACCAGGGCCTTGGTAAATAAATGATGAATAAACTTGAACCAACTTAGCACCAGCAAGCATTTTTTCTTTCGCGGCAACATAAGAATCGATACCACCGACACCGATAATTGGGATTTTCTCACCAAGATTCGCATAAAGTTGTTTAACAACTTCAGTGCTTCGTAATTGAACAGGTCGACCACTCAAACCACCCGCTTCATCGCAATGTTTCATTCCTTCTACAATTGAACGATCTAAAGTGGTGTTAGTTGCTATCACGCCGTCAATATTATTTTTAAGTAGTGACTGACAAATTTGCTCGATTTCATCATTGCTTAAGTCAGGAGCAATTTTCAAAGCAATCGGTACATATTTATCATGCTGCTTTGCTAATTCACCCTGCTTAGTTTTTAATTCTGCAAGCAGTTGATCTAGAGCTTCACCATATTGAAGTGAACGTAAACCCGGAGTATTCGGCGATGAAATATTTACCGCGATATATCCCGCATACTCGTATACTTTTTCCATGCAGATTAAGTAATCTTCAGCGCCTTTCTCTAGAGGAGTTTCTTTGTTTTTTCCAATGTTGATGCCAAGAATACCATCGTAGGTAGCTTTCTTAACATTCTCAACCAATCGGTCAACGCCTTCATTGTTGAAGCCCATACGGTTAATTAACCCTTCGGCCTCAACTAAGCGAAACAATCTTGGTTTATCATTACCTGGTTGTGGACGTGGAGTTACAGTACCAACTTCAATAAATCCAAATCCCATTGCACCGAATGCATCGATACATTCACCATTTTTATCTAAACCTGCCGCCAACCCAACTGGGTTTTTAAACGTCAATCCCATACATTCAACGGATCGATTTGGAAGATGTTGACGATAAAAGAGATCTAATGGCGTGCCATTAAAGCGTTTGAAATTGTTGATCGCAAGTTCATGTGCAACTTCAGGATCAAGTTGAAAAAAGCCAGTCCTAGCTAAGCGGTAAAGCATTGTGCCTCCAAATAAAAAAAGCCCCGTACAAACGGGGCATTATTATCACTTATTTACGGCACAATTCAAATTTAAAAGTGAGAGTTCCCTCAATGCTACCGAGAATTTAGCAAATTCATGATGGACTCCACCTACTTTAAATTCATTTAGTATGTTTTCCCATCGTTCCAAAGAACTCTTATTACTCGCAATCCACGATGCAACAAGTGATACTTCATCTTTAAGTTGATCATTGCAACCGCATCCAATAACTTGAGCAGTCAGCTGCCGTTGTTGCCAATCGAGATCTTCTCGATACGCGGCTCGTGCAAGTGCTTGCCAGTTGTTATCTACAGCTTGACGATTAATTTGATCCAAGAACCAATGTAATGACAACTCTGTACCTAAATAGAAATAGATTCTGGAGGTTTGATCGACGGTAATCTTACTTTCTCTCGCAACCACACTAATATCTAGCGCTGAGTAGAGGCTTGATAGCCGTGACACATATATTGCAACATCTGGATCCATACCTTGTTCGATCCAATCATCAGCGATGACTTGATGATCATCAATTTCCGATTGAATTAAGTAGCTATCGAGATCCTTGCTGATCGTCTGCACATCTGCTTGATATAATGCGATCATATCGCTAACGGAATGTTTACCGATATGATTTCTCAGTAACCATCGAGTAACACGGCGCATCATACGACGTAAAATACTAAAGACTTGGTATTGTGCATCGCTACTTGCTACGTTATCAAGCTGACGAATTATCCCCATGGTTTCATCAAGTTTAAATATTACACGAGCGGCGCTGTAAGCATTAACGATATCCACCACTTCACAGCCAGTTTCTTCTTGAAGCCTAGATGCAAAATTACACCCTACTTCATTGACCATCTGATTTGCCAATGCGGTAGCGATAATCTCTTTACGCAAAGGATGCTCTTTAAAACGCTCTAAATAGTTACCACGTAACTTAGTTGGAAAATAGTGTTCTAAGTGTGCCTGATGGAACTCATCATCTGCTATCTCGTCAACCGCAAGGATTTCCTTAAGCGTCATTTTACCGTATGCTACAAGAACGGAAATCTCTGGTCGAGTCAATCCGACACCACGTTTCTCACGCTCTAATAATGTTTCATCATCAGGCAAATATTCTAAGTTCCGGTCAAGTGAGCCCGTTTTTTCCAAAGCGTGAATAAAGCGTAATTGTTCTTTAACTAACCCCTCGCCGAGCAACTCTGTGACTGATATGGTTTCAGATTGCTGATAAGCATCATCTAATACGATATCTCCCACTTCATCTTCCATTGACTCAAGCAGTTCGTTACGTTGTTTAAAGGTGAGATCACCTGCCGCCAAAATGGTATTCAACAGAATCTTAATATTTACTTCGTTGTCTGAACAATCGACTCCACCAACATTATCGACAAAGTCAGTATTCACTCGGCCACCATTTAGTGCATATTCTACGCGCCCTAACTGCGTCAAACCGAGGTTTCCACCTTCACCAACGATTTTAGCTCGCAGTTCCTCGCCATTAATCCGAACAGAATCATTGGCTCGGTCGCCAACATCTGAATCGCTTTCTTCTTTGGATTTAACGTAGGTGCCGATACCACCATTCCACATCAGGTCGACGCGCATTTTTAAAATAAGCTTTATCAATTCATTCGGCGCGAGTGTTTTTGCATCAGTGTCGAGCATCGCTTGAATTTCAGGAGATAGAGGGATGGATTTCGCTTTACGCGAGAACACACCACCACCTTTACTGATCAACTTACTGTTATAGTCTTCCCAGCTTGATCGCGGCAACTTGAACAAACGATCACGTTCGACCCAACTTTTTTCAGGATCCGGGGTTGGATCAAGGAATATGTTAATATGGTTAAAGGCCGCGACCAGACAGGTTTGTTTTGATAACAACATGCCATTCCCAAACACATCGCCTGCCATATCACCTACTCCAGCAGCAGTAAATGGCGTGCTCTGACAATCAATTCCGATTTCACGAAAATGGCGTTTTACCGATTCCCAACCACCTTTGGCCGTTATACCCATTGCTTTGTGGTCGTATCCATTTGATCCACCAGAAGCAAAGGCATCACTTAACCAAAAATTATATTCTTCGGAGACAGAGTTTGCTAAATCTGAAAAAGTCGCAGTTCCTTTATCGGCGGCAACAACCAAATAAGGGTCATCAGCATCATGTCTCACCACTTGTGGCGGCGGTGCAACTTCGCCTTCAATAATATTGTCGGAAATATCCAACAACCCTCGAATAAATTGCTTGTAACAACGCTGTCCTTCAGCAAATATTTCATCTCTGGATGTCAGCAATGGTTGCTTCTTACAAACAAATCCACCTTTAGCCCCAACCGGAACAATGACCGTGTTCTTAACTTGTTGGGCTTTTACTAGTCCTAACACCTCTGTACGGAAATCTTCTTGACGGTCTGACCAACGTAATCCACCTCGAGCGACTTTACCACCACGTAAATGAACACCTTCAATGTCAGGCGAATAAACGAAAATTTCGTATGCCGGCACGGGTGCCGGAATCTCTGGAATACTCTTTGGATCTAATTTAATCGATAACCAAGGTTTGTTGTTCCCGATTGAATCATTCTGAAAATAGTTAGTGCGAAGTGATGCGTCGATCATTTCCATGTAGCGACGTAATATTCGATCGTCGTCCAGGCTCTCAACTCGATCGAATTGTTCAATCAAAGTGTTGCGCATCTTCGTTTGTAACTCATCTCGTTTTGATAAACCAGGTTCAAAACGTGCGTTGAATAACTTAACCAAAAGCGTTGCTAATTTAGGGTAATGATAAAGAGTATCTTCAATGTATTGTTGACTGAATGGAAACCTCACCTGACGCATATAACGAGCATACGCCCGCAAAATCGTCACTTCACGCGCAGATAAACTTGCCGATAGTACTAAGCGGTTAAATCCATCATTCTCTATGCTGCCATTCCAGATCCCGGCAAATGCCTGCTGAAAACGATCGCGCGATTTGGCTATGTCTAGAACTTGATCACTTTTAAGTAACATCGAGAAGTCGAGGATCCAATAACTTTCGTCGTTCGATTTTTCGATCTCATAGGGCGCTTCGTCGATAACTTTCAAGCCTAAGTTTTCTAGCATAGGCATCACATCAGAAAGGTGAATAGGTTCCCTTTTATGATAGAGTTTCAACTTCACTAGCTTGGAATCGACACTCTCTTCTTGAGGACGATAAAATAGCATCCCGAGTTTATTGTCATCACTCAACGCCTCTAGCTGTTCAATATCGGCAAGAGCGGTACTTGGCAACATCGCTTCTTTATATGATCGGGGAAACGCATTGGTATATTGCTTGGTTAAAGCAAGACCTCGCGTTTCACCTACATCTGAATGAATCGCATGACGTAAGCGATCATCCCAGTTTGTTGATGCTTCTTTTAAGTTTTGTTCGATCTCTTTTGCATCGAACTCACAGTCATTATTATCTACCCGAACGATATAATGTGTCCGAGCGAGTGACCCTTCAGAGAAGTTGACTGTATAATCTACGACATCATTTGAACCTAGGCATTGAGCCAATATTTCTTGAGTTTTTCTTCGAAGCTCTGTGGTATGGCGTTCTTTCGCAATATAGACCATACAACTGTAAAAGCGACCAAATGGATCGCGGCGGATGAACAAACGGACAAGATCTCGATCTTGCATTTGAACAACGCCCATTCCGACGTCCAATAACTCTTCTTCAGTCGCTTGAAGTAATTCATCTCTTGGGTAATTTTCAAGAATGTTGTGGAATGCTTTATAGGCATATGAGCCTTTTAGATACCCACTTGAGTTTAAAATCCTGCCAACTTTTTCGCGAACCAATGGAATAGAACCAACGGTTTGGTTGTAGACCGATGATGTATACAAACCAGTGAATCGGTGTTCGCCTATCACTTTTCCATTTTTGTCGAATTTTTTAATCCCAACGTAATCGTTATACGCAGGACGATGGATATGCGATTGCCCATTCCCTTTGGTCAAAATCAGTAAATAGGGTTTGGTGGCTTCTTTTCTCGCAAGATCAGAAAAATCAGCAAGATTCACTTTGCGAACTCGTTCTTTATTCGAAAAAAGTCCTAAACCAGGCGTTTTCGTTGGCGACAGGTACGTTTCACCTTTTTCTTCAACAAGGTCATATTCTTTATACCCAAGAAACGTAAAATTGTGGTTGCCTAACCAACGTAAAAACTCCAATGACTCGTCGAATCGATCTTTATCCATTGGAATTTGTTTGGTTTGTTTCTCAAGACCGCTGATCACTTTTTCAAGTTGAGTTGACATCAACTTCCAATCTTTCACGACAAGAGCGGTATCTTTTAGTATTCGTTCAAGTTCCGCTTGGAGTGAGGCTAGTTGCTCAGCATCATCAATGCGATCAACCTCAATGTGGAACATCGAGTAAAGGTTTCCTTTAGATTCATTGATAGATACAACTTGTTGTTTAGCATCTCGCTCAAGATAGGTCGGTCCATGAAGCATAATATGCGTGTTAAGATCCAACCGCACCAAACACATCTTAATGGAATCGACTAAAAACGCGGAATCTGGAACTATAATCTCGACGATAGTATGAGTTGATTGCCACCCTTTTCCACTAACTGATGGATTAAACGCACGTACCGATCGTTCATCAGGATTCACTTCATTGAGGTGCTGCCAGAGACTCATGATCGCACCGTACAAATCCGACTCAGTCCTTTCTGTCAAATCATCCATCGAAATGTTATTCAATAAATATTGCGCAAGCTGTTTAACTCGCTCTTGTTGTGTTGATTCCAGCTTAGTTTCTATTAAGTCAAAAACTTTACTGATTAATACTGGTTGGAAAGAATCTAGTGAGCCCATAGAACACTCCGCCACTTTTGCTGAAATAAATCACTAATGCTTAACGTGATAACGGTTTCCAATAATCATAGTTGTAGACTACTGAAATAGTCGAATAATCCACTAGACAGATTAAAATAAGATGAGACATGTCATAGTTTTGGTTAAATTTTTGTTAAACTCACAAATTTATTGTTGGCGTCGGTGGTAAGTACAAACCGACCTTGGATTCCCGTATGGGTTAAAAAAGACCGGAACCTGGAGGCTGGAAGTTGAAGTTTTAAGCCACATTCAGTCACAATCAATACATTAGATGCCTGACCAGAGTAATATTGCGAATAGGATTGGTAAGTAACAGAAAAAGTAAAATAATACTGTTTCATATTCTTATCTCTTCGGTAAGGTATCTTGGTAGCAAACACTCTTGCTACCAAGATCGTTTAAGTTACTTGCTTTCTAAAGCTTTTGTTACTTTTTCATAAAGATCACTCGCAAGATCATCTTTAGCTGCAAGCATTTCCAATTGTTCCTTCATTAATTTCTGACGCTTCTCATCATAGCGTTTAAATTTCAACAAAGGATCAATCAAACGAGAGGCAACTTGAGGATTGCTTGCATTGAGTTTGACTAAAACCTCGCCTGCAAACTGGTAACCTTCTCCAGATATTGAGTGAAAAGCGGTTGGGTTATTGTTAAAGAAAGACCCTATTAGGCTGCGGATTCGATTCGGATTCTTAAACGTAAATGCACTATGAGTTAACGTATTTTTAACCACCTCTAACGCATTTTCGGCTGGGTTCGTGCCCTGCAGAATAAACCATTTATCCATCACCAACCCATCATTTGACCATTTGTCACTGTAGTCTGCTAATAAGGTTTCACGACATGATAACGATGCTTGGTTAGCCGCGGTCATCGCTGCCATCGTATCTGTCATATTGTTACTGGTGTTATATTGCTCAACAACCAACGAATTACCGACTTCTAGATAGGCAAGATACCCTAAACAGGTATTGCGTAGCGTTCGTTTACCTATAGACTCATGCTCAATACTGTATGCTGTTTGTTTTAATACATGATACGAAGCCAGCAGTTCGTCTTGTAATTGATTGGCCATATAAATTTTAATGCCTTTAAGCACCTGAGCAATACGGTCAACATCAACGGTTTGATACCACCCAGACACTTCATTGTGACCAGGTAACGTTAGCATTTCAGCAATAAATGCAGGTTCTAATTGAGAATCTAACAAGGCTCCGCGATAAGCATCAACGACATTTTGCGGCAACGTAACTTCTTCATTTGAAGCCACAAAACGCTTGATATACTTTGCAAGTAATGACTGGCCAGCATCCCACCGAGCAAAATCATTTTTTGACTTGGCCATAAGAAAGACAAGTTCGTCATCGCTATAGTCGTAATGTAATTTTACCGGTGCCGAAAATTCTCTCAACATTGATGGTATCGGTTGCGACGTAACCGCTTCAAACTCAAATGTTTGCTCTTCCTCGGTGATATTAAGTACATTGCCGATCGACTTTCCATTACACTGTAACTCAACGACATCACCGTTCGCGTAATAGAACTCTACATCAAACGGAATGTGCAAAGGTTCTTTAACACCCTGGTCGTTAGTTGGCGGCGTTGATTGTTTAATAGTGACAGTATAACGTTTTTCTGATGCTAGATAGTTTGTTGTCACGTATAACTCTGGTGTCCCCGATTGACTATACCATCGACGAAATTGAGTTAAATTAATTCCTGATGCATCTTCCATCGCAGAGACAAAGTTCTCACAGGTCGCTGCAGTACCATCGTGCCTTTCAAAATAGAGTTTCATGCCCTTTTGAAACCCATCTTCGCCCAACAAAGTATGCATCATTCGAATCACTTCACTGCCTTTCTCATACACTGTAAGGGTGTAAAAGTTGTTCATTTCAATGACTTTATCTGGACGAATTGGGTGTGACATTGGCGAAGCATCTTCGGCGAACTGTGGACCTCGAATTATGCGAACATTGTTAATTCGATTGACAGCACGTGAGCCTAAGTCGGAAGAAAACTCCTGATCTCTAAATACCGTTAATCCCTCTTTTAAGCTTAATTGAAACCAATCGCGACACGTAACTCTATTTCCTGTCCAGTTATGAAAATACTCGTGACCAATAACCGCCTCGATACCTAGGTAATCGGTATCCGTTGCCGTCTGCTCATTTGCCAAGACAAACTTTGAGTTAAAGACGTTAAGTCCCTTATTCTCCATTGCGCCCATATTGAAAAAGTCGACTGCGACTATCATGTAAATATCTAGGTCATATTCCAACCCAAATCGTTCTTCATCCCACTTCATCGAATTAATAAGCGAGGCCATCGCATGGTGAGCACGATTTAGGTTACCTTTATCTACATAGATTTCTAATGCGACTTCTCGTTTGCTTTTTGTTATAAAAATATCTCGCAATACATCAAAATCACCGGCAACTAGAGCAAAGAGATAAGCAGGCTTAGGGTGTGGGTCCTCCCATGAAACCCAATGTTTTCCATCGGTTAATTCACCGCGGTCCAATTCGTTGCCATTGCTCAATAAATAGGGATATAGAGACTTATCAGCAATGACTGTTGTGGTAAAACACGCTAGGTTATCGGGACGGTCAAGATAATAGGTTATACGGCGAAAGCCTTCTGCTTCACATTGAGTGCAAAACGCGCCTTCCGATTTATACAATCCTTCAAGAGCAGTGTTGTTAACTGGTGCTATTTGAGTCACGATAACCATCGTGAATGAATTCGGTAGGTTGGAGATAATCAGCTCGCTTTCGGTTCGCTGATAATCGTGCCACTCTTGTTCATTGATCGAAAGCGAGACAAGCTGCAGATTATCACCAGCAAGAACTAAACTGTCAGATTTACCGCTCTGTTCGACCTCAGAGATCGCAACTACCGTTGTCTCTGTGTCATGGAGATCAAAGGTCAAATCGACGTTGGTAATATGATGAGTTGGAGCTACATAATCTTTACGATACTTAGCTTTTGGAGAGTGTGACATAGGGAATCCTTATCCGAGCTAATAAGTTTATTCGGTATTTTAATGGTTGATATTCACCGAAGAATATCTAGTACTTTAGGTCAACGATTAAGAAACCTCAACCGATATAATGCTAATTAACCTATTGATTTGGTAACTTATACAAGCATCGATGAAATAATTAGCTCATAAGAGTAATTTGTCTGAATTTATCGATTAGCCAAAAAAAACGAGCCATTAAGGCTCGTTTATTTACAGCAATTTAAAGATCTTACTTTACAACATCATCAGCCATGTCGACAGTTATCGCGACTGCTTCATCTAAATAAGCGTCAGGAGCAACATAGTCTTTCGGAACATCATCCAAGTTAGCAAATAAGGTTTCACCAGTCGCTTCACGACGAAGGTTGATACGTTCTAATTTTTTCGCATCGAGATCTTCGATCTCTTTATTTCGTTCGGCGAAATTCAATGAAACTAAATTGTTGTCTTTGTTCTTTTTATACTCAGCAATATCTTGATCAATAAAGCCAAATTCCAAATCAGATGTAATTCGTTTTTTATGCTTACTGGTCAAATCAGCAATCACTGTCTGATAATCATTAAGCGCGTTGTATTCAACATGCTCAATACTATCCCAAGGCAACGCATTGTCTTCAACACTCTCACCAGTTTCGGCCGGATCGATTGGCGTAGGGAAAGCTATATCAGGCTTAACACCTTTATTTTGAGTACTACCACCATCAATGCGATAAAATTTTTGGATCGTGTACTGTACATAACCCAGTTCATTGTCGAATACGTCATAAATATTATTCAGTGAACGGTGCTGTTGAACTGTCCCTTTACCATAGGAGTTTTCTCCCAAAATAATGGCGCGACCATAATCTTGCAGTGCCGCCGCAAAAATTTCAGATGCTGATGCACTGTAGCGGTTAATGAGAACAGTAACTGGCCCGTCGTAGCTAACTACACCATCAGTATCGCTGTTTACATTTACTCGCCCGTAACTATCACGAACTTGGACAACAGCCCCTTCAGTTATAAATAGCCCACTAAGCGCGGTCGCTTCAGATAAAGCTCCACCGCCGTTGTTACGTAAATCAACGACAATGCCATCGATATCCTGTTGTTTGAGCTCTTCAATTAACTTGTGAGTATCTTCAGCTAAACCGACATAGAAGCTAGGTACTTCAAGAACACCAACTTTACGGCCATCAAGCTCAATTACCTCAGATTTAACGGCGCGATCTTCAAGGCGAATCTCATCACGAACAATTGTTACAACGTGACTTTTTGCATCATTTCCCTCTGGAAGGATTTGTAAATTAACTTTAGTGCCCTTAGGCCCTTTAATTAATTGAACAATATCATCTAGTCGCCAACCAATAATATCAACGATCTCTTCACCGTCTTGACCAACGCCGACAATACGATCGCCTTCTGTTAGTTGATTGCTGTTAGAAGCCGGTCCACCAGCAACGAGAGAATTAATCACAGTGTAATCGTCTTGCAATTGCAAAACGGCACCAATGCCTTCTAGAGATAGATTCATCTCTGAGCGGAACTGCTCTGCATTTCTAGGTGATAAGTAACTGGTATGTGGATCTACCTCACGAGCAAAGGCATTCATATAAAGTTGAAATACATCTTCACTGTGGGTCTGAGTTAAACGGCGAATCGCATTGTTATAACGTTTTGACAAGGTGGTCTTAATTTCCGACCAATCTTTACCAGCTAGCTTTAAATTGAGCGCATCATATTTAACTCTTTTACGCCACAGCTCATCAAGTTCTGACTCATCAATAGGCCAATTCGCCTCTGAACGGTCGAGATCCATACTCTCTTTACTATCAAAGTTAATTTCGTTGTCTAGCAGAGATAATGCATATTGATAACGTTCAAAGCGACGTTTTACGGATAAATTGTACACAGCAAATGCTGCATCATTTTTGCCGTCTTTAAGCTGATCATCAAGAGAAATGGCATCATTATTAAAACCATTAATATCAGATTGCGTAAAAATATTTCGATTAAAATCAAGAAGCTCTAGATAACGCTCAAAAATTCTTTGCGAAAATTCATCGTTAAGGTTGATGTGCTGGTAATGAAAGCGAGTAAAACGAAATGCGACCCGCTTGGCCGCGGTAGCGTGTTGAGATTCAGCAGCGAGTATTGGTAGTTGTTTTTCTGACACCACTGGCTCGACAGCCTGAACAGACGAAACTGCCAACCAAAGGCTGGCAGTTATCATCGTCAATCTTGAATTGAATTTCATGCGTAGGAGCTTCTCCTTTATGCGCGTAAGTGCTCTGCCTTAACAACCATTTGCAAGCCGTTGACGAGTCGAATACGTACATCATCTTTATTAAGTTCAACAATGGTCGCAGCCATATTGCCCTTGCCCATGGTTACATTGACTTCTTTTCCGACACTAAGTTCATCTTTAGTAAGCGCTCGAGTAGGAATTTCTTGTTTAGGTGGCTTAGATTTCGTAGACCGAGGAGTTTGAGGCTTCTTCGCTTTTGGCTTAGCCTTGTTAGCTTTAGCTGCTTCTTTATTTTTCTCTTCTTGCTGTTGTTTGCGACGAGCCTGAACACGAGCTTTACTTTCTGCTAGCGTAGTTTGTGCATGTTCAACGTGTTCTTGCTCTATTTCGCCACAGCTTGCTCCATCTAAATCAACACGTTCAGTGCCTGGCTTTACACCATGTAGATAGCGCCATGAAGAAGTATACTGTCGCAGAGCAGCCCGAAGTTGAGTTTTACTTACTTTTTCATCTTCGGCCAAACGTTCAGAAAGGTCTTGAAAAATACCGATTTTTAGTGGTTTTGCTTCACCTTCTAATGTAAAGCATTTAGGGAAACATTCAGCAATGTAGGCAATCACTTCTTTGCTGTTTTTTAATTTTTCAGTATTTTCCATCTTGGTTCCTGGTCATCGCGGTTCAACCGCAAAAAATATAACAATAATTATGTTCGTCATTATAGTGGGGTAAATAGGAAAAACCACTATCAATCAACAAAAACTCGCCTATTCGGGTATCATTTAAGCAGCTTTTCTATGTTAGACATCAGTTCGGTGAGTCCAATTTCGTCTTGTTGCGAAAATCTCGCTAAAGTTGGGCTATCAATATCCAATACCCCTGCCAACTCTCCAGAGACTCGAAAAGGGATAACAATTTCAGATTGACTCTCTGCATCGCAAGCAATATGTCCAGGAAACTGATTTACATCATCCACTCGTAATACTTGGTCTTGAGCAAAAGCATTCCCACATACACCACGTCCCAATGGGATACGAACACAAGCTGGTTTGCCTTGAAATGGACCTAAAACGAGTTGCTGATCACGCAATAGGTAAAAACCGACCCAATTAATATCCTCAAGTTCTAAATTTAGCAATGCACTAATATTAGAAAGATTTGCGATCAAATCAGGTTCATCTTCAGTAAGTGCAGCAGCTTGACGAGTTAAGCGTTGGTAGTCAGATAAAGTCATTGCTTCTTTGCCATTGTATTTTAGGGATGAATATCTAAATGTGTTCCCGGTAAATAATCGATACTTATGTGAACCTAAAAGAATTCATTTTTCAATACCCAATTTATAGGTGAGCTGATACTTAATGTACAGCTTAGAATAGTAAAATTAACACTATGTTGATAATTTACCACTAATTTCTGTCACTTGACGGCTAGGCCTTTCGATGAATAATGTGGTAGTGTTGTTTCGCATCAACGATGATGGAAGTCATGTAATTTGAAACCTTTGCCAATACGTATTTGCCAACACTGTAACCTATCGGTCTCAGTGACACCGCTCGATAAACGTCAAAGTGCCTACTGTCCGCGTTGTAACACCTTACTGTATCAAACAGGTTCTGCTTCTCTTTCTGGCAACTTACCAATAGCCATTACCTGTATAGCTCTCTTAATTCCCTGCCTTTTGTATAACTACCTTCATATTATCCTGTTTGGTGTCGAGATTAATGCCTCTTTCTACCAAGGAGTGCTTGCTCTCATAAGCGAAAATTACTTACCTCTGGCAGGCCTGGTGTTATTTTGCGGTTTCATCGCACCACTGCTAGTCTGCCTATGTGTGATATCAACGCACTACGCGCTGCATAAAAAGTGGTTTGTCTTATTCGATAAAAGTTTAAAACTGATTCATTTGCTCAAGCACTGGGTTATGGTCGATGTCTTTTTGGTTAGCATCGCGATTTCGTGCTTTAAACTCAAAGAGTATGCGGATATCGTGACTTCGCCTCCACTCTACGGCTTACTGTTGTTACAAATATTAACGATTATCCTAGTTAGCCGAGTCAGTGTGCGTCGTTATTGGGAGAGTTGGCATGGTGAGTCACTCTACAACTTTCGAACTAAAGAAATACATTGTAGTCATTGCCATTTGTCACAACCAGCGAATAAACAGTGTGCTCGATGTTTACATCCTCTAAGTGACGATCAACACACGTCTCAGCGCACTTCCGTTCAAAAAACGTGGGCGTATCTGCTCTCTGCCCTTATATGTTTTATCCCAGCAAACTGGTTTGCTATTTCGATTCTGTTTTCTAATGGTGAGAGAACGGAAGATACGATATTTTCTGGCGTTGTAGCGCTAATTAATAGCGGTATGGTTGGAATAGCCATTATCATTTTTGTCGCGAGTATACTCGTACCCGCAATTAAAATTATTGGCCTCAGCTATCTATTAATCTCTGTTCACTTCAAACATATACGATTTCGACGTCAACGTATGATCATTTACTTTATTCTTAAGTGGATTGGTAAATGGTCTATGATTGACTTATTTGTTATATCAATCATGTTAACCTTAATCGACAGAGGTCAAGTGCTCGACTTTGCTCCGGGCCCCGGCGCTATCGCTTTCGGTTTGGTTGTTGTCTTTACTATGCTTGCTACGGACAGTTTTAATCCCAAGTCATTGTGGGCAAACCAAGAAAAAGCTCTCACTACGGAATCTCCTAAAAATGTATAATCAAAATAAAACACCGCAAATCAATGAACCAAATGTAAAAAATATGCGTTCATTGTCGCCTTTATGGTTGTTGCCGCTAGTGACGTTGGTGTTGACTGGGTGGCTAGTTTATCAATCAGTACAAGATGCTGGTGAGCGTATCCAGATTCACTTCTCAGACGCTCAGGGACTTATGGCTGGGCGAACACCGATAAAATATCAAGGCTTGGAAATCGGCATGGTACGTGAGATCAAGCTTGAAAGAGAATCGGATAACATTTATGTCGAAGCCGACATTTACCCCGAAGCTGAATACCTTCTTAGTGGCAGCACGCGTTTCTGGTTAGTAAAGCCCACCGCTTCTTTATCTGGCGTCTCTGGATTAGATGCATTGATTTCAGGAAACTATATTGCTTTATTCCCCGGTGAAAATGATGGTGAAGCCGCGCCAACATCCTACAAGGCACTAAGGAGCGCGCCTCTGGACGTTGGGAAAAGTGACGGTTTAAATATCACACTCAAAGCTCGTGATCTGGGTGGTATAAATATCGGTTCGCCAATCATTTACAAACGCATTCCAATTGGTGAAGTTTATAGCTATCAACTTGATTCCAGTGAAAAATCAGTCAATTTACAAGTCTCTATCAACCCAGAATTCGAAGATATAATCACCGATAAAAGTCGATTTTGGAACGTCAGTGGCATTGCCGCAAAAATCAATATGGCTGGTGTGGACGTACAATTTGAAGACTTGAGCGCTCTTATTAATGGTGCCATTGCCGTTGACTCTCCTGATGAAGGTGACGGGGTAACAGATAACGCCATATTTAGACTTTATGACAACATCGATTCTGCAGGACGTGGAATCTTAATAAACATCATCTTGCCTGAAAACCATAACCTTAATGAAAGCTCTTCGACGATAAACTATCGCGGTATTGAAGTTGGCGCGATCAATCGGATTAAATTTGATAAAAAACGAAAATCCATCATTGCAACAGCTGCAATTCAACCTGCCTTTGCCGATCTATTAAAGGAAAATAGCCAATTTATCATCGAAGAAGCTGAACTTTCGTTTCACGGTATAAAGCATCTCTCCAATTTAATTACTGGAAACTCTTTACAACTGATATCGGGTGAAGGCGAACCTTCTCGACACTTCGTCGCGATCAATCAAGAAAGTTATAACCAACTCGAAACCAATGCGACTAAAATCATTCTTGAAGGTGAAGATACCTTTGGTATCAATGTCGGTAGCGATGTTAAATATCGAGGCGTACCCGTCGGGCGATTAACGGACATCTCTCTCGATCATGATAAAGTCAAGTTTGAGCTCTATATTCAAAATGAGTACATTCACTTAATCCGTAGTAATAATAAATTTTATGTTACTGGACGAATGGAAGCGGACATTACTGATCGTGGCGTGAAATTAGACATGCCACCGATAGCAGATTTCGTTATTGGTGCCATCAATTTTATCAGTGAAGGTGATCAAAAGGTTCAATCTACTTATCACCTATATCCTGATCATAGCTCCGCCGAGCTTGCTAAATTTAATCAAAGTGGCTCAGAGACATATCACTTATTTACGGACAAGTTGCCTTCAATATCAATAAATAGTCCTGTGCTGTATCACAACATTACGGTGGGCTCAGTGAGTGACTTTGGACTCGCGGAAAATGGTGTCGACGTTCAAATCCAAATTGAGCAACGTTACAAACATTTAGTGAACGACAACACCGTTTTTTGGAATCAGTCAGGAGTTAATATTAATGCTTCACTCGCCGGTGTAGATATTCAAACTGGCTCGCTAGAGTCTATTGTGCGTGGCGGAATCTCATTCGATACGGCTCCACAAAAAGGTAAACGTCAGGATGGCAAATGGAAACTATATGATAGCTACCAACACTCAATGCGTTCTGGTGTTGAAATCACTCTATCTGCCAGTGAGTCATATCAATTGCCCCCTGGTACTCAAATTCAATATCAAGGCATAACGGTGGGTGAAACGACAGAAATAACGCCCAACTTCAACGATGGTTCTGTCACCATTAACGCACAAATTTTCCCACAGTTCGTCGAACCCATGACCAGATCTGGTGCCTATTATTGGATTCAGCAATCGTCTAGTCCTGTGGAACAGGTATCAAATTTAAAGAGTTTATTGGTCAAAACCATAAGCGTTGAACCAGGCACAGGGAAGCCAAGACATCAGTTCCAACTCAATACTGTCCCGCAAGTTAAGGGCGGTTTAACGGTTGTTTTACAAAGTGAGAAACGTAATTCAATATCTGTCGGTACCGCTATCACCTATCGCGGAATGAAGGTAGGCAAAGTGATTGATGTGCACTTGGGAGAACTGGCCGACCGAGTCATTATCGTTGCCAATATCGAGAATAAATACGCTTATTTGGTCAGACAAAATACGATATTTTGGAACAACTCTGGTATTGATGTCTCTGTCGGACTATCAGGAGCAGAAGTTAAAACAGGCAGCCTGGACAGTATATTGAGCGGAGGCATCGCTTTCACAACCCCAGAGACACCTCAAATAAAACCTGTCGCAGAGAATGAGGATGTTTACTATCTCAATAACACGAAAAAGAAAGAATGGGACAATTGGAAGCAACCGATACCAAAACCCTAGCTTTTGATTTAAACTAATACCGAACTAAATGCAGCGATATCGCTGCATTTTTATTTTAATATGATCCGCTTTTTTGCGACGAATGAGTATAACCCGTGCACGACAACGTTTATCTTCCTCCAGAATTCTTATCTGCTATTAACGCAACCATGCCTTCAACACATAACATGGACGATTTTATTGCAGCTTGTCGGCGTCCACTACGTAAAAGCATTCGAGTAAATACCTTAAAGATTTCCGTAGCTGAATTTGATGAAGTTGCTCGCAATTTAAATTTACACCTCACCCCGGTCCCTTGGTGTAGCGAGGGATTTTGGTTATCAGAACAGGATAACGATGTATTACTCGGAAATAGTGCTGAACATCTCGCCGGGTTATTTTATATACAAGAAGCCAGTTCGATGATGCCAGTTACTGCCTTATTTAGTGATAATAAAACCGTGCCAAACAGAGTTCTAGATATGGCGGCAGCGCCAGGTTCGAAGTCGACTCAAATAGCAGCAAAAATGAATAACACTGGCCTGTTGGTTGCTAATGAATATTCTGGCAGTCGAATTAAAGCACTTCATGCAAATATAGAACGCTGCGGAATTCGAAACATAGCATTGAGTCAATTTGATGGCCGAGTCTTTGGTGGTTGGTTACCAGAGCAATTTGATTCCGTATTAATTGATGCTCCCTGCTCTGGCGAAGGGATTGTCCGTAAAGATCCCGATGCCATGAAAAATTGGAGCAAAGAGGCAATCAATACCATGGCAGAAGTTCAACGTGGCTTAATAGTGAGTGCATTCCAAGCACTAAAACCAGGTGGTAGCTTGGTGTATTCAACTTGTACATTAAGCAAAGAAGAGAACCACCATATATGTCATTATCTACAACAAGAGTTCCCAGAAGCTGTTGAATTTGAATCACTAGCTGAGCTATTTCCTAGTGCAGATCAGTCCGTTTCTGAGGAAGGCTTTCTTCATATATTTCCACAAACCTACGATTGCGAAGGCTTTTTTGTTGCAAAAATCAAAAAGAAAGCATCGGTCGCGTTTCCTGAGGTTAATAAACGTTTAGGAAAATTTCCCTTTGTTAAAGCAAGTCACAAACAAATTGAATCGATTGCACACTCCCTTAAAACATCACTTGATATAGAATTGCCCAATCAAGGTGTGCTCTGGTTACGTGACACAGAAGTGTGGTTATTTCCTGAAGAACTAGAACCACTATTAAATCAATTTAAATTTGCACGTATGGGTATTAAAATCGCTGAAACCCACAAAAATGGCTATAAATGGCAGCATCAGGTTGCAACCTGCCTTGCCGATGTCAACGGTACTAAAACCGTAGCACTCACCACAGATCAAGCTCGAGAGTGGTTTATGGGAAGAGACGTATACCCTGACCAGGCGCCACAAAAAGAAGTGATCGTGACCTATAACAATATGGCAATTGGACTTGGGAAATGGGTGGGAAATCGTGTAAAAAACAGCCTACCTCGGGAGTTGGTAAAAGATAAGAATTTGTTTTAACAAATGAACTCATTCTCTAACGAGATTTAGCACACAACAGCAAATCTTGTACTACACTTACAGTGTTCATTTTTGTTTCCTAACACTTTTATCGGGCTCAATTGAGCCATCCCCCCGATCCCCAAGCCATCAGTGGTTTGGGGCTTTTTTCGCCTAATACAGACTAAACTAACGATTTAAACTTTACGAATACCATCACTATTAATAGTAATATGACCGCCTTTATAAAGTGCACCGATCGTCTTCTTGAAGGTACCTTTACTTGTTCTGAAAGCGACAAAAATCTCATCTGGGGACGATTTATCGCACAAAGGCAAATAACCGCCCTTCTTCTCCAATAACGTCATGACTTTTTGGCTTAAGTCATCAAACTTTTCGGTCCCCACTTTTTGCAGTGATAAATCAATTTTACCGTCATCTCGGGTTTGTTTTATGTAACCCGTTAAGGTTTTGCCGATAAATAACTTACCGAATACATCTGAAGGGAAAATCATTCCCCAATGTTGACCGTTTATAATCGCCTTAAACCCAAGAGAAGAACGTTCTGCAATTAATAACTCAACGCTTTGGTTGACCGAATAATTTGCTGGTACTTTATCGAGCCACTTATTAAATTTAGTGGTGCCTACAATACGCCCTGATGCATTATCCGTGTATACGTAAACCAAAATTTTACGCCCAACTTCCAAGCGAGAACGTTGCTCACTAAATGGAATAAGCAGATCTTTCTCTTTTATCCCCCAATTGACAAATGCACCAGTGCTATTAACACTTATCACCGTCATAACTCCCCACTCTCCTACTTGCGCAATAGGAGTAGCGGTTGTTGCCATCAATTGACTTTCTGAATCAAAATAGAGAAAAACATCGACACTATCGCCAATCGCAACGTTTTCTTTCAAATTCCGTTTATTTAATAATGTCGTACCATAATCATCAGCGTCTAAAAAAACGCCAAAATCCGTTATTTTAACCACTTCGAGGCGGTTTACCTTTCCTATTTCGATCATTCAACATGTCTCACTGCAAATTTACAGCGATTATACGTTATCTTTGTTATGCTTTCTCTACCTCTTGTTAGAAAACCAATATTGGAGACCCTAATTGATCACCGTCGACAAGCATGACGCGATAACATTAAAAATCTCCCATACTAATGCCAAATCAAAAACATCGAATTTGGACTTATTTCTATTTATTCCTGGCGAGATCGGACTTACGAGTGATGTCATTTCCGAAAACGAATTCTACTACAACTGCATCACTCAAAAGCGTGCCTATCACAGTCAAGAAAACCTATTACCACTCGTACACAGTCGTTTAGCACGAAGAGGCTTACTGTCATCTACTCAATATCGTGTCAGTTTGAGCTTATTTGCTTACCAATATGTCAGTGCATTAAGCCAAGAAGTAAAGTCTCTCATCCAAAAAGGTGAACCAGTTACCAGCGATCAAGTGGATAGTGTTATTGAGCTGTCACTCGATATATTGAAGCGACTACGCAAAACCATCCCCTATGACGAGGTATTGAAACGCTACTACACCAATATTGATAACTACTTATCCTGGTATACAGAACAAAAATTCTTAACCATGGTCGCTCACCTTAATCGTGAAGGTGACTACAAAGAAATAAAAAAACGACTCATAATATTAGCCGAGCGCGAAAAAGCGCACAGAGCCCTTAACCACTATAATTCTGTAAAGGCCGATGGTGATATCAATCGCCTCAGCAATAAGATGCGTTTATTACGCCGGCTCATCGAACATCCCGTCGTCCTTAATCAACGTCTTACTTCACTCGGAAACAACCTCAAGCGAGTAGTAAAAGGCTTCGCTACTGGGCTGGTTATGGTATTTGTTACTATGACTGTGATTACCGCGCGCGACTATTGGGGAGAGATTACCGCTTCTTTTGTTATTTTAATGTCTTTTGTCTATGCATTACGTGAGATATTTAAGGACGATTTACGCGATATCCTATGGCGTTGGATGCGAAAGGGGAAACCTAAATGGAAACGAGAGTACAGCGACCCAAGTACCAACAAAGTAGTCGGGCATAAGACCGAGTGGCTTGATTATAAAAAACTGTCCAAATTACCTGATCGTATCAAGCGCATCCGTAAAAAACGTATTGTCCAGCGAGAAGAAAAAATCATTCATTACCATGCTGAAACCGCAATGTCGACGTCGCGCTTTATGAGTGGCTACGAAGCCACAAAAGAAATGATACATATCGATTTTAGACAAATTTCTAATCTATTCGACCGAAATTCAGGCAAGATTTATTTGGTTAAGAATGACCAAGTCATAAAAGAAAATGTTGAAAAAAGGCACTTATTTAATTTGATAGTTAAAGAAGATAACCACATTGATGAACCTGAATACTATCGCTGGAAGATAGTGCTTAGTCGCAACAAAATTGTCGATATCGAGAAAATCACACTAACAGAACGAGAACTAAAAATGTAATTGAAAAAAAAGGAGGGGAATCCCCTCCTTTATCATTGTGGCTATTCACTTCTAGTATCTAAAAAGAAAACACTACGTCGGCTTTTGATTTACCAGTTAACAAGAACTTTAGTTTTGGATGTTCTTCAATAGCGTTAACAACAACCAATGCGGGTTTCTTGGCGTTGCGTGCAGATTTTATTGCAGTAGTGATCAACGAAGTTACCGCATCATTATCACTCTTATAGAGATAGTCTAATTCTTCGTTATATTTATCTACACCTAATGTAAACTGAGTTAAATGCTCTACGTTTAACACGATACCGTCGAAGTACTGCAACAACTTATCGGCCAAAAGGGCCGAAGAAGGCACATCACATGAATATAGGACTTTAAGGCCATTCAACCCACGAGGTAGACCTTTCTCTGCTAGACGGTCTATAACCGTGGCTGCATCGCTTAGCGCGCGCACAAAAGGCACAACAATCTCTATGTTCACGCCAGAGTTACGCAATATTTTAATCACTTCACATTCAAGTTCGAATGCGAGTTTATAGCTGTCAGATGATAACCTGGAAACCCCACGAATTCCCATCGCAGGATTGACTTCATCATCCTCAAGGCTTCCACCAATCAGTGCCTTATATTCATAACTGTCTGCATCGCTCAAACATAAACGAACTGTCTGATAAGATTCTGAAGCGATGGCATTCTTTATCGTTGAAACTAGTGTTTCAACAAAGTACTCATCCGCTCTTTGTTCGCCAATAACTGCTTTCAAAGCTTGAGCATCGGAGTCTGTTAACTGGTCAATACTTAAGCCAGCGACACTAGGGTGATAAAAGATAGTATCAGCTATCAACTCTGACAAGGAAATATAAAGATGAGATGACTCTTGTTGTACTGTGTTCTCACTAGGCAAGACATGCCCGAGTATCATCTGGTTATCTTCATTTTCAATTGGTTCAAAACTCATTAAAACTCCAACATTACATAAATCGTGCGTTGTTAGGCAAAATACCGAGACAATTAACTAAATACAAGCAGAATCATCCCTAGTAAGTTGGTCTAGCGCTAATTTTCTAACATAATCTCTTCTAACTCATTTCAGCAACAGAAAAACAGCGGTTTGTTTTTATTGCACCAGAATATTGTTCCTTATCAGCCTGATCAATAAAGACGACAACTCGAAGGTTTTCAAGGTGAGCCTGTGCCGCATTTTCCTGTAACTGCTCTAAACTATCAAACCGAGTTTTTTCAGCGTCTCGTCGGCTTAAATCTATATATTCTCCTGTACACTTTTTATCATATAAAACCAGATCCGATTGTTGCATATAACGAGTGGCTTTCATCGGCAGTAATTCCACATCATCCCCATAAAAAATAACAGTACAGTCTGACATTAATATATCAGTGGACTCCAACGCCTGATGATAGCAACCTTCTAAAACCTCAAGATCAGGCGCTTCTTGTACTAATGTACTGGCAAAGAATCGTTCCCAAAAGCGACGACGTAGCTCCACGGAAGTCACTCGCGTTTTAATGTCATCACGTTTAGATGCAGCGAAATCGGCAAGCAATGACAAATTTTTCGGCAAAACCGCTTCTAATGTTTGGCGTACATTACGAATAAGTACAGGTGATGATCCGCCGCTAGATATAGCGAGCTGGATTCTTCCACGGCTGATCATTGAAGGAGTGATAAAATCGCAATAGGGTCGATCATCTACGACATTGACTAGAAGGTTACGTTCATGAGCATCGTGATAAATTCTGTGATTAAGATCGGTATCATCAGTGGTCGCCCATACCTGTACAAGCTCATTTGACAGCTGACTTTTGTGATATTTTTCGTGAATCCACTCACATTTTTTACATTCAATAAATGAGCGTAAGGTCTCTGAAATAGTCGGTGACACAATTGTCACTTTGGCATTTGCCTTTATCAAAGCTTCGACTTTCCGGGTTGCTACCTCGCCGCCACCTACCACCAACACTGGTTTTTCACAAATATCCATAAAAATCGAAAAGTATCGCATTAAATATTAACTCTCTCGTTACATTGATCACATTTAACCCTACCAATATCAGTGCAATACACTAGGGGTACACGGGGTATTTCAAATTAATTATCTAAATTTTTCACGATAGGCAATTGAAAACTTCAAAAAAACACTTTAAATCAAAGTTAAACTCTAACCATAAAGTGTCAGATGAACAATACATTCTGTTGCACCAAAATGATCCTCAATTGCACTATTTACATTCGAATAACAATTCGCCATCCTAAGGTTTAATTATTAAGTATACTTTTTTCACAAATACTGTGAACTACTTAATCATTACTGCTTTTAGAAAGCATTCTAGAATAGCGGAGCTACTCAAGTTACCGAAATAACTAATTGACCACTACGTTAGGTATTTTGTATCAAAAATAAATTGGTAACATACAGAACATACAGGATGGATATAATGGCTAAAAAATTAACACTTATCGCTTCAATTGTAGCTGCATCAGCTACTATGATGTCAGCAAGCGCTTCAGCTGCAGATTCAACGTTAGACAAAGTACTCTCTCAAGGATTTGTTTCTTGTGGCGTAAGTACTGGCTTACCTGGATTCTCAAACCCTAACTCAAAAGGTGAATGGGAAGGTATTGATGTTGAATACTGCCAAGCAGTAGCAGCAGCTGTTCTCGGTGATAAAACTAAAGTTAAATATGTTCCTCTAACGGCTAAAGAACGCTTCACTGCTCTACAATCAGGTGAAATCGACGTACTGTCTCGCAACACAACTTGGACTCTTCAACGTGATACGGCGTTAGGACTTAACTTCGTTGGTGTTAACTACTATGACGGCCAAGGCTTCATGGTGAAGAAAGATCTGGGTGTAAACAGTGTAAGTGAGCTAGATGGTGCGTCAGTATGTATCCAATCTGGTACAACAACAGAACTCAACCTTGCTGATTACTTCCGCAAAGAAGGTATGAGCTATAAGCCAGTCGTATTTGATACATCAGCTCAAACCTCTGCTGGTTTTGATTCTGGTCGTTGTGACGTACTAACCACCGACCAATCGGGTCTTTATGCTCTTCGTCTAAACCTTGCTGCTCCAGACTCTGCACAAGTATTACCTGAAATCATTTCTAAAGAGCCTCTAGGTCCTGTTGTCCGTCAAGATGATGACAAATGGTTTAACGTTGCTAAATGGACTCTATTTGCGATGATTAACGCAGAAGAATACGGTATAACATCTGAGAATGCTGATGAAATGCTTAAGTCTAACGATCCAAACGTTCTTCGCATTCTTGGCCAAGATGGACCGAAAGGCGGAAGCTTAGGGATTCGCGATGACTGGGGTTACCAAGTAATTAAACAAGTTGGTAACTATGGTGAGTCTTTTGAGCGTACGGTAGGTACTGGTTCTCCACTACAGATTTCACGTGGTGTTAACGCATTATGGAATGCAGGTGGCTTCCAATATGCTCCACCAATTCGTTAATAGTTAAATCCGTAATAGAAATATTGATAAATGGGCGGACGCTGTCCGCCCTTTTATTTTTGAACATGTATTTTTAAACATGGATTAGAGGTTAACGCTGTATGAAACCCAATAATGATAAAGTGTCTGAAGCGGACGAAACATTGCCGTCAACAAGCACAAATATTTTTTACAACCCCACTTTTAGATCGATAGCATTTCAAATCATTGCAATATGTGCATTGGTTCTTTTTATATTTACGATCGTCAACAATGCCCTGACTAACTTAGAATCACGCGGTATCGCAACGGGTTTCGCTTTTCTAGATCAACCTGCTGGGTTCGGCATTAGCCAATCATTGGTTGACTACACTGAAACCGATACCTATGGGCGCACTTTTGTTGTTGGATTATTAAACACTGCATTGGTGTCCGTTTTAGGCATCATCTTTGCGACCATCATCGGATTTTCATTAGGTATTGCTCGACTTTCGAGTAACTGGTTAATAAGTCGCTTAGCTGCGGTTTACATTGAAACATTTCGTAATATTCCTTTACTACTTCAGATTTTCTTCTGGTATTTTGCCGTTTTACAAGCACTGCCATCACCAAGACAAAGTATGTCACTTGGCGAGGCCATTTTCTTAAATGTTCGCGGTCTATCCATTCCAGCTCCAATATTTGAATCAGGTAGTGGTCTAATTTTGGCTACCTTGATTATCGGTATTGCACTCACGATTTGGGTAGCGAGATGGGCGAGCCAAAGACAAAAGGAAACTGGGCAAATTACCCCTGTTTATCGCTATTTTATTGGCTTATGTATTGTTATGCCTCTTGCGGTTTACTTTATTACTGGAATGCCAATCTCTGCCGATTATCCAGAATTAAAAGGATTTAATTTCCGTGGAGGAATTAGTATTCTTCCTGAACTAGGCGCGTTGCTTATCGCACTTTCAATTTATACCGCGGCATTTATTGCTGAAATTGTACGTTCAGGTATTAACGCAGTGAGTCATGGTCAGTCTGAGGCGGCAATGTCTCTAGGACTCCCTCGAACTAGAACACTTAAATTAATTATTATTCCTCAAGCACTACGTATCATTATTCCGCCGTTAACCAGTCAGTATTTAAACTTAACCAAAAACTCGTCATTAGCCATGGCGATTGGGTATCCTGACTTAGTTGCGGTATTCGCGGGTACAACACTAAACCAAACCGGACAAGCCATTGAGATCATGTCGATGACGATGGGTGTCTATTTAACATTGAGTATCTTAACTTCAGTGCTAATGAACCTATATAACCGTAAAGTTAGTTTGGTGGAGAGATAATATGAAAGTACAAAAAGTACATCAATTTCAACCTGATTTACCACCACCGTCGAATACTACTGGTGTGATGGGTTGGATGCTGAAAAACCTATTCAATAATCCAATTAACTCTATCGCGACGGTTCTAATTGGAATATTGGCCTTTGAAGGATTGTGGGTTTTAGCAGAGTGGGCATTTATTAATGCAGATTGGGTTGGTACAACTCGCGATGCCTGTACCAGTGACGGCGCTTGTTGGGTATTTATTAGCGTTCGTTTTGACCAGTTTATGTATGGTTTTTACCCAGAAGCAGAACTTTGGCGACCACAGTTATTTTTCGCATCTCTAGCGATTCTCGTGGGTTTGCTGGCGTATGACAAAACCCCAAAACGCGGTTGGATTTTTCTATTCACTGTTACAGTCTACCCAATTTTTATTGGTGAGTTGCTAGAAGGATCGTTATTTGGACTGCCAGTAGTAGAAACCCATAAATGGGGCGGATTATTAGTGACATTAATTATCGCTCTAGTTGGTATTGTTGTCTCGCTACCTATCGGAATTGTGCTCGCATTAGGCCGCCGTTCAGAAATGCCGGTAATCCGAAGTTTGAGTACAGTTTATATTGAGCTTTGGCGTGGTGTACCATTAATCACAGTATTGTTTATGGCATCAGTTATGTTACCTCTGTTCTTATCAGAGGGTTCTGAAACAAATAAACTGGTTCGAGCGTTGATTGGGGTCGTACTGTTCAGTGCTGCTTATATGGCTGAAGTAATACGTGGTGGCCTACAAGCGATTCCAAGTGGACAATATGAAGCCGCCGATGCTCTAGGACTCGGTTATTGGAAGAAGATACGACTGGTTATTTTGCCACAAGCTCTTAAGATTACGATTCCTTCCATTGTGAATACCTTTATCGGTCTATTTAAAGACACCAGTCTTGTATTGATAATCGGTATGTTCGATGTGTTGGGTATCGGTCAAGCCGCCAACACTGACCCAGAATGGTTAGGCTTCTCAACAGAAAGTTACATCTTTGTCGCGTTAGTGTTCTGGATATTTTGTTTTAGCATGTCGAGATACTCGATGTGGTTAGAAAACAAACTACACACCGGCCACAAACGATAATAAAATTTAAAGGAACGTATTATGACGCAACAAAAATCAGAAGAACTCATGATCCGTATTAAGGATATGAATAAGTGGTACGGTGAGTTCCATGTATTAAAGAATATCAACCTGAAAGTCACCAAGGGCGAGAAAATCGTCATCTGTGGTCCTTCTGGGTCTGGTAAATCAACGATGATTCGCTGTATCAACCGCCTAGAAGAGCACCAGAAAGGTAAGATCGTCGTCAACGGTACCGAGCTTACTGAAGATCTCAAAAACATCGAAGCCGTTCGCCGCGAAGTAGGAATGTGTTTTCAACACTTTAATCTCTTCCCACATTTAACAGTTTTGGAAAACTGCACTCTAGCGCCTATTTGGGTTAAGAAAATGCCTAAAGCTGAAGCGGAAGAAATCGCGATGAAATATTTGGAACGCGTAAAGATCCCCAATCAAGCCAATAAGTACCCAGGTCAACTTTCAGGTGGTCAACAACAGCGTGTTGCGATTGCTCGTTCATTATGTATGAGCCCTCAAGTAATGCTATTTGATGAACCTACTTCAGCGCTCGATCCTGAAATGGTTCGTGAAGTACTTGATGTTATGGTCGAATTAGCGAGCGAAGGGATGACAATGTTATGTGTAACTCATGAAATGGGCTTTGCTAAAGAAGTCGCTGACAGAGTAATTTTCATGGATGCAGGGGAAATAATCGAAGAGAACAACCCTGTTGAATTCTTTGAAAACCCACAATCTGATCGAACGCAAAACTTCTTGTCTCAGATTTTAAGCCACTAGTTTTTATTTAAACGACAGTGTTAATTATGATATGAGGGCGCAAAGAGCGCCCTTTTTATTTGAACCTGTAGAAACGTAAAATTGTGTTACAACTTTACTCAACATTATTTTTTGTTTTTATTTATTATAAATGAAAGAAAAAATGATTAGGGGTTGAATAGATGAACTTTTTACCCCATAAAGGTCTATATAAATACATACAATAACCATTCGAGGAAGAGTATGAACAGTCCAATGTATTCTCGCACGTCAACTCAAGACAGTGTTCTGCAAACGAATAAGGTATTACGAAATACTTATGCCCTGCTTTCTATGACATTGTTATGGTCTGCAGTTATTGCTGGGGTAGCGATGGCCTACAACCTTCCTCACCCTGGTATGATTATCATGTTAGTTGCTTTCTATGGCCTACTATTCATGATTGAAAAAAATCGCAATAACAGCCTTGGCTTAGTGTTTACTTTCGCACTCACTGGCTTCATGGGTTATACCTTAGGTCCAATACTCAATATGTATATTGGTGCTGGTATGGGTGAAGTTGTTACTACCGCATTAGGTGGTACTGCACTTACATTCTTTGCAGCATCAGCATATGCTCTAACCACTAAGCGTGATTTATCATTTCTAAATGGTATGTTAATGGCTGGCTTCGTTGTCATTGTCGTTGGAATGATCGCTTCATTCTTCATTCAAATGCCAATGCTACACTTAGCAATGAGCGGCATGTTTGTGCTGTTTTCTACTGGTGTTATTTTGCTTACTACGCAAAACATTGTTCGCGGCGGTGAAACTAACTACATCTCTGCAACAGTAAGTTTATATGTATCAATCTATAACTTGTTCATTAGCTTACTAAGCATACTTGGTGTTATGAACGACGACTAATCTCTCGTTGAACATCTTGATTAAACAAAGCTCGGACACTCTGTCCGAGCTTTTTTATTTCCTGAACTCATATTATAATCCCCTCCCTTTTCGAAAACCACGCTGCAAGTCTGAATACCGAGGTCATCATGCTCAACTACAACGGAAATTTAATCGAAACAGATAATCAAGGTTACTTACTTGACTACACCCTGTGGGATGAGGGAATGATAGAACTGCTAGCGGTTGATGAAGGAATAGAATTAACCTCTGATCATCTTGAAGTGATATGGTTTGTACGTCGCTTTTACGAAGAATTTAACACCTCTCCAGCCATTCGGATGCTAGTAAAAGCGATGGAGAAAGAGTACGGTCCTGAAAAAGGAAACAGCAAATACCTGTTTAAGTTGTTTCGTAAAGGCCCTGCTAAGCAAGCCACCAAACTGGCTGGATTGCCCAAGCCAGCTAAATGTCTCTAATGCATCAGATGATTGCAAACCCACGATAGATTTTGTCACTTTGATATGTTGCTCGCTTTACACGAGCGACTTGCGCTGCAGGTGAGCCTTGATGCAACCATTGAAACAGTGCTTCACGCTTTTCTTCATCTCCACAAGCTACAACTTCCACATCCCCGTTGTATAAATTTTTAGCGTACCCAGTCAAACCTAACTTCAACCCTTGATGAGAAGTAAAATAACGAAAGCCAACACCTTGAACCATTCCAGACACGGTAAATTTCTCGTAATTATTCATTAGTTTCACCTTCTCTGTTTCAAATTAAACACATTTATTATCGGCTTTTTTAGGGATTTTGAATTTGATTAGCATCTCAATATTCAATTACGAATTTATGACGCATATTCATCGTAATCAAGTTTGATTTTTACCAATACTTCTATAACAATACAGCCCCTTATTCAGATTGAGCATTTACCATGACAGCCGCTATCTACTTAGCAAAAGGAAGAGAAAAATCTCTACAACGTCGACACCCTTGGATTTTTTCACGAGGCATAGAGAGAATCGAAGGCGATGTTACTCTCGGACAAACTGTCGATGTTTATACTCATTCAGGACAGTGGTTGGCAAAGGCTGGATATTCTCCAGAATCTCAAATCCGCGCACGAGTATGGAGCTTTATCAAACAAGAGATAGATACTTCATTCTTTGTTGGAAAGATCAAACGAGCTCAATTGTTACGAGACGATATCATTGAACGGGATGGCTTAACAGGCTATCGCCTGATTGCTGCTGAAAATGATGGTTTACCGGGTATAACCATCGATCGTTACGGAGATTTTCTTGTATGCCAAATATTAAGTGCCCCAGCCGAGCATCAGAAAGATAAGCTAGTTGAAGCTTTAAAACAATGCTTCCCTACCTGTTCAATTTACGAGCGTTCTGATGTGGCCGTTCGTAAAAAAGAAGGATTAAAACCTTCTGTAGGCGTATTGCATGGTCAAGAGCCACCAGAGATCGTTGTTATTGAAGAAAATGGCGTAAAAATTGGCGTAGATATTGTTAATGGCCACAAAACAGGCTTTTATTTAGACCAAAGAGATAGCCGTCAGCAGTCACTAAAATACGTTAAGGACAAAGAAGTCTTAAACTGCTTCTCATACACGGGTGGTTTTGGTTTGTACGCTCTAAAAGGTGGAGCCAAACGCGTTATAAATGCAGATGTCTCACAACCCGCACTGGATAATGCCAAGCAAAATGCAATTCTTAACGACTTCGACATATCGAAGAAACGCGCGGTATTTCTTAATGCCGACGTTTTTAAACTGCTGCGTGAATATCGTGACCAAGGTACTCAGTTTGATGTCGTTATTATGGATCCGCCAAAATTTGCTGAATCCAAAGCTCAGCTAAATGGTGCATGCCGTGGTTACAAAGACATCAACATGTTGGCGATGCAAATCTTAAAACCAGGTGGCACCCTACTCACTTATTCATGTTCTGGCCTTATGGACCATGGTTTGTTCCAAAAAATCATCGCAGATGCAGCTCTCGATGCTAAGCGCGAAGTGAAATTTGTGGAGCGTTTTGAACAAGCAGCAGACCACCCAACTGACTCCGCTTACCCTGAAGGTTTCTATCTGAAAGGGTTTGCCTGTAAAGTGCTCTGATTGAGTATACTAAGATATTCTCGCTTAATCATAAGTTAAAATAACAAAGCTCAGGCGTGAGCTTTGTTATTACTCTTTTTCGGCTTTAGATTAAAGCCTCAAGCTCGATTCGCTCCCGTTATAATAACGGCAATCCTATCCTCTAATTTCCCTTGTTGATGTGCAGCCATAACTCCAGCAATTCCTGCTGCACCTGATGGCTCAAGCAACATTCTTTCTTCAAATTCAGCCAATTTAACTGCTGATTCGATCTGTTCTTCGTCGACGAGGATGATATCATCAACAAGTCCAATCATATCTTCAACAGATTCAGGAACAGGCACACGAATTGCGAGGCCGTCAGCGATAGTATTCACTTTCTCACGATTGACTGGTGATGAACTCTTCCAACTGCAATACATCGAGTCAGCTCCTTTCGGCACTATCCCCACAATTTTAGTTCCCGGAGACGACGCTTTAATCCAACGTGCCACTCCAGTGATCAAGGCTCCGTTGCCGACCGGAATATATATCGCGTCAAAGAATATGCCGCTCGACGTTAGCTCTACACCAACAGAGCCTGCTCCCTCAGATACAGCGCCAATCTGACCATCCTCGACAAATTGATACCCTCTTTCTTGGCTATACGCTTTAGCTCTACTTTTGGCACTATCAAAATCGTCACCAAATACGATCACATTTGCTCCAAGTTCCTTAATTTTTTCGACTTTCACTTGACTGGCATTGGTTGCGACGAAAACGGTTAATGGATAAGAACGTTCACGACAACTCCAAGCTAACGCCATTCCCCAATTGCCCGCACTCGCACACACTAACGGTGTCACTTCATTCTTTTGCTCAAGAACCGACAAATAGTTTTCAGCACCTCGACCTTTAAAACAACGTAATGGGTTGTCTGTTTCATCCTTCAAATACAACTTAGTTCCAAACATATTCCCCAACACTTTAGATTCTCTTAATGATCCATTTAAAAATAGGGGATCAATTCGTCCTTGTGATTGTTTTATATTGTTGAGGCTAAGTCGATGTGATGTTAAATTTTGAGAAAATAAATGTGATTCGTGGGCCGAAACGGTATTGTTTTCATTAGCATAATCGACCATCAATATGCCATCTAGGTGCTCTAACTCATGTTGAAGAAGCTCAGAAATGTCAGCAGGTAAATGGTGCCAGCATTGGATTTCTCCCACTTCGTTTTGAAACGTGATACTGATGCTGCTGTGACGCCTAACTTTGACTCGAGTCTCTGGAGTGCTCAGACAATCATCCCAAACTTCTTGATGTTCTTCACTGCGCCAAATAATTTCCGGGTTTACTAATGTAATCGGGTCTGCACCAAGATTTATCACCACAATTCTTAACGACACTCCCACTTGTGGCGCTGCCATTGCTCGACCAAAACCAAGACGTTGACGCACCTCAGTTAACGACGCATGCAAGTCGGCAGTGAGTTGTAAAAAATTGCTGTCAAACAACGTAACGGGGTCCGCTATTTGTCGAAGGCAGCCAGAATGATCGGTGTCGGGAGTTAATATAGTCATCACTGTTGACATAAGTCTATATCCTATTTTTGTCGTATTATTAATGAATTATAAGTCTTGTATAACCTCAACTTAGAGTCATTATGCTAAGCGACATCGACAACGAAGTGCTCTATATATTCAACAAAAATTGCAGCTATTAAGCGCGTTGCACTGTAAAAATGACTAATTAAAGCAAAGAGCGGCAAAATTGGTCTAATCAAGCAAAAGATCGACGTAGGAAGAAGGATCGAATTTAGTTTTTCGAATTACTAATGAGGATGTGAAATTACGAACATTTTCATCTGACATCAATATTGTCTGCGTGAATAAATCAAATTCAGTAACATTTTTTACTGCAATCACGATGCAAAAGTCGGCTTGTCCCGTCACGTAATAGCTCTGCATTACATTCGGATTGGATTTCATTTTATTTTCAAAAAGTTGTATGTCATCGACCCGTTCATTGATTAGATCAACATTGATGATAAACTGCATCTGAAACGACAACTTGTCACTATCAAGTAGTGCAAGCTCCCTTTGTATGATCCCAGAGTTCTTAAGGTGTTTAATTCGGCGTTGAACAGCAGAGATCGACAATCCAACCATTGAACCTATTTTTTCTGCACTAATTTTAGTGTCATGTCGATACAACGCCAATATGTTTAGATCCAATGTATCCATTCTTATTCCAATAATTAGTGTGTTTTATCAATTTATTTTATTAAATGAAACTTAACAAACATGCAGTGAATTCGCTCTCGAAAATCGAGCTGTTTTAAAGATTGAGCAGAAACGAGGGATCTGGGGAGTTGTTTAAATACTTCTCTCTTTCTTTTTCGCTTGTCGCCCCTGGAAAATCTCCCTCCCAACCAAACATGTTCTTCATAACTTGAAGGTGGAGGTGTGGAGGCCAACCACCATTCACGTCAGAGCTTCCTACTGTAGCAAAGCCTTGACCTTTATTTATGATCTGCCCTACTTCAATTCCCTCTAATGAATCTAAGCTCAAATGACCATACAGCGTATAAAATACCTCTTCTCCCGAACCATGTTTAAGTATGATTGTTGGACCATAATCAAACGGTAGATCATTAAAACTAAAGCTATGTACTTCACCCATCAATGGTGCGTAAATTGAAGCCCCAGCTTCAACCCATAAGTCGATACCAAGATGAATACAACGAACCTGCTCTTCGGGCTTATCAGAAAAATGTGCTGCATTTCTATAGGTTGCTCTTTTTTCTTGGTAGCCTCCGTAAGCTACTGGGTGCTCGACCGAGAGTTGTCTATCAATGAATTGAGCAAGATATTCAGGTTCAGCCGTAAGAGCATAATCTAGATATGAATTTGTCTCTGACAGATCGACAGTTATCCACTCTTCTTGAGGATAAGCAAGTCCAAAAATAGGGAAATATTTAGCCACATTTAGTCCATTTAATACGCACTAGTTACTTATTATTTTCATATTATCCTGCTAAATTGCTTAAGAACATATTTTTCACACCCTATAAACGAAAAAAGACGATGGTATCAACCATCGCCTTTCTCCGTTGTATTACTAATTAACTAAGTTAACTAGATCTTACTTGCCGTATGCACGTGTATATGCAGAGTTCATTACTTTAATTACGTCTGCGTAACCCATACGTTCGATTTGAGCTAAGTAGCTATCCCACTCTTCATCGATATCGCCAGTTCCGAGTACCCAAGCTTGTTGTTTTTCAAGCATATAGTCACGGATTGTTGCCCAGTTCTTATCGAATGTCGCTTTCTCTTCTTCGTTAAGTGACACACCTAGGAACGGTTCAGTTAATAGGTCTGGAACGGTATCGTAAAGCGCGATACCTTCTAGAGCAACTTTGTTAGACCACTGTAGCTCGTAACCATAATCCTGCTTGAAACCACGTGGGATCTGAGAACCAATTTCCCACAGTTGAGCGTTAAGTGGCTTAGAATCTTCTAACATTTCTTTCTTGAAGATTGCTTTACCATCAACCATGTCGTAGTTTACGCCTTCGATACCGAAGTTAGCCAAACGACGACCTTCTTCAGTGAAGTAGAAATCTAAATACTTCATAGTTTCAACTGGGTGCTCGTTCGTAAACGACATTGCCCAACCTTCAACTTTCACTTTAGCACGCTGGTGTTCTTCGATACGCTTACCAGTAGTACCGATTGGTGGAAGCATTCCTTTGAAGCTAAACCCTGGTACTTTATCAGCTAATGAATCGTTGTAACCCGCTGTTGATGCAAACCAATCGTGAGTCATACCACCTAGGTTATTTGACAATAGGTATTCACGTGAACGGCTACCACGAGTAAATACTTCAGCATCAATCAAACCTTCTTTGTACCATTTTGCTAGCTCACGAATACCATCACGGTAGCCTTCACCAACATAACCATGCTTAAGAGCACCATTATCTACGTAAAAATCATGGAACATATCAGAACCAGACATACGACCGCCCCATAGGGTGACCATACGAATTAACTCTTCCCAGTTACGCATAAACAGTGGCACTTCGTCTTTCTTGCCGTTGCCGTTTGGATCTTGGTCACGGAAAGCAACTAGTACATCATGCAGTTCATCGATGGTGTTAGGAACTTCAAGTCCTAGCTTGTTCAGCCAGTCATAACGAATGAAGTAAGAACGACCGTATTTACCATCTGGAAGATATGGAATGTAGTAAATATTTCCATCTGCCGCCAAAATCGAACTTCTGATATCAGGGTTTTTCTCAAAGAACGCTTTAATGTTTGGAGCATGCTTGTCAATAAGGTCATTCATCGGAATGAAAGCACCTTCAGGGCCATAGCGGTTTACGTTATCACGAATCGCTGAACCACCAACGATATCTGGTAAGTCACCAGAAGCGATAAGCAAGTTAAACGCTTCTTCACTTTTCGTTGTTGCCATTGAAGCAACGTTGTTCAGAGAAACACCTGTTAGACGTGCAGCTTCTTTCTCTACCGGCCAATCGTTGTTATATACATACTTTTTGGTGTGAAAGTGAATATCTAGCGTTAGCGGCTTATCAGTTACGCTGTATGCGCCGTCTGGTGAAGCCGCAATAACAGGCATAGCTAGAGCAGCAGAGCCAATCGCCATTGTGGTAAGTAGGGTATTAACTTTTTTCATAAATTCTACCTTTTATAATATATTTATTGTTTCATTGTTTGTTATAACTAACTTCTAACACTTAAGTTGGTGTTATTCTTTCACACCGCCCAACATAATACCTTTATTAAAGTATTTTTGGATCCAAGGGTAAACTAATAATACTGGAATAATAGAACATACCATTATTGCTGAGCTCACCGTTTCAAATGAATAGTCGGCAGTAAGCAATGTACTTGCAAATGTATCATCATCAGATAATTGTGTAATTATCTGGCGTAAATATACTTGAAGAGGAACCTTACTTTCATCTCGTAATAAGATCATTGCCCAGAAGAATCCATTCCATCGAGCAACAATACAGAATAAAGTAATGGTTGCAAGTGCAGGCTTCGCAAGTGGAATAAATACTTTCCACAGTACTTGAAAATCATTTGCACCATCCATACGAGCCGCTTCTTCAAATGACGATGGAACCGCTTCAAAAAAGTTTCTCAACAAGATAATGTTGAACGCATTACATGCGAACGCAATGATAATACCGAAGTAGCTATCTAGCAGACCTAAGTCCCTAATATTTAAGAAGAAAGGAATCATACCTGCATGGAACCACATGGTAAATGCAATCAACATATTCCAGTATTTTCGACCGAATAATTGCGGTCTTGAAAGTGCATAGGCGCCTGGAATAATAATACAAAGACTGGTAATTGTACCGCCAATTGTATAGATAAAAGTATTCATATATGACTGCCAAAATGCAGGGTCAAATAATACTTTTTCGTAAGCCGCTAATGTGAAATCTACCGGAGTTAATAAGACCTGCCCAGACGTTACCGCATCACCTAAACTAAATGACAATGAAGCAACATATATAAATGGGTATAGAGTACTAATAGTAAACATACCGATTAAGAACATATTCAAATAAACAAATGCTTTATCGCTCTTTGAATATAAATTCATATTTGTTATTACGCTCATAATATTTCCTTACCAAAGAGACGTTTTAGATACACGTTTACTAATTGTATTTGCAGCAACAACTAAGAAGAACGCAATCACAGCATTAAATAATCCAGCAGCAGCGGCTAAATCATATTGAGCTGCTTGTAAACCCTGACGATAAATAAAGGTACTAATAACGTCAGCAGTTTCGTACGTTGCAGGTTGGTAAAGCATAATGATCATTTCAAAACCAACTTCTAGGATGTTACCGATACGAATAATCAACATGATTAAAATGGTCGGCAATATACAAGGTAGAGTGATTTTGTACATCATTTGGAAACGAGTCGCACCATCAACTACAGCTGATTCATAGAGCGATGGGTTAACGCCAGCAATAGCCGCCAAGAACACGATGGAACCAAAACCTGCCTCCTGCCAAATACCAGTACCGACGAATATTGTGCGGAACCATTCTGGTTTGGTTAAGAAGTAAACAGAGTCGTAACCGAATGCATTCAATATCAGGTTAATCACACCCGTTGATGGTGCAAATGCGGTAATAACAATACCCGCGATGATTACTGCTGAAATAAAGTGCGGCAAGTAAACGATGGTTTGTGCGGCTCTTTTAAATTTGGCATTAATAATTTCGTTAAAACCTAAAGCCAAAAGAATCGGCATCGGGAATCCAAAAATTAAGCTTGCGCCACTAATCATGACCGTGTTTTTTATCGCTCGGATAAATTGATCATTTTCAAAGAGTGTATAAAAGTGTTCGAATCCAACCCAAGGACTTCCAGTAATACCTCTAAACACACTGTAGTCTTTAAAGGCAATTTGTAAGCCGTACATCGGTTTGTATAAAAAGATTACGAACCAAAGCACCGTCGGTAAAAGCATTACGTAAAGCTGCCATTCTTTCTTAAAATGCATTTTCGCCCATTTTAATTTCCTGGCTAACTCAGACTCTTGCTTTAGTGAATTATCAATATCTTGCATAATATTTCCCTAACTAATAAGCGTTATTTTGAACGAGTCATAGCTTTGGTCGTTTTCTTATCGAAAACAGCCATTACATTTTGACGGAAATAGAGCTTATTCAGATTATCTAAGTGAGTTAGCTCGCCGTGGGTGTCCACTTTGATTACGAACGGTTTATCTTGAATTTTTGCATGAAGTAATGCTTCTGAGCCCAATGTTTCAACTAAATCTATCTTGATGTTGATTTCGCTTGCAGTTTCAGAAGGCTCGATGTCGATATATTCAGGACGAATACCAACAATGATTTCGTCACCATTGTTTAACTCTTCATATGCGGGAATACGACAACGTTGTCCATCAAACAATGCAAATGAGCCTTCGCTAGTTACTTCGGCAGTAGCTTCGATCATGTTCATTGGTGGTGAACCAATAAAGGTAGCAACGAAAGTATTCGCTGGATTATTAAACAGGTCCATCGGTGTACCTACCTGTTCGATCTTACCAGCACTCATTACAACAATACGGTCAGCGAGCGTCATTGCCTCAACCTGATCGTGCGTTACATAAACACTCGTAACACCAAGACGTTTGTGAAGAGTTTTAATTTCAGCACGCATTTGTGTACGTAACTTAGCATCAAGGTTGGATAACGGCTCATCGAATAGGAAGACCTTAGGGTGACGAACAATCGCACGTCCCATTGCAACACGCTGACGTTGTCCACCAGATAGGTCTGCAGGACGACGATCTAATAAAGGTGTTAGCTCAAGAATTTCAGCTACATCCGCTACTGCTTTTTCAATCTCAGGTTTTGGCACTTTACGAATACGCAGACCAAATGCAATGTTGTCAGCAACCGTTAAATGCGGATAAAGCGCATAGTTCTGGAAAACCATTGCAACGTCACGATCTTTTGGTGCTACATCGTTAACAACGCGGTCAGCGATAGTTACTTGGCCATCACTAATCTCTTCCAATCCAGCAAGCATTCTTAACGTGGTAGATTTACCACAACCAGAAGGCCCAACCAATACAACGAATTCTTCAGATTGAACTTCTAGGTCAATTCCTTGAACAACAGTTACGTCGCCGTAACGCTTTACAAGATTTTTTAGTTTAACAGTAGACATGATTACTCCATAGGTCTCAAAGAGGGAATTGAACTTCCACTTATAAGTACTTTTGTACGACAATACTCCTGTATGGAAATAATATTGTAGTACAATATAAAGTTCGTTTTACTATAGAGAGAGCACTACTGTAAATGTGATTAGATAGCTAATTTGAAGTCACGCATTGTTCTGTACAATTTTGTGATCATGATCTTCAATTTAAGGTATTAAATTTATAACGTGAAATTATTAATACTTTAAAAATGCTAATTGAGATACCCGTTAATTTGATATTAATTCGGATTGAAGAACTCTAAACAAAAACTTAAATAAAGTTTAGAAAACGTAATAAAAGTTATAAAAAAACCTTAACTTAGTCCTTTAATAACCGTTTATGGTTGTAATAATTGATCATAATCAATTACCCAAATCAATAACGTTATACACATCGAATTATTTCATTTCATATTTATTTTATTCAGTTTGAAGTTTGATTGATGTGAGATGACGTCAACCAATGCATTCCTATCCTTCTACAAGAAGGATAGGGATTTTGAAAGATTTCCGCCCTAAAAGCACAGTATTAGAACTAAGGAAGAGTATGGTAATGTAATATGAAGTTATTCATTTAGTCATACATAATACACAGGAAGTTATTCTATAATTGTATAATGATTACGACTAAAAAGTATTTAAATTGAGATATAGATCGCATTTAAATCAGTAAAATCATGCGCAGTATTAGCAAGTTTTTGAAGAGTAGATATTTTACACTGTTGAAGTAAATGATAGATATTATGTGTGTTTGTTCGGTAATTTATAGTATATAAAAGAGAACTAGCAGTTGATGACCTCATAGCAGAAGTATGTAAACGCTTATCACGCCAATGAAATTACCGTAATAATATCAAAAACTTAATCTCTCGATATCAATACAAACAACATACAGATAAAAGCCAACGTTGATGTTGTCATTCGTACATGGTTCCATTGTGTCCAAACTTCAAAGTATTCGCTCCAGCGAAGACCATTTGCCAGTTGTTCATTTAGTGGCAGGTGTTGAGTGAATGTCACCGCTAATGAACACATGGCAAAAAACATTGCAATAAATGCCCACTTCACACCATTCTGATTTGCTCTTAAGAGCACCACTAATGATATTATTACTGAAATTGGTGCCCCAAAGAAAATAGTACCAAACCATCCGTCCCTAATATGTGCATTAATTGATACCATAGCTCTAGAAGCTGAAATTGGTCCCGCGAGATCCAAACTTTGCATAATAGTAAAAGACCACGTATAGAAAAATCCAGCTAGCAAACCTGTCAACATCGTAGATATAACTAATATAATGCTAAAAGATTTTGATTCCATTACCAGACTCCGTTCTGCGCTCGATCGTTTCTTAATTATGTGGAAAATGAATTGCAATGACAATTAACAGTATGAAGTACTATTAAAAGTATTTATTGAACCACATCACAAAATTTACTTTACCACGAATGATCGGCAACTCAATAGAATAGTGAAGTGTTACTTCCCTATTCTAATTCGTTTTATGTTATTTAATCACATTTAGGCGTAGATAATGGACAGGTAATAGTTGAATTGAGTGAACGTAAATCAATTCACATATTATTTTCAGGTTTACATTAAGACGTAGATTAGAGGCGAAAAGTATTAAGATATAAATTAAGCGTGTTTTTTAAAGCGCCCACAGTCTTCACATTTAACGCCATGCTGATAAAAAAATAATGGGAATCCTAAAAGAAGAAAAACCACAAAAGCTGATTGCTTACCTTTAGTGTACTCTTTGATATTCGTACTTTGGCATTCTCCACAACATTTTATCTCATGCAGATCACTTGGGTTTGTATCTTGTTCTTCAGGTTCGACAACGTTAGAAAAATCTTCTCCAATGAGTTCGAGCGCTTCATCGTAGTGCTCCTCTGGAACCAGCAACCTAACCCCACCCATTGCATCGGAATAGAGCCACTGCATATTGATCGTATGCTCATCAGCGATAAACGCAGGAATTCCGACACTTTCCAAATTTGCTTTCGCAATATTTGCATCGAGAGGAAAAGAAAATTTTGTCAAAACCACCAATTTACTCATATCAACCTCTCTTAGTAATACCTCAAACTGTTAAACATCGAAAGCGAACACATTGAGAACATGAAGTGTCCACCCACCTTCATAGTTAGTTTAGAGTATCTAAGGTTTAAATGGTTCCCCTTACGTAATGAAACCTCCGATATTATGTGCTGTCGAATATGAAAGCCGGAGCGACACCTAATTATAGCGTCTTCCCTATTCTCATAAAAAATGGGCCATCTGAAGTTTTCAAATGGCCCACATCGTCAGTATCTAATATTACTCTTCGCTTTCAAACCAGCGATAGACGATACCAGCTAGCACTGCACCAATAATAGGAGCTACCCAAAATAGCCACAATTGAGATATAGCCCAATCACCTTGGAATAATGCTACCCCAGTGCTTCGGGCAGGGTTAACCGACGTATTCGTAACCGGAATACTAATCAAGTGAATTAGCGTTAAACCCAATCCTATCGCGATAGGTGCGAAACCTTTTGGCGCACGACTATCTGTTGCACCCAAAATAATAATTAAAAACATAAACGTCATAACAATTTCAGTCACTAAAGCAGCGACAAGGCTATAACCACCTGGAGAATACTCACCAAAGCCATTCGAAGCAAAACCTGCTGAAGCATCAAAACCAGCTTGCCCAGAAGCGATAACATATAGGACAGTAGCCCCTGCAATACCTCCAGCCACTTGCGCAATTATGTAAGGAGCGAGTTCGCTTGAAGAAAAGCGTCCACCAGACCATAACCCAAATGATACTGCTGGGTTAAGATGACAGCCAGAAACATGGCCAATCGCGTAAGCCATGGTTAAAACGGTCAAACCAAACGCCAATGAAACACCCATTAGACCAATACCAACATCTGGAAACGCAGCCGCCAACACTGCGCTGCCACAACCACCAAGTACTAACCAGAACGTACCGATAAACTCAGCACCTAACTTTTTTGTTAACGTCATTTATTACCCTCTATATAATTACCTAAATTTTTAACGATAGTTTGGAGTTCCATTTAAGAAACATGTTGCTATGAGAGCGCTAACTTAATCGTATAAATTTTAGATTGATAGTAAGAAAATAAGAATCTATCGATTAAATTCCGTTGTTCTCATACAAGTAACAGTAAAACCTCATTTATCGACAACAGATCACTTTCGTATATTATTTGTCTTTGAATATAAGAGTTTCACTACTGACACAATAAGCACATATTACAACTCATTTCGTTTATACCATTTGTATTTTCACATCGAACGATAAACATGGATCAGCCAAACTATTTCGCTAACCGACGAAGCACCTCATCAAAGATATATGGCTGGATATTTGGATAGGTTAAATTGATTGGCATCTTAGAAAAGGAGCAAACTTGCTCAGTCTCAAATTCAAGTATGCCTGTGTAAGAATGAATTTCAGCATAGTACAATCGACCATAAGAAACCTTACCATTTAATGTTATGGAATAATCGCACACAGATTGAATATCAAACTCCAAAGCACCTGTTTCTTCTCTTAATTCTCGGCAAGCGGCTTGATTAGCAGTTTCACCAGGTTCAATATGACCTCCGGGGATTTCCCATGTCGTTCTATCTTGGTGTTTGACGTAGACAAAACCATCACTGTCCTTCGCAACAATAACGGAGAATCCCAAGCTAACGGTGTCCTCCATATCATGAAAGCCGACTATCATTGTATACCTTATTAATTTATATCATGTATTAGTTACTTTATCGTATTCATGTCTTTCTACAAACACTATGGCGTTATGTTTTATTAACTAATTCATCAATATAGATGAGATACCCGAGTATTAAAAAAAAATTGAGCTATACTCTCTATAGTCCTAGCTTTGAGACTATATTTGATTGACCGACCCAATTATTCTCACTATTATTGGCTCGTTTTTTATATCGAACGAAAAATTTCGTAGGATTTTTATGAGTTTGCACAAAAATACGTTTCTCGTTATCTTTAAACTAATTGGTATTATTGCGTTACTATTTCTTTCAGATAATTATTTTTTTGGTGAACGTATTGATGATCTTCTAAAAGCTCACGGTGTAATTTATTTAGGCATATTTTTTTCTTTGTGGTTGCTATGTTTTATTTCACTTATTTCATTTTCTTTCTTTTCACACTTCGTTATTCGCTTGTTCGCAACGATTTTATTTTTTTCATCAACATTGATAAGCCTTAGTTATTTAGATATCAGTGGTATTTCTATCACATACGATAGTCTCTATGTATTAATCGAAAACATAAGTTTTGCCTCTAAAGGCATAAAGCATTTTTCTACCGAAATAGCATCTGCAGTCGCAATTTCATTGTTCAGTCTTACGTTACTTTTACCTCCACCCAAAGTTACTATTAAGATAAAAGACAGGTTTTTTATTGGAAAAGTGAGCTATATATTCGCCATTCTCCCGTTCTTTATTTTATTTGCGATCTCATGGCCAAGAGGTGGGTATGGATTAGAGCAAACTCCCATTCAATACAAGCTTCCTGTTCTAGCTTCGATCATATATTTTGAAAAAGTTGTAATTTCTTCTCCAAAAAGATTACCCGTTAATGAACACATTTCATCTACTCAAGTAAAAAGAAAAAACATTATATTAATTGTTGATGAAAGTGTCCGCGCCGACTATTTAGATATCAACAAAGATCAAGGTATTACTCCCTACTTGGTTTCTCAAAAACATAGATTTGTGAATTTCGGAACCGCCATATCGGGCTCAAACTGCAGTTCGGCAAGTAATCAAATTTTACGATTCGGTCCCAATGAAGATAACTTTAGTCAGACCTATGTTACCAATCCATACATCTGGCAATACGCGCAAAATGCTGGGTATAAAACAGTTATGTTGGAGGGGCAAATGGATGATGGCCAATTGAACAATGGCATGAAACTTAAAGAAAAAAAATACATCGATGATTATTTGAGCATCCAAGGCAAAACGAGTTATGACAAAGACACGAATATAGCTAAGTTGATTAAAAAGTACACATCACAAGAGAGTAACAAACCTGTTTTTATTTACGCAGTAAAAAGCGGTGTGCATTTCCCCTATCGTCCATTAACACCAGATAATGAGAGATTATTTAAGTTTAAAAGGAAAGAAAAAAATAAAAAAGAAAGAAGAATTTTAAATTATAAAAATTCTATTCATTATTTGACTGACTCTTTCTTTAAAAATTTATTAGACGGTGTTTCATATAAAGACACAATAATTATTTATACATCGGATCATGGGCAAAACTTATTTGATAACGGCCGTTCTATAACACATTGCTCAGTAGAAAGTATTGTTCCTTATGAAACTACAGTTCCATTTATTGTATTTACTGATAATAAAGAAGAATTGTTGAATCTAGCCAATGCCGCAGAATTCAACAGAAATAAATTGTCTCACTTTAATATTTTTCCTACATTAACAAAGTATTTTGGTTACACAGAGAAAAATATATCACCATTGCATGGAATGAGCTTATTCCATATTCGTAGTGAAAGGAATAAATTTGTTTCTGGAAGATTATCTGAAAATAGATTATATCAAAACGGCGAATCATCCTTTGATGTAACTAATAAATGGAATTTTACGCCCAACGAGATAAGTTTTGATTAGTCGTTAATTTTAAAAAATGTCAATTGTGGGTTTCAATACTGGGAGTCGTTGTAACAGATATTACTTGGAATGATCTGCTACACACTTTTATTTATCGCATGTAATAATTATCCAGATTTTTAAATCTTAGCAGCTGTTATTAAAAGTGTATTAAGGGTAGGTATACCCAATGATGACCGCACCTGAACCATCGACCTTGGTCATATTAGGTACTCTCAGCGCTTCCGGTATATTGAATGTTGTCGATAACTCCGGTGAATGCCAAATACTATTAGCAATATTATCGTTAACTAACTCAATATCATAAAAGTCTGCTGCTATTTGGGCATCAAATAATGGTTGCTTAGTTATTATATTAAACATGTAATTGTTTGAAAAGTTAGACAAGCCAGATGGGTATTTATCGTAAATACTAAACCCACGATTTTTTGAGTAAAAGTCATGAATTATAACGTTCGAACGAGCGTCAGCCCAAAAGCTTGAATCCCCTAAATATCCAGCATAAGAAATACCGTTGCTGTTAGTACGAATCAAATTGTAAAAGATATTAGTCTTTCCTTTAGGTCGGCTTTTTAAACCACCAAGCTTAATCGAGGCCCATGATTTCCCTGAATCGTCACCTAAGCTATGGACATGATTATTGAATATAAATGATGGTCCTTTTACATTGGGAATAGCGCTAATACCAACGTATCCATTTGATATATCGTTATTGTAAAGCAATACATTACTTTGCCCACCATCGATTTCGATAATATCGTCGTTAGCATATTCCAGCTTATTGTTATAAATAGCAGAGTCTCGAACAAAGCCACCATAAACATAGCCATTTTTGTATCCTTCGATTACATCGTTAAATCGATGATCTGATTTGCCATAAAAGTGATTATTTCGCAGTATTACTTGTCCACTAAGCTCAGAATTAGGATGACTTGCCCATGCTAAATAGGCGTTTGGACCAGCAGGATGACCGGATGACCAATTATTTGCACTGCCTTTGGGGCTGTGTACATGACAATTTTCGACAACTACAACCCCTGTCTGCTTGAGATAAAATGCGGAATCGTAGTTAATTAAGTCTCTGCTTTTCTCATCATAATAGCGTCCATCATTGAGTTTCTCACCAGTTCTTCCCCAGCCGGAGATATCACATCCATCAAACCATAAATGATGAGCTTGCTCGCTACGAATTGCGTTTCTACCTCCTCCATTTACCGTTATATTTTTGAAGTAAACATATGAATTGGATCCGATGTTAATCGCAGAGTCACTTCCCTCTTCAACCACAATCGGCGTAGTGGGATCCCCCTCAATCACGGCCCATCCCGATTTACTGCCAGATATACCGAGTTTGGTCAAATCTAACGGCCCACCCTCATAGATATCTGACAATTTAAATACTTTATTGTTGTCTATAGGAGGAGTATTAGGCCAAGTTATAAATGAATAGAAGCTCGTACTAAGCCTCTCTGATGAATTGAACAACGTAACCTTTACGTCATATTCAGTATTCGGCTCTAGATATACAATGCTGCCAGATAGTGAACGACTGATTGGTTCCCACTGTAAATCGAAGGATTGCTTCCATTGCTGTGAGTGTTTCTTTCGAAATGAAACCTGTGCAGTTTCGTGTTCAGAGCGACGGTATAGTGTGATACTCGCCGATTCGATTAGAGGTGTTATCCGATATGATTCTGTCAAAGATTCCGCATAAGCGCTCAATGGTTGCGAATTGATGCACGTATATTGAGAAAATGATTCGATCACTTTCTCGAAATCTAGAGATCGTGAATAAAGAATGTTTTTAGCGAATTGTAATGGATCATCAGTATTGAGAATAAACGCTAGATGTAGAAGAGAGTTGACATCGAAATGTTGGCTAACGCTTTCTTCAATAACGTCGACCAGTCGTTCGTTCGCAACAGCAGAGAATAAGAGAAAAGCGGCTAATTTTACGTCTACATTTAATGAACTAGGAATATAATAACTGAGCTCTCCTTTGGATTCGAGTTGTAGCAATATACTCTCTACTTCTCTCTCCGTCTTGACCTTCTGCGTTTCCAACCTATTTATAAGCAATTGAATACTATGCTTTATATTATGAGTGTGGCTTATCGTAATGCTGCTTTCCGTATCTTTAGCCCCGAATGTCTGCGAGGAAAACAGGATTACAAAAAAAACCACAACCAACTTATTCATTGTTAAGTCTCGAGTTTATCTAAATGCAGATTACAGTCTGCAAGAATATTAATCATTTTTAATAAATCTCATCATATCCTTCAACCAAAATTGATCAAATATAAACAACGCAACAACATAGCTGAGCATACCGACGACTATTTTAACGGGTAACATCAAAGCGTCATATTGAAAATAGTTATTCAATACTAAAACGGTTGATACCATCAAGAACCCTGATAGATAAATGGGAATTAACTGTTTGAAAAAATCGCGAGAACCAATATTGGCAACTTGATTAAGCGCACGACAGTTAGGCTGTAAAATTAAAATGAACCTGACGATTACCGCAATAGCACCGGCTAATGCACCATACAATGGCCCAAAGATAAAAATACTCGCTACAGCAACCAACGAGCCGAGTACTTCCGATTTTAGAGTCAATTGTGGTTTTTTAACTGCAAGTAACAAACTAGGAACAAGAACCAGTATTGAACCGACAGCGGTGATAACAGCCAAAGACTGTAATACCACTACAGAAGGTTGCCATTTCATACCGAAAATAAGCACAACCACATCATCGGCGACGACAGCTAGCCCTAAGAAAAGCGGTAGAATCATTAAATGCGTGTACTTTGTTGCTGACATAAAAAACTTAGATAGACGCGCAATATCATTTTGCCGCCTAGACATAACAGGTAAGGCATAGCTCGCTAAACCTGTATATATAGAGCTACGTAAGAGCTCTATCAGACGCTGGGCCATATTAAAAATACCCAACACCTCGTTACCAGCAACGACACCAACCATCAGATTAATGCCGCGTCCCATCATATCCATACTGATCGCTTTAAGGCTTGTCACAACCCCTACTGAAAGCAGCTCATGTAAGAATTTAAAATTAATTTTAAGTGGCAATGGTCTGCGATCAACGGACAGAAGAATAACAAAGGCTACAACATCCATAACAACCGCTTGAACGACAATAGCCCACGCTCCAGCGCCGGTCATCGCAAGATAAATCGCACATATCGAACCAAGTACTTTGCCATATATGGTTCTTATCATTAACGCTTTAAATTTCCCCGCACGACGTAAATGCGCTACGAAAACACGTGAACATAATAGTACTGGAAGTTTAAGAGTCGCGAAGGCTACTAAGTAGATAAATGCACTGTCATCACTAACAATAGCAATTCCAGAAATAATTAAGATTGAACAAACAAGCGAGATGATCAGACTGGACCAAAATAAAGTCCCGTCCTTCTCTGAATCTAACTTTGTTTGCCGGACAAATGGGTCTTCGAGTGCTGCGGTAAAAAACAAGCCGGCAAATTCAATAATCGATAACGCGAGAACGCCTTTACCTAACTGTTCTGGAGTTAACTCTAACGCAAACACATAGAATGAGATTGTCGCTAAAACAATCAATCCAAACCTTTCGGTGAACACCCATATTAGCTGCAATATTCTATTATTTATCATTTATGCCAATTCACCGATCGTTATATATTTAAACTGAAGTCTCGCGAATAACGTCTTTACCAACGTCTTTGATTTTTTTTGCAGGAATACCGGCTATCGTACAATTTCCATCCGTGAAGCTTTTATTTACAACGCTATTGGCTCCGATGACCGTATTATCACCTATCGCAATGTTTGAATATATTTTAGCTCCTGGGCCAATGTAAATGTTGTCGCCAAGACAAGGAGCTAGAGTTCCATCTGAAATATCAGCACCTATATTGACGCAGACGTGGATACGACAATAGTCACCTACTCGAGCGTTAGAATTCACGACTATAGTACCGGTGTGAGCTATAGAGAGCCCTTTACCAAAAACGTTGATTGGGATAGAAAAACCGAGCTTGGTGCCCAATTTTTTTGTCCTCAACGCTAGCATATAGTAGATAACCTTGTTAACGATGCCGTTTTTACAATTGAACCAATACTCTGTTCTACGTAAATTTCTTTGAAATCTCCATATATCATTGAATAACCATTCAAAGTAAATATTACGAGTGAGCTCCAAAGCCTTTTTATCTTCATTTTTATAGAGCAAGTAACTGTGCTTATCTCTTATCATGTCCACGCTCATTTTCTAAATTATACATTGAAATTCCAACGATAAATGCCAGCAGAATTAGGCCTTCAATATTCCATAACGGCATAGTTGCTAAGTTTAATACGATAAAGCTGAAAAATGCACCTTGCATATGCGCATTACATAGCTTTCTAAAAAATAAGGTAAAGTAAATCTGAAGATAGAAAACGATCAAACATAGGACTCCAACAATCCCCATATCAAACAAATACGCCACAAAACTATTGTGTGCATAAAGATCAAAATACTGCTTCCATGAACCAGGACCAGACCCAAAAATCAAATTGATCAATGGAAAGGATTTATACTCAAAATAATATAAGTTCCAGATATACAAACGAGAAGACAGCAGCCTTTTTTCTTCGACCGTGAAAGTAGACGGGTCCAATATGAGTTTGAAATCTAATTTAGTAAACAGATCACCGATATCGGAAAACCGACTTGTTATTTCGTTTAAAAATAGAGTAGTGACTAAAAAACCAACAAGTATGGCGATAGAATAACTTATAATTTTAACTGGAACCTGCTTTCTTCCAATAAAATAAATGATATACATAATAAATAGAACTAAATATGCCATCAAACTCGTACGATAGTTTGCAAAGACAATTAAAATAAACAATACAGTTAAGCAAAAAAACGCAGTAGATGACTTATTCCAATATTTTGAAGCTTGTAAAATCAGCACCCCGACTGTCAACAAAATAAATGAAAAAGCCGATTCATGACCATATCCGCCAATATAACTTGCCGAATTAGAATCCGATAGTATTTGCTCGGTCATTTTTGGGGTATTCAATACTATTGATAATAGTTGACTAATAACAACGCCAATAAATATAGGGGCAATAACTTTTAATATGACTTCGCCACTATGTTTTTTCATCAATAGATATATTGAGAGCGTTAATGAGAAAAAGTAACCCCATTTGGTGAACTCTTGTAAAAACTCACCAAGAGTTGAATTAATAAAGGAACTAGTGAATGCAACTAGAATTAAAACACCAACCGAATTGATGTATTTGAGGTTTACATAAAACCTAATAAAAAACATCAATCCCAATAATACGACAGAAATAGAAAATAAAGAGTTCAGAGATTGACCAGCTAAAGCAGGACTAAATGAAAACTCATGGACAAAAGAAAGTGCGTATCGACCACCAAGGGCATAGATTAAAAAATAAACCGAATCGTCCAACTTTAATCTTGCTGCATAGTATAATGATATAATTATACTAAGGATAATGACTGCAGCTGATAATACCGACATAGAAATTACCTAATATCTTCGTAATGACCAACTAAAGATTTGGCAATCTTTTTCCAATCGTATTTATCAAGTATGATTTCATAATCACTCTTATAAGCATCAAAATTATCCACACCTAATTTAGCAGTTAACTCATCAACATTACCCACATTAAAGTAAGATGGATGATTCAAGCCAATATCAGAATTCTCATCGATATTACTTAAGAGGATCGGCAGCCCATAGCTTACAGCTTCTAAAGCAACCACAGGCAGCCCTTCATGGTAACTTGGTAATATAAATAGCGATGCTTTTCTATAAAGAATATCAAGAGTTGCACCACTACGACGTCCAAGAAAGAGTATGTCGTCACTTTGGTTTGCGATTAAACCTTTGCTATAAAAGTTAGGATGATCTGCATCCCCAACAATCACCAGTTTGTACTTTTTATTCGTCAATTTTTTATAAGCTTCGACTAAATCATGGTAGCCTTTTTCTGGGACTAATCGCCCTACAGCTAATATGTAACCAGGGCTATTGTCATTATTGATTAGGCTCAGTACATCATCATCAATAGAACAAGCGCTCGGTTCAAATTCAATATTTTTCACACCATTAGGCACAAAAAACATGTTATCTGATTTATACACAGCACTCAGCTTGTTACTTAAACTATTACTGACTATCAACACTCGGCTAGCAAATTTAACACACAGAAACTCGCCTGCTTTTAAAGCGAATTTTGCAAACGGTCCCCATTTCTGCCGATTGTAGTCAGCACCATGATGAGTAACGATTACTTTCATACCAAGTAACTTAGCAAACGGAGATAACAACCCAGGCCCAATAGCATGAATATGAACAATTCTTATATTTTTAATAAAACGAGCATGTAATATAGAAAGAAATGTATGTAATAGCGTCTCAATATTTTTATTTTTTGTACTAAATATTGAAATTCGATTTATACCTTTATACGGTATTCGATCGAAAACATAGGACTTTCTACAATATACGGTTATATCTAAATCAGGATCTAATTCTTTGACTAATGGGTAAAGTTTTTCACAGTGTGTTTCAATACCTCCCATTATGCCAGGGATTCCTCTCAATCCTATAACTGCAATTTGCTCGTTCATGATATTATCTCCTGAATACTATTTAAATAGTGATCAAAAATTACATTAGGTTTAAATGTACTAGCCCTATCCGTTGACAGTTTTGAATATCTACTTAATATTTCTGGAGATGTATTTATTATTTTTATTGCTTTAATTAAGCTTTCGACATCATTTACTGGATATAAAATACCATACTCACTCAATTCAACATCTTGAGAGAATAATGTACTATCTTTACAATCTGGATTTAGAATTTCTCTTGGCCCAGACTTACAATCTGTGGAAATAACAGGGATTCCTAAACCCATAGCTTCAGTTAATGAATTAGGAAAACCTTCTGAGTTTGAAGTTTGAACATAAGCCATGCATTTTTGCACTACGCAAAAAGGATTAGACATATGGCCTGTGAATTTTACACGGTCGTTTAAACCATTCTCGTCTACCAACGCTCTTAGTTCAGGTTCAAGGTGTCCTTGACCTATAATAATTAAATTATTTGGAAGGCTCTTGATAGCTTCAATGACCAATTGAAAGTTCTTATTTTCAACTAAACGCCCAACGCAAACTAAGGTATTTGATGAGATAAAATCATCAATATCAGAAACAAGAGAATTATTATTGGCCAACGCAGATATTCGGTCGATATCAATCGAGTTGTAGATCACTTCAATTTTTTCTTTCTCAATATTAAAATTGTCGACCAGCTCTGTTTTAACACCATTTGATACCGCAAAAATCTTATCTGATAGTCGGTAGGTAATCGAAATTAAGCGTTTTTTTAAGTCAGAAAATCGTCCACTTTCTAAATGAGTGGATGTATTAACTCGCTCGCTGATTATAGATTTATATCCAATTAGCTTCTTACAAATACAATTTAATATATTCGCTCGGGTTAAAAAGGATATAACACAATCATAGTCACCTTGTTTAAGCTCTTTATACAGTTTGTATAATTCTAACTTGGTAATGTTTCCGCTATTTGCAATAACCTTGAGTTCAATGTTTGAATTAATTTCGTATTTCTGCTCTAAGTTATCAATGAGAATAACAACGATCTCATATTCATCTTTGTCAGAAAGATAATTGACCAAGTTAGTAAAAACTCTTTCTGCACCACCGCCTTCCAAAGAGTTAATCAAGAATGCTATCTTTTTTCTCATGGTTAATCGCACGCTTTATTATAGTTTTTAAACCACTGTACAAATTTATCGATACCAACGTGTAGCTCAGTACTAGGTGTAAAATTGGTTGCGGCTTCTAACTTGGAGCAGTCAGCATAAGTCACTTTTACGTCGCCTGGTTGCATAGGCATTAAATTCTTTTCTGCTTTAGTATTTAAACTATTTTCTATGCATTCAATAAAGTACCCTAACTCGACAGGGCTATTGTTTCCGATGTTGTATAGACTGTAGTAGTTCGACTTTTCAGAAGGAGTGACATCTTGAATTCTGATTAAACTTTCGACGATGTCATCAATATACGTAAAATCTCTTTTCATTTTACCGTTATTAAAAACATTGATTGGCCTGTTATTTGCGATAGCATCTGTAAACAGATACGGTGCCATATCGGGTCTTCCCCACGGCCCATAAACCGTAAAAAAGCGTAACCCTGTCGTTGGTAATTTATATAAGTGACTGTATGTATGAGCCATTAACTCATTCGCTTTCTTTGTCGCAGCGTACAAAGAAACAGGGTTATCGACACGGTCATCTTCTGAAAACGGGGTTTTATCATTCATGCCGTAGACTGAGCTTGAAGATGCGTAAACTAAATGGCCAACGTTATTATGGCGACAACCTTCGAGAATCGTCGTCATACCAACTAAATTCGAATCGACATAAGCCATAGGGTTTTCGATGGAATAACGAACTCCCGCCTGAGCCGCTAGGTGAATCACTCGCTCAAACTTTTCGTTTAAAAATAATTCAGCAACGGCTTCTCTATCCGACACATCCATCGCTATGAAACGAAAGTTATCTAAGTATTGAATGCGTTCTAAGCGAGCATGTTTTAATTTAGGGTCGTAGTAGTCATTTAAATTATCAATGCCCACCACTTCATGACCTTCATTACAAAGACGCTCAGCGACAAAATTTCCGATAAAGCCTGCGGCTCCTGTGACTAAAAATTTCATACTCTTTTGTCCTATGCTTTGTCGTTTGTATTGACGTATTGACCATATTCCCCATAACCGTATTCAGCTCCTGCTAATTTACGGCTAATCTGGTTTACAACCACACCTTCAATCTTGATATCGTGTTTACGTAATTTAGCGAACGTCTTTTTAACTGATTCTTGCTTAGTCTCATTCGCTTTCACAACCAACAGCATTTTCTGGGTAAGCTGGCCAATAATTAGCGAGTCACTCACTGGTAGCGTCGGTGGCGTGTCGATAATGATGTATTTAAACTGCTTTTCTAAAGTATTAAGCAGTTCAGCAAATTGATCGGAGCTTAGTAATTCTTGTGTATCGCTAGCGAGCATACCTGCTGGTAAAATTGTTAACCCTGATTTTTCATCCTTATATAAGCATTCAGATAAATCGGTGCCCATAATCAAATGATTGTTCAAACCTTGTTGGTTTTTTTTCAACCCAAAACGTTCGCCGATCGCCGATTTACGTAAGTCACCATCAATCAAAATAGTACTTTCCATATTGGCGAGTGCGATGGCTACGTTGATCGCAATCGTCGTTTTCCCTTCCGATGCAACTGAAGAGGTAATCGCTAAACGCTTATGAGTTGGGTTACTCAGCATTAAGGATGTACGTATCGAACGTATCGATTCGATGAACGTATTCTCATTTTCATCATGAAAAACGCTATTATCGAGAGGTTTTTTCTCAAAACGTGCCGCTTTGACTTTCGGAATTCCCCCGAGTGGAATTAAACCAAAACGGTCTTCGAAGTCGGCGCTCGACGTAATGGTGTTTCTTAGGGAGTCATTAATAATCACTAATACGACTGCAAAACCAAAACTCAATATTAAGCCAGCGATTACGATCAATAATCGACTTGTTCCACTTGGATAATGTGGCGTCCTTGCTTCAGCGACTACACTAGCAATCGTAGAATTAAAGTCCTTAGTCGCAGTTGTTTCCTTCTGACGAGTTAAAAATACATTTAACAAATCGCGGTTAGTTGCAACGTCACGCTTAAGCGATTCATATTTATTTCTTTTAATTGATAAAGCTTGGAAATCCCCACGACGTTGATTGATCGTCGATTGAATTAAATTTTCTTGTTTACGAAGGGCTTGAAGTTCTTTATTAAAACCACTAATAAGTAAGTTAGTCGTCGTTGATGCACGTTCTTTAACCGCGTCCAAGCGAGCTTGTGCAGCAATCATCTTGTCGTGTTTTTCGCCGTAACGTTTGCGTAATTCATTAACTTCATTTTGCGCTTCCAGCTCAGCAGCTCGGATAGCGACAACTTGTGGGTGAGATGAAATAGAAGGAATTGATGAAATCAAAGCCACATTTTTCGTACTTGACGTACTCAATGCAGAATACGCTGACTCTACTTCAATACGTCGGTCTCTTACATCTGATAAGCGCTGTGTTAAATTAGCGAGCTCTCGACTGGCTAATGCATCAATGCCACTATCATCAATCAATTTCTCTTTTACTAGATAATCAGACAGAGCTTTCTCTGAATTCTCTAATTGTAATTGCAGCTCAGCCGCTCGCGCATTGATCCAATTAGATGCGTATTTAGTAACCGCTAATCGCCCTTCTAAGTTTTTCTCGATATAGGCAAGTCCAATTTCATTCGCAATTTTGGCTGCCAACTCAGGCTCTTCAGCGGTAAAGCTGATTTTTACTAACTGGGTATTACGAATAGGTATGATTTCGAGACTCTTCTTAAAGTCGCGTAAAATGTCTTGACTAACCTTATCGTCAATCTGCTCATATTCAGATTTTGGCATTGGTCCGAAATCACTCTCATCAACCGTTGAAGACGTGAAAGGCAACCAGCTGAAGAATTCGGCAATCGATTGTGATTCCGTAAGACTTTTATTGAACTTTGGATTTTTAGCAAGTTTCAGTTTCTCGATAACTCGTTGAGCAATCGGATCTGACTGCATTATTTCATATTGAGTTTGATAGTATTCCTTTTGACTGGAATCAAACCCTACCATCTCTTCAATCGATACTGCTTTTTTCTCTTGGGCTTCAATCAACAGTGTTGCAGTTGCAGTGTATTTTGGTGCGAGTTGCAGAACGATCAGAACCAATAATATTGAAACCATGAAACAAAATAGCGCTATCTTTACCCAGCTCTGTTTTATCACTTTGATGTAATGCGAGAAGTCAACGATAGCTTCTGAGTTTGAATCTTTAAGTTCATCTTGCATGCAAAAAACCTAATTATTTATGTTATTAAAACTAACTTAAATCTAAAGTTAATAAGGGCTTACCCAAAAGTTGTGATGACATCAAGAGTATTTCCAGAACCTGCTGAACCAGAGAGAGCAGAGTTACTCTTATCGTGTATAAATTCTTCAATTTCATCTTAAGCAATGGGTTAATTTGGCGGCAAACGGCGTATGGTTGCGTATTTGAAGGCCTCTAAATTCTCTCAACGATAACTTGCGCTTACACTCCTCTGTATTGCTTATGACGGAAAGTTCACATTGGCACTCATTATCGGCATCTTATATTACTTGCACAATACTAATCGGCCACCTTAATCGAGTAAAACCCCATAGTATCAACTTCGAGACAATCACTCGTTAAGATACCAATAGACACAACCCTATTGACATTAAACTCAATTAAAGAGGTTGTTTTTTCGTATAACACCTATTTATTTGTATGTGAATTGTTAATAATTGTTATGTTTGACATGTATGGTTTGTGAAACACATGTTTCATTCTCAAGAAACCAAGGTGGGGAATTGGTGCAATTTGTACATTTAACACTCAATATGTTTTTAAATTAGGAAGAGGTAATGCAACTCGTTGAAACCGTTAAAATTTAAGGTGACTCAAATTTAAGTACGATACGTCTTTCGTTAGTGAGGAGAAATAATTAATCTGGAGAAGGTCCGGTACTAGAAAATATATCGGATTAGAATGAAATGGAGCTCGTTGAAAGTCGCTATACACTAAGCAACAATGCCGACGTTAGCCGGCATTGAAAGCAACACTACAAAATTAAGTTTATTGATGTACTGAACGAGCTTTAGCGGCGACAGCCTGTCGACCGATAGCGTAAGTCAAACTGATGACGAGTGTACTTGCTAGCATGACACCAAGGCCAAATTGAACTGCGCCACCTTGTGCTTCTGCACCTTGCACTAAACCATGTGAAACACTAAACAACGCAACAGCGGCTATCGCCATCACACTTTTCGTTCCGCCTTTTTTTAACGCAACTAAAGCCAATGGCAGTCCTAAGATCGATGTTGTGACTAACGCTTCCACAGAACTCGCCCCACCCCAAGAAAGACCAATAATGTAACCACTCGCGATCGCAGCCATAATAACACCAGAAATCTTGCTTGCATTACGGAACGTGAACTCAGAAAGAAACAAGCCAATCAATGCCATGGCTAACAGATGATCCCATCCAGTTAATGGGTGTAATATGCCCTCGACAAAACTTCCGTGTGCGCTATGACCTGTATGCGCAAAACTGCTACTACTCACCAAAACCAACCCTACAGACAAACCTCTTAATAATCCCTTCATATACTTTTTTCCTTATACTTCTGTAACTTCAATCACGACGTCGCGCTTCTCTAACATGCCGCGTTCAATAATAAAATCGATAACAACTTCTAACCCATCTCCACGAATCAAGTTCGTAAATACGAAGGGCTTGTTACCACGCATCTTTTTCGCATCTCGGTCCATTACCTCAAGTGACGCATTAACCATGGGGGCAAGATCCGTCTTATTGATAATCAACAAATCTGATTTGGTGATTCCAGGCCCACCCTTACGCGGTATTTTATCTCCTGCGCACACATCGATCACGTACAACGTCAAATCAGATAACTCTGGGCTAAACGTCGCGCTTAGGTTATCACCGCCACTTTCGACCAAAACAAATTCAAGTTTTGGGTGACGATCTTGCAGTTCATCAATCGCCGCTAAATTCATAGATGCGTCTTCTCGGATCGCCGTATGGGGACATCCGCCAGTTTCTACCCCAAGAATTCTATCGGCTTCCAGAGCTTCATTACGCAATAAAAATTCGGCATCTTCTTTGGTGTATATGTCATTAGTCACAACAGCAAAGTCGTAGTGCTGACGCAACGTTAGACATAACTGGTGTAATAATGCGGTTTTACCCGAGCCAACAGGGCCGCCAACCCCAATTCGTAGACATTGAGAACTCATGGTTAACTCCTAAATAATCGTGAATATTGAGTTTCATGCCAGGCACAAGCCATGGCAAAATTTGGCAGAGTCAAGCCGATCGCTTCGTCCTCTACCTTAACCCCTTTTAATAAAACTTGTTCAATTTGTGGCATCAATGCCAGTAATACTCGTTGTGCAGAGGTTTGGCCAAGCGGCACTGTTTTACACGCTACTGTAATTTGATTTTCTAACCAAGACCAAAGCCAACCTGTAACCGCTTGTTCGGTTGAGACACCAAAATGCTGGCACGCCTTAGCGAACAATGGCAAGTAGCTCATACCTTTTGCTTCAGGCGGTAATTCAACATCCAAACTCTTTAGCAATCGAAAAAAAGTTTGGCCCAACATTCGCTCTTCTTGTACCAACTCCGCGGTTTCACGATTGGCAAGCAACACAGCTTGCCAATGCTCTAGAGCGACGAGATCGTTGTTCTCCCATGCGTGATAACAACGAATCAATAGCGGAACTTCAAGATGTGCTTGTGCAAAATTTAATATTGGTTCTAACCACTCTTGGAGCGAAGCCTCATCCGTTACCCACTCCAACTCAACCGCAGTTTCCAAGCCCTGACTGTAAGCGAATGCGCCGATAGGTAAGCTTGGGCTGCTGAGGTGTAACAGTGAAAGCAGAGATTGAACATTCATTAATGGCTATGCTCCCCGTGACTATGGGAGTGGCTATGGGAATGATCACTATGTGAATGTCCATGCGAATGCCCACCACCGTGATACGCCCCATTTTCTGGATTAAACATACCTTTATGGTGGCGACATTCGAGTCCAAACAGTTCAACCATCTCTTCTAGAACATGATCCGGCTGAAAGCGAAGCCACTGTTCACCAATTTCCATGGGGACATGACGGTTCCCCATGTGATAACACGCTTTAGAAAATGAAATCCAATCTTTTGCAACCGCGGTAACAACTTGCTCTTCTTTGGCGACAACTTGGAATACTTTGCCGCATTCTGTAAACAGACAATCTCCGTGTTGCAATACATCACCGCGCGGAAGAAAAATACCGACATCGTGTCCGTTGTGGCTCTCTGTTCTAAAACGTCCACGTTGGCGCATTTCGTACGCTAACACAACCGAATCCAGAACTTCGCCATGATGGTGATCAGATCGACTTACTACTCGAAACATACTCATTATCCTTCTAGTAAATGCGTGTTTAGAACAACGTATAACGTTGGGCCAATGGCAATTCAGTTGCCGGATCACAACTCAATAACGCGCCGTCAGCTCTCACTTCATAAGTTTGCGGGTCGACGGTAATCGTTGGCATATAATCATTGTGAATCATGTGATTTTTAGTGACATCCCGGCAGTTTTTACACGCGACGAGTTCTCTTTGTAAGCCAAGTGATTCTCTTAGACCATTTTCTGTCGCCGCTTGGCTAGTAAAGGTTACCGAGGTTGCAGAGGCCGCTGAACCGAAACCGCCAAACATGTAACGATAATGAACTGGCTGAGGCGTTGGAATCGACGCATTTGCATCTCCCATTGGTGCAGCTGCTATAAAGCCACCCTTAATGATCAGAGCAGGTTTAATTCCAAAAAAAGCCGGTTTCCATAAGACGATATCGGCCATTTTCCCGACTTCCAATGAACCAACCATGTGTGATACTCCATGGGCTATCGCTGGGTTAATCGTGTATTTAGCGATGTAACGTTTTGCGCGAAAGTTATCCGCTTCAATCTCTTTATCTTCTTCAAGATAACCGCGTTGTACTTTCATTTTATGAGCCGTCTGCCAGGTTCGACAAATCACTTCGCCCACACGCCCCATGGCTTGAGAATCTGATGCAATCATCGAGAATGCCCCCAAATCATGCAGAATATCTTCAGCAGCAATGGTTTCTTTACGAATCCGAGAATCGGCAAACGCCACATCTTCGGGAATATTTGGATCAAGGTGATGACATACCATCAGCATATCCAAATGTTCATCAACCGTATTCACAGTGTATGGCCGAGTTGGATTAGTTGAGGAAGGCAAAACGTTGGGTTGGCCACAAGCAACAATAATATCTGGCGCGTGTCCCCCCCCCGCACCTTCGGTATGGTAAGTATGAATGGTTCGATCTTTAAATGCCGCAAGTGTGTCTTCTACAAAACCAGACTCATTGAGTGTGTCGGTATGGATAGCGACCTGAATATCGTATTGTTCGGCAACCGATAAACAATTATCAATAGAAGCTGGTGTCGTTCCCCAATCCTCATGTAGCTTCAAGCCACATGCACCTGCTTCTACTTGCTCAGCGAGTGGCTCGGGCAAACTTGCATTTCCCTTACCCAAGAAACCAAAGTTCATTGGCATTTGATCGGTACTGCGGAGCATTTGCTGCATATTCCACGCGCCCGGGGTACAGGTTGTTGCATTCGTCCCCGTTGCAGGACCAGTACCGCCACCAATCATAGTCGTCGTTCCCGACATCAATGCTTCTTCAATCTGCTGAGGGCAAATAAAATGGATGTGCGCGTCAATAGCGCCCGCGGTAACAATGTGGCCTTCACCGGCAATTACTTCGGTGCTCGCACCAACGTTAATTGTTACATCGGGTTGAATGTCTTTGTTGCCTGCTTTACCGATGGCGGCAATCTTGCCATCTTTAATTCCGATATCCGCTTTAACGATACCCCAGTGATCAAGAATCAGCGCATTAGTAATCACACAGTCGACCACTTGATCACGACACAATTGACCTTGACCCATACCATCACGGATCACCTTACCACCACCAAATTTCACTTCATCGCCATATGTCGTGAAATCTTTTTCGACTTGAATAAACAACTCTGTATCTGCAAGTCTGACTTTATCGCCGACAGTAGGGCCGTACATATCTGCGTACGCACGACGAGAAATTTCTGCCATTATTTGTTCTCCCTAACCATTTTTGTCTAGTGATATCACTGTCAAAGTTTGCCCATCACATCGCCACGGAAACCGTAGATGGTCTTGTCACCATCAATCTCAACCAACTCAATATTACGAGTTTGTCCAGGCTCAAAGCGCACCGCTGTACCAGCGGCAATATTCAAGCGCATGCCCTTAGTTTTCTCTCGGTCAAATTCAAGTGCGGGGTTGGTTTCAAAGAAATGATAATGACTGCCAACTTGCACTGGGCGATCGCCATGATTAATTACGGCAATTTGTTCCGTTCTACGGCCTTTGTTAAGCTCGATAGAGTCGGTTCCCAAAATATATTCACCAGGATTCATCATGCCTCCTATTGAATTGGATTATGGACGGTAACCAGTTTGGTTCCATCGGGAAATGTGGCTTCGACTTGAACTTCTTCAAGCAGTTCGGCGATGCCTTCCATTACATCGTTTTTACTGAGTAATGTTCGTCCTTCACTCATTAATTGCGCAACCGATTTTCCATCGCGCGCCCCTTCCATGATCGCTGCTGAAATATAAGCCGATGCTTCAGGGTAATTAAGCTTCACGCCTCGTGCTAAACGTCGCTCTGCAACCAGAGCCGCAGTAAAAAGCAGAAGCTTATCTTTATCTCTTGGAGAGAGTTCCATGTGTTATTCCTCTAGCCAGGTGGTTTTCTATCGTTCTTATCCTGATAAACCAAGTTGTTAGGTATACCAAATACGGGGGGTACAAGCTGGTCGCTCTAATAGGGTTGGACGAACCAACTCCCAACACTGACGCAATTGCTGCTGTGCTTGCTCACTACAATCGCCAAGATAACGAACCAACAGTACATTCAAGCGGTAGGTAATGCTCAAACACCCTTTTTGGTCCGCTTGAAAATGCGTTCTAAGTTGGTTGACCATCTCATTGCCCTGTTCTATTCCAATTTGTTCCAAACCAACGATCGCCAATGTTCCCGAGACTAAGTGTCCATTGAACCCACTTACCGCCGTTAATAAGGGATCGTCTGCCGCAAGAAATTGACGTTCAAGTAATATCGGTTTGCCATCTTGATATATAGAAAGACGTTGTTCGACACTGCCATGAACAAACGGAAGGTGACTTTTCGGTCGGCCCAAACAGAACACATCGATGCCAACAAATTTGGCATTGCCGTATAAGTTGACTTGGGTGCTCAGTTTGCCATGTGCGCCATCAAATACGATGGTTTCCATTGGCATCCATTCACAAACGGCATTATCGACTTCAATGTCGACATGCTGTTTTTGCTCAATCGCTTTGCTGTCAGCTTTGTAAATTTTTCCCGCCGATGGTGTTGTGATCAGTGCATGACTGTCGGTTTGGCAATGAATATGAATACTAAGATCATCCCCGGAAACCAGCCCACCCGGTGGATGAAGCAAATACACATGACAGACATCGTCTTCTGGATAAAAAGGGCGTTGCACGCGCAGTGGTCCATGAAACTCCATGTGCTTCATTCGTGTCTTATCCGCGGATTTATCAAACCCTAACGATAAATACGCTGGCCAATGGCGCTGAGCTTGGGTAGACATATCAAAGGTATTGCTCATATCCATTACACCGTTAAATATTTTTTTACGAGCTCGTCACTGAGCTCACCCATCTCGCCCATTGCGACCTGACGTCCTCGGTCCAATATGCAGAAGTTGTCGGCCACTTTGCGGGCAAACGGGAGCTTCTGCTCCACTAGCAATACGGTTAATCCGATCTCTTTATTTAGGCGTCGGATAATATCGCCAATTTCAGCGACAACATTGGGTTGAATACCCTCTGTGGGTTCATCAAGGATCAGTAATTTAGGGTTGATCACCAAGGCTCGACCAATCGCCAACTGCTGCTGTTGACCACCCGATAAATCACCACCTCGACGATGTAACATCTCTTTCAATACAGGAAACAACTCATAAATAAATTCAGGGACGTGTTTGGCTTTATCGCCACGCATTGGCAACCCAATCCGTAAGTTCTCTTCTACGGTGAGCAGTGGAAAAATCTGACGCCCTTGCGGTACATAGCCAATCCCCATCGGAGCTCGTTTTTCTGCAGCACTCGTCGCAATGTTGTTACCCAAAAAGTTAATTTCGCCACTCTTGGTTGGAAGAAGCCCCATAATGCATTGCAATAATGTCGTTTTACCTACCCCGTTACGTCCCATAAGCACGGTGCATCGACCTTCTGGAATATGCATATCGAGGTCCCACAGCGTGTGACTTTGGCCATAAAATTGGTTTAAACCTTTAATCTCAATCATGCCTCTTCTCCAAGATACACTTCGACCACTTTTCGGTTACTTTGAACTTGGTCCATCGTCCCTTCGGCAAGCACATGACCTTGATGTAACACTGTCACGTCTCGTGCGATGGAACGAACAAAATCCATATCATGTTCAACCAAAATAATGGTTCGTTCACCCGCAAGAGAAGTGAGGAGTTCTCCGGTTCGGTCCATCTCTTGGTGTGTCATTCCTGCCACCGGCTCATCGACCAAGAGCAACTTCGGATTCTGCATCAACAACATTCCAATCTCTAACCACTGTTTTTGCCCATGAGATAACGCACCAGCCAACAAACTGCGTTGGTCATAGAGCCCAACCTGCTTGAGTACGTGATCAATATGATCCATTTCACTCGACGTTAGCGTGGCGAATAGACTCGACATCACCGTTTTCGGGCCCGCCATGGCCAACTCTAAGTTATGAAAAACGCTTTGGCTTTCAAATACGGTGGGCTTTTGAAACTTGCGACCAATTCCCGCTTGCGCAATCTCAGGCTCATTCATCGACAACAAATTAATGTTTTGACCAAACCATGCACTGCCACAATCAGGACGAGTTTTACCGGTAATGATATCCATCATCGTGGTTTTCCCCGCTCCATTTGGGCCTATGATGCAACGTAACTCCCCTTCTTTGACGTACAAATTCAAGTCATTAATCGCCTTAAAACCGTCAAACGAAACACTAATGCCTTCGAGATAGAGCAAATAACCTTGTCCAACGGTAAGCATTGGATTTACCACTGGCTGCATGAAGTCGTAGACATGGTTACGATCGGTTAAGGCTTTGGCATAATCCACTACACTCATGACTGAACCTCTTTGCGTTTAATAAGACCTGTGACCCCATTAGGTAGGAATAATGTAACCAAAACAAACATGGCACCAAGGCTAAACAACCAAACTTCCGGTAATGCTGCGGTTAGATAAGTTTTGGCGTAGTTCACTGCCAGCGCACCCACTACCGCACCATATAAAGTTGCTCGCCCACCTAATGCTACCCACACAACCAATTCGATTGAATTGAGCGGTGAGAACTCTGAAGGGTTAATGATTCCAACTTGTGGAACGTACAAAGCCCCTGCTATCCCTGCTAACACCGCAGAAAAAGTAAAAATCGCTAGCTTGATATACTCCACTTTATACCCAGTAAAACGAGTCCTAGATTCGGCATCTCGCACGGCCATCGCAACGCGCCCCAAACGGCTCACCACAATAAATCGGCAAGCAATGTAACCGAGGCCCAACGCAATGCCAGATAATCCAAATAAAGTAAGGCGCGTCATATCAGATTTAAGGTCGAATCCAAGTATGTCTTTAAAGTCGGTTAAACCATTATTACCGCCAAACCCCATCTCATTGCGGAAGAAGGCCAAGAGCAATGCATAAGTCAGTGCCTGTGTAATAATGGATAAATACACTCCCGTTACCCGAGAACGAAAGGCAAACCACCCGAAGACAAACGCGAGTAAGCCTGGTGCTAGAACCACCATCAACATAGCGAACCAGAATTGGTCAAAACCTTGCCAGAACCATGGTAATTCTTGCCAATTTAGAAACACCATGAAGTCAGGTAACTCTGGATTTCCATATACACCACGGTCGCCAATTTGACGCATTAAGTACATCCCCATGGCGTAGCCACCAAGTGCAAAAAATGCCGCGTGCCCAAGGCTTAAAATACCTAGGTAACCCCATACGAGATCGACGGCGACCGCCAACAGTGCATAGGTTAAATATTTGCCCATTAAAGTGATGGTGTAGGTTGAAATATGCAATGCGCTACCCGGTTCAAAAAATAGGTTCAAACTCGGAACTAGGCAAAGAGCAGCACTCAACACAATTAAAAACATTAAGGTAGAGCGGTCGAACAATTTTGATTGAAGATTCATTTTTAGCCCTCCGCTGAGCGACCTTTCTGAGGGAATAAGCCTCTAGGTTTCTTCTGAATAAATAGAATGATAAAGACCAGTACAAGGATCTTCGCCAATACTGCACCTGCCCACGGTTCGAGAACCTTATTCGCAATCCCAAGCGACATTCCTGCGACGAGCGTTCCCCACAAGTTACCCACGCCACCAAATACCACCACCATAAATGAATCGATGATATAGGCTTGTCCAAGGTTTGGACCGACATTGGTTAATTGGCTGAGGGCAACACCCGCAATACCTGCGATACCCGAGCCTAAACCAAATGTCATGGCATCAACCCACTCAGAACGAACCCCCATCGCTCGAGCCATACTTCGGTTTTGCGATACGGCACGAACTTCAATTCCTAAACGTGTGTATCGCAGCACCATAAACAGCAGTGCAAAAACAATTAAGCAAAACACAATAATGTAGAGTCGGTTAAGTGTAAGACTTAGCAATGGGTTAATTTCAATCACGCCTTGCATCCAATCTGGAGTTGAAACTGAGCGGTTCAAAGGTGAGAAAATAGTTCGTACCGTTTGCTGAAGAATCAAACTGATACCAAAGGTAGCGAGTAAGGTTTCAAGTGGACGACCATAGAGAAATCGCATCACACCGCGTTCGATTAAAATACCGACAAACCCCGACACTAGAAAAGCAACTGGAATCGATAACACAACTGCCCAACCAATATGATTCGGCATCAGTAGCTGCATCATATATGTGGTATAGGCCCCTAACATGATCAGTTCGCCATGCGCCATGTTAATCACACCCATTACGCCGAATGTGATCGCCAAACCAATTGCAGCTAAAACCAACACCGAGCCTAGGCTTAAACCAAAGAACAGGGTTTCTCCTAAATTGGCGATATTGGCTCGTTGCTCGATAAGACCTAACGCCTTATTCGTCGCGTCAGCAAGCTCATCACTCGGCTCTTTTTCTAAAAAGCGAGTGAGTGCATTTCGTGCAGTCGGTTGATAACTTTGTCCTAGTAGTTCAATTGCCTGTGCTTGCTCACTTTCTTGCTCCGACGTATTGAGTTGATAAATCGCCATGGCGGTGTCGAGCACATCAATAACACTGGAATCCTGCTCTGTTTGACGCGCGTTGTTTAATAGAGCGTATCCAGATTCATCCAGCGAGCCCATTAGTTGTGTCACCGCCGCGATACGGACATCGACATTAGGATGAGAAATATTCAACCCTGCCAACGTCGCCTTTATTTGGCCTCGTAAGCGGTTATTAATGCTTATTTTTTTAACGCTTCTGGATTTAACCGATGTGGTCGCTTCTTCTGTGAGTAATGGTCTTATGGCGTAACGACCACTTTTCTTATCGACAACCTCTACCAGAGTTTTCTTTGATTTGTCGAGATAGATACTCCCGTCCAATAACAATTCTAGAACGGTAATCGCTCGCACATCTTGACTCTTACCAAGTTCGGTGACTGCAAGGGTAATTTCTTTGAAATCGCGCGTGGTAAGGCGCTCGAGTTGTTGCTCAAAATCAGAGGTGGCTGCACTAACAGATGGTGCGCAGCAAAGAAGTATTGTGGCGAAGAGAGTTATCAAAGATGAACTCCAATGCCGAAATTGTTTTATTAAGTGCTGAAAAATAGTGAAAGACATCACTGACATACCTCAGGTTAAACGAATAATTCTTCTTCATAAAACAGTATCGATACATACTCGAGTTGAAGGAGAAATAATAAACTGGCAAGCTGCAAGGTGGTGACAGCGTAACTATAGGTATCACTGTCACCACATTTTGCAAAATTACGTTTAACGTTGGGGAACTCTTACGAGAACTCCTTAGCTAATTTAGAAGTTCTGGCCAGAACATTTACCTGTTGTGATGTTGTAGTTACCACAAGAAAGAGGTTGTCTCCAATCTGAAATCAGGTCTTTTGAACCAGGTAGATAATCAGACCAAGCATCGCCAGGAACTAAGCCAGATGTTTCCCAAACCGTTTCAAATTGACCATCGTCTTGAATTTCGCCAATAAGCACAGGCTTCGTAATATGGTGGTTTGGCATCATCGCAGAATAACCGCCAGTCAAGTTAGGTACCGTCACACCAATCAGTGCATCGCCGACGACAGATGGATCCGTTGTTCCAGCTTTCTTAACCGCTTCTACCCACATGTTAAAGCCAATGTAGTGTGCTTCCATTGGGTCATTTGTTACACGCGCTTCATCTTTAATAAACGCATGCCACTTCTCAATAAACTCATCATTGACGTCGGATTCAACGCTCATGAAGTAGTTCCACGCCGCTAAGTGACCAACAAGTGCAGATGTATCCATACCTGACAATTCTTCCTCGCCAACAGAGAAAGCAACCACTGGAATATCATCAGCTGATACGCCTTGGTTTCCTAATTCTTTGTAGAACGGAACGTTAGCATCACCATTGATGGTCGAAACAACGGCGGTTTTCTTGCCAGCCGATCCAAACTTCTTAACGTCGGATACGATTGACTGCCAGTCCGAATGACCAAACGGGGTGTAGTTGATCATAATGTCTTCTTCAGCCACGCCTTTCGATTTTAAATATGCTTCTAAAATCTTATTGGTGGTACGTGGGTAAACGTAGTCTGTTCCCGCTAAAACCCAACGCTCGACACCTTGGTCGAACAAATAATCAACCGCTGGAATGGCTTGTTGGTTTGGCGCAGCACCAGTGTAGAATACGTTTTTCGACGATTCTTCACCTTCATACTGAACTGGGTAGAACAGTAGACTATCAAGCTCTTCAAATACCGGAAGAACTGACTTACGTGATACGGAAGTCCAAGCACCAAATACAGCTTCTACTTTCTCTTTTGATATTAGCTCTCGTGCTTTTTCTGCAAACAATGGCCAGTCCGACGCTGGGTCAACAACAACGGCTTCGAGCTGCTTACCAAGAAGGCCGCCCTTTTTATTTTGCTCATCAATAAGCATTAGCATGGTGTCTTTTAGCGTCGTTTCACTGATCGCCATAGTGCCAGATAAAGAGTGGAGAACGCCTACCTTGATAGTGTCTTCAGCCATTGCATGACCACTAAGTAGCGTTGCCGCTAGTACTGAAGTCGCGAGAAAATTCCTTTTCATTGGTCTTCTTCCTTCCATTCGTTTTGAAATAACAACATTAAGTATCGGGGGTTGGTTCATTTCATGATGAACACAAAATTGAACTGGAATTAGTATTTACCACTTTAGACAGAATGGGTATGCGCAGTTAGGGCACAAAAACTACGTAGAATGACGCATAGTCTTAATAAAACGACCGCGGTATAATCGCGCGTTAGTAGGTTATCGTTACATTTGCTCTATCAAGGAAGATAGTACAGTAGTATGGAAAAAGTCCCGGTAACACGACGCCGTTATAACAAACTCGTCGCCAACGAATTACTCGAAGATTTCGCGTTACGTTTTACTGCAAAACGAGCGCGCAAGTGGTCGGCAAGCTGGATAGCCAATACAGCCCTCGGCATTGTCTCTTTCTTAGTGTTAGAAGCTCTTGGCGGCACCATCACTCTTAATTACGGTGTCACAAACTCCCTATGGGCTATTTTTGCTATCGCCATCGTGGTGATCTTTTCTGGTATCCCCATCTGTTACTACGCAGCCAAACATGGGGTTGATATCGACTTACTCAGCCGTGGCGCTGGGTTTGGCTATATTGGCTCGACGATTGTTTCTCTGATTTATGCTTCTTTTACATTCATTTTCTTCGCTCTTGAAGCAGCAATCATGTCGATGGCCATTGAGTTACTATTTGGTATCCCCTTACCCGTTGCCTATATCATTAGTGCGGTTGTTGTTATTCCACTGGTTATTCTTGGAATTACCAATATCGGTCGCTTTCAAATGTGGTCGCAACCCATATGGCTACTGCTGCAAATCGTACCTCTAATTTATGTATTCACTCACGCCGATGCTGATATTGACCAATGGCTTGACTATGCCGGAATCAATGATTCTGGTAGTGAGTTTAATTGGCTTTTATTTGGCTCAGCGTCTGCGGTTTTGCTATCCGTTGTCGCTCAAATTGGTGAGCAGGTCGACTTTCTTCGATTTCTGCCCGAAAAAGAAAAGTGTGGCAAAGTTAAGTGGTGGAGTGCCATGTTACTCGGCGGTCCAGGGTGGATGTTATTTGGCTCAGCAAAATTGGTGCTTGGTAGTTTTTTGGCATGGCTCGCAATAAGCCATGGCGTACTGCCTAACCTAGCTGGCGATCCCTCTCATATGTATTACACCGTGTTTACCTATACCTCGGATAATACTCAGTTTGCGATCGTGTGTGCTGGGCTATTTGTCATCATTTCTCAGCTTAAAATCAACGTTGCCAATGCTTATGCCGGCTCATTGGCATGGTCAAATTTCTTCTCGCGCTTAACCCACCATCATCCCGGTCGTGTCGTATGGATGGTGTTTAATGTCATTATCGCGCTTTTACTCATGGAACTCGGTGTCTATCAGCTAATTGAGGAAACACTGCAGGTATATTCTGTCTTGGTATTGGCATGGATTGGCTCTATCGTCGCCGATTTAGTCATCAACAAACCACTTGGGTTAAGCCCTAAAACTATCGAATTTAAACGCTCGAAGCTATATGACATCAACCCTGTTGGCGTAGGTTCAATGATCATAGCCTCGGTTGTTGGTATATTTGCACACCTCAACAGTTATGGCGAAATATTCAAAGCCTTTGCGTCATATATTGCTTTTCTTTTACCATTTGTGACAGTGCCACTTATTGCCTTGCTGACCAAGAGCCGTTACTACCTTGTTGAATCCGAGACGACGATTGTTACAGATAAAGAAGAGCACGAGTGCAGTGTCTGCGAGCTACATTTTGAACATGAAGATATGGCTTGGTGTCCTGCTTATGGCGGTCATATTTGCTCACTTTGCTGCTCTCTAGATGTTCGTTGCCACGATCAATGTCGCCCCGACGCCACGATTAATGCTCAAACAAAACAGCTACTTGCCCCTTACATGCCGCAGCGCTGGATTGATGGCCTTTCATCCACCGTCGCTCAGTTTATCGGCGTGATGATAATTGTCAGCGCGGCAATGGGAGCAATACTCGCCCTTGCCTATGCACATGTTCCACAATTAGATTCTGCTCAAATGGAAGCGGTATCAAGCGGGTTGTTGAAAGCATTTGCTTTGTTACTTATCCCGATTGGAATCGTAAGCTGGTTGTTTGTTCTTGCACGAACAAGTAATCGCACAGCATTAAAAGAGGTTCAAGCTCACACGGTCCTTCTAACAACAGAAGTCAACGCGCACCAAAAAACGTCCTTAGCGTTAAAGCAAGCGAAGAAAAGTGCTGAAACTGCGAATAATGCAAAGAGTCGATATTTGGCGGGTCTAAGTCATGAGCTGCGCACACCATTAAACGTCCTACTCGGGTATGCTCAGCTATTAAGCAATGATCAAAAATTAGATGAGCAAACACGCCAGTATGCCGAAATCCTGAAGCGAAATGGCAAGCATCTGTCCGATCTCATTGAAGGATTACTCGAGATTTCAAAAATAGAAGCTGGACGACTTGAACTTCATAGAGACGAATTCAGTCTCAGCGTCTTATTGGATCAATTAGCTGATATGTTCTCAATGCAGGCAACACGGAAAGGTATTGAATTTGAATTCGAGATCGCTAGCCATGTTCCTGTGTTTGTTGCTGCGGACAAACAACGTTTACGCCAAATATTAATTAATCTATTAAGCAATGCGATTAAATACACAGAGAGTGGAAAGATAACATTTCGTATCGACTATCGAAATCAAGTAGTACGCTTTACTGTTCAAGATACCGGAGTCGGATTATCCAAAAGTGAATTGCTGCAGATATTCAAACCATTTGAACGCATTCAAAATGAAGCCACAAATGCGATACCGGGTACTGGCTTAGGGTTAACCATCTCAAATGCGTTGGCCGATATGATGGGGGGCGAAATATCCTGCACAAGTCAAAGCGGGTTCGGCAGTGTATTCGTATTAAAGTTAATGCTACCTGAGGTTAGTAATCAATTGCCCGAACCGGAACTCATTAACGAAGCAGTAACTGGCTATCTGGGTAACCGAAAAACGATTTTAGTCGTCGATGATATAGAGGATCAACGCTTGCTGATTCAGCGTATCCTCACCCCTCTTGGTTTTAATGTTCTTACTGCTGATAGTGCTCAGCAGGCTCTTTCACTCGTAAATTCTCAGGCAATTGACCTGTTTATGCTCGATATTTTCATGCCGCAAGTTAATGGTTGGCAACTCGCTATTCAGCTTCGAAAACTTGAATGTAAACAACCTATTTTAATGCTATCGGCCAATATCCAAGAATTAGAAACCAACAACCAGCTCTTACGTTATCACAATGATTACCTTACCAAACCAGTGTCGGTTTCCTTGTTGCTGGCAAAATTGAGCCGCTTGCTCGATATTGAGTGGTGTTATGATGAGAGTAGTGATCGAAACGCTTATGTCGACAACGACGTCTGCCATACCATACCGACGAAGCAGCAATTAATAATATTACGCGAGCAAGCTGAAATAGGATTTATGTCCGGATTTAGCCAAACTCTTACGACGATAGAACAAAATCAAAGTATCTCGCCAAGTTTAATTAAATACTTCAAAGAGGAAGTTCAAAACTGCCATTTTGATAACATCATCATCCACATTAACGGACTATTAAATGAGCATTATCCCGAGTAATAATATTATTGTTTTGGTTGTGGATGATTCCCCCGAATCACTGGGAATGTTAAACGCCACGCTCAATCAAGCAGGGCTCACGGTGCTCGTGGCATTGAGCGGTCAGCAAGCGCTGTCGATCGTCGAGCGAGTTCAACCCGATGTAATTTTGCTTGATGCGATGATGCCAGAAATGGATGGGTTTGAAACCTGCATCAAACTCAAGGAACAACTGCCTGCTACACCGATTATTTTTATGACCGGGCTTGATGATTCTAAACACGTTATTCAAGGTTTTGAGTCAGGTGGCACAGACTATATTACTAAGCCAGTGGTCCCCGATGAAGTACTGGCAAGGATCCGCGTTCACAGCCAATCCGCGCAATTAGCTAAATCCGCACAAGCTGCACTCGACTATGCTGGTCAGTATATTTTCTGCGTATCCAATAACGGTAATCTTGAATGGGCTACCCCTCATGCCCAAGAGTTGCTCAATGAACTTGGTGAAGACAGCTCTGATACTTGGCAAACCATCCAGCAAGATATCGCCCTTTGGTTAATGCAAACCCCTGAATCTACGCCATTGATTCTCAAGCAATTCACCCCAAATTTAGAAGCCCACTATGCGGGTAATTACAATAGCTTGCATTCATTGGTGCGTATTTCTACACCAAAGAAAACAGGTTCAGAACAGGATTTGCAAGCTGCACTGGGTTTAACCAAACGCGAGTCTCAAGTTTTGTATTGGCTATCTTTTGGTAAAACAAATTGGGAAATCGCACAAATTCTAGAAATGAGCCCAAGGACCGTTAACAAGCACTTAGAACAGGTATATAAGAAATTGAACGTGGACAACCGTACCGCAGCGGCGAGTGTTTCCATCCGAATTTTAGAAGGGAACTAAATTTAAATAACGTCAATATACGTAAAATATTGGCCACTTCTTTTCTATCTAGTCTCTGTCGTTCGTTGTTGGTTTGACTCATTTCCCAGCCTTATAAATATTATAGATTTTTGGCAGTTTTTCAGTTATGCGCCTACGCTTAAATTAGTAGCGAAACGCAATAACTAGGAAACCTATGGCAAAAACAAAAATGTGGCTCATTGGGAGCTCACTATGGCTTGTGTTGGTCGGTGTAATTGCTGCTGTGGCCTTGCTTCCTGCCACACTGAACCAGAAAGTGCGCTTACCTAATACTGACATTCCTGATCCCTATGCAATTGTGTTTTTCGGCTTTCCCAGCTGCAGTGGCGCTTGCCCTCTAACATTGAGTTATTTATCTCAACTGGAACAGAATTGGGATAAAGATGAGGTGAAAATGCCTCAAGTTATCTTTATTAACATCGATAAAGACAGTACCCAGTATGCTTCGATGGAATATGCACAAGCATACAATTCAGAATTTATTGGTCATATGCCGAGTGAAAAAGAGTTTGCCCAATATAAAGCCGACTTTGGCTTGAATATTCACAAACTAAAAGATGATATCACTCATATGGCCAGGAGTTACCTTTTAAAACGAGAGCAAGACGAGTGGTCGATAATTAGAGCCTATAACCCAAATGAATACACGCTTGCGCAACTAAGTTCAGACCTTCAAAAACTGGAACCATAACTATGCTTAAATACTTTTTTATCTGCTATAGCAATAAGCTATCAACGAATATCAACGAGGCATTTAATCGTGACTTTAAACTCACTGATGGCGTCATGTTGAAGATTATATTTGCTTATTTCTTCCTAGTAACGTGTGTGACCTCTTGGCAAAACGGGTACTTTTACCTCGGTCTCATCGGCGGTGGTATTATCACAGCAATTTCAGTCATCGCTTATATGACAATCCGTGGAACAGTCGCATCTCGAGTAATTATGGCTACTGCTATTACCGCTTTCTTCGCCATTACCGCTCAACAAGCCAATGGCCTAGGTGAAGGTCATTTCGCTTACTTTCTAAACTTTATGATACTTTCACGATATCGCGATTACCTTCCTACGCTTGTAGGGTTAGTTCTTGGTGTAGTTTATCACGTTGGTCTTACTTACTGTCAGTCTATCGGAGCCGAGCTTGGCAACATCCCATTGATAATGTTCTCTTGGGGTGATGAAACGGCGTATGGTTTGTTGGCACCACTTGCCTACCATCTAGTTCTTGGCATCTTGGCATTTGCAGTTGCGTCATTCTATGTACTGGAAGGAAATAAAAAGTTTGTGGAATCTGAGTCTGTCATCGGTGCGATTGAAAAAGGTTATCAAGGTGATGTTTCTACTCGAATTGAAAATGTTGATGATTCCGTGCTCATTGATCAAACCAACAGTTTGTTTAGTAAGTTATCAAGCACTTTGATAAGCATGAATACAGTCTCAACCAACCTCGCTCAGCACACGTCTAACTTGAATAAATCCGCAGAGCGCTTATCGGATGATGCTTCGAATCAACAAGCAAGCATGACAACGATATCTGACTCACTTCAAGACATGTCTGCCGCAACAAATGAAGTCGCGGAAAGTGCCGAGCAAACCTCTCTTAGCTCTGCAGAATGCGTCAATCTCGCATCTGAAGGTATGCAAACCGCTGGAGAATTTAAAGAAACCATTCACGTTCTCGCAGGATCGGTTAATCAAGCATCCGGTATCATTAAAGAGCTTGAAAAAGGCAGTCAACATATTAATAGTATTGTTGCTACGATCAGTGGCATCGCTGAACAAACGAACCTACTCGCGCTTAATGCTGCAATTGAAGCAGCGAGAGCTGGAGATCAAGGTCGTGGGTTTGCCGTAGTTGCTGATGAAGTTCGTGTACTTTCCCAACGAACTCATGACTCTACTGAAGAAATAACCAAGATGATTTCTAGTCTATTAACCACAACCAACCAAGCTGTTGATACCATGAATAAATGTCAGAATCTAGCCGACTCAACCGTTGGCGGAGCCGATACGGTACATCATAACTTTTCGTCAATTTCGAGCGCCATCTCCTCCATTAATGCTCGAATTGAACAAATTGCAGCTGCAGCGGAACAGCAAGCGGTTACCAATGGACAAATTTCAGGCAACACCGATGACGCAGCTAAAACAACGCACTCTTTCCAATCCGAATCGAGTGAAATTTATCAACACGCAGACCAATTAAATGAACTGGCACAAGAGATGGTCTCACTACTGAAAGAATTTAAGCTTAGCGCATAACATAAACGAAGTGCCACCATATAGTAACTGGGATTACTGGTGGCACTTTTACTTTGATCATTCGAAAACAATTTCATGAGTCGTACTAATTTCAATAACTGTCACGCGAGCTTGGGCTGTAAGAACTTGGCCTTTGAACTCACACAACACTGCCCAGAAACCGTCAACTCCCCTTCTACGCAATAAATACCTCGTCGTTGACGAGTAACTGTCGCACTAATATTGACAGTATCACCGAGCTTAATAGGTTGATGAAATCGCATATTCAATTCAGCCGTTAACGCGGGAATATTCTGCTGAAGCAAGCAATGTGTCATTGCTCCATCGATTAGTGAGCTTGCTATTCCACCATGTAGTAACCCTTGGTAGCCCTGATGTCTCACTTCAACCACAAACTCAGCCTGTACCGACTGCTCATCTACCGGTGAATAGCTAATCCCGAGCCCAGCGGGCACATCAATACTCGAACCACATACAAAACAGTGTTGGTGCAATCTTTGAGCGTCGTTTAGACTGTCTAAATCCTGTGTTACACCCACCATAATTTGACTCATCGTTGGCAACATCTTCCTTTACCCTGTTTTTGTCCATGTTGTTGACGTTCGTCATCGCTACAACAACCACCGTGAGTTCGCCCATGTATGTGCTTGTGTTCGTGTTTATGCGCATGTTTGTGTTCGTGGTTACAACAACCTCCCGTTTTTTGCTTTTCACGATAGTTTATTGATTCACGCCCTTGGTCAGCAGAGGCTAACGTAGGCAATGCTTCCATATGTTCAAAAATACTCACCACGTCCAATCCACGTTGATTGACCTGCTTAACCACAATTTTTGAATCGAGAAGTTTTCCTAACATTCTTTCACCAACGTTTTTTACGACAACTTGACTCACTTGATACAAATTGAGTAATTCAACCAGTTTGCTCTTTCCTTCACAGTCTTTTTGCAATCCAGGATTTTCAAACTGCTTGATGAAATCACCGTTTTGGTTAAACAACGCAAATGCGCTTGCTTTAGTAAAATGATTTGATAGAGATTTATCTTGTAATGGCATCGCTATGTACATAATGTACTCCTTATTTAAATGGCATATGCTAAATATACACATGTAAATATCATATGCCAATTATTTTAAACAAAGAAATGAGATAAAAAATCGATTAAGAGTGGGAGTAATCAGTGGAAGCCCTACAGCATTAAATGAAATGCCGTAAGGAAAGACGCATAAGGAGGTGGCTGTTCTTACGACTCGGCGGTGTGCATCATGAGCGCTTTTCCGTTTACCAAGCAATCTGTCACTTTTAAACGAGCGGCTTTGACTAAGTTGGCCAGTGTTTGGCGTGAGACGCCCATAACAACTGCCGCCTCTTGTTGTAACATTCCTTGATAATCAACAAGGCGTAACGCTTCAAATTCATCAGGTTGTAAAAAAACTTGGTCTAGCTGTTTCATAGGAATACCGTTAGGCTTAAAACAACTATCTGCTGGAGAACCGCATATAATTCTTGGAATCTTAGGACGACCCATTACACAATGCCTTAAAATTGAGAAAATAATAACTGAACGAGTATTCAACTAGAAAGAGAGACAAAAAACAAGACTTTGCTTTCACCTTTCAATAGTTATTTAGGCGATTTGCCGCAAAAACACTCAGTGCTGATTGAATATACCCATAATGCTAAGACTCGGGCTCTCATCATTGATAAAAACTTGTTGGTTGGTTCCTTACGATAACTATATAGTGAGTTCAACGTTATTTAAGAGTGATTAAATGCAGACTCGTCAATTCGCAAACCTACAAATTGGCCTAACACCACGCTGGCGGGTACTCATTTTTTATTTGTATCTAGCCATCGCTCTGATCGCCGCGGTTCAAGTCGATAAATTCAGCAATGCGATCGCCATCCTAATGCTCTTTGCCGGAATAGCGTTAATTGCTTGGTTTATTATTCAGAAGTTATTAGTGAAGTACACCATGACACCAAGCCACTTTCAGCAGCACTTTTTTAAAGGTGGTTGGGTGGTAAAATGGAATAATATCTCAAGCATTGAAATGTGTTACATCGATCAGCAAGGTCACTCGCATCCATTACCATGGATTGGCATTAGACTAAAACAACCAGACCCATATTTGGATAGTATTTGTCCCCGTATCATTAGTGACCAATTACTAGAGCAACGTGCACTTTTGTATTCTGGATTAAAACAACAAGGGATGCGAAGTAAGTTTGAAGACTATATGCTCGATGACAGCCCATATACCAGTCCAAACGGCAAGATGTATAAAGGGTTACTGGCTATGATGGCAAATCGAATGCACTACCAACGACAAGCGATTGGTTTTGACATCTTTATTTCGATTCATGATTTAGGTTGCGATGCAGACGAGTTTATCGGTCTGGCTCGGCGCTATATCGCTGCCGCCGAGCCCGATTAATATGACACTAGTAAAGTGGCATTTCATCTGCAACAAATGGGTTGGAAGCACGTTCTTTACCAAACGTGGAGTTTGGTCCATGACCAGGTACAAACGTAACATCGTTGCCTAAAGGCCACAGTTTGGTTTTGATAGAGCTAATCAAGGTATCAAAGTCCCCTTTTGGAAAATCAGTGCGCCCGATGCTGCCGTGGAATAGAACATCACCAACAAACGCAAGCTGAGCACCTTGGCTATAAAATGTCACATGTCCTGGTGTATGGCCCGGAGTATGCAAAACATCCAACGTTTGATTGCCGAATGTTATGGTATCGCCTTCAACCAACCATGTTGATGGTTCAAACACCTCGGTTTGAGGAAAACCGAACATTTCACATTGGTTTTTTAACCCTTGTAACCAGAAGTTGTCATCTTTATGAGGCCCAACAATCGAAACATCTCCTAGAATTTCAGATAGCGCTAATGTGCCACCAACGTGATCGAGATGTCCGTGAGTTAATATAAGTTGCTCAACCTCGACGCCCAACTCTTCGATCATCATTCCAAGTTGTTTAGCATCGCCACCGGGATCGACCACAACACCCTTCATCGTTTCATCGCACCAAACGATCGAACAATTTTGCGCATAGGATGTCACTGGAACAATCTGATATTTAAGAGACATAGTTCACCTTATTTACTGTATTTTTATACTGGAACTATGACACTGCTCCGGTAACTTGACAAGTAAACATTACACCCTAATACAGCGTTGATTTTTCAACGTCGATTACGAAAGAAACGAATTTGGTTGACTAGGAATCGATGACCAGTGGTTATCCCACTGAATAGAACCCGAATGTATTATGGGAGATGCCGGGAAATGACTTTCCACAATTTTAGCGGAACCGGAACTTATATAAAAAGCCTCATTAGCAACGACAACTCCAGACGCATCGGGTAAGGAGGCTAATTCAACTAAGTCACCACTGTGTTTATCCCAAATGCCATAACAATTACCAGGAGGCGACGTGGCAACAATGTAGTCGTTATTCGCCGCGATGCTCGCAATATAATGGTTAAATCGAGCCCATTGCTCCGGCTCCGCATTAAGTTCAACCATCGCTTGCCCCGGCCTATGCATGGCGACTAAAGCTGGATAGTTATCGGGTTCACCTCGGTATTGTTGACCACAAAGAATGGTTTCAGCACCATCGTGGGCAAGATGGCGAATACTAAGGTGATGATCCCCTAGCCTCACTTGATCGAGCAACTCACCTTCATCAGAGAGATACGCCAGTGATGGTGACATGCTATCAAGATTGGTCGGTTTTCGATTCTGAGTTTGAACACCACCAACACCAACCACTAACTGTCCATTATTTTTAATAACAATCTCATGAGGTCCGATACCAAACTCAGTGAATTCAGCCACTTTCTTATATCCTTGATCAACTGAATAGACACCAATAATACCTTGGCTAGTCGCACTCTCGCCTTCTGTAACGTAAAGAAGCGCACCATTTAAGCTATACACTCCATGACCATAATAGTGACGATCTTTTGTGGCTAACTGCAGCTTAATCGTCTCACCAGTCAAGTAGTCAAACACCAACATGTATTGCCCTGGTCGTCGAGAAAACGCAACAGCATGAGACTGAGTGGGGTGAATCGCAATGCCGTGTCCTCGGCCCGGCAATGGCAACTCTCGCTGCATCTTGCCATCAAGACTGGCCACCACCACGCGATAATCACTGCGAGAAGAATACGAACACCCTATCAGCGCTGATCTCTTTTGGATTGCCGTACTCGCACAACCTAGAGGCAATAGTGGTAAGCTCGAACCCAATAACGCCGCTTTTAATAAAGTTCGTCTCGAACGATCAGTCACCATCGGTAGCATTAAACCCTATCACAACACCAAGCGCTACTGCCGCTTCTTGGTTCAATAAGTAATCAAGCTGTTCAATTTTATTCAATAAAGCTAAAGCTTGGCGGTAGCCAGCCTTAGTTTGCAGAGAGTCAAACAGATCGTCATTTTCTGGCCATTCGTTAAGTATACTCAAAAATTGCTGTTCGACTCTATCTGCGATTACCTGATGCCCTTCTGCCCTGAGGTGAGTATCCAAACCATCATTCTCTACATGATATAACCCACTCAGTGCTTCTATATTGAGCCGCAGTAAATGCAACGAATATTTCGAACGCCACGCTTCAGAAAAATATGGTCGAGGTTGGCCGATATTAGCGAGAGGACGTGTCAACTTCGACGTCGCAAATGAAAGCTGATTTGACATTAAGGACAGGTATTCCGACTCCCATGTAGTCTCATCCAGCTCTAACCACGGATTACTCTGCCAAGCATCAACAATAATGCTGCTGTTGCTAGACAAATGCTCCGTAACCGCGATACCAACTCGACACGCATCAGCTTGAGTACTGCTAAAGATGGGTGAAGCACTGTCAAATAAGAGCCACTCCATTGAACCTAACCCCTGGACTGACACACTCTGTTGACTCATATATTCCGAGCTAAGAGATTCACTCGTATTGACTAACTCAGTCATCTTACGCCCAGTGGTATTTTTCTTATCTGGCCAAAACTGAATATTCCAATTTTGCTCAAGTGCGTCTACTGGGCCTCGCTCCTGTCCTTGAAGTGCCATCCACTTTGAAGCAGTCGCGCGCCATGCTTGTTGCACATCCTCAAGTGATGTTTCACGGCTACAGTATTGCTGAAAACTAGAAGTAAGAGCTTCAGTTTGTGTATAGAACTCCTGAGCCGCATTAAACTCGGCAAGATACACAGGTTGGCTAATATGCGTTGTTTGTTGAGGCTTAAACCCAGAAAGCGTGTCAGATGTTGAGCATCCTGCCAACCCGAGAAATCCCAAGCCTATGATCAGATTTTTTATTCGCATTCATTTCACCTATAAAGAATTTATAAACGCTTTCAATGCTTCACGTTCATTACGAGAGAGCTTTAATACGCGTTGTTTCACTAAGTCCGCTTCACCACCATGCCACAATACGGCTTCAAATGGTGTTCGTGCTCGGCCATCATGAAGGAAGTTAGCCTCTGAGCTCACTTCTTTGCTGTAACCTATCCCCCATAATGGGGCGGTACGCCATTCACGACCATTGGCCAACGCTTCAGGGCGATTGTCTGCTAGGTCTGGCCCCATGTCGTGCAAAAGCAAATCTGTGTACGGGTCAATAAGCTGCTGACTAAGTGCTGGTAACTCTGCATTTTCTGCGGTTCGAATATTCGACTTATGACACCCAGCACACCCGATTTCATTGAATATCGTTTCTCCACGAGCAACCTCTTCATTACTCATATTTCGACGAGCAGGGACAGCAAGATGCTGACTATAGAATTCGATGAAATTGAGTATATTATCACTAACTTCGTGCTCACCGCCATTAGGCTGCTCTGCACATATCTCTTGCTTAGAGCTACAATTAGCCGCGGGAAACAAACGGCTTGTGAGGCCAATATCATTGCTAAACGCGGCGGCATTTTGTTGCATTAATGTCGGCTGCCCAGCTTTCCATCCAAATCGCCCTAATTCTTGTTGCTCAGTTTCAACGTTATATACACGATTTGGTCGACCGGAGATACCATCACCATCCAAATCATCAGGGTCAGCGAATGACAAAATAGTCTCTTCACTAATATTCTCTAACAAACCCAGTCCAATCATGGCTGGAGCGATACGAGCCGAGATCATTGTATTGGGATGAAGTGGCCCATAATTAAGGTCTGCAATCGTAACGCTTGGTTTTCTCAATTCAACCGTAGCGCCATCCTCAAAGGTAACCGTTACGGGTTGATAATTCACTTCAACCCGACCTTCCGGCATCTGGTTTGGTAACGCGAAATCTTGCAACTGAGTTCCATATGTTGGCTCTGGGTTAACACCCAATTTTGCATACAACCGCCGTTCTTCTTCCGACTCAACAGGTATACTCATTCGAATCAACATCGAAACAGCAAGATCGGTTTGATTCGAAGGAGCATGGCCTCGCCCATCTTTGAGATGGCAGTTTTCACAACCGTTTGTGTTAAACAGCGGTCCTAAGCCATCTCGCGCATCGGTTGATGACGGTGCTGGCACCCAAGGATTACGAAAAAAACTGTTGCCAACACTAAAATCCAATTGCTTGGAAAGAGGTAAATTGGGTGCTGCTTGAGAATAAGCATTCGCTCCACGTTGCTGAGTCGTCGTTTTCCCACCCGAATACGGAGCCTCAGCAAATACGGAACCAACAATCATCAACGCCATCATTGAGCCAATCGATAGACGAGCCACTGTTGGAAGAAGTTGTATCATAAATTACTCTTTTGGTTAACACGACAAAACCCAGAGCTCGAATTATATAAAATTGCGAGGCTCTGGGTTCAATATTTACTCTGAATTACCTAATATATTAACGTCAAATATATTAAAATTCGTGATCTGCGGTATCAGGGTTCAAATTATCGATAGCCAAGATTCCTGCTGCTTTTTCAATAGCGGCTGTTTGCATAACTAAAGCAGAAATAGCACTGTTTACAATTTTATGCCCTTCGCTATTATTTGCTGCAATAAGCTGATCAAAATAGACATTATTTTTCTCAGCAGAATCAACAAGCGCGTGTACTTGCTTCAGGGTGTTATCAAATTCGCCTTGAATAGCTACAGCTTCAGTATCATTCTTTTGTTCGACAAGATCTTTGATACTTGGACCAGAAACCACTTCACCATTAATACGGGCATACTCTCCAGTAAAGACATTGTAAACGCCTTGAGCATTATAGAAGTGAGAGTTATGAGTGTTATCTGAGAAACAATCATGCTCATCTTCTGTTGAATTCGCTTCCAAAGCCACTTTCATACGCTCACCAGCCAGTTCGCCTAGTGAAAGCGACCCCATACCAAACAGCATTTTACGTAGGCCATTTTCGGCACTTTCTGCTAGTAATGTTTGACGGTAATTATCAGATTGTTGTGCAGACCATTGCTGCTCCATCCATTCAAGGTCTTGAACCAATAGTTGTGCCGTCGCTTGTAAGTAATCACCGCGACGTTCACAATTACCATTGGTACACTGATCGCCATTCAGATAGTCGGTGTATGAGCGATTGCCGGCACCTGCATTGGTTCCATTTAGATCTTGTCCCCACAAAAGAAACTCAATCGCATGATAACCAGATGCAACGTTGGCTTCAGATCCGCCGACTTCATTTAAACTGGCGATAAGCTCAGGGGTAATCTCTTTGGCATCAACCGTCGCTGCACCAATAGTCAAAGAGGTATTAGCAATAATATTTGCACTTGCACCTTCGTTACCTAATTCATGTTGGTAGTCTTTTGCCACATAGTCAATCAGACCTTCATCAAGAGGCCATGCGTTTAATTGACCTTCCCAATCATCAACAATGGCATTACCGAAACGGAACACTTCAGACTGTTGATATGGAACTCGAGCAGCAAGCCAATCGACTTTCGCTTGTGCAAAAGTTTCTTGAGTCGGATTTGCTAAGAAATTTTCAATAGAATTGTTGAGTTTTTTAGCACTTATCAACGAATCTTCAAATACGGCGTGTGCCACATTCGCATAGTGTTCTACAACTTGGCTTTCGGTAATTTGAGCTGCATTTACGTTGGTTGCTGAAAGGGCAAGTGCCACAGCTGTCGATACTGATAGAGTTAATCTGGCTTTCATTAATGACTCTTCCTTGTTATTTTGTTGCTATAAATGTTAATGCAAATTATTATCATTGGCAATTGTATCGACTATACTAATGATAAAAATATTTTTTTCAACTACAAAAAGTAAGAAAGCCCCAACAAACGTTAGGGCTTTCTTACTTTTGAAAAAATAGGCTCAATGATTAAATATCGAGGTTATGGTTCCCGTGATCAACTTTCGCTTTTAGGTAGTCTTCATTACCCTGCTTTATGTGAGCAAGTGTATTCACCACTTCTGCGATTTCGATACCATGCTCGGCAAGTTCACGAACTTTCTTTGGATTATTAGTGATTAGCTTAATCGAATTGATATTCAACGCTTCTAACATTTGCGCCGCTTCACTAAAGTCTCTCATATCATCATCAAAACCGAGGTGACGATTCGCTTGATAGGTATCTAATCCTTCACTCTGTAAACGATAAGCATCGATCTTATTATATAAACCGATGCCACGCCCTTCCTGACGCAGATACAAAATAATCCCACCATGCTCACCCATCTTATTGATGGTTTCTTCAAGCTGTTCACCACAATCACAACGAGACGAATGAAACACATCACCCGTCAGACATTCGGAGTGCATTCTCACAAATGGCGTAGACTGCGACTTATCGGCAGATTTGAATATGATCGCTACGTGTTCTTTTTCCGTCTTAAGACCACTAAACGAGAGGATTTCAGCCTCTATATTACTTTTTGCACCGACTTTTAGATCAACTCTGGCTCTAACTTCCGCCATACATACTCTCACTCAGAAAATTAGCTTTAAACATTATAATGATTGTTACTAGCACTGTATCGTCAATTGTAACCTAGACAACCATGAGTCGACATGCAGTTAAATTCAATAAAACGACCAAATACGTTTGTTATATTATAACAAAGCAACTTAGAAATAACCTTGAATCTCGTTATATCAAAGAATCATTTCGACGCAGTGTTCAACGAAATAAGGATAAAAAAATACCGGGCCTTATCGACCCGGTATCAATGTACGGTCTAGAGTTTATTTCTCGTCGACGTCATTGTCATTTTTATCATCTTCAGGGTTAGAGCTATCAACGCTGTTGGCAGAATCGTCAGCGTCGGTATCTAACACCGCTTGCTCTTCTTCTGTTAATTCCAACTCTTCGATCTCGTCAATACGTTGTAAACCAACGACTTGCTCTTCTTCAGATGTTCGGATTAATGTGACACCTTGAGTGTTACGTCCTACTTGGCTTACTTCGGCCGAGCGAGTTCGTACCAATGTACCTGCGTTGGTGATCATCATAAACTCATCACCATCTGAGACTTGAACTGCGCCAACAACACTGCCGTTTCTCTCAGACACTTTGATAGAAACCACACCTTGAGTACCACGACCTTTGGTTGGGTACTCTGTCAAAGCTGTACGTTTGCCGTAGCCATTCTCGGTCACTGTTAGCACATTATCAGCTTCACTCGATGGAATGATCAGAGAAACAACTTGATCATTTTCTGCGAGTTTCATACCACGGACACCAGCAGCAGTACGACCCATTGGGCGAACACCTTTAAACTTGATTTCAGGATTACCGTTTTCATCAAGAACAGGGTTACCATTTTCATCAACAACAGGAATTTCTTCTGCTTCTTTAAAGCGAACAACTTTACCCGCTTTCGAGAACAGCATAATTTCACTGTCGCCATTGGTAATGTCTACGCCGATTAATGAATCATCTTCACGCAGGTTCAACGCTATCAATCCGTTAGAACGAACATTTGCAAACTGGTCTAGTGAAGTTTTCTTAACCGTACCATCACCTGTTGCCATAAAGATAAATTTCTCAGGAGAGAACTCACTCACAGGCAAGATAGCGGTAATGCGCTCATTTTCCTCTAACGGAAGAATATTCACGATTGGTTTACCACGAGCAGTACGACTCGCTAGTGGTAGTTGATATACTTTAAGACGATACGTTTTGCCACGTGTCGAGAAACAAAGAATGTTATCGTGCGTATTCGCAACTAATAAACGCTCAATGTAATCCTCTTCTTTCATCTTAGTGGCACTCTTACCTTTACCACCACGACGCTGCGCTTCGTACTCATTGAGCAATTGATACTTCACGTAACCTTCGTGTGACAACGTCACTACAACATCTTCACGAGCGATAAGCTCTTCCATATCGATGTCATGGGTAGCAGCGGTAATCTCGGTACGACGAGCATCGCCAAAGGCATCACGAACTGTCTCTAATTCTTCACGGATAACTTCCATCAAGCGCTCAGTGCTTGAAAGAATCAGCATTAGTGCCGCGATATCTTCCAATAGTCCTTTGTACTCGTTCAAAATCTTCTCGTGCTCTAAACCGGTTAAGCGGTGTAGGCGAAGATCTAGAATCGCTTGAGCTTGTTGCTCTGTGAGGAAGTATTGACCATCACGAATACCAAACTCAGCCTCTAGCCACTCAGGACGTGCTGCATCTGTTCCTGCACGTTCGAGCATCGAAGCAACATTACCCAGGTCCCAGCCACGAGCCAACAAGCCAGCTTTCGCTTCTGCTGGACTTGGCGCTTTACGGATCAATTCAATGATTTCATCAATATTCGCAAGCGCGAGTGCAAGTCCTTCAAGGATATGAGCTCGGTCACGAGCTTTGCGTAATTCAAATATAGTACGACGAGTTACAACTTCGCGACGGTGGTTAACAAAACACTTCAACATTTCTTTCAAGTTGAACAGTTTTGGTTGGCCATTGTCGAGCGCAACCATATTGATACCAAATGTGGTTTGAAGCTGAGTTTGAGCGTATAGGTTGTTTAATACAACTTCGCCCACAGCATCACGCTTACATTCAATAACAATACGCATACCTTCTTTATCAGATTCGTCACGCAGTGCACTAATGCCTTCGACTTTCTTATCTTTTACTAACTCAGCAATTTTTTCGATTACACGAGCTTTGTTAACCTGATAAGGAATTTCCGTAATCACAATCGTTTCGCGACCGTTCTTATCGGCTTCAATATCCGCTTTCGAACGCATGTAAACTTTACCGCGACCCGTTTTGTAAGCGTCAATAATACCCTTGCGTCCACTGATCAAAGCTGCAGTTGGAAAATCCGGTCCGGGAATATAATCAATAAGCTCATCAATCGTGATGTCTTCGTTATTAATATAAGCAAGACAACCATCGATTACTTCAGTTAAGTTATGCGGTGGGATATTGGTTGCCATACCAACCGCGATACCCGATGAACCATTGACAAGAAGGTTCGGTATCTTTGCTGGTAAAACGTCAGGAATCTGTTCCGTGCCATCATAGTTAGGTACGTAATCAACCGTATCTTTATCTAGATCAGCTAAAAGCTCGTGCGCAATTTTTGCCATACGAACTTCGGTATAACGCATCGCAGCAGCTGAGTCACCGTCAATGGAACCAAAGTTACCTTGGCCATCCACTAACATGTAACGTAGCGAGAACGGTTGAGCCATACGAACGATAGTATCGTACACTGCACCATCACCATGAGGGTGATATTTACCGATTACGTCACCAACCACACGGGCTGATTTTTTGTATGCTTTATTCCAATCATTGCCTAGTACATTCATCGCGAAAAGTACGCGTCTGTGTACTGGTTTTAAGCCATCTCGTACATCTGGAAGAGCACGACCAACGATAACTGACATCGCATAGTCAAGGTAAGAACCACGTAGCTCTTCTTCGATGTTGACGGGTGTTATCTCTTTAGCTAACTCGCTCATAGAGCCAATATCCCTCTATTTGTTCTTTCGTATTCTTATACGTATAAGGTTGGAAAATATAGCATAGATTTACACATGGGGGCATCTCTTTCCCATCGGTTTTAATGGGATGTGACATTTGTTGTGAATCAATTGGTTATAATATACTCAATCCATAGTTAAATGTCGATTCACCTCCCTATTTTACGACCGTATTTTGCTTTAAATTGGCTTTCTCTAGCCAGATTGCATCGACTAGGTATATTATTTTAATCTTAAGAGCTTAAACCCAACCTTGGTATCGTTCGTCGGTATCAATGAGTATTGATGTGTTAAAAAGAGTTAAACATGAATCAACCACACAATGTCGACCCAAAAGAAATACAAAAATTTGCTGATATGGCATCTCGCTGGTGGGATCTAAATGGTGAATTTAAACCGTTGCATCAAATCAACCCGCTGCGATTGCACTATGTTTTAACCAAAAGCGATGGCTTGTTCGGTAAAAAAGTTCTTGATGTAGGCTGCGGTGGCGGCATTTTATCAGAAAGTATGGCGCAACAAGGTGCTCACGTTACTGGACTTGATATGGGTAAAGAGCCACTTGAAGTTGCTCGATTACATGCGCTCGAAACAGGAACCAAGAACATCAACTATATCCAGTGTCCTGTGGAGGTTCATGCCAATGAGCACCCAGAAAGCTATGATGTAGTAACATGTATGGAAATGTTAGAACATGTTCCAGATCCTTTATCTGTTATCCAAGCATGTTCTAAGCTCGTTAAACCTGGCGGTCACGTATTTTTCTCCACGCTCAACCGAAATTTTAAATCTTACCTGTTTGCGATCGTAGGAGCAGAAAAACTGCTAAAAATCGTTCCTGAAGGTACGCACGATCATGAAAAGTTTATTCGGCCTTCAGAATTGATGTCGAAAATTGACAAAACCCCGCTTCAATCTAATGGTATTACAGGCATTGCCTATAACCCCTTAACCGACTCTTACAAGCTCAGTCAAAATGTTGACGTGAACTATATTGTACACACATTGAAACCATAAAATTCCGCTAGCACATCACTTGTATATGGTCACATTATTGTGCAACATTTGTGTACTAGGATCTCATTTTAACGCTTGATCTTTCACGACAAATTTTTGTCAAAGATCAAGCTGTTTTTTTTTGTTACCAGTTATAAATTAAGCAACTTTATCATTACATTTCTTCAAGTGCTTTTCATTTCTAAAACCATCAGTAAGTAACCACTAACTTTCTTGATGGAAAATTTTACTTATCCACAACCTGTCCAACGATTGTTACTTGCAATGACGTTACGATAGCACTATCTTGGTACTCGAAATTGATTTTACCCCTACATATAGTGTCTCAAGCATTATATGTAGACGTGAATTTATATCACAAAGCCGACAGTAGAAACTTTACAATAAGAAATTTAACCCTTCGGCTTTTCAGTTTTGTTAGGGAAATATAGTAGAATGAACCAGCAACTTACAGTCACCAAGCGTGACGGCCGCAAAGAAACCATCGATCTTGAAAAGATCCACCGAGTGATCACATGGGCAGCAGAAGATCTCAACAATGTATCTGTATCCCAAGTTGAACTTAAAGCTCAAATTCAATTTTATGATGGCATTACCACGTCCGACATTCACGAAACCATAATTAAATCAGCCGCCGATCTAATCTCTGAAGAATCGCCAGATTATCAGTATCTTGCCGCTCGCCTAGCCGTCTTCCATTTACGTAAAAAAGCGTATGGTCAGTACACTCCACCAGAGTTGTACGATCATGTTACTGCGCTAGTTGAGTTAGGTAAGTACGACAAGCACTTAATGGAAGACTACTCAAAAGAAGAGTGGATCGAACTTGGAAAGTATATTGATCATCGTCGTGATCTTAATTTTTCCTATGCGGCTGTTAAGCAGTTAGAGGGGAAGTACTTTGTCCAAAACCGAGTCTCTGGAGATATTTATGAGAGCGCTCAGTTTCTTTATATCCTAGTATCAGCCTGTCTATTTGCTAACTATCCAAAAGAGACTCGCCTGAGCTACGTAAAGCGCTTTTACGATGCGACATCTAACTTCAAAATTTCATTACCAACGCCGATTATGTCAGGCGTTCGTACTCCTACGCGCCAATTTAGCTCGTGTGTATTGGTGGAATGTGGTGATAGCTTAAACTCAATCAACGCTACCGCAAGCTCAATTGTACGTTATGTCTCTCAACGCGCCGGAATTGGTATCAACGCGGGACGTATTCGTGCATTAGGGTCAGAAATTCGCGGCGGCGAAGCATTCCACACCGGGTGTGTACCATTCTATAAGTATTTCCAAACAGCTGTAAAATGTTGTTCTCAAGGTGGCGTACGTGGTGGTGCAGCAACTGTTTTCTACCCACTTTGGCACCGTGAATCCCAATCGTTAATCGTGTTAAAAAACAACCGTGGTGTTGAAGAGAACCGAGTCCGTCATATGGATTATGGCGTTCAGTTAAATAAGTTAATGTACGCGCGCTTAGTTAAAGGCGGTGACATTACGTTATTCTCCCCTTCGGACGTCCCCGGTTTGTACGATGCCTTTTTCGAAGATCAGGCAGAATTCGAACGCCTATATGTTAAGTACGAAAACGATCCTTCAATCAAGAAGGAAACCGTTAAAGCAATCGAGCTATTCTCGTTATTAATGCAAGAACGAGCGTCAACCGGCCGCATTTATATCCAAAATGTCGACCATTGTAATACACACAGCCCATTTGATGCCTCTGTGGCTCCTGTACGTCAGTCAAACTTATGCCTTGAGATTGCGCTTCCAACCAAGCCTCTTGAAAACGTAGAAGATGAATCTGGTGAAATCGCCCTGTGTACTCTGTCGGCGTTTAACCTTGGTGCTATTGAGTCTCTCGATGATTTTGCTGAGTTATCGGATCTAGTCGTTCGTGCACTTGATGCACTACTCGATTATCAAGATTACCCGCTTCCAGCAGCACACCGTTCATCGATGAATCGCCGAACGTTAGGTGTTGGTGTAATCAACTACGCTTATTACCTAGCGAAAAATGGCGTGAAATACTCTGATGGTAGCGCCAATAATCTGACCCACCGTACGTTTGAAGCGATGCAATATTACCTACTCAAAGCATCAGTGGAACTTGCAAAAGAGCAAGGCCGTTGCTCTCTCTTTAACGAAACCAATTATGCGAAAGGGTTACTCCCAATCGATACCTACAAAAAAGATATCGATGATATTTGTGATGAACCATTACATTACGATTGGGATGCATTACGTGAAGAGATCATGGAATATGGTTTACGTAATTCAACGTTGACCGCATTAATGCCATCTGAAACTTCTTCACAGATTTCAAATGCGACCAACGGGATTGAACCACCGCGTGGTTATGTTTCGATTAAGGCGTCTAAAGACGGTATTTTGAAACAGGTTGTCCCTGAGTTCATCGAATACAAAGATAACTATGAACTGCTTTGGAATATCGGTTCAAATAATGGGTATCTGCATCTCGTTAGTATTATGCAAAAATTCGTCGACCAAGCGATTTCTGCCAATACGAATTACGATCCAAGTCGTTACGACTCCGGCAAAGTTCCTATGAAGCAACTTCTTCAAGACTTACTGACTGCATACAAATATGGTGTTAAAACGCTTTATTACCATAATACGCGTGACGGTGCTCAAGATGATCAGAAAGACGTTGCATCAGCAGACGATGATTGTTCCGGCGGAGCGTGCAAAATCTAACCTGCATTTCCCTAATTATTAGATTCCACTTATTTGCCCTCGGTAGAGGGCTTATGAAAGTTGAGGCAAAACATGGCTTACAGCACTTTTTCTCAGAACAAAAATGATCAATTAAAAGAACCAATGTTTCTTGGGCAACCGGTTAACGTTGCTCGCTATGATCAACAAAAATATGAAATCTTCGAAAAACTAATCGAAAAGCAACTGTCCTTCTTTTGGCGTCCAGAAGAAGTCGACGTTTCAAGCGACCGCATCGATTACAATAAGCTTCCTGAGCATGAACAACATATTTTTATCTCTAACCTAAAATATCAAACTCTACTCGATTCTATTCAAGGCCGCAGCCCTAACGTTGCTCTCCTTCCTTTGGTATCACTTCCAGAACTCGAAACTTGGATCGAAACATGGTCATTCTCTGAAACAATACATTCACGCTCGTACACTCATATCATTCGTAATATCGTTAATGACCCTAGTACTGTGTTTGACGACATTGTCGAAAATGAAGAAATCATCAAACGAGCAAAAGATATTGCGTATTATTATGATGAATTGATTCAAGCAACCAATGACTATCATCGCTTTGGTGAAGGCACACACAAACTAAATGGTGACAACGTCACAGTTTCATTGATGGATTTGAAGAAAAAACTTTATCTCTGTTTAATGTCCGTAAATGCTTTAGAAGCCATCCGCTTCTACGTTAGTTTTGCCTGTTCTTTCGCATTCGCAGAACGAGAGCTCATGGAAGGTAATGCAAAAATCATCAAACTTATTGCCCGTGATGAAGCTCTTCACTTAACGGGTACACAGCATATGATTAATATGTTGCGCAATGGCCAAGATGACTTTGCGTTCGTTCAAATTGCTGAAGAATGTAAACAGCAATGCTTTGACCTGTTTAAGCAAGCTGCAGAACAAGAAAAAGAGTGGGCATCCTACCTCTTTAAAGACGGTTCAATGATTGGGTTAAACAAAGATATTCTGTGCCAATACGTTGAATACATCACAAATATTCGAATGCAAGCCGTTGGCTTAGGCGTGGCTTACCCAGATTCGACTAGCAATCCTATTCCTTGGATCAATGCATGGCTTTCTTCTGATAACGTACAAGTTGCACCACAAGAAGCTGAAATAAGCTCATACCTTGTCGGTCAAATTGATAATGAAGTTAGCCTAGATGACTTTGAGGACTTCGAACTCTAATGTCACAACTACGGATAAACCAAAAAATCGTCGTCGAGTCTAACTCGTCCAACACACTTCTTGAAACCATGGAACAGTCAGGTTTAGAAGTCGAATATCAATGCCGAGAAGGGCATTGTGGTGCGTGTCGCTGCAAATTAGCGAAAGGCAACGTCGATTACGTTGGTTTTGCCATGGCCTATACCTCTGGAGACGAAGTACTCCCATGTATTAGCCGAGCCAATGGTGATGTAGAACTTGAAGAAGTTAATGTTCATTTAAATGTAAAAAGGGCATAGCCTGCCCTTTTTTATACCTTCCAGTTTTATCGCTTCCCAAGTGGGCATGTTGCCCATTTGAGTCGCTGATAAATCCTCAAAATTCACCTACTTTAATGATTCGATAGGCAAATAGATTTTCTTAATTGTTTTAGAAAAACGATATTCGCCAAATACCGGTTTACCTGTTAGATAGCGCAACAACATATCAGCGGCAATGGTACCAATAACAATTTTACTATCTTCATCGGAATAATCTCGATTGAATGAATGACTCTGAGCCCATTCTCCGTATGGTGTAGACAGGGCTAAAGTAAAGGTTCGGTTACGATATTCTCCGGTCGCGATGGCGATATCTGTTGCACTTTTCTCTTTTGTCGCTGCAGCTAATGCTAATGCTGCACTTAACGCATCCTTATCATCCATGGCACCAGCAACGTGTGAACTCAGTATCCAGCAACTGCCTCGCGCTTCGCTGATACTCGGGTCTGAAAATAACCAATTACTTAACCAACCACGCGTACTTTGCTCCGCGAGTGCTAAAGTTACTTCAGTTTTGGCAACGCAATCTCCTAAACGAGTCAACATGGTCTGATCGATACTAACGACCTTGTCTTCTACCTTATCTCTAATCTGTTCAATCAGCTCTAGCGCACCTTCATAATCCCTTTTAGGCCCAAAAACCTTGATTTCAATAAAAGGAATGTAAGAACGATAGCCAAGTTGATATTCAGGAGGTAACGGAATGGTCTCTAACCACTGAGCAAGTTCAGATTCAGAACTCCCGACCGTATATATACGATGACAATCCGACCCAACAAGTTCTGGAAAACGATGTTGAAGATCAGGAACAATTTGTTCTACAACCATCCGTTTAAATTCACTCGGTACACCTGGTGTAAAATAACAAAGGCACTCATTGATCACGCACTGAAAACCGCATGCGGTTCCAATTGGGTTATCAATAAATGTTGAGCCCGCTGGCAACATGGCTTGTTTGACATTGCTATCGGGCATAACTTGGTTGCGAGTTGCGAAAAAAGCATTCATTTGCTCGAGCCAATCTGGAAACAGCTCTAATTCCACACCAGCGACATTAGCAGCAACTTCTGTTGTAACATCATCGGATGTAGGACCGAGCCCCCCATTGACGATTAGGACATCTGAATTCAACGTCAGTAAGATCAACTCTTCGGTTAAAGCTTGGTGACTATCGCCGACCGTAGAACGTTTTGATAAGCTAAATCCCTCTTCAAAAAGAAGACCCGACAACCATGAAGCATTGGTATCAACAATATCCCCATGCAACACTTCTTCACCAGTACTTAACATTGCCAGTTTTAACATTTTTTACTCTCAACTTAGATGGTTAGTGCTATCGACAATAATGACGCGAACTTAATGAAATGGACATAACGGTTTACTTTACCTAATCCACATTTTTTGTATTTTAATCGCAATGAAGTTAGATCCCAACAGCAATTTCTAGCGACAACACGGCAATTCAAACTGCTGCATCTAAACTATTACAGTATAAGGAATAAAACGAATCACCTCATATATAACTGTCGGAGAATAATTATGATGTCTACATTTATCGTGAGTTTCATCGGTGAAGCGAACCCGAGCGATATTCAACAGCTGGCAACCATAACTCATGAAAACTTTGGAACTTGGCTCGTCAGCAAAGTCAATTTTCTCGATAGCCAAGTCGCTGCCGTAATTAAAATTGAATTACCCACTGAACATAAGGACGCGGTAATTGATGCGTTTATTTCTCATCCCAATTTAACTGCCAAGGTTAGCGAATGCAATCAAATCATCGATAACAACGATGAACATATCTACCAACTACGTATGGATGCTCGAGATCGAGCTGGAATTGTAAATGACATTACTCATCTGCTCGACAGCCAACGAGTACGTGTGCTCGATCTCAATTGTCAGCGTGTTTTTATAACGGGTAATTCAGGAATAAGCTCAACCATTTTTACCGCTAATATTTCGGTAAAGCTTCCAAAACTACTCTCTATCGACGACATAATAAAAGAGCTGGAATCATTAAGTGAAGAAACTAAGGTAATGCTTGAAAATAGACAATGTAAATAAAATATTAATGCCATATGCTAAATATTATTTAATTCATATACTTATGACGAATAAATCTTGCAAATCACCTATTTCAAAACTATATGTTAGAAGAATAAAAAATATAGTTATTATTATTTAAGCTAATGATTTAAATGACAATAATATACATACGAACTTAAACACATAATATTAATACGAAATTGATTGTATATTTATATAAACCAATACTCATAATAAAAAATATAAATTTAGACTCAAATATATACATTTAAAGTAATAACTAATTTGTCCTTTGGCTAAGGTGGTAACATTGATGTTTTTAAAAAATATGAGAGTGAGCTGCAAGCTTGCTTTGATCATTGGTGTGGGTGTTGTAGGGTTTATCGCACTACTCGTAATATCCGAAAACGCTCTTAAACGAAACTTATTCCATGAAAAAGAAGCACGTCTTAGTGCGGTCGTTCATTCCACTATTTCACAAATCGAGTACCTCACCAATACACTTCCCACTGACCAAGTTGAAATTCAAGCGAAAGCACTTATCAATGCAACTCGCTTTGACGGAGATAATTATCTATACGTAATTGACACAAATCGCTATCTTTTGGCTCACCCCAATGCAGGTTTGATTGGTAAACAGATGGGGAGTCGTGATGTCAATGCCAAGGATCACTTTTGGTTTCAGATGGTCGAGGTAGGTGCGGCAGGTGGCACTGTAATGTATCCATGGCAAGATACCAATGGTAAACCAGCAGACAAGCTCGCTTATGTTGATTCGGTTCCATCACTTGGCTGGATTGTTGGCGCTGGAATGTTAACAAATACCATCAATGTAGAAATCAATCAGCAATACCTTCAAATGGGGCTTATTACATTAGCAATATCTGCTGTGATGGGCATATGCGGGTACATTATTAGCAAAGCGATTGTTGTGCCACTTAAAGCCATTCAGGGCGCTATGGACAAAGTTGCTAAGGGCGATCTTACTGCCGAAATTCCCACGTATGGAACTGACGAGATTGGCGTAGTCGCGTTACAGACTACCAAAAGTTTAGCGTCAATTCGAGAAGCATTGGGTAGCTCAGTTCAGTCATCGAGAAACCTTGCTGACGCAGCGACTCGAATTGCTTCTTCAGCCGAAGAAACATCGACCGCTGTAATGAGTCAACGCGACCAATTAAATCAATTAGCCACGGCGATGAACCAAATGAGCACGACAGTCGCTGAGGTTGCCAATAATGCCGAATCCACTGCAAATGACACAGAAGAAGCGACTCGTGAAGCAGGAAAAGGCAGCCAAGATTTAGTTTCAAATGTCGAGAGTATTCAGTCATTGGTTACTGAACTAGATTCTGCAACAGATCAAGTCGAAAAGCTCAAAGAAGGCGTGATGGAAATTAGTGAAGTCACCTCCGTAATTACCGGTATTTCAGAGCAAACCAACCTACTAGCACTTAATGCAGCAATTGAAGCAGCTCGTGCCGGTGAACAAGGTCGTGGTTTTGCCGTTGTTGCTGATGAAGTTAGGAACCTAGCTGCAAGAACCAGTCAGTCAACCGAAGAAATTCAAAGCACCATTAACCGCTTACAAGGTTTAGCTTTGGGTACTGCTGATGTAATGAAGCGCAGTCAAGACTTAGCTCATAACAGTGTTAAACAAGCAGAGAGTTGTGGTTCTGATCTTGATTTAATTGAAGGACACATTCGCCATGTTAATGAAAGTGTTGTACAAATTGCAACCGCTGCTGAAGAGCAGAATGCCGTGACAGAAGACATGAACCGTAATGTCGCTGGAATCAGTGATTCAGCATTAGAAATGTCTCAAGCGGCCAATCATTTGGCCAGCGAGAGTGAAACACTTGCGGATATGTCTCGTCAACTCGATGACAGGCTTGCCCAGTTCACGATTTAAACACTCGGTCAAACAATACTCGATCCTAAAACAACAGGATAATAAAAACGCCAGAAGATGAATAATCTTTTGGCGTTTTTTATTACCTTAAATCAATCAGTTAGCTTGCTTCAGCTACTTCAAACACTAGCACTTAGCTCACCGACCACTGAGAAAGAGAACGTTTGAAATCATCATAGCCAAACTCATTAAGTTTTTCGATTCGTCCATCTTGGCGTTGACAATACACCGAAGGCATCTTCAAACCATTAAACCAATTCAATTTGACCATTGTGTAACCTGCACTGTCTAAGATATGAAGCTTTTGTCCAATCTCTAAGGGTTGATCAAACTTGGCAACACAGAACTGGTCCCCCGCCAAACAAGAGCACGACCCGATGACATATTCATATTGCCCATTTTCTGAAGCTTCTAAAATTTCCGCAGGTTCATTATAAATTAACGTATCAAGCCGATGAGCTTCTGTCGCAGAATCGACGATGGCAGTTTTCATTTCATTCTCGACAATATCGACAACCGTCACCACTAAGTCTGTCGTCTTGGTGATAATGGCTTCTCCCGGCTCTAGGTAAAGTTGAACTCCATGTTTATCAGCAAAGGCTCTCAGTGCCGCAGCAAGCTTTTCAATTTCATAATCGGGCCATGTGAAGAACACACCACCACCTAAACTGACCCAATCTAATTGATCGAGGTACTCTCCAAAGTCGTTAGATATTGAATCAAGTAACGAAATAAAAGCGTCGGCATCTTTATTCTCACAATTCATATGGAACATCACACCATCGATTGTCTCAAACACCGCTGGTTCAATATGATTCGTTTGTACCCCTAGGCGTGAATAAGTTCTCGCTGGATTCGCTAAATCTTGCCCCGCATAACTCACACCCGGGTTTAATCGCAGTCCGATTGAAGCTTTACCTTCAACAAGATGACGATATGCGGCAAGTTGACTTTGCGAGTTGAAAATCATTTTGTTGCAGATATCCGCAACTTCAACAACATCCCGCTCACTGTAGCCAACACTATACGCGTGCGTTTCACCACCAAACGTCTCATGCCCTAATTTTACTTCATAAGGCCCAGAGCTTGTTGTACCGTCCAAATAGGGTTTAATGATGTCAAACACGCCCCACGTCGAGAAACACTTAAGAGCAAGCACCAGCTTAACCCCAGAGAGTGTCTTCAACCGTGCCGCTATCTCGAGGTTTCGAATCAACTTAGATTCATCGATCATAAAATAAGGTGTATTAAGAGATGATAGTTCCATCTTACTCGACTCCTAATCATCGGAATAATGGCTCAGCAGCTCATCGCTCCGAATAAAATAAAAACAGCCACAGTATTTACCATGGCTGAGGTTTACAATAACAAAAGCGCACTTACATAAAGTGCTTTTAATTCTGTTACAACGTTACTTAAGAATCTGAATGTCCGGTTGACGCACATCCAACTCTTGATAATCCCAATCAAGACCAAGCGTAGGCATTGTGTCTAAGAACGGATCCGGGTCGAGCTGTTCCATATTAAACACGCCAGGCTCTGCCCATTTCCCAGCAAAATATTGAATCGCGGCTGTAATCGCAGGAACACCTGTGGTATAAGCGATAGCTTGATGTTCAACATCTTTATACGCCACTTCATGATCCGCAATGTTATAGATAAATACACTACGAGGTTTTCCATCTTTGGTGCCTTGAACCCAAGTACCAATACAGGTGTTACCTTTGTATCCCGGAGCCAAAGAAGTCGGCTCTGGTAAAAGTGCTTTTAAGACATGCAAAGGTTGAACTTCACGACCATCCGGTAGCGTTACTGGTTCTGGGTTTAACAAACCAATATCACGCATCACGTTAAAGTAGTTTAAGTAACGGTCGCCAAAGCCCATCCAAAATTCAATGCGTTTCGCGGGAATGAATTCTTTTAGTGAACGCACTTCATCATGCGCCATTGAATACACTTTATGCTTGCCAACAACCGGGAAATCAAACTCGTGCATCCGTGAGTGACACTCTACCTGCTTCCATTCACCATTTTCCCAGAAAAACGAATCTCCCTGAATTTCAAGCATATTGGTTTCTGGGTCAAAGTTAGTCGCAAATTTTTTGCCATGATCGCCAGCATTAACATCCATCACATCAATTGAGTCGATCTCATCGAAAAGGTGCTTCACTGCGTAAGCGGCAAAAATACTCACCACTCCAGGATCGAAGCCGGCCCCTAAAATACCGGTAATACCCGCCTCTTTAAATTTGTCACGGAATTCCCACTGCCAATCATAAGCTTGTGGTACTTGTTGTCCTTCAGAGCACAGGTCGACGGCTACTGAGGTATCAAGATACGACACTTTCGCCTGATGACACGCTTCCATGATGGTGATATTAACCCAAGGAGGACCGACATTTATCACTAGGTCTGGTTTCACATCCTGAATCAAAGCCACCAATGCCTCGACATCATCTGCATCTACAGCTCGCGCTTCGAGCTTCTTAGCCGAGTCATTTAAGTTATTACGACCTTTAATTGACTCAATAATTTTTTCACACTTTTCTATCGTGCGAGAGGCAATCGTAATATCACCGAGAATATGGTTATTCTGTGCTGCTTTATGTGCAACAACCCAACCGACGCCACCTGCGCCAATCTGTAAAATAGACATTAGTTTCTGTCCCTTTGTTGGATTAGCCTCACGGCTAGATCTTCAATTTTTGTTAACAATGCGTCGAAATCCGACATTTTTAAACATGGATTCAAAATTGTAAATTTAAGTGCTGATTTTCCATCAACAACCGTTTCACCAAGTACTGCAATACCACGAGTTAACGCTTCAAGGCGTAATTCTTGATTCAAGGCGTCCAGATCTGTTACTTCTTCATTTACAACTCGGAACAGTACAGTCGATAAAGACGGCTCTGCCAATAACTCAAACGAAGGTAGCGCATCTACTTTATCCGCAACCCGTTTTGTCTGTGTGATGAGATGATCAACCATCTCACCCAAGGCTGTAGGGCCAACACTTTGCATTGTCATAAAGACTTTTAAAGCATCAAAGCGCTTGGTTGTCGACATCGATTTGTCCACCAAGTTTGGCAAAGTATCATGCTCACGATTTAAGTAATCCGCATGATGAAGTAAATACTTAAAGCGTGACTTATCTTTCAACAGCACCGCACTGCAACTGATTGTTTGGAAGAACATCTTGTGGAAATCTACCGTCACCGAATCCGCCCGCTCCACACCAGATAACCGCGCTTTATGGCTACTCAACATCAGCGCGCCACCATAAGCACTATCAACATGCATCCACAGCTGATGTTTTTCAGCGACATCTGCAATAGCATTTAAGTTATCGATCGCACCATGGTCGGTCGTTCCTGCTGTGCCTACAATCGCAAACGGAATGAGTCCTTCCTCTTTTGCCTTTGTAACCTCATGTTCAAGCAATGAAACATCCATTGTGCCATTTGCGTTAGAGCTAACGGTTAAGACGGATTTCTCTCCCAATCCCATCCACGATGCAGATTTTTGCACCGTAAAATGCGCCTTCTCGGAACAAATAATTCGCAGCTTATCTGCATAATCCGGTAAGCCGAGTTTTTGGATAGAATGATCTGAGAGTTTATCTGCAATCCAATCACGAGCAAGCAGCAACGCCATTTGATTACTTTGAGTTCCGCCACTGGTAAACACACCATCAGCCTGATCACCCAAATCGTATTTATCACAAACCCAATCAACCACCCGCTGTTCAACGTACGTTGCCGCCGAAGCTTGGTCCCAAGAGTCCATCGATTGGTTTAACGCCGCGATCATGGTTTCAGCAACAATCGATGCTAAAAGTGGTGGTGTATGCAAGTGCGCAATGCAGTCGGGATGTTGAACAATAATGGAATTTTTTGCGATCAATTCCGACATATTGCTTACCACATCTTTCAATGGCGCATTTTGATGATCCATATCGACTTCATGAATTATCTTTTCTAATAATTTGGGTTCAAAGCCAGAATAAGGAGCATCCACAGATTCAAAAACGGTCTTCAAAGATGAAGCAGTGTGATTGAGTACTGCCGCAAATTCATTGCTTCCCGATAGACCAGTTTGAACAAAGTGATCACTCCAATCACTGGTCGTATCGCTTGATGACTTATAGTCACCACCAGCCACAATTATGGCCTCTTCAAGTACACGTAGTGCAAAATCAATCTGCTCAAACGAGATAATAATAGGCGGCAAGAATCGAATTACCGAACCGTCTCGGCCACCCTTTTCTACCATCAATCCTCGTTCCAGAGCTGCACGTTGAATTCTTAGGGTTAGATCACCATCCGGTAGAGGCTCATCAAACTTATTAAGCTCTCCATTCGTATGCTTAACTTCAACGCCAAGCATCAACCCTTTGCCACGTACTTCCGCTATACAATTAACTCGACTCTGGATTTTTTCCAATCCCATACGCAAATATTGACCCGCGATATTGGCATGTTCGACTAAGTTATCGCGTTGAATAATTTCGAGTGCCTTTGCACCAGACACCATCGCTAATTGATTACCACGGAACGTTCCAGTGTGCTCTCCTGGATTCCAAGTATCGATGTCTTTCTTCAACACAAGAAGAGACATGGGTAAACCACCACCAATCGCTTTTGACAAGCACAAAACATCAGGAACGATACCCGACTCTTCAAAGGCGAAGTTGTAACCGGTTTTCGCAACGCCACATTGAATTTCGTCAAAAATTAATAAGATTCCGTGTTCATCACAAATACGACGTAATTCGCGTAACCAAAATGCAGGTGCAGGAATAACACCGCCTTCACCCTGAACCGGCTCAACAATAATGGCAGCTGGCTTCATTACCCCAGCTTCATCATCATTTAATAGGCGTTCGATGTAACGAATACTGGCTTTCGCTCCCTCATCACCGCCAAGGCCAAATGGGCAGCGTAAATTATATGGAAAAGGCATAAAGTGCACATCTGACATCAAGCCAGTGCGGCGCGCTTTTGTTCCTAAGTTACCCATCATGCCCATGGTTCCGTTTGTCATACCATGATAAGCACCGCGAAACGAAAACATGGTATTGCGACCTGTTGTCTGTTTCGCCAACTTGATCGCCGCTTCTACAGCATCGGCACCAGAGGGACCACAGAACTGAATCACACTGTTATCAGCTAATTCTTTAGGCAGAAACGCATTAACTTGATTAATGAAATCTCGTTTCGTTTCAGTAGTAATATCAAGTGTTTGATAAGGTAAACCGGAATCAAGTTGATCTTTTAATGCTTGATTAATCTCTGCATGGTTATAGCCCAGTACCAAAGTACCAGCACCCGCTAAGCAATCTAGATAAACCTGACCACGCGTATCTTCCACCAGCAAACCTGAGGCGCGTTTAATCGCTATCGGTAAACGACGAGGATATGAGCGAACAGCAGACTCACTCTCCTCTTGATCAAGCAAGACTTGATCAGGTGTAAGATCATAAATTCCTGTTGGCGTAGGAACTTGATTAGAAAATGGAGATGATAATGCATCATCAACGATAAAGGCTGTGCTCATTAGGCGCCCCTTATAAAAATGTCAAAACCGAACCGTTTTCATCCATCAAACTGAAGAATTAATAAAACGGACGAACATCAAACCACCCAAATTTCGCAAAATAGGATGAGTTAATAGCCAATTAAAATGGCAAACTTGAATAGACCTAGATAATCAAGGTTCGGTAATGCTTCTATTTTCTAAAACAGGGCATTCTGGTAGCAAAAAGCTGATTATTGAAGGTATTGTACGTATATTCACTGTTGGGTTTCCCATAATTAATGCCGTTCCCACGACAAGAGTATCCCTTCTACTGATAAATAGGCTTTTATCAGTACCTACCCTACGAAATGACACAATCAGCTTGAATGCTCACTTCGCGTATCCCCCAGATCACAATTACTCCGAGATTGTTGCGGAAATTACCACAAAAATAGCGATAAAAGCAATGAATTTTGCAGTGTAATTAACAACATAATCAACATAAGAAATGAAGTCATTCTAAAATCAAAATGTTAGCGCTAATAAAAAATCCCTAGCCAATGACCAAGCTAGGGATTTATCCGATAGGAACCAGTGTGTATTAATCTTTTACATTAGGCTTTTCGTAGTGATAGAGAAAGTCCCACATAACCCAAGACCGCCGCAATAGTTGAACCCATCAAAATCCCCATTCTCGCCAATGTATCCAAGTCTTGATGCAATTGACCGAAGGCCAACGAAGAGATGAATATCGACATCGTAAACCCGATACCACAGAGCAACGCAACAGCAAACACTTGTCGTAAATTGGCACCAACGGGCAAACTTGCCACACCCGACTTAATTGCTAGCCAACTGAACAAGAAGATACCGGCTGGTTTGCCGAACACCAAGCCTAACGCAACACCAATTGGAACAGCGCTACTCAAGCTTTCGATAGAAACGCCCTCTAGGCTTAGCCCTGCATTGGCCAATGCAAATAAAGGCAGAATCGCGTATGTGACATAGGGGTGTAATGCATGTTCAAGAGATTTCAATGGTGATGGTGCATCTTCAGTTTTACCTTTTAAAGGAATCGCAAAACCGATAACAACCCCTGCTAATGTAGCATGAACCCCGGACTTCAACACCGCAATCCATAAGATTGACCCAACCACAAGGTAAGCTGCCAAACGAGTCACACCTAAATAGTTCATGATTAATAAGGCAGTCGTTGCAATAAAACCAACCGTCAACGCAAGTGTGGATAGGTCACTGCTGTAAAACAAAGCAATAATAACGATAACCCCAAGGTCATCAATAATCGCGAGTGCGAGCAAAAACACTTTCAAACTCAGAGGCACGCGATCACCCAACAGTGCCATAACACCCAAAGCAAACGCAATGTCCGTTGCCGCAGGTATCGCCCAACCACTCAAGGTCACTGGGTCACCCATGTTAAAACTGGCGTACACTAACGCAGGTACTACCATACCACCTAATGCTGCCACAGCCGGAAGAATGGCGCTGTCTCGTGTTTTTAAAGCACCTTCAAGCAATTCTCTTTTAACTTCTAACCCAATCAAAAGAAAAAAGACTGCCATCAAACCATCATTGATCCAGTGGCTCAATGACATACCGACAACTTTGGCATGAAGAAATCCGTGATACACATCAGAAAAACCTGAATTAGCCAACATCATAGCTGCCGCGGTCGCGAGAACGAGTAGAATCCCACCTGATGAGTCGTTCTTGAAAAAATCGCGAAGAAAATTATCCATATTCGTACCTTTTTTAACCAACACTGACTTAACTAGTTATAGTAAAAGTTTAGTCGGATTGAAAGGAATATAAAAATCGATTTAAAAAGCGTTAAACCTCGGAAATATCGAACTAAATGATTTTTGAGGTTACATTGAGTTGCGTAAAATATTCATTGGTGACCGACGAACGAGGCGGATGATAGGAAATGCGCCTGCAATCACTAAGGCGCCCAACGACCATGCCGCCATAGAAAATAGGTCTGCGCTGAAGTAATCTAAAGGAATAGACCAACCAAACGAGCCTTTTATAGAAGTGCTAATAATTAACTGAGCGAGTCCGATACCAAGCGGTACTGCTATCGCTAAACAGATAAGCCCAAACGTGAGAAGCTGCAAACTTCCGATAAGAATGAGCTCTTTACCAGATACTCCGAAGCAACGTAACAGAGTAAAATGACGTTGACGGGCGGCTTCTCCGGCGAGTGTTGCAACAAACACACCACAGATAGCAATGAAAAGTGTGATATTTCCTAATTTCTTTGCCACCAAAAATGTCTTATCAAAAACTCGAATCACCGCATTATAAATCTGACTGTTGCCATAAATTCGGTCAGGCGTCAGATGGAACATGTTATCCAACTTAGAGCGAACTGAGTCTGAATAGCTTGAGTGATGAAGATCAACAGCGTAAATCAAATCTCCATTAGTCTGAAAATGATGCCGCCATTCAAAGTCGGATATCACGACTTGGAAGTGTGGATTCCCATAATCATAATAGATCCCCCCCACTAGCCAATCATCACCCATTTCACTTGGCAAATTCAGGTGATCTCCAGGTCGCAAATCCAATTTACTCGCCGTTGATTCGTTCAGTAATACGGTCTTACTGTGATGTAACTTATACCAATAATCAGGAGCACCCACTTTAATGGTTAACGCTTGGAGCTCGACGTCACTTCTTCCGACACTCACCACTTGCACAGTTCCATTATCGGTAGTGACATCCGTTTCCCAGCGTTGCCAGAAATCACTCACTTCTGGCTGGTCTCGTAACCATTCATCAATATACTGAGACTGCTCTGCGGTACCATGAAAATAGAGGTCGGCTGCAAGACGGTGTTCTAACCATTGAGAAGTGGTTTCTCGAAAACTGCCAACCAAGGTTTCTGCGGCAATGTTAGTAGCAAGTGCAATCAGAAATGCCATGGTCGCAATACCACGGTAACTCATACTGGCTGCGGAATCGGCAAAGAACCATCGAAGCCTAACCGAACTCAAACTATAAGAGAGAAAATCAAAAAACTTCCATACGATAAAAGGCGTAATAAATGCCACACTCACCAGCACTAACACCAGCACCCCTAATCCAACCTCTGGAATATGGATATAGTAAAAAAGCACAATGGCCAGTATCGCAAATACGATAGAAAAATAGGTCTGAACCGTAAACTCAGAGCCAGCAAACCGGATCAAAGATAAACGTTCGGTTAATCGAATAGGCTCGGATTTTAGTAGGCGAATTACCGGCCAGATACATGCGCATGCAGCTCCGACGATGGTTAATATCAAACTATAGAAACACCACCACAGATCGATTCCATAAAACATATTCGGATTTTCCACAATCCCTGCCGAGCCATAGACACTAGGGAGTAATTGGTTCGCTAACACCAATCCGAAAATATTGCCACACAACCAAGAAATGATAATAAAAAACAATAATTCAATAACGATCGCTTTGGTAAGGTCTCGTCTCGCAACACCCGCCTGACGTAGCATCCCGACCAAACGCTGGCGTTGAATAAACGACAGTGAAATGGCTTGAGAAAAGATAAACAGCCCCACTAAGAAAGCAAGCAGACCCATCGCCTTTAAATTCATATTGAAAGCTTGAGTTAATGCGCTTAATTCCGAGCGATAATTGCGCTTAACTTTGTATTTATCTCCCAAGATCGATTTGAGTTTTGTGAGTTTAAACGGAGGCATATCAGCACATGCCACCATAGATAAAGACTGTTTTTCATTGAGAGATTGAACCAATTGAATACTGGAAGCCGCACGAAGACCATAAACAAGATTGTTATCTTCAACCCAAACTGGCCCAAGTGTTTTTCCGTTTTTTAAAACCAAAGAATCGCCGGAATCAAGTAGCGCCTGTTGCGCAAATTTTCGACTAACGACAACCTGATACTTATCTGGAATAGGCGAGCTAAAAGCGCGATTCGCTATCGTTCTATCAATCCCAATAATAGTCAGGTCTACGCCAAAGTCAGTCGTAACTTTAGCTTGAGCATAAGGGGTACACTGGCCAACATCAGCATTTGAAACTGTTTCAAACAGTGAGTTCGGAATCGCCTCCCCTTTTTTAGCTTTTATTTGATACGGAAATGGATTCGCCGTGAGCTGATCAACTTCTTGATAACCGACTTGGGCATGATAGGTAATGGTGGTAACACCAATCAGCAGAGAAACACCCAGTGTTAACCCCAACCAAACCAGAATAAATTGTAAAGGGTAGCGACGATAGTGTCCTAGTAGTGCTTTAACTACGGGCAACAACATGCAGCTGGCCCCCTTGCAACCGGATACACCCGTCCATATGGCTGGCGACAGTTTCACTGTGTGTCACAAGCAAAAGCGTACAATCGAGTTCTCGAGTCAGCGATGTTAAGAGGCGCATAACCGCATCTGCGTTACGTTCATCTAAACTGCCTGTAGGTTCATCGGCAAGTAGCAACTTGGGTTCCATATAGAGCGCCCTTGCAATGGCTGCTCTTTGCTGCTGACCACCCGAAACTTCTTCTGGATAACGGCCAAGCAACGGCATTAAGTTTAAATTAGAAATGATTTGTCGCCATAGGTTGTTATCTTCAGGCAATCCGCGTAACTGACGGCAGAATCGAATGTTATCTGCAACATTCAACGTGGGAAGAAGATTGAATTGCTGGAATACATGGCCAATAGTATGTCGACGAAATGCAGCCCTTTTATGCTCCGATGTTTTATGCATCGAAAAGTTAGGAAACCATATCTCACCTGAATCTATTTTATCGAGACCTGAAATAAGGTTGAGCAATGTGCTTTTTCCAGAACCACTCTCTCCCATTAATGCTAATTGTTGGCCGCGTTCTAATCTAAGATTGGCACCCTGCAAGACAGGATGAAATTCATCACCATCAACGTAACCTTTGCAGAGATCTTTCAGAAATAACATTAACCAACTCACATAATTTCCGTATGGGAATGTGAATCTACACCAAAAAATAGAAATGAGGAAGTTTTAGCCGTAAAATTGAGACTAATTAGCTAGTGTTCGGGCTATTTTCGTGCTAGATGTCGACATGAAATAGTAAAATTAACACCAAATTGTTCTCTAGAATCAGCCTAAATAAAGGTTTTGTGACTCTTCTCTGGAATATTCATTCACTGATTGAATCAATTACGCTAGATTAAAGGGCTCATTTTCGCGAGACTATAAAATGAAAAAGATCTTGGTTTTAGGCGCTTCTGGATATATTGGCTCTCAACTTCTGCCACTGCTGATCAACAAAGGCCACCATGTCACCGCATCTGGTCGACAAATAGATTACTTAAGCGCACGGACAAAACCGCACCCTAATTTGCAGCTACAATACCTCGATCTTAGCGACCCAGACTCAGTCCTAGAGCAGATTCAAGGTTACGATCTCGTCTTTTTTCTTGTTCATGGTATGAACCACGGCGATGATTTTCTCGACTACGAAATATCCATGGCCAAAAACGTGGTCGCTGCACTCAAAAAAAGTACGACTCAACATGTTATCTATCTCAGTGCCATTCAGCCGCAATCGGCAGCATCAGAGCACCTATTAGCTCGCAAAGCAACGGGAGAACTCCTGCGTCAATTACCGATTCCGGTAACAGAATTACGCGCCGGTGTCGTCATCGGTCCCGGCTCAGCAGCGTTTGAAATTATGCGTGACTTTGTCTACAACTTACCCGTATTAATTACGCCGAAGTGGGTATATTCAAGTGCAAATCCAATCGCGCTGCAAAACCTCAATTTTTACCTGCTTAAACTTATCGACGACACGCCAGATCAACACCAGACATTTGAAGTTGGCGGCCCTGATACGTTGACTTATCGAGAACAGTTTCGAATTATTTGTCAACTTGCACATAAGCCATTTCGACTCTATTCAACGCCACTGCTAACGCCAAAACTCGCCTCTTATTGGCTAGGCATGGTGACATCTGTACCCAGTAATATTGGTAAAGCGCTCTTGGCTGGCCTATCTCATGATTACGTTGCCAACAACAGAGAAATTCACGCTAAGTATCCACAGTCACTGTTGAGTTATTACGATTCGGTTCACCATACAATTGCAGAAGAAGGCACCTTCATTCGGAGCCAAGTGTGGGGATTTGACCCGAATGCGTTAAAACGTTGGCAACCCGGATATGGCTATTACCCTAAACAGACCGGAGCCAAGATAACCACTCAGGCATCTGCCCAGCAGTTATGGCAAGTCATCAAAAAAATAGGCAGTCGAGAAGAAGGGTATTTTTACGCCAATGCACTCTGGCGCATACGTGAATGGCTCGATGTACCCTTTGGTGGACGAGTCCCTGTTCGGCGCTCTCCTGCCGGCGACGAAGTCAAAGCGGGCGATTTTATTGATTCTTGGAAAGTTATCCGCTGTGAAGAACAACGTTTTCTTTCGCTATTATTTGGTCTAAAAGGACCGGGATTAGGCCGGTTGGAGTTCACGGTTGTCGACCATGGCGATACGCGCGAGCTAAACATTACTGCTTGGTGGCACCCACAAGGCTTCCGTGGGTTACTTTATTGGTTTGCCATGATGCCTGCTCACTTATTTATTTTTCGTGGTATGGTACGTGCCATTGTGAAAAAAGCGCTTCGTGTGTAGCAGCTTTCAAAGCGGTTAAACCACCGCTTAACGTTACCGTTAATGACAATATTCTCCACAACAACCGGCTCTAGTTAGTAAGGAACGTTCCCATGGCCAATGCATATTCCGTTGTCGTACTCGATTTTGAAACTACCGGGTTATCACCAGATATGGGGGATCGTGCCATCGAGATTGGTGCTGTGCGGATAGAAAACGGAGAGATTACCGATCGTTTTCAAGCTTTGATGAATCCCGGCCGACGAATCAGCCCGTTTATCGAAAACTATACTGGCATCAGTAATGCGATGTTGATGGATGCCCCACCAGCGGATGAGGTGATGTTAGAGTTTGCTAATTTCATTGGAAACGCCAACCTAGTCGCACACAACGCATCATTCGATAAACGTTTTCTCGATGCTGAATTTGAGCGTATTTCGCATCAATATAGTGGGCAATTTGTCTGTTCAATGCTGTTAGCGAGAAGAGTATTGCAAGATGCGCCCAATCATAAGTTGGGTACATTAGTTGAATACACTAACCTTCCCAGCGATGGAGAGTTTCACCGCGCACTATACGATTCAGAGATGACAGCAAAAGTTTGGCTAGAAATGCTCATTCAGATTCAGCACAGCTACCAACTTTCAACTGTGCCTTTTGACTTTGTTCAAAAGCTAACCAAAACGCCAGCGAAAAAAGTGCGCCAACGTTTTTCTAATTCCTACTAAGCGTTAAAGCTTAAGGGTATTTCTGCCAATTGTTTGCCCTGATTACTCGGGAAAATAAGATATTCGCCATGGTATTTCACGTTCGATTTATAATCGGTACGTTTATGCAGCATAAAACCCGATTGACCGGCTTGTTCTACAAATTGAGCATGATTTCCACGGACGAAGAAACTCATTGGTTTAACTAAATTTTCACCATCAAAACACGAATCACACTGATCGGCACATAACGCCAGAGAATTTTGTCCTTCAGTGTAGATCTGAACTTTACCTTGGCCAACAATCGCTTCCGATGTCGAGACTTCCCAATCTAAACTTTCCATCAAATCGAGAAACGCTTCAATATTTGCATCAGTAATGTTTTGTGCTTGCTCGGTAAAGAACTGAGCGTAAAACTTAGATATCCGTTTAAAGATCTGTTCAAGCGCCAAGCCATTTCCTTGTGAACGTCCCATTTTCTGCCAACTAATCAGATCACGTGCGACGCAGGTATCGAAGCGCTGATCTTTAATCGCTTTGGTGACCCAACGCACTAAAAACTGCTTGTTTGAATTAGGAGCATCAATCAGTTTTCCTTGCTGATGTAACGCTTCCATCGCTTCTAGCGCTTGGTTTACGACATTTTGAATTTCTTGATAATATTGAGTCACGGTATTTTTCTTCCACACACTATGTACGATATTTAAAGGCTGTTAATGGTTTTCGCTTAACCAACCCACATTCACTGTTAATCTATTCGCGATCATTTCGCTACGGCAAAAAAGACGCCACTTCTTCTGGAGTTAAATTCCGATATTCTCCCGGCTCCAACATATCATCCAACTCAATCGTACCGATACGTTCGCGGTGCAACCCAACGACTTTATTTCCCAACGCGGCAAACATTCGTTTTACTTGATGATATTTTCCTTCATGAATGGTGAGTAACACCTCATTGCTATCAAGAACCTTTAACTGTGCAGGCTTGGTTACACTTTTCTCACCGCGTAATTCTATACCACTCTCAAAAGCTGAAAAATAATGATCTTGAACGGGATCGGCTAACCAGACTCGGTAAGTTTTATCGCACTTATGTTTCGGTGACGTCACTCGGTGCGACCACTTTCCATCGTTGGTAATTAAAACTAAGCCAGTGGTATCTACATCGAGCCGGCCGGCAAAATGCAGGTCTTGAACATTCGCTTCATCGAGTAATAAAAAGGCGGAGTGGTTATACGCGTCTTCATGAGAACAAACATAGCCTTCGGGTTTATACAGCATGATATATACGTTACCACGTAACTCTAAAGTGCGATTTTGCCACGTCACTTCGCATTCATCGGTTAACTTGAGTGCGCCATTTTTGGCAATAACATTATTGACTTCGACTTCTTTGGATTTAATTAACTGAGTCGCGTTTTTACGCGTAATTCCCAAAGTGTCAGATAAAAACTTATCGAGACGCATACTTACCTCATTATGATTAAGTGCGCTATTATACCCGCCCAATAGGTTTTAGTTGAGTCATTTCACTGCTTTGTTGCAGCGTTCATTTACTATGTATGCATTACGTCCTTATCAAGCCGATGCGGTAAAAGCCGTTATTCATTATTTCCGCCGTACCTCGGAACCGGCAGTGATTGTGCTCCCAACAGGTGCCGGAAAAAGTTTGGTGATTGCTGAACTGGCTCGTTTAGCAAAAGGCAACGTTCTTGTTCTTGCTCATGTCAAAGAGCTGGTTGAGCAAAACCACGCAAAATACGAAAGCTACGGCCTCCAAGGCGCGATATTTTCCTCTGGGCTGGGTCGCAAAGAAACCGATCAACAAGTGGTGTTTGCTTCGGTTCAATCGGTGGTTCGCAACTTAGACGCATTTACCAATAAATTTTCACTTCTGGTTATTGATGAATGCCACCGCGTTCCTGAAGAAAAAACCAGTAGCTATCAAAAGGTGATTTCGCATCTTCGCCAAGTCAATCCGGGCATCAAAGTTTTAGGGTTAACTGCGACCCCTTATCGATTAGGCGTAGGTTGGATTTACCAATATCACACTCGCGGTTTAATTCGCAGCGAAACACCCCGCTTCTTTCGTGATTGTATCTTCGAGCTTCCAATATTTTATCTGTTAGATGAAGGTTTCCTCACCCCAGCCAAGTTAATTGACGCTCCAGTTCTTAGCTATGACTTTTCTCAGCTTAAACCGGCGTCTACTGGCCGTTATAAAGAGTCGGAACTTGACTTAGTGATCGACCAATACAAACGTGCGACTCCCCAAATCGTGGAACAGATCATTCAGCAGGCTCGCACTCGAAAAGGAGTGATGATTTTCGCCGCAACTGTGCGTCATGCTCAGGAAATTCTATCGTTACTTCCACCTGAACACAGTGCAATCGTGATCGGGGATACCGTTGCCACTGAGCGCGATTCAATCATTGCGCAATTTAAGCAACAGGAGATTAAGTTCCTTGTAAACGTGTCGGTGTTAACTACTGGGTTTGATGCGCCGCATGTCGATTTAATTGCAATTTTGCGCCCGACAGAATCGGTCAGCTTATATCAACAAATCATTGGCCGTGGTTTGCGTCTTGCTGAAGGTAAGTCTGAGTGTCTGGTGCTCGATTATGCGGGTAATCAATACGACTTATATCAACCGGAAATCGGCGCTGAAAAACCAGACAGTGACAGTGAGATCGTCACCATTCCCTGCCCTGCCTGTGGCTTTAACAATAATTTCTGGGGGAAATTGGATAGTAATGGCTTCCTACTTGAGCATTTTGGTCGCCGTTGTCAGGGCTATTTTGAAGATAAAGAGACCGGGGAACGCGAACATTGTGGCTACCGTTTTCGCGCCAAATATTGCTCTGAATGCGGCGCAGATAACGACATTGCCGCAAGAATATGCCATGAGTGCGACGCGACACTGGTCGACCCCGACAAGAAACTAAAAGAAGCGCTAAACCTAAAAGATGCCTTGGTGTTTGAGTGTAGAGATATGACGTTGTCGGTTGTCAAAAATGAACAAGATAAAACCCAACTCAAAGTAACCTATATTGGTGACAACAACGCACAAGTTCACGAGTTTTGGTCGTTGCGAACTAAGGCTCAAAAAGTCGCATTCGAAAGCAAATTTGTACGCCCTCACCTTGCAGATCGACATCGCCCTTTTTCCCACAGCTCTCCGACTCAAGTTGCCAATAACCAGCACCGATTCAGGCTTCCCCAGTTTGTGATTGCTCGAAAATCGGGCCGTTTTTGGAAACTGCGAGATAAGATATTTGATGACGAACTCAGCCAGTAGGCATGAATTCCAACACTTTTGATGACACACTTATCTCTAACAATCAGCAATTCAATAATTTACTCGGTTTTCGTAGTGAAGATGTTGCTCAAAATACTCGTGAGTGTTAGTATCCGCGCTCGTTTATCGACATAATTTTGTCATAAGCTTAACCGCGTAGAATAAGGTCGCATTATTCACGTGAATTTTATTACACAAATTTAAGAGTAATTACTATGAAATTTGAAGCAGTAGTACGTACTGAACTAGGTAAAGGTGCGAGCCGCCGCCTACGCCATGCTGGTCAATTCCCAGCTATCATTTACGGTGGTGAAGCAGCACCAGTATCTATCGCTCTTGATCACTCAAACGTGATCAACCAAATGGACAAACCTGAGTTCTACGAAGGTATCGTTCTAGTGATCGACGGCAAAGACGTGAAAGTTAAGCCTCAAGACGTTCAACGTCACGCTTTCAAGCCAAAAGTTGAGCACATGGACTTCATCCGCGTTTAATTCCCTACCAAGGAATGCGCCGGATTTAATCCAGCCTTTTGCATAAAGATTATCGGCCTTACCATCCGAGACATCTAAAAATTAGAAAACCCAGATGCTACCAACATCTGGGTTTTCGCCGTTTTTGAGGGCTAAAACATCTGACAAAGAGTGAACTTATAAAATAGTTCTAACCAAAAAAAAATTCACGCCTATTTTCGCCCAGAAACTTTCAGTATAAAAAGTAGAATAGAAATAGGAAAACGAGTTGCTCTACGTTCTCTCCTAAACACGTTTTTGGACATCTTTGTGTTAGGGAATTTGCTAAATTAGAGCAGTGCGGATAACTTTTGGTATCAAAAAGCACACAATCGTGTCTATGCAATGCTAACCAAGCCTGATGATCCATGAGGTTCATCTGCGTCCTAAATAAATTCAATACAAAATTATTCTCAGAGAATTAATGCACAAACATGCTCACTGTATATATCAACAGAAGGCATTTCCTACAGCCCAGGGTTAGCAGACACTAACAAGAAAGATCCCTCTTTGGAATTATCGTTCATTTTATCCTTTACAAACTATTGAAAAACACCGCCTATGCCCATATATTGTGTTTAGTTGATATCTAAGCGTCAATATATGGATAGGTACTATAAGTACAGATGGCATTTATAAAGTACTCAAGTAACATCAGATTAAAGGAAAATAAATGAGCGACAACCTCCTTCCCTCAAATGCAGTCCGAGTCTTGAGCCTCAATGGCGGAGGCGTCCGAGGCCTTTTTACTATTAGCGTGTTAGCTGAATTAGAGCGAATCCTTGAAGAGTCTTCAAACGAGAAGACGATTAAGATTGGTGACTACTTTGATCTGATCACAGGTACATCCATAGGAGGACTTCTCGCTTTAGGGTTGGCCGAGGGAAAATCTGCACGAGAGCTAAAAAACGTTTTTTATAGTAAAAGCGATAAGATATTTCCTCAGCATAAATGTTTCAATAATCTACTAAAAACAATCAAGAAAGCGTTTGGTGCCACTTATAAAACTGGGCCACTAAAAGAAGCCATTATTGAAATGATTGGGGAAAGCACAACATTTAACGATCTTGATAGGCGTGTAATGATCCCTACTGTCAACTTATCAACGGGGCGTCCTCAGTTTTTTAAGACACCACATAACCCAGATTTCACTCGTGATGGCCCTTTGAAGTTGGTGGATGCTGCTCTAGCTACGTCTGCTGCACCTACTTATTTCGAACCATATTTTTGCGAAGACCTTAAAGCGTACTTTGTTGATGGGGGGTTGGTTGCAAACAATCCTAGCTTTGTAGGGTTGCATGAGGTTTTTGGTGATATGAAAAGTGATTTTCCAGATGCTTCATACTCAGATATCCATGTTATGAATGTTGGGACTATGGGTGAAGAATATGCACTTAGTCCGAAACTATTGAGAGCAAAAAAGGGTTACCTAGGGATGTGGGGGTTAGGAGAGCGATTAGTTCTTACTACTATGACCGCTAATCAGATTTTACATCAGTTTATGCTATCAAGAGAGTTGAGTGTGCACGGTGCCATTGGCAATTATATTAGCTTAGATAGCCGAGTCCCAAATGAAGCAGCAGGAGATATTACACTTGATAACTCTAGTATTGAAGCGCTAAACAATTTGGCTTCTAGAGGCAAGCAGTTGGCAAATGAAGAGTTTGCAAAAGATAAACGGCTAAAATTAATTTTTTCTAAACCAGCTGAACCATTTAAATCTAAAACGAGGGCTGATACCTCAAACGAAAAAGGAACATTAGCATGAATTGGAATCTACACCATTACTACACTAATCGAACAGACGGTTTAATGGGTAAACTTCTTCTCAATAAAGAAGAAGATGAAAAGCTATTGTATCTTCGTAATACTGTCCGGAAGCGCATTACAAGTGTCTTTGAGGAAGTTGGGGCTATAGCCAAAGAGCAGGCTGCGTTTAGCCAAAATAGTGACTATCTGTACACTCGTCTACAAAAGACAAATCTTCAATATCTTACCCAACAAAAAATCATTGAAGCAAGCAGTTTGTTGAGTCAAATGGACAGAGATACCTTAAAGGAGCTTTCAATCTTAAAGCCTAGATTTTGGACTCAGGGTAGCTTCAAATACAAAACTTTAAACCGCCCTTTTCACCCAGGTCAAGAAATGGACATTGATGATGGAACCTATCTTCCAATGACTTTCTTTGAGTCTGAACCAAAGATTGGCCACCAACTCTTAACTCTTCTGATTAATGCTTCCCTTAAATCACTTGTTGAAGAAAGTATTGGCTGGGAGTTCGATAGCAAACGAACTTGTGCTCGTATAAAAATCCCTCAAGAGCGAACACACATTGATGTGCCAATGTATGCAATCCCAAAAGAACAGTTCTTGCAAAAAGAAACTGCCATGCTTAAGGCGTTAAATAATCGTACTATGTATGAGTCAGCGGGGATGGAAGCATATGGCTTTATACAAGATTCAGCTGATGACCTAGAGTATGAAAAGTTAGACTCTGAAAATGTAAACCTTGCTCTTAGAGATGGAGAACCTGGTAGTCCTAAGTGGATGAATAGTGATCCGAAGATTGTTGAAGATTGGTTTGAAGGCGAGTGCCGCCGTATAGGCAAACATTTGCGAAAAGTATGCAGGTATATGAAAGCTTGGCGTGATGCACAATGGCAAGTTGGTGGCCCATCGTCCATCAGTTTGATGGCTGCAACGGTTGAAGTTTTGCAACAACGCTCTGTTGACGCTCAAGATATGGGAGAGACAATGAAGGTTGTTGCTGACAACTTATACCAAGAGTTTCTTAAAGGGGTTGAAAGTCCAGATGACACTGATGAAAGACCATTATTTCCGCCAGAAAGTCAGCATACCAATAGAGAGCGAGATATTGTTGGTAAGTTGAGGTTATTACCTGAACAACTAAGAGAAGCAGAAAGTGCTGAATCAAAAAGTGATGCTCTATCTAAATTGTCTTTAGTTTTCGGAGAGCGAGTTTTTGACAGAGAGCTTATTAAGCATAAGGCTGCCGCTCCTGCATTTAGTCAGGAACCAACTCAAGCAAACTCTTCTACACAAATCAGTTCTTCAATGGTGAGTGGATAAATATCGTGAGTATTACTCATCAGGCTCTACTTAAGCTTGGTTATAGTTACAGACCTATAAACCGTTTAAGAAAAGAATCCTTTTTACATAAATACTCCATTTTAGGTGGGGTATATATAAAAAGATACGATACAAAGTATGGTGCGTTTGAAGTTGCAATGATACAAGCGAGTGACCCACATATTGAGCTACCAACTGTCTTTGTAATTGAGATGCCGCTAGCTCTCAAAGGGCGGCTAATCCCTCATATATCTCATGAAGGCTACCTGTGTTACGTTGAACAAATGGAAGCTGACTGGAATCCGAATAACTTAGTTGAACTATATAAAACTGTAGATCTTCAGATAAAGACAACACTGGATATTGCAGTAAATGCTACGAACAATGATGCCAAGGGAGACAAGGAGCTTGATAATGAATTTGTATCTTACTGGTCTTCTACTGCCGAATTATATTCACTCAGCGAACTTCGAAGACACTCCACTTACACATCTGTGTTAGCAAGAGCGACAGGTAAAGAAAAGCTACGGTCAAGTGAGTATATTACCGTAGAGGTTGTTAAAAAAGAGCATGACTTACAGAGCAATCAGTACTTACAAAGCTGGCTAAATCAAAGAGGCTTAGAGTTGGTTCGTCCTGAAAGCCCCTCGATAAAAACTCATTATGTCTGGGTTCGTCCAAATCGGTTATCCGGTGTAGAGTGGCCGCCTCAAGATCTTAAAGAGGTGCTATCTTGGCTTGAGCTAGTTGATCTCAGCGCAAGAGATCATCTTGTTCGATGCCTATCTAACTCAAAAGCAAAAAGAAATATTGTAGTGCTTGATATTGAGAAGCAAGATCCGGTTTCCCTTTATCTAGAGATAGATGTCAATAGTATTGAGTGCCAGTTTAGTTCGCGGAAAACCCGAAGAAAGAGGAAGAAAACGTCTTTCAAAAATCTGATCGGAATTATGTCTAGAAAAGGTTTTTGCTCCAAGTTCGCTCGGTTATCAATTACTAAAGCGGATAAATCCGCCATATTAAGCCGTAATCAACAGAGGGAGTTTGAGTTAAGCTCAAAAAGCATTGCTCTAATTGGGTGCGGTACAATAGGGGGATATTTAGCAGAGTTGCTCGTTCGAAACGGAGCTGGCTTAGATGCGAAATGCTTACATCTCTATGATAGAGATACTCTAAAGCCTCATAACTTTTCTCGGCATACACTTTCTGTATCAGACTTTGGGAGCAATAAAGCCTCAGCTCTAGCTAAAAAGCTTAAGAACTCTACACACTTAACTAAAAATATTTCTGGATTTGATAGTAATTTTCCTATCAATGAAAGAACGCTTAGTAAGTACGATATTGTTATTGATGCAACTGGTCGCCCCCCTGTATCAAAGAGGCTAGCATGTGTTGTTCGTCAGATATCAGTCAAACGGCCTACTATCGTTCATGTGTTCAATGATGGTAATGGTAGAGCAGCTAAGGTTTTAGTTGATGACAGTCTGAGTTGCTATGGGTGTATGACGGTTGATAAGAGCATCCACCAAGACCATATCGACATGCGCTTTAAAGACCTAGACCTGTCTAAAGAAAAAAAAGTCAGCTGTGGAAATACTTATACAGTTTATGACGCTGGAGTAAGCCAGATTTCTGCAGCTATGGCGCTGGAGGCCGTACTAAATACTCTTAATGCAAGCACACCTTGGACTTACAGTGAGTTTATCTTAGACCCTCGCCATCGTACCGGAAAGAGAAAGGTACTGCAGCCTCAAATGCAATGCGTGATATGCAATGAAGTTTGAGAGAGAGCTTACGTATCAAGATAGCAATGGACACCTCGTCGTAATAACTGAACATGTTTTAGCCGTTCTAGAAAAATATAGACAAACTGAAATGCAAGATACTGAAGCAGCAGGTGTACTACTTGGTGAACAAAGAGGCCAGCATATAGTTATTACTGATCTGTCTGAGCCCGGATTTGGTGATCTTAGACAGAGAAACCTAGTGGATAGACGAGGCAAACACCATCAACAGAAAGTAGATAATTGTTTCCAGTTGTCTGAGGGAACGGTTAATTATATCGGAGAGTGGCATACTCACCCTGAGGACTTCCCTCAACCATCGCAACAAGATAGGTCATCATGGTCAGCACACCTCAAAGACGGAGCACCTAAGATAGTTCTCATTGTCGGGATAAAAGATTTTTGGATCGGAAAGATGAAAGGGACTAGATTATCAAAACTTTTCTCTCGCAGGTAATCGAATGAGTTTTGTTTATAGATCTTACAAGGTACTGAAACTTGGATTGGGGCAAAATCATGTTAGCCAATCCGTTGTTTCAACAAGTCTCTGGAAATTACCGAGGCGCTACGAGATGAAGAGCCCTCTCTTTTATATAACGTTTTCTAGTCCAAACCGCGCGAGTCGCCTACAAATAGCAGATCAGATTCACTCAACCACTACAAATTACGAACCTAGAGTTTCAGGCTGAGATAAGGACATTGTCTTTTCTAACCAGTGTAAGAACTCCATTTCATTGCTTCCCAGTCTTTCTGTATGGCTAAGCAGCACATAACCATGTCCAGATTGAGTAAACCCAAATGGAGCCACTAGTCTTCCACTTTTCAAGTCATCGACGATCAAAGGATATGACCCTATAGCAGCCCCTAAACCGTCAACTGCTGCTTGTAAGCAGAAATAGAAATGCTCAAAGGACTTAGACTTATTTATATTGAAGGCTTGTGTTGAGTGTAATGACCAATCCGACCATGCAGAAGGTCTCGTTTCACTATGAAGCAGAACAATGTCATCCAAGTTGCGCTTAACTTTGTTCCAATATTCAGGAGAAAAAACAGGGCCAACCCACTCATTGACTAAATTGTGTGTTGTATATTCTGGGCTAATATCGAAGTCATCGCGCCGAATAGCTAAAGATAAACCTGATTCATCTAAATCGACGGGCCCTCCTGCTGTTGATAGTCGAACATCAATACCCGTAAGCTGGAAAAAACTGGTCAGCCTAGGCATTAGCCACCGCATAGTTAACGTAGGCTCACAGGAAACTTCAAGATGCTTGTTGCTTTCACTCGTTAGCTTCTTAATTCCATTATCTAGAGCATTAAACGCAATATCTGTGTACTCCTTGAGTAACTCACCTTCTTCCGTGAGATACATTTTTCTACCTTGTTTGTAAAACAGTAACTGCGACAAATGGCTTTCTAGCAATTTAATTTGCTTACTCACTGCGCCGTGAGTGATATGAAGTCTTTCTGCTGCTTCACTATAACTCGATGACTCTGCCGTAATATGAAATACATGGAACGCTTTTAAATGTCTCATCTGTGACTTTTTCTCACACTTAGGGTGCCTTTTTTTCGATTATAACTTACCAATAAATCTATACAATTATTTTAAATAATATGAGTAATTAGGATAGAAAATGGAATTATTAAGTTTTGCAGTATTTGGGGTTTTAATCGTAATAAGCCCAGGCGCTGACTTCGTTTTAGTATTTAAAAATAGTGCACTCTTTGGCAGAAAATCAGGCATATTGACGGCGATTGGGATAGGAGTTGGCGTTTGTGTTCATATTACCTATTCTGTAATCGGGATCAGTCACTTAGTTTCACAGAATGCTATTTTATTTAGCATAGTGAAGTATATTGGTGCTGCGTATTTAATTTATCTTGGTGTGACAGGGTTAGTCAGTTCTAAGTTGAAATTAGACGATCAAAACTCGACAGACCAACCCTTACATACTCGAAAGTACATATTTCAAGGTTTTTTGTGTAATGTATTGAATCCTAAAACAATGCTTTTCTTTCTAAGCGTCTTTAGCCAACTCATCTCATCCAATAATGACAGTATGCCTTTCGTCATTAGCTATGGCTTTTACATTGCGCTTCTACATATGGCTTGGTTTTGCATAGTCGCTTACCTAGTCACCTCTGTGCACGCAAGTCACATAATTAAAAAGTTGAGTCATAGAATTAATCAGGCGTGTGGTTTGGGTCTCATTGCTTTTGGTGCAACATTATCAATAAAGGCCTAAATTCCAACTCTCAAATAATAAGGAAATATTGTACTAGTACACTAAATTTGAACACTTAGATCGAGGTGTAAGCCGACTTTACTTTGAAAAGTATGTAGTTACGTTTGAAGCAGACTGATTAGGTATTAAAGCCACTGTGATAGTGGCCTTTTTCTAGAAATATTATTTAATGCCAGTGAACCGATCCAGTCAGGCTATCCTTCTAGCAACATTGCCCAGTTGGAGGCCTTTACGACAACCTCCACCATAAGCCATTACACTATTTGCAAAAAACTAAATGGTATGTCGATCATCTTACTCCATGTGGGGCTAAGCAATGAATTTTGACCCACTCTGTACGGCTAAGCCCATAAATAGCATGATCGACAACCTTACCATTTAAGTTTTCTGCTCTTGTGACAACACCTTCTAAATTGAATTGAAGACGCTTACAAATATTCCGACTAGGGTTATTTTCAACAGCGACCGAAATTTGGACCTTTTGCATATCTAACTCGGTAAAAGCAAAGTCGACCAATTTAGAAACCGATTTACTCATTATCCCTTTACCTCGATAGTCACTTCTCAACCAATAGCCAATCTCAACTTTTTGTAATGAATGATCGATGCTATTAAAGCTAATATTTCCTACCAGCTGTTCGTTGTACATCACCGCACATACAAGAGATTTTCCGTCTGCATAGTCGTGTAGTGAACGCTTAATAAACCTAAGGAAGAACTCTTCATTTTCAGCATGAGCCGGCCACGCGAGCCACTCACTCAAGTATTCTTGCTGCTTTGATACGATATCAAAATATAAAGGAGCAAATTTAGGTTCTATGAGCGCTAATTCTAAGCCTTGCTCTACTTCTAATGTAAACATGATTTTTCCTCAAAAACATAACATTTCTATTCGCCAGCCAGCTTATTTCTACCACCCATATCCAGTTTAAACACGTTTTGTTATCTAGAAAAAGTCGCTAAAGCTCACCATCAAAGCTAGAGCAAATAACTGGATATCATCACAAACAGCAGACATATTGCTCAAACAACCACCAGAATGCATATAAATACACTGAGAGATCAATATTTAAATAATAATATTAAATATAATACATTTTTATTCCGCTAAAATGAAAATTTATGCAGATAAATGAATAATCATTCATACCATATAGTATTTAAATATAACAAGGAATTGATAGAATGAAGGTGACATTAAATAAAGTTCTCGCTCTTGGTGCAATAGTGCTTTGCTCTGCTACCGCAAACGCGAGTGAAGGATTGGATCGCATTGCCGAATCTGGTGAGCTACGCGCATGTTTTGACGCTGGCTACATGCCATTTGAAATGAAATCAAAAAATAACAGCTACGTAGGTTTTGACATCGACTTAGGTAAAGTGATGGCAAAAGAGATGGGCGTAAAATATGTGCCAGTGAACACCGCGTGGGATGGCATTATTCCAGCGCTTATCACAGGTAAATGTGACATGATCATTGCGGGCATGACTATCAATGCGCAGCGCAATATGAAAGTGAACTTTTCAGACCCGTACATCATCGTTGGTCAATCTATTATTCTTAACCCAAAGCTAGAGGGTAAAATAAAGAGTTATAAAGATCTGAACACGTCTGAACACACGGTAACCAGTAAGCTTGGTACAACAGGTGAAGTGGTAGTTAAGAGAATGCTTAGCAAGGCGAAATATAACGCATTTGAAACAGAAACCGATGCCGCAATGGAAGTCATCAATGGTAAAGCCGATGCCATGATTTATGATATGCCATTTGTCTCTATCTATGCCGCTCAAAATAGCGATAAAGTCGCATCAATACTTGAACCCTTCACATTTGAGCCACTCGGTATCGCAGTGAAACAAGGCGATCCAGATATGCTTAACTTTTTAAATAACTTCCTTCGCCAGATCAAAGGTGATGGTACTTATGATCGCATCTACGACAAATGGTTCAAGAGTGACGCTTGGTTAAAGCAAATTAAATAAGTTCATTAAGCCAGATACTTTGTGTGTCTGGCTACTTGTCACGTTTATCTTGGTATTAAAATGCAATATAAAAAAAGCAACTGGAAGTGGACGGTACTATTTATACTCTCCTTGCTCGCGGTTGGATATGCAGTCTATTCTGCATCGCAAAAGATTGATTATACTTGGCAATGGGGTCGAATTGTCCCTTATATAATCGATTCATCTCCGATAGAAACGATTGTTGAAAGTGATGGTGAGGTATCCATTAGTGATACGGGCATTATGACGGTCAATTTTGACAATGGTGATCCCGCTTTAGTGATTGAAGAAGCGGATGAAGTGTTTGTGAGTGATGGCGACATTGTTTTTGCCGGCGACAGAATCTCTAACGTCGATCAGCAAAGCATGGGAGTGCTATTAAAGGGTCTATTAATGACCATTAAGCTCTCTGTTATCTCTCTATTTTTCGCAATCATACTTGGTCTAATTGCAGCATTGATGCGTATTTCAGGTAATCCGCTCAACCGAAATTTTTCTTTCTTATATGTTGAAATAATTCGCGGTACACCACTGCTTGTTCAGATATTTATTGTCTATTTTTTCTTGGGAACCATTTTCGACCTAGATAGATTTACCGCTGGTATTACGGCATTGTCGATTTTTACCGGTGCATATGTTGCCGAGATCATTCGCTCGGGCATTCAATCTATTCCTCCTGGGCAGATGGAAGCCGCGCGCTCTCTAGGAATGAGTTACCCAAAGGCGATGACCTACGTTATCTTGCCTCAAGCCTTTAAACGTACCTTACCGCCAATGGCTGGACAGTTAATTAACCTGATCAAAGATTCATCACTGGTATCTGTTATCTCCATCACCGATCTAACCAAAGCAGGTCGTGAAGTCGTTGCCGGCAGTTTCGCCACCTTTGAAGTATGGTTTGCAGTCGCGGCGCTTTACCTTGTACTGACTTCCACATTGTCCTTTGGTGTTCAACGTATCGAGAAGAGGTTATCAAACAGTGACTAGAACTGAATATAAAGGCGAAGATATGGTGATCGCCTCTGGTGTCGATAAGATCTACGCCAATAATTGTCACGCCCTTAAAAAGGTCTCCGTTACAGTTAAACGTGGTGAAGTTGTCGTGATTATTGGCCCATCTGGCTCAGGTAAATCGACATTTTTACGTACGCTAAATCAGCTAGAAACCGTTTCTGAAGGCGAGATTATTATCGATGGGATCAATATGTATGACCCCTCTACCAACATTAATACGCTGCGTGAAAATGTCGGGATGGTGTTCCAATCATTTAACCTCTTCCCTCATCTAACGGTGAAGAAAAATGTCATGCTCGCTCCTCTAAAGGTATTAAACCAAGATAAAGAGCAAGTTGATAAAGATGCGGTAAAACTGCTTACACGAGTTGGTCTTGCAGACAAGGTCGATGTTTTCCCAAGTCAATTATCCGGTGGGCAGCAACAGCGTGTTGCTATTGCCAGATCACTGGCGATGAATCCCGATCTGATGCTATTTGACGAACCAACATCAGCGCTAGATCCAGAAATGGTCGGTGAGGTTCTCGATGTCATGAAGTCCTTGGCAGAAGAAGGGATGACAATGGTTGTGGTGACTCATGAAATGGGGTTTGCTAATGAAGTTGCCGACCGAGTATTGTTTATGGAAGATGGACAACTGCTTGTTGATGACACGCCGGAAAACTTTTTCGACAACCCTTCTCACCCAAGATTAAAAAAGTTCCTATCCAATATTTTGTGAGCTTAAAAAGTGATTCGCAACGATGCTGGAATTCAGCCATTGCACCTTACCTTCGTTGCTCTAAGCTAAGGTAACTAAGCAAAGGTGCAATGCCAGACGTTACGAATCACATTTAAATAGTCTGAACTGACACCCTACCGATACGTCACCAAATCTTTAAATCGTTCGACCAATTCTGCCTTACTCATTGTCGATGTTTCTTCAATAACGGAACGAGTTAAGTGCGGTGCAAATTTCTCTATAAAGTCATATGCATGTTTTTTTAAATACGTATTCTTGCTGTAACAGAGCCAAGCATAACAATCTGGAATTAAACCATCTAATGATCGGAAAGTAAGCGAATCATCCGCTTTATCTTTCGCAACGGAAGCAACGATTCCAACACCAAGACCTGTTTTCGCATATTCTTTAATTACTTCAACATTCATTGCGGTAATAATATATTCAGGATCTAACCCGTGAGCTTGGAACGCACTGTCGACGGCCATACGCCCTGTCGATTTGGGTTCGTAACTGATCAGTTTCTCTTTTGCGATTAAGTCTAGCGTGAGGTTTTCTTCTGTTGCGAGTGGGTGATCCGATGGCACAACAAGGCTCAGAGACCATTTGTAAACAGGTAACACTCTAAGATCGCTGTTTTCTTCAATATCCTGGGCGATAATAAACAAATCATGTGGGCCGGCATCTAAGGTATTGTTCGTTGAACCTGGCTCTATCGTTCCCATGTGTAGAGCGACTTTGGGATAGCGTTTGATAAAATAACCGACACTTTCTGGTAAAAGAAAATTCGCAATTGCGTTGGTAGTAAATATATTTAGACGACCTTTATCGGGCGATGTTAGCTCGGAAGAAATAGACTTGATTCTATCTTCGATATCGAGCATTTGGCATGCTTCTCGAATTATCTCTTGGCCAATTTCTGTTGCACCGGATAAATGCTTACCACTCCTTTCGAATATCTGAACCCCGAGCTCTGTTTCGAGTAAGCCAACTTGTTTACTTATACCCGGCTGAGAAGTAAATAACGTCTCAGCCGTTAACGATATATTGTATCTATTTCTTTGTATCTCTCGAATATAACGCAGTTGCTGGAGTTTCATTATCTATCCTCGTAATATATAGAGCTCTCTAGAATCTAAATTATTCACTATCAATAATAAAACAGCTAGCTTTTTGTCCCACAAGTGCAATTATCTTTGATATTGAAAGCTCCCATATTATCAATAATACACGCTTTCATTTCCTTCACCGACGCACTTTGTGCCTTACCTTTGCGGATAATTAGATCTACTGTCGTATCCAGTGAGTGCATTCCATCAACAGGTACCGTCGTAAAATGATGATTACGTAACTCTTTAGTCACACAGACTTGTGGCAACAACGTTCCCCCTAATCCCGCTTCAACGTATTGTTTCAGAGCCTCAAAAGAGTTGCATTCCATCGCCAGTTTTAGACGAATTCCCTGCCTAACTTCAAACAGGTCAATCGCTCTTCGGATGTCGAAAGTATTATTCAGAATCGCTAAGGGGATATCGGTTAACTGTTGAGATGAACAACGTTTAAGCTTTGCCCACGGGCTTGAGTTAGGAACAAGTAGACTCAGTTCCTGAAAACGACATGAATAAAGCACCTCAACTCTGGGATCTGGCTTAGCGTTGAGCAGTATTCCGATATCGGTTACATCGTGGGTGATGCGCTCAATGATGTCATCACCACCACCAACATGAAGAATGGTTTTAATTCCCGGATGTCGACTCGAAAACTTCGACAAAGCCGTATCAACAAAATCGGGAATAAAGCCGCCACCAATTGAGATTTGGAGCGTCCCTGTTTTTAGATTATCTAACTCTGAAAGTTCTGTAATGAGTATGTTTTGACGCAAGTTAACATCTCGAATATATTCCGCTAACCTTAATCCAGGCTCGGTAATTTTTATCCCTCGCCCTACTCGCTCCATCAACTTCACACCCAGCTTAGATTCAAGTTGAGCGACTTTGCGACTGATTGCCGACGGAGAAACGTGCAGTACTTCTGACGCAGATCGAACACTACCCGTATTGCAGACCACTTCAAAATATTTTAATGCACGATTATCCATCTTATAAATTCAGCCTAATCAATTGTCATTTAAATATATTATGCTGCCAGAATATGTTGTACCAACTTGACCCAGAAATTCGCGCCAATAGGTAATACTTTGTCATTAAAGTCATAGTTAGGATTATGCAAGCTATGACAGTGTTCAGCATCGCCATTTCCAAGCCAAATATACGCTCCAGGACATTGCTCTAACATGAAGGCGAAGTCTTCACCTCCCATACTCGCGGCAGGATTGACAACGACACTCTCAATGTCTGACATCGATTCCAACACTTCTCGACATTTCTGAGCTTCCTCAGGAACATTGACGGTTGCGGGATAGCATCTTGTGTAGGTAATTTCAGCTTTACAGTCTTGAGCGGCAGCGATGCTATTGACAACTTCGGCCATTCTCTTCTCAATCAAGTCACGCACATCGGGGCAAAATGATCGTGTTGTCCCTTTAATGGTGACATCTTCAGGAATCACGTTATACGCATGACCGCCATTGACCTGAGTCACACTTACAACGCCAGCTTTTTGAGGGTCTAGACTACGACTTACAATACCTTGTAACGCCGTGATAATAAGGCTAGTCGCCAAAACAGGATCAGCACCTTCATGTGGCATCGCGCCATGTCCACCCGAGCCGATAATACGGATGTCGAACGTATCAAACGCGGCCATCACTGCACCATCATGTACGGCCGCCTTTCCTGAAGGTAATGCTGGCCAATTATGCAAACCATAAACAGCTTTAACGGGGAATAAATCGAATAACCCATCTTGAATCATCGCTTTTGCGCCCGCTTCATTTTCTTCCGCAGGTTGAAAAATAAAATGAACCGTACCTTTAAATATAGGACTTTTCGCTAACGTGATCGCGGCTCCTAACAACATCGTCGTGTGGCCGTCATGCCCACAAGCGTGCATTTTACCTTCGTGCTTAGAACAATGAGAAAAAGAGTTTAATTCGGTTAAGTTCAATGCATCCATATCGGCTCTAAGTGCAATAGAATCACCAGCGCCTAAATTACCATGTAGAGTTGCAACTACCCCTGTACCACCGAGGCCACGATGAATTTGTAGCCCGTTTGCACTCAAGATATCAGCAACAATGTCAGATGTTCTAAACTCTTCGTAAGCTGTTTCTGGATTCGCATGAATATCTTTTCTCCATTGAATCAGCTGTTCGTGGAATTCAGAATTATGTTCAATATCTTTTATCATAGCCTTTACTTCGCTCATTTAAATTTAGAAAAACGCTGGTGAATATCAACTTAATGAATACGCACTACAGTAGAAGGTTCGCAACCAATGCCGAGCCAATAAATGTACCTGAAAACACAAGCACTGCAATAACAACAATCTTGACGCCAGACGACTTAAACGTCGTAATTTCTTGCTTACTTATTGCGATACCTGCATAAGCAAGAACAGGACTTACAAGGCTTAAGAATGACACCTCACTAATATATCCTAACATCCATTCAGAAACAGGTGACGCTGGTATGGTTAGTAATACACTGATTAACGAAAGCCAAGCAACTGAAGGTAAATAAAATGGCACAATTTTAGCGATAACTAAGCTCGCCACTACCATCAAAAAGATAATAAACATCCCAGGTAGAGAAGCGAGAGGCGTCGTACCCGTGCCCGCCCAGTTACTGATTAGCGCAACCAAACACACAATCACTAACGTCGAAGTATAATTCACAAGATCAATCGATGAATTTACGTTTTTATTAACTGCTGAATTTGTCATGGTCATTACTCCGCTACTGTTTCTTCTGAGGTTTTATTCGTGCTTACTTTTGAACAAATTTTATAGAGTCGCTCGGCTAAAGGTAACGCAATAAATAGACCCACAAATAAACCGGTCGCATTGGTGAGCAAGTTACTGGCTCCAGCTAACGCAATGATCTCTTCTTTCATATTCGGTAGCATTTCACCCAGAGAACCTGAACATGCTGCTGTCATACTGCCACTACCCACACCACAAGCCATCGCAAGAGCGCGAATATCAAACCAGCCGGTAGACGCTAAGAAAGACGCTAAGATCGAGAAATATAAAGTACCAAACATAGTACCCATGACATAAACCCCCATAACACCAATCCCTTCGGGACTTTTGAGGCCATATTTATCGGAAATTAACGCAATATTTGGCTCACGGGCAATGGAAAAACACGAGCCAATGGATTCTCGGCCCATTTTCAAAATGATGACAGCAACAGGTATTGCGATAATTAGCGTTCCTAGATTTCCCAATTCCTGAAAAATCATGGCAGGACCGACCGCTAATATTTTATCGAGTGATGGCCCAATGAGCGTACCGAATTTGGCTAAGAAAGGCAGAACTGAAATGATGATAATTGGAGTGGCGCGTTCTGCTTGTTTCGACGTCAGAACCACTTTTGCTTTACTAACGACGTTCGGGTTAAACAACAACCCAATGATAAAAGCGTAGAATAGAGGCAATAGAACGATGACAATTCCACCACCAAGTGGCACTTTTAATACACCAACCAATTCAGCAACAACCGATATGCCAATAACCAAAAGGTGCAGTTTCCAGTTTCCCAACTGATTTTTTAAGTTATCCATACGTTAACTTCCTTATTAAATATAAATTACGTCGATCTTTATATGTTATTCACGCAAATAAAAAAGAATCAGTTTCTACACTTGCGTCCTTGCATACATAGATAAACAACTTGAACTATTTTGATTAGACCATAGGCAACCGGGCAGGAATAGTGCTATTTAACCAACAAATTGTTCTAATTTAGGCAACAATAAAATCAAGTTACGATACCGGATTTTTGTCTGGGCTTATTTATATTGGAGAGATGAAAAACCGTAAGAGGAAGATGACATAACCGGTTAGGGGCATGCTTAGAAAACGCTAGCTAAGAGACGAGCATCATTTCATCTTTCGACAAACTTTGAAGTGCTCGACATCACGCCAAGTGCGATTCTTCCAAGCTCATTCGTTCCCTTTCGCACCTAGAACGAAAATCATGACAAAATTCACAAAAGGGACAAACATTAATAAGGCTATAAATGTGCTTACTATAGTATTTAAGTAATTGTTATATATTTAATTTTTAACACCCAAATTTTGAAATTGATCTACGAAAATAGCTTGACTCAATAACCAATTATCTTCGGGTTTATAGAAGTAAAACTCCCATGTAAGAGGATTTTTGCTGATGTATTTGTTATATCGAGACCGCTAACTTACGAGTTTTTTTGACATGTTGTAGCCAGAAATAGCAAAACCCACCTCTTGATACAGCTTTAACGCTCTTTGATTTTGATACGCAACACGTAATTTTATTTGTTCAATATCAATCGATTTCAATTGTGAATCGAGAATAGTCATGGCCAATTTCCCATAACCATTATTGCGGCAGTTTGGAAAAATGTAGAAGTCGTAAATGAACGTCGATTTATCATTTGCGTTAATCGAGTGCCACAAGTAACCAACCAAGTCTGACCCTGATTCAATACACAATAATTCATGGTCATCGGTGTCCAAACCATTGGGAAAACTACGAAGGAGCTCGTATTTAGCCAATTCAGTCGACTTATCCATTGAGTGACCATAGTTTTCAGCTATTTCACGGCTGTAATCGTCAATGAAGTAATCACAATACGCTGGGTATTCATTTGAGACCATTGGTCTGAGCTTAATCATGGTTAGGCCTTTAGATAGATGTAGTTAAAAGTTTTGTTGAGACACTTGTATGCTTCAAAAATTTCTTCTGCGGCACCCGCTAAATGTAAAGAAGAAAAATATTTTCCTTTTTCAAAAAGTTCAACAGCAGTTTCAATAAATTCTACTGCAATTTTTTGCTTTTGAATTAAAGAACTTTTCACAGGTGATTCAATCCTTAACTGAAATACATAACGTGGCTATAGGGATTCTGCCCACGAGGGGCCAAATATCTTATTAAATGGCTGTTTACTATATAAGTAAAGGCGGGGTGAATGAATTATCACTTAACGAATTTCTATCAAGATTAATCATAATTCCGGTTCTGCTTTTAACCCCAACGACAGTGACTACTATTGTTTCAAAATACTCAAGTGGCTCAATAAAAGTAACAAGGATCACTGTCTTCTCACTTTCCCCTAAAACACTTTCTATTGAACTGATAGTTAAAGTTCTAGAAGTGTAATGATCAACTCCTGTTTGCTGGCTTCCCGTTAGCACGTAACTCTCAAAGTTTAATAACGCCTCTTCAGACATTCTTTCTGAAAAGCGTAACTTAATAGCCGTATTCCCTATCAGATAGATGTCTTTTAGGTATGGTTCATTAATATGTTTATCTCCAGCAAACAGAGAAAATGAAAAAAGAGAAAATAATAGCGTTATATACTTCATTTTATCTCCTACAAAATGAAAATTGACATATACGCATACCAGTTTAAGCGGACTAAAGTAGTTGGTTATAATGTGGAGCGTTCGATTATTCCATCGCGATCATTTTGCCTTGCAACGCAGATGTATTCTCAACACACTCTTCTATTGAACGAATTAAAGAAGCCGCTAATAGCGTTGGTTTCGGCTTGTTCGCCCATAAAGCATAGACTGGACGAGTAAAAAGAATATCCGATTGATATTGTATTTGACCCGGTAGACCGTCACATAACTCACTGATTTCTGTCATCGGTAATAAGCCAACACCCGCACCAGACGCCACCAATTTTCGAACCAAGGTAATATCGTTTACAAAGTTTTTTTGCGCATACACTTTGTCTATTTGGCTTAATTTACTCCCTTGTAACTGTGAATCTGAATATGGGATAAGTAACCGCCCTTTGTTATTACTATCCTTCCTCGCAACTAAGCACACAGCCACATCAGCAATACGTTTTTGATAGAAACTCGAATCTTTTTGTTTACCAATACGAACCGCCAAGTCAAATGATGTCTGACTCAACAACACATTATTATTTGCAGGCTCAATCACCATATTGACTTGCTGCTTTTCCAACACAAATTTTTCAATTGCGGGATAAAGAAGCCCTGTCATTAAATTTTGTGGGCAATGTAAAACAAAAGAAACACTTTCTTGCTCACTACTTTCAGATATCGCTGACTGTAAATCTAATGTCATCTCTCCAAGTTTATCAAACAACCCTTTGCCAAAACTGGTTAACTTCACCCCTCGTGATGAACGAATAAAAAGTGAATCTCCGAGCTGATCTTCTAAGGACTGAATACGTTTCGAAAGCGTTGGAGCCGTAATTTTAAGGTCGTGCGCCGTTTTGGCGTAACTGCCTCGGCGCGCCACCTCAACAAATAATAAAAAGTCATCAAGCATGTAAATCCTAGCAATCTTAGAGTTCTAAATCTGACATAGTCAGCGTGAAAGTATCTTCATAACATACAAACACAAGGAGAAACATATGACCAAATTAATTTTTACAGTTCTGTTTTCATGTTGCCTTTCTTTCATTGTGTCAGCTTGGGTAACGTACATAAATATTGGGTTAACCCATGACTTTATTGATCGATGGGCATTTGCATTTGTAAACGCATGGCCAGCCGCATTTACCGCAGCATACCTACTTAGTTCTTCTGTTATGAAATTTACCCACTTTTTAATTAATACATTAGCCAAAGGAGAAATCTAAAATGTTAAACATCGTCGCCTTTATCACACCTAAAGTTGAGTTTTACCAAGCTTGCAAGGATAAAATCACAAATATCGTGGAGGCTACAAGAGCGGAGGACGGCTGCTTGCGCTTTGAGGTATATGAAGAACAAAACACGAAACAATTGGTTCTAGTTGAAACGTGGGTAGATCACGCAGCACTAGAAGAGCATTATGCTCAACCTTACATTACGCCTATCTTTGAGTATTACCAAAACGCACTAGAAGAAGCGCCACAGATCTACCATTTAAGCGTTACTGGTTAGCCATTTACCCCAAACTCAGTAACCGCCCCAGCAATTTGCCAATCCAAAGTCACCCGATATGGTGACTTAAATTTCCGTTAATTCGTTGAGAATAAAACCGAGGAGTTAATCGTTAGAGGGTTTATGAATCAACGATTTGAAGCAAAACATTTTGGTCTCTAGGGCCACTGATTATTAAGGCGGTTACATCATCCAATCTTTACAAGGTTCATATACTCAATTTTTGCGTTTGCAAGAAAGGGCCACCGACTAAAAAAGATGGCTTAAGCTATCAAGATGTTGATTGTCAGGATATACGATTACTAAAAGCGAAAGAAATATTTGCAAATATTCACTTATAGACAACCTTGAAGTGCTCTAACACCAATAACATATCTTCTGTTGGCTCAATACCCAATTCTGCACACTCTAGGCTAAAGAATTCCCAATGGGCTTCCCGCCACCAGGCTAATGATTTATCGCCCTCGCCTTCTTCGGCAGCAAACTCGGCGGTAATATCACTATACTTACTTTTGGTCACAGAAGTGAGTTCAATGATACAGATTGGTTTACCATTCCAATCCGTGACAACTTGGAGATGACCAACTTCTGGCATTAACTCACCTTCATGGCTATACCAATATTCCATGCTGCACGATGCGCGCTTTTCTCCACGCAAAATAAGATCAGCACAAACATTGGCGTTATATTCATCAGCGCAAAAATAATCGCTACTGAACGAGGTGTATTTTTTCGCATCTTCTAGAGGCAAAGAACCTAGATACGCATCCAAATATACCTGACTTTTATCTTCCATAACTCTCACCTATTAACTCACTCTTTAATGACTACCTATCTGATTTAATGGTCACTCGTAATATTGTTCCACTCCGTTCGCAGCATTGCTAATACTACGGTATCCCACCACTGCTGTTTGAAAAATCGATGCTCTTTAAAATACGCTTCCTGCCTCATACCTAGCGAATAACATAATTTAATTGCTGCTAAGTTTTTACTGATCGTTTCACAATAGATTCGATGAATACCGAGCTCTGTGAAGCCATAATGAGCAAGAGCCTTTGCTGCCTCAAGACTTAATCCACTTCCCTGAGCCTCCCTGGAGAAAGCGCACCCCATAGACGCCTGTTGGTTCTTTTCAAGACGTAGGCCAACGGTACCAATAAACTTTCCTGTTCGTTTACTTTCAACCGAAAGTTGATAAGTCTGGCGCGGACTTTCAAAAGCCTGAGAGATAAACAACTGAGTAAGCTCTCGATACTTACTAGGTTCACAATCCCTTTCATCGTAGAAACGCTGATACTTGGGATCTTGAGATATTTCAACAAATACACTCTCATCTTCGGGCTTCATGTCTCGAAGAATCATGCGATTCGTCTCTAGTCTAAACATCGGATTACCTTACTAAGAGTTGGAATGTAAAACGAAAAGTTAAACGCGAAATTTCATTGGATAGGTGCTGCGCGGGACCTTTTCTGTAGCAGTAAGCCACACATTATTTTTGCATATTTCATAACCCTCAAAACCACATAAAAGCCCCTTTGCTCGTTTAATATCGGCATTGTCCATTATTTGAAAGTGTAAGTGTGGTGCAGTCGAGTTTCCTGAATGTCCAACCTGTGCGATGTGTTCACCCACTTCAACAATGTCACCCACACTATGTTTTATGGAGCCAGCTTTCACGTGAGCGATCAACGCAACACAGCACTTACCTTCGATCATAAGATAGTTCCCACTTAACTTTTTTATATCACCAGATTGATACGAGAAAAACAGGTTATTTATAATCGCTAAACCTAAATCAGAGAAGATATTTAAACGATGACGCTCCTGTACGTGGTTTTCAATGGCGATGATTTTTCCTTTCATCGGTGCATAAATAGGTTCACCCCAACCATAAGTATCAAGTAACGTCACTTGGCCTAAATAGTAATCTCTGTTTGATTTTCGATGCCAGCTCTGTTTACCGTCGGTTCCAGCTTGTGTTTTAATAAAATCATAAGCATAAGTCATTCCCCATTCATCAGTACCATGACTAGGAACTTTATCTCCTGGTGTGGTGATGGCGTGCCATATTCCCCTTAAAGGTGGCGCAACTATAATCGTTTTCATCCTAGTACCACATAAGCAGCCAATGAAAACATCAGCGTAGTAATTGGTGCCCATAACTGCCTTTCAAGTTGAGATGGCGTGACCCAATTCAATATCATGCTAAGAGCTTGTACACCTAGGGCGGCGTAAGTTGTCCAGATCGGCCAATTCGGTTCAATATTAGCAGCCGACGTAATTCCTGCTCCCATAGCGAACAGTACAAAAACAGATATTAGGGCGAAGACTCGGCCAGTAATTGGCAAAGAACCTTCGTGAGTGCCCCCTTGTGTTATTCTTCCCCAAGGCGCTCCGCCAATTAAGCAAAATTGAAAGATAATCACGGCGACAACCATTACAGAATACAAAACTGCAGCAAGCTCGATCATAGGTAACCTATTCTATACATGTCCGTTTTTATGTGAACGGACTGGATAAAAAGTTTAAATTGGAAACGTTTAAGATGCTTTAAATGAACCGCGGCTATCCAAAGGTTCACAAACTGAAGCCTTGAAGCCGCGATGCCATTTTTGTTACTAGTCAATGAAGTAGCCTTCTTCGACAACAGCATGCAGCGTTAGCCCCATATTGAACCCCATGCGTATCACCCCATGGAGCTCAGATTGGTCACGACAAATAACGGTGATGCATGTCCCACCATCACGGTGTCTGATTGCCAAATTTGTGAATGTTTTTTGCCAATCAGACGAAAGAGCTTCGGCTACATAGATTTTATATGCTTTAGGAGTATCCATTGCTGAATCTGTCATGCGCTTCTGCCTTTATCTTACTTAGAAATGATAACCTACGGTCGCACCCCAAGTTACCCCACCAGCATCTTGCTCATTACCATTCAGTTTTACATCAATACTTGAATAGTGAGCATTAATACCAACAGACCAATTGTCAGCAACAATGTAATCTACGCCACCGCCAACCCAGTAGCCTGTTGACTCATCTTCATAAGTATTCTTAGAGCCTGAATTGACAGTCTGAAGTTCTGCTGCAGCGAAACTTACACCACCACCTAAATAAGGCATAAATGAGTCGGCTAAGACAGGCGCTTGCCAACGTAAACCTAGGTTAATTTCACCAACAGTGGTTTCTGTCTTCACGCCATTGGTTTTGTTCTCACTCCCACTGCCGTAAAAGTCGAGTGCAACACCTAGCGGCATAGAGGATGGTAAGTAGGTAAACTGAAACCCGATAGTGTCCATCACATCGTCGTCTCCCCAATCGGATTCAAGGGATTTGGTACCTAGTAGTACTTTAAAAGACGCGTCTCCATCGGTCGCATTTGCAAACCCGAACGGTAAAAGTAATAAGCTGGCAATAGCAACAGTGTTAAAAGTGTTCTTCATAGTGAGTCCTTAATTTCTAAAATGGTTAAGCCTTATTGCTTAACCACTAGATTACTCACAGTGCAGATTACCCACATCACCACATGATGTGATATTTAATAATTTAGGTTAATTGAGGATTTGGTATTGGCGAGCTTTGTTAATGGCCGCTCGACGGTTGGACACATCTAACTTCGAATATATGCTTTTTGTATGAGTGCGAAACGTGTTCAGGCTAACAAACAATTTAGATGCTATCTGAGGGCCGGTTAGCTCTGTATCTAGCCATTTCAGCACTTCAGTTTCTTTTGTGCTTAATGGGTCGAGTAGCGTCGTTTCAATGACCTCTGAATTCGGTTTTTCAACATTGATCTGGTTCAATTCGATAAGTTCACGGATGGGACCGAGCTCACTCATCCAAATCGTATTCTGGTGTTCTTGTTGAATGAGTATTAGTTGATCGAACGTCTCTCTAACAAGCTCACTGTTCTTTACTTCAACAGCGTGTAACACTTCAGCAATTTTTTGCGTAAACAGTAAGCAAGGAAAACTCCGATTCAATGGTAAAGAATGCAGAGCTTGTTGGACATCAAGCCGCGAGGTCGGCTCTGCCAACATATAGAGAAGATAAGAATAACTATGACTAGAAACCGAAAGTTCAAAAGGAGGAGTCTGTGTCACGCTGGTCGAGTTACCCTTGTTAAGTTGATATAACTTTAACCAAAAAGAGGGTGGACGGTGGCACGGATTAGGCGGTTCACAGAAACATTGATCAGCTTCATAAAACAAGCGCTGTGCTTGTTCATCTTGTCCTTGAGCTAAGGCTATTCTCCCTTCAATTAATGGATATCGGTATCGAGCCTCGGGCATAAAACCCAGCACACCGAACTGCTTAGCGATATCAAGAAGGTTTTGCGCGCTAACAATATCACCTTGTTCAAACACTATTTCGCCCAACAATAGATACACATCTGCACTTCCTTCGACGGTATATCCAGAGTGCTGCTCATTCATTGTCACCGCTGTCTCGGCAGCCTTTTTCGCCTTGTTTAGCCAACCTAATTGATAGTAATAATCACCGAGTAAAAAACGACTGGTGATTTGAGCACTTAGATCATTGGAATGATCCATATTGGCAACGGCGGCTTTAAGGCAATCTTCTGCTTTTTCAATGTTTCCTTGGCGCCATAAGGCAATCCCTTCTAGCGCTCTGGAGGAGCCTCGCCACACCTGCTCTTCGAATGGGAGCACCGCTTGTGCATTTCGCACTCTCAATAACACCTCTTCGGTATTGCCTTGAGCAGCATGAATATAGGCTTCTCCGATATTTACAATGCCAAATGCTGTGTTCTCTTGAGGAGTGAATCGTGACGTTAAATTCTCAAAATATATTCTGGTTGTATCAAGCAAATACATGCCTTTTTCAGGGTTAGAATAGAGCATGGCAAGTGCATAGTAGCCAGCCAACACGGGAAATTTCTGAATAACGTCTATATCAATGTTTGATAACCATTCAACCAGTATAGAATCATGACCATCAGCTCGCTGTTGAGGCCAATGGGTTTCAATAAGCTCTAATGCTTTCTCTGTGTTTCGAGTCGAAAAGGCATAGGAAATCGCATCTGATAGACGCCCACGATCCGCATACCAGGTTGCAATTCGCCAATTAAGTTCTTCTCTTCGCTCTGTGGTCATTTGCGCTCGAGTCATAAGCGCGTCAGCAAATAAATGGTGGTAACGAAACCACGTTTTTTGATTATCGAGAGGAATTAAAAAAACATTATTTTGCTCTAAATAACTAAGGTGTTCAGCGCTATTGTCGATATCCAAAACAGCATTACAAAGTTCGACAGATAACTCGCTAAGTATTGAGGTTTCGAGTAAGAAATGACGAATTGAATTTGGCAGGTTGGCGATAACTTCTTCGGTCAGATAATCCAGAACAAAGGTATTGGAACCTGTAAACTGAGATACGATTTCTTCAATCGTGTCACTGTTAGAAAACAGTAAAGAAGACAACTGCAAACCAACCGCCCATCCTTCAGCTTTATGATTCACCGCAACGATATTTGCTCGGTTTAAGTCTGCAGTCGTATTTAGCTTTAAATACTCATTGGCTTCATCATCACTAAACCTTAAATCGGACGACCTAATTTCAAGAAGCTCACCTGATGCCCTTAACTTTGCCAAAGCTAGCGTGGGATCGGATCGCGTAATAAGCACGATGTGAACGTTATGCGGTAACTGTTCAATGAGGGCATTCATTAACTCGTTTACCTGTAGTGACTCCACAAGGTGATAATCATCTAACACTATCGTGATCTGATCTGAGTAATACGTTAATTCATTCGTGAGCGAGGTAATTACATGTTGGTGGTTCGCATTTCCTGCTTGCACTAGGTTCCACGCCTCTAATACAAGTGTGCTATCCATTTCTCTGATTGCGGCGATTAAGTAAGTCACAAAGGTATCGGTATTTTTGTCTTTTGAATCCAACGACACCCAACAAATCGTGTTTTTCGCTTCAGCGCACCATGAGGCAACCAACTGAGTTTTACCAAAACCAGCAGGAGCAGAAACTAACGTGAGTTTAATGTCTAACGCCCTGCCAAGCCTTTCTGTCAATATTGGCCTAGCAATGGCGTTAGATTTAAGTACTGGGCAATAGAGCTTCGTTTTGATAATCATGGTACACCCTTAATCGGTATTAATAGCCAGTATGAAGTCTAAATTTAAGATCTAAGATGCAATATTCGACATCACTGTGCAACTCAAGATCGGCAAAAATAACCGCACAACACCTGTTGCTCTAACCAGATGCCAAGTTAGTCCGTAGCATTATCATTAACGCTGAACCGCAAAGGCCAATGGCAGCACTTTAATCATTAGAAGAAACCAAGCAATGAACGCGACGCCAAATAGACTGGCAAACACATCTCCAGAATCAACCAAGGTTCCGAGCCCTATTATCGCTATCGAGAACCCGATCCATTTTGTCATCCGACTTAGTTTGTCTTCTTCGACCAATAAAAGAGAAACCAAAGAAATCCATATCGAACCAACCAGTTCATTGCCTCCACCAACACTTTCTTGAATCACGCCAAGCATTAGCCAAAGTTCAATTGCAGCTTGGCTATTTTCAGGGTACAACTTAGAAATTTGATGAATGGCTTCTATCGAAATACCACCACTTAGAAGCATAAAACCAGACCAAATACTGCCAATAATTAGCATCGCGATAGCGACGTCTGGAGATACTTTTCTTGTTAAATTAAAAAATGAGAGGCTCAGAACAAATAAGGAAATGCCATAGATAAAATAAATCGCCACGTTCCAACTGATATAAAGATAAACATCAGATAGCAAGGACTCGAGTATCGTATGACTATGGTTAAAAGGCCCGTCAAGGTAAGTAAAATTTCCCACCAACAGAGCGAAACCATAAGCAAAACATACTAGGTTCACGACAAGCGCATATTGAGCCTGTTTAATTGAAGTCATGACAAGCTGTCTCCTTTTCTGTAAAAAGAATCAGATTAACAATCATGACCAAGCTTAGAATCACCAGATATGGTGATTTAAATTTCCATCAATTTGTTGATAATACCGACGACTTAATAGTAAGAGGATTTGAGAATGAACAATTTGAAGCAACGCATTCTGGTCGCAGGGGCCACAGGTTATCTAGGCAGTTACATTATCCGAGCTTTACAAGGTTCAGGTGCTGAATTTTATGCGCTCGCAAGACACGACCACAAACTAAAAACAATGGGGTTGAGCGATAAACAGATCACCATCGCAGAAGTAACCAACCCCGTTAGTTTGATAGGGTGCTGTGACGATATTGATGTCGTTATTTCGTGTGTCGGGATTACAAAACAAAAAGATGGCTTAGGCTATCAAGATGTGGATTATCAGGCGAACAGTAACCTATTGAAGGAAGCACAAAAATCGGGCGTAAAAAAATTCATCTATATCTCTGCCTTTAACGCTCCAAATTATCAGGGTGTACGATTGCTTAAAGCGAAAGAAATGTTTGCAAGCGAACTTCTCAATGCTCAAGCAATCACCCCATGTGTGATTCGACCGAATGGTTTTTTCTCAGATTTGGAAGAGTACTATAAGATGGCCCAACAAGGTCGAGCTTACGTATTTGGCCAAGGTGAGGTTAAGCTCAACCCTATTCACGGAAGTGATTTGGCCAATTTCTGCCTCGAAGCCATCGATAGAAATGACACAGAATTAGATGTCGGTGGACCAGACATTCTCTCAATCAATGACATTGCTGAACTTGGGTTTTCAACTCAACAAAATCCCGCCAAGATAACCTGTTTACCCGATTGGGTTCGAACCGCCTCTTTACTTATCGCCCGTCGTCTCCCGGAACGTATTGGTGGCCCTTTCGAGTTCTTTCTGACGGTCTGTGCCCAAGATATGATCGCACCAACCTATGGCGAGAAAACGTTGGAACAACATTTTAAATATTTGTATGACTCTCAAAGCAAGTAACACATTCTTTAATTTACCACTAAAGAAATGCGCTGTTTATTCAACATGTAAACTCCATTTATTTTCAAACAAGGCCATGAGAATCATTGAGTTTGCAATAAACCGTACCTCATTGGCTTGAATCGGCTGAGTCTTGTGTCTATAGATTGCCGAACCGCAGCAGGATTATATGTGCTCTAGGCCACAGTTGGATAAGTGCGGCAGTATCATCCCGAAATTAATGGTCGCGGATAGGCTGCTCGATAGCAAATACAAAACACGACCTTAGGCTGCTAGGTGATAATTCAATAAAGATTCGGTCGTGGCATGATTAGGACGTTAACTTTGAGGAACACTATCGGCACCACCGAGTGATTGATAAAGTTTAATCTGGGTAACAAATTGGTTATATCGGTTTTCTAATACCGTCGATTCGATACTCCGCCTTAATTCCATCGCATTAATCCAGTCAATCATATCGCTCGCGCCATTTTGGTATTTACTGGAATAGATACGTTCGATCTCCTGAGCATTAAGATACTGCTGCTGATACACGCTGCCTTGTTGACGGTAGCTCTCTTTGGTTGCCAGCAGATTTGCAACCTCTTCCAACGCTTGATAAATGGTCTCTCGATAATTTATCACCGCAATCTCATAATCTATCTCAGAAATACGTTTGTTTAGTTTCATCTTATTCCATTCTAGAAAAGGGAGAACTATGCCGCTGCCTAATGTCGCGATGGGGTTTTGAAGTAAGTCTATTAGATTTGAAGAAGAAGAACTCAATGAGCTGGTTAAGGTAATTGTTGGCATATAACTAGACGCTACGGCATCTTGATTAGCAAGAGAAGATCTCAACGCATATAAAGTCGCTTTTACGTCCGGCCGGCGCAGTAACAGATCCGAAGGTATCCCCGCTTCTACCTCGGGTACCGGTATCGTCGACAATTGGTCAATACGGATTCCTATGTCCTGTAAAGGTTGATTAACCAAGATCGAAATCGCATTTTGAGCTTCCGCTAACTCTTGTTGCAGTTTGCTAAGTTGTATTTGTTGAGTAAACAAAGCTTGCTTCGACTCTAAGACCTCCAAACGAGTCGCTGAACCGCTGTCGTATTTATTTTGAGTCAATCTTGCAACGTGCTCAGTCCCATCGATATTCTTTTGGGTTAATCCTATCATCTGATTGAGATACCCTACCTTCCAGTAGAGCGTTGCCGTCGTCACGACTAAGCTTTGTGCGGTGCTTTCTCTATCTTGATAACTCGCTTTCGCCATCCATTCATCCGCATCGGCAACCGCATCGACACGTCCCCACAGATCCAATTCATAGCTTAGAGACAAACTCGAACTAGAGCTCACCGTTGAGTCATCACCAATATCATACTCAAGTGACGATTTGTTTGAGAATCCGAGATTAGGCAATTTGTTGTTCTCGCTTAACCCTGCTTCTAATCGAGCTTTTCTTAAGGTCAACGTGGCCTTTGCCAAGTCACTATTTGAAGCAAAAACCTGATCAATTAAACTGTCTAGCTGTGAGTCGTTAAATAATTCCCACCATTTATTTGGCTGATGCACCGCTTCAATTTTCTCGCCTTGTGTCTGAGACCAATTTGTAGATATATCGAGTTCTGGTGAATGAAAGTCACTGCGAGTTGTGCTGCACCCAATTAACGTTGTCGAGCACAACATCACCGTAATGAAATTGAATCTACTTATTTTCATTATATCTTCCTCACCTTAATCTCTTGAGAGTGCATCAACTGGGTTGAGTTTTGCGGCATTTCGGGCTGGCAAATAGCCAAACAAAACACCAATTAATGTTGAACAGGCGAATGCCGCAATGATGGAAGAACTGGTATAGATCATCGAAAATCCGCTATTGGTATAGGAAAAAATAACGCCAACGAGATAGGCGAGTCCAATGCCCAAACCACCCCCACAAAAGCAGACCAATACCGCTTCAATTAAGAACTGGCGCATGATATCCATTTGCCTTGCGCCTACGGCCATTCGTATACCAATTTCTCGTGTTCGTTCGGTCACGGAAACCAACATAATATTCATTACCCCAATGCCACCAACCACAAGCGAGATAAAGGCAATGGCTGAAATGAGTAATGTCATGGTTTCTGAAGTTTGCTCGATACTTTTGCGCACCGTATCAGTGTTGATCGTGAAGAAATCAACCAAGCCATGACGCATAGTGAGCAAGCTAATGATCCCCTGCTCGGCTGCATCACTGGATACACTATCTTTCACTCTTATCGTGATATCGTTAACGTAGTTTTGCCGAAATATCCGTCCGGAAACCGTGGTGTAAGGCAACCAGATATTAAGTTCATCACTGTTGTCTGACACACTTTCAATCGGCTCAGCAACACCAATCACTCGAACCGGAAGGCGACCAAGAAAGATAACACTGCCGAGTGCGTCACCATCAGAAAAGAGTTCTTCTTCTGTGTTGGCGTCAATAATTGCAACTTGTTCCAACGTATCGACACTTGCCTGGTCAAAATACTGCCCTTGCGCTAACGAATACCCCCGCACCCGAAAGAATTCAGTACCCACTCCCTGAACAGAACCACTCACCGTTTCACTCGAATACCGAATGACAACATTGGCTCGTACCGTGGGCGTCACACTATCAACAAATGACAATGTCTTGAGTGCTAAGGCATCCTCTGCTGTGAGTGACCTAACTCGCCCAGCTCGGCGATCCCCTAGTCCTGTTCCGGGTTTGATCTCAATGGTATTGGTACCCATTGAAGCAATATTATCCAAAATCGTTTGCTGCGATCCCGTGCCCAACGCCACCACAGAAACCACAGAGGCAATACCGATAATAATTCCGAGCATGGTAAGAAAGGTACGTAAGCGATGATTCGACATGGCGAGTAGTGCCATTTTCAACGCTTCCATATGCCCTGCCCAGTTAATGGCCATTTTTACTTTGGGCTTTCTCTCTTTGGCACTCGGTACTTGACGTTGACTATTGCTGTCTATTGCACAATGTTGAGTATCGCGAATAATCTCACCATCTTTGATTTCAATCACTCGTTCAGCAAAGCTCGCGACATGCGGGTCATGGGTCACTAAAATAATGGTGTGCCCATCTTTATGAAGTTCTTGAAGAAGTTTCATCATTTCTTCGCCACTGCTGCTATCCAATGCACCGGTTGGCTCATCGGCAAGAATGACATCACCACCATTCACTAGGGCTCTGGCGACACTGACACGCTGCTGTTGCCCACCACTCAGTTGACTGGGCTTGTGATCTAAGCGATCACTTAATCCGAGTCTAGTCAGATATTTTGCTGCCTTTTCTTGTCTAGAGTGCTTGTCTTCATTGGCATACAAGGCGGGGACTTCAACGTTGCCGAGCGCGGTCAAATCTCCTAAAAGGTGATAGCGTTGAAAGATAAAACCAAAATATTCTCGTCGCAGTTTCGCGAGATCATCTTCCCCCATAGCCGATGTATCTTGTCCGTTGATGAAATAACGCCCTTTACTTGGCTTATCAAGACAACCAAGAATGTTCATCAAGGTAGATTTTCCTGAACCAGAGGTACCGATAATCGCGATCATTTCACCACGGTGAATCTTAAGATCAATCTCCTTTAACACCGTCAAGTCCTGCTCTCCGGCAGCAAAGCAACGACTCACACCGACAATATTCAATAGTGCTTCAGTCATAACCTATCGCCCCCCGCCAGGACGAGGACCACCTTGCCTTGGCATACCGCCTTGCTGAGCGCTAATCATTGATAATCCAGAAGTCTGAATACTGCGGCCGCTTGCTTCACCGACTACAATCTCTTCACCTGCTTTAAGACCCGATAGAACTTGAGCATAAATTTTATTGTTGATCCCGACTTCAACATCACGGTATTCAACGGTCGATCCGTTTTTCACTTTGACTTGATAAGATGAATTTGGTCCGTGCTTCTTGAGCAAGATTTGCGACGGAACTAGTAAAGCATCCTTTGCGCTATCTAACACAATTGAGACTTGAGCGGTCATTCCGATACGCAGCAGGTTTTCCGGGTTTTCAACATCAAACAGAGCGTTATAGTAAATGGCTTCTTCATCACCAATCATCAGATCGCTATCATCGCCCGTGAGCAATGTTGGCCCTGGTTCAATGGCGCGCAATGTGCCACGAAATTTCGTTCCCGTTGCGCCCAATATTGTGAAGTAAACTTCCTGCCCTGCCCGAATACGAATGATGTCTGCTTCAGACACCTGTGCCTTAATCGTCATAACATCCAACTGCGCGAGCTCGATAATATTCGGTGTGCCTTGGTTGTTGTTTACGGTTTGCCCCTCTTCAACCGAGACATAAATCACGGTGCCATCAATGGGAGAGGCAATCGTGGTATAACCAAGCTCCAACTCCGCATTATCGACACTAATAATCGACTTCTCTTTCTCAGCGTCGAGCTGCTCCAACTCTGCTTGATAGACCGACAATACGAGCTCCGCAGTGTCGTAATCCGATTGCGACGTCGCGCCATCTTTCAACATCTTTTTCTTACGTTTAAATTCAGATAATGCATCTTTTATCTGAGCCTGCTTTGCCTGATATTGCGCACTATTACTCTTCAGGGATGCCTTAGCTTCTCTTAATGCATTTTGTTGCGTCAGATTATCGATTTGCGCAATCAAGTCACCTGCTTTTACTTGTTCGCCGAGTTGAACATGAATGCTCTCTATTAGACCAGAGACCTGAGAACCCACACTCACCAATTTTGACGGGTATAACACGCCGTTGGTTAGTACCACATTTTCAATGTTGCCTCGTGAAACAATATCAGTGGTATACACCGGATGATCTTCTCCTGCCACGCTGTATTTATAGGTAATACCGGCCGCAATACTGCCGAAGACAAGGAGCAATATCACAACTTTAGAACGTTTATTCTTCATCTTAATCTCTCAGGTTTTTGTCGGTTATTTGGCTTAAATTGGTGAGAACACGGATATTTTTTCAACTTGTGAACATAACGGTAACTCTGAAGGTGAAGGACGTTGATGTTTTGCTTGCCCAGCGCTGTGATCTTTCTCTGAATCTATCGGCTGACGTCGAGGTTGGTCGAGCATGTTTGATGGAGAGCGGCAGCTTCGTGTAAAACTGACCGTTAGAGAGTCCGAATCCAGAACAATGCCACTCATGTGCTTTCTAAGTGTGGCTTCTGAAACGGGTTCAGAATGAGGGATTGCCAATGAGTCTGACAGGGCATAAAGGTGAAAGGTATACTTTTTTGGACCTGGGCCTTTTGAGCAAGGTGAGGCGTATTCGTTACCTTCAGTGACCACATTGCTACCTAGAATCCCAACTGACTTCCCAGCATCAACACCAGATACATCCGTGGGAATATTGTACATCGTCCAGTACCAACGAAGTCCTTCCGGCTTGTTCGAATTTGGTGGCGGTGGCGGCATTCCATCCCCAACTTGCATCGGTTTAGTGCCTTGATTTAGTTCCGACTTTGGTTTGGGTTCAGGTCTCGGTTCCGGTTTTAACTGTGGGTCTGGGTTGAACTGTGGTTGATGGTCCATGATCACAACCAAAGACTGCGCCCCTTCTGGCACCCCCCTCCAACTTAATGGTGGAGAAATCCCCTCTCCTTCACATGTAAAGGAGATCGGTAGCGAATCACCATCGGAAAAGGCTGAACTGGTCAGTTCAAGTGAAGCATCGGCGGTTACTGACGACGAAACAAGCAGTATCATACTTGCGATAGAAACAATGATTTTACGATTCATAACCCAGTGTCCATAGTGATTAAGGTAACAATGTAAGCGTTACCTTAAGTCTATACAGTGGGCTTCTGAGAAGGATGACAATGCTGTCATTTAACGATATTAAGCGTTGTGTTTTTGCAGAACTAAACGGATAGAAAACGTCTCTTGATCGCAGGGTTCAATGGTGAGAGAACCGCCATGGGCACGCGCAATTTCGCGAGCCAAACCTAAACCCAAACCACTACCAGAGATACCTTGTGTGTAGTCAGGTTCTCCTCGGAAAAAGCGTTCAAATAGTCGGCTTCGAGTCTGATTAGAAATGGGCTTGCACGCATTGATGATCAGCACATCAATTGTCGTTTCAGACTGCTTGGCTTGAATAGTGACGCCTTTATCGTGAAGACTATAATGCATCACATTCACCAGCAGGTTATTGAGGAGCTGTCTTAGTAACACCACATCACCTTTAAGAGTCAGCTCTCGTTCAATCGTACATTTCAACACTAAATCATCCGATAATAGCTCCATATCAGCGGTTAACTCATCGAGTAAATCGGTGATATTTATCGACTCAAGATGAAGTGCCAGCGAGCCAGAATCGGCTTGAGAAAGAAGCAGTAGTTTTCGAGTTATCGCGGAAAGATGTCCGACTTCATCGAGAATGGCGCTAAGATCGACTTGCGCTAAGTCTTCACTAATCACCGCTTGCTCTAGTTTTCCTCTTAAAATCGTAAGTGGCGTTTTTAATTCATGAGCCGCATCGGCGGTAAATCTCGAGGATTGTTGAAAGCTGTTTTCTAATCGATTTAACATCTCATTATAGGTATCAATTAGTGCTTTAAATTCCTTATCTTCTTTGTGAGTAGATAAACGATGACTCAGATCTTTCTGGGTCACCTTATCCATAGATTTATGCAAGCGCTTCACTGGCCGAATGGAATTAGTGGCAATAAACCCTGCGCCAAGGATACTCAGTATCAGAGAGAAAGGTACAATAACGATTAGCGCGGATTTTACCGTGCTTTTTAACTCTCTGGTCGTGGCCGAAATATCAACAGCGATCACACTTTGTATACCCGAAATAGTAAATGAACTGGCTCGCCATTCATTCTGCTGATGTTCGAAGAAAATAAACTGACATGGAAGATGAGTGTTATTTGACGTGGTTGACTCTATTGAATCAACGTTTTCCCAATCAAACCTATTTGTAAACGTTTGTATATCCGCATTGTCTGATTTGGTTAGAATATGATGGTCATTGGATTCAACAAATACCATCAACTCATTCGGTAGATTGACTCTTAATTTATCCACCAAGTCATCAATCAGTTTGCCACCCTGAACATCGTGACCACTTAATTGAGTAACGTTAATCGGAGAATACTGGTCACCCGTAGTTGGCATGACTCGCTTAGCTTCCATACACAGGCGAGAATCGAGATGATCGAGCTCAACCTTCATAATTCGAGACCACCCAAACGTAATCACAACCGCAAGCACGACACTCACCGTTAGAATCGAGATAGCAAAGATCCGAGTACGAAAATACATGTTACTTCCTCAACGAGGGCTTAAACGGTAGCCAGTACCACGTACCGATTCTATCGCGCCAACCATTTTCCCGGCACTCTCCAAAGAGGCCAGTTTTCGGCGAATCCGTTTAATGCACACATCAACAACATTGGTACAGGGATCAAAATCGTAGCCCCAAACATGCTCCAACAATTGTCCTCGTGTGAATATTTGATTTGGCGAACGCATTAAGTACTCAAGCAAACTAAACTCCCGACTGGTCAGATCCACAGATTGTCCATGGCAATGAATGTTGCGATGAATGCAATCAAGCTGCAACGCCCCCACCTCAACCATGTGTTGCTGTGTTCCTTCGTGTCTCCTAAGCAAGGCATGAAGACGAGCATTCAACTCTTCCACATAAAACGGTTTCGCCAAGTAATCGTCGGCGCCTAACTCTAAGCCTTTAATCCGGTCGCCTAGTTCGTTACGAGCGGTGAGTAAAATAATCGGAGTATCGATACCTTGTTGTCGAAGAGAGTGGAGGATATTCAGACCATCGCGACCGGGAAGCATGATATCGAGAACAATAACATCGTGTCGATTTTCTTTCGCGACTTCATAGCCTCGGTTGCCATCTGAACAATGAGTGACCGTGAAATGCTTAGTCTGCAAACCTTCGCAAACAAAATCAGCAATTTTCTGTTCATCTTCAACAAGTAATATTTTCATCGAATGGGAGACCTTGATAAGAGAAATAAAGTATCTCATTTGACCCATCGAAATCGCAACAAGTATGACAACATTGTCATTTTGGACTCGGATCATATTGCTCTATTTCAAGCTGAGACATACTGCTGCTTTTCAGGTTGCTTTCGTGACTTCCGTCATTGAGGGTGACTTTTAAAAAGCCGTAAACCATTGTTTGTAACCCAATAGAATTTTAGGCATCATAAGTTATTACTTACCATGTCGTCCGCTATGATCACCTTTGAGCGCTATCTTGGTTACCACGTTTCACTCCTCTTGGAACCCTTATGAATCGAGAAATATTTAAAGCCCATTTGGCGGTATTTGCCGCGGTTGTTATCTGGGCAACGTCGTTTATTGCTTTAAAAGTCGCGGTAAGCGAAGTCGCACCAATGATAGTGATCTTTTCTCGAATGGTCTTGGGTTCACTGACGTTTCTGATTATCTGGAAATGGATTAATCACAAAATCGACTATCAAGCTGGTGACTGGAAATTGTTGGTGGGAATGGCCCTATTTGAACCCTGTTTCTATTTTATTTTCGAAGCTCAAGCGATGCGTTACACCAGTGCAGGTCAAGCTGGAATGGTAACGGCTATGTTGCCCTTGATGGTGGCTGTGGCGGCATATTTTCTTTTGAAAGAACGTAACACGCCACGACAATGGGTTGGATTGCTTATTGCCGTTCTTGGTGTGGTGTGGATGACTCTAAGCGGGACAGAAAGTGAACAAGCCCCTAACCCAATACTGGGCAATTTACTTGAGTTTGGTGCGATGGTGATGGCGGTGGGTTATACCCTACTCATTAAGCACTTAACCCAACGATATTCGGCATTTTTTTTAACCGCACTTCAAAGCTTTGCCGGTACGATTTTCTTCTTGCCGCTGGCATTGGCATCAGACTGGCCAAGTCAGGTATCAAGTAACGCGGTTGGTAGCATCATCTATTTAGGTTTGATCGTATCTCTGGGTGGCTATGGCTTGTATAACTATTCGCTTTCTTACATTAAAGCTTCTACTTCAGCAGGTTATGTCAGCTTACTTCCGGCCTTTACGTTGATCTTCTCGATGCTACTACTGGGCGAGCGTTTAGGGACCATACAATGGATTACGATTGGGGTGATCTTTTTTGGCGTCATTTTGAGTCAAGAGAGAACGCCATCAGAACCAAAAGAATCGTCTCCAAGCACCACGAGTTAATGAATGCTGTCTGAACGCTCGCGACTATATTCTTTAAAGCTGATATCTTCAGAATTGACACAATCGCTTCGGTGCTGTCCAGACGAAGCGTCTGCTAGACATTGGCTTCTTTGGTAATCTTGACCGGCCTTATATAATTGTTCATTACTGCACCCTGCAACAACCAATACCGCAAAAACCGACAATAAATGCTTACTCATTCTGCCTCTCCAATTTTAAATTTATTCGATTAAGACACGGATCTGTAAGCGAAGTTCAATAACACCACTTACCAAACATTGTCGGTTTAATAACCATAGCGTTGACGACTTTTATTATCGCCTTATGTGCTAACAGTTCGGCCAAATTTAAGTTCTTCTTCACCTGGAGCCTCAAACCTTGGCTCCATAAATTCAAACATCATATCTGTCACTTCAAAAGCGTATACCGATGGATCTTTTTCGGTATTGCGTTTATGGACTCGTTGCTTTCGTGTCTCGCTGGAAGCGTTTAAATAATGTATCTCGGGGTCGATATTTAGCTGCCTTGCTCTATCGGCAAATATGTCTCTTTGTGCTTTGGTAGTAAAGCCAAGGTCTAAAATGACATTGCCATCGAGCGCTAAGATTTGCTCACTGACTTGCCAAATCTGGTCTGAACAACGGTTTACTCGTTCCATCATCCATTCAAAATCAAGCTCTATCATGTCTTTGGAAAACAGAGTCTGCATCCAAGGATCAATCGAAAACCGTATGCCCTTAATTTCTTCTGCGAGAGAAAGTGAATACGTCGTTTTACCCACGCCTGTTGGACCACAAACTAAAATTAATCTTGCCATACTAATTACACCTCTATTATCACCAGTGAAGAATGCAGCTCGCCGCAGCATACAACGCATAATGGTAATCGTCGAACGAACCGGTTAGAACTAAGAGCTCACTATCTCTATTGGCAATCCATCAGGGTCACGAAAGAATGTAAATCGATTATTTGTGAATTCATCAACCCTAATGGGTTCGACAGATACGCCCTTGGATATTAGAAATCTTGTCATTTCCTCAATCGAATCAACAGTAAACGCCAAGTGCCTTAACCCCAATGCTTCAGGTCGATTGAGCCTTTCAGGTGGATGAGGAAAAGAGAATAGCTCTATTTGAGTACCATCGGGTAATTCAAGATCGAGTTTATAAGATTGTCGTGCTTCCCGATAGTTCTCGGCAATAACATTAAGCCCTAGAATCGACGTATAAAAGTGCTTAGACTTTTCATAATCCGAACAAATTATCGCGACATGATGAATTGAGTTTAACAATTTGTGCTCCTTCTAGACATAGACATAGACATAGACATGAAGATGATAACGAGTATATTTGCATTGTCATCATTATAAAAATAGTGAGTTTGGTTTTCGTTATGCATACAAGACAAGGTTTTCTAAGTTTGAAACGACACAGCATTAAAATACTGACTATCATCACAAGCGTTTTGTTAATTTCAGCGTGCTCTCCCCCAACGGAACGAATTGAACAAACCACTGAGGACTTTTGTCAGGAAGTTACGTTCGATAATAATAACGCTTTTACCGAACTGCTGACCCCGTATTCGTCCCAACTTGAGGATAACAAAACTGGCGTCTATGTATTAGAGCAAGGAACTGAGGCCATGTTCACCCGAGCATGGTTAACTGAACACGCTCAAAACACTATCGATGTGCAGTACTTTATTTTTTCTACCGATAATATTGGATTATTGGCCATCGACTACTTGGTTAGAGCGGCTGAACGTGGCGTTAAGGTCCGTATATTGGTCGATGACATAATGCTAGAAGCGAGCGGTGACGAGCTATTAACACTCAACGCTCATCCTAATATTTCGATTAAGATCTACAACCCACTCGCCAATGTAGGGAAAAATATCGTCCAAAAGCTGACGAACCTAGCGCTTCACTTTCATGCGTTTAACCAAAGGATGCACAATAAAACCTTTACCGTCGATAGCCTTGTTTCCATTACCGGTGGACGGAATGTTGCCGATGAATATTTCGGCTATGACCATGAGTACAATTTCAGAGATCGAGATGTGTTGGTTCTTGGCCAAACTGCAAAGACCATCGAGCATTCATTTGAAGAGTTTTGGCAAGACAGTTTAAGCGTTCCCGTTCCCGAGCTGTTAGAAGTTGAAGATTCTCAACAATCACCACCCAACTTTGAGCGCTTGCATCAATACGCCTGTAACCCTGAGAACTTTCTTCCTGAAATTAGAGAGCAAATTAATGCGATGCCACTGGCGTTTAAAAAAGCGGTACAAGATGGCGATTTACATTGGCTGGATAATGTCGAATATGTCTCCGACGTGCCGGGAAAAAATGATGGCAAAACCTTTCTCGGCGGCAGTGGGCTTTCGACACAGAGGTTGATCGAGCTACTTGAGCATGCCGAAGACTCCGTAACCATACAAACGCCCTACTTGGTGGTGACCGATGTCGGAAAGTCGATATTAAAGGCGCTAATAGAAAAAGGGATTGAGGTAAAAATCCTAACCAATAGCTTGGCGTCTAACGATAACTTAGAAGCCTTTAGCGGTTATCAAAGAGAACGTAAAGCCTTGCTCGAAATTGGGGTGCGCATTTTTGAATTTAAGCCCGATGCCCATATTCGAAAAAAGGTGATGTCAAAAGAGATGCAGACCCAGTTGACCACGACGCCTATTTTTGGTTTACATGCCAAGTCGATGGTGATTGATGACCATATCACCGTTATCGGCACCTTTAATATGGACCCGCGTAGCGCAAATCTAAACACCGAGAGCATTACAGTGATCCCTTCACAAGCGATAGCAACGAAAGTGAAAGCGTCCATGTTAGTTGAGATGCAACCCGAAAACGCATGGGAAACTACCCTGCAATGGAATCCTGATTCTGAAGTCAATTTAGGTAAGCGATTGAAAGTGAAATCGCGAATTGTGGTCCCGAAGAGTATTTTGTAAAGCTCGATACTTTATATCGGATATTACAGAAGAGAGCTTATCACTCTCTCTTCTGTTTTGTACCAACCCACCTATTTTCTCCAAAACGGTTTACGTGATTCAATGATGGCCTCTTGATACGACACACCAATGTCTTCAAGAAACTGAGGATTCAGGGCAAGTTGCTTTAATGTTCTTCTCTGTTTTGCTCGTTCAAACCAAAGCTGAACACGTCCACCCGTTTTACCTCCTTCAATTGTCATCAAATTGGAGAGGTTCAATTGAGACTGCCTTTCAGCGAAGAGCACACTATTTCTATTTAGGTTTAATGTTCTCATTCTTCATTCCCCCTTGCTGAGGTTGTTGGCCAATACCTGTTCAGTACACGTGCGAGCAATGCCAGATTTGCTCCGATTTTGGTACCAGATGATGTCGTTTTTCGATAAACAATCCGCATGATTTACCTGTGTCTGATCGGTCTGTTGAGATAGATAAGCAGGCGCTAAAACGGTGGTAAATACGATGGCGGCGAAGAGTGTTTTCATGTTTCTATTCTCCCTTGATTGAATAATTATTAATCTAGGCCTTTGACAAACATTAAACAAACGAATAAATTTAAACTTATACATCAATTTTGTTGAGGTAACAAAATGGCGGATAATCTCGATACCGAATTACTGCGCACACTGATCGCCATCGCCGACACAGGAAGTTATGCCGGCGCAGCAACCACGGTACATCGCTCTCAATCGGCGATCAGCATGCAGGTCAAACGCTTAGAAGAGGTGGTAAAGCAGCCCATCTTTGAAAAACAAGGACGGCGTTCAGTGCTTACCTCACAAGGTGAAAATCTATTGCTCTATGCAAGACGTATTGTCAAATTACAAGATGAGGTCATGTCGACTTTGGCAAACCCTGAAATACAAGGCGAAGTACGCTTTGGTGTGTGTGATGACTACGTGACAAGCCTTATTCCGCCTATATTGGTGAGCTTTGCGGAGAAGTACCCAAATGTTCACATCAAGCTTCACTCACTCAGCAGTAGCCAATTAATTGAACATACCCTGCAAGGCGAGTTTGACTTCTCATTAGTGAACTTATTCGCCAACGAGGCAAACTACGAAGTTTTAGTGACCTGCCCGCTTGTTTGGGTGAGTTCGGTTAACAAACTTACGCATGAGCAGTCACCGCTTCCGTTAGCATTAGAAGGGGCTTGTCGTTGGGGAAAATGGGCTCAGCAAGCTCTTGATGATGCGGGTATTAACTATCGTCTCGCCTATTCATCGCCCAGCCACGATGGTGTATCGGCGTTTGTTCATTCGGGCCTTGCGGTTGCGGTGATGTCTCAAATCACAGTCACACCCGATCTTCGGATCCTAAGAGAAGCCGATGGTTTTCCTGCGCTGCCTCAAACCTCGATTGGTTTAGTCACAAAACCCACACTGCTTTCTCCCGCAGCACGAGAGTTGATAAGTCATATACGTGAGGAAATTAAGGTGGAAATGAGTTAACTAAATGAACATTTTGAGACATTAGTCACCTCTCCGTGAGGCTGATAGTATCCGCTATATACAACCTAATTCAACAATGTATATTAGTTACTCCTTTATTGACCAAACGCTTTCTTACTGCTACCGACTCAAGGTATATTATGCTTAGGCTGCATTGAAAAGGCCTGCTATCTTTATCCAAATGTTGCGATAGAGACACCGATTGAAAAATGACAAGCAATAACATCGAATTACGTGGTATCAATGGAATCGACAATTAATACATATCAATCCAACAAACAATTGTTTGAAGATAAGTCGTTTGAAGCAATCGCTATCTATGACGATCTCCAGTATTGTGTCGATATCAATCCAGCATTTACTCGAATCTTTCAATATTCTCCTGATGAAGTAATCGGAAAGCAGCCGTTTTTTTTAATCGACACCGATGATTTACCCATTGTTATGGAGCGATTAGAACACGAATACACCTCGTCCTATGAACTTAAATTGGTGCGTAAAGATGGCTCAAAGTTTATTGGGTTGCTTCAAGGAGAAACTGTTGAAATCGGTGGAAAAAAACATCGAATAACCACCTGCCGCGATATCAGCGATATTAAGGAAATACAGAGACAACTTGAACGAAAAAACGACGAGTTTCATTCGATGTTCAATAACTCTCTAGTCGGTATCGCGCTGGTCGATAAGCATCGTAATATCATCATTGCAAACCACACCGGAGCAAATATTCTTGGTTATGATTGCGCCGAACAGGTGATAGGAAAAAACCTGCAAGAATTCCATATATCACAAGAGATCGCCAATGCGTTTACCAAGCTCTATACCGAGACAATCTTAGAGAGAAAAATCGTCACATCAGAAGTTCAATTTAAAAAGAAAGACGGCTCTATTATATGGATAAGTGCGTCTGGCTGCCTCGTCTCTCAACAAAGCCCACCCTCACTCGACCAGGGTGTTGTTTGGGTTATTAACGATGTTACAAGGCTAAAGCAAGCTGAAATCGATTTAAACGAAGCGTATAACGAACTTGAAGTCATATTTAACAATGCGCTTGTGGGAATACTTGTCCTTAAAGATGGACGTTGTATTCATCGGATGAACCAAACGTTTGCCGATATGATTGGTGGCACAGCGGATAAATGGATTGGTCAGTCAACCAAAGGTTTTCATCTTGGCGAAGAAGCCTTTGAGGAGTTTGGTAAACGGTTTTATGCCAGCCTGACGACTCAAGAAGTATCGGAAGCTGAGTTTCAAATCAAAGATAAAAGTGGTAAGTCGATATGGGTATCCATCTCTGGTAGAGCCATTGATAAGAATATTCCTTCGGATCTAAACAAAGGTGTGATTTGGGTTATCAGAGACATCAGTACTCGGAAAAAGATGGAGAGAGAGTTAATCGCACTTTCTCGCACCGATGATCTTACTCAAGTGAGCAATCGTCGATTTTTTCTCGAAAGTGCCACTAATAAAATCAAAGTCATAAAGCAGCAACAAATAGAGCTGTCACTTATGATGCTCGATATTGATCACTTTAAAGCGATCAATGACACCAAAGGTCACTTCACGGGTGACCTCGCACTGCAACTCTTTGCGGAAATCTGCAAACGTTTTGTTCGCCCGCCCGATTTACTGGGAAGGCTTGGCGGCGAAGAGTTTGCTCTCATGCTGCCTGATACCTGTCTTGAAGAAGCAAAAATCATTGGTGAACGCATTCAATGCTCTTTGGCTCAAGAATCTAACAACCACGATGTAATTCCACCAATGACTGTTAGTATTGGTTTGATCGAAGTTTCACCAGATGAAAATATCGAATCCGCCTTGCGCCGAACTGATAAAATGCTCTACCAAGCGAAAGATAATGGTAGAAATCGCATTGAGTCCTAAGGGTTGGAATTTCTTAATTAGAAATAAAGTCGCTCACCATAAACAACGCAAAGATAATCGAACTAACAATAACTAGAGCCGACGTCAGCAGTTTTATCCGATATTCAGCCGTCGACACACTCTCATCACATCCAAATTCTTTCGAAAAGCGCTTTTGTGTATAAATCACACTCAAGATTGAGCACAGAATCATCGCTATGCCCGTAATTTCCAGTCCAATAAACCCATGTTGTTCACCGACTTTAAACTGCATAATACCGACCCCAATAATGATCAATTGAGTTCTTAGCCACGCCATCGAAGTGCGTTCTGGTTGAAGTCCGGGATCTCGGTTCATAGAGCAATCACGCAGATAACAAACAAGGTTAGAACGAGCATAACACCGCTGATTAACTTCAAGAAACTGGTATAACCAAGCTGACTATTGTTGCGGATTGCTTTCTCGTTTGCAGACCATCGACGGTAGGCAAATACCGCTAATAATCCAGAGCATAAGCATAAAAATGCCGAAAGCATGATACGAATACTTGGGCTCGCCAATTCAGGAGTAAGTTGATCAATGCCGATCGCGCCCGCAAGTAAGGCTAAAGCGGTTCGAATCCAGGCGAGATAGGTTCGTTCGTTTGCTAGGGAGAAGCGATAATCCGGCGCACAGCCCTCATTTCGCCAATTATTTTTACGGGAGCGTTTTAGTCTACTTAATGCCATCGCCTACTCTATCAATATGGTTTATTAATCCAGGAATCATTAATAATAACTCTATCGTGACCAACAATTAGATAAAAGGCTATCAGTTTTTACATTTAGCTGTAATGTTCTGATTGTATTCATGACTTTTCGCAATCTAGAAGATGTTGATACTCAGTTGCAAGCAAGTCGAACACTCTTCGAATGTGTAAATTTGTACGCAGTTCCTCATGGCATACGAGCCAAACAGATAAATGTATCGGTGGTACTAAAGTTTCAAACGCCCTTTGTATTTGAGTGTCCCGAGCACCAACATCTTCTGTTAAGTATACTAAGCCTAAATGTGCTCGGCATAATTCAATTTGCATCGGTTGAAATGACGTCGAAAGCTTAAAGTTACCATCATGTAGCTGCCAGCCATGGTGATTAAGTTGTTCGATAATTTGATGATTTTGGCCAAAACCAATAATTTGTAGATCGTCTTGGATGTCCTTCGTAGAACGACAGTCCGCAAAGGCCGACAAGTACTGATGAGTACCGTACAAGTTAACGCGTTCTTCCCCAAGTTTTCGCGCGATAAGGTTGGGCTGAGTTGGCTTCACATTGCGTATCGCGATATCGGCTTCACGACGCTTTAAATCACTGACATCATTGGTCACGAGCACTTCGATGGTGATTTTGGGCTCTGCTACTCTTAACTTCGCTAGAATCGGTGGCATCCGATACGTTGCATCCAGTTCACATACCGAAATAACAACGGTTCCTTCAATATCCTCTGAATGCCCTTTCGCAATCATTGAAAATCGACTCGCTGCTTCCCCCATATCACGGGCTACATTGAGTAACTCAACCCCACTCGACGTGAGTACCAATCGATGTCCCGAGCGCTCGAATAGTGACACGCCAATTTCACTTTCTAACGCCAATATTTGCCGGCTTAACGTCGGTTGAGTCATGCCCAGAGCCTTAGCGGCCGCAGATAACGTTCCTTCTTCAGCGGTTACTAAAAAGGCTCTAGTGCGATTCCAATCAAAACATATCGAAGACCAATTCATACAAATACGCATACCTATATACTATTTTAGCCAATTTAAATTACAAATATGTATAGATATAGTACCCCTTAATCTATTCAACACAAGGAAAACATAATGGCCGTTTTAGTTCTGGGGGCAACAGGCGCGACAGGAAAACAGGTGGTTAAATCACTGCTAAATAAAGGGGAAACCGTGAAGGTTATCGTACGTTCACTCGACCGACTGATGCCGGAGTTTGTGAATCATGACAAGGTAATCGTTACGCTCGCTAATGTGCACCAGCTTTCCGAAAATGACATGAAGGAGCAACTGCATGACTGTACCGCTGTAGTGTCTTGTCTCGGGCATAACTTAACATTTCGTGGAATCTACGGTCATCCTCGGTGTCTGGTTTCCGATGTCACCACCACCGTTTGCCAAGCGATTAAGAAACTGAATCCGAGTTTACCGATAAAGTTCATATTAATGAGTACCACAGGATATCAAAACCATTTACAAAATGAGCAAGTCAGCCTCAAGCACCAAGCCGTCATCGCACTGCTTCGCTGCCTGCTTCCACCGCATGTCGATAATGAAAAAGCCGCCAATTATCTGTTACATAGCGTTACTCAATCTACAATTCCAGTTGAATGGGTCGCGGTAAGGCCGGATAGCTTGGTTGATCAGGAAAGCGCATCGGCTTATGAGGTTTATCCTTCTCCGCTGTCTGACCCAATATTTCAGAGCCAACAAACGAGTCGAATTAACGTCGCTAGGTTTATGGTGGATTTGCTAAACGACGCCGAACTATGGAATCGTTGGAAAAGTAAAACACCCGTTCTTTATAATAAAGTTTAGAGGGATCAATCGCGCTGACTAACCACAAACACATTTCATCAACTGAATGTCGCCGATATCAGTGGTGAATCCATGCGCTTCATAAAATGGGACCATTACCGGAAGGCAGTACAATTCGAATTGTTGAACATTCTTCAACAATTCGTGGTCTTTCACTTTCATAATTAGCGATTGCCCAAGGTTTTTACCACGATATTTTGGGTCTACAATGACATCAAAAATTATTGCTTTGTAGACCCCATCACTAAGTACCCGAGTAAAGCCAATAAGGTTGTTCGACTTATCAACAATTCCGATAATAACAGTGGAGTTCTCAACACACGTTCTTGTCCCTTCTATGTTTCGATCTCTCGACCACCATTCGTTTTGATATAATGTCAGAAGCTGTTGTAGATGCCCCTCCGTTAACTCGCTTATGTACTTCATCATCATTCCTTTGAACGTGTTACTGCCTTTAGATATATCAAATGATTTGTAACGCCAATAATTGTCGTATTCATCGTCTTCTCCCAGACTCATTTGCTCGCCTTTAAGGTTAGCTTCGTATTAGAGCGGGAGTCCAATTATCTTGTTATAACTAAATTTCGTGGATCACATTTGTTTTCATTATAAATTTAAGAAGTGAGTATCGAATGATCCTTTCCATACCAATAAATGTAGGTGACCGCTTGATAGCTCTTTTCATGTCTTTATCTTCCAGTACTGGTGTTCCATGGTGCACTTCTTCATTATTATTTAAATAGTCAACAGACATCCAGCCAGAGGGCGTTTTTCCTGCATGCACATATTTACTTCGTAAATTATAAGCAGCTTTCAATCGTTGTTTGATATCAGGTTTAGTTAACTTTTCAAAATCATGCTTCGACTCAGTTCTCTCGAAAAACTCATCATCTAAACAGTCGATTAAAAATTTGCAGAATGACTCAGAAATGCCCATTAATTTCTTGCTTACTTTCTTATGAAGTTGCTTGCCATCTTCACCTAGTTTTTTGAGCTTTTCTAGTAGTTGCTTGCTATCCTCATCGAGGAGATCGTCAGTGTCGTATTTAAAAAATGAAGCTAATATTTCACCAGCTGTAATTAAGCTAAGAAATGCAAGCTCAGGGTTTTCTTCGACTATACGAAGAGACTGAACATAAAAGCGCCCTGCGTACCAAAAAGTCGACTGAGCATCAACAGTTTCCTCATCATTTTGAAATAAAACGTCTTGTATTAGATTTATGTTCTCAAGGTTTAATTCTATTTCATAATCAACTCTAGGCTTAGAACTGTTTATAGTAAGACTCTTGTTATGTATTTTATTGTTTGAATTAAGATCCGGAAGGTAAGCCCATCCATGCTGTTGCAAAAGACCATGAGAGTCGAATACTTTCCCAAAAAGTACTGATAATGCAATGCAGAAGTTCTCTCCAATTTGGCTATAGTCAGGAATTACTACAGTGTCATTTTTATACTCCGGAGTTTCGACTGTCACCTCGATGTACTGCTTGTAAGTCCTTTCATCTTTTCTCGCCGATTTCACACCTAAATTTTCATTAACAACGACAGCTCTAAATGCATCATGTTCGTAATGACCAATAAAGTGAGATGGAGTTGAAATCAAAAGCTTTGTAATGTCTTTTCTAGGCATCGAAAGTGCCATATTTACTCCTTAGTTATAACGCCCGCCATAAACGGCGCGAGGAACGAGCGTCCGGCGACCGTAGGGAGCGAATTTAATGGCTTTGTTACGTGTTTCCATTACCTCAAGCTCCGAGCAAAGGGAGGTGTTTTAAACTATGATATAACAGCGCCATTTCCAGGCAGTGGCTTAATGGCCCGCCCCCAGTAGACGCACTTAAGGGAATAACAATAGCTCTTTTTCCCTCATACTCGAATTCATCTGGGTAAATCTCCTTGAAAGTCTCGATCAAGATAGTCTGGCAATGAAAATATACCTTAATGACATCTGGGTCTTTTGGCTTCCAGTCCATTCGAATCGTGCTGCCGCTTTTCACAAGGTAACTGGCTTCACCCCACTTGAGAGTTTCTTCAACTGCACCTAAACCGTTTTCTTCGGCGACGGTAAGAATTAGTTGACGAACATTTTCAAGTTGCCTTTGAGCCTCTATCGGATAGGAGGCAAATTTAGATTCTATTTGAGGCTTCACGCAGTCTCCGGATAAGTGACATCTTTAATAATATGCCGGCTCGTATTCACAGGCTAACTTTATAGCTCCAAAAACCGCCAACCAACTGTTTTATATTGGATAAACATTAAACTTCCACCCAATTTACTACCAGAAAAACGACCAACTCAAAACGCCTTTCAATTTTGGCATGTTATCCCAATGATACTTGTCCTTAACCTAATAATATGTAACATGTCTCTCATATTGTCTCTAGAAAAAAGAGACTCGCTCAAACCTTTGTGGCATAAAAAAACCACCGACGATGCGGTGGTTTCTCTTATTATTGTAAATGTAACGCTGAACTTACAGCTCGATAACTACTGTTTCACCATCAACTGTTAGTTCTAGAGTATTACCAACAAGTTTTTGAGACACTTCAACTTGAGCGCCAGCGTTCTTGTTAGGAACCAATAAAGTTAAGATGTTGTGCTCTTTAGACGCTTTGAATTCAACTTCCACATGGCGGTGAATCTCAAGGTCTTGATACTCATATGGGTCAACGTCACCAAACCCTTCAACGTTCTTAATTGACACAATACCGTCGACAGAATCATTGATAAAGTTAACGTCTAAGTGTGCTTTCTCACCACGAATCGCGAATGATTTTTCCGCAACTTCGTTGGTAAACGTCGTGTGCATTAGCCACGTCATATCTTTCTCTTCAGACAGCGTTGCTTTGTCTTGCATCACAAACACTTTACCTTTTACAAACCAAATTTTACGCTTGTAAGATTCGATTTCCGGTACGAAGTACTTATAAGAAGCCGTTGCATCACCTTCAACCATCTTCACGTCAGACTCGGTATCGTAGTCTGAAATGTTGCCGCCCGCTTCAATACAGAAACGATCTTGGTGATTTTCATAACCGGTGTTTTTGTTCTCGCCGTACTGACCTTTACCACCAAACAATGGCAAGTTTTTCGAGAACGTTTGACGACGCCATTTAGTGTGCATATCCACACCGAAACCACCGTAATAACCCGTGATTGCCGCAAGCGTTTCACCAAATGCATGAAGAGTAAATGCGTTTTGGTCGCCGTGTGAGTGGCTGATAGAACCAAATGGAGAACACTTAAACACCATGTGAATATGGTTATCACGCTCTGTCATCTTGTTGTGGAACGCCGCCCAGCCTGTGATTGGGAAGACTTTCAACAAAGGATCGTTCGATGGCGCCTGCTCTTCTGGGGCATCCCAAAGAATATTAAAGCGAAGATCATCGTAACCAAAGTCCCACCAACCGAAATTGTAGAATTTAGTGTGCGCTTCAGTATCACGACCTTTAAGCTGGTTGTAATACCACACGTATTCCGGTTTCTGGTTCACACCTGCGTAGTGCTTGATGTTATACGCCAGTTTCAAACCTGGGAAATCACCGATCGACGATTGGTCGCAGAAACTTGCACGTTGTGAATGCACAGGCATGCAGTAAAGCGGGAAATCACCAGTGTTTTCGTAGAATGTTTTGTTGAACATATCTACGCCACAGTACGCTTTTAGTAGATCGAACGCTTCGCCTAAGAATGCGGTTTGTGTGTTCCAGTAGTCAGGACCTTCAGCCCAACCGCCATCTTCGCCGCCCCATGGTGGGTAATGAACTGCGTAGTATTCTAGTGCGTATGCAATGTACTCGCCCGCTTTCGGGTGGTCATGATAAAGCGCGATACACGTAGGAATAATTGCAGAAGAAATTGAACGAACACCGTGACTGTTTAGCGGGTTATTCAAAAGATCGACCGTTACTTTTAGATGATGCATGATTTCATCTAAACGAACAATCAGGGCATTTTTAACCGTTTCACGTTCTTCATCGGTGAAGTGCGCGTTTAGCCAGTCATAACCCCAAGCCATCGCCGCGATAACACGGAATGCCGCTTCATCGTTATAACCACGAGATGTCACACCTTCTGGATCGTACGTTGCCAGTTTCAATGTCCACGCTTTTGCTTTTGCGATCAGCGCTTCATCTTCATTTACGATACCTGCAATAGTAAGATTACGCGTTGCGTTCATCGCCATTTGACAATCAACGTACATCTGACGCCAGTATGGACGCCACAATGACGCCTTACCTACAGTCTCTTCAGGATAAGCCTGAGGCTCGTCATACGGTTCGGTATCGAAAAACTTCTTAGTCGAATTATTGATAAAGTCATCGTACATGCAGTAGCTTGGGTCTGCTTTTACTTTCGCTTTAAACTCTGCAAGATCATTAGCTTGGATAAGTAAGCGTGGGCGCTCTACTGCAAGGTTGTCTAAAAATGAAAGGTCGAAGTCTCTTTTCTGAACTTCGATTGGCATAATATCAACAAGGTTTCCTGCTGACGTGTCATTTTCTAGCTTTATCTTCCTGATGGCATCAAGAGATTTTTGATCGCTCATACTGATTCTCTTCTTCAAATAAAAAGGGGTGGTAAGTCGTGGATATAGGCAATTATGCTATTGTATTATTAAATGGCATGATGTGTAAAACATCACAGCGGTAATTTTATTGAATTGAATATAAATTGAACACAAGGTGAGAGGTGGATCACATGCATACTGATGAATTAGAGAATTGGAATTTATAAAGGTGATCGTATTACTATGTGGACATCCACTTATTCGACTTAATATAAATATACAGCTCCAGATTTTGAAGCGTCATCATTAGAACGGATTATCTCTGAACCATCGGTCAAGATTTCAGATACACTGTTACTTTCTTGATGTGCCCCAACCGCTAACGTATTCCCATCTTCACTTAATGCAAGACTGTTTCCAAAGTTATCGCGCGAACCTGTATTAGATGCCTTTATATAAGCAGTTTGCTCCCACCCCGATATGCCGTTACTAAACATGTACACCGCGCCTGCATTTTGTGAATAATAGTCATCACTAATGTTGACATCATTAATGATACCAACTCCACCATTGTCTTCCATATACGCACCAACGGCGAGCGTACTGCCATCTCGGCTCAACATGACATCGTTTCCAAAGTTGTCGCCAGAACCAACATTCGAAGCTTTAATGTAAGTCGTTTGATCCCAGGTGCCACCACTGTTTTCAAACAAATACACGGCTCCTGAATAATTTATGGTACTCGAATCAGAAAAATGGATAGTGGAACTAATACTATTAAAATTATTGTCTTCCCAATAGGCTCCCACAGCTAGCAGTGTTCCATCACCATTGAGTGAAACACTATTCCCAAAATAATCTAATCCTTGCGCATTCGACGCTTGAAGCAGGTCAACCTGCTGCCAACCACTACCGTCACTATCACTAAACAAATAAACCGCTCCGGCATCATCAGCACCATATTTATAAGTGCCAACTGCTAACGTTACGCCATCACTATCAAGTGAGATGCTATAGCCAAAATTATCACCAGCAATTGGTGCGGAGGCTTTAATATAGTCCGTCTGTCCCCAGGTTCCACCGATATCACTAAATAAGTAGACCGCGCCAGATTCTGCAGCGGCTTCATTATAAGTGGCATCAATACCCCCTTGGCTACTGTCTTCTTTGTAAGCACCAACTGCTAAAATATTTCCGGAGTCATTTAACGCAATACTGTTGCCAAACTCATCACCACTACCTAGATTGGACGCCTTGAGGTAAGCCACTTCGTCCCAGATGTCATTCTCGTAGTTAAATACATAAACTGCGCCAGAACTCGAATCTGTTGCGCCCACATTATCCTCAAGAGGAGCACCGACAGCTAATATTGTCCCATCAAGATTTAGAGCAATACTTTCTCCAAAACGGTCACTCGCATCGGAATTTGACGCTTTGATGTAAGCCGTTTGTTCCCAACTTCCATTGCTTTGACTAAAAAGATATACCGCGCCAGAATCGCCAGCGGTATTGGTATCTGTAAAGCCGAGTCCCATGGTTACGCCTTGTTCATCATTCTCCTCGTCACGCGCCGAAACGGCTAAGGTGTTTCCATCCCCACTAAGCGCAACTTTATAACCAAAATAATCATTCGCTCCCGAATTTGACGCTTTGAAGTAACCGATCATTTCGGTAATAGATTCTGAGGTAAGGTTATCCTCAGAAGAAAAAACTGAACTGTCACCAGCACTGGCGAGTACGAAATAATCAGCCACCAATGCCTCCGCCAAACTATCTACGGTTGCTGTGGTGGTTAACACATCGATTACTGAAGCAAGCGTATTGCAGTTCTCGGGATGGTCAGCATCTTTCTTACACACTGTGTAAGTTACCCCTAGTTCCTCGGAGGCTGAAGTCCAACTAACGGTAATCGCTTTGGCGTCAAGTGACGACGCAATGATATCGGTAAGATTGAATGCTTCCAGTGTGATAGAAGATTCAGTAGTGTCGATGTGCTCGGAAGTGTATTCAGTATCTGCGGTGAACTCAGTTTCAACATTATCAGAAAGATAATCAGTACCCGCTTCAACGAGATCAGTATCATCACAACCTGATAATAAGAAGGCTAGTAAAACAACACTATAGTTTTTATCACACAAAATCATTCACAAGCCTTCATATTCTAAATGAGTATCTATAATCTCAAATCGCCCAACTAATTATTCTCAATATTAGTCAAAGATTTTTAGATTAAGACCAAGCAATAAAATACCAAATTATCAGTATGTTACTGTGTTCATTGAATATAGACTAATTTGTTGTGTGGTACCTATTTTCTGTCGTTAATCGAATATAATATCCGCTTGAGTGCCCCATTTATTTGGATTGAGCTTGTTCCACGTTTCGCTCTGTAGCCATTCTCCAATCCAATCAGGAATGTCTTTTCCAAGCATTGGACGAGAGATACCAAAGCCTTGCGCTAATTCACAACCAAGCTGTAACAAAGCGTCGCCATGTTCAATCGTTTCAACGCCTTCAGCAATAACTTGACGTTTAAATGCCATTGCTAACCCAATCACGCCCTGTAAGATCGCTAAGTCATCGGCATCATCAAGCATGTCTCTCACAAAGCTTCTATCGATCTTAAGCATGGCAACATTCAAGCGCTTAAGGTATGTCAGCGATGAGTATCCTGTACCGAAGTCATCGAGAGCAAACGACACGCCAATCCCAGCACACTCACCAATCACTTTCGATACCAGATCCATGTCTGCTAATGCACTGGTTTCAAGTACTTCAATCTGCAATTGGCTAGGGTCAACGTTAGGGTACTTGTTCAATATTGAAGTTAGGCTAGAGACAAAGCTTTCTTGCTGTAACTGACGAGCGCCAACATTTACACTCATTTCTAATTGATCTAAACCAGCGCGTTGCCATTCATCCAATTGAGCTAACGCCGTTTCGATAACCCATTCACCGATGTCGACCGCTAAAGGATGATCTTCGATGATTGGTAAGAAAGAGATTGGCTCCATTAATCCTTTTTCTGGGTGCATCCAGCGAATCAAAGCCTCTACTCCGACAACTTTTCCGCTGCGCATATTTACTTTCGGTTGATAGAACAGAACAAATTCGTCGTTCTCCAATGCCAAACGAATGCGATCCAAACTCTCATGGAACCAACGCAGATTACTGTCATGGTCGGCATCAAATATGTGGTAGCGGTTTTTGCCTGAAACTTTCGCCTGATACATGGCTTGATCGGCCTGACGTAGCAATTGATCGGCATCGATGTTTTGGTCTTGAGGATAATAGGTAAGTCCAATACTTGCCGATACCTGTAAATTTAAAGAGCCAATTTGCATCGGTTGTGCAGCAGCAGTAAGTAAACGACCCACTAACGGTAAGCTATCTGAAAGACTATCAAGGCCATTAAACACGGCAACAAATTCATCGCCACCGATACGAGCTAGAGTATCACCTTCACGCAATGTTTCTGTCATACGTTGAGTAAGAGTGACCAAAACATTGTCACCCATCTGATGAGAATGAACATCGTTAATTTCTTTAAAGCCATCTAAATCTAAAAATGCCACCGCCAACTGCTTGCCATGTTCTTTCGATAACTCCATCGCTTGAAGTAAACGTTCAGCGAGCAGTACTCGGTTAGGTAAATTGGTGAGTGCGTCAAAGTGAGCGATGTATTCCAATTGGTGTTGATGAACCTTAATTGACGTGATATCAGAGAAAAGAGCGACATACTGCAATACTTTTCCTTTAGTGTCGCGCACAGAGTTTATGCTTAATAGCTCAATAAAGACTTCACCATTTTTCCTTTGATTCCATATTTCACCACTCCATGAACCGACTCGATGTAATTCGCTCCATATCATTTTATAGAAACTGTCATCGTGGCGGTCTGAACGAAGAATATTGGTCTTCTTCCCAATCGCATCTTCTCGCTCGAAGCCTGTAATACGAGTGAATGCTTGGTTCACATCCAATATTATACCTTGGGTATCGGTTACAATTATCCCTTCACCAGCATTAACAAATACACTTGCCGCTTGTTGAAGCTTAGCCTCAGCTTCTTTCCTTTCGGTAATATTTCTAGAGAGCATAATGAAATGTTGGCTTTTATCTTCGCTTTTTTGCATTGCCGCGATCGACAATTCAAACCACATTTCTCCCTCTATTAAGTCTAATGAATAGATGGCACCAGACGACGAGCCATTTTTAGCCGCTTCTGCGATGGCTTCCATACATATTTGCGTCGCTTCTGGTGGCAATATTTCACCAATCAGTTTTCCAATAAGTTGCTCAGCTGAAACCACGAGCAAGTTACTATCATGGGCATGACAAAGAAGTAATCTCCCTTCGATATCGACTTCGAATAAGAGATCAGGAATAGCATCCAAAACGGCTTGCAAGTGGGCTTGAGTAGCACTGAGTTCACTGTGCATCTCATATTGTTCACTGACGTCACTAAACACAAGAACCACACCGACTATTTCACCGTCGATTTTACGAATCGGTGCTGCATTATCAGCAATTTGATACTCATGACCGTCTTGTGAAATCAAAATAGTGTGGGTAGTCAGCCCCATGACTTGACCATGCTCGATAACCTGTTGTACCGGGCTAACCGACTTTTCACGAGTCTCTGAATCTATAACATGAAAGACATCGGTTAACGGTAATCCAAGAGCGTCAAATTGAGCCCAACCAGTCATCGATTCTGCTGTTGGATTCATTCGAGTAATTAAACCTTGTTCATCGGTAACAATGACACCATCACCTATCGAATCAAGTGTGATGGCTAGGTTTTCTTGGCTATCTCTCATCCTTCGGTCTGAATTTCGGAGCCTGTCTGCCATTAAATTTACTCGCGTCGCCAAGCTACCAAGCTCGTCACCTGACTCCACCATGCAACGCGCCTCGAAATCTCCCTCAGAGATTTGTTCGACGACATTTTGCAAATGATTAACGGGACGCCCTACCATCATTCTAAGAAGAATGTACGTAGCCCCAGTAACGACGGACAAAATGACTAACACAAATATCATCGCGACTCGATAACCAAGAGCAATGGCGTTCTCAACCACTTCGCGAGTTAGAACGACATGAACAGTACCGATCTGTTGCATGTTCGAGCCTTCGTTTGAGAAGAATATCGGCTGCTCACGCTCTATAGGATCAACCAAAATTTCGTAGGGCTTAGTCGCCGCTTTTAACTCCCCATATCCCGTTGCAGATATACTCACATGAACGATTTCTGGATCTGAGATAAGTGATGCAAGTTGTTCATCAATTGCAACAAAATCGATATTCCATACTGCATATGCAATTGAACGACTGACTAACGTTGTGACACGGTCAGCTCGACGCTCCAACTCCGCTAGACGGGTTTCTCTTTCTTGTTCAATAAATACAAAAGTAAACGAGACCATTGCAATACAAACTAGAATTGCCAACCCTAACATTAACTTAGTATGCAATCGAGTTGATGAGTAACGCTTTAACTTTGATTTAAACATACTAATTAGTTCCCAAAAAAGGCGCTAAGGAAAAGGAGTAGCCATGAGGATTAGGAGATATAAATTGAGAATAAGGACTAAAATCGAGTTTATCGATATTATCGTTAATCGTATGGAAATAAGTTGGCGCATTATCAGAGTTGATAACGTGCAAATAATCCGATTTTAATCTGATACCACCATGCTGAGAAAAATCTTCGCCATTATGAAAATCATGGAGTAAAACCATCCCCCACGCCCCTATAAAAAAGTGACTTCCCATACTGACAGATATGCCCTGGTTTTCCATCTTGGTTTTTAAATAGGGTGCAACAGAAACACAACCAATTAATACATTGACACCACGCTCCTTAACAGCCTGTAACGCTCCTTGTGCCATTGCATAATTGGCAGCCCAAATAATATTGGTTTGCGGGTATCGTGAGAGTAATACTTCGGTTTTTTTTCTCGCTTCTTCAACCGCCCAGTTGCTATAAGTTAACTGGAGTATCTCCCCTCGCTCTGACTTTGAAACAAAATCCTCAACACCTAGAGCTCTCTCGAGAGCGACAGGAGCACTTCGGTCACCCGTAATACCAATGATCTGGGGTTCACGATCACCGAGCTGTCGATACAACTCATCCATCATACGAGAAACACCACTTTCCTCATTGGTTGTTATTGTTCCTATCCAATTCGAAAAGTGTTCACGTTCGTTACCGTATTTTCGACGCTGTTCGGTCGTGAGATCGTTATGAATTAAGAGTATTTTAACCGAGGTGTTGGCGAAGACTTCCATTAATCTAGGGCCAAGCAATTTTGCATTAGTAAGAATTACATAATCAGGAAGAGTCGCTCGTTTTGCCACACTTTTCGCTTGGCTTAACATCAATAGATGATCTCGTTCGGAATAGAGTATTTCGAGATCAAAACCAAAATTATTTGCTGCAACCTCCATGACTTGAGCAGTGTAAACCCAGAACATCCCTTTACCGCGGTCGGTCGGTTCGCCTGGATTAAGAAAAACAACACTAGGACCAGAAGCCGCCCACCCAAACATTGAATAAAAACACAAAGTGAAAATTAACAGCGGTTTCACCACGTTTTTAGTCTGCAAAATACGATCCTTATAACCTGCATAGTTTATTAATAAACTATAGACTAGATTTTTGAGTTATCTAGTTTACTCATGATTAAAATAGTGATTATAAACAATTAAATACCCATATTAATTATATATGTATCACTAACCGGGAAATTTTTACTTTAAGATTCATTCAGGGGAGAAATTGGAAGGGGTATTTAAACAAACTGAAGGCTAACTAAATAGATCCTTTTGTGGACTCACTTCATCTATTGCAGACTCATCAATCTTAGGTCGTGCTTTTTTGCGGTAATACCGTAATCGACACAATTTAATCACATGCAGTTTTTCTGCAGTAGACATTGAAAGCCAGCCAAAACGCTCTTTACGATTGCGCATACAACCAATACAGTAACCTTTATCATCGACCGTACAAACTCGAATACATGGGCTCTTAACATCAAAAAAATCTAATTGCTCCATAGGGTGTGACTCTCGTTTCAATAATAAATACCTTTCATATTTACCTTAATTCAATCTTCAACAAGTTTAAACCATACCTTCATCAATCAATGACTCAAATCTCATATTTACCATTGCACATCTTCGCTTCAAACAGTTTGATTTATCCTATTTTTGTGCTTATTTTTATTATCAAGATTCGATAATTATTGGTTGGTATCATGCAATTCACTGTAAAGTCTTTATGTTTTTCTGTTGCTCTAGTAGCGACGCTGTCAGCCTGTTCAAGTAATGGTGGTCAAGCTACGACTGATAACTTAGCCGCATCTCAGTGGGTTCTAGTCGAAATTGATGGCCAAGCCTTATCACTTGGACCAAATCAAAAAGCACCATGGTTAAGTGTCGATCAACAGATGCAAGCGAAAGGTTATGCTGGGTGTAATACCTTCTTTGGTGAGGCGAATATTCAAGGTGACCAATTCAGTCTACCGAAAATGGGCTCGACAATGAAATTGTGTAATAAAGCTCAAAATCGATTAGATAATAAGTTAAGAAAAGTGTTAACTGAATGGAGCTCCTTTAGCGTAAAAAATGATGAAATGGTGTTAATAAATCGAGATCACTCCCTGACGTTTAAATCAAAGTAAAAGTAACGCTAACCCTTTGATTTCATAATTTATAAAATAACCCGCATAAAGCGGGTTATTTTACGTGGCAAGCTTTAATCTTGTTTGTTAAATAGCAAGACTTTGAGGTTGGCATCTTGGTCGATATCAACAAACTCAGGAGGGTTGTCTAAACGTCTTTCAAACTGCAGCATAGGCGCTTCTTCCGCCATACTGTTGGTCAAAAAATCTTGTTTTACGACTGGTGAATTGACGCACGCAAATACTTGACCTTCCTCGCTAAGCATATCTGGTAGCCGACGTAAAATTTTGCGGTAATCTTTTGTTAGCGCGAAACTGCCCTTTTGAAATGATGGCGGGTCGATAATGATTAAATCATAAGGCCCATAGCGATTGATTTTGCCCCATGATCGAAAAATATCATGAGCAAAAAAGTGCACCGTTGAAAGATCGTGCAGGTTAAGCTTATGGTTTGTTTTTCCAGTATCTAACGCTCCTCGAGCCATATCGACATTGACGACACTCTCCGCGCCGCCCTCCATCGCCGTGACAGAAAAACCACATGTGTATGCAAATAGATTGAGAACTCGCTTACCAGCTGAGTTGTCTTTGACCCACTGTCGCCCATAACGCATATCGAGAAACAAACCCATGTTCTGATTTCGACCTAACTTCAACTGATATTTCAAACCATTTTCTTCAACAATCGGGTTTGAATTCAATTCACCCACAATCACTTCCGCTGGCGCACCATCACGATAACGATGCTGCAATACAATTGAAGAGCCAGCTTTATCACGCCACGCACTTGATTGGCAAAATTGACTTAAGCCTTGTTGGAGAGCGGCAATAAAGTCTTCATCTTGAAGTTTATAAACACAGACAATTAATTGACCTTGAAGCCAGTCAGCGGTCAGTTGTTCTAATCCTTCCCAATACTGACCCCGGCCATGAAATAAACGCCTTGCTTCATTAGGTATTTCAATAAGCTGTTTTTCTAACTCGCCAAAGAATATTGGCAATTGTTGTATATTCATGGATTCACTTTTTTACTAATAGACAGTTTACTTACAGAAGGAGGATTCACACTGGGCCAAGATAAGTCCCAAGGGGTCAACCATTGGTCAATAGCATTCGACATTATGGGTTGAGACCATAAGCACCCAAACCCTTCGTAGCATCGAGGATCACAGATAAACTCAAATCTTTGATTATCATATTTAAATCGAATCGCAAAAGCATGTAAATAGCCTCGGTCACTCTCACTATCTGCACTGTTATAAATTCGGTCACCGACAATTGCCGAGCCTACAGATTTCAACGCAACACGAATTTGATGGGTTTTTCCAGTGTAGGGTTTACACAGAAAAGCTCGCTGCCCGTTGTCACTTGAAAGCGAAAAAAACTGAGTGATTGCTGGATTATTTTGACTGGTAAGTAACTTCCAACTTGAACGACGAGAGCGGGTCATATCACCCTTAATCAAACCTTGTTTTTTTTTCGGCTTCTTACACCCAATCGCCAAGTAGAATTTTTCAACATCTCTATTCGAGAAGTTAGCCGACAATTGGCGAGCACTTTCAGAGATTGTCGCAAGCAATAAAATACCGGATGTCATCTTATCCAAACGATGGACCAAATAGAGCTTTGGCAAATTCAACGCACGAGCAACGTCTGACACCAACATGGTTTCACCATCATCTTTATGTACTGAAACGTTAAAATGTTTATTAATGACAATAAAATCATCGTGACGATAAAGAATGTCGAACATAGTTACCTCTTAGCGTGAAGCACGAGTATAACTAGACCATAGATACAATCCAACGAATTAACACGACACATTATTCACCAAGCCACATTTCGAGCAAAAAGCATCCAAAACCTCACCAATCGATGTAACGTTCAAGCTTTCAACACCCCTGTTCAAATCTCGCTTTCAATCCTAAACCAATGCGATTACTATCATATTGTTTCTTTCTTTAGGTTTGTTTGATCGCCCAATGGACAAAATTTATCAATTCATCGTACTTTTAAGCTTTGTTGTTTATTGGTTATTAGTTGCCTCGGTGACGATTCGCGTTGTGGTTAAGAAGAATGCCATAAGTGTCTCATTGGCATGGCTTTTAATGATCTATGTTCTCCCCTTTATTGGTGTCATTGCCTATTTTCTTTTTGGCGAACTTAATTTAGGTCGTCGCCGAGCCGAACGTGCACGAGAAATGTTCACACCATTTCGCGATTGGTTTTCCAGCCTTAATGATTGTCAGGCGCATGTCACTGAAACATTGGGAACACATATTTATAAGATTGACGAGTTGTGCAACCAAAGGATGAGTATTCCCGCACTCAGTGGTAACCATCTCGATCTAAAGAAAACACCAAATGAAATCATCGATGCGATGGTCGAAGATATTCAGCAAGCAAATGATCGTATTCGAATGGTGTTCTACATTTGGCACCCTGGGGGAAAAACCGATACTGTTGCATCAGCACTTATCCACGCCGCTAAGCGAGGAGTAAAAGTACAAATACTGCTCGATTCAGCAGGCAGCCACCGATTCTTTAACAGTGGCTGGGCAAAAACAATGCGCAGTGCTGGCATTGAAGTGGTACAAGCATTGCCCGTAAAACCATGGCGAATATTTTTAAGTCGATTGGATCTGCGCCAGCATAGAAAAATCGTGGTTATCGATGATCAAATCGCCTACACCGGCTCAATGAACATGGTTGACCCTGAATTCTTTAAGCTCGATGCCGATGTGGGCCAGTGGGTCGATATTATGGTGCGCGTAACCGGACCGACAGTAAATATCTTATCCGCGATTCACAGTTGGGACTGGGAAATTGAAACGGGTGAGCGTTCATTTCCTCAATTACCGGAATGCCAACTAGATAATCCAGTTTCTCTGCACCCAGTTCAAGTCGTCCCTTCAGGCCCTGCAATGCCTGAGCAACTCATTATTCAAGCACTGATCATTGCAATTCACCAGGCAAATCATTCAATCAGAATTACCTCGCCCTACTTTGTACCAAGCCGTGATCTGCTTGCGACACTAAAAATGACCGCACAACGTGGTATAAACATAGATATTATTATCCCCCATAAAAATGATTCAACTATGGTGAAATGGGCTTCTCGCTCTTTCTATGGGGAACTATTAGAGGTAGGAATCAATATCTATGAATTTTATGGTGGCCTACTTCATACAAAATCTGTCGTAATTGATGAACGATTTTGTTTAATCGGTACCGTCAACATGGATATGCGCAGTCTATGGCTGAATTTTGAAGTAACACTCGCCGTTGACGATGAAGTGTTCACAAAACAGCTTTTTGAACTACAACAAGAATATATCGATCAATCTTATTTAATCGAAAAACAACAGTGGCAATCTCGGCCATTATTTAACCGTTTTCTAGAACGCATTTATTACCTGTTCAACCCTTTATTATAAGTTTTCAATCTAAGGTTGAATCCCTAACGTTGACATGTTTTAAATAGACAATACGTTTTTACAAGGAACTACCATGTCAGAAGAGAAAAAAACCCAATTAATTGGCGCTGGTCGAAGTAAGAAATGGACCAATGGTACGGTAAATCCCCCGGTCCAAAGAGCATCAACTATCGTATTTGATACCGTAGCCGAAAAAAATCAGGCGACAATCAATCGACAAAAACAAACGCTATTTTATGGCCGTCGTGGTACCAATACTCACTTTGCTCTTCAAGATGCAATGGTGACGCTTGAAGGTGGCGCTGGGTGTGCTCTCTATCCTTGTGGCACCGCGGCAATAACAGGAGCCATTCTATCGTTTGTCTCAGCGGGTGATCATATCTTAATGGTTGATACTTGTTACGAACCAACGCGTGATTTCTGTAATGTGATGTTAAAGAAAATGGGCGTAGAAACCACCTATTACGATCCATTAATTGGTGAAGGAATTCGCGACCTTATTCAAGAGAACACACGAATTTTATTTACCGAATCCCCAGGTTCTATCACGATGGAAGTACAGGATATTCCGACACTTTCACGTATTGCGCACGAGTCTGATGTGATTGTCATGCTGGATAACACATGGGGAGCTGGCGTTAACTTTTCTCCGTTTGAATTTGGCGTCGACATTTCAATTCAAGCAGCAACCAAATACATCGTTGGCCACTCAGATGTCATGCTAGGTACCGCAGTAGCTTCAGAAAAGTATTGGGATCAGTTGCGCGAAAATAGCTACTTGTTAGGACAGTGTGTTTCTCCTGATGATGCCTACCTTGGATTACGCGGAATTCGAACTTTAGATGTCAGACTAAGACAACATGAGAAAAATAGCTTAGAAGTCGCAAACTGGCTTGCTAATCGACCAGAAGTGGATCATGTTCGTCACCCAGCATTGGCAACATGCCCAGGGCATGAGTTCTTTGAACGTGATTTTACGGGTGGCAACGGGCTATTTTCATTTGTTCTAAACAGCAGTTACCCTCGAGCAACTACCGCACTGTTGGACAGCATGAAACACTTCAGTATGGGGTATTCATGGGGCGGCTATGAGAGTTTAATCCTCGCCAATGAGCCAAAAAGTTTTAATGCACTACGTACGATTGCGAATCCAAATTTTAGTGGCACGCTTGTTCGGGTACACATTGGTTTGGAAGATGTTCAGGACTTGATCGCCGATCTAGAACAAGGATTTGCTGAGTACAATCGAGTGTTGGCGGAACAACCTCAGTAGCCTTCTATCTCTAACGCAATAATAAATAGGGTCAGATGTTGTTAAGAACGACATCTGACCCTTTTCTATCGTGCTGGACAATCAACGAGATGATCGTTAACCATGCCGACCGCTTGCATAAATGAATAGCAGATCGTTTCACCGACAAACTTAAATCCTTTTTTCTTCAGAAATTTACTCATTTCCTTAGATAAATCCGTCGATGTGGGCACGTCAGACATTGAGGTCCAATGATTTATGATCGGCTCATGATCGACAAACTGCCATAGCGCCGCTTTTAATGACCCATACTCTTGTTGAAGTTTTAGTGCTGCCTGAGCATTGCTAAACACTGAATTAATTTTACCGCGATGTTTCACGACATCGAACTGTTCAATAATGGCTTCGGTACGACGTTCATCATATTGGGCTAACGTTTCTAAGTCGTAACCGTCAAATGCTTGGTAATAGCCCGCTCGCTTTTTTAATATTACGAGCCAGCTCAGCCCAGCTTGGGCGCCTTCCAAGGTAATGAACTCAAACAGTTTCTGATCGTCATAGACTGGCTTGCCCCATTCATTATCATGATACTCACGTTCTAAGGAATTTTTCGTTGCCCATTCGCATACACCGTGATCGCTTTCCATGATATCTCCTTATAACGTCTTGAATTCTTTATTAACCTTGTAGGCGTTTGACGTAACATACGCTTCAATGTTTCTCACATTCTGTTCAATTTCATCGAATTCAGATTGCAAATTATGAATCACTTGTGACGCGGATTCACCTTGTTTCCAATGGCGACTTTTTAATTTGTGACCTTGTTGCTTTTGCTGTTGGTCACGATACTGCTTTGGTGGCTTTTCTAGCATCAATGTGAGCGCAAAGTACGCCAATACCACCAAGAATGTACCACCTAATAGTGCGGCGGAGATAAACAAAATTCTAACTAACCAAATTTCCATCTCAAAATAGTTAGCAAGTCCCGCACACACACCCGTCAGTTTCGAATTTACAGGATCACGATACAATCCTCGGCTAGTCATACTTGTTCCTCCAACCAGGGGTTTCCGAATCTAAGATTTTTTCCAACGTATCTACACGACTACTAAGACGATCTGCTTTTTGAGACAAAGTATTTAATGTTTGTAATTCTTCATCGCTAATTCCATTCGTCGCTTTTCGCTTGCTTCGATAGTGCAAAACTAACCAAAGCGGCGCGACAAAGACCATAAAAACAATCAACGGTGCCGTAAAAAATGCTCCTGACATAATTTTGCATCCTTATATCAATTATTGACTCTGATGAATTTGCTGTTTCATTTTTTCCAGCTCTTGTTCAATCTCTTCTTGCGCTTGCAGTTCAGCAAACTGCTGGTCTAGGGTTTGGTTGCTCCCTGATTGATTGAACAGGTCAGCTTCAGCTTCAAGTTCATCGATTTTACGACTGAATTGTTCAAATTTAGCCATGGTCGCCGCCGACTTTCCTTGATGTAGCTGACGTTGAATATCGCGACGATCACCTGCCGCTTGGCTGCGAATGATCAGCGCTTGCTGTTTTGCTCTGGTTTCTGTAATTTTCGCTTCCAATTTGGCGATTTCGTCAGTTAATTTATCAACCGTCTCTTCAACTAACACAAGCTCTTTTTTAAGACCGTCTAAATTGTGCCCTAGCTTTCTTTTTTCAATTAATGCAGCTCGAGCGAGATCTTCTCTTTGCTTGGCCAATGCTAAAGTGGCTTTATTGCTCCAATCCGATACTTGTTGCTCAAGAGATTCAATTTTGCGTACGACTTCCTTTTTGTCCGCCATAGCTTTTGCTGAATTACTTCTTACTTCAACCAATGTATCTTCCATTTCTTGGATAATAAGGCGAATAAGTTTTTCTGGATCTTCCGCTTTATCAAGCAATGAACTAATGTTCGAATTAACGATATCAGCAAAACGTGAAAATATACCCATGATCTTTCTCCTAATAATATGTTAGTCAGTCTGTGAGCCTAAAACGCTTCTATCAATAATCTCATCAAACCAAATTCAAGCTTCCCAATGTATATAGCTATTTCCGTGCCAATTTCATAACTCTTTATAATCAATGGCTTACAAATTTCACTTCACAAACAAAAAAGATATATTTGCCAATTTAGCCAAAAATTGGTTTATTTAACCATCTCAATATAAAAGGTTAACGTGATGAATAATCCTCTCATTGGTGAATCACCCTTATTTCTCGCACTACTTGATACTGTATCTCGCCTCGCACCTATTGAGCGACCGGTCCTCATCATGGGTGAGCGTGGTACGGGAAAAGAGTTGATCGCTCAACGACTGCACTATTTATCTAAACGCTGGGATGAACCTTTAATTACACTAAATTGTGCTGCGCTTTCTGAAGGGTTAATTGACTCTGAGTTATTTGGCCACGAATCAGGAGCATTTACCGGAGCCAAAGCAAAACATATGGGACGTTTTGAACGGGCTGAAGGTGGCAGTTTATTCCTAGATGAACTGGGCAATGCCCCACTTTCTGTCCAAGAAAAACTCCTGCGAGTCATTGAATATGGTCAATATGAGCGCATCGGCGGAAGTACCGTGCTTAATGCAAATGTAAGAGTTATCGCTGCGACCAATGCTAATCTCGTCGAAATGGCCGATCAAAATCACTTTCGTCACGATTTACTCGACCGTTTAGCCTTTGACGTTATCCACCTTCCACCATTACGTAAGCGCCGGGAAGATATCTTGCCACTGGCAAACCATTTCGCCGTCAAGATGTGTCATGAGCTACACCTTTCGCATTTTGTCGGGTTCTCTTCAGAAATCCAAACTCAACTTCTGGACTACTCTTGGCCTGGCAACATACGTGAGCTAAAAAATGTCGTTGAACGCGCTGTCTATCAAAATATTGATTTCACTCAACCGATTACAACTCTACAAACCAATCCCTTCGTACCACAATGGCAAGAGCAGAGCGAACAAAACGATGAGGATGAGCACCAAAACGTAATCCAACAAAATGAGCTTCAAGGTGTCACGGAAATCAAGTCATTGTCCTTCCCTATCGACTTTAAGGATCATTGTCAAAATCACGAAAAACAGCTTATTGAGCATGCTTTAAATCAAGCTAAGTTTCATCAACAGCAAGCTGCTCAGTTGTTAGGATTGTCGTATCATCAATTGCGCGGGTTAATCCGAAAGTACGCAATCACCAATAAATTTGATGCAGAGTAATTCCTGCACGCGGTTTTTGATTGGTTCGATAGTGTAATAATGGTAAATTATCCGAATCTTTGAGGCATTTATATTAATAATGGTCCTCGTTTCTCTTCTTTGATTTCATATGCAAAAATACTTAACATTCGCGACGGCGTTAATCAGCACAATCCTCTTGGCAGGATGCGATCAACAAAATATCGATCATAGTAAAATTAGAGAAACCGGCTTTGTCTATTGTGGACAAGGTAAGCCGACGACGTTTAATCCGCAGCTCGTTGATGGCGGCGTTACCGTAGATGCACTCTCTCCACAGTTGTTTGATACATTACTGACTTTAAATAACAGTACTCATCTGCCACAACCAAATCTCGCACATTCTTGGCATGTCAGCAACGACGGTCTCGTTTATCAATTTGAACTTAGATCCGATATCGAGTTTCAAACAACATCATGGTTTACACCAACAAGACCACTTAGTGCTGATGATATTCGTTTTAGTTTTGAGCGTATCCTGCTCTCTTCAAACCCATTTCATACCGTCGGCAACAGTGCCTATCCTTGGTTTAGAGGCAACAATTTTCAGCAACTGATTAAATCTATTGAGACCCCGAACTCGCATACAGTCAAATTTCATTTGAACCATGCTGATAATACCTTTTTATCTTTATTGTCGACCCCTTATGCCGTCATTCATTCGAAAGAGTACGCTGAACAACTTATTGAGAGAAATGAAAAATCGTTGATAGATAGCCAACCTGTAGGAACAGGGCCTTTCTTATTAGACGAATACCTTGTCGGTGACTATGTACGCCTGAAACGTCATGACGATTACTGGAATGGTCGAGCAAAAATGGAGCAAGTCGTATTTGATATTGAGCAACGCGGAACGGGCTCTTTGGCAAAACTATTACTCAATGAATGCGATGTTCTTAACTCATCAATATCAAGTCAAATTCCTGTAATTCAAGATCAATCTCATATTAGTTTACTTAGCTCTCTAGCTATGAATACCGCATACATTGCTGTCAACACTAAACGCCAAGCTATGAATGACCAACGAGTACGACGAGCTCTTTCCTATGCAATAGACCGACAAAAGATCATTGACTCCGTCTATTACGGACGAGGTTCCATTGCCTATAATATACTTCCGCCAGTGTCGTGGGCTTACTCTAAAAACACCACTCAAATTCGGTATGATAGACGATTTGCTCTTGGTTTATTAAAAGATGCAGGTTACGTTGATGGATTAACATTAACAATGTCCGTTCCTACGGAGTCCACCAGCTATAACCCAAGCCCACAAAAATCGGCTGCTTTAATCCAAAGTTACTTTTCCGATATTGGGATTAGATTAAAACTCGTACCTCAAAGCGTTAGCCGAGATAACCAAGTCCAATTTGATAACAATGTCGACTTATATTTAACTGGGATTGTTGGACGTTCAGCGAACCCTGATGGTTTTCTACGCCCAGTACTGAGTTGCCAATCACATAATCAAGGCGCTGATTTAACCCATTGGTGTAATGACAGTTTCGATTCTCTGCTTAACTTGGCTTTGGAAATCAACGCTCCTCGTTTTCGCCTAAACCTCTACAAACAGATACAAAATATCATCAACCAAAATGTACCTGTTATTCCAATCGCGCATGGTCGACAATTTAAAGCCTATAATAATTCATTGACGGGTTTCGCCGTTAACCCTTTCCATGTCCAACCCTTCAATCACGTTGAGAGGTTGAAATAATGTTTTTTTATACAATTAGAAAACTCAACTTATTCGTAATTACCTTACTTATTCTCACGTTTGTTGGGTTTCATTTATCTCGACTTGAGCCTAACTCGTGGTCACATGACCTGGATTTCTGGCACGGCTGGACACAATACGTCAGTAATTTAGCGCAATTGGATTTCGGCGTCAGTCACGATGGAAATCCGATAAAAAACGAATTGTTTCTCGTTTTCCCTGCAACTCTAGAACTCTGTTTTGTTGCATTTGTACTCTCTCTTTCGATCGGAATCCCTTTGGGAACAATCGCAGGAATGAAGCAAGGAAAATTTACTGAGAAAGTCATATCCTTTATCGCAATGTGTGGCTATTCCGCTCCCGTTTTTTGGGTCGCACTATCTATGATATTCATTTTTTCTCTTAACTATGAATGGTTTCCCGTGTCGGGGCGCTACGATTTACTGTATAAGCTTGATCATATGACTGGCTTTGCTCTAATAGATGCTGCGCTGTCTAAAAGCCCCAATCGGGTTGAATTACTACAAAGCGTAATCGAACATATGATTCTTCCTTGTATGGTTTTGGCGCTCGCACCGACGACACAGGTCATACGAATAATGAAAGCAGCGGTCGCTGACATCATGCAGCAGAACTACATTCGTGTTGCTCGTATTCGCGGGTTATCTCACTATCGCATCGTCATCGAACACGTATTACGTAACGCAGTACCTTCGTTGGTGTCAAAGTTCGGTGTACAACTTTCAACCATGTTTACCTTTGCAATTATTGCGGAGTCTATTTTCAATTGGCCAGGGATTGGGCGTTGGTTACTGGATGCTTTATCAGAGCGTGACTATGTCTCAATTCAAGCTGGAGTAATCGTCGTTGCGTCACTCGTTTTAACCACCAATATTGTCTCAGATTTAATAGGTACAATGATTAACCCTTTGGTTAGGAAGGCTTGGTATGCTAACAAATAGTATTTATCAGGAAGAACATATCCCAACTCAGTTCGAACGTTTCTGGCGAAGCTTTAAACATAATAATCTCGCCATGTTTGGCTTATGGTGTATGATTTTATTGCTTATTATCATTGCAGTTTCACCGTGGATTACACCTCATAACCCGATTGCACCATCGGAATATCTTTTATTGCCACCATCATGGGATCCAACCGGTTCCATAGATTACTTTTTAGGTACAGATGATTTAGGGAGAGACATTTTATCTCGCCTTATTGCTGGGACTCGTCATTCGTTTGGTTATGCTTTATTAGTCACACTTGTTGCATTATGTATCGGTGGGTTCATTGGTATATTGGCCGGAATGACATCTGGCTTACTATCGAGCGTTCTCAATCACTTATTTGATACCGTGATGTCGATTCCTTCGCTGTTGCTTGCGGTTATTTTTGTTGCCGTTTTAGGCCCAGGCGAAACGAATGTGCTACTTGCCATAGGGTTAGCACTAACGCCTCGGTTTATTCGTAGCCTGTATACCGCAATTAATACGGAAATGGCAAAAGATTATATTATGGCGGCTCGCCTTGATGGAGCGAGTGACATCTATCTTTTACTCAACTCAATTTTGCCAAATATTTTGACCGTAATCGCCTTAGAAACCACTCTTGCCATTACGATTGCAATTCTTGATATCACCGCGCTTGGTTTCTTAAACTTAGGTGCCCAAGCGCCTACAACTGAATGGGGAGCAATGTTAGGTAGCTCTGTTGAATTGCTCTACCTTGCTCCTTGGACAGTTATTCTGCCTGGCCTTATGATTATGTTTACTATTGTTGTCGTTAACCTTGTCGGCGAAGGTGCTCGTCAAGCGCTCAATTCAGGTGTCGAATAATGGCATTATTAGATATTCGTCACTTAACGATCGAAATTGATACCCCTCAAGGACTTGTCAAAGCGGTTGATCGCATGAGCTTAACTATGCCAGAAGGCGAAATTCGCGGGCTAGTAGGTGAGTCCGGTTCAGGGAAAAGTTTAGTCGCGAAAGCAATTGTCGGTGTTGGAAAAGAGCATTGGCGTATCACCGCCGATAGAATGCGTCTAGGCAATATCGATCTGTTACAGTTAACCCCTCGAGAGCGTCGCAAAGTCATCGCACGTGACATTGCAATGATTTTTCAGGAGCCTCATTCGTGCCTCGATCCATCCGATGAAATTGGTAAGCAGTTGATGGAAGCGATACCCGACCGCGCCTTTGAAGGCCGATGGTGGCAGCGATTCACGTGGCGAAAAAAGCAGGCCATTGCACTGCTCCATAAAGTCGGAATCAAAGAACACAGCCGAGTATTAAGCTCTTACCCCTATGAGCTTACTGTTGGTGAATGCCAAAAAGTGATGATCGCGATGGCGATTGCAGCAAAACCCAAACTGCTGATTGCTGATGAGCCAACGAACGATTTGGATCCAGTAACACAAAAACAAATATTGCGTTTACTTAGCCGTATGAATCAAGTCAATAACACGACAATTTTGCTTATCGGACACGACTTAACCTCGATCACACAGTGGGCCAATAGAATTACAGTAATGTACTGTGGACAATCTGTAGAATCGGCTGAGACGAAAGCGATTTTAGCGAAACCCAAACATCCATACACATCTGCACTGCTAACTGCGATGCCAGATTTCAGTGAGGTGATTCCACATAAGCAAAAGCTCGAATCACTTCCAGGTTCAATTCCACCATTAAAACACTTACCAATCGGATGTCGTTTAGGACCTCGCTGTCCTTATGCTCGTCGTCAATGTGTGGAAATGCCTCGTTCTAAAAAGATAAAAGGCCATAAGTTTTCATGTCATTTTCCACTCAATACTAATGAAGAAAAACAGCCATGACAGAATCACTATTAGAGGTTAGAAACCTTTCAAAAAACTTTGAAACTCGCTCACGGCTGTTCTTTCGTAAAAAAATAGAGCAAGCGGTTAAACCCGTTAGTTTCAGCTTAGAGGCAGGTCAAACTATTGGTTTCATCGGTCAAAATGGTTCAGGGAAATCGACCATTGCTCGAATGATTGCCGGTGTTGTCGAACCAAGTGGTGGGGAAATATTGGTCAATGGTGAGCCATTGAAATACGGTGACTACGCCAATCGATGTAGGCTCGTTCGGATGATTTTCCAAGATCCTAATACATCGCTGAACCCGAAAATTCAAATTGGGCGTATATTGGAAGGACCTTTAAAACGAAATACAGATATGACAGCAGAAGCAAGGTCACAGCGTGTAAAAACAACGCTAACAAAAGTGGGTCTTCTACCAGAGCATGCCTACTTCTATCCTCAAATGCTCGCAACCGGACAAAAACAGCGAGTCTGTTTAGCACGAGCTTTAATTCTCCAGCCTTCTATCATCATAGCCGATGAAGCACTAAACGGCCTAGATATGGCAATGCGCTCGCAGATTATTAATTTGTTTCTAGAACTCCAAGAAGAGATGGGAGTTTCATTTATCTATGTGTCCCAACATATTGGCATAGTCAAACACATCACCGACAAGATTGTGGTTATGCATCAAGGTGAAATTGTCGAGTCCGGTCCAACTCAGGATGTACTGACAGCTCCGAAACATAATGTCACTCGACGTATGATCGACAGTCATTTTAGTAAGTCACCCTTATACACGTCGACCAAATCATAAAGAGATTTTAATGATGCGAGCAATCTCCCTACTCTGTTTCTGCCTATTGTTCTCGCTTTATTCATCCGCTAACACAACCAATACTTGGTTAGATACCTTTTTTGTCGAAAGAGCATTTAAACAAGTCGTCTTCAATGATGAATTCCGACGTGGTACGTACCCACTGTCAAAATGGGAGAAGCCAATCCACTATTGGGTCCATCATGATACAAACGACAAAGTGTTTCATCAAGAACTGGTCGAACTCCATTTTGAACAACTTAGAGAACTGACCGATCTCTCGATTTCGAAAGCATCGTCAGAGCAACGCGCAAATTTTGTTATTTACTTTACAACGCAGTCACGATGGAAAGCTTTAGTTAACAAAACGATGGGAAAAGAATCCGGGAAACATACTGATAATGCACTATGCTTATTTGGTAGTGCGATTAGCCAGCAGGATTATTCTATTGCTCGGTCGATTGTTGTTATCCCCGTAGATCGGGCTAGGCAACATGGAAAGCTAGTCTCTTGCGTCATCGAGGAAACAACTCAAGCGCTAGGGCTAAGAAACGATACCGAGCAAGCATACCCCTCGGTGTTTAACGATGCTTCACCAGAAAATTACTTATCGCCATTAGACGTCGTATTGATTCAGCTAATGTATGAACCTATCGTCGAATCTGGGATAACAGAAACGGAAATCACACCACTTTTAAGAGAAATGATCGATGAATATCGCCGTTTTGGGGTGTTGTCAGATGCCGTAAATCAAGCAAATAGCGCTCCTCTGGTTAAACAATATAAATAAAGAGACTGTAGTAATGCCATTTATAAAGCATTTAGTTCAACCTATCGTGCGAGACAGATATATCTACTTTACAGGCCTCATCATCTTATGTTGCTATTCGATATATCATCATATTTATATTCGTGATCAAGCTTACGATTTATGGCTCTATCTGAAAGCCATTATGAATGCTATTGGAGTTACTGCTGCCGTTGGATTTTGTGGCTATTTTTTTTACCTGATTGGTAAGCGCGACCCTCACCCACTAAAAGCCTATGGTAAATTAGTCGCCCTTCCTTTCGTTTATTGGCGAGAAGCCATCAACTTCGCTCTGCTAGCACTCATGATATCGATCGTGTTTTCGGTATACACTAATACAAAATATTCAATCCCCGCAGTGGTACCATACTATCTCGATACCTGGTTAGCCAATGCAGATCAATGGCTGCATTTTGGCCATACGCCATGGGTTTTGACTCACTCTTGGTTTTCACACCCAATCGCCACATCAATTATTAACCTAATGTATAACCTGTGGTTTTTTATCTTTTCGATCTTTTTTATTTCATTCATGTTATTAGTGAATAAACCAGGTTTACGCCAACAAGTGATTATCTCTTTCTGTCTGGCTTGGGTTATTAATGGCAACATCGGCGGACTATTATTTTCATCTGTCGGACCTTGTTATTATGGTCACTTTTTTCCCGATACCGATTTATTTTTCCAATTAATGGAAAGGTTACATCAGCAAAATGATTGGTTAAAAACTATAAGCTATTTACCTGATGTGTGGGCACTGGATACTCAGGACTTACTATGGGAAAGCTATCAATCTAATACTAATAGTATGGGAGCAGGCATATCGGCCGCGCCTAGTATGCACGTCACAATTGCATCATTAATGGCCATGTCACTGTTTAATATAAATCGAAAACTTGGCGTACTGGCTTGGGTCTATGCGGGTATCATTGAAATAGGATCGGTACACCTAGCATGGCACTATGCGATTGATGGGTATCTGGGGCTTATATTTATGACGATTATCTGGTGGTCAGTTAAAGCGATTCTAGCTCGATTACCCAGCCCAGCTATGACTCAACAAACAAAAATGAGAGCTCATGTAGCATGAACTCTCATTGGCTTTTTTGACACAGTTTACAATTGGAATCGGTTAACCAAATCGCCGAGCTCTGATGCTTTGACCTTCAATGTGTGGCTCGCTCCGCTGTTCGTCTTCGCGTATTCCGATGATTCGCTGCTCTTCTCTGAAATAACAACAATGCGCTCAGATATTTCTTGGCCGACGACGCTTTGCTCTTGAGTTGCGGTTGCGATAAGAGAATTCATATCCATAATATTGCCGATAGCTTGACGAATTTGCTCTATTGACTCACGAGCAACATTCGCTTCCTCAACAGTCGACAGCCCTCTTTCTTGGCTGGATTGCATCGCCTTAACAGACGCATCTGAAGCGTGTTTCAACTTGCAGATCATCTCATTGATTTCACCAGTACTGTCCTGAGTACGACTTGCTAAGTTTCTTACTTCGTCCGCAACCACTGCGAACCCACGACCTTGCTCTCCAGCCCGCGCTGCTTCAATCGCAGCATTAAGAGCTAACAAGTTCGTTTGTTCGGCGATACTTTGAATGACCTCAAGCGCAGTTGAGATATTTTGAACATCATGCTCAAGCTGCGATATAACATTACTTGCCTCTGCAATTTCATCAGCTAGGCTCGCAACAGAATCGACCGCGGAATTCACTGTCTTCAATGCATTGTCGGAGCTACTTTCCACTACTTCTGCAGACTGGGCCGCTTCAGCAGCATTTTGAGAGATTTCATGGGCTGAACTGGTCAGTTCGGTCATTGCTGTTGCCACTTGGTCGGTTTCAACACGTTGATCAGCACTAAGTTGATTCACTAACTGTGCACGTTGCGTCATTTCATTTGTTTCATGCTCAACATCATTTGTAACCCTAGTAACATTGCTGACTAAATCATGTAAATTGCCAACAAACAGATTGAAATTATTGCGTAGTTTTTCAAATTCTGGCACGTTAAACTTGTCAATCCTCGCCGTTAAATCGGCATCTCCTTGAGCAAAACGTTCAATAGAGTCACCAAATACTTTTAGGGGGTTCAGTATACTTCTGCTGACGGCATAACTAAATCCATAGACAACGGCGATCAGTACCGCAAGTATAATTAAGGTATTAATGCTACTTTCGACTAATTGAGCATTGGTTTGCTCAACCATGTTGGCAACGAGAAGATCGACATCATCAATATAGAACCCAGTTGCAATCACCATATCAAGTTCAGGTATATAACTTGAATAACTTAGTTTAGGTAAAGGAACATCTGAATTTGGCTTTGGGAAGTGATACGCGGTATGTTTACCAGCTCCTTCTTTAGCGTTATTAATTAATGCCTGTACATGATTTTTGCCTAACGCATCTTTAGAGTCCCAGAAGTTTTTTCCAATCCCCTTATTTGTACCGGAAAATAGCCTAACCCCTGATGGGCTATAACCAAAAAATGAAGTTGGTCCAGATTGCATATTTTTCAAATAAACAATCGCATCTTCTTTTGAACCACCAGACTTAATTAAAGTGACAACTGTATTGGTTGCAATTTCAACGTAAGACTTTAGTTCTTCCTTTTTCATTTCGATTGCATAGTTATAGCTTAATTCACTTTGCGCTTTACTTAACTTCTTCGCCTCAAAATAGTTCAAGGTAAACATAGCGACAGCTATTAATAAAACAGGAAGAGAAGTAAGAATAATAAGTCGACTTTTTATTGTAAATTTCATTTTGATCATCACCTAATGGGCTTACTGAAACCTAGATTACTTAAAGTATAGTCATAGCCACACCAGTCGCTTACAAATCTTTAACAAAAAAGCCCCTGAATTCCTTTACCGCAAGATAAACGAGCATAAATAAAAGAGTAGCTCTAGCTAAGATGATAATTAAAAAAGGAAAAACACCCGATTGGGAACGTGAGGTACACTATGTCAAAATGTGATCTATAAATAAAAAAGGAGGGAGCAAAAAAAAGCTGAATAATACTATTCAGCTTAGAATAAAAAAGTTATTGATGTTACTGAGCATCGGGATGTAACAAATCGGCTTTAGCTGCACTCAAATATTGAACCATAGACCAATAAGTAAGGAACATTGCTGCATACACTGCCGCATAACCAAGCCAAACCATCCATTCGTTATAGCTCCAAATTAAAGCCAGTAACGCGGTCATTTGTGTTCCCGTTTTAACCTTGCCAACCCATGAAACAGCAACATTGGCTCGCTTTCCGATCTCCGCCATCCATTCCCTAAGCGCTGAAATAATAATCTCACGTGCAATCATCGTCATTGCAGGAACCGTTATCCAAAACGTATGGAAATCTTCGGTGATCAAAATTAAAGCGGTAGCGACTAACACCTTGTCAGCAACTGGGTCAATAAATGCCCCAAAACGCGTTGTTTGCCCAAGCTTTCGGGCCAGCATTCCATCAAGCCAGTCTGTGATACTTGCAACGGCAAATATCAAAGCCGCAGCAAAATGCGCCCATTCATAAGGCAAATAAAATACGACCACGAAAACAGGAATTAATCCAAGCCGTACAAGAGATAACATATTTGGAATTGTAAGACGCATATCTATCGCTCTAATGGGAAACGTGGTTATGGTGATGGATTTTTACTATTGTTTCAATGCCTGATGGATATTTTCTGCCAGAGTGCGACTAATACCGGGCACTTTGCTTATTTCTTCAACGCTTGCTCGCTTTAACTCCTGCAATCCACCCATATACTTGAGTAATGCTTGTCGTCGCTTGGGTCCGATTCCTTCGATTCCCTCAAGTGAGCTCGTACGACGAGTTTTTCCACGCTTCGCTCGATGACCACTAATCGCATGATTATGACTTTCATCTCGAATATGTTGAATCAAATGCAACGCTGGTGAATCACTGGGTAAATGAAATTCTTCTCCAGCTACCGTGATTAATGTTTCAAGGCCCGGTTTGCGCGTGACCCCTTTAGCGATCCCAATCAATAATGGGTGTTTAGGCCAATCTTGCCAACAAGCCTGTATGGTTTCATAAGCCCGAGAAAGCTGCCCTTTGCCACCATCAATAAAAACAATATCAGGAATGTTCTCGACATCAATTTGTCTCTGATAACGTTTCAACAACCCCTTTTCCATCGCAGCATAATCATCTCCACCAGTAATACCGCTGATGTTAAAACGACGATATTCACTCTTCACTGGGCCTTCAGAGTTAAATACCACGCATGAGGCAATCGTGCTTTCTCCCATCGTGTGAGAAATATCAAAGCACTCCATACGTTGAATCGTATCCAACTTTAGCGCCTGCTGCAGTTCTATAAACCTTTGATGTATTGTTAGCTTGGAATTATGCTTGGTCGTGATAGCGGTTAAAGCGTTGGTGTTCGCAAGCTTTAAATAACGTCCTCTAGCAGAACCTGGGTTAATTAAGAATCGTATTTTTCGCCCTGCCATCTCTGTCAGTACTGCTGACAAACTTTCATCGGCAATTAACCCTTTATTTACAATTATCTTGGCAGGTAATGTCCGCCCTTCTGTTTGCGATAGATAGTATTGATTAATAAAACTATCGAATACTTCATCCGTCGGGGTATTGGCAGGGATCTTAGGGTAATAACTTCTACTACCTAAAATTTTTCCCTGACGAATCATCAATAAGTGAACACACGCCAAACCAAATTCATGTGCAAAACCAACAACATCAATATCGTCTAAGCTATCTTCGGAGACAAATTGCTGCTCTTGAACTCGGCGAATGGCTTGAATTTGGTCTCGGTACTTTGCAGCCATCTCAAACTCTAGATCAGAGCTGGCTTTTTCCATTCTGCCTACTAGAGTCTGTAAAACTTGGTTATCTTTACCTTTCAGGAAAAGCCTCAGGTGTTCAAGAAGCTCATCGTAATCGTCGTCACTGATCAGCGCACTAACACAAGGACCAGCACAACGACCAATTTGATACATTAAACAAGGGCGAGTCCGGTTCGCATACACGGTGTCTTCACACTGGCGAACCGGGAAAATTTTTTGCATCAAATGGAGAGTTTGTCGCACGGCTCCAGAATCTGGATAAGGGCCAAAGTACTCGCCCTTTTTTCTTTTCGCTCCACGATGAATCGACAGCCTAGGATGACGATGCTGACTAATAAAAATATATGGATAGGATTTATCGTCTCGAAGTAACACATTATATTTTGGCAAGTATTGCTTAATATAATTGTGCTCAAGAATCAGAGCCTCGGTCTCAGTGTGGGTGACCGTCACATCAATTTTGGTGATATGGGAAACCAAAGCTCGCGTCTTTTCACGATCGACTTTTTTACGAAAATAACTCGATAAACGATTCTTTAAATTTTTCGCTTTACCAACATAGATAACTTCAGACTCGGCGTTATACATGCGATAAACGCCGGGCTGACTGGTAACATCTTTTAGAAAAGAAGCAGAATCAAATCGTTCAGACACTATAGGCTCTCGGTATCGAGTATTCCATGTCGTATTGCTAAATGAGTCAACTCGACATCCCCACTAATATCTAACTTGGCAAAAAGTCGATAACGGTAGCTGTTGACGGTTTTTGGACTTAAATTCAGTTGTTCTGAAATATCCGTAACTTTTTCGCCTTTGGTTATCATCATCATAATCTGAAGCTCACGTTCAGAGAGTTCAGAAAACGGATTCTCCGCCGCTGGTGAAAACTGGCTTAATGCCATTTGTTGCGCAATTTCTGGTGAAATATAACGCTGTCCGCTATTGACCACACGAATAGCATTCACCATTTCATCAGGAGCCGCTCCTTTAGTAAGGTAGCCCGCTGCTCCTGCTTGCATTACTTTTGTCGGAAACGGATTTTCTGTGTGCACGGTTAGCACAATAATTCGAACATCCGGATTATAACGTATGATTTTTTTTGTTGCTTCTAGGCCACCAATACCGGGCATATTCATGTCCATTAATAGCACATCAGCATTATTATTGCGGCACCACTTAACCGCCTGCTCACCACTGTCTGCTTCCCCTGCGACACTTATTCCACGGACGTCTTCAATAATACGTCTTATCCCTGTGCGAACCAGTTCGTGATCATCAACCAGGAAAACACTAATCAAACTTGTCTCTCCAAAATCATTTGGCTCAACACAACACTCTGAGTCACCGCTGTTATCAACGGTGATTCAGAGTGCAATTTTAACTGTCGACTATGAGCCTAAATCAATTGAGAATCAAGCTCATAATCTTCAAGTCATTGTATACAACACCAATTCAAAGAGTTAAACGTCACTATAATTCTCAACGACTCTTTAATTTGAGACATTATATCAATCTCGTAGAAAAGATCATAAAGGGAAATCTCATTATCATTCAATATCGATAAAATCTGAGGTTATTTCACCTTCCAAGCTTTGATACAATCACTACCTCATTATCGACAGAGCAAACAATTTGTTTCGAGACCAAGGCTTCATTCTTAGCCGTCATGCCAGAGATATACACCAACAAACTCAAATTGAACTTTGGGTAAAGACCTCGTCGGGCATAAAATTACTTCAAATTCACGGAGAAAAAGTCATCTGCTTTATAAAACAGATGAACCTCGATGATGCCCAAAAGATAGCGCATGAAAACAAAATCGATGTTGAGTTCAAGCCCCTTGACCTACAAACCTTTGGAGAGAGTCCTGTACTTGGTTGCTACCTCAACACCATCAAACAAAGCCAGCATTTTGTTCAACTCTTAAGTGCTGCTGAACTTGGAGTCTGGGAAGGTGATATTCGCCTCGTCGACCGATACCTGATGGAACGGTTCATCCAAGGCAGTGTTGAGTTTACCGGTGAAGCACATAACAAAAATAGTTTTCACCTAATACGTGGTACTAAATGTAAATCGGCCGAATTTGTTCCTGAGTTAACCATGGTTTCATTGGACATCGAATGCTCAGAGAAAGGCATTCTTTATTCGGTTGGACTTGAAAGTGAACTGGATTCACGCGTTATTATGATTGGGGCTCCTCAAGTTCATAACTATTCATGCCACATTCAATGGGTCAACAATGAAAAAGAGCTTCTCTTACAGTTAATTGAATGGTTTCGACAGTATGACCCAGATATCATTGTTGGGTGGAACATTATAGATTTTGATTTTCGCCTGCTTCACAAACGCGCGCAGCACCACCAACTCAAATTGAATATAGGGCGGGGAAACAGCAGCAGCTATTTTCGACAGTCGTCAATTTCTAATCAAGGCTTCATATCGATCCCCGGACGAGTAGTGCTTGACGGAATCGATACATTAAAGACCGCGACCTATCACTTCCCGTCTTGGTCACTCGAGGCCGTATCTCAGCAACTTTTAGGTGAAGGTAAAGCCATCCACAACGTTCATGATCGTATGGCTGAGATCAATCATATGTTCCGTAAAGATAAACCCCAGCTTGCCCATTACAACCTCCAAGATTGCCGATTAGTTACTCGAATCTTTCACCATACTCACCTGCTCGATTTCGCCATTCAGCGTTCAAGATTAACTGGACTTGAATTGGATAAAATGGGGGGTTCCGTCGCTGCATTTACCAACCTCTATCTTCCTCGGTTACACCGTGCTGGTTATGTAGCACCAAACCTACAAAGTGAAAACTGGCAAGCAAGTCCTGGCGGTTACGTGATGGATTCTAAGCCCGGGCTTTACGAATCGGTTTTGGTTCTCGATTATAAGAGCCTCTACCCTTCTTTGATTCTGTCCTTTCTTATTGACCCGTTGGGACTTATCAAAGGTTTGCGACAAGAGATAGGCAAAGCACCAGATCAAGCTGTGTTGGGATTCTGTGGCGGCCAATTCCACCGTCAAAATCATATTTTACCTGAATTAATTCAACAACTTTGGCAAGCACGTGATCTGGCCAAACGCAATCAAGATAAACCGCTATCCCAAGCTATAAAAATTATCATGAACTCGTTCTACGGAGTGTTAGGTTCATCTGGGTGCCGTTTCTTTGATGTACGACTGGCTTCCAGCATTACAATGCGAGGGCAAGAAGTCATGCAGAAAACTCGAACTTTAATTGAACAACAAGGTTACGAGGTGATTTACGGTGATACTGATTCGACGTTTGTGGCACTTGGAAACGAGCACTGTCCACAACAGGCAAACATCATTGGCAAACAGTTAGCCGAAAGCATCAATCAATGGTGGAAATCCTATTTGGATACAGAGTTTTCACTAACAAGTCATCTTGAAATTGAATTTGAAACACATTTTAGTCGCTTTTTAATGCCAACGATTCGTGGTTCCGAAACCGGCTCGAAGAAACGCTATGCTGGCCTAATTAAACACGCTGATGACTCAGATGAAATGGTATTTAAAGGGCTTGAAAGTGTAAGAACTGACTGGACTGAGCTTTCTCAAACTTTTCAACGTGAGTTATATCAACGTGTGTTTAATCAACAACCTGTTGAGTCTTACGTACGCTCCATGGTCGAGCGCACCTTAAATGGTGAATTTGACGCACAATTAGTCTACCGAAAACGCTTAAGGCGCAAACTTTCAGAGTATCAAAAAAATATTCCTCCTCAAGTACGAGCCGCGCGAAAAGCCGACGAAATAAATTTGCAATTAGGACGGCAACTTCAATATCAAAATAAAGGTACGATTGAATATGTCATTACAGTTGAAGGACCAGCGCCCAAAGAATACCTAAATGGCATTATTGATTATGACCATTATATCGAGAAGCAACTTAAACCAGTTGCGAACGCAATATTACCTTTTATTGGCTTAGAATTTGATAATTTAATCAAGCCACAATTAGGGCTATTCTAACCGCCGGTACTATTGACTAACCAATACGAAACTCGGTTTTTTTATATTCTTTTACCAGCCACTGGCCAAAGCTATCTAACAAACCGACCACCGATCGTTTAGGAATCAATTTCGTTTCCAGTAAAATCGAAAGACGCTGTATTTCAATCGCCTTATCTGGGTAATAGCGCAAAAATTCGTGACCACATTGTTGAGGATCATCGAACCAATTTTTATCACGATGCATCACCACTCCATACGCAGCTCTGAGAAGTTTTTTCGCAGCTTGTTGTTGGGCTTCAATCTGTTGTTCGGCACTGGAAGCCTTTGCGACCTTGTCACGATACCACTCAAGGCGTTCAGCAATATCCATATTCCAATATTTAGCAATTTCCCAACTCGGTTCGTAATCACCAAAACATTCACCTAAGTCATCACCATACAAACAAATTGAGCAATGGTGTAATAAGAATCCCCAGGAAAACAGGCTCTCGAGTGAAGCTACCTCGCTCACCAATGCCGTTTTTATATTCACATCAGTAATAAATGAATATTTTGTTTGAAAGCGCCAACGTATCGTATTGAATATCGTTGCTTTATTCGATCCTAACTCTCGATGCGTTACAACAACAACGTCGACATTCGACCGATTGGGTCGAGCACTTCCTCTAGCGATGCTCCCGTAAAGATATAGACTATGTAAGTTATCCCCCAACCCTTGCTTAAGAGCACGAACGATCTCGTTCACCGCAGGCTGGTATTCCACTTGTAACGGTGCGGTACTATCAATGACATCTAGAACCATGGTCGTGATAAAAATCCTATATAAAATCGATATTTGAAGACATATATTATACGCAATTAAACATTAATTACGGCAATCATAGACACCTTGAGCGCTTTGTTCATCAAAATAGCCTTATTTAGGTTATTCCTTTTAGCCTTGGTTAGGTATAATGACGCCAAATTATAGTGAAGGAAATACCACAATGCCAAAGGCAAGCGACATTAAAAAAGGCTCTGCAGTTAGCCTAAATGGAAAAATTCTGCTCGTTAAAGATTTTGATATCACTACTCCTGGTGGCCGTGGCGGTGCAAAAATTTTCAAGTTCCGTTTTAAAGACCTTGCGACTGGCGGAAAAGTTGAAGAGTCATTTAAAAGTGACGAGATGCTAGAAACCGTCGATATGTATAAACGTGCCTCATCATTCTCCTACATAGATGGCGATGACTACATTTTCATGGATAACGAAGACTATACTCAATATCCATTCAAAAAGTCCGATATTGAAGAAGATCTAGCGTTCATCAATGAAGACGTTCAAGGCTTATTCGTTATTCTTGTCAACGACCAACCAGCCGCTATTGAGCTTCCATCATCAGTCGAATTGGTTATTGAAGAAACAGACCCTTCGATAAAAGGCGCGTCGGCATCCGCACGTACCAAACCCGCTCGTTTAACAACCGGCTTAGTGGTTCAAGTTCCTGAATACATTGCATCCGGTGAACGCATCGTTATCAATATCGCTGAACGTAAATTTATGGGTCGAGCATAAATAAATGAGTCAATTACTAAGCTACGACGATGTTATCGATACTGCCTACGATATTTTTCTTGAAATGGCACCCGATAATTTAGAGCAGCCTCAACTTGGTCAATTTGAGCAAGACTTTGACCAACAAGGTGCTGCGATTGCTATCGAACTTGGAAACGATTGGGAATCTCACGTTGGGTTTAACATCGACGAAAATAACTATGCCGAAATCCACATAGGCTTAGTTGATGAAAGTCAGCAGAAGCTGGGCGTTATCTTTGCTCGCATTCTCATTAGTCGAATAGATGACGAGAAGTTTTGTCATATCTTATGGCAACGAGATTCATCAAATTAACCCCAAAAGATGGAAATGAAAGGTCTAATTCAGCTATTTGTAACTGGATAGACCATTCATTTTCAATACTCATATATAATCCGAGCCAATTTAGGCCATAAATGAATCACCTATGTATCTGACTCCTTATTTTTCAAGCAACAGCGAAACATTTCAATTCACTCGCCAACAAGCAAGTCATTTTGCTAAAAAAGTGGCTGGAGACTTTAACCCAATTCACGACGAAGACAATAAACGCTTCTGTGTTCCGGGAGACTTATTGTTTGCTGTTCTTTTGCAAAAAGAAGGCGTAAGCCAAAAAATGCGCTTTAATTTCTCTGGTATGGTGTCCGATGGAATCGAGCTTCATATCGAGAACAAATGCGATAAAGAAAGCGCTGTGGTCGATAAAAATGGCAAAGAATATCTTCATATGAATCGTGAAGGTGAAATCAGCCATGATCTTGATTTCATTGAGCACGTTGTAACCAGTTACGTGAAGTTTTCAGCGATGAACTTCCCTCATATCATGGTTCCTCTTATGGAAGAACAACAGGTAATGATCAACTGTGATCGCCCGCTAGTGATTTATGAAAGCATGGAAGTTGAATTCGATCGCCTTGACCTCAAGCACCCTGAAGTAGACTACACAGGGTCAAAATTTGAAGTAACAGGTAAACGTGGCGTCGTGACGATGAACTTCGATTTTAAAGAAGATGGCGTGGTGATTGGTAAAGGTTTAAAGCGCTTAGTTGTTAGTGGTCTCAAACCTTATTGCAGTGACGCTGTCGATGATTTGGTTGATCATTTTAATCAGCGTAAAGCTTACTTCTTGGCACTTTTTGAAGAACAAGCGGCGTAAGCCCTGACCTTCTACTACATTTGTAAATTGTAACGTAACGCCTTATCAACTGTGATAGGGCGTTACTATATCCAGCGTCTAACTTTCTCTTTGTAATCAAGATATTCTTTGCCAAACTTTGCTTCCAATGCGCGTTCTTCAGGCAAGATTTGAAAACGATTTAAGTACGCAATAAACCCCCACACCACCAAAATCATCGTCCAGTTTTTAAGCACCAAACCTTCCACTAATAACAAACACACTAAACCCAAGTACATAGGATTACGTGAGTACTGATAGATGCCATTAGAGACGACCGTGCTTGCTTCATGAGGTATGTGCGGATGAACCGTTGTTTTTGCTTGGCGAAAATCCCAAATCCCTTTTAAGCCTAGATAACCCGCTGCGACAAATAAAATAGCTGCACATATCATTTGACCAGGAAACATTAGCCGAAAAGTCGGCAATAGCCAATCTAGAGCCCAAATAAAGCCAACCGCAATCAACACAAGAACAACAGGTACTATTTTTAGCTCTAATCGATGCATACTTTCTCCTCACAACCGTCAGTAACCTCGAGCAACGATAACACAAAAAAGGTAACGATTTCCGTTACCTTTTCGTTGAGTACTCTATGATAAATGAGTCAATAATGCTTGAATTGGGTGCTTCGGTTTAATGTGTTCAAATCGTTTAACCTGACTACGACATGAATACCCCGTAACCAAACAGCGTTCATGAGGTAATGCCTCAAACTGCCCTTTCCAACTCAAATTGTAGATATCACGAGACATTTGAAATTTATCCGATTCATGGCCAAAAGTCCCAGCCATACCACAACACCCCACTGCTATAGGTTCTAAATTTGCCCCGAAATGAGCAAAGATCGTCACCCATTGTTGTTCAGCGTTTGGCAGTTTGGTTTTTTCGGTACAGTGAGCAAATAGATGCCAAGGTTTATCATCACTATCTTTAAGCTCAAATTGCGCCAAACGAGGCAACAACCACTCGTGAGATGTGAGCACTTCAAATTCGCCACGTTGCTCAGCTAACACTTCATTATACTCGTCTCGATAACAGAGCACTAAAGCAGGGTCGACACCGACAAGTGGGATACCAAGTTGAGCGACTTGATTTAAAAACTCAGCAGTATTTTTTGCGGTTTTACTAAATTGCTCTAGAAAACCTTTAATGTGCTGAGCTTTACCATTTGGTTTAAACGGCAACAAAATAGGCTGTTTACCTAACTTAACCACCAAAGAAATAAAGTCATCGACGACGTCTGCATCGTAATAGCTGGTAAACGGATCCTGAACAATAATCACATAATTATCGCGATTCGCCTCGGGAATGTGGCGTAGCGCCTCGATATTAAAACTCACAACAGGTTGCTGTTTCACCCGCTTTGCTAAGGTTGGCACCGTAAGCAATGGCGTATCACGGTAACCAACTGTTTTTTCGGTTAATGACTGCACCCATTTTTGCTCTAAAACGCCATTAACTAGGGTCGGAACCTTCGCCATTAACGGCAACATGGTTTCAATATTAGCAACAAGATAATCTTTCGCAGGGCGTTGATAGCGTGAGTGGTAGATATTTAAGAAACGCGATCTAAAGCTAGGAACATCGACTTTAATCGGACACTGAGTCGCACACGCTTTACAGGCTAAACATCCGTTCATTGCCTCATAAACTTCATGAGAAAAATCGTACTCTTTATCTTTCTTAATAGAATTACGAACACGATCAAGCAGTGTTTTTACACTTAGCGAACTATTTAATGTTTGTTTTTCGAGATCAAGAATATCAATTCCTTGATCACTGAGCTGACGTAACCACTCTCTTACCAATCCGGCCCGTCCTTTCGGTGAATGACGACGATCGGCAGTCACTTTCATCGAAGGACACATTGGGGAACTGGTATCGTAATTAAAGCACAGCCCATTCCCATTACATTCCATAGCCTGCTTAAAACTATCTCGAACTTCTACATCAATCTGGCGATCATAAAAGCCTCGTTTTACGTCCGAAACTTTGACCAGTTCTGCGTCTGAATCAAGCGGTGTACAAACTTTGCCCGGGTTCATCTTATTATCTGGGTCAAACGCGGCTTTTACTCGGCGGAGTTCAGTAAACAATTCCTCACCAAAAAACTCTGGACCATATTCTGAACGGTAACCTTTTCCGTGCTCTCCCCACATTAAGCCACCATATTTAGCGACTAATTTGACCACTTCATCAGAGACTTCATGCATCAGCTTCTCTTGTTTTGGGTCACACATATCCAAAGCAGGACGGACATGAAGCACTCCAGCATCAACGTGCCCAAACATGCCATAAGCAAGGCTTTTAGAATCAAGCAACTCACGGAATTCTGCAATATAATCGGCTAAGTTTTCTGGTGGCACACAGGTATCTTCGGCAAATGCAACCGGTTTTGCCGCCCCTTTAGCCGCACCTAGCAAACCTACTGCTTTCTTGCGCATATTGTAGATTCGATTAATCCCAGCTAAATCGGAACAAATTTGGTAACCAATAATTCCGCCTTCTTGGGTCTTAAGCATCTCATCAAGGCGCACGGTAAGTTCACTAACTTGGCTTTCAATTTCGTCGTGATTCTGACCAGCAAATTCAACAATGTTAATCCCCAACATTTCGACATTAGGAACATCGGACAATAGATCGCTCACCGTATGCCAAACGATGTCTTGCTTAGCTAAGTTGAGCACTTTTGAATCGATTGTTTCAACAGATAACGCGTTCGCCTTAACCATAACCGGAGCACTTCGAAGTGCCGCATCGAAAGAGTTGTATTTAACGTTTACCAGCGTACGTGCTTTTGGAATAGGCGTGATATTTAATTTGGCTTCGGTGATGAATGCCAAAGAGCCCTCAGAGCCGCAAAGTACTCGAGTCAGATCAAACGCATTAGTTTCATCACTGATCGCGTTGTGTAAATCATATCCGGTTAGAAATCGGTTTAGTGGTGGAAATTTCGCAACAATTTCAGCGCGTTTCTCTCGACACACAGACTCTGTCACTTGGAATGCTCGAGCGGCGATACTGTTTGCTTCAGGCTCGCCCTGAGACATGTCCGATTCAAAAATGGAACCATCGGCGAACACCGCTTGTAACGATAAAACATGGTCTGAGGTTTTACCGTATTTCAACGATCCTTGACCCGAAGCATCGGTGTTTATCATCCCGCCTAAAGTTGCACGGTTACTGGTCGATAAATCAGGAGAGAAGAAATAACCAAAAGGACGAATTGCATCATTTAACTGATCTTTAATCACGCCAGCTTGTACTCGAACCCAGCCCTCTTGCTCATTTATCTCGAGAACTTGGTTCATATAACGTGACAGATCAACCACAATTCCTTTGGTTAATGACTGACCATTGGTGCCAGTACCACCTCCACGAGGAGAAAAGGTAACCGCGCGATATTCTGGATTTGTGCTAACTTTACCTATAAGTGAAACATCTGCGGTGGTTTTCGGCAGAACCAAAGCTTGAGGCAACTGTTGGTACACACTATTGTCAGTAGATACGGAAAGTCGACTTGCATAAGTCGTTTCAATATCACCATGAAATCCGGAATTCTTGAGTTCTTGTAAAAAGCTTAAGACAACAGGATCGATGTCTGATTGTTTAGATAGTCTTGGTAACATTTGCTTCCTGCCCCTGCTAGGCGATATCCCATTGGGTTGGGTGATTAATTAAGATTTTTATTATTATGATTTAGAGGCGTCACTTTACAACATTTGTGACAGTGTTCAAAACGGAAAATCTAGGCTTCTAAGCCAAAACACTTAACGAATTTTATTTCTCACATAGAGAATTCGATCATTTGCATTAACGGACAATACAATGAAAAAAAATCACGTTATAACTACAGAAGATATCTTACTCAAATTATGTCAGTCGGTTACTGGTGTACTGAGTGTTGCAACAGAATCTAAAGTCACCTACTCAGCTATGGTCCAAAAAATACATAAAACAACGTTAAAACCTGATTTTGGTTGCTTTGTGCTCTTCGATGGAGGGTTTTCAGGGCTAGTTGTTATTAATTTCACCGCCAAAGCAGCGCTAGAGCTTTATACCAACTATATGCGTAATATGGGCATGCCGGAGGAAGAGCTAGCAATAGCCCATACCTCAGATGAAGTGGGTGATGTACTCGGGGAATTAATGAACCAGTTAGTAGGCGATTTTACAAATAAAATTCGCAAGGACCTTCAAACCAATATCACTCAGAACCAACCTAAAATGCTCGCATTAAATAAACAGGTAAACCTTTCAGTTGATACCAATTTGGATCGCCCTCAAGCTCGTCGCGTGACATTCTCTACCGAAGCCAACAATATTTTCTATCTTGAGTTGGCAATGGATAAAACCGAATTTATCCAATTGGAAGAATTTGAATCTAGTGTTGAAGAAACTGCCGATTCTATTCTCGAAGCTGAATTGAGTCGCATGGAAAACAAAAAAGACAAACAAGCCAAAAATGACACTGCTAGCGATGGGAGTGATGACCTACTCGCCGAATTAGGCATATAACGGGCTTAATCATAAATATACCCAAATAGCATAGCGGTATAGTCGCTATGCTGTTGGTGTATTTTTATTACTAGTGTTAGTTTAAGTCGGTTCACACTACTCAAATTAGCCTCGGTACTGCCCTTTATATTTTTAGCGACACAGGCTAAAATAACCGACCCAATTTTTTCGAGAAAGTAATTGCAGCTTGATGGATAAGCAAAAAGCGCTAAAAAAAATCGCCAAGTGCCTAGAACTAGGTAACTCAGCCAACGTGAATGAAGCCGCGAATGCCATAAAAATGGCTCACCGTCTTATGCTTAAGTATGGTCTTGATAAAGACGATATTGAGTTCATTAAGATGGGGAAAACGCAATCGTCGCATCTACTGCCTGCAAGTATTAGCCACAATATTCTAAGAATCATCAGAGGGATCAATACCAAATTTGGTGTTGAGGCAGTGCTACTCAATCATAAAGGGTTAAAACGAGTTGAGTTTATTGGTGAAGCAGATCGGGCCATTTTTGCCGCATTTGCCTTTGATATTATTTACCGTGAACTCAATGAGCAAACCGGACAATTCCGCAACAGTTTTTCTGGTAGTGGGACCCCAACCACCGAAGTCACTCGCCGTGTAAGCTCATTTGTTTCGGGTTGGATCGAAGGCGCACTCGAAAAGCTCCCCATTATTACTCCTGACGATGAGTCAAATAATAAAATAAACAACTATATTGATAAAGAATTCGAGAACATCGACCGTGAAACGTTTAAGAAGCAATTAAACGAAGCAATGAAAGCAATAACCGCCGACTACGAAGTAGGATTGAAAAAAGGTCGCCGAGTTTCTGTCAATAAACCGATTGACGGAGCACAACGACCGAAACAATTGAAATAATTGTTGTCATAGAACTGAATCACCAATAATTGGAGAGATGTAAGTGAAAAAATTGACGATTGCTTTATCTGTTGTTGCACTTCTCGCTGGATGTGAAACGACTCAACGACAAAATGCGACAACCGGGGAAAGTGAAACTAATTCTGCGACGAAAGGGGCGATTATCGGTGCTCTTTCAGGAGTAGCGATTGGACTCGCAACTGGAGACAGTGCCAAAGAACGCCGCCAAAATGTGCTTATTGGTGCAGTCGGTGGTGGAGCAATTGGAGGAGGCGTTGGTTACTATTTCGATCAACAGGAAGAAGCGCTTCGTCAAGAGTTGGTCAACTCAGGAGTACAAGTAGAGCGAGTCGGTGAAAATGAACTTCTACTTCGCATGGAAAATGGTATTGGTTTTGATACTAATTCTTACCAACTCACGTCTTCAATCCACAATACTTTATCGGGTGTCGCCACTATATTGGTTGAATACCCAAACACAAGCTTAGTTATTGAAGGTCATACCGACAGTACCGGTAGTGATCAAACTAACCAAGTTCTTTCCGAACAACGTGCTGAATCAGTCAGAGCCTATTTGGTATCACAAGGCGTTACTGCTGGACGTGCTATTTCTCGAGGTTACGGAGAACGTGTTGCGTTATGTAGCAATGATACTGCTGCGGGACGTGCATGTAATCGACGTGTCGAAATTCAAATTCTTCCACTACAATAAAGTATTAGACCGATAAAGATACGAAGATAATTTCCGTCATCTTGTATCTTTATTGATATCCTTTATTTCAATGGAAAGAGAGAATAAGGCATTTGAAGCTTGCATCGACGTTACTAATTAGTTTAATCGCATGGCAATCACATGCTAGTGATATCAATGAATTACAACGCCTCGCTGCACAGCGTGATCCACTCGCTCAATATCAATTAGCCGTTACTTATCAACAAGGAACGGGTGTTGAACCTTCGATACAAAAAGCACAATACTGGTTTGAACAAGCCTCGGAATTGGGAAGCATCCCGGCGCAAAAGGAGTTAATCAAACTCTATCTTACCGACACCCCATCATCTCAAGAACTACAAGAAGCTCTGTATTGGCTTAGCTTACACGCCGTTAAAGGAAACCATGACGATGCTATAAGGCTTGGAGAATTTTACTCTCAATATGGCGATAGGATTGCGTCTATCGATCAAAGTATTGCCTGGTATCGAATTGCAGCGATAGACTCAGAAGCAGCAGAAGAACAATACAATGCGCTATTACAGGCAAAATTCGATGGAAAGAGACTGCAGCGAGTCCAACAGCTTGAACAATTGTCTGAAACGCTATCGCTGAACTCAGAAGAAACGGATAAGAAAACTGGCGATCCTATTAATCAAACAAATGGTATCGCCCATACTGATATCATAACCATTAGTGCAATTGCGATATTCGCTCTTATAACTGGTTCACTAAAGGTTCGCAGTAGAAAAAAACGAATTAAACAAACGGGTCAGCAAAGACAAAAACAAGATGATCTATCAAAACAGCTAAAATCAAGCCAACGTACTGTTGAAAGACAAAAACAACAAATGTCTAAGATAGTTAAGCAATACAAAAAGCTACAACAAAGCCAAGATAAAAAACCGTCAGCTAATCAACAGCAATTGGAACATGCCTGTGTTCTATTTGGATGCAGCTCCAAAGCTATCCCCGATGAAAAGCAATTAAAACTGCGTTATCGCCAGTTAAGTAAAATCTATCATCCCGACGCAGGCGGAACCGATTCAGCAATGACGAATCTAAACCACTCCCTTAAACTGCTCGTTACGCTTAAAAAAGCACAACAAGCACGCAAGTCTAGAATTCAATAAACAGAATTAAATTGAGTCAGTCCACTATATAAATAGACATTAGTCACACTTAATGGGCTAGATTTAACCAATTGTTAACATCTGTGTAATAATTAACTGCATTAATATGTCTTACAATATAACTAGTAATATTTGGGAGAAATTTAATGTTTACTATCGAAGGTGTTTGCGACTGGTGCAATCAACCTAACTATTTAACAAAGCATCATTATGTAGATGGAAAGTGTCACCACTCATGTGAAGATTGTAATGAACTTGCTCGCTTGGATGTCCGCCAATTTAATCTAGCTGAACTTGCAGCATTGCAACGCTTTCCCAACGAAAACAATTTAGCGCGTCATGCCTAATACAATTAATCCTCATCAATAGTATGCAATCGAATGAGCTCCCTACTCATCGATTTAATGCAAGAACTCGCAAAACAGATTACTGTGTCCAATCCAACGATAATTCATCTGTTTTGCTGTAGTTGAAGCTTTGCTCGATTGCACAAACGACTTGTCATAGAACGTAATAGTCCTATTCCTACAGACATCCCTGCTGACCTCTCAACACTCCTATCGTAGATCCAGTTTCGTTGGCTATGAATATTCCGCTATGGATACCGAATCCTAAAAACGTCTGTATTATCATAAATATATACCCCTATGTTCTCCTTAAGTTCCATCCTATATCACATCTCATTTTCTTAATTTGACTATTTTTGTAGCACATATATAGAACTCAATCGCATTTATGTTTGCAAAATGAACAATTTTTACTTGATCAGTACTGCGGAAAATAATACTGTATAGACATACAGCATGTGCAAGGAAACAGTATTATGATTTTTAACACAGTAAATTCTATTGAAAACAATGACCATCTATTTCTCTCTTCAGAAAGCCGAGTTAACTTATATGGTGTCAATGATCAATTAAGCGAACTGGCGCACCTTCCACAATGGATTATGTTTACATCGCAATGCCCACGTCATCACATTGTCGAAGTATCGACTGATCAATCTTGGAGTAGCAAAGTGATTCATTTAATGCCTTCTCGCCAGTTTTCCGAATCAGATGTCGTTGAAAAAGCCATCTATTCCGGTAATGCCAGTGCTATCGTTGCCTCAAACCAAATTCCTGTAGAACAACAATCTCGTTTATATATCCTGGCCGAAATCCATGACTGTCAATTATTTTTCGTCAATACGAGAAGCACCCTACTTCACTAATTGATGCCTCGTTGTACTGTTGTTAGCGAAAACATCCTTGTTTTCGCTTAAATTTTCTCTTTTTTAGTACTCTACGTTTTTCTTATTCTCTAATCTAAAATCTCGGCCAAATAAAATTAAGCAATCGTTTGCTTTTTAGATGGCGTATCACTCAAGTTCTGGTATTATTCGCTCAGCAATTTTTTATCCAATAACCCATCTCTATGTGGCGTTTTATAAATGATAGGAATGTCTTAATGAGCCTTGCAGATCAAGTTCTTGCCGTCAACGATGACCTCCCAATTCGAACTCACCTCCCAGTACATAGCGGTAAAGTCCGTTCTGTTTATTGGCTTACCGAAGAAGATAGTAAGCGTCTGATTCTCGAAAAAGGTTACGATGTTGCGTCGGATGCACCTTTGGCTATTATGGTGATCAGTGATCGCCTTTCGGCTTTCGATTGTGTATGGCATGCTGAAGGCGGCCTTAAAGGTGTTCCAGGTAAAGGAGCGGCGCTTAACGCCATTTCCAATCATTGGTTCCAATTATTTAAAGATAACGGGCTAGCAGATAGTCATATCTTAGATATCCCTCACCCATTTGTCTGGATCGTACAGAAAGCCAAACCTGTAATGATTGAAGCAATTTGTCGTAAGTACATTACTGGCTCAATGTGGCGTGCGTATGAGAAAGGCGAACGTGAATTTTGTGGTATTCAATTACCGGAAGGGTTAGGAAAAGACAAAGAACTACCTGAACTTATTATGACGCCTTCCACAAAAGGAATATTAAAAGGAATTCCTGGGGTTCCGGAAGCGGATGATGTCAACATCACTAAAGCCAACATTGAAGAGAATTTCGCCGCATTTAATTTCAGCACCAAAGACGACATTGCTCAATATGAAGTACTGCTTTCGCAAGGTTTTGACGTGATTAGCAACGCATTAGCGCAAATCGGACAAATCTTTGTTGATACGAAATTCGAATTTGGTTATGTCACTAATGCTAAAGGCCAAGAAAAACTGATTTACATGGACGAAGTTGGTACGCCAGATTCATCACGCTTATGGGACGAAGCAGCCTACAACAAAGGCGAAATAGTGGAGAATTCAAAAGAAGGCTTCCGCCAATTCTTATTGAACCATTTCCCAGACCCAGATATTTTGCTTAATAAAGAGCGTATGCCTGAACGCGAAGCGCTTGCTAAAGACAATGAACTACCACTTGAAGCAATGATGAATGTATCTAAAACCTACATTGAAATTGCTGAAAAAGTGATAGGAAAACCATTACATCTGAGTGAAAACCCTAAACAGGAAATTATTGATGTACTCAAAACCCAATATGGTTTGATCGACTAATCAGAATTATCACATCAAAAAGGGACTTCATTTGAAGTCCCTTTTGCAATTTTAGCCCAGAAAAAGCAAGAAAGCTTCTATAACAACATCACCAAAAATTCTTCTGGAGCAATAATGATCAAATTCGCATTTGCTTGCTGTTCGATCAATGTTCGCTGTTCCATAGGTATCTGATACGGCATTTTCAAACGAAAACAACTAATACCCTGCACCCTAGCCAGCTCCACCAGCACTATGATATTCGACTCATCGCTATGCTGAGATGACAAGCGATTCATCGCGGCATCCCAAAGCTTTTGTTCAGCGGTTTTATCCAACTCCTGATTTGGGTTATTCCCGACTGATGGCCACTTAAATCCAAAGAGTTCAACAAAGGTCCAATGATGATTGCTACTTTCTCCAAGAAAGTTGGTGTAATCAAATTCGATATTCATTGCTGCTGAATTATTCATCTCGCCTCCCTGTCATGTCATACCATGATGATCTGACTATTAATGAACCAAGTTAATATAGCAATGGAATATAAAAAAACGGTCTTTTATAGCCTCGAGATATATTAAATGGCTATATAAAAAACAAAATCGCAACAGTTATCGAACATCTCATTCATCATCGGTGTCTAGTTGATTAATATTTTCAACCATGAATTAAGTCCTGTTTAATCATCAGTCAATTTAAAAAACTAAAACATTTGTTATGCAAATGTAACTCGGTTCCAACAACTTATACCTTTCCTTTCTATTTACATAACATAAGCCGCCAATTACACTTTGTTCGTATCCTTCAAATATCGACTAATAGGTTTAACATGAATCACGACAAACGCCCGCTCTATATCCCCTATGCCGGAACGGCACTACTCAGTACGCCACTTCTTAATAAAGGGGCCGCATTCACTACTGATGAGCGCCGTTCGTTCAACCTCGAAGGACTGTTACCCGAAATTACCGAAACAATTGAAGAGCAAGTTGACCGCGCATACCGTCAATATTGCAGCTTTGATAGTGACATGGATAAGCATATCTACTTACGTAATATTCAAGATACTAATGAAACGCTCTATTACCGGTTAGTACAAAACCATGTTACTGAAATGATGCCTATCATCTACACACCAACTGTGGGCGCAGCATGTGAGAACTTCTCCAATATTTACCGTCGCGGGCGTGGCGTTTTTATCTCCTACCGTAACCGAGATAGAATTGATGATTTATTAAATAATGCCTCTAACCAAAACGTAAAAATTATTGTGGTAACCGATGGTGAACGTATCCTAGGGCTTGGCGATCAAGGCATCGGTGGTATGGGTATCCCAATAGGCAAGTTGTCACTCTACACCGCCTGTGGAGGTATCAGCCCTGCTTATACTTTGCCTATCGTATTAGATGTTGGTACCAATAACCCACAGCGTTTAGATGACCCTATGTATATGGGGTGGCGAAACACTCGGATCACCGGAGAAGAGTACAACGAATTCGTCGAAGAATTTATCCAAGCAGTATTGCGCCGCTGGCCTGACGTTCTAATACAGTTTGAAGATTTTGCTCAAATCAATGCGATGCCCTTGCTTGAGCGCTATAAAGATAGAATTTGTTGCTTCAATGATGACATTCAGGGAACAGCCGCGATCACAGTCGGATCTTTAATGGCGGCATGTAAAGCTGCCGGAAGCCAACTGTCAAAGCAAAGAATTACCTTTCTCGGTGCGGGCTCTGCTGGTTGTGGTATCGCTGAAGCAATTATTGCACAGATGGTATCTGAAGGAATTAGCGATGAACAAGCGCGCTCTCAAGTTTATATGGTCGACCGTTGGGGTTTACTCCAAGAGGGAATGCCAAACTTACTGGATTTCCAACAACGCTTAGTCCAGAAAAAAGAAAGCACTCAAAACTGGCACACTGAAGGGAATGGTTTTTCATTACTCGACGTCGTTAGAGAAGCAAAACCGACTGTCCTAATCGGCGTTTCTGGAGCCCCGGGACTGTTTAGCGAAGATGTAATCAAAGAGATGCACAAACACTGTTCCAGACCCATTGTGTTCCCATTATCGAACCCAACTAGCCGAGTTGAAGGTACGCCGAACAATATTCTCAACTGGACCCATGGCGAAGCTCTGGTTGCAACAGGAAGTCCTTTTTCTCCAGTACAAGTTGGCGATAAAACTTTTGAAATTGCTCAATGTAATAACAGCTATATTTTCCCTGGAATCGGTTTGGGTGTTTTGGCGTCTAACGCCACGCGTGTCACAACTGAAATGCTAATGGAATCCAGTCGAGCGCTTGCAGAATGTTCACCGCTAGCTATTACCGGCGATGGTTCATTACTACCACCTCTAGAAGAGATTCACTCAGTATCAAAGAAAATAGCACTTGCCGTAGGCTTAAAAGCGATTGAACAGCAAGTCGCACCAGAAATTAGTGAAGAAGCACTGGAACGAGCTATTGAGGTTAACTTTTGGAAGCCAGAATATCGGAGCTACAAACGAACAGCCTATTAATTAGATCTAACTCTCTTAACCTATTCTAACCATCGCTGTCCTGAGCGATATCTCTGCGACCTCTCAACAAGAGGTCGCTGTGCTTTGAGCAATATCATAGAAATGTGTACCTTATTAATTCCGAACGCCAAAACAACTGAATCGAGATATGATGTTTGCTATTGTAATATCTAATAGACTCATATTAATTTATTAGACCGGAAGTTTTGCCAGTAGATGGGAATTAAGATTAATGTATATCGAATGAAGCAGTGGTTATCTATGACTATTATGGCTTTATTGATAACGCTAGCCTTGATCATTGGAATCGACCGTTGGGTAAGCTATAAAACCCAATCCAATATTCTTACATCTGAAATTCACACTCCACATTACGACGTTGCAGTTGTGCTTGGTACTAGTAAGTACTTAGGGAAAACGCTCAATTCCTACTACACACATCGTATTGATGCAGCGATCAGGCTCTATAATCAACACAAAGTCAGTAACTTTCTCTTGAGTGGCGATAATGCCCATCGGTCCTACAATGAACCTTGGACAATGAAACGGGATTTGCTTCGAGCGGGCGTCCCGGAAGAACATATTTATCTCGATTACGCTGGATTTAGTACTTTAGATTCCATTGTAAGAGCGCGCCGTATTTTCGATAGCGACCATTTCCTCATTATCACTCAAGGTTTTCATTGCGAGCGTGCGTTGTTCATTGCTCAATATCATCAAATCGATGCTACTTGTCTCGCGGTACCCGGCCCTGAAGGCTATTCAGGTCGGTATGTTCGGATGCGAGAAGTATTAGCTCGAGTTAAAGCCGTTCTCGATCTCTACGTCCTCAAGTCTGAACCTAAGTTCTTAGGACCGAAAGAACCAATTGTGCTCGATAAAACGTCTAATTAACCCTGAATTCCTGAGCCAACGATTCAATATCTTTCCATTTTCTTGAAGTATTCATTATTTGCTTATGCCCATGAAGATGACAACCTTCCATTAGGATGATAACGTCTAGCGAAAATAGATAATAATTAGAGTAATGTCATGTCGAATCAAGCAACTGGCGTATTAAGTAAAATGCGCGCAAACCTCTCTGAAACTACAGAATATTTCTTGCCGATTGGGGAACAGGAAATTGCACTCACCCCCCTAATTGGTAAACAAATCAGTCTCACTCACACAGGTAAGATCTTGTGCAGTAACTGCGGAAAGAAAACCAAAAAGAGCTATTCCCAAGGTCATTGTTTTGTCTGTATGAAAAAGCTCGCAAGCTGTGATATGTGTATTATGAAGCCAGAAACTTGCCACTTTGACGCAGGCACATGTCGTGAACCGGAATGGGCGCAAGATAATTGCATGGTCGATCACTACGTTTACCTGTCAAATACTTCAAGCCTGAAAGTTGGTATTACTCGTCATACTCAAATTCCCACTCGCTGGATTGACCAAGGCGCCACTCAAGGGTTACCGATCATCAAAGTTACTAATCGTAAACTTTCAGGTTTAGTTGAGATCGAATTAGCAAAACATATTGCCGATAAAACCAATTGGCGTACTTTGTTAAAAGGTGATGGTGAACCAATGGATTTAGTGGCGAAAGCAAAAGTACTGCTTGAACTAGTTAGCGATCATATTGCCGATCTCAAGCAGCAATATGGCGACGACGCAATTGAGCTATTACCGCTGATAGATAATACTCAAATCACACAAATTAGTTACCCCGTAACTCAACATCCAGTAAAAATAACCTCTCATAACTTTGATAAAGAGCCTGTTGTCACTGGATTGTTACAAGGAATTAAAGGTCAGTACCTCATCTTCGATACTGGGGTGATCAACGTACGAAAATTTTCTTCCTACGAAGTCACGATAGACTATTAATTATGCGAAATAACTGCAAAAAGAATAGCCTATAACAAATTGGTACCATGTCATTATTGTCATTGGCTTTAATTGATTTAGAGAATCACCTACAATCAGGCCAATAACTCAACGAACAAAAAAGTTGGAGCACAAATGAGCAACAATAAACATTCTAAATTACTCATTCTTGGTTCTGGACCCGCTGGCTACACCGCCGCAGTGTACGCTGCCCGAGCAAACCTAGATCCAGTAATGATAACCGGGCTTCAGCAAGGTGGTCAGCTAACCACGACGACAGAAGTAGAAAACTGGCCAGGCGATCCAGAAGGGCTCACTGGACCAGCGCTGATGGATCGCATGAAAGAGCACGCCGAGCGTTTCAACACCGAGATTATTTTCGACCATATTAACGAAGTCGATTTCTCCCAGCGTCCCTTCCACCTAAAAGGAGACAATGGTGAATTCACGTGTGATGCCCTAATCATTTCGACTGGCGCTTCGGCAAAGTATCTCGGTTTGCCATCTGAAGAAGCTTTTCAAGGACGCGGAGTATCTGCTTGTGCCACGTGTGATGGTTTCTTCTACCGCAATCAAAAAGTCGCCGTTGTTGGTGGTGGCAACACCGCAGTTGAAGAAGCGCTCTATCTATCGAATATCGCCTCAGAGGTTCACCTAATTCATCGTCGCGATACATTTCGTTCTGAGAAAATTCTCATCGACCGCCTAATGGACAAAGTCGCCAACGGAAATATTATCCTTCACACAGACCGAACTTTAGAAGAAGTTATCGGTGACGAAATGGGTGTAACCGGTGTTCGTCTGAAAGATACTCAATCAGACGACACTGAAAATCTTGATGTTATGGGTGTATTTATTGCCATCGGCCACAAACCGAATACTGATATTTTTAGCGACCAACTAGAGATGAAAAATGGTTATATCGTCGTTCAATCAGGGCTCGATGGTAATGCAACCCAAACCAGTGTTGAAGGGATCTTCGCTGCTGGAGACGTGATGGATCACAACTACCGCCAAGCAATTACTTCTGCAGGGACTGGATGTATGGCTGCGCTTGATGCTGAACGTTATTTAGATAGCCTAGAAAAATAGTCTTTCTCGCTTTTGAAGAAAACTGAATTGACCCAACCCGGTGGTGTCCCCTCCGGGTTTTATTTTGTATACTTCCTTGTTCAATTCCATAATAAAAACTCTAAATAAGCCTCATCAAATGGATAAACATAAACAGAAGAACCTGAATGCCTGGCTTCGCCTCCAGAGTAAAAAAGCGAAGCGTTGGTTATTGCTCGCCGTTAGCTTGGGTATACTCTCGACCCTGCTTTTACTCGGACAAGCCGCATTAATTGCTACGATTCTATCTCAGCTCATCATCGACCATGCTGATAAAAGCACGCTTATTCCCCACTTTCTTGGCTTGCTTGCTCTTATCGCAGGGCGAGCGGCGTGTGCTTGGGCGCGTGAAATGGCAGGGTTTCATGCTGGGCAAACGATACGAATCTATATCCGACAACTGATTCTCGATAAGTTGACAGAAATGGGGCCGGCCTATATCAAAGGCAAGCCTGCAGGCGCATGGGCTACTCTCACATTAGAGCAAGTCGAAAATATGCACGATTTCTTCGCTCGCTATCTGCCACAAATGTCTCTCGCGGTGATGATTCCATTCATTATTTTGATTGTGGTATTTCCAACCAACTGGGCTGCGGGGCTTATTTTCCTAATTACCGCGCCATTGGTTCCCTTCTTTATGGCATTAGTTGGCATGAAAGCAGCCGATGCAAACCGTAAAAACTTTAAAGCGCTTCAACGCCTTTCTGGGCACTTTTACGATCGTTTACAATCGATGACCACCATTCGCATGTTTAACCGCGCACAAGCTGAATCAGACCACTTACGTGCGGCGTCTGATGTATTCCGGGTTAGAACGATGGATGTCCTTAAAATTGCCTTTCTCTCATCGGCAGTTTTAGAGTTCTTTACCTCAATTTCCATTGCGATTACTGCGGTGTACTTTGGCTTTAGCTTTATCGGTGAACTTAACTTTGGTTACTACGGCGCTGGCGTAACTCTTTTCTCTGGTTTATTTATCCTGATATTGGCGCCAGAGTTTTATCAACCTCTAAGAGACTTAGGCACTTTTTATCACGCTAAACAGCAAGCTGTCGGAGCGGCTGAAAGCATTGTCGAATTTCTCGAACTCGATGTTGAAGAAATCGTAAGTGGTGACCAAACTCTTAACGCAAATCAACCAATTGAAATTAAAGCAGATGGCCTAGAAGTTATCAGTCCAGATGGCGCACAACTTGTTGGCCCAATATCCTTTACCATCGCAAGTGAAAGAACCACCGCTATCGTTGGCCCAAGTGGTGCAGGCAAGACCACATTAATCAACGCAATACTCGGATTTATGCCTTACCGCGGCTCGTTAACCATAAATGGTATCGAGCTTCGAGAACTCTCGCATCCTGCATGGCGTAAACAAATTAGTTGGATAGGACAAAATCCATTATTGTTACACGGAACCATTCGTGACAATGTCACACTATCAAGCCCTCAACTTAGCAATAACGAGGTTGAATCCGCGTTACAACACGCCTTCGCCGATGAATTTGTTTCAGAATTAGGACTCGACTATCCGGTTAGCGATCGTTCAGGTGGTTTATCGGTTGGCCAAGCACAGCGCTTAGCATTAGCTCGTGCAATATTGCAAGATGGCAATTTCTGGCTCCTCGACGAACCCACTGCGAGCTTAGATGCCCGCAGTGAGCAATTGGTGATGAAGAGTATTGAATCAATGACGCGCAATAACACCACGCTTTTTGTTACCCATCAGCTTGCTCAGCTTAAACAGGTCGATCATATTATCGTGATGGAACACGGTAAAATCACACAAACGGGACACTACGATGAACTCTCGCTCGCCAACGGGATGTTTAGTCAAATGCTCAGTGCCAATGACACTCTTCAATCTCAAATGGAGGGCAACCTTGATGCGTGATTTACTGCCTTTTCTAGCCCTGTATAAAAAACATTGGTTTGGCTTGTTTATTGGCATGCTGCTGGCATTTATTACCCTTGCCGCATCCATTGGCTTACTTACATTATCAGGTTGGTTCCTGACAGCAGCAGCGGTTGCGGGGCTTACCATTGCAAGAGAAACGTTCAACTACATGTTGCCCGGTGCTTTTGTTCGAGGTATGGCAATGGGTCGTACGGCTGGGCGATGGGGTGAACGCGCTGTAAGTCACAGTGTCACGTTTAAAGTACTTGCTGATCTGCGTATCTTCTTTTTTGATAAACTTGTCCCCTTGATTCCAGGTCGAGTGGCGAATTTACGCGATGCTGATTTACTCAACCGTTTAGTTGCCGATATCGACGCGATGGATCATGTGTATTTGCGTCTTATCAGCCCTATGACCATTGGTACTTTAGGTATTATTTTCCTTACCGGATTTATCGCTTGGTTTGATCTCGATGTTGCACTGCTGCTCGGTGGTATGTTGCTATTCCTTCTTTTGACTTGGCCTATCCTATTTTACAAACTGGGTAAAAATAATGGTCGAGAGCTTACCCTTTTCCGTGCTGATTTTCGTATTACGCTACTCGATTGGGTTCAAGGTTTTGGAGAGTTAAGTCTATTTGGAGCCGAGTCGAGATACCGCGAACAAATCGAACAACAACAATCTGAATTGCTAGCACGCCAGAAAGTGAACGCACGCTTTACCGGTCTAGCTCAAGCATTACTAATGCTTGCTAACGGGTGGATGCTTGTACTTATGCTTTGGGTTGTTGCTGATGGTGTTGGTGGTCGAGGGCAAGACCCAATGATCGCCATGGTTGTCTTTGCGACAATGGCAAGCTTTGAGCTCTTAGTCCCCATCGCTGGTGCGTTTCAACATCTAGGTCAAACTCTCACCTCAGCAAGACGTCTGAATGAAATACTGCAAGCGCAGCCAGAAGTCACTTTCTCGTCGCAATCTACTGAACATTCACAACAGTTTGATATTGTATTTTCCCATGTCGATTTTCGCTATAGCGACGATACTCAGCAAGTGCTGCACGATGTTGATTTTACGATTCCAGCAGGCAATAAAGTGGCGATTGTCGGTCAAACGGGTTCAGGAAAATCTACGATTATGCAACTGTTATCGCGCTATTGGGATCCTCAATCGGGCTCAGTCTCCCTTGCCGGTGTCGATTTACGAGAGTGGAACGAAACCCAGCTGCGCCAGTCATTAAGTATCGTAAGTCAACGCGTTGATATTCTGAATGGCTCTTTACGTGACAACCTATTAATTGCCGCCCCCGAAGCAAGTGATGAAGATCTATTTAAGGCACTTTCGTCTGTTGGATTGAACAAACTCACTCACGATGGTGGTCTAGACACATGGCTAGGTGATGGCGGCCGTCAACTTTCTGGTGGTGAACGCCGTCGCATCGGTATCGCACGGGCGATTCTCCATAATGGTGAGGTTCTGTTATTAGATGAGCCAACAGAAGGTCTCGACAAGCAGACCGAACAACAAATTATGGCACTGTTGCAACGGCACTTTACCGATAAAACTGTATTATTCATCACTCACCGTTTGGTTGATATGGATAAGATGGATTCGATATGTCTTGTTGAAAAAGGTCAGATCGTTGAGTTTGGCCCACATAACGAACTCATGGAAAAACAAGGCCGTTATTTCCAACTAAACCAAACATTATAAGGAATATAGGTATGCATCACATTCGTCCTGCGACCGAAGCCGATATCAATCGCATGTCGGAGATCGAGCAGCTTTGTTTTCCAGAAAGTGAAGCGGCTTCTTTGCAATCGTTCATTGATCGATTTGCCGTTTTTCCTGAATGTTTTTTCGTATTAGAAGTCGATGGTGTCATTGTTGGTCACATCAACGGATGTGTCTATCACAGCCCTGAGCTACCTGACGAACTGTATGCCAACCCTTCGATGCACTGTCCTGATGGAAAATACCAAACTGTATTTGGTTTGGTTGTCCACCCAGACTTTCAACGAAATGGCTACGCCTCTCGCTTAACCGAACATTTAATCGAAGTCAGTAGACAACGAAATCATCTTGGAATCGTATTAACCTGCAAAGACAAGTTAATCAATTTCTACCAAAGCAATGGGTTTGTCTGCCAAGGAGTTTCAGCATCGAGCCATGGTGGCGCGAATTGGAATGACATGCTGCTGAGTTTTTAATCGAATCGCTTAGATTAAAAAATCCCCAAGTGAATTTTTATTCGCTTGGGGATTTTTTCATTATACTTTCACTCACTGAGCATACTAACTAAATACGAGTACGCTTTTTCGCGGGTGTGCGACGAGTTGATGGTTTCTTACCATTCGTCGGTTTACCACTCGTTGGTTTTTTACCAGAATTAGACGCTGGTTTGGCGCTCGGTTTACCACGTTTGCCTGCTGGTGTCGTAACGCGTTCTTCATGGCGCTTAATCGCACGACGAATTTTATGACCACGAGCACGCTCGCGTTTACGCGATGTGTTGTCTTTCGACAAATCCAGCATGGTTTCTTTCTCTGGTGGGAGTTCTACCATGGTACGTAGATAGTTAACATCTTTGAGGTCTAGTTCAACCCAACCACCACGAGGCAACGCTTTATCGAGATAAATCTCACCGTAACGAACACGCTTTAGGCGGCTTACCGTTGTATCTTGTGATTCCCACAAACGGCGCACTTCTCGGTTTCGGCCTTCATTAATCACGACATAGAAGGTATGGTTCATCCCTTCTCCACCGGTATAAACAATATCTTCGAAACGCGCTTCGCCATCTTCAAGTTCGACACCGCGAACTAGATTGCGAATATTTTGTTCTGTCACTTCACCAAAGACGCGAACTAAATATTCACGTTCAACTTGGCGGCTTGGGTGCATTAAACGGTTAGCAAGTTCACCATCCGTTGTAAACAGCAACAATCCCGATGTATTCGCATCTAAGCGGCCAACAGAAACCCAGCGTGAACCACGAATTTTAGGTAAACGGTCAAATACCGTGCGGCGACCTTCTGGATCGCTACGAGTACATAACTCACCTTCTGGTTTGTAATACGCCAATACGCGGCATACAACTTCTTCTTCCGCTTTAATTGATACTACGTGCCCATCGACACGAATGATCGCACTTGGATCATCAAGACGCTCACCAAGAATAGCTACTTTACCATTAACACTAACACGCCCGGCTTTAATCAGAGATTCTAACTCACGACGTGAACCGTGCCCTGCTCGTGCTAAAACTTTTTGTAACTTTTCGTTCATTTCATTACCTTGTTGTGTCGTCTTCACAGACGTCGGCATTTGTATTTTCAAAAAATATCAATAAGTTACAGCTATATAACTCAAAGGATATCTATTCTGGACGGGCATTATACATGAGACACTATCTGGTTAATACCATGTTTATGCTTTGTGTTTACCCAACGTAAGGAAATCGATGTCGTGGCTCAAAGCAAATCCAAACTGATCTTGTGTGATGTGATTAATCCTGAAACTTCAATGTTTAATGTTATGCCTCTCTTCTAGAAAAGATCGAACTTTAAATTCCATATGTTAATACAACGTCTTAGCTGTTAAACAAATAAGGAAACTCTCTCGTATTCACGAGCGATGAAATTACCACCATCTACATGTTGTATTAATGATAGTGACGTAGCAGCGATTGATTCAAGTTAAGTGGATAATTTCGATGTGTCATGGCTGTTTTGAAAGATACAGTTTTAGCAAGAATATATATTCCATATATCAATTAAGTTATTCCAAATTGATATATTCAATAATACAACTCTATGAAAAATTTGTAGTCTTACATTGATATCGTAAATATGTCGTTGTTGGGTATAAAAATATTGTTATGGAGGATCAAAATGAATAAGTGGTTAAAAATACTTTTAATTATTATTGCGATAAGCGTTGTCATTATATTATCAGCGCCTAAAGTGATTGAATATGTAGTGCAAGGCCCCCAACAGGAGCAAGGTGAAACAGACCTACAATTCACTGAAGTAACAACTCAATTCACTCATAAATCAGACTTTGTCGCAGCATTACCATTTATGGCCTTAGCAACGATTGATGTCGATGGGGATGGTACCGATGAGATTTTTGTTGGCGGAGGGGTTGGCCAGCAAGATAGCTTGCAGAAGTATGAGAATAACCAATTTATTAGCCTCTCATCAACAGGTTGGTTTACAAAAGATGTTGATGACCCAACCTACGGTGCCTCTTCGATTGATGCTAACAATGATGGTCGTGTTGACTTATTTGTTGTTCGAGATAGTGGCCTATATTTCTACGAAAATACTACGAATGGTTTTAATGGTAACAAAGTCGACTTTCCATTAGACCCGACATCTATGCCACTATCAGTGTCCTTTGGTGATATTAATAACGATGGTGCGGTAGATCTTTATGTTTCTAATTACATTCGTCCCGAATTTGTTGAAGGCGAAACCATTTTCAATCAAGAATACGGTGGAATCAGCAACTTATTATTAAACAATGGTGACAATACATTTACTGATATTACCCAATCTTCAGGTGTATATGAACAACATAATACCTTTACTGCTGTCTTTGTAGACCTTAATAATAATGGACTAAGTGATCTCGTTGTTGCTCAAGATACAGGGTTTGTTCGCGTCTTTAAAAATAACGGGGATACGACCTTTGATCGCGTTGAATTACCGGTAACTTATAGCTACCCAATGGGGATTGCAGTGAGTGACTATAACAATGATGGTTTTATGGACTTATATTTCAGTAATGTAGGAACGACCTTGCCAGACGTTTTAGTGCGAGGCGATTTAACCGAAGATCAGACACTAAATAAAAATTATATTTTACTCGAAAACCAAGGCAACTTTACGTTTGAAGATACCGCTTTAAAAAACAATGCTGCTAAATATGGTTTTGGTTGGGGCTTGGTTTCATATGACTTCAATAACGACACCATGGCGGATTATTTGATCACACAAAACTACATTCGTTTCCCTGCGGTTGAACTTCTAGATTTGTATCCTGGCAACTTATTGCAACAGTACGATGGCAATGTGTTTAAGCCAGTAGAAAAAGTATCAGGTATCTCTAATCCAATGTTTGGTGTTACAACGGTTGTTTCTGATTTTAACGATGATGGTTGGCCAGATGCGGTTATAGGTAATCTTAATGGTCCATTACGCGCATTTATTAATAACGGTGGTGAGCGTCATTGGTTAAAGGTTAACTTTAATGATGAAGCGGCATCGATTGGTGCATTAGTTACCGTCATCATGGAAAATGGCACAACATACCACAACCAGTTTTATACCAGTGAAGGTTTAGGATCGGATCAAACAACCGATGTTTTCTTTGGTTTAGGAGATCAAACAAACATAGCTTCTGTACTTGTGAAATTCCAAAATGGCAAAGCTATCACCGTGGACTCGCCAGCAGTGAATACCATCATTGATTTATCTAATGAATAAAATTCTTCAATAATAATGAGACTTAAATAATGGATACACAAACCCAAAAGGTTTTATTTTTGACTGGACTTGCTGGCTTCTTCGCTGCCCTTTTTGTTGGTATCGGCGAATTTACTTTGCAATATTCTCCTCTTGGAGGTTACGAAAAAGAAGGTTATATCTACTTTGCAAATGTCGCCAAAGAAAAACTAACAATCGGGCACTTTTTTAGCACATTGGCTGCTCCATTGTACCTATTAGGCTATTGGCATATTGGACAAATGTTTATCCGTGGAGGTAGCAAACTTTATGGGTGGATTATTACCTTGCTCGGTGGTTACGCTTTTATGGTCGGAAATGCTTGGTTAGGTGGGCGTATTTATTTAGCACTGACAGCTCATGAAATTGCTGATACAAGTGACCCAACAATAATTGCACAATTACATAGCTTATTAATGGATTTTGGTGCTCATAATGAACCTTTGGTCAATGCTTTACGCTTAGCCATTGTTGTTGTGTCCATATTTTGGGTTTGGCGTATTGCAATCGGAAAAACCTTATACCCTAAGTGGATGGCGATATTTAGCCCTGCATTATTGCTCGGTTTGATTTTTACCACCTATTTTACCGGAATGAGTGTTGGAGTGTGGCTGTTACCTGCTGCAATGAATGTCGTTCATTTGATTGTTTTTTCTTTATCTTTGTATGCACTTTATAAAGTAAACAAATCATGAGGAATATAGCGGTTTATTTTGTAAAATTTATTTTGTTTGCTTTGCTTGCAACTGGATTGTATGGCGCAGCGTCGGTATCGTATACAACCATTACTGGCGTAGCACCATGCCCAACTGTCGGTTTTATTCCAGCTTGCTTTGTGGTCTTCATAGGTTATTTATTCATGTTGATTGCTACAATACTTATGATATCCCGACGGCCATTGAACAAATTATTTTTAATCGGTTGGGTACCTGTTTTCTTACTTGCGTTTATAGGTAGTATATTTGAAATAAGTAATGGTTCGACCTGCCCAAAAAGTAGTTCTGGTTTAGCTCTATGTTATGTCTCTTTAATATTTACGATCATTATTGCAATGTCTTATCTTTTTTTAGCTAAGTTAAAGATAAATAATGGTTAATACAGCTCCCAACCTGCTGTACAAGGCATTGAATATAGGAAGCCGTAGGCAACACTCACGGTCAATTCAAACCCAATGTGCAATCATTATGCACAACTGAAAACAATCACAAAAAATAGAGAAACGCTACAGCCTCAATGTCGTATTAAGTGTAAATATTAGAAGATTTCATTCGATAACGATCATCGCCCCGACTAGCAGGGCGATGGGGGTTTTGTTACTGTGATTACATGAAGATAGTCACTTACTATTCGAAAGGCGTACTATCACCAGCACCTTGTCGTAACACTTTCACTTCATCATCACTAAAATCAATGACCGTTGTAGGCTGCTCACCAAGATAACCACCGTTGAGAATTACATCAACGGCATGCTCTAACGAATCACGAATTTCTTCAGGATCTGATTCGGTCGTTTCTTTGTTAGGTAAAATGAGTGACGTCGACATCATCGGCTCACCCAATGCTTCAAGTAAATCCAATGCTATTTTGTTATCCGGAACACGGATACCAATAGTCTTACGTTTACTGTTCATCAAACGACGGGGCACTTCCTTAGTTCCCTTGAAAATAAAGGTATAAGGGCCAGGGGTATTGTTTTTCAATAAACGAAATGCGGTATTATCAACACGGGCGTAAAACGACAACTCTGAAAGATCGCGACATAAAAGGGTAAAGTTGTGTTTATCGTCCAGACGTCTAATCTGACAAATTCGTTCTAGTGCTTGCTTATTTTCTAACTGACAACCTAACGCATAACCAGAATCGGTTGGGTAAACCACCACTCCGCCGTTACGAATAATCGCGACAGCTTGGTTAATAAGACGTGTTTGAGGGTTGTCGGGGTGAACATAAAAATATTGACTCATTCTACTTCCTCACATCGAGCCTAAGACTCAACTTTCTGGGGTTCAATTCCCCAGTCTTTCCAAACAGGTTCTACACCAGCTGGCAACCACAAATTTCTTCCTAACTCCATCCACGGAGAAGGATAATGGAAGTCGCTGCCTTGCGATGCTAATAAATTGTATTGTAACGCATAATCTGCCAAGTTGCGTCGTTCATTCGGTCCTTGTTGCGGTTGGGCAACTTCCATGGCGTCACCACCAGCGTCACAAAATGCAGTTAATAAGCGCTTTAACCATTTTGCGGTAAGGTCATAACGCCCAGGGTGAGCAAGAACGGCCTGGCCTCCAGCGGCATGAATTGCGCTCACGGCTTCAGTCATAGAGCACCACATTGGAGGGACATAACCGGGATTATTGCGAGTCAAAAATTTCTTAAATACGTGCTGCATCGATTTTGCATACCCGTTTTCAACCAACCACTTAGCAAAATGAGCACGGGTAATATACGCCTCTCCCGCAATTGCTTTTACTTCTTCAAGTACACCTTCACGTGTCACTTTCTCTAACCGGCTTGCCATGAGTTCAGAGCGTTCAACCCGGAGCTGTTTTTGTTGTGCAATTAATTCGCACAACTGTAAATTTTCTACGTCAATATTCAACCCAACAATGTGAATATCTTTATTCTGCCACAATGTTGAAATCTCAATACCCGAAATTAAACGAATCGGTAATTGATTAGATTCGATATGATGAAATGCTTCAGCCAATCCCGCAGTCGTATCGTGATCGGTTATCGCGAGCACATCTATATTAAATTCAAGTGCTCGATTAATAACATCAGTCGGGGTAAAACGCCCATCAGAAGCGATGGTGTGACTGTGTAAGTCTATTCTTGGCATTGTTTCTATTGGTTCCTACTTCATAAGGCAATATAGGGCAATTTCTAAGGAAAAAGGCTTGACTTTCACCGTGCGCACTAGCAAACTAGTACGCAATTACTTAGAAGAGTTTAAGAGAGTCTTCCCGCTATGTTACAAGAATTTACTACCATGCAGAAAAAGAATTTAGTAACAACCAACAATGGTTGGAATTGCTGGCGCGTGACATATTTATTCCAGCGGGTCTAGACTGATAGCAAATCGAATTTAAGAGCCCGCAATTGATGCGGGCTTTTTTACATTATTTTTATAGGATTACCTCATGAACAATACAATAGGTATCAATCAACTGGGTAAGTTAGAGGTCATAAAAAAAACCGTCGCTTACCACGCTGACCCAACAAAATTATTTCATACCTTATGTGAACATAAGACCGATAGTTTATTGCTTGAGTCTTCTGAAATTGAATCAAAGCAAGACCTAAAAAGCTTATTGTTGGTTGACGCCGCAGCGCGAATCGTATGCAACGGACATAAAGTTGAGTTTCAAGCGCTAACTGAAAACGGTCAAAATTTAATTGAGCACCTAGCACTAAATATCAAGCCAAGTATCAAACATCACTTAACCAACGATCGTTTAGAACTCGAGTTTGAAAACCCTTCAGATACATTAGATGAAGATTCTCGACTCCAGCAATCTTCTTCTTTCGATCCTTTACGCTTAGTTCAGCATAGCTTTAACCGTGAGGGACATGATCGTTTTGCCATTTTCCTCGGTGGACTGTTTGCGTACGATATGGTGGCGAACTTTGAACCACTTGGTGATGCGGCGCAAACCAACCAATGTCCCGATTATGTGTTTTACGTATCGGAAACATTATTGGTGATCGACCACCAGCGTGGATGTTGTGATATTCAGGGAAGCTTGTTTAACCCTGACCCAGTGCACGTCGCTCAACTAACGCAGCGTATCGATAGCATCATTGAACAATGTAAAGAGCCAGCGGAACTACCAGAAGCGCAGCAGTTAGACCAAGTCAATGTCGACGTTTCTGTAAGTGATAATGATTTTTGTCAGATAGTTGATGACTTAAAACATCACATTGTACAAGGCGATATTTTCCAAGTTGTCCCATCTCGCAGTTTCAATTTACCGTGCCCTTCACCGTTGGCCGCTTATAAAAAGCTCAAAGAGAGTAACCCAAGCCCTTATATGTTCTATATGCAAGACGAGCTGTTTACACTGTTCGGCGCATCACCAGAAAGTGCTCTGAAATATTCTCAAGAAACCAATCAAATAGAAATCTACCCTATTGCTGGCACTCGTCGTCGTGGTAAAAACCCTGATGGTTCAATTAACCTCGATCTTGATGGTCGCATCGAACTCGAATTGCGAGGCGATCGAAAAGAAAATGCCGAGCATATGATGTTAGTGGATTTAGCCCGTAATGATGTTGCTCGTATCTCCGAAGCGGGTACTCGACACGTGGCAAATCTACTGGCTGTCGACAGATACAGTCATGTAATGCATCTAGTCTCTCGTGTTGTCGGACAACTTAGAGGCGATCTGGATGCACTTCATGCCTATCAAGCCTGTATGAATATGGGAACCTTAACCGGCGCACCTAAAATTCGTGCAATGCAGTTAATTCGAGAAGTTGAACAAGAGCGCCGCGGTGGCTATGGCGGTGCGGTCGGTTACCTGACTGGTGAAGGCGATCTCGACACCTGTATTGTGATTCGTTCTGCGTATGTTGAAAATGACGTCGCTCGTGTTCAAGCCGGTGCAGGTGTGGTGTATGATTCCGACCCACAATCCGAAGCTGACGAAACTCGAACCAAAGCTCAAGCCGTGATCTCTGCGATCCAAATGGCTCATCAAAAGCAGGAAGCATAAGGAGAACTCATCATGGCTAATTTATTATTTATCGACAACTTTGACTCATTTACCTACAACCTCGTTGATCAGTTCCGCTCACTTGGTCACAACGTCACTATTTATCGGAATAATCTAACGGTTGAGCAAATTAATGCAGAGTTAGCACAACTCGACAACCCTGTTGTAGTCTTATCTCCCGGTCCTGGAGCTCCCTCTGAAGCGGGCTGTATGCCAGAACTTATTCAAAGCTTAAAAGGCAAAGTGCCAATGATTGGTATTTGTCTGGGGCACCAAGCCATCGTCGAGGCATACGGCGGTGTTGTCGCTGGAGCGGGTGAAATTATTCATGGCAAAATATCAATGATGGAACACCAAAATCACGAGATATACCAGAATTTACCTTCACCATTAGCCATTGCGCGTTATCATTCGTTAGTGGCCACCGACATTCCGGATGCATTAACGGTGACAGCAGAAGTCAATGGTTTAGTGATGTCTGTTGTCCAAGAACAAGACAAGGTATGTGGATTTCAGTTTCACCCTGAATCAATTATGACCACCTATGGCGCAACACTATTATCCAATGCGATTGATTGGTCTCTTGCAGGCTAGACTTACGATACATTCAAATCGACAAAGACAACGCATTTAGCTATTAAATGAGTAACCGAATTAGCGACAGAATTTAAGGACGAAACCATGCAAGCGATTATAGACAAACTGTACGCACAGCAGTCATTAACTCAAGAAGAAAGCCAACATCTGTTTGACCAGATCGTAAAAGGTGAAATGGACCCAGTGCTATTGGGAACACTATTGACCTGCTTGAAAATCAAAGGTGAAACACCTGAAGAGATTTCCGGTGCAGCAAAAGCTCTTCTAGCCAATGCAAAGCCCTTCCCTAGCCCAGATTACGACTTCGCTGATATAGTCGGTACTGGTGGCGATGGTCACAACACAATTAACATATCCACCGCTTCTGCTTTTGTTGCTGCTGCATGTGGAGTGAAAGTCGCCAAACACGGTAACCGTGGCGTATCGAGCAAATCCGGTTCTTCTGATCTACTCAACGCGTTCGGTATTGACTTAGCAATGAGCCCAGAAGTCGCTCGTAAAGCCGTTGATGATCTTGGTGTCGCCTTTCTGTTTGCTCCGCAATATCACGCTGGAATGCGTCACGCAGCACCGGTTCGCCAAGTAATGAAAACCCGGACTATGTTCAACATTCTCGGCCCCTTGGTTAACCCTGCTCGCCCAAATATCGAATTGATGGGGGTTTACAGCAAAGAACTCATTCGCCCAATCGCAGAAACCATGCTGCAAATGGGAATGAAACGTGCGGCGGTTATTCATGGTTCAGGATTGGATGAAGTGGCGATTCATGGTGAAACTACCGTTGCCGAAATTCGTGACGGGAAAATTGAAGAATACACCGTTACTCCAGATGATTTTGGCCTAAAAACCTTCCCGCTTGAATCAATAAAAGGTGGCGAACCGGAAGAGAACCGTGAGATCATCACCCAAATATTAACGGGGAAAGGCACCGAAGCACAAATGTCAGCGGTGGCAATCAATGTGGCAATGCTATTACGTTTATTTGGCCAAGAAGATCTTAAAGCCAATGCACAACAAGCACTAGACGCAATGGCAACAGGTAAACCATACGAATTAGTTCAACAATTGGCACAACGAGGCTAAGGGAAATGACGCAACAACTCTCAGAACATATTTCGACTCTGCATACTGAAATGGCGGAAGTGCTGGTCAAGATTGTCAAAGACAAGGCGATTTGGGTTGAAGAACGCAAACAGCAGCAACCTCTCGCAAACTTTGAATCTGAAATTACACTATCAGATCGTAGTTTCTACCAAGCGCTAACGTCTGAACATGCTGTTTTTATTCTGGAATGTAAAAAAGCGTCACCATCAAAGGGGTTGATTCGCCCTATTTTCAATCCAGAAGAGATAGCCACCGCGTACAAGCCATACGCCAACGCGATCTCGGTATTAACCGATGAGAAGTACTTCCAAGGAAGCTTTGATTTCTTGCCTCAAGTAAGAAACTCAGTTCATCAGCCAGTACTGTGTAAAGACTTTATGATCGACCCATATCAGGTGTATCTCGCTCGTCATTACGGAGCAGATGCTATTTTGCTTATGCTTTCGGTTCTCGATGATAACGAATATCGCGAGTTAGCCGAACTTGCGCATCGCTTCAAGATGGGTGTACTAACAGAAGTAAGCAACGATGAAGAGCTAGTACGTGCAGTCAATTTAGATGCGAAAGTTATCGGTATTAATAATCGCAATTTACGTGACCTCACTACAGACCTTAACCGCACCAAAGAACTCGCACCTAAGCTACCACAAGACCGAATTATTATTTCTGAATCGGGCATCTACACTCACCAGCAAGTACGAGATCTTGCGACCCATGCCAACGGCTTTTTAATTGGCAGTTCACTGATGGCACAAGACAATATCGATCGTGCTGCTCGCCGAATGATTCTCGGTGACAACAAAGTATGTGGTTTGACTCGCGCCGAAGATGCGCAAGCCGTTCATCAGGCAGGTAGCGTTTATGGCGGGCTGATCTTTGTTGAGAAGTCACCTCGTTATGTGACTCCAGAGCAAGCATCTCAAGTAATTGAAGGTGCACCACTTCTCTATGTTGGGGTCTTCCAAAATCATGATTTGAGTGACATTGTCACAATAGCAAGTCAACTTTCCCTTAATGCCGTTCAGCTTCATGGAACTGAAGACCAAGACTATGTGAGCCGTTTACGCAAACAACTACCCGAATCAATCGCAATTTGGAAAGCCTATGGTGTAAGCGATGAGATGCCGGCGAAACTTGGAGCGGATATAGAGCGTCATTTGTTTGATGCGAAAGTCGGCGAACAACTTGGGGGAACAGGCACGACGTTCGATTGGCGAGCGTTAACCGATACCAGCGATATTATGCTCGCTGGCGGTATAAACCCCAACAATGCCCAACAAGCCGCGTCACTTGGTTGTCTTGGTTTGGATTTAAATTCAGGTGTGGAATCTTCACCAGGGCAAAAAGACAACGAGAAATTAGAGCAAGCATTTGCAAAAATTAGAGCCTACTAGGCGAACGATTGCAGATAAGTGCGAATACCCATTTTTAAGGATAAGAATACATGTCTAAATTAGATGCCTACTTTGGCGAATACGGTGGCCAATTTGTACCGCAAATTCTGGTTCCAGCTCTCGACCAATTAGAGCAAGCGTTCATCGACGCCCAAGAAGACCCTGAATTTCAAGCCGAGTTTATGACGCTTTTACAAGAGTACGCTGGACGTCCAACAGCGTTGACACTCACGCGCAACTTGACCAAGGGAACGAAAACCAAACTTTACCTTAAACGTGAAGATTTGCTCCATGGCGGCGCGCATAAAACCAACCAAGTATTAGGTCAAGCATTATTGGCTAAACGCATGGGTAAAAAAGAGATCATCGCTGAAACAGGCGCAGGTCAACATGGCGTTGCAACTGCACTTGCTTGTGCTCTACTCGATTTAAAATGCAAAGTGTATATGGGTGCGAAAGATGTTGAACGTCAAAGCCCTAACGTTTTTCGCATGCGACTAATGGGCGCTGAAGTAATTCCTGTTCACTCTGGTTCATCGACACTAAAAGACGCATGTAACGAAGCACTTCGTGATTGGTCTGCCAGCTATGAAAAAGCGCATTATCTACTTGGTACTGCGGCAGGGCCACATCCATTCCCAACCATCGTTCGCGAATTTCAACGCATGATTGGTGAAGAGACCAAAAACCAGATACTTGCACGTGAAGGAAAACTTCCTGATGCAGTCATTGCTTGTGTCGGTGGCGGTTCAAATGCCATCGGTATGTTTGCTGATTTTATCGAAGAAGAGTCCGTGCGTTTGATCGGTGTCGAACCCGGTGGTCTTGGTGTTGATACTGAAAAGCATGGCGCACCACTTAAGCACGCCAAAACCGGGATTTTCTTTGGTATGAAAGCGCCTCTCATGCAAGACCCACATGGTCAAGTAGAAGAGTCTTACTCTATTTCTGCGGGTTTGGATTTTCCATCTGTTGGTCCACAACACGCCCACTTGAACGCAATTGGTCGTGCTGAATATGTTGATGCTACCGATGATGAAGCGTTGGATGCATTCCAAGAGTTAGCACGAAATGAAGGTATTATCCCTGCGTTAGAATCTTCTCACGCTTTAGCTCACGCATTAAAAATGGCGCGTTCTGAGCCAGAAAAAGAACAAACATTGGTAGTAAACCTATCTGGGCGTGGCGATAAAGATATCTTCACCGTACATAAAATCCTTGAAGACAAAGGAGTTCTATAATGGATCGCTATCAATCACTCTTTACCAAGCTTGCAGCTAATAACGAAGGCGCGTTCGTTCCATTCGTTACCATTGGTGATCCGAGCCCAGAACTTTCATTTGAAATCATAAAAACCTTGGTTGAATCTGGTGCCGATGCTCTTGAACTTGGTTTCCCGTTTTCTGATCCTTCTGCCGATGGCCCAACCATTCAAGGCGCAAATATCCGAGCTTTGGATTCAGGAACCACACCCGATCACTGCTTTGACATCATTAGTCGAATCCGAGCACTCTATCCCGATTTGCCGATTGGTTTGCTAATGTACGCCAATTTGGTGTATTCAAATGGGGTGGATGAGTTTTACGCGAAATGTGAAAACGCAGGAGTTGACTCAGTATTGATTGCCGATGTCCCAACCGGTGAAAGTGCCATGTTTATTGAGAAAGCCAATGCGCACAATATCAAACCTATCTTTATTGCCCCACCGACAGCGGATGACGAGACATTGAAGAAAGTAGCACAATTGGGCCAAGGCTATACCTATTTGCTTTCTCGTGCTGGTGTTACTGGCGCAGAAACCAAAGCAAACATGCCCGTCGATAAACTGCTTGATGCTCTAAAGCGCTTCGATGCTCCACCCGCATTACTTGGATTCGGCATTTCTCAGCCAGCGCAAGTAAAACAAGCGATTGTAAGTGGTGCAGCGGGTGCAATTTCAGGCTCTGCTGTGGTTAAAATTATCGAGCAACATCAATTTCAACCAGAAGCACTACTTAGTGAAATGAGTGATTTCATCAGCTTAATGAAAGCGGCAACACACAAGTAATTTGTACAACGTTTTCGCTAACCGTTAAGCCATTCTTAAATCGATCGTCTATCTTATGGTAGCGATCGATTTTTTATATTTACGTTATATATTCATCTTTATATCAAATAAATATCAGAATTATCGATTAACACTTAATCTCTCTCCCACTCTCTTGATTTTAGTCAATCAAACCAAATCCTCAGACGATACTCTAACAATTCATAATATTAACGCCATAATTTTGCATATTAATACAAACAATGCTCAATTCGGCGATAAAACTCATAATAAAATTTGTAGTTAAAAAGTTTAATTTAATAACAATATTTGGTTATTAATTCTTCAACGAGAACAATCAACTTTATCAGAGGTTACACTGTGTCAAAACAAAAAAGTTTACTAACCAATATCGGCGTTCAAGTCGTTATTGCTATGATCGTGGGTACCGCAGTCGGCGCTCTAATGGGGCCCCAAGCAGCTATGTTTGCGCCACTTGGTGCTATTTTTATTAATTTAATCAAAATGTTAGTCATCCCATTGGTCGCTGTAGCTCTTATCTCAGGCGCTGCAGGACTAGGAAATAGCCACTCAGCCGGTAAAGTTGGTGCGGTGACATTGGGTTACTTTGCGTTCACATCAGCTGCTGCCGTTGCTTTAGCGTTAGTGATGGGCATGATTTTCCAACCGGGTGTAGGTATTGATGTATCGAGTATTGAGAGCATGTTCTCGGCTGAATACGCGTCTAAAGGTGCATTACCAACATTTTGGGACACGATTGTTGGGATGATCCCGACCAATGTTTTCCAATCCTTGAATGAAGCGAACATTCTCCAGATCTTAGTCTTTTGTCTCTTCTTTGGTATCGCTATCTCGAAGCAAAGTGTTGAAAAGCGCACACCTATCATTAATGGCGTGAACACCATCGTCGATGCAATGGTATGGATGATTAACAAAGTCATGCTTATCGCACCACTTGGTGTATTCGGTCTCATGGCAGAAGCCGTTGGCACCTTTGGTTTCGGTGCTCTTGCTGTTGTCGCCAAGCTATTCGCGGTTTACGTTGCCGCTATCTTGATCTTCGGGTTTATCGCTTATCCACTGATGATTCAAATTTTCACCAAAACATCAGCGCGTAAATTCCTATCTGTAATGAAGAAACCTCAAGCGGTTGCACTGTCTACTGCTTCTTCAATGGCGACATTGCCAGTAACGATGGACGCTGTGGAGCATGACTTAGGTGTGCGTAATTCAACAGCCTCGTTTGTATTGCCATTAGGTGCGACCATCAATATGTCTGGTAACGCAATTTATTACGGACTTGTTGCAATATTCTTCGCTCAACTGTTCCACATTGATTTGAGCATGGGATCGTACATTGCGATTATTCTAACGGCGACGTTGGGCGCGGTGGGTCAAGCGGGTGTTCCAGGACCTTCATTCCTAGTGGTTGCGGTACTTCTGTCTGCGGGTATTCCAATCGAAGGGCTTCCTCTTCTGTTTGCTCTAGATCGCGTGTTCGACATGATCCGTACTGCATTGAACATCACTGGTGATGCAGCTTGTGCCGTTATTGTTGATTCATTAATTAACGATGAAGAAGCAAAAAACGTCGAGTACACCAATCAACAGGCCTAAACCGTATTTATAGGTAAAATAAACGATAAAAGCCACTGTTAAGGAGTATACAGTGGTTTTTTCAGTTTCTGAGTAACGATAATTTTAACGACGGAACAACGTGGTGTACTTACCAAAAATGATTATTAAGCTCGAAGGCTAAAAGTTACCTTTTTACATAGCCTGAAGCTTATCCGTGTGGTATTTATCAATAAAGCTTTTAACATCCTTCGATTCCAAAGGCACTGAATAATAGTAACCCTGAACCATATCGCAGTTAAACGAACTCAATGCTTCTTGTTGACTTTGTTCTTCAACACCTTCTGCAACTACTCTCAAAGACTTCATATGTGCCAAAGTTATCATTACCCTAGATAAATAGGCTTCGTAGTCGGTAGATGTAATGTTATCGACAAAAGACTTGTCAATTTTCAAGATATCGAATGACAGCTCTTTAAAATAACTTAAAGAAGAGTAACCCGTACCAAAATCATCCAACGCAATCCTAATGCCATACTCTTGGAGTTGCTCAAAAACTTTTCGGCTGTTTTCCATCGAAGACAGTAGTACGGTCTCCGTCACCTCCAAGCAAATATGTTTAGGAGCAATTCCTACTTCACTAATGATGTTAAAGATAGTGTCGCTGAAATACTGATCCATAACTTGAAGCGGAGATACATTGATGGAAACCATGATGGGGGCATCGGCACTCTCGTTGATCATTTTTGCAAATTTACAGGCTTCTTGAAATATCCACTGACCCAGTTCAACAATAAACCCCATTTCCTCAGCCGCGCTGATCAAGCGATATGGCGAAACCTGGCCCAATATCGGACTGTTCCAACGAATAAGCGCTTCAAGGCCCGTTACTTTGCCAGTACCTAAATCGATATACGGCTGATAATTCATTCGAAATTCACCTTTGCTGAAACCGTCTCTGACAGCATTTTGGAAATCCATTTTTTCAGACAAAGTGTTATTCATTGAATCATTAAAGTAGACAATTGTATTTCTTCCTCGATCCTTAGCTTCATAGAGAGCAAGATCTGCGAGTTGGATCAGTTCCCTCTGTTCTGGAGCATGTTCAGGAAAGAGTGCAACTCCAATACTGACCGTAAAATAGAAGGAATTTTGATCAATGGTGATCGGATTTAAAAATAGGCTTTGGATCTCTTGGATTAATGGATCTAACTCCTTTTCACTATCATCATAGTGAACACAGAAGATAAATTCATCGCCACCAAATCGTCCAATATGAACTTTATCGGACACATATTTGTTGAGCAGGTCACCTGTGGCTTTAATAATTCGATCGCCCATATCATGGCCATGGGTATCATTGATATTTTTGAAATTATCCACATCGAGAAATAGAATCGCGAGCTTCTCTTGACTATGGGCTTTCTTTATAGCGTTGTCTATGGTTTCAGATATAGAAAAACGATTTTTAAGACCAGTTAGATTGTCGATATTGATCAGTCGATAAATGTGCTCTTCCTGTTCTCTGATGTTGTCAAAGGCAGTAGTAAGATCCTTATTATTTGCCGAGAGTTCATTATTGGCCTGTACAAGTTGTTGTTTATTTTTTAGTAGAGTAAATTCAATTTTTTTTCTTTTTCTTACATTAAGAACCAAATAGAAAATAATCACACCTTGGATCAAAAGAATGAATATCGTCGCTAATATGTATTGCCGATATTGTTGGAAGAATCCCATTTCCTTGCCTAGCAGCTCTGTTCCTTTTGGAAGGAGGCTTTCATCGTAACCATAGGCCTTTAATACATTGTAATTAACCATATATTTATTTGGACTGTTCTCCACCAAAGGGATCTGACTAATGTCGGCACCTTTAAGGATGTCGGTAACTAACTTCGCTGCGGTTACGCCCTGTTCAAAGTGGCTAACAATTTTACCACCAATAAGTCCATCAGGAATCCCCCAGTAATAGGTGTGATATACAGGTTGATTGACATTGTCCAAAACTAATTTAAGTCCTTCACTGAAGGATATCGTTGTGCCCGTTATATCTCTATAGGCTGTTAGGCGAATGATAATATCTTCTGGACCAAGTTTAGAAATAGCATCAGCAAAATTGGCAAATGTCATTTCTGAAAGGTCGATATGAGTCATTTCCATATCAGAGAACAAGTCACTTTGTTCATAGAATATGGCTAAATCTTGAACACCTGAAGTCGTCTTATCAGCCAAGGCAACAATTCTTTTAGCATTTGGGTTGAGCTGTTTAGCCATGGCTAATGTATCAGCCATAGATATTTCCTCAACGACACCCGTAACCATAGGGTTTTTACTGTATTGCCTCGCGTTCTCGAGGTTGTTGACACCCAGAAATACAATGGGAGTGTCTGGAAAGTATGTCGAGCGTTTCTCCATCAGGTAGTTTGTGGCATTGTCATCGGCAACAATAACCGCATCATAATCATCTAGCTGGCTAAGTTTATAAGAAAAAAGTTGGTCGAAATGGGTAACATTTGCTTCTCTATTGAGGCGCTTACTATCCATAAATTCGATATCAAGCTTGATCTGATTTTCAGAGAAAATCGATTTAATACCATCGACTTGTGGGGAAAAGGTCTCAAAGGAAGGCGAATAAGAGCTTAGATACAGAACATGTTTATTCGCCAAGTTTATTTTATTGTCATTGAGTGCAGCATAGAGCGGAGATACTGAAAGCATTACCCCGATCAACAGAATAAAGGTTATAGCTAAGAATCTTAAATGTCTCACTGAATTAACTTGAATAGTTTGGACATATTGACGTTTCATATTTCGTCCTGTTAAGAGCCACTTTTTCTGAAAACAAGACAGTAAACTTAGAAGTCAGTGGTTTAATTCCGTTTAACATCAGACCCGAAATACGTCGAAGAAACGGATCGCTTTTTCTTTATTATAGAACACTCCCGCAAAAGATTTATGCGTTTTTCATAGTTGGTCACTACATTGGTGTAATGTTAGTACCGGTTGCGTAGAGTAATGCATTACTACCACGTGATACTTCTGGGAAACTGGAACAACAAAGACAGCATTATAAATTAAGCCATCACTCTTCTAACCTGCCAAAAATGGCTCTGCCAATATGGGTTCGTCAAAAATGAAATGATCACACCTTTCGATTCTGACGCATGAAGAAACTGATTATCACCTAAGTAAATTCCAACATGGCGAGTATTAAACCCTGTTTTAAAGAACACCAAATCCCCAACTTTCATCTTCCGTGGTGAGACTTTAATACCGACTTTTACTTGAGATGACGTGGTTCGCGGTAGTGTCAGCCCCAAACGCTCCAAAAAGGTCAAATAAACGAAACCCGAACAATCAACACCTCGGCTGCTCAGTCCACCATAGACGTACGGCGTTCCTTTCCATTCGCCATAATGGCCCAACAAACGTTGTTTGACCGACTCAGAATCACCAAGAATTTCACGTTTAGGGCTAGAGGTAGCAGTATGGAAACCTTCTCGTTCAGGGCCCATGCTACAACCTACCAATAGAAACATGGAAAAAATAAGGATGACGCCATTTTGTCGAATTTCCATTATTTCTGTACCTTTAAATAGGGTTGCATGATTCTCTCTCCGTGATGATATTAGAGTTAAGCATACACTAAGTTATAGCAGTGTCTTCACCACTTCGCTGACTTGCGCAAAGGGATAAAACTCCAAGGTTCCAAAGCCTTCCATCTTACTGCCTTTCAATTTTGTGCTCAGTGGCGTGGTGATTCCACATAAAAATCGCGTTAACGCTTTTTCTGTTAATGGCTGTGTACTGGCTTGAATATACGGCTTGATCCAACCTTCAATTTGTTGAACATCAAGATCGGGCAACGTTCTTCCGCTCAATGTCGCAATCTCTCCTTGGCATACCGAGCAGTGGCCACAACGTTGCGGTGCTTGAGTATCAGCAAAGTAGCTCGCTAACGTTGAACTCAAACATGCTCTACTTTGAAAGAAGTCGAGCATCATCTGAATTCGATTAATTTCGCTCTGCTCTTTCTTCTCAAATAACTGATACAGATCATCCACCAATTGTGACTTAGACTGCTGACGGTCTAGAACTTTATACACATCGGTTATCTGCTTACTCTCAAGATCGATCCAACCTTGCTGATGAAAATAATCCAATGCCGCGACAACGCGCTTGCGTTCCGTTTGATAACCTATCCATAACGCATCGAAGTCTACGCTGTACCAAGTTTTAGCTTTTGGACAACACGCAAAAAGTGATTCAACAAACTGACGACGCTCACCTTCAAAGTGGCTCGTGATGCTGTCGATGCTTTGATTTAACTTAAAACGATACGTCGCGAAGTAACTAAATTGGGATTGAATAATCGATCGAAGTTCAAGATAAACCAACAGAGTTTTCAGCGGCAACTGGCGAACATAACTCTCGCTCGACAGGCGTGTCATCATCACTTCCCAGCTTCCTGTTGATGCCATGATGTCATCGACGACATACTCAATCGAAGCTTTGTCTGGAGTATCACCATAAATGAAGTTTTCCAATACATTTAGACTATCGGTATTGGCCAATATCGTACATTGCGACACCTTTCCATCTCGCCCTGCCCGACCGATTTCCTGAGAATAATTCTCTATTGATTTAGGTAAGTCATAGTGAATCACCTGACGAATATCCGCTTTGTCGATGCCCATACCAAACGCAATCGTAGCAACGATGCAATTAGAAGAACCATTCATAAACTCTTGTTGAATCGATTGCCGTATTTCGTGCTTTAATCCGGCGTGATACGGGGTGGCGTCTACACCGATACGCTGTAATCGACTGGCAATGATTTCCGCTGTTTTCTGTAATGTCACATACACTATGGCTGGAGCATGAGAATTTTGAGTTAACAGCTTAGCTAACTGGTCAAATTTCTCTTCTTCGGTACACGGTATGACCGAAAGATGCAAATTCGGCCGATAAAACCCAGTCACTGTGATGGCATCTGGCGCAATATCAAACTTTTCGCTCATATCCGTAATAACTTGAGGTGTAGCTGTAGCGGTTAGCAATAACACCTGAGAAATATTGAGCTGTTGACGATAATACGGAAGCTTTAGGTAATCAGGCCGAAAATTATGGCCCCATTCCGAAATACAGTGTGCTTCATCGACCACTAACAAAGAGATGGGCACTTGGGAAATAAATTGACGAAAACGCTCATTCTTCAAGCGCTCCACAGAAATCATCAGTACTTTCAACTCGCCACTTTTTACCTGCTGCATAATGGCTTGCGTGCTTTCTCTGTCTTGAGTCGAATCGATGCTCGCTGCGGCGATTCCTTTACTGTGTAGAAACTCCAATTGATCACTGATTAAGGCCAACAGTGGAGAAATCACCAACGTTAAATGAGGTAACATTACCGCTGGCAATTGATAACACAGTGATTTCCCCGAACCAGTAGGAAAAATAGCCGCGGCTGATTGTCCGTCTAAAATATGTTGAATAACCTCAGATTGACCCTGGCGTAAATAGTCGAAACCAAAGTATTGTTGCAGCGTTTGTTCCATCATTATTGTTCCATTCTTCATTAACTCACCAATGGGTCGTTTTATGACTCAATATTATAAAGATTACAGATAAACACAGTATAAAAATAATCCAATAAACGAACGTCTTAAAAATCACGATGTCGCTCGCAGTGCTACCAGAGTCATACTTTGTCAAAGCCAACATACGCACTTCAATTATCTAAAAGCTAGTGAGAATAAATAAAATACTCATTGAAGCGATACCGTGGAGGTTTCGTATGCTATAACTCAATAGAGTCACCGCGATTTTATATTGGCATATGCGTGAGTTTTTGTTTAGATTTCATCTTTATCATCGACTTTGCCACAGAGCATTGCATGGAATACATTAATAATGACAAAAAGTAAATTTACTTGGCTATTAGTCAGCCTCATCATGATCGGTTTTTTTATCACTGGATTGGTAAGTTATCGAATCGCTCATGACACGCTCGAAGTACAAATCAAAAACGACTCATTGCCACTCACCAGTGATAATATTTACTCTGAGATTCAACAGGACTTAATCCGTCCTATCTTCATTTCATCCTTGATGGCTCAAGACACATTTGTACGTAACTGGACCCTATCGGGTGAATCTGACACAAACGAGATTATTCAATACCTCGGTGAAATAAAAAAACAGTACAATACCGTTACGGCTTTTTTCGTCTCTGACCTAACCAAAAATTATTATCACTATTCGAGTATTTTGAAAAAAGTCGACGAAAACAATGATCATGATTCTTGGTATTTTCGAGTGAAAAACCTAGGTGCTAATAAAGAGTATGAAATCAACATCGATCATGATACCGCGAACCCAGACCAAGTCGTAGTTTTCGTTAATTATCGCGTCTATGACTTTGAAAATAATTTTATTGGTGTCATTGGTGTTGGCTTAAGCTCCAACACTGTGGCTGAGTTAATCGAAAAATACAAAATGCGCTATGAACGTGAAATTTTCTTCATTGACGACACTGGAATGGTCACGCTTCAAGGTTCAAAACCACTCAGTTTTAGCTCGATTCAACAGAATGAAGGCTTAAAAACGCTAGCTCCTGAAATTCTCAGTAGCTCAAATATGAGTGGAAGCTATATCGATGAAAATGGGTCTACAATCTACATAAGCACTCGATGGGTAGAAGAATTCCAGTGGCACATTATTGTTCAACAAATCGACCGCTTCGATAATAACTCCTTCTTTCGTTCTCTTTTTAATAACTTTGGTATCAGCGTTCTGGTTTCCTTGCTCGTCATATTCGTTGCTCAATTAAGCTTTAGAGGTTATCAATCAAGATTGGAACAGATGGCAACCGTCGACACGTTAACAGGTGCATATAATCGCCAAGGGTTTGATACTTTAGTCGCGAAATCGATGAAAAACGCCAAACACACACACTCACCTTTGACCATTGCGATGCTAGACATTGACCACTTTAAATCGATAAATGACAAGTTCGGACACCTGACCGGTGACAATGTATTACAACAGGTCGCAAAAACCTGTCAGAGTGAATTGCGTAAAGAAGATGCTTTCTGCCGTTGGGGAGGCGAAGAATTTATTGTCATTCTACCTGGCTTAAATATTCACGACGCGACTCGAGCCATGGAACGATTAACACGGTCAATTGAACGTCAGCCGTTCGACCCTAAGGTCACCGTTAGTATTGGTGTTTCGCAACTACAAGAAAAAGAAACAGTGCCTTCTCTTATACGTCGTGCCGACAAAGCAATGTACTTGGCTAAAGAGCAAGGGCGAAATCAGGTGTACTCTGATCGATAGAGGCTTTGCATTTTACTTATCGTAATTAAAGTCTAAGGTAAGTAAAATGTAAGTGAACCATTCAAACTATTCAGAAAACATGAAAACTCCGTTAGACTGTCGACCATTACGTGTATTTATGGAATTGTTATGAAACAACTACTCGACTTTCTACCGCTACTTGTCTTTTTTGCTTTATTTAAACTCTACGATGTTTATGTCGCTACTGGTGCCCTGATCGTCGCTACCTTTCTCCAGTTGGTCATCACTTATGCGATCACTAAAAAAGTCGAAAAAATGCAGGTCATTATGTTCGGAGTTATCACCGTGTTTGGTGGTTTAACCATATTCTTGCATGATGACAATTTTATAAAATGGAAAGTCACTATTGTTTACCTCTGCTTTGCTCTCGCGATCGGCGTTAGCCATATGATGGGTAAGTCACTAATCAAAAACATGCTTGGAAAAGAGCTCACTCTTCCAGACCAAGTGTGGGGAAAAATTAGCTGGGCATGGGTGATATTCTTTATCGCCTGTTCATTATTGAATATCTACGTTGCATTTAATTTACCGCTAGAAGTTTGGGTGAATTTTAAAGTCTTCGGTTTGTTAATCGCGACATTAATTTTTACGGTACTTACTGGTGTTTATATTTACAAGTACATGGATAAAGAAGAAGAACCAAATCAATGATTGATGATACTCAAGACCCTAAAGGTCAACTCCTTTCACGCACACTTGCAATGCCCGCTAGCACCAATGCGAACGGTGATATTTTTGGCGGGTGGATCATGTCACAGCTCGATCTGGCTGGGGGGATTCTCGCCAAGGAGATATCCTGTGGCCGTATCGTTACGGTTTCGGTTTCGAGTATTACTTTCCGCAAACCTGTCACTGTGGGCGATGTCGTCTGTTGCTATGGTGAATGTGTAAAAGTGGGGAACTCTTCGATGTCAATTGAACTCGAAGTATGGGTGAAGCCGATTCTTGAAGATGGGATTGGTGCTCGATTTATGGTTTGTGAAGCGACCTTTAATTATGTTGCGGTCGATTCTGAAGGACGTCCTCGGAAAATAACCCGATCGTGCTAACTCTTTTTTCTCTTTGTTACGCTCTCTTTACTCACTTACGATATAGTGAGTGATATTCAAATTGACCGACTCTTTAAGGAACTTGAAATGTGGTACGTCATTTTTTCTCAAGATATTGAAAACTCGCTGGAAAAGCGAATGAGTGTTCGTGCAGCTCATTTAGAGCGCTTACAAAACCTTCGCGATGAGGGTCGCTTACTCACTGCCGGTCCAATGCCTGCTATTGATAATGAAAATCCAGGTGAAGCTGGTTTCACGGGTTCAACCGTCATAGCAAAGTTTGATTCACTGGAAGAAGCAAAAGCATGGGCAGACGCCGATCCTTATATTGATGCGGGTGTGTATGCGAACGTGATTGTAAAACCATTTAAACAAGTATTTTAATATGAAAAAATTTATTTTCCTGCCTTTGATGGCAGTATTATTGTTGGCTGGGTGTAGTAGTAACGATGCGGATAAGTTGGAAATTCTAACGCTTCAACGTGCTCAAACACTGAATTCTCAGCTTCCAATTGAACGAGGCCCACTCTCGATTCTACGAGCTTTAGCACAGAAAAACGTGATTGAATTAATGATGATTTATAACACGGATACCCCTGGCGCTCCCACTATCGATCAGCTCATCGCAACCAGTATCAACAGCTATTGTACTGACCCAAGTACACTAGAAAACCTCGATGCAGGTATTAATTATCGCATCAAGGTTCGAAATACTCGCGGCCAATTGATGACCGACCAGATAATCAGCAAAGCCGATTGCATCGACACACAATAACCTGATTTGCCCAACCTCAATGACTTAACTTGAGATTGGGCTTCCTCATTAAGCTAACGCTACTTCTGTTTCCGTCCAACCTGACATCTTGAGTCCACAATCGGGATTAGCCCTTAATCTGGATGGCTAAAATATAAAGATATTAATCACCTGTATAATGTCCAAGCATTCAACATGTATATCAATAAAATTCATGTTGTAATTTTTATCTTTAAATTTATTAAAATTAATTAGAGTTATATATTTACACGCTGAGGACAAACCGTTAGGTTAAACAAGCCTTGTTTTGAATAGAGCCATTCGAATGATTGAAATTAAACACTTAAGAACATTGGTTTCATTACGTGATACCGGGTCACTCACTGCGACCGCAAATGCGCTTCACCTCACTCAATCAGCGCTCTCTCATCAGTTAAAAGATTTAGAATCTCGCTTAGGTGGGCAACTATTTTTACGTAAAACCAGACCAGTTCGGTTTACCTCGGAAGGTGAGATATTACTAACGTTAGCGGAAGATATTTTACCCAAACTCGCTAAGGCTGAGAATGATATTGTCAGCCTAAAAGAAGATGTGAATGGACGCCTACATATGGCCATCGACTGCCATTCTTGCTTCCAGTGGTTAATGCCCGCATTAAAAGAGTACCAAACTGCATGGCCAAGTGTAGAGCTCGATTTTTTATCTGGGTTTGGTTTCGATCCCCTACCTGCTCTGCTAGCGGGTGAACTCGATCTACTCATTACCTCAGACATTCAGCCGCGTTCAGAAATTCATTACGAACCTCTATTTGATTTTGAAATGCGGTTAATCACATCAACTCAACACCCGCTTGCTGAAGTCGACGTAATCGAACCTCATCACCTTAAAGATCAAACGATGCTTGGCTATCCCGTCCCCAAACAAAGATTGGATGTGGTGAAGCATTTCTTAATGCCCGCGAATATTGAGCCAAAGAACTGGAAACAGGCAGACAACACCTTAATGCTTGTGCAAATGGTATCCGCAGGGCTTGGCGTTGCGGCATTACCTAACTGGGCAATTAGTGAGTTTTCACGCCAAGGGTTGGTCTGCAGTAAACCGTTAGGAACAGGATTGTGGCGTCGATTATTTGCTGCTACGCGCAATAGTGAAAAAGAAAAGCGTTACTTACAAGCTTTTTTCACTACAGCGCGCCAGCAGTGTCGCAGTCATCTCGAGGGCATTAAAATCGCCTAAGCCGAATCATCTAGGTAAGAACTGGGGCACCTGAATGGAAGCGAAACTCAGAATCATTGGAACTCATTAACTCTGCTTCGACATTCGAAAAATGCTCAATTCGCTCAGAGATATCATCACCAGCAATCTGCTCGGCAAGTGCTAAATAATCTTGGTAATGCCTTGCTTCGGAACGCAGCAGTGAAATATAGAATTTACCAATATCAGTAGCTAGATGCGGCGCCAGTTTCGCAAACCGTTCACAAGAGCGAGCTTCAATAAAAGCGCCAATGATCAGTTTATCTATCAATGCTGCGGGCTCAAAAGTGCGCACGTGTTGAATCATTCCCTTAGCGTAGCGGCTCGCCGGAATGGGGCGATACTCTAAACCTTGGGCTTCTATAATCTCCAACACTTGATAGAAGTGATGTAACTCTTCACGAATCAACAAAACCATTTTATCAATCATCTCTTGCCCGTATGGACAGTTTTGTTTTGGTTTGATTGATTTAGATATATTACTCTTGCCTTTAAGAGACTCCAGACTGCCAATGCGCTTGTATGCGAAGAGCTCATAAGGTTCAACAAGTTCATTGATTTGCTGTTTGCCTTCGTCCGTTAGAACGTAACGTTTTAAAAGGAATACTGCACTCTGCGCCGCTTTCAATTCACAGAGTAAATGATCCCGCAAAATGACCGATAGATTTTCGGGTTTACGAGCCTCTTCAATCCAAGAGTCAGGTGTTGAGCATTTAAGGAAGGAATGAATCGGTTGTAATAATTCTTGGTACATAATGAGTCGAAGTTTGGAGATAACATTGCGCATATATTATCACGACTGCACGACATTAGATGGTAAGAATACGCACATTTATCGTTTTCAAGCTACTCCTCCTCTGCATTCCAATTGACCGAAACACCACATTGCCTCAGTATGTTTAATGATACACAAGACGCAAGCTAGGGAGAGCATATGAGTAACACATACAAAGGGAGCTGTTTGTGTGGTGTCGTAACATTTACGGTAGAGAGTTTTGATGAACGAGTCGCGCATTGTCACTGTTCAATGTGTCGTAAATTTCACGGTGCCGCCTATGCAACACTAGTGGGAGCCTCTGGTTTAACCTGGCTTTCTGGTTGCGACTATTTAAAAGAATTTGTCGCTCCCAATGGCACCATAAGAACATTTTGCAGCGAATGTGGTTCAAGTATCGGCTTCCGAACTAAAGGCGTACCATTGAGTCACATAGAACTCGCAATTGCCACCTTCGACGAACCGATTCCGACTCAGCCTGATGCGCATATTTATACTCAATACAAAGCAAATTGGTGTGAGCTACACGATACCCTACCTAAGTTTAAGGAAGGTAGAGATGGTCCACGAACTTAGCAACCCCAAATTTCATTCAAAACCTTTTAGGTAGCATTTAATGACAAAACGTTTTTCCGACTCATGTGAGAGAAATCAAAACCCTATTTTAGAACAGATCGCGATCCATTTTAATCGTACTCAACATGTGTTGGAGATCGGTTCAGGAACGGGCCAACATGCGGTATTTTTCGCCAAACACCTACCCCACCTCGTCTGGAATACAAGTGATATGCTTGAAAACCATGCCAGCATCAATGCGTGGATCGCCGATTCAAAGTTACCGAATGTGACTCCTCCGTTCGATTTCCATTTTGGAAAGAACAACTGGCCTGACTTACAGGTTGATGGCATTTTTACAGCAAACACAACCCATATTATGCAGCGACATGATGCCAAGCTAATGATGGAAACGATTGGAGAAAACCTACAAGCTGGAGGTCTATTTTGCCAGTATGGGCCAATGAAAGTAGACGGTGACTTTACCAGCGACAGCAATCGCGAATTCGATATTCATTTACAGAAAAATGGATATGGTGGGATTCGGGACATTGATGAATTAACGGGGTGGGCATCAAACCTCAGCCTCACCCAAACCATATCAATGCCAGCGAACAACTTCTTACTGGTATGGAAAGCCGCATAACGAACCATGGCGAGCCGGTATGCCCTTAGGACTTTATTCTCTCTCAAGCGCAATCATCGAGAACACGTTCTAATGGGAGATAAGTGTGATAATGGCGCTTGTTGATGTTAAAAGCAGCCCTAATGAGACGACGAGAGGCCATTTTGTTGGTGTTGTTGAACGAATAATCGGCCAAATCCACACAACGATTGAAATGATCATCACGATGAACGCAAATAAAATCGTAGGAATCGCCTGTTCAAGCTCTTGCTCAGATAGGCTTGTACCTAGCGGAATTAAGCAAAGTGAGAGGCACATTGCTGCGACAACGCCTGCACAAGGAAGAAGTTTATGAAAGGCTTGCAAGCGAGTTCGCGCGATGACCAATAGAAGGTGCCCTAAAGATGCCCCTAGCAGGATTACAAATAACACCAAGGAGACCATCATCAACCACTGCCCTGACGAAACCAGCTGCATCACAAACATTAAACCCGCTAGCACGTTGACACCGAACAGCAATTTAATTGGCCCTGATCCGCGCGTCTTTCCCGTTTTCACTTGGCTAAAATAAACCAATAGTAGTGCTCCTACCGCTAACGACGGAAGCATTGTGATCCCTGAAATCCCCCAGCCAATTGCAATAACCGGCAACGTCTTATGGATGCGCCCACGCTGACCGGGGCAAATATCGCCTTTTTCAAGAATCAGAGTTAATAGTATCAATGTACCAAATAGCATCGGTGGTAAAAGAGCAAACACAGCGTCAAGTTGTAGCATCTAAATCAATCGTCCAACACAAACCAAATTAATGGAGCGAACTATAGCAGCCTTAATAGCGAAGATGCCAATTCTGAGGCTTCAAATTCGATATTTCCTTTTTGCGATCCGACGTTTGATATCCTGCCTATCTTGTTTCGCCCTTCTTTTTTAACATAAGCGGTTAGACATAAACTGTTACTGAATACTTGACTTATTTTCTGAAAAACACACTTTAAGGTAAACGAATTTGGTGTAATCCACTCAGTTCGTGATAAACTCCATCGCTATTTTTTCATTGATTGATTTTTGTACTATATAACAATCAGTCGATGGGAACCTCTTTATGAGACCCTATATTCTATAAGGCTTTGAATACTTTCTAGCCATGCGAGCAAAAACGACGTTTTGATGAATATTAAGAAGATTAATGAATACAGACAGTACTGGGCTAGTTGCTACGGCACCGCTCCATTTCTTCCAACAAACAAAAAGGAGATGGAACAGCTCGGTTGGGACAGTTGCGATATTATCATCGTAACAGGTGATGCGTATGTCGATCATCCAAGTTTTGGCATGGCCATAATTGGTCGCTTGCTCGAGTCCCAAGGTTTTCGTGTCGGAATTATTCCCCAGCCAGAATGGAATAATAAAGATGGCTTTATGGCGTTAGGAAAACCCAATCTGTTTTTCGGTATCACTGCCGGAAATATGGATTCAATGATCAACCGTTACACATCAGACAAAAAGCTTCGCCATGACGACGCCTATACCCCTCATAATGAAGGTGGAAAAAGACCAGATCGTGCGACATTAATCTACTCTCAACGCTGTCGAGAAGCCTATAAAGGCGTTCCAATTGTGATCGGCGGCATTGAAGCCAGTTTACGTCGAGTCGCGCACTATGATTACTGGTCAGACAAAGTACGTCGCTCTATCTTGCAAGATTCCAAAGCTGATATCCTCTTATTCGGTAACGCTGAACGCGCCTTAGTAGAAGTTGCGCATCGCCTTGCTGACGGTGAAGAGATTTCAGCACTGACACGTATCCGGGGTACGGCAGTGATGCTGTCTCAAGCACCTGAAACGATGCGTATTATCGACTCATCTCGTATTGAAAAGCCGGGCAAAGCTTATGTTCCGGTTAATCCTTATGAAGTGGAAACTCAGTGCGAAACAACAAAAAAGGCGGAAGAAGCGAAACCACAACCCATTACCATTCGCCCTTCGAAACATGATGCTGAGAATACGGCGGTACGGATACCTTCATTTGAAAAACTGGTAAATGACAGAATCTTATATGCTCATGCCAGTCGAATTCTTCATTTGGAAACCAACCCGTATTCTGGACGAGCACTGGTTCAAAAACACGGAGATCGTGAGCTTTGGGTCAATCAGGCGCCTATTCCTCTTTCCACAGAAGAGATGGACTTTGTCTTCGATCTTCCATATGCCCGAGTTCCTCACCCTCGCTATGGTAAAGCTAAGATTCCCGCTTACGAAATGATTAAGACCTCTGTCAATATCATGCGTGGTTGCTTTGGCGGTTGTTCGTTCTGTTCGATCACTGAACATGAAGGTCGTATTATTCAAAACCGATCTCAAGAATCGATCATTAATGAATTAGAACAGATTCGCGACAAAGTTCCGGGATTTACTGGCACGATATCGGATCTTGGTGGCCCAACAGCCAATATGTACCGCCTAGGTTGTTCCGATCCAAAAGCCGAAATGAACTGTCGTCGTCCATCGTGTGTGTTCCCTGGTATTTGTCACAAATTAAATACCGATCACAAACATACGATTGATCTGTACCGAGCAGCACGAGAAGTCAAAGGCGTTAAGAAAGTATTAATTGCATCAGGTGTGCGTTATGACCTTGCCATTGAATCACCTGAGTATGTTAAAGAGCTGGTAACCCATCATGTGGGTGGATACCTTAAAATAGCCCCAGAGCATACTGAGAAATCACCCCTTGATCTGATGATGAAACCGGGAATGGGGACTTATGATCGCTTCAAGGAGATGTTTGAGAAGTACAGTGTTGAAGCAGGTAAAAAGCAGTATCTGATCCCTTACTTTATCTCTGCTCACCCTGGAACAGAAGATGAAGACATGCTCAACCTCGCTTTGTGGCTTAAAGGTAACAACTTCGAATGTGACCAAGTCCAAAACTTCTACCCATCGCCAATGTGTAATGCTACCGCGATGTATTATTCAGAAACCAATCCTCTAAAACGAGTTAAATACAAAAAGCGTGAAGATGTGACGGTCGCGAAAGGCGAGCGCCAGCGCCGGTTGCACAAGGCTTTATTACGTTATCATGATCCGCAAAACTGGCCGATTATTCGTGAAGCACTGACGTCAATGGGGAAAGCCCACTTGATTGGTGATAAGCCCAACTGCCTTGTACCTGCGGAAGATTTGAACAAACGCACGCCAGCACAACGTCGCCAATCGGGTCGTCACGGTGCCAATCGCTTTGCAACGAAACACACCAAGACACAACCTGGATTTAAACCACTGGCAGAAAAAAGTGGAGAGTCCACGCACAATTCAAAACGAAAAAAGGGCAAATCAACTTCGAACAGTCAAAGCCAGAATAAATCCAATGGTAAAGCCAATACCAACGGAAACAGACAAGGTAACGACAGTCGAGACAACTCAAATAGAGGCCAAAAACGCAAGCCCGTTCGCCAGCGTTCCATTCGCCAGAGTTAATCTGTCTATTGATAGGAAATACTCAATAAAAAAGCGCAGTCAATTGACTGCGCTTTATCATTTCAAGTTATGTAATTGAAAATAAAATTATGCGTATTCCGCTTCAAACTCTTTCATAAAGCTGACTAATGCTTGAACACCTTCGAGTGACATTGCATTGTAAATTGACGCACGCATCCCACCAACAGCTCGGTGACCTTTCAATGCGGCCAAACCGCGAGCTTCCGCCAGTTCAAGGAATTTTTCATCCAATTCTGGTTTCGCCAGTTGAAAGGGAACATTCATTCGTGAGCGGTTTGCTGGGTGGATCGTATTTCGATAAAAATCGGACCCATCAATGGCACCATAAAGCGTATCTGCTTTTTCTTTGTTAATGGCTTCCATCGCTTTCACGCCACCCTGCTCTTTTAACCATTTAAACACTAAACCTGAAAGGTACCATGCATAAGTTGGCGGTGTATTAAACATAGAATCGGTTTCTGACAAGACTTTGTAGTTCAAGATGCTAGGTAGCACATCTTTCGCTAAACCTAGAAGATCATCGCGTACAATCGCAATTGCAATCCCAGCAGAACCAATATTTTTCTGTGCTCCGGCATAAATAACGCCAAACTTACTCACATCGATTTCACGTGACAAAATATTGGATGACATGTCTGCAACAATTGGCTTATCGGTAACAGGAATATCGGTAATTTCTACACCATCAATGGTTTCATTGGGGCAGAAGTGAACATACGCAGAATCTGCTGCTATTGGCCATTCTGACGCTGGAACCACCGCAGCTTTCCCATCAATCTCAGTTTTCGCATCCACTAAGTCTATTTCACAATATTTTTTCGCTTCAGCGACCGCACTACGCGCCCAATAGCCAGCATCAATATAGGTTGCCTTAGTTTGGCTACCCAACAAATTCAGTGGTACGGCCGCAAATTGCGCACGAGCACCACCCTGACAGAACAATACTTTGTAGTTATCAGGGATCGAAAGTAAATCTCGTAAATCTTGTTCGGCATCATCAGCGACCTTGATAAACGCTTTACTTCGGTGGCTGATTTCCATTACTGACGTGCCCAAATTATTCCAATTCAAAAACTCGGCTTGAGCTTTTGCCATTACCGCTTTCGGTAATGCTGCGGGACCGGCACTAAAGTTATAAACGTTGTCAGCTTTTGGCTCCATTGACTTCTTACTCCTGAAATTCAAAATTAACTGGGTATTAAAATACAACTTACCACCCAAAATAGACAAAGACAGCCTATTTCAGATAAAGGGAATATTTAACGCAAAAATAAAGGCATTAGGGCTGAAAGAATTGGCGTCTTTTGCCCATTCGCAAATACAATGTTGCCCGCTTCGATAGTGGCAGTAAATTCGAAGTTGGCTTCAGTTTCCACAATATACTCTTTTGATTTCAGTTGATCGATGCCCAACTGTAAATTAGGTACTTGTTCGACCAAGCCTTTGGGTATTTGAACAAAAATATCGCCATTTAAAATGCCAAGTAATGTCATTGGTGCGTGTGAAATATGCTCTGTACCCGACGCGATATTTAATTTAATTGAAGAATCGATTGGCTGATTGAGATAAGACAACCCCAGCTTATCTACATTAATAAATAATCCATGATTAACCAATGCATCAATCGCTACGATCGCTTGTTTCTCAGATTGTTGAGGATTATCAGATTGGACAATATCTAATAAAGCGCCTAGATTTTCTGCATCGATATTACCTGCTGAAATATCGATGGTAATGTCATCAAATTGCTGCTCAGAGCTAATCAAGGTATCGATATTAACGACTGTATGACTGCTATATATTGCTGGCGTAGGTGTCGATTCGTTCTCTACCGCATCAACACGTTTTGAATTCAATGTATAACGAATACCTTCCGTGACTGACAATGCTTCTTCATCTGGGCGGCCAAATTCAATGCTGGCAATCGAAGCTGACTGATCACCAACCCACAAACTGTCGTGCATTTGACCTTGAGCTGAGCTTTGTAAATCAGAAAATGAAAAGAACTCTCCAAACTGATTGGTCATTTTAAGTTCTAACATATTAAATGATGCTGAAAGCACTTTATCGAGTGTTACGTCAGCCAAAAGATGGGCGGGTTGAACAGAGAGGGTCCATGCATCTTTAGAATCACTAAAGGCATAGTCGAATTGATCTAACTCGGCATCAATATGTGTATCTCCGCTCAACTGAGATTGAGTCGTAATCTGGAAAGGAATATCTGGATAATCTCGAAATTTCGTCACCGCATCGAGTGTAAACAAATTATGGTCGATAGCCGAATCTAAATACCATTCTGTTGGCAATTTATCAATTTCAAACTGCTTCTTGATATCTTGGTCCACCAGTTCGACTTTAGTCAGCACATTTGACGAAAAATAACCGCGATCATAGGACACTAACTCAACGTTCAATCGCGTGTCATCGATACGAGCAATATTATCTTGTATCAATTTCTCGCCAATTTGACCGACAACTAATGGCCAACAAGCAACCAGCAGAACCCCACCCGCTATCGCCGTGTATTTTTTTACATCGTTCATTAATTTTTAATCCTTGTATTAGCCAAGCCTAACCTTTTGTATTGCGTTGAAGAATAGGCATATTTAGGTGAGATGTCTAATTTAGACACTATTATAAAACCTAGCTCTCATACATGGGTGTTAATAGTTGGTAAAGTTTTCGATATCACTTTTGTTAAGCGAGGAACAGATGGGAAAGTTCGCTATTCTCTGCCTTGATGATAACCCAATAAATGTAGAAAACTACCAACAAGATTTGGCACGTTTCTCCAACTGTTTTGACGTATATTGTGTTGATTCATTATCCGAAGCTACACAAACTCTAGGCTACATTCACGACCAAGGACAATCCGTTGCTTTGGTCATCGCTTGCCACCATGAAGGATTGGATGGTGCAGATTTCCTCATCCAACTTGATAAACACTCTCATACACAACGCAGTCGTAAACTATTGATTAGCAGTGGACAAGATCTGCAAACCATACTCGACATTGTTAATGAAGGCCGCCTAGATCACTGTTTAACCACACCGATTCCCGAAAAGTCTCTCTACAACACTGTTCAAAAAGAACTTACAACCTTTGTTATTAAACATGCACCAAGTGATCTTCTTGATTATAGCTATATCCTGGATCAAGCTCGTTTACTTAGAGCTCATATCGATAAGTCGATGCATAACTACCGGCAAGGGTTTATCAGTGATTATCATACGATGAGTGATAATGAACTCGCAGAAAATGTCATTATCGCACTGTACGATTTTTTTCGAGTCGATGACGATACTCACGCATGTCGCACTTATTCATCCAACCACCTTCTAACCAAAGAAGGAGAGGAAAATCAGTTTCTTTGGTTTATAACTAACGGTGAAGTGGCGTTATACAAAAAAGATGAATCAGGAAAACAAAGAGAAGTCGTCCGACATCAAAAAGGAAACCTCGTGGGAGGCATGTCGTTTGTCACTGGCGAAGCCTCTTTCTCTACCGGAGTCACGCTAACAAAAACTCATGTGATTAAACTCGACCGGGAAGTCTTTGGCAAAGTCATGCATTCAAACTCCCATCTACTGCCTTTATTTACCAACTTACTCTTACGCCATTTTAACCGCCGTCTTCAACGCAGCATAACGACCAAACTCGAATTACAAAAAACCTTCGAGTCGCTCGAACAGGCTCAACAACAACTGGTCGATCATGAAAAAATGGCCATACTCGGTGAGTTAGTCGCCGGCGTCGCTCATGAACTTAACAACCCAGTTTCAGCTATCTTACGTGGCGCAGATACATTAAGTGAGAAACTGAATACAATTTTAGAATCAGATTACAACGAAACTCATCATCAACAAGGCATAGAACTGTTAAATCACTGTTTAAAAAGTCAGCCCGTGTCTACTTCTGTAGCTCGAGAAAAAACAAAGTTGCTAGAGTCTCAAATCAACGATCGGTTAACGGCCAAGAAAATGGTGAGACTTGGATTAGAGAACAATAAACCAATAATCGAACTCGCGAAAAAACGCCCTGAGCAGGCAAAAAAACAGTTGGAACAGCTCGAAAGCTTTGCAATGACAGGAAGTTCGTTACGCTCAATTTTAGTCTGCGCACAACGTATTGCCAATATGGTAAAGAGCTTAAAAGGCTACGCGCGCGAAGACGACGAAAAATATTATCTAACGGATATCCTTGAAGGTGTTGAAGATACTTTAACCATCTTTGAAAATCAGTTAAAGCATCATGCCGTGACAAAGGAATATCAACCCATTCCAACCCTCTTAATACAGCCAAATGCATTGCAGCAAGTTTGGACGAATTTGGTCGCAAACGCATTAGATGCAATTCGAGGTACTCACGGGGAAATACACGTAACGTCACAATTGGTTAATTATGATCAACTCGACTTCGTTGAAATCTCTATCGCTGATAATGGATGTGGTATAGAAAAAGAGTTACAAGAGAAAATTTTCGATCTCAATTTTACCACCAAAAAAGAAGGTAATTTCGGCCTCGGAATTGGGCTTTCTGTATGCCAACAAATTGTTAGACAGCATCAAGGTTGGATTGACGTGGATTCAAGTGTGGGAACCGGAACAAAAGTGAGTGTCACCCTTCCGATTAATCACTCGGTTGCTAAACAACAGGAAGAGGAATGATTATGCAAACCAAACATCTTATTTTATGTGTCGATGATGAACGTGAAGTCTTGGATAGTGTTAGCCAGGACTTGGAGTGTTTCGAATCATTCTTCTATCTAGAATCTGCTGAATCGGTTATTGAAGCACAACACGTTATTGACGACTACCAGCAGCGTGGTGTCCCATTGGCGCTGATTTTATGTGACCATATAATGCCCAAAAAAAATGGAATTCAATTTTTAATAGAATTAACTGTCGCCGACGAAAATAGTCGCAAACTTCTATTAACCGGGCAGGCTGGACTCGACGACACGGTGGATGCCATCAATCACGCAAGCATTGATTTTTATATTGGTAAACCTTGGAATGGAGATGAGTTGAGAGAGGTGGTGAAACAGCAACTCACACAATATGTAATTAAACATGAAGCGGACCTTATGCCTTGGTTGCCAATTTTGGACAAACAGGCGCTGTTAAATGCAATGTCTTCCCAACGCACCTCCTTTGGAGAATAAAAAGTGAACAATGACTAATTGAATTACGTATTAACATGGCATCTAAATTGCTTAATTATAGGAAAAAGCAAAAGAATGATGTCGTATATCAGTGAAATACTAGGTATTCGACAAAATACTGACACTTTTGTTCTGGCATAGATCTGCTAAGTACATATATTATAGTGATCTTTTGTTGTTAACGTTAAATAGTTCCAACTTAATAATATTTAAGGTGAATAGGTTTCAATATGCGCAAAACTCTTAGTCTGGCTTCAATAGCATTGTTTTCTTGCTCTTCATTTGCTGCGATCGATCCCAGCAGTCCCTCTGTAATGAGTAATTTTAGCTACGATTATGTCGAAGCTCGTATTGGTGTAAGCCCAACAACATATGGTGCGGGGCTCAGTCGTTCAGTTCACCCAAATGCTCATATTATTGCCAGTATTGATTCTCAATTTGATGATGATTACGATATTTCTGCTGGACTCGCATTTCACGCACCAATCAATAACTGGGCAGATTTTACCGGTGAAATGAAATTGCGTTTTCTTGATTTCGAAGGTTCTGCGAGTAATGATTCAGAAACCGGTATGGAATTGAACCTTGGTGTACGTCAATGGTTAGGTCCGCAACTCGAAGTGGGTGGTAACGCTGGCTATATTACTATTGATGATGAGGATGACTGGGTAGCAAGCGCCTATGGCCGCTTCCACTCTACAGAGTTATTCTCGATTGGCGCAAGTGTTCAATTTAACGGCTACGATAGAATCGACGACAGCACAATTTTATTCACTGCTCGTTTCAAATACTAAGCGTTAAACGAGCAAATATTCTCTAGTTATATCTATTCGGGAAATGCATCAATAGCATTTCCCGAATTTATTTATTCATTAATCATTTCTATCCCATAAGATTTTATTACACTCTTCAACCAAAATCTTCTTTTCCTCTTCAGGAATAAGTGCACAATTCATACGATGTATCGCACCATATAGCCTCCAAAGCCAATCATAGGTTTCGCGAGCATAAGGGTAACGATCCTGTAACCGTATATAACATTTTACCGCACCCAAATTATGTAAGTCTTCTACCGTGTTAATCTGACAACTTATTAATTTTTTCTCCAGAGTATGGTTTAAGTTAGGTAAATGTCTCAACTGAGTCATTTTCCCAGTATCACGCTCAATTTGTTCCTCATACGCCCAATGACATGAATCAACCACAAGCTCCTTAATGGTAGAAGTGTCATTTTCGATATGATCGCTTATATCGTAATAGTTCATCGCCGACTTCGATTGCTTCTTTACGTGAATGTAAGTCGAACACCCCATACGTTTGAATTTGTGATCCAGTGTGGGACCACCACGGACATATACTTTGTCATTGTCAAATTGAGCAAACATTGCTCCACGGTAAAATACACCTATATTTCCAAATACTGACTTCGTACTACATTCTGAAATAACATCAAGGAGTAATTGAAAGAACCTGTCTATTATCATAAACACCTCGGTTAGATTAACATGTTGATTTAGTGGATTAATAACGAAACCATCAGCCTCTGCTATCATTTATCCTTATACCATTTAAAATTATAATCATTCGTCTTCCAAATGAGATAAAGCGCATACGCACCTAAAATCTATGCAACCAAAAACAACAAATGCGAACATCTTCTCATCACAAGTGAATATATTGATAAAATGTCACATTTATTGAATAGTCATTGCCGAATAGCTTCAGACGTTGCTAGACTGTATTTATGAATCTGTAATCGATAATGCTATGAATCACGTATCTTTTTTTTGGCTTCCAGAAAATAAACAAGCTGTGTATCAGTCAGTAGAGAATGAATTTTCTCACTTTCTAAATACCTCCATTAATAATGGGAAATTCATCCTGCCCCCTATTCCTAGTGTGGTATTAGATATTCAGCGACTCTGCACAATTGAAACAACAACGGTTAAGGACGTTGCGGACTGTTTAATAGATGACCCAAGTCTTACCGCAATTGTCTTGCGTATCGCGAATTCTGTTATTTTTAATCGACGTGGAATTGAGTTTAAAGATATCCACACTGCCGTTTCACGCCTTGGAATAATGCGAGTACGCGACATTGTCACGGCTCAATCCATTGAACAAATAAAGTACTCTATCCAGCTAGATGCTGAATGCGACAAACTACTTCGTGATAGTGCGATTCATTCCCGAGAACTTGGTGCTGTAATGGTTTTAGTGACACGCCAATTTCAACAAATAGATCCTAAGAAATACGCGTATTTGGAACATGATAAATCTTTAATTGTCGGGCTTCTGGCAGATATCGGCTTATTTTGCATACTTAGTGAATATCATCTCTACCTGGAAAAAGGGAACTATATTGATAGCGAATTATCCCTTCGCATTTTCGAAACAGCCTGCCCCAATGCAAGCTATCAGGTGTTAAATACATGGGGATTTGATCAAGATTTTTTAAGTGTTGCTCGGAATAAGCCTCTTGCTAATAACGATGTACCGGTTTCTTATCTCGACATTGCAAAAATTGCTTATCACCTTTTGTTGTTTCGTAATCAAGATGAGCAATATGAGCAACATGAAGTAGAAATCAATACAGCAGGAGCGGAAGTCCTCTACGAGTTAAGCAATTTAACTGACATTGAATTTGATATCGCAGTTCGAGATATACTAAATAGCACTGGTTTTTAAATCGAAATGTTGTTTGATCTCGTCTTTATATTTGCGCCTTTATTAGGGGGCTACTTAATTCCCAAAGGCTCTTCTAGTTTTAATCAGATAGTGAATCGTGCAGTTATGATTCTGATCTATCTAATGCTTGGCTTGTTGGGTGTCAGTTTTTCAACTTTAGATGATTTTTCTCATCAGTTTTCTCAAGTCGTGATCATTAGTGTTACGTTTTTTATTTCGATCTCTATCGTCAACCTGTTGTTTCTGCCTTGGTTAGATCGAACAACAAAAATTGTCACCAATGGAAAAAGTAAAACATCCGCAAGAATGGCAATGTTCAAGGATTCTATTTTTCTCATTTTGACGGTCGTTTCTGGTGCTATCATTGCCTTTACCCTGCCGTTTAACTGGCATTGGGTGAACTCAGGTATGGAGTGGGCATTATTTCTATTGCTCGTACTAATCGGAATTCAGCTGAGAGCAAGTGGCCTGTCACTACGAGAGATTCTACTCAATATTAATGGGTTAAAAATTGCGCTTATTGTCATTTTTTCGTCTTGGATCGGGGGCAGTTTTGCAGGTTATTTCTTAGGTATCCCTTTGTATGAATCTCTTGCAATGTCATCAGGATTTGGATGGTACTCCCTCTCTGGTATTTTGATTGGCAAAGAGCTTGGCCCACTAATGGGCGCTGCATCTTTCATGTTAGAGCTAGGTAGAGAAATGGTCGCACTAGTACTCTTGCCCGTGCTCATCCGTCGTCGTCCGTTAACTGGAGTCGGCTATGCTGGTGCGACCGCTATGGACTTTACGTTACCTATCATTCAATTAAATGGTGGTATAAACTGCGTTCCTATCGCAATTGTTAGCGGCTTTTTACTCAGTATCTGCGTACCGCTATTTATGCTAATGTTTCTTTCCCTTGCAGCCTAGATCCCACGATTAACATTTTAGTTAAGAAATTGTTGGTAATTCTGCTAGATCATTTAAGATAATTAACAAATACTAATATTACCGTTCGCTACATAAAGGTTGAATAATGAAACGTCTTTCCCTCATCAGTCTGCTACCTCTTATTCTGATTTCCAACGTTAGTGCTCAAAGCATTGAAGAATGTGAAATTCAACAATACGATACTTACATTGATGCTTCTCTGAGTTGGTACCAAGATCTCACCACGATCACTGTTAGTGAGTACCCAGACCTTGCTGGCGTTTCTGAATGGTTTTTGGAAGGCCGTAAACACCACTTTGAATTAAGCCGCGCCGTTGTTCATGATGCATTACATAATAACCCTGAATCAATTTCGACTTCTCGTTCAATAGAATCGTGGCTACAGCTGGAACAATCTGACGTCAAAGAACTTTCAATGCGTGATGATGAAATTGGAGCTTTGGCAAAACAAACGTTTAATGATCGTCAATCAACACCACACGAGAAAAATTATGACTTACGCTCTGCATTTGCTGAGCTCTTAAGTCACCCGAAAAAAATTGATACTGCATTAAGTCAATACAATGAAAAAATGGAACTCATTGAACAGAGCCCATGCAAATAAAAATGTTATAAATATGTAGATTTTTAGACACAGAATTAATACGGGACATTCGTCCCGTTTTCGTTTAGATTGTCCCGCTAGTAAGAATTAGATACTGTTACAAATTCCATGGTCTCAGATAATAAAACAGCAGAAGCGAACTTTCAGAGTTTACTGCGCATTTTTACAGTGCCTGAAGGTCCCGATTCGACCCTAACAAAAATTGAAGAAGAGATTTCGCAAAATCTAAATGATTTCTTGCGTGGACATATTGTAGCTGAAGAAAAGCCTCTTTCCGAAATAGAGCAAGACTTTTCAAGCCCCCATATTCCTGAAATTCCTGAATTTGTCTCTGAACACACTCAACATTTATTAGAAAAGCTAGTTGCGCATTCCGTTCATACCTCGTCACCCAGCTTCATTGGTCATATGACCTCGGCATTGCCCTATTTCCTCATGCCCTTGTCAAAAATTATGATTGCGCTAAATCAAAACCTTGTAAAAGTCGAAACATCAAAAGCATTCACACCACTTGAACGCCAAGTTTTAGGAATGATTCATGGCCTGATTTATAAACAGGATGATGCATTCTATTCTTCATCGATGCATAGCACTAATCATTCACTAGGAGCATTTTGCTCGGGTGGTACGATTGCCAACATTACCGCTTTATGGGTAGCACGTAACAACGCACTACGCCCAGACGGTGAGTTTACCGGTGTCGAAAAAGAAGGGTTATTTCGAGCTATTAAGCATTATGGGTATAACGATCTCGCTATTTTAGTCTCTGAGCGTGGTCACTACTCGTTGAAAAAATCGGTCGACCTATTAGGTTTGGGTCAAGAAAGCATAATAGCGATTAAAACCGATGAAAATAACAAGATCATTCCTAGTGCGCTGGAAGAAAAAATTCTCGAGCTACAAGAAAAAAATATTAAGCCTTTTGCCGTAATTGGTGTAGCCGGTACAACCGAAACAGGAAATGTCGATCCTCTACGAGAAATCGCATTGCTTTGTCAAAAATACCAGTGCCACTTCCACGTCGATGCGGCATGGGGTGGAGCGACATTAATGTCGAACCATCACAGAGCGATATTAGATGGAATTGAACTGGCCGACTCTGTAACTCTTGATGCCCATAAGCAACTGTATATTCCAATGGGTGCGGGAATGGTCATATTTAAAGACCCAAGTGCGATGGATGTTATCGAACATCATGCAAAATACATTTTGCGCGAAGGTTCAAAAGACTTAGGGAGCCGCACTTTAGAAGGCTCTCGATCGGGTATGGCGATGCTTGTTTATGCCAGCATGCACATCATTAGTCGACAAGGTTATCAGTTGTTGATCGACGAAAGCATCGAGAAAGCGCACTATTTTTCATCGTTAATCAAACAACAACAAGACTTCGAGTTGGTATCAAAACCAGAGTTATGCATCCTTACTTACCGCTACCTGCCGGAGGTCGCTTGTCAGGCACTCTCAATCGCTCTCCTTGAAGACAAACGTACCCTGAACCATTTACTCAATGAGCTTTGTGTCTTTATCCAAAAGCGTCAGAGAGAGTCAGGTAAATCGTTTGTTTCGCGTACCCAACTCAACCCAATTCGCTGGACAAAGCTCGATACTGTCGTATTTCGCGTCGTATTGGCCAACCCATTAACGACACGCACTGTTCTTTCATCAATCTTGCAAGAGCAGAGAGAAATAGCCAAAGCCGCTCCTATATTATTAGGAAAGATAATTGACCTTTCATATGCGATTATTCAACGTTAATTTGAAAGTAACTTTCTTTTTCTTGTAATGAAATAAACAAAACGGTTGAAGGTTTTACTCAAAGATGCGACTTTTATACTAATCACTGAAATTTATGTGAAATTTTGTTTGATGATAGTCATATTCTTATCATTTACTATTTCTAATTACTACAGAAACCAAGAGACTTAGGTTTATACTTGTTCAGTGATCATGGCAAAATTAGTGAAACGGTTAGAAGAGATAATTATCTCTCATTTTGCTTACGAAATTGACAAATTACTTGTGTGAATACGATGAATACTTTAGAAAAAATTCAAAAAAACTTAGAAAATTTCAGTAAGTCTGAACGCAAAGTTGCAGAAGTAATTATGGGTGCGCCGCAAACAGCCATTCATTCGAGTATTGCGACACTTGCTAAAATGGCGGATGTTAGTGAACCTACTGTAAACCGCTTTTGTCGTCGTCTTGATACAAAAGGTTTTCCTGACTTTAAATTGCATTTAGCCCAAAGCCTCGCTAATGGAACACCATACGTAAACCGTAACGTTGAAGAAGATGATGGCCCAGATGCCTACACTCAAAAGATTTTTGAGTCGACAATGGCATGTTTAGATGTCGCTAAAAACAGTTTGGATCACGCTCAAGTTAACCGCGCTGTTGACCTACTCACGCAAGCTAAACGAGTATCATTCTTTGGCCTTGGAGCATCCTCAGCTGTAGCTAGAGATGCCCAGAATAAATTTATCCGTTTCAACATCCCTATTTCTTGCTTTGAAGATATTGTTATGCAACGTATGAGCTGTATCAATTGCAGCGACAACGATGTTATTGTTTTGATTTCACACACTGGACGAACCAAAAGCTTGGTTGAAATAGCCGATCTTGCTCGAGAGAATGGTGCTACAGTAATCGCCATAACATCTAAAGACTCACCTCTTGATAAAGCTTGCTCACTTTCAATATGCTTAGATGTTCCAGAAGATACTGATGTATACATGCCAATGGCAAGTCGTGTGGTTCAGATGACTGTGATTGATGTATTAGCGACAGGATTTACATTACGTCGTGGCTCTGGGTTTAGAGAAAACCTAAAACGAGTCAAAGATGTGTTGAAAGAATCTCGTTTTGATAAATTATCCCATTACGAATAATCAGCTAACTTCTTGATGAAAGAGGGACCTGTTACGTTCCTCTTATCATTTCACAGCCGTAAATACATAACTCTATCTTATTAGTAACACTCCTCACTCTAACTTTTCCATATACAACAACACTTTTTCTTTCATAGCTTTTAGCTATTAAAACAAGAGATAAAACTTACTTTCATTTCTATGAGGGATAAGGCATAGTTACGGCAACAAAAGAATAAGGAGAGAGATATGTTTGTAGTGATTTTTGGTCGCCCTGGTTGTCCATACTGTGTTCGTGCAAAAGACCACGCGGAAACACTAAAGGAAAAACGTGATGATTTTAACTATCGCTACGTTGATATTCAGGCTGAAGGTATTAGTAAAGCTGACCTAGAAAAAACCGTTGGCAAACCTGTGAATACCGTGCCACAAATCTTTGTTGATCAAGACCATGTTGGAGGCTGTACTGAGTTTGAAGCCTACGCTAAAGAAAATTTAGGTCTATTCGACTAATCAGTGAATAAAAACCAAAAAAATGCGCTCAAAATTGAGCGCATTTTTTAACTTACAAGAATTTCTGACTATAAATCTATAACGTCAAATTTTGCCGCGATATCAACATCTGCGTCGTAATCCACACCTTCAACGCCAAAGCCGAATAATTTTAGAAATTCCTCTTTATACGCTTCATAGTCCGTCAACGACTTAAGATTTTCAGTCGTCACTTGAGGCCATAAATCTTGGCAATGTTGTTGAATATCATCGCGCAATTCCCAATCGTCTAAGCGTAAACGATTTTTGTCATCAACCTCAGGACTGGTACCATCCGCTTTATACAAGCGCTGACTAAACATGCGGTAAATTTGCTCCATACACCCTTCATGGACGCTCTCTTCACGCATTTTCTTAAATACCATTGCAATATATAGCGGCATTACCGGAATTGCAGAACTTGCTTGAGTCACCACTGACTTCAATACAGCAACATTCGCTGAACCACCTTTGTCAGATAATTTATCATTTAATTCGGCTGCGGCTCTATCGAGATCCATTTTAGCGCGCCCTAGAGCACCATCCCAATAAATTGGCCAAGTTAACTCTGTGCCAATATAGCTATAAGCGACTGTTTTACAACCGTCAGCAAGTACACCTGCTTCGTCAAGAGCGTTAATCCAAAGCTCCCAATCTTCGCCACCCATAACGGTGATAGTGTCAGCGATTTCTTGCTCTGTCGCTGGTTCTACACTTGCCGTGATGATTTCATCTTTATTAGTATCCACTGCAGTTGCAGTATAGGTTTCTCCAATAGGCTTCAATGACGAACGGATGACTTCTCCGCTTTCAGGCATTTTGCGCACTGGTGAAGCTAACGAGTAAACAACCATATCAATTTGACCAAGATCTTCTTTAATCAACTCAATAGCTTTCTGTTTCGCTTCATTGGAAAATGCATCACCATTGATGCTCTTAGAATACAATCCTTCTGCTTTAGCGTATTTATCAAAAGCTGCCGTATTGTAGAACCCAGCAGTGCCCGGTTTTTTCTCCGTTGCCGCTTTTTCAAAGAAAACGCCAATAGTGGCTGCGCCGCCACCAAATGCTGCTGCGATTCGTGACGATAAACCGTAACCGCTAGAAGAGCCGACAACTAAAACACGTTTCGGTGGGTTTTTAATCTCGCCTTGAGCTTTAGTATATTCAATTTGTTCTTTTACATTCGCGTCACAACCAACTGGATGAGTCGTTGTACAAATAAAACCACGAATTTTAGGTTTGATTATCATATTCAACTTCCTTTAAAAAATCTTAGCTAGAATAAAAGTTTCCCTAGCAAATCTCACCTTATTTCTTAAATATCTTCGTAAAATTGTGAGTGGTTGGATCTCTAGAATGCCATTCATTTTCGTTTTCGCGAAATTACTTGAGCAAATATGCGAAAAAATACAAAAAGATTGGAACTGTTTGTAAATAGCACAGTCTATATCTCTGTAACAGAAATGATGTCGTCAGATGTTCGCAAGATTGATAACTGAATCCCTGTATACGCTGCTTTTTCTTGTTAACCTTATATTCTGCCGAGGAACATTTTCCTCGGTATTTTTTTGTTTAAATCTCGCTAATTTGCCAGTAGCATTAAAATACACTCCATGACGTAATCCATTGTGAATGTCACTTAAATTAAGCCAAAGCCCAGTAACTAAGCATTCATTTGAAGGTAGAGAATTTTATCTCAAGCGAGATGATTTACTTCATCCTCTATTTTCAGGAAATAAAGCCCGAAAGTTCAGTGAATTACTTACCTATGATTTTAGCCAAGTAGATTGCATTATTGGTTACGGTTCACCCCAGGCGAATTCCTTCTTTTCATTGGCAGCGCTTGCCCATATCAAACACGTTTCTCTAAAGTTTTATGTTAGCCGAATTCCATTGTGGTTGCAGCAAACACCGATTGGAAACTATGCAGCTGCGTTGAAACTTGGCGCCAAGATTATTGATCTCTCCGATTCTAGCCTAAACCCAAATCGGCAACACCCGAGTGAATATATCGAACATAATTTTTCTCAAGACAAAAACAAACTTTGTATCCCTGAAGGTGGTCGTTCACACATGGCTAAAATGGGCGTCGAGGTGTTGGGCAAAGAGCTTGTAGATTGGATTACTCAAAACTCGATTAAAAACCCTGTGATTGCGCTACCTTCAGGCACAGGTACAACAGCGCTCTTTTTGCAACAGTATTTAAAACCTCATCATATCGACGTACTCACCTGTGCCTGTGTCGGAGGTAACGATTACCTAATAGACCAATTTAGAGAATTAAAAGGTGGACACTATCCGACCCTTTTATCAGGCAAACCGAAGCATCATTTTGGTAAGCTGTATCTTGAGGATTATCTAATTTGGGAGCAATTAAAACACGAAACTGAAGTGGAATTTGATTTACTTTATGACCCGTTAATGTGGCAAGCACTAACGCCATGGCTGGAGCAGCATTCAGGTCACACCTTGATTTACATTCATCAAGGTGGTTTATTGGGCAACGAAAGTATGGAAAAACGTTATCAAAGAAAATACCCTGCCCTAGGTAATTTAACTTGAACCTAGAGACAAGTTACTATGTATATCTCGTTAGTGGCCATGACTGATTCTATATAACCGACCGAAGCAATGTTTTCGATTACCAAATACTCGTTTTATTTGAGCTAGCAATAGCTCAGCGCTGGATATGGAATCAATCAGAGCTCCATGAGCATTGTATTCTGGAAGTCCATATTTTTCTCGAATTGAAGATAAACGAAGATCGAAATTTGAATCCTTATTAATACTTTGACACAGCCTTTTTTCAAGCCCTAACGTATCAAGCCAAACCATAGGCAAAGAAGGTAACCCAAATTTATGATTAATATATCGATCGAGAAACCCTTGCTCAACAAAGCACGCGTGAGCAACAATCACTCTTCCTTGCGCTTGAGTAAAAAAGGCTTCCATTGCATCATCAAGTGTATAGCCATTAGATAACATTTCTGGTGTTAAATGATGAATAACGATCGATTCTTTCGATACCTTAGCACTGTCTTTCACCAACATTTGCACACTGCTAGAGAGGTCAATATGATAGTTTTTAATCACAACCCAGCCAATACTCACTATCGTGTCATGATTAGGGTCTAGCCCGGTGGTCTCCAGATCCAAACAGATATATTCAAGATCTTTAGCATCTTCATCTAAATGAGGGCAATCCCAATTTATATTAGCGCTTAAAAAATCAGGAATCGTTTCATTATTCCTCGCTTTTTGTCTTGCTCTATGTAGCTTGCGTAAGGGATGAAAATACGTCGTCCATGCCATGACTTTTAATTCCTAAGCTAACCAAATTTACTTAGCACTATTATCAATCAAAGCCATATTGTTAAGCAAGCTTTCCCAACGCACGACAATTAAAACCAGCTGTTTTTCTACTCTTTATTGCATGACAGGGAGTCGATGATTTTCAGTTGAAAGGTGGTTTGCAGAGGCTTCACGTGCTTTATCTGCATTTCCCGCCATGATTGCTTCATAAATACGGCGATGCTCACCAAAACACAACTCTCCTCCTGCAGAAGAGTGCGCAATAAAGTTAACAAACATGGTACTAAACACATTTCCGAACGGTAAATAAAAGAGGTTTCCCGTTGATTTAAAAATAAGACTGTGGAAATGAATATCAACGTCAATCCACTCCTGTTGATTAAACACTTCAGATTCTGACAATGCGCTCATCTTCTGAAACGTTTCAGATAACTCGATCCGTTGTTCTGACGTCGCATTTATCGCTGCTAATGCGCAAGCTTCGGGCTCAAGTGCTTTTCTAAGACCTAAGAACTTTTCACAATATTCTTTGGTCTCCATTAATCCATCCATCCATTCAATCAACTGTGAATCAAGGAAATTCCAGCTAGAACGCTCCATCACTCGAGTACCGATTTTAGGACGCGACTCTATCAATCCCTTCGAAGCAAGCAATTTTACCGCTTCTCTCAGAGCCGTTCTACTCACACCAAACTGCTCACATAAAGCCATCTCTCCAGGAATAATAGTTCCTTGAGCTAACTGCCCAGATAGAATTCCGCGTGCTATTTCACGAGCGACTTGAACATGTAAGCTACGCTTCGACTCTGTAATCGTGGAAAATTTACTGGACATGATACGCCTTAATAATAAATGAAGTTGAAATGAAGCAATAAATTCAATATAGCATCAGAGGAAATATCGACCAAGCTTTATATATGAAAAATCTATTCCTATCTAGGATAGGATAGGATAAGTATAATTAATTAAACAACTCTATGATCTGAGTCAAAGCTAATTAAAAATTAATTCATTCATAGATATTCACTTAAATATCAAAATAATATTAGATCTAACGTTGTTGATAATAGAATTTTTTATAATCTTATATTCCACTAAACGTCTATATAAGGCTCTAAACTTAGAGGCAACGAGTGAAGAATGAATAACCTTCTATTAGTCACACTTCACAACAGAACGAGCGCAATCAATTGAGTTAATTGTATCTACTGATATAGCCCCAACACACAACTAAGACCAAGATTAAGGCAAAACCTCACCAAAAAGCTCGGCGTGAAAAATAAAATAACTTTAAAAACATATGGTTAAATAAAAAACAACAAACAACTATACAGTTTTCGACCTATGTAGAACCAATAAGAGTAGTAATTTATACACTAATGAAAACTCTGATTAACCTGATAAGATAGTAAGAAACATGAGGTTTCCGATGTGATAGTAATAATACGATAAATCTTCAATTTTATAGAGTAATTGACCTAAACTTATTAGCTATTTAATATCATAATAATGGATAAAAGACGCTCTTAGTTTCATATAAATAATATAAAAACCACAGAGATGAGACTTAAAATACATCGTTCTAAGTATGACTCAGCTCTCGTTAGTATAATCCAATCGACCTCTTACCTTTACATTAGCCCTTCCCTAAAGATTAAGGTGATACTAAGAAGATTATTAATCTTAATAATTTGGGGTTAATTTTTTACAATAATGTCTTCTAATATTTAGTCCTGAGAATAACTTTAAATACTGTAATTTTCGTCAAACATTCATAACCCCTAATTACCTCACTTATTATTTCCGCAACAAAAAGTTACCATAAAACATACAATAGCGATTAGAATGCTCGTATTAAATATCACTGATTCACTTCGAGAATCAACAATGGAAATAGCTAACATTAAGACTTTTTCCCCACCACACTCCAAATTGTCTGCTAGGGTCATAAATTTTTCGACTGTAAGAAGTAAGGTGCTATATCACTAACAATATCACCTTTTCATTAATTCACATATCCGCAAAATACTTTTAACTAAATTGAAATAAATATCATTAATCTACGTATTTGTTAATTATTATCATTTAATACTATTGCGTGACAAATATCACACTGATAACAATTCATTAATATCCCAATATCTTCAATTTCGTCATTTTATTTGATTATGATCACAATAAAATTGGGCAAATTATAATTTAAATCTTATATATCAATCAGTTAACTCACATCACATTTAGCAGAAAAGATATTTGCGCACCCGATACCATGGTGTTATGGTTGGCCTGCATATGATAATTTAATAATACAATATGTTCTTAAATTAGTTTTTATCCAATATTTTTGTTGTTACTTAATAAGGTTAATTAATATGAAAAAGACAATTTTTTCTCCTCTAACACTGTCAGTTGCTATTGCTTCTGTATTCGCAACTGGCGTTCAAGCAAAAACAGTTTATGAAGATGATGCAATGTACCTTAACCTTACTGGTGAAGTTGCATTTGAATTAATTCGTGATGTTGATGACGGCGATAAAACTGAACCAAAAACCGACAACGTCGATTTAGAAGTTAAAGCAGGCTATAAACTAGAAAATGGCGTTGAGGTTGCAGGCTACTACGCATTTGAATTTGCAGGTTGGAGTGCAGAACAAAGCAGCGCTAAAGACTTATTGAAAGATCACTACATTATCGTAAAAAAAGATAGCTTAACTGTTCAATATGGTGACTTCGATTATTCTGTCGATCGATTTGGTATCGCTAAAGATCTAGATGCAAAAACAACTAATGATTCCATTGGTAACCCTGATGATTCTGACGCAGATGGTTCAAAATCTGTATTAGAAGTGCAATACAAAGGTGATGGTTTCTATGTTGCTTCTTCTTTTGATCCTGGATTTGATAAAGACGATGCTAGCGATGAAACTAGCTATGACATCTTCGCTAAATTTAATGTTTCAGACGATGTAACTATTGGCGCAGTATACTCTTTCCAAGAGTATTATGATGGTGGAACCGGTAATGACGCTTACGATCAAACTTCGTACGGTGCTCAGATCCAGTACACTGGTATTCAAGACCTATATTTAGGTGCATCATATGTCTATGGTGATAGAGATGATGATAATAAAGATGCTTCAGGTATCGATCTTGCTGCACAATACAAGATAAGCAAAAAAATTAAAGTAGCAGCTGGTGTTGGCTTAGTTAACTATGACGAAGATGCTAACGATGACGTTACTTGGACGTACGTAAACGCTAACTACAACTTCACTAAAAACGTAGATGCATACGCAGAAGTCTATGACGAAGACAAAGACCAGTTAGGTTTCGTTGTTGGTATGTCTGTCGACTTCTAATTAGCTAGACCCATTGTTCTTTTTTGAACAGTAATTCCGTAGTATTTTGGCGTACCTAACTCTTTTGGGTACGCTTTTTTTCTTCCTTTATTCCTATCATAATTCCCTTCTTGATCGGCATCACAATCATGTGTTACTTTTGTATTATAATATAACTTAATGCGTATAATCGACGTCATTGTATATAATTAATAAACTGAACACTGGAGAAGATAGCTATGTCCCCTTTTTTTATGATAGATGAAAACGAATGGGAAGTTCTTGGCGGCGGAATCAAACGTAAGATCATTGGCCATACCAAAGATTTAATGGCGGTTCACCTAGAATTCGATAAAGGCGCGATTGGCGCACCTCACACTCACGAAATCCATGATCAAATTGGATACGTTGTATCAGGAAGTTTTGAAGCAGAAATTAATGGTGAGAAAAAAGTATTAAAAGCAGGCGATGCCTATATTGCAGCTAAAACATTTGAGCACGGTGCGGTTGCTTTAGAAGACGGCAGTATCTTACTTGATGTATTCTCACCACGTCGTGACGATTTTCTATAGGTAGCGATTAAATCCCGACCATTTTGGCCTTTCGAGCTTAAGTCTAATGAAAGGCCATACTTATACAAATAAGAGAATTAACTTCTGTTCAAATAAAAATGAAAAGAGGTACCTTTTCCAATTTGACTCTCTACATTAATTTCAGAATGTAAGAGATGTAATAATTTTTGAGTGATCGCTAAACCCAACCCACCGTGTTCTTTTTTATCAGATAGAGCATTACTCGCTCGATAGCGGGCATCAAAGATATAAGCTAATTCATGCTCATGAATCCCTGTACCATTATCAATCACCGCTACGTGTAACTTATTACTTTCATCTTCATTGACTTCGATATTAATACAACCGCCTTGATGGCTATGACGAATTGCATTATCAATCAAGTTGCTCAACACGCGCTCTAATTTACCAATATCTGTATACACCATACAATTACACTGCTCAGGTGTAATACTCAACTTCAATTGTTTATCCTGTAAACGATGCTGAAACTTAGCCACAATATCATGTAATAATTCAGCTAATGGGAAGCTTTCTAACTGTAATGTTACTTGTCCCCCATCTAAATGGGCTAATTCAAAAATTTGATCCACTAATTTTTTAAGTTGATTGGCATTTTTGAAAGCAATTTCAATAAAGCGCTGATGTTGTTCTTTCTCTAACGAATCACCCCGTAATTGAATGGTTTCTAAATAACCTTGCAAAGCCGCTAATGGCGTTCGTAAATCATGGGAAAGATCGGCTAGCATCTCCCTTCTTGTTTTATCAATAGATTGTAACTGGACAAATTGGTAATTGATTTGCTCAGCCATTTCATTAAAAGCCTCACCTAATTCATGAATCTCGTTATGCTTTGCCGCTGGCCATTGTTGCAATTCCACTTTATTTTTCTCAAAACCTGCTTTCTTAAAAGCACTAATATTATTCGTTAATTGCTTTAAAGGGTGGGTTAAAATACGTAATAAGATAATCGAGACTAAAAAGAATGAAACCACGATACCTAAGATAAAAATTAAAGATTGCGAGCGAAGTAAGTCAGGCTCTACATCAGCAAAAGCGGAGTCATAAGCTTGACCACCGATAATGACATATAGATATCCTTGTAGGTTTTCTCCGTTATAAATGGGTGCTGTAGAGAATATTTTTTGTTGATTGTGATCACGAGGATCATCACCATAAATTGGCAATGGCTTTTTGCGGTTAATAAAGTCAACTAGAGGAGCAACATCGATATGCTGACGTTTTATCGCACTCTTTTCTGCTGAATAGCTCACTAGCTGCCCACTTGGAGAAATAAAATAAAATTCAAAACTAGGCCCTAGAATCATTAGACTATGAAACAGGTTCTTTAATGCATTTTTATCATAGACCCCCTCTTTTAATAGAGGATTATCATGCCCAAGATGTTCTGCAAGCTCTAGGTGGAGCCGTTGTTCAGCTTCATGGTGAGAGTGTTTTTCTAACGTAGCAGACCACCAAAAAACCAAACATGTGATAGCGATAAACAATAGCACTAAAGCAAGAGTCATTCGTTGATAAAGTGACACTCTCATTAAACGACGCCTTCCGGACTAAATTTATAACCGACACCAAAGACCGTTTGAATTATATGAGGGAACGCCTTGTTATTTGAATTGGGTTGACCAGCGGCTAATTTATTGCGTAGTCGGTTGATATGAGAGTTTACTGTATGTTCATACCCACTATGTTTATATCCCCATACTTTATCGAGTAACTGAGTACGAGAAAAAACTTGGCCTGGATGTTGAGCCATAAAACTCAATAGGTCAAATTCTGTAGAAGTAAGCTCTATACGCTGCTCACGCAATACCACTTCATGAGAGCGTTGATTGATCATCAATTGACCATGACAAATGATACTATTGTCTGCTACTGGCTCTTGGGTTTGATTGTTTTGTAACAAATGTACTCGGCGTAATAATGCATGTACTCGAGCTTGTAACTCTCTCACGCTGAAGGGCTTTGCCATGTAATCGTCTGCTCCTAATTCTAGCCCCAATACACGATCTATTTCAGAGGTTCTAGCGGTGAGCATTAAAATAGCTTGTTCTTGCTTAGCTTCTCTAACCTTACGACAGACATCGAGACCACTACACCCAGGTAAATTAAGGTCTAGCATTAGTAACGAATAATCATTTTCTAAAGCTTGTTTAATCGCATCTTCGCCATTATCGCAATGTGTGACTTCCAAGCCAATATCTTGCATATTGACCTTGATTAGCTCAGCAATATCTTGGTCATCTTCTACGATTAAAATACTATCTGGCACTTTCAATTCTCTAAGAAAGAGACTTATTAACCGTTACTCACCAATAACAATTAATAAGTCATATTAGTTTATCTGGTACGTGTGATAGTAACAGACATAACAGGGTTATCGAACTTTTGTTGGTAAGACAACGCTGAAGTTGTAAGTCCATCATCGCTACTCACAATACCTGGATGCATAGTAACAATATCAATATCATCACGCTCAGGATTATAAGCTTCCCCACCGGTTCCAGGCACTGTATCAGCAGTTTCCGTATTGGCTTCAGTACCCGAATCATAGGCAACTGTTTGATAAGTGACTGAGTCATTTAGCTCTAAGTCAGTTAAGTCTACTTGGTTAACGCCGGTGAAAGCATCATTACTGCTCACTAACATACTAACAAATGATAAATATTCTACAGCATCTGTGTGGCTAACCGTCATCGTCGTTGACGTACCATTAGCAATACCACCGCTCGCACTTGCAGAATTTAAAATAAAACTAGTATCGCTTAAGATAAGACTTGCATCACCAGCCTCCGCTAATAACTCTAATGCTTCAGAAGCAGGTTCGCCAATGGTAAATAAAGATCCCGTATCATGTAATACTAATGACGGTGGTGAAATAGTCTGACCATTAGTTAGATTTTTGAGCACGACTTCGTATTCAACCGATGTATCAATAGTCGCCACCGGTGAATCGGAATCAGCATCATCATCACATGCCACTAACGCTAACGCACCAACGGTAACAAGAGCGACTTTAGAAAATTTCATCATAAAGCCTCCTATTCAACCACAACGGTCAATTTAGCAACAGGGTTTAACCAGCGATGTACACTGCTATCTAAATCACTAATACCACCTAAGGCATCATCATCACCAATGACACCAGGATGGATGTGTATATTAGACGTACCAATTTCAGCCGTGACACCAAAACCTCCAGTTCCTGCATCACCGCCCGGGAAGGCTGGGATACTGTCAGCTAGCTCATCATTAGCTTCTGTACCCGCATCATAAGCATTCAAATAGACAGTATAAGTACCGACTTCAGATGGAATCTCCCAGCTATCTAAGCCAATGAATGCATCATTAGTAGGTAACATCATTGCCGCAACAGACAAATAATCATTACCAACTGAATTACTTAATAAAAATGTTGTTGATTCACCAGAAGCTAACAATCCTCCAGCAGGGTTTTCAATAACATCTGCGCCAGCATTACCTAATAAACCACTGACACCAGAAATGTCACCCTGTTCAGCTAAAACCTCTAATTCTGCTGTTGCGGGAGTAGTTGTTTCAAAAATTTCAAAACTTGAATCATGTGCACCAGCAACAACTGGCGTAAAGTAAATATTGTGGGTTAGATTAGTTAATGTAACCGTTAAGTCTTGCGCTTGTGCAGTTGCAGAAAATAGACCGAAAAGACCTACTGCAATTAAGTGCTTGTTTGTCATGAAAAACTCCCTTTTATCTTAGTCAAGTGTGTATTTTTTATTAAGAAATACAGTATGACGAACAGATATCACGAACTTATCACGTAATATTCACTATTTTGTTCTGAAATAACCTCGCCTTCACAAAACCACATAACCAATCAATTATAGGAAATGACAAAACCGCTTTTGGTGGCATTAAACGCTTATATGGAACAACAGCCTGACAGAGGTTCAAATAAAATACACCCGTTTTCAGCAATTTCCATTGCACTACTCATTTAATCACTTTCTAATGCATTCAATCGCTTTCTTATTGACAGCATCACGAGTACAGTAGACATCATTGCACCCCCTATCTTAAGATTGAACCGTAATTCGAGATTTAGACCTAAATACTGAATCGTAGCAGCGTGTACCTATATTATCCGAAAATACATACGCCTCTAAGGTGTATAACTCTCAACCTATTTTAACATCCCAATTGGAGCTCAAATGTGAAAGTAGAACAGCCTTTCCTTGGCAAGACTGGAACATTAATATTTCTCGTCATCATCAGTGCCTTTCCACCACTTACAACCGATTTATACTTACCTGCGTTGCCGTCGATGGTCGAAACCTTAGACACTAGCAAAGCTTTGGTTAACCTTACTCTAAGTATTTATTTCGTCGCCTATGCATGTGGCTTACTTTTTTGGGGCCCATTAAGCGAAAAATTTGGTCGTAAACCTATCCTTATGACTGGTTTGGCAATCTATGTAGTCGCCAGTTTAGGGTGTGCACTGTCTAATCAGATTGATATGCTGATTATCAACCGTCTTATCCAGGCCTTTGGTGGCAGCGCTGTTACCGTTGTCGCTACTGCTGTCGTTAAGGATTTATACGGTGGACGTGAACGACAAAAGATCATGGCAACCATTATGTCTCTCGTGATCATTGCTCCAATGGTTGCCCCTATTTTCGGTGCACTATTATTGAAATTAGGCTCATGGCATTTAATGTTTTTCGCTTTAGCCATATTTGGTGGAATGAGCATGATATTTTCTTTGTTTTATCGCGAAACATTAGAAAGTAAATATGAAGGTTCAATTCTTCGCTCTTGGGGCAGATTAACGGTTGTCGTAAAAAACCCCAATTTCCTTTCACTATTGGCTATTTTCACACTACCGCCGATCTCATTGATGGCATTTCTTGCCTCAGGCTCTTATATCTATATTGATGGCTTTGGCTTTACTGAACAAGAATTCAGCTATATTTTTGGGTTCAATGCCTTGTGTGCTTCGTTCGGCCCATCGATGTATATGAGGCTAACCAAGAAAATTAAGGTTCAAAGCATTATTTCAGTATGCTTTGGCATCACCGCAACGTGTGGAATATTCACCTTAACTATTGGTCACCTTTCTCCATGGGCTTTTGCTGCGATTATTGGACCGGCAAGCATGATGGTATTAACAACGCGAGTTCCTGGAACCAACCTGATGCTCGATCAACAAAGTCAAGATACGGGTTCAGCGGTGGCAATAATACAGTTTAGCTCTATGATGGCGGGTTCTTTGGGAATGCTATTAGTTTCGCTAAATCCGGACACCTTAATCACCAATCTCGGAATTTTACAGCTATCTGTCGGCGTTGTAGCAAGCCTGCTATGGTTTAGAGTTAAACATCAACCGCATGTCGTCGACAATGTAATCAAAGCAGAATAGCAATTTGTACTTATCTGCCAACAAAAAATAGGACGATAAAATCGTCCTATTTTTCATTTATTGCAATTCAATAAAATCAATTATTGAATAAACATCTTATTTACTTTCTTCGTCGTTTAAACTTAGGAAACTCTTACCATCACGCAACGACACTAGGCCAGTATCTGAGTAAATGCCGAGCTTCTCACGAGTATCAACGATATCCAAATTACGCATAGTAAGTTGTCCAATACGGTCCAATGGAGAGAATGGCGCATCTTCCACTTTTTCCATACTTAGATGCTCTGGCGCATACGTAAGATTAGCTGATTCTGTATTCAGGATAGAGTAATCATTACCGCGACGAAGCTCTAACGTTACCGTACCAGTAATCGCACGTGCAACCCAACGCTGTGCCGTTTCACGTAGCATTAATGCTTGTGAATCGAACCAACGACCTTGATACAGTAAGCGACCTAGCTTAAGTCCATTCATACGATATTGTTCAATCGTATCTTCATTGTGAATACCAGTTAACAGACGCTCATAAGCAATAAATAGTAAGGCCAGTCCCGGGGCCTCATAAATACCACGACTTTTTGCTTCAATGATGCGGTTTTCGATTTGATCACTCATGCCTAAACCATGACGTCCACCAATACGGTTCGCTTCTAAGATAAGCTCAACAAGATCAGGGTACTCAACACCATTTAATGCAACTGGAACGCCTTCTTCAAATCGAACCGATACTTCTTCTGATTTGATAACGCAATCTTCTTTCCAAAATGGTACACCCATAATTGGAGTCACAATATGCATGCCAGTAGCGAGGAACTCTAAATCTTTCGCTTCATGAGTCGCACCTAACATATTACTGTCGGTAGAATAGGCTTTTTCCAGTGACATTTTATAGCCGAAACCATGAGTATTCATAAATTCAGACATTTCTGCACGGCCACCAAGCTCATCGATAAACGTTTGATCTAACCATGGTTTATAAATGCGTAGTGCTGGGTTGGTCAACAAACCATAACGATAAAAACGTTCGATATCATTACCTTTGAAGGTACTGCCATCACCCCAAATATTAACGCCGTCTTCTTTCATTGCGGCCACTAGCATAGTACCAGTTACTGCACGGCCAATTGGCGTGGTATTAAAATAGGTAGAACCCGCTGTTGTGACATGAAACGCTCCAGACTGCAGTGCAGCAATACCTTCAGCCGCTAGCTGAGGACGGCAGTCAATCAAACGCGCTTTTTCGGCGCCATATTCCATTGCTTTACGAGGAATCTCATCATAGTCTTCTTCATCTGGCTGACCTAAGTTAGCCGTGTAAGCATAAGGGTGGGCACCTTTAAGTTTCATCCAATGCAGCGCTGCACTGGTATCGAGTCCACCAGAAAAAGCGATACCCACTTTTTCACCAACTGGAATATTCTGAAGAATGGTATTTGACATATTTTAAAGCCTTTTGCGAGCACACACCCAATGGGCGTAATAAATGTGAAATTTAGCTGATTACACTAACCAGATTGTTCTGGTGATTGTTAGCAGCAATGTTACCTTGATCGGAAGAATTTCCCAAGAGGTTCACGGCTAAATTCCCAATAAACTTGCTATCCAAGTGCGCAATCGACTTATTTAATCACCCCACACCTTGTCATCCGCTACCTGTTTACTTTAAAACCAATACAAAACAGATTTTTTACCACGAATTATTTTCAATTTTTCTGGTTATGAAGTAAATTACGCGCTTTCGCAACACTCCATAAGGTGACCTCATGATTCGCTTGAACCAAGTCAAACTTCCACTCGATCACAATGACGATGCATTAAAGCTATTTGTCTTGGAAAAATTAGCAATTAATGAACAGAAACTGGTAGATATACATGTGTTCAAGCGTGGATACGATGCGCGTAAACGTAATACCATCACCTTAATCTACACCTTGGACGTCACACTAGTAGATGTAGATGAAAAAGCCTTGCTTGACCAGTTTAACGATGATCAAAATGTAAGTGCATCACCGGACACTCAATATAAATATGTTGCGCAAGCACCTAAAGACCTAACCGAGCGTCCGATAATCATTGGCATGGGCCCATGTGGTCTTTTTGCAACTTTGATCCTCGCTCAAATGGGATTTAAACCCATTCTCTTAGAGCGTGGTAAATCTGTTCATGAACGCTCTAAAGACACTTTTCGTTTTTGGCGTAAAGCAGAACTCAATACTGAATCTAACGTACAGTTTGGTGAAGGTGGTGCTGGAACGTTTTCCGATGGAAAATTATACAGTCAAGTCAAAGATCCCAACTTTCTTGGTCTAAAAGTCAAACAGGAATTTGTTGCTGCGGGTGCGCCAGCTGAAATCATTTATGTTAGCAAACCTCATATCGGCACGTTCAAATTGGTTACTATGGTCGAGAGAATGCGCAGCAAAATTCTTGAACTTGGTGGCGAAATTCGCTTTGAAACTCGAGTTGATGAACTCAACATCGAAGAAAATCAAATTACGGGCGTGACGCTAAAAAGTGGCGAAATAGTCCACTCTAATCATGTAGTGTTAGCAATTGGGCATAGTGCACGCGATACGGTCCAAATGCTCCATGACAAAGGCGTCCATTTAGAAGCTCAATCTTTTTCTATCGGGTTCCGTATCGAACACAAGCAGGAAATGATTGATAATGCTCGATTTGGTACAAATGCAGGACACCCAATTTTAGGTGCAGCTGACTATAAACTGGTCCATCATTGTAAAAACGGGCGCAGTGTATACAGTTTCTGTATGTGCCCGGGTGGCGTGGTCGTTGCCGCGACGTCAGAAACAGAAGCAGTGGTTACCAATGGAATGAGTCAGTATTCTCGAAGTGAACGAAATGCCAATAGTGCGATTGTGGTCGGAATTTCACCGGGTGATTTCAACAATGACCCACTTCAAGGTATTGCTCTTCAACGTAAACTTGAGCGCAATGCTTACATATTGGGCGGAAGTAACTACGATGCTCCAGCACAACGAGTAGGAGACTTTTTGGCGGGTTCCACTGCCAAACCTTTTGCTGACATCGAACCATCCTACAAACCTAATGTTCATATGACGGATCTTAGCGCTAGTCTTCCCGATTTTGCCATAGAAGCGATTCGTGAGGCGTTACCTGCTTTTAATAAGAAAATTCGTGGATTTTCGACACCAGATGCCATGCTTACAGGTGTTGAAACTCGGACATCGTCACCTGTTCAAATAAAGCGTGGAGCGGATTTCCAAAGTATTAATACTAAAGGCTTGTATCCTGGTGGTGAAGGAGCGGGCTATGCGGGTGGCATCCTTTCTGCGGGGATTGATGGTATTAAAATTGCGGAAGCTGTTGCTTTAAACATGATAAAACAACATGGCAACCAGTAAGTGATAAGTGAAAAACAAACACCTCTGCTGCATCCCTCTATTTAATGAGAGCTCTATCAAACTCGTTTATTAACCTAAACTAAGCCGATACGATTCGATTTCGTCCGGCTTCTTTAGCTTGGTACAGTGCTTCATCTACTCGTTTTATCCACAGCTCTGGTTGCTCTTTCGATTTAAACTCAGAAATACCAGCACTAAATGTCACTTTATACTTTTCTCTTACTTTCAATGTGTTTACTTTCTTCAGCAAGCCTTCAAGGTACATCATTCCAGCCTCAAGGTTTGCTTCAGGAATTAATACGACAAACTCCTCTCCTCCCCAGCGGCATATCACGTTTTCTTTTCTTGAATTCATTGAAATACAATCAGCGATACTGCACAACACTTCATCCCCGACATCATGACCATGATTGTCGTTAATGAGTTTAAAGTGGTCTAAATCAATCATCACCAAACACACATTACCGCCGTGACGATTCACTCTAGCGATCTCTTTTTCTAAAAAAACGTAGAAAGCGCGTCGGTTATAGAGTTGTGTCAAAGGATCTTTCGAAGCAAGTTCCTCAAGCTTTTTATTTTGAGTAGCAAGAGTGAGGTTCTTAGCCTCAATTTCTTTCGTTCTTTCAGACACCAGTGATTCTAACTGACTGGTATGTTGACGAATTTTTCTTAGGCTTTGAGAAAACGCGCGTGATAATAGCCCTATTTCGTCATTCGAATCAATCACAGTAATCGATTGGTTGCTACTTACGGCAGAAACTCTTACTTCGTATGTCAACCTCGCAATCGGCTCTGTAATTTTTTTCGCGAATTTGCTGAGTAGATACATAAATACAAGCATCAATATATTTGATACGAGGAATACGTTGTATACGATTGCGTAGATATCGCTGAAAATTTCACTCTCTATCGTCGTCACAAACAAAACCCACCCCGGAATCTCATCGACTTTAGAAAAAGTAATGACTTTATTTTCATTAATATTTGTATCTCTAAAGCGACCATAGCCATGATCTTGGGTTTTTACCTTTTCTAACGTTTCTTCAAACCCTAAAAAACCAGATTGTGCTGCCTTGGCTATGTTCGCTTTCATAATAACTTTCGGATTTGGATGCAAAATGACATCCCCATTCCCATTGGCTAACCACGCATAACTTCCATTTTTCAATTTAATCGAAGAGACTCGTTCAATCAAACGGTGAACATCCAATGCAACAGCCAATGACCCCTTCCACATTCCTGAATAATCGCGAATAGGGACAGCCACCATAATGATCAACCCGCTCTCAATACGACTTTCAAAAGGTGATGTTATATTGTACTCCCTTCCTTCCCAATCTTTTGCTCTTAAAATCGCAGAGTTCGCTACTTTTGAAACATTGCCCTTCGCATCATATAAGTTGAAGTCACTATCAAGATAAACAGCATTGATAAAATCACCATCTCCCAATGTCACAAGTCTTTTTACGTCTTCGAGGATATGATCAACATCACCTTCTTTAATTCTAGGCTCTTCACTTACCATCTTCAGCATTGCAACATACTGTGTAAATTCATGGCTCAGTAACGTCGCATGCAAGCGTGAGATTTCAGCAGAACTGTCTAATGCCAAATTCAAGACGCGATCCTTCTCATTTACATAAAGCGTAAATAACAGAGCCGTCGTAAATAAGACTGTTAGGACGGAATATAAAATAACGACCTTCATTCGAATGCTACGAAAAAAGTTATTTTTCAACATCTCATTTAGCAACCGATTCATTCCCCGAGAGTGAGTCAATAACAACGTGTCAGAGCATGAATATTAACTAATTTATCAATTAACACTCAAACTATAACAAATACAATATAGAACAATAATCTTACTTTAATATTAGGTTCTACTTGTAAATAATGCGAGGGTGAATTGAATAGGCTTGATGAAATGTCGACTAACTAGGAGACGATGACGAGAACTTGATTTGCATCGCTTAGAATAAAAAAAGATGACCCCTATAAACTGGCCATCTTTTTGTGAGTGACATCAAATATTTAATAGTTCTTTTATCCTGATACAACATGGCTACTTGTACATGTTGTATACGGCTATTTGGCGACCATTAAAACAGTGAGTTTGAAAGATCATACAACTCTTGATTAAATGGTCGTTTCATTGTGGAAATACAATCAATAATGTCATGATGCACCATTTGAGAATTCATCATTCCAACACAACGTCCCCCATGTCCTTCAATCAACAGTTTAACCGCGTACGATCCCATACGACTGGCAATAATTCTATCTCGTGCTGTTGGTTTACCACCACGTTGTATATGACCTAGAATCGTCGCGCGAGTTTCATGCCCGGTGTTGGCTTCTATATTACGGGCTAACGCTTCGATATCAGTAACATGTTCGCACACCGCTACCAAAGCATGCTTTTTACCTTTATCGATACCTGCTTGTATACGATTAATAATTTCTGCTTCATCGTATACCTGTTCTGGGACCACAACAAATTCGACACCGCCAGCTACGGCCGCTCGCAATGTCAGGTCACCACAATAGCGCCCCATAATTTCAACAAGAGATATCCGTTTATGAGACGCGGATGTATCTCTCAAGCGATCGATAGCTTCAACCACAGTGTTTAGAGAAGTATCATAACCAATGGTATACGTTGTTCCTGGAATGTCGTTATCGATGGTTCCTGGGATACCAATGCAGGGGTAACCCATCTCTGTCAATTTAGATGCCCCCATATAGGAGCCATCACCGCCAATCACAACGAGCGCTTCTATCCCATGCTTTTTGAGATTTTCGATAGCTTCAGCTCTCACGCTCTCTTCTTTGAATTCAGGAAAACGTGCCGAACCTAAAAATGTACCACCACGATTGATCACATCCGATACCGATTGGCGCTCTAGTTTTTTGATCTTATTTTGATGCAAGCCAGCATAACCATCAAACACACCGTACACTTCTAGTCCTTGGTGTTGCCCTTCACGTACCACTGCACGAACAGCAGCATTCATACCAGGCGCATCACCACCACTTGTAAGTACTCCAATTTTTTTAACCATATAACTCTCCATTTGATGGCTTAATGCAAAAATAAATAAGATATGAAATTTGTATCGATTCTCTATAGATACCTAATCAACACTTCAAAAAATAGTACTCTTTACCCATTAAAAATAGCTAATCTAGAAAAACAATGTCCGATGTAGGATCACGGAATACATAAAATTGACCGCTCTTTTTATTCCAATGAGCAAAGTTCAATCACCCTAAAAGACCAACATCGACCAAGAATAAACCACCTGAGTGTGGCATTGCCAATTGTTCCTCGTCGCTCATCTGTAGCGTCGAAGACGTAATAAACAATGTATTCATTGTCACCCCACCAAATGCGACACATGTGGGATTCTTAACTGGGAGGTCGATTCTTGTGTCTATTTGACCGGATATAGGGTCAATGCGAATTACTGCTCCTCCTCCCCAAATCGCACACCATAGGAACCCTTGCTCATCGACTGTCGCTCCATCGGGAAATGAAAGATCACCCTCTCCGTGATAAACGCAGCGAGGATTGGAAAGCTGTGTGCTATCTGAAGAGTATGGATAGGCCAAAATTTGCTTCTTTGGTGTATCTGCAAAATACATCGTCTTACCATCTGGCGAAAAACAAATACTATTGCTGCACGCTACATTGGTCAGCAATGTTGTCACATTAAAATCAGGGCCCACTTTTATCACAGATGAGCAAAAGGCATCATCATTGGACTCATTAATACCGCCTACAACAAAGTTACCGTAGGGGTCGAGCTTGCCATCATTCAGGCGGCTATGTGGATTATTCGGCTCAAAGTCGAATAAATGGGTTACCTTAGAATCATTAAGTGAATATAACGCCACGTACTTATCAAATGCCGCCAGTAACGTGTTCTTATCTCTGAACATAAAAGCACATAAACGTGCTGGCATTGCACGGGATTTGGAAACACCGGATTGAGGTGAATACTCCCAAAGTTGTCGCCCTTCTATATCCGTCCAGAAGACACTATTTCGAGCTTCACTCCATACCACACCTTCACCGAGCGTATTTCGACAATCTACTGCCAACATCGGCTTCGAGGTTAGTTCCATACAGAACAGCCCGACTCTTCAAACATCAATTTCAATTCTCGCTTAACTTTCCCACCTTCTAGCATCAAGGTAACATTATCTTGGTTCCATTCCACCGATACTTTGTCAATTGTGCTTTGATTGGTCAAATCATGCACAACGACAGAACGTAGAATACTGTCACTGCTTCGGCATAGCATATACGCTAGGTTTTGAGTCGCTGGATTATCCGGCCCCTCTCCAAACAACAGACTTCCGTTAGCAGAAATAAAACACTGGTACGGTTTGACTTCGTTTGCAACTTGAAATTGCTCGCGAACCACCCCTAGAATTGAACGAGAATAACCGTCACTCAGGTAGCTAAGCGGGCCTTCGGTGAACACATTGTCAATTTTGTTATGTGCAGTACACCGGTGATGTTTTGCTCGAAAATGCCACACTAGATCAAGTTCGGCCCGATGAGGATTATCAACGTGATCGACTTGAATCATCACATCATTTTGCCAAAATATCGTACGGCGAAATTTCACGTCTCGATAAGCTTCATCACTCCATTGCACAATAGTATGACTATCAACACCCGGATAGGGCTCACTCCAATCGACTAAAGTATCGAGTAATACCCAGTCGTCGCTTTGTTGATAGCTAAGCACTTTGGGATTTGCTGGTGGCTGATTCTGTTGATTCACCGCCAACGTATTGTGAGTTACAGAGTTTTTATAATAGCCATAATGCAGTTCTGCGCCATAGCCGCAGGTTCCAAGGTCTGGCAGCAATTGATGGCCGTGGCGAAACAAAATTAAGCCTAATCGATCATAGTGATCATGCTCACCACCAAACGGAGCGTGCTTCAGCAACAGCATATTCTGATTGGAAACATCGACGATTTTCGTCAATCCCGCCACCGGAGCATGTAAGTGCTCAACCGTTAATGGTGTTAGTTCAGCCGGTATTTTTTCGACCCCGTATAACAAAGCGTCAAGATTATCGCGACTGATGTTGTTGTAAATACTTTTTAGAGCACGACCAAATATTGGGTCATTGAACTCAGCGTACGCATATTCAAACAAATCTGCATTAGTAAAGACTTCCTGCCCAGCCACGCAATCGTTGATTAGTGGGAAATGCCCATCTAGCATAATCAACTTCAGTGGATAAGCGAGAAACGTGTGGAAATTGGCGTGCGATTTTAACGAATATTGCGTTTTACGAGCCATTAACTCAAAACCCATTAACGCTTGAAGCGCATAGTAGTGATAATGCACCGAGCCTTCAAACCACATGCCTTCACCAACGAGGCCGTGATCCATCTGGTAACGCAATCCATACTTCGCTTCCACCGCAAAGTCGATTAACTCCCTATCATCGAGTAGCAGCCCTATCACACCGATGGTCGAACCAATTTTCATTTCATGATTATGAATTTGAGGTGTGCGATACTGCATCATGAATTCAGCACCTTCGCGGAGTAGATTCTGTTCAATATGCATTTGTTCATTATTCGAAAGGCTTTGCTTTATAAAATCGTAGCCTCGAGCAAAATCAATATGGCAATTCGCTTCACACAATGTCTGAGAATTGGCTTTTCCCGGGTTATTATAGGGAATCCCACCATGCTCTTCATACTCTGGATACACATCGGCATAACCTAATAGAATCGATTTCACTTTCTCCAGATAAACATCGCTTCCGGTTAAATGCCATAATAACCCTAAGTCATTACACGCTCTTGCATTGAGCCCGTTAAGCCAACGCCACCAAGCACCATCATACGGTTCGCCAGTAAATATCTTTCCATCAACCGGGCAACGATGCTCTGTCTGATTGTGACGATCCCATTCCAACCTAACACCATGTTCAGGGCAAAAAAAGTAATGATTCCACGTTGCTCGAGCATCGGGAGGAACGAGTGTATCTGTCTCAATCACTGTTTGGTTTTTCGCGATAATCGCATCGATCATCGCTTGGCTACATCGGCTTTTTATATGAGCCATTTCAGAATCAGTAAACTGAAGCATCCGTTCTAAACCTCATTCGCACATACAATAATTTCAAACACCAGGATCGTCGACGTGACAATATTTTTGATACTGCTAGCGCCTGTTTCCGACTAAAGATCAAAATATTCTTTCGCATTCCCGTAACAAATAGCTTCCACGGTATCCTTTAGTAAGGCTTCGTCATTCGGCAGTTCACCTTGCTCTACCCACTCTCCGATGAGATTACATAAAATGCGGCGGAAATATTCATGTCGAGGGAAGGATAATAAACTGCGTGAGTCCGTTAGCATGCCAACAAATCGGCCTAACAAACCAAGGTTGGCTAAGGTTTTAAGCTGCTCAATCATTCCTTCTTTTTGATCGTTAAACCACCACGCAGCGCCAAATTGAATTTTACCCGGCGAGGCGTCGCTGTCTTGAAAAGAACCTATCAAAGTACCGAGAACATGATTATCTCTAGGGTTTAAACAATAAATAATCGTCTGTGGCATGTTTTTATTAAGATCGAGCCCATTCAATAAACAACTGAGATTTTTCGCAAAACAGCTGTCGTTAATCGCACTGAAACCTGTCGCGGGTCCAACCTCTTTTAGGCGACGTTTATTGGGGTCTTGGAGAACGCCAATATGCAGTTGAAACGTCCACCCTAATGCGTGGTTCTTACTGCCAATAAATTGAAAGATTTGAGTTTTAAACTGAGCCGCTTCTAAATCAGAGATCTCTTCTCCCAGCAGGACTTTCTTTAATGCAGCATTCGCATCTTCCAAGGAACATTCCGCAAATGCCACTTCTGCTAAACCCATGTCTGATAAGCGACAACCCGCCTGATGAAAATACTCGAAACGTAAGCTCAATGCCGAAAACAGTTGGTCGATATCGGTAATTTCTGATTGCGTAATGGTCGATAATTTACTTATCCATGCTCGGAAAGCTTCATGACGATCGATGTTATAAAGTGGGTCAGCTCGGAAAGTTGGTAATACTTTGATCTCGAAATCCGATTCGGATAACCCTTTGTGATATTTCAAATCATCTAGAGGGTCATCAGTGGTACAAAGTGATTCAACATTCATCATGCGTAACAAGTTACGAGCCGAATAACTTTCCGTCGAAATTTTAGGATTTACCTCATCCCAAATCGCTTTACTATTTTGAGCATTGATAATCGTATCGACACCAAAATAACGACGCAATTCCATGTGAGTCCACGCATATAATGGATTGCCAATCAGTTGCGGGACCGTCGCACACCAACTTTGAAACTTATCGAATTCATCGGCATCACCAGTAATCAACGATTCATCAATGCCATTACTGCGCATCGCACGCCATTTGTAATGGTCATGCCCTAGCCATGCTTGAGCAATATTCTCAAACATAATGTCGTCATGAATTTCTTGGGCACTTAGGTGATTGTGATAGTCGATAATCGGGAGGTGTTTAGCGTAACTGTGATAAAGCGTTTTTGCTGTATCGTTAGTCAGTAAGAAATCATCACACAGAAAAGGTTTCATATCAGGGCTCCTACCCGTTAAAAATGAAGCGCAGTTTAACCATTGAAGTGAAATAATCAGCGCCACAATATAGCCTGTCATTCCCAATGTAACGCATCTATCTTTTTAAATATTTGAAACCAGTTACAAATAAAATAAAACAATGGTTCATTTTAATAAAACTATGATGAAAGCTCGATTTCCACAATACAAATTTCGAGGACAAATAAAAAGGAGCGCTGCTGCGCTCCTTTTGTAAATGACTTCTTGTAGATAACATCACGAGAAGTTTATATCGATCGCGTTAAGCAGATCCAGCTGCATTATTTTGAGCAGCCGCATTGTCATTAAACCGACGACGACGCTGCAACATAACAATGCTACCGAGTAAAAGTAGCGCTGGAATATAGAACCACTGTCTTGCAGGGCGATCAGCTGGAACACCGACAACTTCAACAATTTGGTCAAAATCAAAACCGACTTTTTCCGCCGGACTATCAAACCCGATACCATCGACGAGTATCGAGCCATCATCTTGAGGCAGCAATTCTAAGCCATAATTTTCCAAACGTTCTTGTCCTGTTTCACCTTCGCTGACTTCAACTAACATCGTAAGTTTAACTGCGTCGCCAACGTCGTTTTGACCATCGACTTGCACGCGAAGTTCAGTACCTGGAGTTACGCTTTCCATCACTTGAGCAAACTCTTTGCCAGAGTGCTCGTCGTATGGAGGCATAACATAATCCAGCCAGAATCCCGGACGGAACAAGGTAAAGGCAATTAGAAGCAAACTAAATGACTCCCAAAGTCTAGACTTGGTCAAAAAATACCCTTGCGTTGCAGCGGTAAAGATCAACATTGCCGCTGTCGAGGTAATAAACATCATAACGCCATGTAGGAATGTCACATCAATCAGAAGTAAATCTGTGTTGAAGATAAACAAAAATGGCAATAGTGCGGTACGAAGCGAATAGAAGAACGCGACAAATCCAGTTCGAATTGGGTCGCCTCCCGAGACCGCGGCGGCCGCAAATGATGCCAGCCCGACCGGAGGCGTGACGTCTGCCATGATACCGAAGTAAAACACAAACATATGCACGGCAATCAATGGAACAATCAGACCACTTTGTTGACCCAAGCTAACGATAACAGGTGCAAGCAACGAAGAAACAACAATATAGTTCGCCGTCGTCGGTAAGCCCATTCCAAGAATCAAGCTTAAAATACCCGTCCAAAGCAATATCAATAAGATATGCCCCATCGACAGAAATTCAACCAATGCTGCTAACTTTAAACCAACACCCGTTTGTGAAACGGCACCAACGATAATCCCAGCAGCAGCCGTGGCAATACCGATACCGATCATGTTTCGAGCACCACCGATTAGTCCTTCAACCAGCTCGGAAAATCCAAGTTTTAGGGCACCGTCTGTCTTATTTCCACGGAAGAAATCAAACAAGTAACGTTGAGTCGCCAGAATGAAAATCATTAATGCCGTGGCATAAAATGCTGAAAGGCTTGGTGAGTTGCGTTCAATCATTAAACACCAGATCAACACTAGTACTGGAAGCAAGAAATGCAAACCAGACATCACTGTTGGACCCGCTTTTGGCAAATGCTGAACAGGTGCGTTCGGATCATCGAGTTCTAAGTCTGGATATTGTGAACTGATCTTCGCCAGTATCACATAAGCCACGATAACTATCGCAATGATCACCCAAGCAACCAGTTCACTTGGGATGTGAGATTTGATCGATCCAATTAAGAAAAACAGACCAAATGCACCAATAACTGTATTGCAAAGCACCATTGCGCCAACGGAGAATACCTTGGCTAACTTATCCTCAGTTAAAGAAGATTTCACACTGCGCAATACGACGAACTGAATCAAAATTACCGCGAGGACAAACAGCAATCTCGCTGCATTGCTGGCTAATACTTCGTACAACTCAGAAAGGTATACCGCAGCACCTGCTAACGCAACGATCGGCAACAATGTCATTGCCCATGACATCAACACATCTTTAAACGTACGGCTACTTTCGTCACGAACCAGACCTTGCATGTTCGATTTCATTGCTTCGAGATGCACAATATACACCAAGGCAATATACGAAATAATCGCCGGTAAGAACGCGGTTTTAACCACTTCAAAATAAGGGATGTCGACATATTCCACCATAAGGAAAGCCGCAGCTCCCATTACCGGTGGCATAATTTGCCCATTCACAGACGACGCCACTTCAATGGCACCGGCTTTCTCTGCAGAAAAGCCAACTCGTTTCATCATCGGAATGGTAAACGTACCCGTGGTGACCACGTTTGCTATCGATGAACCAGAGATCAAGCCAGTCATTCCCGATGCCACTACAGCTGCTTTTGCTGGTCCACCCCGTAGGTGCCCCATTAATGAAAACGCGACTTTAATGAAATAGTTACCCGCGCCTGCACGGTCTAGTAAGGCACCGAATAATACAAACAGGAACACCATATCCGTTGAAACGCCAAGCGCAATACCGAAGACGCCTTCAGAGAAAAGCCATTGGTGATCCATCACACCGCCGAACGTAGCGCCTTTCCACGCAATCAGTTCTGGTGCATACGGTCCCAAAAAGGTATAGCCAAGAAAAACCATCGCAACGACCATCAAAGGAGGGCCCAATGCTCGTCGTGTGGCTTCGAGTAGTAAAATCATACCCGCAATGGATACCGCGATATCAAACGGTTTTGGAGCACTTGGACGATCACTTAGGCGAAGACCAAACAAATAGTCAACCAATTGAGAATCGGCAATTAATGGGTATAAAGCACATAGAGATGCAACAATTGCGAACGCCCAATCAAGCGCTGGTACTTTATCCCTTGGAGATTGATTAAAAGCTGGATAAGCAAGAAACGCTAAAAATATAGCAAAGCCGAGGTGGACAGAGCGTGCCTCACCGCTGGCAAACACGCCCCATCCGATCATATACGGTAACGGAGAAGCGATCCAAATTTGGAAAAGAGACCAAGCAAGTGCGACTCCAGCCATCAGCTTGACAATCGATTTATTACTTGGATTCCTCCCTCCCATATCATTCGACGCAACAAGGTCTTGCAATTCCTTGTCATCTAATTGTGTATTCGTCGTATCGTTTGTCATCATCCTGTGACTTCCTATTCCAATGTTTTTTCTTATTGAATACGCACTGCAAATTGCTTCTTGCGAATCAGTTATAAATTGGTTTTTTAAATAGTGAACTCTGTCTCTAAATTCTTCTTAGCTTTGTGAATAACGAAAAGTTAATAAAACAAATTTTTAAAAAGTAGCGAGACAAATATGCAACAACATTTGAGGCAAAAAATTGATGCGAAATATTGAATAACTCAATACTTCACACCAATTTGAAATGGAGAAAAAACTCCGTTTTACATTAAATTAAAAGGTTCACTAACGCACTAAGCAGCGTATCAACTGATATCGACTAACTTAGCGCGACTGAATAATTACATCCAGCCTTTTTCTTTGTAGTAGCGAACTGCACCGTCGTGCAACGGAGCTGACAAGTTCTTAATGATCATGTCGCTTTCTTTAAGATGTGCAAATGCTGGGTGCATTTTTTTGAAGCGTTTAAAGTTATCAAATACCGCTTTAACCATTTGATAAACTGTCTCTTCGTCAGTCGCTGTTGAGCTAACAAACGTCGCCGCAACACCAAAAGTCGCAGTATCTGTATCAGTACCTTTGTACATACCTGCTGGGATAGTTGTCATCGCATAGTAATCATTGTCAGCAGCAAGTTGCTTAGCAACATCGTTGTCAACTGGGATTAGAACTGCATCACAAGAAGTGGTCGCTTCTTTGATTGAACCATTTGGGTGGCCAGCAGTAAAGATAATCGCGTCTACTTTGCCATCACATAATGCTGCAGCTTGTTCAGACGACTTGAGTTCAGAAGCAATGGCAAAATCGTCCATCTTCCAACCCATTTTATCCATCAGGATTTCCATAGTACCACGTTGACCAGAACCTGGATTACCAACGTTAACTTTTTTACCTTTTAGATCTTCAAAGGTTTTGATACCAGAATCAGTACGTGCAACCACAGTGAACGGTTCAGCATGCACAGAGAAAACGGCACGTAAGTCTGTAAACGCACCATCTGGGAATTTATCAGGAGTCGTACCATTGTACGCATGGAACTGCCAGTCTGACTGAGCAACGCCCATATCGACATCACCAGAGCGAATACCATTAATGTTAGTTACTGAACCACCTGTTTTGTGAGTACAGTTAATTTCATGATCCGAAGTGCCCTTATTTACTAGACGGCAAATAGCTCCACCTACCTGATAATAAACACCTGTCTGTCCACCAGTACCAATAACAACGTGTTTAGTACTTGCAATTGATGCGGTACTCACTAGCGCGGTTCCAACCAGAGCGGTTAGAGCGAGTTTTTTTAAAAACATGCTTAACTCCATTTTGTTTTAGTTTTATCCATTCATAGATGATTGAAATACTCTCATATTTCGATTCTAGAAAGGTAACGTACAGAACAACAACATTTTAATAAATCATTGGTTAAATGAATCAGATGTTTTGACCATAAAACACACTTATTTTACAAACATTGCTCTACTATCACGAGCAGAAAGCAAATAGTGCCCGCTTTCTTCCAATTTTGCGTTGATCGCGGTCACTTGTTGCAGATTATTTTCGGCGAGGTGTCCTTCGGTATCATAGAGGTTATTTTCAAACCCAATTCGAATATCGGCACCTAATTTCGCGGCTTCTAACAAACAAGCTTGCTCCTTTTCCCCAAAAGCACATACCGCCCACCGTGTGCCATTTAATTTTTCAACTAAAGGAACAAACGGGGCTAATTCTGACGGGTCAGACTGCTGGTTTTTATCATATCGACCCAACACTATAAGTATGTGATGGTGATGATTAGGGAGAATGTTTCGCTCAACAAGATCTAGATAATATTCAAACTGTTGTTCTGAGTAAAGGATATATTGAGCGATAATTCCCTCTTCGGCTACCCAATGAAAGAATTTACTCGCTGCAATTTCCTGATTTTTCGAAGGAATCAACTCTGAAATTGCAAATGAAGCAGCTTCAGGTTTTAGTGCTTTTATCAGGTCCATCTGCTGTTGTGGCGGATACATTCCAACCGCTTCGGTGGTAAGTTGGATAATTACATTGTCACCAACTTGCTCTCTCACGGCATCGAGAATCAAAGCGTTGTCTTCAATTTCAAGCGAATGCAGCCCTTCTTGGTTTCGCGCGTGCAAATGTACCATCGCGGCACCGGCTTCAACGCAACCTTTAACTTCCTTTACAATCTCTTCAACCGTGATCGGTAAATTCGGATGATCCTGTTTGGTTTTACGTGCGCCATTTAACGCGACGATAACCATGGTACTTTTACTCTCACCATACTGTGTTTTTTGCATCATGATTTCCTGCTGTTTTTGTACGCGGCTTGCGTTACTGAATCAATGCTACGGAAGATCTTATCTGTTAACTCACTCACATGGGACTCATCCATAATAAATGGCGGAGCCAGTAACACATGGTGGCCATTTTGACCATCAGCCGTCCCAGACATTGGATAGCAAATCAGCCCCAACTCCATTGCTTGTGCTTTGATTTGGCTATGAATTGCAATGCTAGAATCGAAAGGGTGTTTGGTTGTAATGTCTTCAACAATCTCAATTCCTCTAAATAAACCTCGACCGCGAATATCCCCAATAAATGGATGATTATTAAATTTGTCTTCAAGTTGTGATTGCAGTAATTCACCTAAACTGCGTACCTTGGGTAATAGATTTTCCTGTTCGATCACATTCAATACAGCAAGAGATCCTGCCATCGCAACCGCATGCCCCATGTATGTGTGTCCATGTTGAAAGAACCCAGACCCTTGCGATATGGTATCGTGAATCTCTTTTGTGGCGATCATCGCGCCAATCGGTTGATAACCCGCACCAAGTCCTTTCGCTATTGTTACAATATCCGCAGTAACGTCTTCTTGTTCGTGAGCAAACAGCGTTCCTGTTCGTCCCATTCCACACATCACTTCATCGAGGATCAAAAGAATCCCATATTTATCGCAAATCTGGCGAATGCGTTTGAAATATCCTTGCTCAGCAACAACCGCCCCTGCTGTTGCTCCAACGACAGGCTCGGCAATAAAGCCAATCACTGTTTCTGGTCCAACAGCAAGCAGACGTTCTTCAAGTTCATTCGCAACGCGTTGACCATATTCAAAATGCGTTTCTTGATCAGTTTTATTTCGGTAGGCAAAACACGGTGAAATATGTTCCACGTCCATCAATAACGATGAAAATGGTGCGCGACGCAGGGCATTTCCTCCAACCGCAAGCGCCCCCAAAGTGTTGCCATGATAACTTTGGCTACGAGAGATAAATCGCGTTCGTTGCAGTTCACCCTTTTCAACAAAGTACTGACGAGCCAATTTTAGCGCCGCTTCTACCGCTTCCGAACCACCCGATCCGAAATACACTTTATCCAGTGAACCTGGTGCAGCAGCGGTTAGTTTTTCTGCTAGGTTTTCCGCAACTTCAGTATTAAAAAATCCGGTATGGGCATAAGCGACTTGATCGATCTGCTGGTGCAATGCTTCACGTATTGCTGGGTGGCTGTGGCCTAAACAAGAAACGGCTGCTCCTCCGCTACCATCGAAATAGGCTTTACCATGTTGATCGTAGAGATAAACTCCTTTCGCTTGTTTAGCTAATGGCAAATTGGCGTGGCAGTGACGTTGAAACAGATGATTCGGCATTTTATTTAGAGCCCTTTATTTCGTAGGAGTGGTTTAAATTAGTACAGCTTTACCGAGTCAAACAAACGATATATTATCAAGATGCATGAAAAAAACTCATAGGTATCACATGCCCAACAAACTCCCTCCCCTTAATGCACTGAAAACCTTTGAAGTTGCGGCTCGAAAATTGAGTTTCTCTCTCGCGGCAAAGGAGTTGTGTGTCACTCAAGGAGCCGTCAGTAAACAAATTAAGCTTCTCGAACAGTACTTGGAGCTTCCCTTATTTGATCGGATCAATGGCAGCTTAAAACTCACCGAAGAGGGACGTCAGTATCTACCCACCATCATGTCTGCCCTTGATCAAATTCAAACCTCAACGTCTCGCTTACAACAGTTTTCACAAGAGACCAAACACATCACGATAGATGTGACACCGTCCTTCAGTAATCTTTGGTTGATTCCACGCCTCACGCAACTCAACCAACTTGTTCCCAATATGAAACTCAACATTATTTCAGGGGATGGATATTATCAATTTCATCAATCTAGTGCCGATATTGCCATTCGATGTTTGCCTTTATCATTAACTCACGATAATGCGACTCTATTACGTTCAGAAACCATGCTGCCTTTGGTTCACCGTGATTTCCTTGATTCGCACCCCATGGAAAACAGCACGGATCTTTTAGCACTTCCGTTGCTAATGCACACCACTCGCCCACAAATTTGGGACCAGTTCATTAGTCAGCAAGTCAATCAAGGCGAACTGTCTAGCAACCCTAATTTCTATCATGGATTTGAGCATTTTTTCATGTCGATAGAAGCGGCGAAGCACAAACAAGGCGTCGCGCTTGTACCGGATTTTCTGGCAGAAGCCGCCTTAACATCAGGTGAGTTGGTCAACCCACTTAACTTATCGTTTGCGAGCGGTTATGGGTTTTACTTCCTTGCACCCTCTTACCGTCAGTCCAGCCCCATCATTCAGACACTTTATGAGTGGTTCGATAAAAGCTTGAAGGTTACGTGATCGATTCAAGCTCAAACCTATGTGAGAACAAGTTTGAGCTCAATCTTATTTAGATGGGACTGTCGTCGATACCGAATACGTCGACATATCAATTTTTCTGTTTAGTTTCTTGATCTCAAAAAACACAATAGATACCGTGAGTAAGGTAGAAATCAAATCTGATGCAGGGAACGCAATCCAAATGCCGTCAGCCTGATAGTAGTGGGAAAGCAGCAATATCATTGGCAACAGCACAATAAATTGACGCGATAGCCCGAGAAAAAGTGCCGGCATTCCGCGGCCAATCGCCTGAAAATAGATCGACGAAATGATTTGTACCCCAATGATAGGAGTACATAGACAGAATGTTTTCAGCGCCGGAATCGCATACGCTTTTAGCTCAGGATCCGTTGTAAACATCCCAACAAGGTTACCCGGTAACACCATAGCTAAAGTAAAGAATACCACGGAAATCCCAGTGCCAAAGGCTAAGGCTAGCTGAAATACCTTTTTCACTCGTTGGTAGTTTTGAGCACCATAATTATAACCTGCGATAGGTTGAAACCCCTGTGCGATTCCCCCCAATGGCATCATCACGAAAGACATTAAGCGTGAAATAATCCCGTAGGTTGATATCGCAATATCACCACTAAACGTCCCGAGTAAATTATTAACAATAATCGCAATTAACCCAGTCCCCGCCATTTGAATAAAGTTAGGTAAACCTAATACGGTAACTTGTCTTACCAACCTAAATCGAAGAACCATGTGTGTGAATTTCAGTTTTAATACACCTTGCCCGCGTAAATAGTATGAAAATACCAGAATGAAGTTAGTTGTCTGGCCAATAACCGTTGCCCACGCAGCCCCTTCGATTCCCATATCTAAGGTGAAAATAAATATCGGGTCCAAGATAAGATTAATGACGACGCCAACAAGCATCACGTTCATCGCTTTCTTCGCATTTCCTTCAGAGCGGATCATGTTCATAGTAGACATGCTCATCATTTGAAACGGAACTGCAATCAGAAGGATTTGCACGTACCCTTTCGCGTAAGGAAGAATCGCTTTCGTCGCACCAAACAGAATTAAGGCATCTTCCAATGTATACGATAAAACTGAAGTTGCAATAATCGCGAGCACCAGAGAATATACAATGCACGTCCCAAGAACGGCTTCGGCTTCTTCTTGTTTACCCTGTCCCATTTTTCGAGACGCAATCGATGCACAACCTACCCCAACCATTTGACCTAAAGCACCAAGGGTAATTTGAATCGGAAACGCGATGGCCAGACCTGCAAGTGCCAACGCTCCGGCACCAAGTCCAACAAAAATACTGTCTACGATATTGTACAGCGCCATAACCATCATGCCGACAACCGCTGGAATGGAAAGCCGCATCAATAACGGCACAAGAGGATCGCTACCTAAAAAATCTGAGTTCGCTGCGCGTTTCATTTTGAATCCTGTAGTTGTTCTGAAATGTTATGAATGGTTCTAAGAGCTTGAAAAAGGTCTGTACGTTGTTCTTCACTTAGTGCCATGAACTTTTTCCCCAAATGGTTACGCAGGTGGGTGTCCATGAGCTCACCGGTTTCCAAACCCTTGTCAGTAATGGCTACCACGACTTTTCGTCTATCATCAGGGTGCTGAGAGCGTACAACCAATTCTAGCGTGATCAACTTATCGACGACGGACGTTAACGAACCTTTAGGGATCCCAACACGGTGCCCCAACTCAAGCATTGTGAGTCCACCACCACGGCGAACCGACATCAGAGTACGCATCTCTGTCTTATTGACCCCCAACTCACTCGGCACAATATGATCGTGCATCAGTTGATGGACAAAATGATGGGGAATCTGAAACAAAAGTAGAATATCGTCGGCGTCCAAGTTGATCATAAAAGCAGCTCATTTTTTAATTAAAGTATGTGTTGATAAAGCATGTCTAGATATAAAACAGAAAGAGAATTTAGTACGAAACGAGATAGTCTGCAAAAATATAGTCTGATTTAAGACAATATATGTGAGACGTTGATATGTCAATACGAAAGTTCCATAAGATGCATAATAATAATAGTTGGAACCAATCTTTATATCGTGAGAATAAACAAAACCGTGTTATGCTCCTCATTCGATTTTTCCACCTATAACAACAACCTTTAAAACTCCACTATGACGAATAAAACACTACGCTCCGACCTTCTCTTACTGCTCACGTCTGCTATCTGGGGTTTCGCATTTGTCGCTCAACTTAAGGGGATGGACTACATTGGTCCCTACTTATATAACGCTATCAGATTCGCTCTTGGTTCGATCTCATTACTGCCTCTAATCTATTTTCTTAACCGAAGAAATAAGAATAAAGATAGAAACCAAGTATCAAGTAAGAAAAGTGTTTTCGTTGCCGGGTTATTCGCAGGAACGATCCTGTTTCTTGGCGCGTCATTACAGCAAGTTGGCCTTCAATATACCACCGCAGGAAACGCAGGATTCATTACCGGGTTGTACGTTGTGTTAGTCCCCATTTTAGGCCTGGTTTTGAAACACAAAACAGGAGCCGCGACTTGGGTTGGTGCTCTATTTGCTGCAATCGGCCTCTATTTTATTAGCGTAAAAGATGGCTTCTATATCGGCAAAGGTGACCTGCTAATATTGGCGTGTTCGCTATTCTTTACCATGCATGTGTTAACGATCGATCACTTCGCCAAGCGTGTAGAGCCTGTCACTCTTGCCTCTATCCAATTTGCTTGGTGTGGCCTATTTAGCTTTATTGTTGCCATCATCAAAGAACCCATTATGCTGGAACCAATACTTCAAGCCACCGTTCCCATTCTCTATGGTGGGCTTGGTTCTGTCGGCACCGCGTATACCCTTCAAGTTATCGCTCAGAAAGACGCTCCACCCGCACACGCGGCGATTATCATGAGTTTGGAGTCCGTGTTTGCACTTATTGGGGGAATTCTTTTTCTCTCGGAAGGTATGACGACCAGAGGGTTATTTGGGTGTGGCTTGATGCTATTAGGGATGATTGCGAGTCAATGGGACGTCATTTTCAAAGAGCTATCTTCAAAAAAGAAATCCACGAAAAATATGGGGAACAAAGTTGCTGAGTAGCTTCTAGCCACGAGGGGTTAAAATGGGATACCGACCAGTTTAACCTCAATGGACGGCCATTGCTTATTGAGGGACAATACCATTGTATGTCCGGTGACCGTCCATTCTTGATTTGGGTTTAGTGCTTTTAAATTGTGTATGCATTGATAGCCACTAGATCCATACACTTCCTCATCTCCAAATAATATCGAAAACGCATCACCACGCTGAGTGCGATCGAGGTGAACTTCTTTTAAAAGACGCTTAACCAATCCTAGCTTTCGGTATTTGGGGTGAACGCAAACCTCGGCAATTCCACAGATTGCGCTAGGTTGTTCATCAATTATGACCTGCTTTTCATGCACAGCAATATGTGCAGCAAGTTCATCGCCTTGCCACAACATATATCGGTGCTGTGGCATGTCATTGTAATAGCGCTGTTTTTTGAAGATTTCCTCATCATTTCCACTAACAAAGCAGAGGCTAAGTAATTCTCGGAGCTGTTGGTCTAATGTTTCAGAAACATCGGAATCGTTAATGTGTTGATAAATCATCTAAGCACTCATTTTATTGATGACGTGTAATGGGAAGCGCAAAAGTAATTATCGTCATCAAATCATTGACTGTAGCTGCACGTCGGAATAATTAGGACGGGTATCTACAACTTTTGTTCGATTAAAGCTTCCACCCACTATACGCCATATATAACAGGCGATGTAAGATTTCTAATTGCTTTTACGATGGCAAGTGGAACATCTGCACTGGTACTTGGGTTTAACTCCGATGGTACACCTTGCCAATCAATATTCAAATTTCCAACAGTGCTATTAAATTCAACACGAGTTTTCATTGTTGAACTCACAGGATCGGCATGTAACTCAACATTGGTACTATCGAGTCCAGCGGTCGCGAGGGCAAGCATCGCAGTGATGTTACTGCTTTTGGGAAAAAGATGAGCGGCCTCACGAGCGGTTCCTTTAAAAAAGCAGGTTGTATCGGTGATATTTTTCAAGTCAACCAACTCTTCTGCGTGTGTACCTTGCCAAGACAACGTCGGTTTTATCTGTGAGATTGATACCTGTTCGACTTCCGCTAGCGAAGCCGCCGACATCCAATCGACACCGGGAAGCGCACCAGAGGATAATAATATTTTGGATCCAGACTGATCTGCAGCATCGATAAAATCTCGTAGCAGTTTATCGTTTGTGAAAAGTCCAATGCTCGACACAACAAGGTCGATACCTCTTTGCAACACATCAATACCATCACTATTCAGTGTTCCCTGCCCGGCAGCTTCAACGACAATATCGGGTTGTTGGGCAAAAAAATGCTCGCGACTCTCAGTAATGATTGATTTGAAATGATCCGATTGATGCCCATTTCTCGCGAGATTTTTCTGCTTATCTCGACACAACAGCGAGACTAAGGTTGCATTGCCTGCATCGCCATTTTCGATGCAACTCGCGACCATTTGCCCAACTGCACCTAAACCAATAATGCCGACTTTCAATGCTTGTCTTTGTTTCATTTCAATCCTTAACCAAAAAGATAATATTTAATATCAATGCCTTACTCCAGACAGCACGAAACATCGTAAGTCTTTACCTTTCTGGAGAACATCTAGACATAACTCAAGTAATAGGAGGTTTAATAATCGCTATTTAAATCATCAACCATTATTTAAAAAGCAGATCCGGTATCGCCAAGCTAATCCATGGGCAATAAGTGATGATCATTAAACCAACGAGCATAATAAGAAGAAACGGTATACATCCCTTGAAAATATCGGCTAACTTCATCTGTGAAATAGTGACGGCAACGAAAAGATTTAGCCCAACGGGTGGTGTAATCATTCCAACAGAATAATTGACGAGGTTAATAATTCCGAAATGGACAGGATCTAACCCAACTTCGGACGCGATCGGGGTCATTAATGGCGCGAGTACGATAATGGCCGATGAGCTATCAAGAAAAAATCCGGCAATTAACATGACAATATTGAGCAATGCGGTTATCGCAAACGTAGAATCACTCAATGAAAGTACGCTATTTGCAATAGCAGTAGGAGTACCGGTTATCGTCAATAACCAAGAAAATGCCGAGGCGCCCGCAGTAATCAACAATAGTGAGCCAGACGTAAGTCCGGTGTTTTCTAAAATTTTCCAAACATCTTTAGGGGTAATCTGCTTGTACACCACCATTCCAACAAACAGACCATAAACACAAGCCACGGAAGCTGATTCGGTTGCAGTAAACACCCCACTATAGATGCCACCTAATAAGATTACGGGTAAACCTAGGCCCCATGCCGACCCCTTAAATGCTTCTACCACTTCTTTCAGGTTCGGAAATTCAGTACCAAGATACTGCTTTCGTTTTGCATGAATAACACAATATGCAATCAACATACTCCCTAACAGCAACGCTGGAAGAATACCTGCCGCAAAGAGCTGGCCAACACTTGTTGCAGTCACCGAGCCATAAATGATCAATGCAATACTTGGCGGCACGATTGGCCCCAATGTCCCAGCGGTTGTCAATAAGCCAATCGAAAAGCGTTTGCTGTACCCCGCTTCAACTAACGCAGGGAACATAATGCTACCAATCGCAACCACAGTCGCAGGGCTTGAACCTGAAATTGAACCAAAAAATAAGCACGATAATACCGCCGCAGACGCCAGACCACCGGGCAACCAACCAATCAAAACTTGAGCAAGTCGAATGAGCCGAGTAGACAAACCGCCAACACGCATTAATTCCGCTGCAAGAATGAAAAAAGGAATCGCCATCAAAGAAAAATTATTGATGCCCGAAAACATCCTCATGGGGACGATAGTCGGATCCATCGGCCCTGCTAAACCAAGAGCTCCAACCACCGAAAAGGCAAGTGAGCCATAAATAGGCAAGCCTAATAACAACAATACGATAAAAATTGGGAGTAAGAATGCGATCATGAGAGGCCTTATACTAAAAAGAAAAGTAATCGTTCATCGTTGTAGAAACACAACTTACTTTCGTTGCATGTGCTCTTTATAAGCCGAATATATAAGCTCGCTATAGCGATAAATTTGAAGCGATGCAGTAATCGGAATAAATGCGTAAATGGAAGCTACTGGGAGTCTAAGCGCGGGAGAAAGCTGCCCTCTCATTAACGTGGCATAGAAAAGGTTACCGCCGTAATACAAAAGAGCTGCCGCGAATGCCAATCCTAAAGTCGCCGAGATCGCTTTAAATATTGGCAAATAAGTCTGACTAACAAGAACCTTTACAACATCGACCGTAATATGAGTACCACGACGAATGCCTAAGCTAGTTGACAAAAAAGTCATCGAGATAATGAGGTATAAGATGGCTTCTTCTGCCCAAAAAATGGAATCATTGAGACCATAACGAAATACGACCTGGACAAAAGTCAGAATCGTCGCCAGCGCTAAAATACCCGCGATAGCAAAACCTTCAACCTTATCTACAATGCGATTTATTCGTTCAAACATGCCTGTCTCTTTTTAGTCGTATTTCGAAATGACTAGAAAATGGTACCTTTACTTACGTTGCACAAAGGTACCAGTTTTCCATTATTCGCTATCTAACTCGGCGTAAACCAGGTCTAGAAGGTCTGAAGTAAGCGTGTCACGAAATTCTTCATGTACTGGTTTACTTGCCTCAATAAAGGCGTCGATCTGTTCAGAAGATAACTCTGTCACTTGAGTACTTTCTTTGATCGTTTCCAGAGCGGCACTTTCCAATTCATTGGTTAATTTACGCGAAACGTCTCGGCCATGATTAAACGCGTTGGTCATCACAAGTTGTAAATCCTCAGGTAGCGAATCCCAAGCATCCTTGTTCACGATAGCAGCATAGCCATGGTAAGCATTTGCGGTTAACGTCATGTATTTTTGAACTTCATAAAAACGCTTACTCGTGATATTGGCAATCGGGTTTTCTTGTCCTTCAATCACGTTCTGCTGAAGCCCATTATAAACTTCGGTATAGGCCATCGCCGTTGGGTTAGCTTCTAAATTTCGATAAGTACTCAATAGAATCGGGGATTGCATCGTTCGCATTTTAATCCCTTTCAAGTCTTCCGGCGTTTCGATTGGACGAACGTTATTCGTCATGTGGCGAAAGCCTGCTCCCCAAAAATTGACCGCATGCATGCCGTGACCGTCTAACGTATCCAAGATCTTACGACCCGCTGGACCATCGAGCACTTTTTTCATTTTATCTTCAGAAGGTAATAAGAAAGGCAGGTCTAAAATCTGAACACGAGGTTCGAAGTTACCTAAGGTAGCCGTTGGCGGAATGGCGATTTGAACCATATTCATTTGCAATTGTTCAATAATTTCTACATCACCACCGAGCTGAGCTGCAGGAAGTACTGTCACTGAAATGCGTCCGTCTGATTTTTCATTGACCTCTTTGGCAAAAGCAATCGCTGCCTGACCATTTGGGGTTTCATCAATAAGGACATGGGCAAATGTAAAGTTAAAATCTGCCGCTGAGGCAGCGCCGCTCAATAAAAGGGCTATAGCCATTGATAAACGTTTTTTCATCATAATTTCCTTATAGTTACATGTAAGTCTCGACTCTTCCCATGTCAATTTATTGCTCTCTAACTTGAGAACATAAATCACATCGTATGGGACAGGTGATGTATTCCTATACACAGCAAGAATCCGTATGCTTAATACCAAACTAAACGTCGCTCAGACCAAAGGCAATAGCAGTTTTCTTACAGTAACTGAAAAAAAATTTACATTAAAATCGCTTACATGTTATAAATTTTAGTATGAAATAAGACCATGAAGATCTCTGTCCAACGCCTCATCGGAATCAAATAATGTGAATACGCCTCCTGATCTGCTCAATATCAATTGGAACGACTTGAAGTATTTCTTAGCGCTAAAACGCTATGGACGTCTTTCCGTTGCCGCAAAAAAATTGGGATGCACGCACGTCACCATCGCCAACCGTATTGAACAACTTGAGCTTGCCATTGAAACCAAGTTATTTTTTAAAAACAGTAGAGGATTTCATTTAACGAAGGCAGGAGAAAATTTATTACCTTACGCCGAAGAGTGCGAAAGAACACTGCGACTCGCGAATGAGAATTATCGAAGCCGTCAGAATATTCGTTCAAAGATACGTATTGGCGTCACCGAAGGCTTTAGTAATTACTATCTCGCTTCTCGGCTTCCACAGTGGGTAAAAGACAAAAATATCGACATAGAGTTAGTCTCGCTTGCCGGTTTCACTGTCATGACAAGTGGAGAGGTCGACATCAGCATCACTATTGGTCCGCAAAAAGGGAGCAATATTATTCAAAAGAAATTAACGGACTACACCCTAGGTATTTTCGCCAGCCAAGACTACCTCGCCACCCGTCTACCCATCACACAACGTTCGCAGTTAACCGAACACCCCTTCATTGGCTATATAGAAGATCAAGTGTTTTCTAGTCTGTTAAAGTACCAAAACGAAATCTCGCCAGGTCTCCAGTTTGTATATAAAACAACGACAATACACACGCAATGTCAGGCGATAAAGACTGGGTTAGGTCTAGGCATTCTCCCTCACTTTGTCGCTTATGATGAGACGACTTTGAGTAGCGTAATTCCTAGCCAGCAACTTGATAGAGAGCTTTGGATATCAACCAGTAAAGATTTGCATCAATTTAAAGATCTCAAACTCACGTGGGATTTTATTATTAACAGCTGCTTGGCTGAAAAACATATCTTTATTTCGGGGAAGAATGTTCATTAGATTGATAAAGTCACGGGCGTATCTCGTGATACATTTTGCCACCATTAAGAACTAACTAAAAGAAGTGGCTGAGATCTTCACTACCCCTCCCCCCTTAACCCCTAACAACATTCCAGCAATGTGACGAAAAATGCCGAAAAGGTTTTATTTTTTTAACGATCAGTTCCCAGATCAATAAATGTCCAAATTTCTAATGATCTTGCCGGTATTTACTCATATAGTTTCATTCGAAATTGATGCACTTACAACAAAACACTTCGTTCAATATCTTATTGGTAAGTAATCATGGTGACTTTTTCGGAACGGGGTCTGCTATCAATTGAAATCTGGATTTTGAAACGTTCCGATTGCTGATGGTTCTGGTGGTTCCAGCCCCCCGTCAACTGGAACTCACTTGACGAGGGAAACACATGGATAGAGGTCAGTGGAATAAGTTATTTAACAGACCTACAGCAGTAGGCACTGCACTTGCTGTTGCGGCAACAATCTCACCGCTCGGAGCAGGTCCACACGCAGCGCCAGCCGAAAAATCAGATGGCGAAAATATGAAAGACATGTCCGCTTCTGATCTGAAGACTGATACTCAAAAACAAACCGATCCTAATATTGTCTATATCATTTTGGACGATATGGGCTTCTCCGATTGGGGGGCTTTCGGGTCTGAAATCAAGACTCCTAATATCGACCAGTTGGCTAAGCAAGGGTTGCGCTACAACAATTTCCATGTATCGCCGCTATCATCCCCGACCAGAGCGTCCCTTTTAACCGGTCGCGAAAGTAACACAGTCGGAATGGGTCACGTCGCAGCCTTTAATGGCCCACCAGAAAGAACCAACTTACAAGGGCGCATATCCCACAATGCTGCAACCATTATGCAGATGCTGAAAGAGAATGGTTACAGCACATATGGCGTTGGGAAGTATCATAATTCACCCAAAGTTCACAACACTCCTGCTGGCCCTTTCGACTATTGGCCTTTAGCTAAAGGCTATGATCGCTACTTCGGATTTCTCGATGGCGAAACGGATCAGTTCACGCCACAACTCATCAACGGCAATGAGACACTGCCTCCAGTCGATGACGAAAACTACATTCTCAACAACGACCTGATCGCTCACGCAAAGATGTACATAGCGGATCACGCATCGGTCTACCCCGACAAACCCTTCTTCATGAATTTTGCCTTCGGAACCAGCCACTCTCCTATACAGGTCGTCGAGAAATACGTCGATATGTACGATGGGGTTTACGACAAGGGCTGGGACGTCATCAGAGCAGAGCGATTTGAGCGCATGAAGGCCCTTGGCATCTTCCCTGCCGACATGGTTCTTCCAGCTTCCGACCCAGGGATACGGCCTTGGGATAGCCTTAGCGATGAAGAGAAAGAACTCTACGTTCGCTTCATGCAAGTCTACGCCGGCTTTATTACCGAAGCAGATGAAAAAATCGGTGAACTGGTCAGCTACCTGAAAAAGGTTGGCGAGTACGACAACACCATTATCGTTCTGCTCAATGACAACGGTGCCACAGATGCCGGTGGACCTGATGGAACCGACAGTTTTGCAGCGGCGCTGGCAGGCGGAAAAGCGAGAACACTTAAAGATCTCTATCCAAAACTTAAAGAGATTGGCGGGCCTAATGTTGCAGGCCTCTACCCGAAAGGCTGGGCGCAGGTCGGCAATACACCATTCAAAGGATATAAAGGCAACGTATACGAGGGCGGAATCAGAGCCTCACTGCTGATCTCCTGGCCTGAAGGCGACTTCGCCGATAAGGGCAAAGTTCGCTCCCAGTACCTGCATTCAAGTGATATCTCGGCAACAATGCTCGATATTATCGATGCTGAAGCACCAACCGTATACAAAGGCATCGAGCAGCTTCCGGTTACGGGTGTCAGCCTTGCGAGCACCTTTAACAACGCCGAAGCACCCGAAGTAAGGGATAACGCCTTCGTTCTCTATCAGAATAAGTCCTATATCTATGATCAGGGCTGGGTCGCAATGACACAGGATTTCAGCTCCGACCAATGGGAACTCTACAATGTTAACGAGGATATGGGCCAAACCACCGATGTCGCAGCTAAATATCCTGCTAAACATGATGAAATGAAGGCTCGCTTTTTTGAAATGACAAAAGAAGCTGAAGTTCCAATGCTACCCTTTTCGCCAATGCTGGCCGCTTACATCCCTAAAGATGCAGCCTCCGCTAGGAGCAGTTTCAAATATTATCCAGAAATGTCACACATCATCGGCGGATTTCCTCCTCACTCAGGAAGCATGACCATCACTGTTCCGATTAGCAGAGACGACAAAAATGACGAAGGCGTTCTCGTTGCATTAGGTGACAACATCGCCGGTTATACCTTCTACATCAAGGATGAGAAGCTTGTCTATGAGTACGACAGCCATGGCGTTATGTATAAAGTTTCGTCAGACACGAATGTGCCAACCGGTGATTCTGTTGTGAAATATGTGTTCGATAGAAAGAGTCGCAAGAACGGTATCGGCACACTCTTCATCGACGACAAGCAGGTCGGTCAAGGCGAAATCGGAACCTCTGCGAATCTCGGACCTGAAGGCATGGATGTTGGTAAAGACCTCTTCCTTCCTGTTAGCAAGGCATATGCCGACGAAGAGAATGGTTTTGCCTTTAGTGGAAGCATCGATTACGTCCAGTTCGATGTGAAACCATTCATGGCTGGGCCTCCTCCGGGTGCTGGCAAGCCAGGTGCAGAGGGCGGTCGTCCACCGGGTGCCCCTGCCGCAGCGAGTCACTAGACCATACTTTAAGTTGAATATTTTATTTAACTTAAAGTGCTAAGAGCCGAGGCTGGGTTTTCCCAAAAGGAATCCCAGCCTTGGCTCAGCTTTTATGTCGTTTAGCGGAGCGGCCTAAGGTTGTAGTGGCACACAGGTCGAAGGTTAATTTTCCAAACTGAACTCACCCCACAACATAGAGAAAGAGATATAAAATGAAAACCGATGATCGCCAAATAGGAAGCGGCTATCACATGATGGCAAAACCGATGGGGCCTCTGTGCAATTTAGATTGTGAGTACTGTTTTTATTCAGAGAAGAAATCATTTCTTCGAAAGGAAAATTATTACCGCATGTCGGATGAGGTACTCGAAGCCTTTATCAGTAAATACATTTCCTCACAGGATATTCCAGAAATTCAGTTTGTATGGCAAGGAGGTGAGCCGTCTTTAGCGGGCCTGGATTTCTTTGAGCGAGTCGTTCAAATTCAAGCCAAATACGCGAATGGCAAGTCGATCGTCAATGCCCTGCAAACCAATGGGACACTGCTGAATGACCAGTGGTGCACTTTCTTAAAAAAGAACGGCTTCCTCGTCGGGCTAAGCATCGATGGGCCAGAGCTATATCACGACCGCTATCGCGTTGACCATTCAGGCAAGCCAACATTAAGCAAAGTCCTCACCGCCCTTAATTTATTGAAAAAATATGACATCCCTTACAATGCTCTTGTCTGCGTCACCAGAGAAACATCAAAACACCCACTCGAAATCTATAATTTCCTAAAATCGCTGGAGATTGAATACATCCAATTCACGCCGATTGTAGAAAGGGTTCCAAACGATTCGCAGTTGAAGCAGGGGCTCAAACATGCAGCGCCACCTATTTATGATGAAGAACTGGATGTCACTCTATCACCCTACTCTGTTGAACCGGCAGTCTATGGTGACTTTTTAATCCAGATTTTTGAGCAATGGGTGCGCACCGATGTCGGCTCAGTTTTTGTCGTCAACTTTGAGTGGGCACTCGAATCCTGGCTGGGGCTACCATCAACAATCTGCATTTTTGCCAAACAATGTGGCAGCGCATTAGCATTGGAGCACAATGGCGATATCTATTCCTGCGACCATTATGTCTACCCCGACTATCTCCTTGGCAATGTCCTAAAAGAAGACCCTAAAAAAATGATTGCCTCAGATCAGCAGCAGAACTTTGGAGCAAACAAAAGCACCTCGTTACCGAAGAAGTGTCATAACTGTGAAGCCCTATTTGCGTGCAATGGGGAATGCCCCCGCCATCGCTTTTTAACCACCCCTAGCGGTGAACCGGGCTTAAACTATCTATGTGAAGGTTATTACAAATACTTCAGGCATATCCATCGCTACATGAAGGTCATGGTTCAGTTGATTGAACAGGGCCAACCCGCTTCCAAGGTTATGGACGTCGTTAAAGACCCACTCGTCATTATTAAGGAAAAATCGTGAAGGGAAACCAAATCTTAATGGCAAATGGGATAGAAAAAGATTCAGCTATCGACTAACTGGGAATAGAATTCATCGTCTTTGTTCGATATGGATAAAGCTCACCATTTTGATAAGTAAACTCGTACTCAGAATTGAGTTCATCCACGTAGCTAAGTTTGATATTGTTTGGCTCAATGCTATTTATGATAACGCTATTTGGATCACATGAAACGAGATCCGACACTTTATCTAACGCTTCTTTTACCTGAAACCTCATATTCCACCTTAACTTTTATTAGACTCTACTCGTTATACTAGTAGGTGAATATTTGATGTGTAAAGTATAAGTAATGAATTCAGTTGAATAACATTTTTGGGACAAGAGAGATATAAGAAACAGTCGTTATATTATTTGGTGGCTTTGGTTAACCTGCAGTGTGAAAGACGGCAGAATAGCGTAAGTTAATTTCTTGTCTTGTTTTTTCCTTTGTCTACCGAGACTTGTGTGACATCATGTAAACTATAATCTACGTGCTTGTATAGGATTTAGACAGGATCATGATATCAAATCACACAAAATACCCACTAACCAACTATTTCATGCATATAGAAAAACTGCTTAAAGACAAAATGAGATCCTCATTGGGTAGCTTGGGAATTCACTTTGGCCAGGCTCGAATTTTAATTTCGTTACTCGATTATGACGCCTTAACACAAAGAGAAATTGCTCAAGGATTGGACATCAAGCCCGCGACTGTGACCAATTTAGTCAAAAAAATGGAGGTTTCGGGGTTAATAGTGCGAAAACAAGATACTCAAGACGACCGAATTATGAATGTGTCTCTTACAGAGCAAGGCATAAAATCGGCTAAAATTAGCTTAGAAATCATGGTTGAACTTGATAATGAATTACGCAAGTCCCTTGATTTAGATCAGGTTAAAGACCTCACATCTTCCTTAATCACCGTACGTAACTCTCTTGGTGGTGATAAGCCTCACATTATAAAATAAAACCTTTTGTCCCTCCTACCTAATTGGTTTAACTTTCTAGTTAGTTATCTAACTATTACCTAGCTAACCATTATTCAACTAACTATTACTTAGCTAACTATTATTTATCTAACTATGGATTAACTAATATTCATGCTCGTAATGCAGCTCTTTGACACAAGATAAGTTTGTCTACGCTCAATGAAGCGTAAAACACTGTAACTCGTGCTAGATAGAAAAATGTTGATGGATAATTCAAAAAATTTAGCAGAAATAAGTGCACTAGACGCTTAGCTAAATTTGTTGTGGATACATATTGTCATCTCACGACGCTTTATCGACCAGCCACTGAAGATAGGTCATTAATGGGAAATTCATCATGTGTTGCTCAAAGTTGAAAGCCCTTTATCTCTTACCAGCCGTTAATCTAGAGTTTAATTTTATTAAAGAATTCAATGAAATAAACTAAAAATACACTGAGGCGCAAGAAATGAAATATTTGAATAACGTGAAAAAATTTGCCGTACTGCCACTGGCCGCCATTATTTCTTCAGTCTTATGCACATCCGCATTCGCTGCTGGGTTTGCTACAGAATTTGAGAAACCTGCCGAGCCTGAACACCCAAGAGATGCCGTTGATGAAGGATTCGTTCGACCATCTGCAGCCGCGCTTGGATTTAGTATGAGAAACCAGTTCGCAGTTAGAACATATAGTCTCGATGATCGTGCCTTTAAAGATGGTGAGGGTTCAGAGTATACCACCATGGCATATAACAACGTCGGGTCGTATACCATTGATGAAATAAGTACGATAAATTGGTGGGTCAAAGCTGTAGATGGAATCATGGGTTATGACAGTGGCGTAAGCGATGATTTATCCATGGCTCAGAATGAAGGCTCGGAACTCACCATTGCTCAGGTTTACGGACGAGTGAAAACTGACACTGTCGATTTGAAAGTCGGTATGATGCCGGTATTCTTTGGCGGTGGTTATAACCTACAAGGTGATAGTTTTACCGGTGTAGACCTAGAATATACTCTACCTACGAGTACCGTTATCCACACGTTCGGTGCTATCACTTCTGAAAACGATGATGTTAGCTCTGGAAATGATGGCTATTCACCTTTCGAAGGCAACGAATATATCGATGGTGACAGTGGAACCGACAAGGATGCATACGCTTATGGTATCGAGGTCGGCCATGGAAATACAGCAGGTGGCATGTCTGCTTACTACGTTCGTAAAATCGATCAATTGACGAATGATGACAAACAATCGGTTGGTGTAGCAGGCAGTTATAAAACCGGTAAACTTCGTTTTACTGGTGAGGCGATGACCTTCTTTGGCGACGACGGCAGTGGTACAGATTATGATGGTACTCAACTGGTAATAAATGCCAAATACCAACTACCTGCTGGTTATGTAAACACCAAGCTTTATTATGCAGCTAGTGTAGATAACGATAAAACTCAGCAAGTTAACATATTCAAACAAGGGATGGTCCAGCCTTTCAACGAAGGTCTTGGCCAGATGTTTGATCACGATGACTCGAATCTGCAGATGTTTGGTAAACCGACCACCCCGTTTGCAATTACCAAAAACTCTGGTGTTATCGGTGCCGTTGTCAGTGGCATGTATAAGCCTTCAAAACCAATGACGCTTACCGGTGGGTTGATGTACCTGGTACCTGAAGATAGCGATAACAATACTGAAGCTAATATTTTTGTCTATGATTATACTGGCTGGACGAGCCTAGCAATCCTTAACGCGGCTGCTCAGTATTCCATTAGTGATCATGTAAGTGCTGGCGTTGGTTTATCTTATACATCGTTTACTGCTGAATCAGGCAGTGACCTGGATGATGGATTAGCTCTTGGCCTAGGGCTTGTTTTTGATTTCTAAACGCCCTCTTGAATAGAGCTGCTACATAGAGAAAAGTATGTTCAAGCCATTACCCGTGTATCTGGTAATGGCTTGTTTTTTAATTTGGGATTAACACCAGATTTAAGGTTTTCTACAGATTTAATGATTTACCACTCCCCCACCAATAATCTGCTTTTTACCCCACTAATTTGCAATCCCATCGCTTCAAACACCTCTTCGAATTCACGGCATTGCGGAGGGATATTGGGCAACGATAGCGATGCTTCTGAAAAAAATCGTTGAGTGTTAACATCATTATCACCCCAAGCTAATTGCCACCAGTCGAGTATTCGATGTTTGGAATGAACCAAGCGTTCTCGCTTAGGTAACCGATCCTTTTTATTGAGGTTTTCCTTTTTCGTTGTAGGCAATAAATTCCAGCGATCATTATTTGGCCAATACGAGAACGGTAGACAATGATCGACATGGTAATCTTGAGTAATTTTTGTATTACTCCAGACGCTAGAGATACGGATGTTATCACGCTGTAAGTCCTTAACTCGTTTTCTCACATCACTTGTATCGTGTTCTTTATCTAACCATATCAAGATATTATGATAAGTCTGCAAGGTAATTTGACGCTCTTGATTGAGTTTAAAGCGCTGCATTTGCATAACCCATTGATTAACGACCAACGGCTCAATCCACGAATTATATAAGCGAAAACACTCCCACAAGCTCTCTTTAAGTACTAACGAACCAAAGCCTGAAAAAAATTCATTATCCAGAACGATACCTGATTCCATTTTTCGGCGTTTGGGAGGAGTCTTCGTTCTAAATTCCTGATTTTTATCTTCAATAGAGCCACTGTAGATGAACTTGATTGGTCCCCGTTTCATCGTTTCAATTGAGTCTTTGAAGGTATTTTGAATTGCTATTGCGTCATCACCAGTAAAGAAACTACCAATTGCCAAATCATCCGCTAAAAGGTGAGTAATTTTATCCCAACCATCAGGTTTGATGAACGCCAGTCCAACCTTAGTATTACTATTTTGTTGAATATTTTCTTTATCAATTAGACGTTTATACGCTTTAACCCAATACAAAGCGACCAATCCCAGCGGAATAGACACCTCACCTTCTGAACTGTCGGTCACGCAACCGGGGTGAGCATCAGCAATGCGCAATAACACTCGAAGTAGACCGAGTTTATAGGTCGAGCTTTTGCTGTCATTAACAATGATATGTCGCACTTTGTTCAAATCACCAGAACCATCATCTGGCAATGACATCACGACCGTATGCCAAGTAACCGTTGTGCGTCCTAGAGTGTCATCTGAGTTTGTTTTACGTCTAACTAGCAAAGCGGTATCTTTAGCGAAACTCTCGAGCTCTTCAATCGAGACAGGGTAACTTTCTCTTCCATCTGAGAATTCACCATGACGAAGTGAAATCACCAATCGACCGTTAGGAGCAAGCAAGTTGGATAACTTCCTAAAAGCTCGGCTTCTATGACTCGGTGCTAAATGCATCCACACGGCACTGACTAGGATAAGATCGAAGCGCATTCCCAAGTTTTCGATCTTTGTTAAAGAAGGGAGCGAATCTTTTACCCAAGTCACTTTATCGCCCGAAACTTGTTTTCCGCATTCAAGCATCGCAGAAGAAGGTTCCAATGCGATAACATTCGCTCCTCGTTCTGACATCCATTTCGAATCTCTACCCGTTCCAGCACCAACATCTAATACTGTTTCACCCATTCCAGGCCAAAACAACTCCCAAGATTCATGCACTTTTTCAAACTCTAAAGCATTATATCGATCTGAAAGTTGATGAGCATTTTGGTCATAAAAAGAAGAAGTTGAAGACATAGTGCGCGCCATTTAATTAGGTCATTAAATCATATACAGATTAGAGTCAGGGAGCCAACTGATATTTTAAGGGCGTTACCTGAGAGAAGAGGATGTTTGTAGTGGTAAAAAAGAACAAACACATACTCGCCTCTTTACGCTAGCTTGCCCTTATATCTACCCGCTTACGCGTTAACGCTATACCCACAATGATCAATAACATTGCGACTAAGCTACGTAATTCGATCGCTTCGTTCAAAATAATTGCTCCGGTAAAATACGCCACTAAAGGAATGACGTAATTAATGTACGACAGAAAGGTTGGGCCTGCTGTACGGACAACAGAAAACAATATAATGGTGGCACAGGCTGTTGGCCCGATACCCAGCCACAACAAAGATAAAGTGGCCTTGAAAGAGTAGCTTTGTTGCCACGGTAAATCTTGCCAAAGCCACAATGGTACTATGGCGATACTGGACACAATCATCACACCCGCTGCCGTGACAATAGGATCAAAGGAAGGTAAGCGCCGTGCTAAAATAGCGTTCACCGCATAGCTAAAGGTGGCGAGCACGATCAGTAGACCACTGAGTAAATTGTTGTGAGTTCCTACTATCGATGGTCCAAGTACAACCGCCACGCCTGAAATACCCAATAGAAAACCGAGTATTTTAAAACGATTTAGACGTTCCCCAACCACAAAATAGTGCGCCAGAATCATCGTTGCTAAAGGCATAAAGGCCATCAACAACCCTGTAATTCCTGAGCTAACTTCCTTCTGACCAATAGAAATCAAAAGAAACGGCAATAGATTCCCTACAGCACCCAACAGTAGAAACACGGCCCAAGTTAACGGTTCCTTGGGCAAGCGCAAACCTTTGGCAAGCATAAAAAACGTGAGAATAACTGCTGCGAACAACACTCTAAGAGAGACGATACCAACAGGGCTAAAGTTTTCCAGAGAGACCGTGGTAAACATAAGTGACGTACCCCACAGTAGAATCAGCACTAGCAAAGATAGCCAATCTTTAATGGTAGGTGTGTAGCGGTGAGGCATGTGTGTGTCCCATTTATCGTTAATGTTGAGGAGTTTATACGATCCAGAAGCGAACGAACCCATTTTTCTTCTCATACCATGAAAAATGATCGATTTACCACAATCGGCGTATTGTCATAACGACAGGTAATATTTTTGGAATTCCTATGCGGAAGTTATTTCGCGCTAGAACTGTTGCTTTCTCCAACAGCACGGGCAAATTAATTTTTGACACTACAGTATATGAGCGGGATATGAAGACCGACCAAATCGTCAGGCTTATGGTTTTCCATTTCTAATTTCAGATTGACGCATTGGCATAGCATCGATTGATTTGAATACCGACAGCACATCAAGTGAAGAGTATCTATTTTTGATACCACCATCTTTACCTATCAACATTACTTGTACTTCAGGATCCTGATACTTTTTGTTTGTTCTAGCCAAGAACTCTCCGGAAATTTCACCACCATAATTGCTAGTAACGGCCGTTTTTGATAACTGAAACCAAACCAAATCCCTTTCATCAATCCCATCGGTGAGAGTGTCGAAGCTACTTTCAGGTCTAACTTCAGACCAAATTAGCAACACTCTATTTTCCCATTGTAATTCGGATACATCACGCAATAGTTTTTCATGGCTATTTGCGAATGAAGGAAATAAAGACATAATCATCAATAGTATACGTATCATTTTCTATCCTCGTCACTCAAACTAGGATTTCAGTTTCTCCTCAAATCAATACTTAGTAAAGCGAAACATAATGCCTCATGCATAACCATCCCTAAAAAATAGGAGTATTCCGATTTAAAGTTCTTCTGTTTCTAATTACCAACCAAGAACAGAGAATAGTGATGAGAAATCACGATATACAGAATCACAGATCGTTTAAGTCTTGAAGAAAGTCATGGTAAGCCTAAAAGTGTCGGATGCCCATCGCAAATACCGTATTTCTGAAAACGATTAAGCATCTTAGCTGGAATGATCATCGCAATTAAATTAGCTTGCAATACACTAACACACGATACTATGTGCTCTAGAATTAATCGACGCCTACGTGTTCAAGTTGATGTAAGTAGTTGTTGCAACTTATAAGAAAACTCACTAACCCCGTTTGATAAATCAATAGTCATTATCGGAGGCTAGTAGCTTCACGGATCGAATCTGATTAAGCGCGTGCTGTTACCGTTGCTGATCTCTTGAACTTTGAGATCCATAATCCAAAAACGATGAACGCAAAAAACACGATATGTAGCCATAACTTTGGCCCCATTTCTGTATTTATTGCTGATAACGAACTGATTGCCGGAAATTGCTGCGTTGTCACTAGTTTTACAACAAATTCATTAGCAGGCGTTGCCGTTAGCGTCGTAATCCAACCCAAAACCAATACCTGAATAGTACTCACAGTTAACGACGAATTACGAATAAAGATGAGATGTGAAAGTGCGGCATAAAAAACCGAAACACTGATATGGACAAACCACGACAGTAAAAATGCATTCGTCTGATTATAACCACCAAACTCGACATAAGCGGCAGCATGGCGTGATGTGAGCGTAGACATACCAAATAAAGGTTGGACCATTATGAAGACGATACTTGCAACTAGACCGATAATGATTGTAGTGATAATAGTATTTTTATTCATTTATATTCAACTTTGAGTAGTAGGAAATCCAAACAGAAAATTCAAAGACATATAGAATTTTCAATACTTATAACTGAACGATCGTTCAATTTGAGAATTTAGAATCTAGCACTTACAAAATACGAGTGCAAGATTTTGTTTATTTGTTTAGTGAATACACAAGGTAAACACTTGGATTGAAGTGTAGTACTGGTTGCGGCTGTTCTTCAAACATCACATAAACCTCTCAAATCAAACTCGAAATCGTTGTATGTCACTCTCTCATTCAACCACAATCAATTTATTGTTTATCTTATGCATCAGAGTAAGTATCTCGATTGTAGTAACTAATCTGCACTACCTCTCGAGTCTATCGGAGCGTTGTACTGGGATAAAGCCGGGTTGGCCTTCTGATAAGGCATCACTTTTGTTATTATGCATTTGCGAGAATTGATAAGATGAGCATATGCTCTAAACGAGGAAAAATGAATTCAAATAAGGATAAATATAGTATAGATAATACCGATTATACTATTGGGCGAGATAACGTGCAGAAGTGGGGATTTGATATCCACAATGCTGTTTTCGGAATAAGTGCTGGATTGATCATTGCGTTTTTAATTGCGATCATGGTGATCGATCCTGAAGTGTCTAAAGCTGGTTTAGACGGTTTAAAATGGAAAATAATCGGTGCTTTTGATGGCTTATTTATGTGGTCAGCAAACTTTTTCGTTATTTTCTGCTTGATACTCGTGGTGTCACCATTTGGTAAAATTCGCCTTGGTGGTGAACAGGCCAAAAGTGACTACACTACGTTGTCATGGTTATCAATGCTATTTGCCGCAGGCATGGGTATTGGCTTAATGTTTTGGGGAGTCGCCGAGCCAGTCGCATACTTTACCGGTTGGTATGAAACACCATTAAACGTAACGCCTAATACACCTGAAGCCGCTAAGTTGGCCTTGGGAGCGACCATGTTCCACTGGGGCTTACACCCATGGGCTATCTATGGTGTTGTGGCTTTATCACTCGCATTTTTTGCCTTTAACAAAGGCTTACCGCTTTCAATGCGTTCCGTATTTTATCCTATCCTAGGTGATCGTACTTGGGGATGGGCTGGACACATCATCGATATTTTCGCTGTTATAGCAACCTTATTTGGTCTGGCGACGTCTTTAGGTTTAGGCGCGCAACAAGCAGCAAGTGGTTTTCATCATGTATTTGGTATTGATTCAGGTATCACCACTCAGATAACCATCATTGTCGGCGTGACATTACTTGCCATTATATCGGTCGTTCGTGGGATTGATGGCGGTGTTAAACTGATCAGCAACGTCAACATGATTTTAGCGATTGTGTTGGTGGTATTTGTTGCATTAGTGACTCTAGCGATCTCAATGGGAACAGTCCCAACAACGGTAATGGGCTATATAGAGAATATCATTCCTTTAAGTAATCCACATGGCCGAGAAGATGAAGCTTGGATGCATGGTTGGACGGTATTTTATTGGGCATGGTGGATTTCTTGGTCACCATTTGTAGGTATGTTTATTGCGCGTATCTCTTGTGGTCGCACAGTGCGTGAATTCATTATCGCCGTATTAATTATTCCAACACTTGTGACTATTTTATGGATGTCTGTATTTGGTGGCGTCGGGATCGATCAAATTATTAATAATGTCGGTGAATTAGGTGCTAATGGTTTAACGGAAGTACCGTTAGCAATGTTCCAAATGTTTGATCAACTTCCATTCGGTAGCATATTGTCATTAGTGGCTGTGGTACTCGTTCTAGTTTTCTTTATCACGTCCTCTGATTCAGGCTCTCTAGTTATTGATAGCATTACAGCAGGTGGTAAAGTAGATGCGCCTATACCTCAACGCGTTTTTTGGGCCTCAATTGAAGGAGCGATTGCGATTGCTTTGCTCTGGGTTGGTGGAACTAATGCTATCCAGGCGCTGCAAGCAGGCACCATCTCTACCGCTTTACCGTTCACTATTATCTTACTCGTGATGTGTGTGAGTTTGCTAATGGGGATGAGAACAGAACCGCACTCTAGAAAATAGGGTCTTGGATGGGTGTGAGTTAACCATACCCTTCTAGTTGATTGATAAAAGCCGATTAGCAGTGGTTAATCGGTTTTTTATACCATCAGATTTTTCAGCATGTTTCCCCTACTCTTTCCCCAGCGAATCGATTTCCTCACGATTCACCCACTCACCGTTCTACTGCTATACCCACAGCAACACAAATAGCTAGAGCCATAACTTTTTTATGGGTATGTCAGGATCATAATGATGACGAATCTGCGCTTGAAATAACTCAGCTGTTGCGATGGCATCCGTTAATGCATCATGCGGCTGGTAACTCGGAAGATTGTAGCGTTGGCGAGAACTCCCCAAACGGATAGATTGCGGTTTCTTACCTTTTAACCAATTATAAACACCGGACACGGCTTTACGTTGGATATTAGCTTCAATTTGCATCGTATCAATCACTGGAAAAACGATACCTTCATTGATTGATGCGCGTAAATTACGATCTAAAAAATTCCGTTCAATATTACGATAATGCACCACCACGACTTTTCCCGCGAGTGCCTCTAAGAGCGGAGTTAGTACATGGCTTAAATCCGGTGCACCTATTAGATCAAAATGTGTAATACCATGGATGACCACTGAGTTTTCATCCAAGTTATCTTGAGGGGTGATAAACCATTTTTTTGCTCGGTTACAAAAGACTCGATCGAGGTTAAAAGGAATTAGACCAATACTGATAATACTATTTTCTTCAGGATTCAAACCTGTTGTTTCAAAATCTAATGCAACAAATTCGATATCCTTGATCGCCGTTTCGTTGTGGTATGTACCCGCACTATAAAATGTTTTTAAACGCGGATCTTTACATAACCGAGCTTGTAAACGTAAATGTGCATCCCAGCTAACAATGTCATTGAAGGTAATACTATGCATGAATAGATTGCCTTAAAATTTATTCGCTGTGTAACGGTATTTTAGGAAGTTTTGAGCATTGCTTAACACCAAAAATGCATCTTTTAAATTACGTCTTTCAAGATCGGACATATTTTCTGGCTCAATATTATTATCCGGTTCAATATTTGACTCTACGTCTAATGCTTGATGACGTAGCCGTACGAGTGAAATAAGCTCCATGGCGTGTCGTAAATCTTCCCCTTTAGACTTCGGCAGAATACCCGCTTCAATAATGTCCTCTAATCGGCCAAAAGAGTTTTGCGAGTGCGAACCAATGGCTAAAGCATGAACCCGAATAAGATCGGCAAGTGGTGCGGTACCACGGCGTTTTAAGTTGATTGAGTTATTATGACGACCATCATTTTCCATGACAAAGTCTTTAAAGAAACCCAGTGGTGGTTTTCTATTTAACGCGTTACGAGCAAGACAGGCTAAAAATCGGTTGTTCTTTTTGGCACTTCGTAAAATAAAGGCATTCAGTTTTTCAGCCCATTTGATACGCCCATGCACTCCGGTTAAGTCGAAGAAGATATTGCAATTTAATAATGCTTTTGGATTAGGGTTATCAATCCAGTCAGCAAAACAGGCTTCCCATTCCGCTTGAGTTTTTCGGTATTCAGGGTTGGTTGCCATAATGTCACCGGTGCAATAAGTGTAACCACATGCCGCTAAGCCGTCACACACATACTGGGATAATTGCTCAAAATAAGCACCGTGGACTGTGACATCGTAACTGTTATCTAAAATCAACGCATTGTCTTGGTCGGTAACCAAAAGTTGCTCATCACGAGCCATAGAGCCAAGCGCTAGAAAGCAGTATGGAATAGGCGGTGGGCCAAACTTATCTTCAGCTAACATTAATAAACGCTGCTTAAAACTGCGCCCAATTTCCGACATTGCACGTCCCACCATATGTGAGTTGGCATCTTCATTAACCATGCGCACAAAGGTATATTTTAGATGGGTTGAGAGTTGAGCCAGCTCCTCAGTGGTTTGCTGCTCAAAAATACTACTCGCAAATAACAGACTGTTTTGTGATTCATAACGAATGATATCGGAGGCGGTAATGAGACCAATAGGACGCTTATTTTTGAGGATGGGTAGATGGTGCACATTATAGCGAAGCATGATTAACATCGCTTCTGAGATGTAGGCATTTCGGTCTAACGAAATAAGATCCGTTGTCATCACTTCAGAAACAGGATTGTCGATGCAAATACCTTGCGCCACCACTTGTGTGCAAAGGTCATGTTCGGTGATCAATCCAACAAAGCCATTCGTTTCAATTTCACTATCTGGGTCATTAATTAACGCAGCAGATTGATATTCATCTGCCATGGTTTTTGCAACGTCACGAATGGATGCAGTCAACGGTAATATTAGCGGGTCACGTGCTATCAGTGTCTTTACTTTAGACGTAGTGAGATCATTACCGCCCTCATTTTGATTTTTTACGGCTTGTTTTAATCGTGCACTGTCCTCTGCTTCGACAAAATCGGCAAAGTATTCAAAACGCTCGCATAAACTATAAAAAACCGTATCTGGGATGCAATACAAAAGCGTATCTTTAATTGATTTAGCAGGAAAGCGTACTTTATTGTTAGTGAGTAGGCCCATTTGACCGAATAACTCACCCTGATCTAATCGATTATGAAGCTGACCGTTACGTCGATAAATTTCAACGACACCACTACGGATCATATACAGTTCATGGATATCATCTTTAAACGCAATAATATCAGTATCAGCGCGGCTGTAAGATATCTCAACACTCTTGGCGACTTCTTGTAATGCGTCTTCTGGTAACTCATCAAAAGGAGGATATTGTCTAATAAAGTCTTGAATTTCTAACAGTTCAACTTCCATGAGTTACTCTGTATTTAAAAGGATAATTAACAAGGGATTTTACACGAAATAAGACTTTCCACACCTACTGCTATTCAGAATTGACTCATTTAATGCGTATTCAGGCCGAGTTCACCAACTAAATTAGATTGACTAAACGCAATGAGAACACTTATCATTACCATTAAAATTAATTCTAATAAATTGGTGTTCCCCATGACAAATAACATATTTAGTCAATACCTTACGACGTCAGCGATTATTTTTACCGTTTCCGTACTCCCTAATATTGCGCATGCCGACAAATTTCCTGTTACGGTTACTGACGTTGCGGGGCGGAGTATTACCCTAGAAAAAAAACCGAATAATATCGCGTTATCAACAGGTCGTGTGTTTCCATTGTTGGAAATCATTTACCAGCGTGATGCGGCTGAACACTTAGTTGCGTGGCGTGATGATATGCGACTATCTGCGCCGAGTATGTATGCTAGCTATATTAAAGATTACCCACAACTTGAGAATATTTTGAAGGTAGGGACAATCAAATCCGGTGAGTTTGACGCCGAACGTTTTATAAGTATGGATAATAGGCCTGATTTGTTCGTTGTCGATATATCGAACATCAAACTCGCAGAAGAGAAAGGACTGATTGCCAAACTTGATGACGCGGGTATTAAGGTCATCGCAATCGATTTTCGCGAAAATCCAATTAAAAACACGCTTCAATCGGTCACGAGTTTGGCGACCGCACTTGGTGAAAAAGAGCAGGGCCAGAAATTTGCCGACTACTATCAAGCTCATGTACAGCACCTAGCAGATGTTGTTGAAAACCTGCCAGAAAATGAAATGAACAAAAAGGTCTTTATTGAGAGAGCCGCTGGTTATCGAGACTCTTGTTGCCGTACATTTGCAGCGGGCAATATGGGGGCATACATTCCTTTCTTAAAAGCGACAAATATTGCGGATGAACCACTTAAAGGAGCTATTACTGGTCAAATGTCGGTAGAAAGCGTGATTACCTCTCAACCGGATGTGTACATCATGCAAACGACTGGGTGGATAGATAAAGATGGTAATAACAAAGCGGGCGTACCATTCGGTTATGCCCCACTCAATGAAGCTGCGATTACTAAGGCGACTAGCGCATTAATGGAGCGTACTTGGCTAAAAGCAACGCAAAGTTATCAGACTGAAAACGTATATTCTATTTATATGCCATTTTATAACTCACCTTATAATCTTGTTGCGATGGAATATTTTGCAAAATGGATTCATCCAGAACAGTTTAAAGATTTAGACCCACTTGCGACGTTTGAACAGATGAATAAGCAATTTGCCGATCGTTCTGCAACGGGTGTGTTTGGTCAAAATAATTTTGAGGCAATGAAATAGTGAGTGAGTCGACTTGCATCAAAAGTATCAGTATTGATAACCAAGACACATTAATGAATGAAGCGTCTGACGCTCTGAACCTTCACTACATGAGGGCGAGAAAGAAAAGGATAGCTCTAGCTGTCTTTTTTGTATTGAGTATTGTGTGCCTAATCGCTGATATTTTGATTGGCTCTCAAGGCCTTACGTTGTCACAAGTTATAAGAGGAATCTTTGACCCAGCATCGAGTGATATTGCAAGTCGAATCATCATTTGGGACATCCGTATGCCGATGTCCTTGATGGCACCGTTTATTGGTGGAGCTTTGGCCATTGCTGGGGCACAGATGCAAACAACACTCAATAATCCGTTAGCTGACCCCTATACGTTCGGTGTTTCGGCAGCGGCAGGTTTTGGGGCAGCCTTGGTCATCACGAATATTATTTCTTTACCTCTGATTCCAGAGCAATATCAAATTGCAACGATGGCATTTGTTATGTGTTTACTCACCACATTTATGATTGCTGGAATGTCATCATTACGCCGTATCTCGATTGAGGGAGTAATGTTATTTGGTGTTGCAATTATGTTTGCCTATGACGGAATGTTGACGATGATGCAATATATTGCCACCGAGACACAACTGCAGACTCTGATATTCTGGCAAATGGGTTCACTCGACAGAGGTAGCTGGGAAAAAATCACTATTCTTGCGATTTTGTTACCGATTGTGATGGCCATCATGATGAAAGATGCTTGGAAGTTATCCTCATTAAAAATTGGCCAAGAACGTGCAGAATCGATGGGGATAAATGTGAATCGCCTGCGTATTAAAACGTTGATCTTAGTGTCTGTGATTACGTCGCTATCAGTTTCATTTGTGGGAGCTGTTGGGTTTGTCGGACTAGTCGCCCCTCATATTGCTAGAATGATTTTAGGAGAAGACCAGCGTTTCTTTTTGCCCGCCTCATTTCTAATTGGTGCTGTGCTGCTTGAGCTAGCATCGATCGCGAGCAAATCTATCATGCCAGGGATTATTCTCCCCCTCACCGTCATGATGTCGACTGTCGGCGTGCCTTTCTTTATTTTTCTCATTGTGAAAAAAGGAGGGAAATTTTAATGGCTCTAAAAATCAATGAGTTATCTGTCTCTTTCTCTGGGCATAAAGTGTTAGATGCTCTCAGTATTCCTGAAATCCAACCTGGTGAAATGGTTTCGTTGATAGGAAAAAATGGAGCGGGTAAATCGACCGTTCTCAAACAAATGACCAAACTCATCCGGTTAAATCCTAGCTTGATTACCTACAATGGCCAGCCAATTGAGAATGACGAAATTGGGTACCTACCTCAAGACCACCGAATTTCCGCAAGTATTACGGTAGTTGAATTGCTGATCACTACCATGCATGTAGGATCTAGGTCTTTGTTTACCCAAGCAAACAGCGCAGAACGAGCACTAGCGTTATTGATAGATATTGGCATCGTACACCTCGCTAACAAAGTGTGTACTGAGCTATCCGGTGGTGAAAGTCAGATGGTTGGTTTGGCACAAGCTGTAATAAACAAACCCGCCATATTAATCCTCGATGAACCCACCTCAGCACTGGATATGAACAATCAATTAAAGTTATTAGAATACGTAAAAGCCTATACTCTTAAACAAAGAGCTTGCACGTTAATGGTTATTCACGATCTAAATCTAGCGATTCAATATTCAGACAAAGTAGCAGCGTTGCATCGTGGTAGCTTGTTTGCGTATGGCGAGCCCAATCACATCATTAATCGTGAATTGATTCGTCATTTATTTGAAGTAAACTCACAGATTATTCAGTTAGACCAACGGCCAGTAGTTGTTACTCACCTGTAAAAACACTATCCCGGCTTATGGCTAGTGTTTATATAAGTTACACAGAATCTGTGACAGGCTCGATTTTTCACACCAACAACTTTTTTAACCATTTCATTGGCCTAACCGTGACTCTGCCCTGAGGCTTCGGAGCCAATTAATCACGAATGGGCCAATATTTTCAATCTAAAACAATGTTCTAATCTACATTTAGTCCCTTTACTTAAGGCTATCGATTAAAAATTATAGACGCGAACATTTTCAGAAATCATCATTGTTGCCATTTCTGGTGGAGTGGCAACTTTGATACCATCACGTAGATCTTGTTTACTGTGCTCACTATTTGGAAGATAAAGGGAGCAAACACTGATATTAGACCCTTTCGATTGTAGTTTAGCGATCAGCTGTTCGGGAGTCGCATTGAGTGGTTTTAATGGGTTACTAACAGTAGATGACAGCGCTAAATCACCAGCTTGGTCACATAATAGTACATCGACAGAAACTCCTTTTGATTGCATAGCATTGCCTAATACCATTGCCATCCCTTGTGTTTGTAAAGAATCACTGGTGACTATGAAAAGTGCTTTATTCTCGATCGGATTAGTGGCTGTACTCTCGGCCATAGCGCAAGTAGCCGTTAGCAATGCACCGGCTAAAATGGATATAGTAAGACGCTGTGTTAAATTCATGTGGTACCTCTATATATTAACATTAGCATAATCTAATTAAGAAAAATCTAACTTAAAGGTTAATGTTAAAGATGTAAAGACAATAATTAGCCTTTGGGTAATTGAGTGGTACTGTTTTCAGAGCAATATATCAGTTAGTTAAGGTGGGTTCCTATAGGGTATAAATATCTCATAAATTTGAGTAAGGTTTATTCTTGGGAAAATCAGCACCTGTTGAATGGATAAGAAATGTCGTTTAGTGTATTAACGTTCTAAACGTCAAAAATGTTTTTCATCTCCATACAAGTCTCAAGTGGTGAAGATGTCAGCTTGAGTATTAGGTTGTTGAAAAATCGATAGAGGCTCTTACATGCGGTTTTTGTTATCGATCACACTGGTATTATGTTCCTCATTCCTCACCATGGCGCAAACTCTTGATTTGAGGAACATACCTGAAGCGCGCAAAATATACGAGGATACCAGCGGTGTTTATTATGGTGCAATGCTCTCTTACACCGGCATTCATCCAAGAGATAGTGCGCCAGGAAATATTGAGTTGATGATTTTTGCCGAAAGAACAATTTCTTCAAAAGGCACTTATTTCGAAGCAGATGAGGCATCTATTCAAACGACACCAATCGAAGCACCCCAACCTGGGTTCACGTATTCGGAGGTGGAAATTGCTCGTTTCTCAAATCATATTATTCCTGCACTTTACGCAACATTCCCAGAATGGAAAAATCACCCAAGGTATCAATCTAATCGTCGACGTGTCGCGGCATGGATCTATATAAAAGACAATTATCTTCATCCGTATGGTGGCGGTAAGAAGGCTTCCTTTGAAGCTGAAGATCCAGTTATCTATTTAAGTTTTAAACAACCTGCAGATGGCACACCTTGGCGACCCGGATATGAAATCGATGGCCTTGAAGGAGTCCCCTATGGAATTGAGTACCTGACTGCTTCAACCGTACTGAAGCGACGTAAACCAAAGTCGACACAACAAACGGCTGCCCTTACCGACATTTCAGCGATGTTTGAACGCCACAAAGTTCAAAAACAGGCACTAGAAAAGAAACGATATGACGGGTTCGCGAATCTCCTACACTGGTCTAAACGACCTGGTCTTATCTATAAATCCGGTACTTATTGGAGTAGTTACCAGAATTTTGAGACACCTCGGAATATTATTGAGGGTAATTTTCAGTTTATTGCTAACGCGGGGGATTTTGCAAAGAGCTATGTAATATATGTCGATCAATACTCAAAACTTTGTAAAACGCATTTACCCGCAAACCGCACTAGATATACGGAATCTTGGTTTCAAACCCGTTATGGGGTGACAACGCCATATGGACAAAAATCTGTGGATATGGAAAACCGTTTGGCGAAAAAATATGAAACCATGGCAAATGCGAAGTATCTAAGCGGTGAATTCAGTCCTTTTGCAATAATCGGGGCCGCATCAACATCAAATGGCGACGTTTTTTCATTTGCGCAAAACAGATTAACATCCCTTAATGACGAGTTGGTGTCCGATGCAGAAACTGCGCATTTCTTAACCAATGAAGCTTGTGCCTCTCCGATTGTAAAACAATACGCTGAAAACTTATGGAGAGGTGCAAATAACCTTAAACCTGTCCAAACTACACGGATTAACCTCGTTGAACCAAAACTCAACTTCGAGCCTGCAACAAAAAAAGATATTTTGCGTTACATGCGAAAAACATATGAAGCGCGGGCCCGCAATCCACAGAAAACCGAAGATGGGTACGCTCTTTATTCACAAGATCTGTTGGCCTACCGCACAGGTATGGGATTGGCATCGGATGGTGTGGGACAAAACGAAGACATGCGTCGAATTGGCCTTGTGATACAGAAACAAGGCTATCCCATTTTGCAATGTCAATATGGACCAATTGGACTGCTCTCAAACGGAGAGTTAGAGACGGATAATGTGTCGTTTTGGTATGAGAAAAATCCGAGAGAGCTAGGGGACTTACTTTCAGCGGCCAGTGTATCTAGTGACGTTTATCCAGGAATTCGGCATGCGGTGTCGATCTGTCCTAATACAAGTGAAGCGGCCCGTAATATATTTCGATAAAACACGGTGCTCTAAGGACGTTGATGGATAAACGTATTGATGACCCATGAGTTCCATTGGTCTTTTGTTGTTGCGTTAATTTCAAGTTTAATCGGCGGTTTGCTTTCAAAAAACCATCTGACACACGGTATGGTTTTGATTTAGCCTTCAAGGTATTTACTTCTCTAGCAGACAGTTTGTATAAGCTTCTAGCCATATTTCAATCTCCAAGTGTATGCGGATTTTTTGATGAAATTGGGTATTTTGGCCGTTATACACTTGATAAGTTAACGTATTGAAAATATTACCAATTATCTCAACAACAGTAGGTAAAATCGTTCCCTTTTCCATTAACGACTAGCCTGTTGTAAGTGTATGCCAAAATGAGTTCTACATAGTAGGCATACATTTTGGCATACACAAATGCACGGATAGAGGTGAACACAAACGAACGACCACGGAAGGTAAGGCAATGAAAAATAAGAAGATTTTAACGAAAAAGTCCGCAGACGAACGTCTGCGGACTACAATGTGGCGGTGAGCAAGAGATTCGAACTCTCGATACGTTGCCGTATACACACTTTCCAGGCGTGCGCCTTCAGCCACTCGGCCAACTCACCGTATTGTTAGCACGATAGGCTAACGAGGCGTCAATGTAATGATTATCTGACTTTGGGTCAAGTATATTCATACAAAAAACAGTTGTTTGGTTAAACAATAAACATCTGGGTTCGCCTCTGTGCTTAAATAAATCGGGTTAGTCCTCTGTCTCTTTGTCGTCTGCTAGAGGATCATTCTCCGAAGGTTGCGCTGCTTCTTTATGATATTGATAAATTTTATCGGTATGACGATAGAGCACATCATTGAGTTCCTGCTCCATTACTGGTTTATTGAGCATCACATCGGCGCCAGCGTTCATCATCTTATCCTTCGCTTGCTTAAATACATCAGCGGAACAGCCGAGGATAAAGATTTGATTGATCGCATCTCCACGAGCGCGAATACGTTTGATCGTCTCGATACCGTCCATAACTGGCATATGATGATCCATAAGAATAAAATCGAAGTCCTCCTTTTCGAGTTGATCAAGTGCGATGGAGCCGTCTTCAGCAACGACACTCTCGATCTCTCGCTTAACAAGAAACGATTCCAAAATATGAGCGTTGACTCGATTGTCTTCCACGATCAAGGCTTTTATTCCATTAAACTGAACATCTTTCGTCACATACGAAGTCGATGATTCGGTTTTAGTACCCAATTTCAAAGGAAGTTTGACGTCAAAGAAACTCCCAAGCGACAGTATGCTTGTGAGCTTAATTTCCCCACCCATCAGTTTTATTAATTGATCAACGATGGCGAGGCCCAAACCTGTTCCACCGTATCTACGGTTGGTGTTGAGTTCGGCCTGTTCAAAAGGTCTGAAAATTTTATCTTGCGCTTCTGGGCTAATACCAATGCCGCTGTCTTCAATCGATATGCTTAACGTATTTTCTTGATACCCAGTCACTTCTTCGTCTAAACGAATACTAATGTGTCCTTGGTCGGTAAACTTAACCGCGTTATTGAGGAGATTAAAGAGTATCTGCTTAATCCGCGATATATCCCCAACATAATACCGGTCTGGCTCGATATTCGATTCAATGTTAAGTGTGAGGCCTTTTTCGTCACATAACCCTTGGTAAACACTGACAATACTGTCGGTCAAATCTTCTAAAGCGAAATCTTGTGCATCAAGCTCTAAATAGCCTTGTTCAATTTTTGAATAATCGAGAATTTCATCGAGCAGGGTCATCATATGTTCACCGGATTGGTGAAGAACCTGTAAGCGTTTAGCTTGTGCAGGACTGAGCTCATCATTCATCATCAACTGGGCGTTTCCTAACACACCGTTCATTGGAGTACGAATCTCATGTGATAAGGTCGCGAAGAAGTTACTCTTTGCAGTGGTACTTTCTTGAGCTTTCATTTTTTCAGCATCTAAAAAGACGGTTTTTTGGTTCAAAGCGTCAATTAAGTAACGAATTTCATCGTGGCTTCGGTACGGCATATCGATCATACCGCCCTCTTTTGAATTCTTTAATCGGTCAGCGATATCAACAATAGGGCTAATAATCTTACGATTTAGCATTAAGTAACCAAAGATCAAGCCGACCAACAAAAAGGGAATAAGCCAAAGTTCGATATCAGTAACGATCTCGGTAATTTGTTCATTTACCGATTTATTTGAATTGACGACTTCCAATATCCAATTCAAATCAGCGAAGTGATATTGGCTGATGTAACCCGATTGCTTTACTCGAAATTGATGAGATGCGACCGGTGAACCGTATGAATCAATTAGATTGACACCAATTTGAGATTGGCTCGCAGTCGGTGAAATAAGTTCAACTAAGTCATCGAGAGACAAATCAACAGTAGCAACGCCAGAAAACTCGTTATCGATATAATAAGGTTGTGAGATAGTGATCATTTTGACTCGTGTATAGCCATCGACATACACTTGAGACCAATGAACGGTTTTTGGCGGTTGATTTGCGACTGATTTATACCATTCTTCCTGATCATACCCACCTGAAATGGCATTATCCCACGACGTAACCTGGTCGACGGCACCATCGCTACCTTGGTTAAAAAATAGGCTGGAATAAACCATGTCTTCTCCATCAAGAAACGGTTGAGGCCAAAGCCCGCCACTCACAACGATACTGTTAATATGTTGGAACAGCTCTTTTAATAGCTCGGTTTGGCTATCACGATCTATATTTGCCTGCCCCACAGAAACAACGCTATCTAAGATACTTAATGATTCTAATAGTGGCTCTTTCACGTGACCGGCGAATATCTCGGCTCTCAAATCTAAATTTTCCTTGAGCTGAGAGCTAATTGGAGCTTTAACAACCCAATGTATGAGAGCACCACTGATTGCAATAAATAGAACGAGATAAGCAACGAGAGCTATAAAGCTCTTTCGCTTCAGTGATTGTTGAGGTTTCATCGTGTTTTCCTTGACCTTAATATTAATTAACTTCATGCAAATACTGAACCAATATCAAACCGCCGAAATAATGACGGATACACGATAAGCTAATAGAATCATTGACGAAATTTGGCTACACTGAGCCCACAATTACAAGTACGGTACCGACATGAACTTAACTGAATTATTTGCTCAACTTGAGCCTACCGAGCAACTGATGAATGAGTCATCAACGAGAGGCTTTATTACCGCAATCACTTGCGCACCAATGTTACTGCCTGCTGAAGAATGGCTGCCGTTTTTATGGGGCGGAACCGAAAGTGCCCCCTTTAGCGATGGTGCTCAGTTCGAGCAATATTGCCAGACCATTGTTGAACTTTGGAATAATACGCGCGAGCAACTTCTTGAGCAAACTTGGCAATGGCCAGATAACTGCTTGCTCGACGAAGAGCAATTAGTCAACCAAGCAACCCAAGACTTTTGCGAAGGCTTCTTACAAGGTTGGCAACTGACACAAGATGATTGGCAAAACTTGGTCGAAGAAGAGAGTGAAGACAACGCATTAATCGGTGGAATACTACTCACTATTTCAATGCTTTACGACCCAGAGACCGCGATTGCAACACTCGAACAATCCGACGCAGCAGAACTAAACCAATTTGAAGAGATCTATAACGCGATACCAAGAATGGTATGCGGTCTTACTCTCAAAGGATTAGAACTCGAACAAGCGCAATAAAAATAAGGCCACTCTCGGCCTTATTTTTTTCATTCACTTTATCTTATTACCAGCTAAGTCGTGCTTTTATGCATTCCCTTTGACAGTGTGGTTGAGACTTTCTGCAAAATCTAGCATACGATTCAATGGAATTAGTGACTTCACCCGAATCGCTTCGTCAACGAATATCTCGTGTTCTTCTCCACCATCAACAAGCGCCGATTTAATTGCTTTAAGGCCGTTCATCGCCATCCATGGACAGTGAGCACAACTGCGACACGTTGCCCCTGCTCCCGCCGTTGGCGCTTCAATGAGTTCTTTCTCTGGCACTAATTGCTGCATCTTAAAGAAAATACCCTTGTCAGTTGCAACAATCAGTTTTTTCTGTGGCAATGACTTCGCTGCCTTAATTAATTGACTTGTCGATCCCACTGCATCTGCAAGATCCACGACACTCGCAGGTGATTCTGGGTGAACCAAAATTGCCGCGTCTGGGTAGAGCGCCTTCATCTTTCTTAATGCATCGGAAGAAAATTCATCATGAACAATACATTCGCCTTGCCACAACAGCATGTCACAACCGGTTTTATTCGCAATATATGAGCCTAAGTGGCGATCTGGGCCCCAAATAATGGGCTTATCTTGTGAATCTAGATGTTCGACAATCTCAAGAGCAATTGAAGAGGTGACAACCCAATCCGCACGTGCTTTTACTGCTGCCGAAGTATTGGCGTATACCACAACAGTATGGTCGGGATGCTGATCGCAAAATTGACTAAATTCATCCACTGGACAACCAAGATCTAACGAACACTCTGCATCTAACGTTGGCATAAGAATGCGTTTTTCTGGAGTGAGAATTTTTGCGCTCTCTCCCATAAAACGAACACCAGCAATCAGAAGTGTTTGTGCTGGGTGACGGTTACCAAACTTAGCCATTTCCAGTGAGTCACCGACAAAACCACCCGTATCTTCAGCAAGAGCTTGAATTAACGGATCAGTATAATAATGCGCTATCAATACAGCATCATTGTCGATCAGCAGTTGCTTAATTTCACTGATATAGGCCTGCTTTTCTTCATCAGAAAGCGGGACTGGTTTTGGCGGAAATGGGTAGGATGTTTGGATTGAATCTAGGATATGGCTCATTGCTCTGCTCTACACAACATCTTTCAATCCGAGCATTCTACACCGTAGAAGCAGAGAGTCAAAAGCGATAACGTGTCTTTATTGAGCAAAATAAGAAGTAAAAATAAATAAAGGAGCAAAAATGCTCCTTTATCTTATTATCGAACTTAATTAATTGCCGAGCTTCTGTTTCGCTTCATCAGCAGACTTACTTGATGGGTACTCAGAAACAACCTGTTGATAGTATCGAGTAGCCGCAGCACTGTTGTTGTTCTGCTTTTCAATATCACCCAGTTTCACTAATGCATCGGCTCTTTTACTCGATGATTCAAAATTTACGACCGAAGCAAAGTTGGTTTGCGCATCGTTATATTGCTTTTTGGCAAAATAAAGCTGACCAAGCCAGTAATGGGCATTCGGAGTAAATGATGAGTTTGGAAACTGCTGGCGAAATTGATTAAACGCATCAATAGCTCCAGAGTAATCACGTTTTTTCAAAATGAGATCAACAGCATTTTGATATGCGGCTTGCTCATCAACATTCTCGCTATACGTACCTTCGGTTGACGCGGTCGATTCTGAGCCCGACGCAGCACTAGGAGTGTTCTTAGCTTGAGTGCGAATACTGTCGACCTCAATAAACAACTCTCGTTGACGTTGAATCGTTTGCTCGATGTCGTAACTGTTGCGCTCTACAATACCACGGAGCTCTTGAAGCTCCATCGTCATTTGCTCAAGCTGCTGCTGCATTTGTAGCTGCATTTGATTACGACTTTCGATTAGACGCTCAACACGAGATTTATTGCTGCTCGTTCCACTGACAGAAGGCAATATCGTCGAATTACCGTTCAAATCGGATACTGGAGCGGGAGCTGCAAACGCACTATTCGCTGCGCACGCCAATAACGTAAGCATAGCAACTCGTGGTGTGCTCCTAAACTGTGTATTACCGAACATAGTTAAGCCACTCTTTAATTAGTAAACAAGAACCGCACGACGGTTTTGTGCGTACGCAGATTCATCGTGAGTGTTAACTAATGGTTTTTCTTCACCGTAACTTACGATAGAAATTTGACTAGAAAGTGCACCTAAAGCTTGTAGGTAACGAGCAACTGCTTCAGCACGATACTCACCCAAAGCGATGTTGTATTCAGGGGTTCCACGTTCATCAGCATGACCTTCAATAGTCACGGTTACCGCTGGGTTAGACGTTAGATAAGTAGCATGAAGTGCTAGCATGTCTTCGTAATCAGCAGAAATCGTTGAGTTATCGAATGCAAAATAAACGGTCTGCTCTTGCATGACACGTTCCATCAACTGCTGCTCAGATAATTGACCGCTCTCGTCAATTGAAGATAATACGGTTGATTCATTCGTTATCGCTTGATCGACCGTACTTCCAGTTCCAGAAGCATTTGCAGCTTCATCACTTGAACTACATGCGGTCATCGCAAGTACCGGGATTGCAATCATTAACCCTTTAAGAACTTTGTTCAGTTGCATCTTATATTCCTTAAATTCAAATCACTTTTTATAAAAACGGAGACCAAGCAGGTGCTCTTACACGACCATTTGTTTCCGGCAGTCTAGCTTTAAAACGTCCATCAATTGAAACCATCGATAACACATTAGTATTGTTGAAAATTGAGCTGTATATAACCATACCACCATTAGGGGCAATACTAGGAGATTCATCGAGCAAAGTCTTTGTTAAAATTTGCACTGTTCCAGAATCTAAATCCTGTTTGGCAAGGTTAAAGCCATTAGCACTTTGATTTACCATTATTAAGTAACGGCCATCAGGTGAAATTTGTCCACCTAAGTTTTGTCGACCCTGCCATGTTATACGTTTTGTCGCTCCCGTGTACAAATCTACGTTATAAATCTGTGGCTTACCACCACGGTCAGACGTGAATATCAGTGATTTCCCATTTGGATGCCAGAATGGCTCTGTATTATTAGCAGACCCTCGAGTAATTTGTTTTACCTTTTTGGTCGCTAAATCCATAGTATAAACTTGGAGGTTACCTGTCTTCGATAAAACTAATGCGAGTGATTTTCCATCTGGGGAGAAACGCGGAGCACCATTATGGCGTGGGAATGAGGTCATTTTCTCACGTACACCGGCATAAATATCCATCACATAGATTTCTGAACGACCATTTTCAAACGACACATAAGCTAACTTACGTCCATCTGGTGACCAAGCAGGCGACATGAGTGGTTGTTTAGAGCTCAATACTAACCGTTCGTTGAAACCATCATAATCGGACACACGCAATTGGTATGGGTAATTCTCATTATCCTGTACCACAACATAAGCAATTCGAGTTAAAAAAGCCCCTCGCTCACCAGTAAGTTTCTCATAGACTAAATCAGAGATACGGTGAGCGTACTCTCTCAAACGCTTTTTGGGATAAGCAGCGACGTTGTTAAGCAATAAATATTCTTTCGACAGTACCAATGAGCCTTCGTTGGAGACTCCTTTACGTTCATGCTCGCCCAATTGACCAGCAACAATATCGATCAGCTGATAGCGAATAACATACTCGCCTTTTTCATTCACGCTAATCGCTCCTGTCAGCAACGATTCGACGCCTATTTTTGTCCAATCTTCAAATGCGACATTCGTATCCACATAAGGGATTTGTGGCATTTTACTGGTAGGGACAGGGCTGAATTTCCCACTACGCTGCAGATCCGATGCAATAACGGCAGAGACATCAACAGGTAACGGCTCATTACCTTGCCAATCAAATGGTACAATGGCAATCGGCCTTGCTGAATTAATGCCCTCTGTGATCACAAGATCAAGTGCAGCATGAGCAAGTTGGATGCTACTAAAAGCAATAAGTGTGACACTTAGTATAAGGCGCTGTAACACAAGCGTTTCCTTTTAGTTTGGTTCTACGGTTAAATTGATATTTTTTAGCTGCTCAACAATATCAGGATCGTTTGGAAGTGGATAAGAATTCACTTTCAATACCGCTGCCGAAGTAGCAGCACACACAGCGGAATCCCCTGATAATACACTTAATTTACCCAACACAGCCGTGCCGCCCGCTGGGATTAAGCGTAAATTCACTTTACATGATTTTCCGGAAAAACTGTCGTTGGTCAATAATTGACTCGAGATCAGCTGCTTGTATATGGCGCCATAGCGGTCGAGCTCTGAACTAATAAACTTCGATCGAGCACTACTATTTTGCTCAGCTTCATTTGCTAACCCAGAGAATACATCACTCAAGGCCGCATCTTGTTCTCGTTTCTCTCTTGCCAAACGTTCTTTTTCTAACTTCTCTAAACGGGCTTTCTCTTTCGCTTCTTTCTCAGCTTTCTCTCTCGCTGCCTTTTCCTTCGCTTCCCGTTCAGCCTTCTCTTTGGCTGCTTTTTCTGCTGCTTCCTTAGCGGCTTTCTCCTTCGCTATTCGCGCCTTTTCAGCTTTTTCAGCGGCTTCCTTGGCAGCCTTTTCTTTCGCTATTCTGATTTGTTCCGCTTTCTCTGCCGCTTCTTTTGCAGCCTTAGCTTTCGCAGCCGCCGCTTTAGTCTCGGCCTCTAACTTTTCTTTGGCCTTCTGTTTTGCAATACGTTCTTTTTCAACTTTCTCTAGTTCAGCTTGCTTCTCTTTTCGTGCCTTCTCAGCGGCTGCACTTCGAGCTTCCGCTTCTTTGCGTTCTTTCTCTTTCTCAGCTCGTTTCTTTTCGGCTTCTCGAGTCGCTTTTTCTTCTTTCGCTTGTTGCTCTTTCAGCTTACGAATACGTTCTTCTTCCGCTGCACGGTTTTTCTCTAATAAGTCACTCTCACGACGCAGTTTGTCGAGTCTATCTTGCTCTTGCTGTTGAGCTTTAGAGCGTTGTTCTTTTATCCGCTTAGCTTGTTGACTCACAAGGTTCGGGTCTATAACTACAGCCTCAACCATCGTTCCGGTTTGTTTAGGCTCTATGGACATAAAATTAGAACCCCACAACAAGATCACCACCAACGCGATATGCAAAAGAAGTGAAATGAATAGGGGCATTCCCAAACCTGATTTTTTAACCTTTGAGGTCTCTTTCAAATTCGACACAACTACTCTCGAATATCCGTTAATAAGCCAACTTTGGTAATACCTGCTTGATTTAACTCATCAAGAACAAGCACGATTTCTGCATAAGGTGTTTGAGCATCCCCACCAACGGCCACTGGGGATTCGGGGTTAATTGAGCGTTCAGCTTTAACCAATACGATAGCGTCTTGTAATGATAAGCCGCGTTGAAAACTGTCATTATTTACACTCACACCAATCTCTCCTGCTTGCGTGATCTCTACAATAATGAAGCTCACATCACTATCACCTGCGAGCTCTGAAGCAGATTGCGCATTTTCCGTTTTTGGCAATTCAACATCGACTCCCTGAGTCACAAACGGCGATGTCACCATAAATATAATAAGCAACACTAACATGACATCAATATAGGGAACGACATTAATTTCTGCCGTCATTTTACGCTTCTTCGGCTGATAACCGGCCATAAATAATTACTCCCGCCCAACCATAGCCTGACGATGGAGAATACTATGAAACTCTTCAGAAAATGTGGCGAAATTGTGTTCCAGCTTACCAACGATATTGCTAAGACGGTTATAAGCCATTACGGCAGGAATCGCAGCAAATAGCCCCATCGCTGTTGCAACCAATGCTTCGGCAATACCAGGTGCAACCATTGAGAGTGTCGCCTGTTTTACCGCACCAAGAGCAATAAATGCATGCATAATTCCCCATACGGTACCAAATAGACCAATATAAGGACTGATTGAGCCTACCGTAGCCAAAAAGGGTAAATGCGCTTCCAAAGACTCAACTTCACGAGAGACAGAAACACGCATTGCCCGCGCAGTTCCGTCCATCACGTAATTGGCATCACCGCTATTCGACTTGTGTAGACGTGCAAATTCAGTAAATCCTGCATAAAAGATTTCTTCACATCCACTGATCTCATCTTTCCTTGCTTTCACTTCTTGATAGACATGCGTAAGATCCGCACCCGACCAAAACTTATCTTCAAACAAGGCAGATTGTTTGCCAATTTGTTTTAACACTCGTAGACGTTTGATAATCATCGCCCACGACATAACCGACATGCCTAGTAAAATAAGCATAACTAACTTAACTAATAGGCTGGCTTGTAAAAATAGATCGAGAATCGAAAGTTCAGCGTTCACTGTAACTCCTTGGAAAAAATAGATAATGGGATAGCGATTGGGCGCATTTTCTTATTATTGATGCATGCTACCTGAACTAAAGCACGGCACAATACCTGCTGTTCAGCATTTACGAGCTCCTGACAAAATTGCAAAGAAGCTTTCCTTTGATCAGATATGACACTTATTACCGTCAAATGTTCATCCAATATTGCCGCTTTGATATAATTAATTTCCATCGACTTTACAACGAAACCAATATCATGCTCAAGTAAGACTGATTGCGAGACGCCCCAGGCTCGAATCATCTCCGTCCTTGCGCGTTCAAAAAACTTTAAATAATTTGCATGGTAGACCACACCACCAGCATCTGTATCTTCGTAATAAACCGTGACTGGCCATTTAAATTCAATATTTTCTAGCGACACGAGTAACCCAATAAGTTTTGCTATGCGAATGATTACTATAACGTACTTTTCTTCAATTCGTAAAAGCTCTGCTTCAAATTGATATTGTTATGATAAAAAAATAGCGTTACTTCAAACAAGTAACGCTATTTTATCATCGATTGTAAGCGGTGATGTCTAAAGCAACACCAGCCCTGTAAACCCTAATAATATTAGTAATGAAAAATAAGGACTAAACATGAGCTTAAAAACGCTTCGATATGGGTGAAACCCAATACCTACAACCATACTGCTGCACATTGACCAGATTAACAATGTCACCTTCAATAGACTAAACCCACCTATCGAATTGGCATATTGAGTAGGCTCCCACATCAATAAACCTGCATGAAACAGTCCCAAAGCCATAATAAACAGCCTAACGATCAGGCTGTCTATTGGCTTCATTAAAATAGCAGCTGGGTTGCTATTCACTATCCTTATCCATCATTTCACTGTGTTCGAGCCACAATGCATTGATAATACCGAATGAGCAGGCAAGCAATACACCTAGAATCCAAGCAAAATACCACATAATTACGACTCCTTAATAAAGTGAACTGTTGTTGTCTTCGATAAATTTGTTATCAAGGCGGCCATACATTTTGTAATAACCAAATGTTGTATAAGCCAAAATAATCGGTACAAATACCGCTGCAACGCCTGTCATTAGCTGGAGTGTTAACTCACTCGATGTCGCATCCCACATCGTCAAACTATGACTAGGCACTAAACTTGAAGGCATAACAAATGGGAACATAGTGAACCCCGCCGTACAAATAACACCAGCACTCGATAAGCTCGCCGCTAGAAACGCAATGCCACCTTTACTAAAACGAGCAGCAATCACAGCAATAATTGGCATGCCCGCTCCTAACGCTGGAGCAATCCAAAGTAATGGGTGAGCATTAAAGTTAGCCATCCAAGCACCCGCTTCACGTGCCACTTCTTTGTTTAATGGATTAGAATCAGCCATCGTATCGATAACGCTTTTTACTACGTAACCGTCGATACTCTGAATCCAATATCCTGCAGCGACAAATGTAATTGTTAGCAACAAACCAACCAATTGTGCAGTGCCTTTTGAACGTGAAAGCAAATCATCAGAGGTTTTCATAATCAACCAAGATGAACCTTGAAGCAAAAACATCAATAAGCTTACAACACCACACAAGAGGGCAAACGGATTCAACAAACCGAAGAATGAACCTTGGTACAAGGGCATCATAAAATCAGTTAGTTCAAATGGTACACCTTGCAATAAGTTACCAAATGCCACACCAAAAATAATTGGCGGAACAAACCCACTAATTGAAATAGCAATATCCCAAGCTTGTCTCCATTGTGGGTCCGTCAATTTCGAGCGGTAATCCAACCCGACTGGACGCAACCATAAAGCGGCAAGAGTGATGATCATTGCCAAGTAAAAACCCGAAAATGACGTTGCATAAACTAATGGCCATGCCGCGAACAATGCACCACCTGCGGTGATTAACCATACTTGGTTGCCATCCCAGTGTGGGGCAATGGAATTTATCATTATTCGGCGTTCGACATCACTTTTACCGATAACTGGAACTAACGCTCCTACACCCATATCAAAGCCATCGGCGATAGCGAAGCCTGCTAGTAGGACACCGACCAGTGCCCACCAAATGAATCGCAAGATTTCGTAATCAAACATTCTTTAGTTCTCCCTACCTTAAGCTTCGACTTGGCGACTGATGTTATCCGCCGCAGTGTTTGCATTTTGTTCAAAGTGATAGCGACCTGTTTTTAGGCTACTTGGCCCTTTACGAGCAAATTTCACCATCAAATAGACTTCTGCCAACAAGAACACGGTATAAAGTGCAAGAATAGCGAATAGTGATATGTAAATTTCACTCGCACTTAACGCAGAACTGGCCACGTTTACAGGGAGAATTTCACCGACAGCCCAAGGCTGGCGACCAAATTCGGCAACAAACCAACCGGTTTCAACCCCAATCCAAGGTAATGGAATACTGAACAGTGCTGCTTTAAGAACCCAACGTTTTTGCTCAATTTTCTGACGACAGCTTTGAATGAATGCTGCGCCAAATACAAATAGCATCGCAAAACCACACGCAACCATAATACGGAACGCCCAGAATAGCGGCCATACTGTTGGAATTGTGTCATCTGCGGCGGCTTGAATCTGTTCTTCTGTCGCATCAACAACATTGTCGGTGTATCGCTTAAGTAACAAGCCATAACCTAGGTCGTGCTTAACTTCATCAAATGCCGCAATATTTTCAGCGGATTTATCACCTGAGCGCAATTTAGTCAGCAGCTCATAGGCGTACATACCGTTGCGAACACGATCAACGTGACCATCACGTAAATCGTTAAGCCCTATGACTTCTTCATCAAAGGAACGTGTTGCAATAATACCCATCACGTAAGGGATTTTAATCGCATAATCCGTATGTCGAGTTTCTTGGTTCGGTAAACCAAATAGGGTGAAAGGTGCTGGCGCTTCTTCGGTGTGCCATTCGGCTTCCATCGCTGCCAATTTCACTTTTTGCACTTCACCTACTTCATAGCCCGATTCATCACCAAGAACGATAACTGACAATACTGCGGCAATACCAAATGAAGAAGCCACTGCAAACGAACGGCGAGCAAACGCGAGATCTCGGCCTTTTAGAATATAGTATGCAGACACACCTAGAATAAACATCGCACCTGTGGTGTAACCTGCAGCCACAGTGTGAACAAATTTAACCTGAGCAACTGGGTTTAGTACCACTTCAGCAAAGCTGGTCATTTCCATACGCATGGTTTCAAAGTTGAATTCAGATCCAACAGGATTTTGCATCCAACCATTTGCAACTAGAATCCACAGTGCTGACATGTTTGAACCAATCGCGACCAACCATGTTGATACTAAGTGTTGACGCTTACTCAGGCGGTCCCAACCAAAGAAGAACAACCCGACAAAGGTAGATTCAAGGAAAAAGGCAACGAGTGCTTCAATCGCTAAGGGCGCGCCAAAAATATCACCAACGTAGTGGGAATAGTATGACCAGTTAGTACCAAACTGGAACTCCATTGTGAGGCCAGTTGCAACACCAAGCGCAAAGTTAATACCAAATAACTTACCCCAAAACTTAGTCATATCTTTGTAAATCTGTTTATCTGTCATCACATACAGTGATTCCATGATTGCCAGAAGAAAGGACATTCCTAATGTCAGTGGGACAAACAAAAAGTGATACATCGCAGTGAGTGCAAATTGCAATCGCGATAGATCAACTATGTCGATCATGTTAACTCCTTTGTGTCGGCTGAATGACACGTCTTTCAAATAAAGCAGCTTCAGCTGCACCAATCTTAAATTTTTTTATTGTTACAAATTGTAAGTAATTGGAAGAGGCATCTGTAAAATAAACTTATAAAAAGATAATTTCATTAAGCAATACCTAATATAATAGAGAGAATTTTACTGGTTAATGAGATGGCTTTCAAAGGTTTTGTAATAATCGTGGGTATTGATATAGATCAATTTAGTTTCTTAATTTTCAATCTGTTAACAAAATAATTGAGGCAGATCAATTTTTAGATATGAGTTAATGTCTGAATGAGTTGAAAATGGGTATTCAAACCATTTGTGGATACATTTAATTAACAATAGTAATCAGATAAAACAACATTTATGAATCATAAAATATCTTCATGAAGTGTGATAAAGATCACACTCGATTTAATCTATTGACTTAGGTCTCATTTTCGAAAAGCTTATTTTACTTTATTAAAATGAAGGTAAGCTCTATCTGTTGCAACTCGTCCTCGAGGTGTACGTTGCAAAAAACCCTGCTGAATCAAATACGGTTCAATGACATCCTCAATGGTGTCTTTTTCTTCACCAATTGCCGCTGCTACATTATCTAGCCCGACTGGTCCACCGGAAAATTTATCGATGATGGCGAGGAGTAATTTTCTATCCATGTAATCAAACCCCTTAGGATCAACATCCAGCATCTTAAGCGCCATATCTGCAGTATCGACACCAATATGCCCGTCCCCTTTAACTTCAGCATAATCACGAACACGTCGAAGCAGTCGATTGGAAATACGAGGAGTACCACGAGAGCGTTTAGCTAGTTCTAACGCGCCTTCCATATCCATTGAAAGATCTAAGCAATCAGAACTACGCTTAACGATATTTTTTAAGTCTTCCACTTGATAGTATTCTAACCGTTGAACAATACCAAAACGGTCTCTAAGTGGTGAAGTTAGCGAACCAGCTCGTGTAGTCGCGCCAATCAAGGTAAAAGGTGGTAAGTCAATTTTGATTGAACGCGCCGCTGGCCCCTCACCAATCATAATATCAAGTTGGTAATCTTCCATTGCTGGATAAAGCACTTCTTCAACCACAGGACTTAAGCGGTGGATTTCATCGATAAACAGCACATCATTTTCTTCAAGATTGGTTAGCATCGCAGCCAAGTCTCCAGCTTTCTCCAATACCGGCCCAGACGTGGTTCTAATGTTTACCCCCATCTCATTAGCGACAATATTAGCCAGTGTCGTTTTACCTAACCCGGGAGGTCCAAAGATCAACAAATGATCAAGTGCTTCTTGACGCTTTTGCGCCGCCTCAATAAATATTTCCATCTGCACACGGACATGATCTTGACCTTGATAGTCTGCTAGTGTTTTTGGCCTTATCGCACGATCAAAGGCCTCTTCTTCTTTGAAAACTGGGTTATCTGCGGCAATCAATCTGTCTGCTTCAATCATACCATCGCTCTCAAGGCTGCTTTGATTAAGGCTTCGCTGCTCATATCAGGTTCACTAACCTGTTTGATGATCTTCACTGCTTGAACTTCTTTGTAACCAAGCGCAATCAATGCACTAACCGCTTCGTCCGAGACACTGCTCGCTGAAGATGCAACCACACCAGCTTGAGATGGCTGTGGACTGCTAAATAGATCGCCAGTTGACCACCCTTTCAAACGATCTTTCATTTCAACGACGAGTCGCTCAGCAGTTTTTTTACCCACACCTGGCAATTTTATTAAGGTTGAGATGTCTTCTCGTTCAACACAATCGACAAATTGCTCTGCCGTCATACCTGAAAGAATCCCGAGACCTAATTTGGGCCCCACGCCATTTGCCTTAATAACTTCACGAAAAAGAGCACGCTCTCGGATGGTATTAAATCCATATAATAACTGAGCGTCTTCGCGGACAACAAAATGCGTGTAGACAATAGCTTCTTCACCGACATCAGGTAATTCATAGAAACAGCTCATTGGCATTTGAATTTCATACCCGATACCACTCACTTCAATCAAAGCTACTGGAGGTTGTTTTTCAATGATGCTTCCGCGCACTCGTCCTATCACAGCGTGATCCTATCTAATTCAAGAATTTCAAAAAATAATAATAAATTACTGGATAAATAGCCAGTGTTAAACAATTTAACTAACGATATCGCCCACGTCTGGCAGCGGTGGCTTTTCCAGATAACGCCACTAACGTTTTGTTGGTGTTTGCATGACAAATTGCAATTGCTAACGCATCTGCCGCATCCGCTTGTGGTTTTGCTGGTAACTTCAACATCTGCTTCACCATATGTTGAACCTGAGACTTTTCTGCTGCGCCAGAGCCGACTACAGCTTGCTTCACCAATCGCGCTGCATACTCATACACTGGCAAATCTGCATTGGCGGCGGCGACTATCGCACTACCTCGAGCTTGGCCTAGCTTTAACGCAGAATCGGCATTTTTCGCCATAAAAACTTGCTCGATAGCAAACTCTTCTGGCTGAAATTGAATAATAATTTCGCTCACGCCCGCGTATATCTGTTTTAATCTACCCGGCAATTCACCTTCACTGGTACGAATACAACCACTTCCTAAGTATTGAAGTTGCCTACCTTGCTGCTTAATAACACCATAACCAGTAATACGCGAGCCTGGATCAATCCCCAATATAATCGACATAATTGCCCTAAATATGGAAAGGGCTTAGTTTCCCAAGCCCTTTACGTTAATGCACAACAAACAGGTTACTTCTTACGCCATGTCGTTCCTGTTGGGCCATCCTCTAAGACGATGCCCATTTCGTTCAAACGATCTCGAGCGACATCAGCATTTGCCCAATCTTTCGCCGCTCTTGCATCGTTGCGCATTTTAATCAAACCTTCAATTTCAGCAACTTCGTCGTTATCATCGTTACCTTGAAGAAACGCATCAGGCTCTTGATACAAAATACCAATAACATCGGCTAACTCACGCATTTGAACCGCGAGTGCTGCTGCTTTATCAGTATCATTAGATTTAAGACGATTCACTTCTCGCGCCATATCAAACAATGTGGAATAGGCTTCAGGTGTATTAAAATCATCGTTCATTGCCGTTTTAAAACGAGCAACAAACTCTTCACCATAAGCTGCATCAACGGTCAAATCTAGGCCGCGCATTGAGGTATACAAACGTTCTAGCGAAGCTCGTGCTTGATTGAGGTTTTCTTCACTATAATTTAACTGACTACGATAATGACCCGACATCAAGAAGTAGCGAATCGTCTCAGCATCATAATGACCAAGAACATCACGAATCGTGAAAAAGTTACCCAGTGATTTAGACATTTTTTCTCTGTCTACCATCACCATCCCACTGTGCATCCATGTATTTACATAGTCAGTACCGTGAGCACAACATGATTGAGCGATTTCATTTTCATGGTGCGGGAACTGCAAATCAGAACCACCACCATGAATATCAAAATGATTGCCCAGCAACGCAGAATTCATTGCCGAACATTCGATATGCCATCCTGGACGCCCAGGTCCCCATGGTGATTCCCATGTTGGTTCACCAGGTTTAGACATTTTCCACACAACAAAATCTAACGGACTGCGTTTTGCCTTGTCGATATCTACTCGTGCACCCGCTTGAAGCTGATCTAAATCTTGCTTTGACAACTTTCCATATTGTTCAAACTTAGCAACTTCAAACATCACGTCACCGTTACTAGCAACATAGGCGAAACCTTTATCAATTAAGCTTGTTACCAGTGTAATAATCTCATCAATATAGTCAGTTGCTCGAGGTTCATGATCTGGGCGCAGAATATTTAACGCGTCAAAGTCTGCGTGCATTTCCCCTATCAAGCGTTCAGTTAGCGCATCACAAGATTCTTGGTTTTCATTCGCGCGTTTAATGATTTTGTCGTCTATATCGGTAATATTTCGAACAAATGTAAGATCATACCCTAAATAACGAAGATAACGCCCCACAACATCAAATGAAACAAACGTCCGACCATGGCCGATATGACAGAGATCGTAAATGGTGACACCACACACGTACATACCGATCTTGCCATCAGTAATGGGTTTAAATTGTTCTTTCTTACGCGTTAGGGAGTTATATATAGTTAGCATGATCACTGTCTAAGTTGGTTAAATGTCAAATGAACCATGATTATAACCATTCTCAAGTATCTAGGTCATCTATATTCTTTCATTAAGGTATTTTGATTGTTGCCTTAACTAAGCTAGAATTACGCTTTCTAAAATCACAAAAACTTAAGGTAACGATGATGATCACTCTTCATACCAATTTTGGCGACATCAAGATCGAACTCAACACAGAAAAAGCGCCTGAAACTAGCGCAAACTTCCTTCAATACTGTAAAGAAGGCTTTTACGATGACACATTATTCCACCGTGTTATTGACGGCTTTATGATTCAGGGCGGCGGTATGACGTCTGGACTAAAAGAAAAGAGCACTCGCGCTCCAATTAAAAACGAAGCAAACAATGGTTTAGAGAATACTGTTGGCACGCTTGCAATGGCTCGCACCATGGACCCACACTCTGCTAGTTCTCAATTTTTCATTAACGTCAATGACAATGCATTTCTTAACTTCCGCTCGGAGTCTAGAGATGGTTGGGGCTACTGTGTATTTGCAGAAGTGACAGAAGGAATGGATGTCGTTGAGAAAATTAAAGCCGTAAGTACAGGTTCATATGGTATGCATCAAGATGTTCCTCTGGAAGATGTTGTGATTACTGGAACAACGATCGAAGAATAATTATCTCTGTTGGCGCAAAGCCAGACGTTATGAGATTCTGAATCTATCTAATAAAGGTACTAATTTAAATTAGTGCCTTTTATTTTATAAGAAGACTTTAATTACCCACTATGCGCACACTTTTTATTTCTGATCTCCACCTTTCACCTCAGCAGCCAAAACTTACTGAGGCTTTTATACGCTTTCTACAAAACGAAGCCAGTAACGCGGACGCGCTTTACATTCTTGGTGATCTATTTGACTTTTGGGTTGGCGATGATGACTCAACAGAATTTGCTCAAGCGATAAAAGCAACGCTTAAGTCTTTTACGGATAGTGGTATCAATTGTTACTTTATCCAAGGCAATCGAGATTTTCTGATCGGATCAAGGTTTGAGCGAGAAACTGGCGTTGTTGTTTTACCAGAGATCACTGAGATTACGTTGAATGGAAGCCGATGTGTTCTCCTACATGGTGATACTTTATGTTTAGAAGATGAACGTTATTTGGCATTCAGACAGAAAGTCCATAATCCATGGTTGCAATGGGGATTTAACAAGCTACCCTTTAAAGTAAGACAAAAAATCGCTATTAAAGTACAAACAGGCACACAACTGGATAAGTCTAAGAAATCATTAGATATAATGGATGTAACGCACGAAGAAGTGATTCGCGTTATGACAAACCATAGTGCTGAAATCATGATTCATGGTCATACTCATCGTCCTAATATTGAGCAGATAGATAACCAAGGTATTTATCTAACTCGCATTGTACTGGGAGATTGGGGAAGCAAACTGTATTATTTGGACTTTAATGATGATGGTTACACATTAAAAGACGAACCGATCTAGCTAATATATTTTGCCATTACTAATCTAAAATTAGATTTGATAAACAGGCTTTCAGCATTTAATTAAACAAGGTAATACAAGGGGCACCTTTGCAGTATTCATATATAGCTCGTCAACCGATTCTGGATAAGGATAAAAACCTTGTTGCTTATGAACTATTGTTCCGAGATGGCCCAAATAATAAATTTCCAGACATAGAAGCGGAACAAGCCACTAGCCGTCTGCTATCAGAGCATTTTTTTGCTGTCCACAATCAAGATTCTCAGGCAGTGTTAACCTTTGTTAACTTTCCTTATCAAAGCATCATTAATTTGGTTCCTACGCTGTTGCCTAAAGAAAACCTAATTATTGAAATACTTGAGGATTGCGAACCAAATCAAGCTCTTCTTAATGCTGTGAAGACGTTACACAAAGAAGGGTATCGTCTGGCTTTAGATGACTTTATTCCATCTCCTGAGTGGAAGCCGTTTTTACCATATATTTCGATCATCAAGTTCGATATTCGACTCGTACCTATCGAGAAAGCAAAGATACTTCTTGATCGATTGCAACATACTCCAATTCAATTTTTAGCTGAAAAAGTCGAAACTCATGAAGAGTACCAGGAAGCATTAGAAGCTGGATTTACTCTATTTCAAGGCTATTTTTTCAGTAAACCAGAACTCATACGCAGTAGAAAGATCGATCCATCAGTACTCACGGTCATTCAGCTGTGCCAAGAGATTTCAAAGCCTGCATTGGACTTCGACGCCATTGAATCATTAATGTCTAAAGATGTGAGCCTCTCTTTTAAGCTGCTCACTATTGTGAATGGTTCACCCAACGTGATGACTGATATCACATCATTCAAACAAGCTATTGTTTATCTTGGTGAGCAAAAATTACGAAAATTTATTTCGCTGTTAGCGATTGCGTCAACGTCTGAAGATAAGCCGCAATATCTCTATAATTTATCTCTACAAACGGCTCGTTTTTGTGAATTAATTGCCCAACTGTCAAGCGTGAAAATCACCCCGTCTTCCGCATTCCTAAGTGGGATGTTTTGTTACCTAGATAGCCTGCTTGACCAACCGCTCGAAGAGCTCTTAGAAGCCATTCCTATTGAGAAGTCAGTAAAGGACGCACTCCTCAACCATACTGGCTCATTAGGACTCCTTATACGTCTATCTATGGCGTATGAAAAAGCTGAATGGGGAACTGTGGAAGATATTGCGCAGTCACTTGAACTCAACATGGATCAGGTCGCGAGTTGCTATGACAACGCCATTGCTTGGACATCTGAATTGTTTACTAAAATAGATTAATTAATATGAAGCATTGCCCTTGTGGAAGCAAAAAACACTATAAAAACTGCTGCCAGTTAGTTCATAATGATCATGCTCAGGCACGTAAACCCGAACAACTTATGCGTGCTCGCTATTGCGCTCATGTTCTTAATCTCGTCGATTTCATCATCATGACCTATCATCCCGATCGCCAACAGGAATTCACCAAAGATGATATTCAAGAAGGGTGTGAATTGGAATGGACAAAGCTTGTGGTCGAGCATTCTCATTTGTCGAGCAATACTGAAGGCTTTGTTCACTTTAAGGCCTATTACAATGATAATGGTCAGAGTCAGTGCTTAAATGAAAAATCTCGCTTTATAAAACACAAAGGTTTCTGGTTCTACGTTGATGGAACTTATTAAAAAGAAACAATTGAGAATTGTGAGGACGTAAGAACAGTAAATAAGATGAAAACTGACTCAATGAGCCAGCTCCCAACGTAGATTCAGATGTTTTAACTCCGCGCAACCACTACCGCTGCGACTTACTTTTCTTGTTCAGCAAGCCATTGTTTAATTTGGTCACGCTGCTCTTCTGTCGCATTGTTATAAAGCAACTTAAACGTATTCAGCAGCGAAAGATCATTCCCACCCTGCATCACTTCATCAGTCACAACTTTTGTAGCGCCATCTTGTGCGTACTGATTTCCTTGTGCCAAGTTATAAGCCGCTAATGGCTTTTCTATATCCGCATACGGCATAAAGCCTTGCCCAGGTAAGGCATCATATTCCAGTTGATACTCATCCCCTTTTTGATTAACTAAAGTCCATAGAGGATCGCGCTTGAAATAAGCATTTGCCTGAGAGTAGGAACGGAGCCTAGGCAACACAATTGATAACTGATCATCAGCGTTAAACTGAATAAACGAAACATTCGGCGTGGTTGAATACAACCGATTCATACTTCCATCACGTAAGCTAGCTCTAAAACGGTATACTAATTGATGCTCTCCCGCAGAGATATCACTCAATGTTCCCTTTACTAATTCAGATTTCGTTATCTTTTTACCATCGATCGCCATCAGTTCAATCGTTGAATCGACGGTCAATGTCGCTGCCTCTACAACCAAGCTCGACAATAAGCTGATACCTAAGACTAGAAAACGTTTATTACTCATATCACTTACAACCTTACTTAGACAAACAATGAATAAATTTTGTATTGACTGGCTTTAATGCTATTAACCTAAAACGCAAAAGACCGCCCTAAAGGCGGCCTTTTTAAGAAAGTGTTTCAACTAATCGCTAGATTAGAATGATACTTCCATACCAGCTACGTAACCAAGCTCTTCTGTTGCATCTGCTTGGAAACCAACTTCGCCGTATACACGCACGTTAGTTGCTAATTGGTTAACAACGTTTGCGTAGATAGTGTCTACAGTGTCATCAGCGCCATCAGTATCTGCAGTAGAGAAACCTAGAGCGTAAGATGTTGCATCCATCGAGTATTTAACGTTAGCTTCTAAGTACTCAGTTTCTACGTCATTAGTTTCTTTAGAACCAATCGATGCATTGAAAGTTAGAGCATCAGCTGAATAAGTTGCTTGAACGTTGTAAGCAGACTCTTCAAAACCAGTTGCTTCGCCATCTAATGCGTAGATTGCTAAAGTAAGGTCACCAACATACACACCGATACGACCATCTACATCAGAATTCTCACCATCTGATTCTTCTAGGTCAGTAGAAAGACCAAAGAAGAAGCTGCCGTTGTCGAAAACGTACTTGATTACATCGTCGCCAGAAGCGTTAGTAGTACCGTATTGAGCTCCACCAAATTCGAAGTCTGCACCAATACCTGCGTCATCTGCAATATAAAGTTGCTTACCGAAAGTGATAGTACCCATAGATGCAGATGAGAAACCTACAAAAGTTCTGTCTGCAGCATCTTCATCAATACTTACTTCACCAATTGCTGAAGTATCTTCAGATAGAGCAACAGAAGTTGATGCTGTTAGATCGAAATCATCGATACGAACTGCTAGGTCTGAGTCAGTGTAACCTTCGTTACCAATAAGTTGCACTTCAGCTACACCAGAAATAGATGTTGAAACACCGCCGTCGTTATAAACTTCTGCTGCGTTTACAGAACCTGCTGCTAATACCGCTAGAGCTACTAGAGTCTTTTTCATATTAATCCACTGCCTTTTCTTTTGGGGAATCCTAATATTGGTTCCCTCTGTTTTGTTTGATGAAGAACGAAAGTTTTTTTGTTCTTCGCCAGTAATTCCGAAACCTAGATTGCAAAAGATTACCCTGCGTGTCAACTCTTTAATAAAACAATGTAAAATAAAAATAACTGTCTATTTTACATATAGTTAAACAATAAAATAACAAAACAGCCACAATATCACGCTCAAAAACCAAAAAAATAGGGCTCTAATTTTTATCACAAAAACAAAATAAAACACTCGTTTGGTTATTTTATTACCATAAATTTAGACATTTATAAAAACTAATCGTGACATTTAGAGTTTTATATTTTTTTGAGCGCGAATTTAATTTAAGTAACTGAAGATTAGGTTTTTTTGTGAGAAGGATCTGACTTTATTTAAAAAAGTTACGTTGTAAAACGCAGTAACGCCGTATCTACGCCTGTGGTAACATAGTGAAATCATCATTTAGGGCCAAATATGTTAACCAGTAAAGTCCAAAAGCTCATCCAAAAAAGCTATCAAAACCTCCCATACCAACTTGATAATTTTGTTCCTCGTCGAGCACAAAACTATCTTGTTGCTGAAATAGCCAAGACACTACATGGTCAATACCATAAAACTAATCGCATAATGGTTGCTGAGGCTGGAACAGGAATTGGGAAGTCTCTCTCCTACTTAATGGCTGCCGTACCAATGGCCGTGCTTAACAACCGTAAATTGATCATTTCGACCGCCACTGTCGCGCTTCAAGAGCAACTCGCACATAAAGACCTTCCTTTATACCGTCGCTTAATCGAAATCGACTTTCAATATCGCGTTGCCAAAGGACGTCAACGTTACTGCTGTAGAGAGAAGCTAGCTGCATTTTCAGAATCTGGCGATCAATTAGGCTTTCAATTTGAGACAAAACCCGAAGAGGATGAAATTGCCCTATTACGTGACTTATATAAAGCTCTGGATTCAGGCAAGTGGGATGGAGAACGTGACAGTTGGCCTTCTACGATAACAAATGAAACTTGGCAGCGTATCGCGAGTGACAAATTTGGCTGTAATCCGACCTTTTCTGTCCATCGGCAATGTCCATATCATAAAGCCCGAGTAGAACTAGAAGCGGCTGATGTTATTATTGCAAACCATAGTCTAGTGCTTTCCGATGCTGAGCTTGGTGGTGGTGTTATTCTGCCAGAGCCAGAAGAAAGTATTTATATTTTTGACGAAGCGCACCATCTCCCACAAATTGCCCGCGAACACACCGCTGCATTTGCCCCGTTAAAAAACAGCATTAGTTGGCTGGAACGGCTTAACCAAACCTTAGCTAAATTTACGACATTAGCCGAAGAACAACGAGTGTTTCGCTTTAGTAATGAGCTAACCGATGCAATCCAAGTGATTATTCCATCCTTATTATTAGTGTCCAAACACATCGACACCACACACTTTGTCGAAAAGCGACTTAGGTTTGAGCATGGGGAATTGCCTGACTGGTTACAAACCGAAGCAAAGGATCTAAAGAAGTCGACCAAGAAAGCTCGCCAAGCCGTGGGCAAAATTTCAGACCTAATAAGCGAGAAAACAAAGGAAGGTCAGCTAGCATTGAGAATTGCTCAGCCCGCTTTAGCTGAACTCGGAAGCTATGAGCAACGCCTAGAAAATCTCAACCAAGTATGGTCGTTAATGGCAAAACCTACTTCGAAGAGCACAACACCACTAGCACGGTGGTTAGAGATAAGTGAAGAACGAGAAGATGACGTCGTCGTTCATGTGTCACCCATTGAAGTTGGTTATCACTTGGAACAGGCGATATGGAGTCGATGTGTGGGAGCCGTGCTTACCTCCGCCACTATGCGGGCACTCAACTCTTTTAGCTATTTTTGTCATCAGGCTGGAATTAGTCAAAAAGAAGAAGATGGTGTTCAGTTTCTAGCTTTGGCCTCGCCGTTTGATTATCAAACCCAGGGTGAATTGTTGGTAGCGGATATTGGCGTCGATCCTCAAGCAGAAGATTTCACCAAAAAATTAGTTAACAAGTTGCCTAACTATTTATTAGAGAAAAAAGCCAACTTAGTCTTGTTCGCATCTTATTGGCAAATGAATGAAGTTGCTTCGTCATTATCAGCCAAACTAAGTAAGAAAGGTTGGTTGATTCAAATTCAAGGAACCAAGTCGAGAAAAGAAATTCTAGATAATCATAAATTCACCATCGATCACGGTGGCACCTCGATTATCTTCGGTACTGGCAGCTTTTCCGAAGGCCTCGATTTACCAGGAAAACTTCTGGAGAACGTGATCATCACTAAAATTCCATTTGCAGTACCAACGTCGCCCATCGAGCAAGCCTTGGCTGAATATATCGAAAGTCGTGGTGGAAACCCTTTCATGCAAATTACGGTACCCGAAGCGAGTAAAAAGCTCGTCCAAAGTGCTGGGCGTTTGCTGCGTAAAGAGCTAGATTCTGGTAGAGTCGTCATCCTTGATCGGCGGATAATGACACGTCGCTATGGCAAAGCTCTCTTAGATGCCCTGCCTCCTTTTAAGCGCGTCGAAAAATAGCGGCCTTTAATGCAGCTTTTAGGAATATAAATCAATGTTGGAATTACTCGAACCATCGGTTATCGTGATATTAGCCATTGTCGCTTTTACCGCTGGTTTTGTTGATGCTGTAGCAGGAGGTGGCGGAATGCTCACTATCCCGGCTCTACTCTCCATTGGGCTGCCTCCACATATTGCACTTGGAACTAACAAAGTTGCCTCAACTTTCGCCTCATCAACAGCGGCATTTACCTACTATAAAAAAAGAATATTTCACCCTCATTTATGGGGGCGAGCGTTTATCGCTACCTGTATTGGGGCTGCGATTGGTACCTATGTGGTGAGTTTTATCTCAACAGAATGGCTCGAAAAAGTTCTACCTCTTGTCATACTTCTTACAGCCTTGTACACGATATTGCACAAGGCCCCCAAAAATACGGACATAACTCCAACTAAGGACATCAAACAATTTCATCCTAAGCAAGTGGTACAAGGCTCTGTCTTAGGGTTTTATGATGGTGTTGCCGGGCCTGGAACAGGCGCATTCTGGACCGTAAGTTCGATGGCAATCTATAAGTTTGATATATTAAAAGCTTCCGGATTGGCGAAAGCAATGAACTTCACCAGCAACGGAACCTCGTTGGTTACCTTCGCTTTGTTGGGCCATATCGATTGGCTTGTAGGCTTGACCATGGGAGTCTTCTTAATGGCAGGGGCTTATGTTGGTGCGCATTCTGCGATTCGTTTTGGTGGACGCTTTATTCGCCCTGTTTTTATTTCTGTTGTCTCCGTCATCGCACTTAAGCTCGCCTATGAAGCATGGTTTATAGCGATATGAATCTAGAGCTACTTTCCACTGTCATCAATGAATTAAAATCAAAGGCATTGTCATTAGACCGCCATGGAGAAAAAACTCACCAACGAGTATTTGATTCATCGCTGTTTCGTAACCACTCTTATAAATTACATCCTTATGTGGAAGAACTCGAACAGAGCTTGTCTGAATTGATCGTTCATTGTGGCTTCGATACGAATCCTACGAAAACGGACTATTTAAGTGAACGACTTATAAATCAACTAAGTGCCATTCAAAGAGAAATAAATAATCAAACAGCCTCCCGTTCCAACGAGCCACAATTATCGACGCATCAATTACACCAAGACTTAGCGCAACATATAGAGTGGGAACATCGATTGCAAACGATGCTGCTAGAGAAAACTCATCAACTTGAATTGTCATTGGACGAAGATGCTTCGATAATTAAACAAGCTGTGAATACATTAGAACAACGCTTATTTCGTTGCCAAGTGGCGAAACAAACGCTACAAAATAGATTAGATAGGCAAAAGAGGAGAAACAGCGAATGAATAACACCTCATCTGAATTAAATGATGCCCCAAAACACATTCAATTGGCCGTTGATTTGATCTATCTTCTAGAGGCCAATGAAGTTGATCCTAAGGTTGCTATTGATGCCTTAAAAGTTGTCGAACAAGACTTACTTGAAAAAATCAATAAGCTCACGTCACTAACGAATAACGAATAACGAATAACCGAAAACATCTCATTCAATATCACCTCCTGATAGAGAAAAGGACTACGATGAAAATTATCAGTTTTAACATCAATGGGCTACGTGCCAGACTTCACCAACTCCAAGCTATCATCGATAAACATCAACCTGATGTCATTGGGTTGCAAGAAATCAAAGTTCATGACGAAGCTTTCCCAATCGCAGATGTTGAAGCCATGGGCTACCACGTCTACTTTCATGGCCAAAAAGCCCATTATGGGGTTGCTATGCTAAGTAAAACAGAACCCACACATCTACAAAAAGGGTTCCCAACCGATAACGATGATCATCAAAAGCGTATGATTATCGCTACGTTTGCGGGAGAAAATGGGAAAAGCTATACCGTATTAAATGGTTACTTCCCACAAGGCGACAACATCAAGCACGAGACAAAGTATCCCTATAAGCGCGCCTTTTATAACGACTTAGACAGCTACCTCAATCAACACCACTCGCCAGATGAAAACTTGATTGTAATGGGTGATATCAATATTAGCCCAACCGATATTGATATCGGAATTGGTGAGCCCAATCGTGTTCGTTGGCTTAAAACTGGCAAATGTTCCTTCCAGCCTGAAGAACGAGAATGGTATGCGCGCTTAACCGATTGGGGGCTTGTTGATACTTTTCGTTATTTGCATCCAGATGTGAACGATCAATATTCTTGGTTTGATTATCGCTCGAAAGGCTTCTTAGATAATCGTGGTTTACGAATCGATGTTGTCTTAGCTACCGAGAGCTTAAAGGAACATTGTGTCGATGCGGGTATTGATTACGAACTTCGTGGTATAGAAAAGCCATCGGATCACGCACCCATTTGGGCGACGTTTTCTGATATCTAATTAAAACGCATAGAATCACTAAAAAGGCCGCATGTGGTTAAATACATGCGGCCTTATGTTTTCTAGAATAGCTAAATCGGCACTAAGTTCTTGGACGCATAAACGCGAGAAGTTTGGTTTCTGCACGCTTAAATACCCAAATAACGGTAAACGTCAGCATCATATAAAACAATCCTGCCGTCAAAAATGATTCGAATGGAGCATAATAGCGAGAGTTAACCAAACGAGCGGCCCCCGTTAAATCCATGATCGTCACAATACCCGCAACGGCGCTACCATGAATCATGAAAATCACTTCATTACTGTAAGCAGGCAAAGCACGGCGTAGCGCACTAGGCAAAATAATGCGTCTAAATGCCTGAACGGTGCTCATTCCATAGGCTTTTGCTGCCTCCACTTCCCCTTTTGGTAAGCCATTAATCGCACCACGAATAATTTCAGCGGTATAAGCCGATGTGTTAAGAAAAAAGGAGACCAGAGCACAAAACCATGCAAACTCCCATAACGTTCCTTTTACTGGAAAGAACTGATCCATACCGTAGTAAATCAGATAGAGTTGCACCAACAATGGAGTGCCACGGAAAAAGTAAATATAAGCCCAAGCCGGCAAATACAATACAGGATTATTACTATTGCGAGCTAGTGCTAATGGAATCGCAATAATCAATCCCAAAATCAACGCTAGCGAGACCAACCAAGTCGTCGTCCATAAGCCGCTTAAATAAATAGGTAAACTGTCAACGATAAGAGAAAAATCCATATTTACCTCATATGCAGACTGTATTTACGTTCAACCAGCTTCAGTAAGCCAGTGGATATCGACGTAAATAACAAAAATATAATGGCCACAGTCATGTAAAACGTAAAGGGCATTTTAGTTGAACCTGCGGCTAACGAGCTGACTCGTACCATATCATCAAGTCCAATAATGGAGACTAAAGCGGTTGTTTTGAGTAACACCAACCAATTGTTACCAAAACCAGGTAACGCATGACGAATCATCTGCGGAAATAAAATTCGACGAAATGACAGTAACGAGCTCATACCATATGCTTTTGCAGCTTCCAGTTCACCTCGGTCAACAGCCATAATCGCACCACGAAATGTTTCTGCCATATAAGCACCAAAAATAAAACCAATGGTGAGGACACCAGCAATAAAAGGGCTAACGTCGACATACTCTGGCAGATATTCCGTCCACTCATGGCCTGGATTGGAGCTAAGCATCCAACCATTAATCCATTCATTGAACGCATAAAGTGAGTTGTTTAATAGGATTTGGCCACCGAAAAAAATCAGCATCATTAATACCAAATCTGGAATACCGCGAATAACTGTCGTATATAAAGTGGCAATAAAGCGAAGCCCACGATAAGGGGACAGCTTAGACAATGCTCCAATTAACCCGAGTACCATGGCAAGCGCCAATGAAAGTAATGCCACTTCTATCGTTAGAATGGCACCTTCAAAGATTGAATTTTCGTAACCTTGTAAATCCAGCATATAAGGATATTAATGACCGTTAGTGGAAGACATACGGGAGAGATAAATCCCTCCCGTGTACTAAGATGTTTTATAACGAATTAGTCACCATATACGTCATAATCAAAGTATTTGTTTTGAATCGTTTGATATTCGCCTTTCTCACGTAACGATTTGATCGCTGCGTTCAGTTTCATCGTAAGATCGGTGTCTTTCTTACGAGTTGCGATACCAAAGCCATCACCAAACCATTTTGGATCAGTTAATGATGGACCAGTGAATTCATACGCTTCACCGCCTTCTTTATTAAGAACACCCTCTTCTAAAGCTGACGCATCTCCTAATACTGCGGCGATACGACCATTAGCCAAATCAAGGTAAGCTTCATCGAACGAACCATAACGAACAACATCTACAGAATCACCAAAATTGTCAGTGATATACAAATCATGAGTCGTTGCACGTTGAACACCAATTTTTACGCCTTTCAAACCTTCAGCAGTGAACTCTAGGTTAGAGCCTTTCTTAGCAATATATTTGTTAGGAATAAGGGCATATTTATCTGTAAAATTAACTTTCTCTTTGCGCTCTTCTGTAATAGACATAGCGGCAATAATTGCATCGTATTTGCGTGCAAGAAGAGAAGGAATAATCCCATCCCAATCTTGAGGGACAATGACACACTTCACTTCCATTTCTGTACAAAGTGCATTTGCCATATCAACATCAAAGCCTTTTAACGAGCCGTCAGCTTCAGTCCAGCTAAATGGAGGATATGCTCCTTCAATACCAAAACGTACTGTTTTCCATTCCTTTGCTTGAGCAACACCCGTTGCTGCAGTTGCTGCTAATGCAGCGACAAGTAACCACTTTTTCATGTTAATACTCCTGTAAATTATTATTTTAGATTTTATTCAGCATCATAAATAGACACGTTGCGAACCATCACTATACGTTGAATGGTTCACTAATAAACGGTAGAAATAAACTGCTTCAACCGCTCAGATTTTGGATTAGAAAACAGCTCTTCCGGACTGCCCTGCTCTTCTACTTTTCCTTCATGAAGAAACATAACATGGTTGGAAACATCACGTGCAAACGCCATCTCATGGGTTACCACAAGCATAGTTCGGCCTTCCTGAGCCAAATCCTGCATAACGCTAAGCACTTCCCCTACTAACTCAGGGTCGAGCGCAGACGTTGGTTCATCAAATAGCATAACCTCAGGATCCACAGCTAATGCTCGTGCAATTGCAGCTCGTTGCTGTTGTCCACCTGACAAGTGGTTTGGGTAGTAGTCTTTTCTTTCGTACAACCCAACTTTCTTCAATAAGCGTTCTGCATTTTCGATAGCTTCATTACGTGGCACACCAAGAACATAAATAGGCGCTTCAATAACATTTTCTAATACTGTCATGTGAGACCACAAATTAAACCCTTGAAACACCATGGCTAAACGTGACCGAATTCGTTGTACTTGCTTATCGTTACTCGGGTTTTGCACTCCTTGGCGATTCGCTTTCATCTCTATCAATTCGCCATCGACGAAAATATCACCTGATGTTGGCGTTTCAAGTAAGTTGATACAACGAAGGAAAGTACTCTTACCGGAACCAGATGAACCGATAATGGATATAACATCACCTTTATGAGCTTGTAGAGAGATTCCTTTCAAAACTTCATTTTGACCAAACGTCTTATGCAGTTCTTTTATGTCTAGCGCTGGCTGACTCATGCGCTGTAACTCCTTAAATCATTCACTTAAAAAGGTTGGTAAAAAAGTGTGAAAACTATCACTACGTCTATAAAGTTGCAACAAATTATCATCTAAGCTGTCGACTACATACAGTCACAAGTTCAACTTAACAGTTAGATAGGTGGTGAATTATTCTAATAGAAAGGCGGATAGATGTTTTAAAACATCATTAAATAGGACCACAAATGGGTAGACACGCCACGATGATAAGCGGAAACTCTTACACAGTTGTTCTGCTATTCTTATTGCCCAAATTAGAGTAATCAATAGATAACTTGTCACAATACTGTCGTAACGTCTAGCTTAAAGCATGCATATAAGATTTATGACTAAAAAATTATTGAGATTTTTTAAGATTTATTGATTTAGTTTAAGGTTTGCGTTTTTTTTTTAGTCTAAAATGCATTTACAGTGTAGATTAAAATCCAATTGACGATACTAGTATCCAAATCATAACTATCCAATTTGAATAGTCGTATCGTTATTTAAAGAGTGTACTGCTCCTATTCCGTCACAACCAAAACGATGGATAAGGATAGCTGGCTCAACAGCTACGTCAGTACGTATATTTACAGCTAAAAAGGTAGGTGTATATCATGGCAGAGCAATTTGCTAAAGCTTGGGAAAATTTTGTTTCTGGTGACTGGTCAAATGAAGTTAACGTTCGTGACTTTATCCAAAAAAACTACTCTCCATATGAAGGAGACGAATCTTTCCTAGTTTCTGAAGGTACTGAAGCAACTAACACGCTTTGGGCTCAAGTAATGGAAGGCATCAAACAGGAAAACTCAACTCACGCGCCTGTTGACTTTGATACTTCAGTTATTTCTACCATCACCGCTCACGATGCTGGTTACATTAATAAAGATCTTGAAACTATTGTTGGTCTTCAAACTGAAGCACCACTAAAACGTGCAATCATCCCTAATGGTGGTGTACGTATGGTTGAAGGTTCTTGTAAAGCATACGATCGTGAACTTGATCCTCAAATTTCTAAAATCTATTCAGAATACCGTAAGACTCATAACGCTGGTGTTTTCGATATTTATACTCCAGACATCTTAGCATGTCGTAAATCTGGTGTTTTAACTGGACTTCCAGATGCATACGGCCGTGGACGTATCATCGGTGACTACCGTCGTGTTGCTCTTTACGGTGTTGATTTCCTAATCAAAGACAAATTAGCTCAGTTCAAATCTCTTCAAGAAAGATTTGAAAAAGGCGAAGATCTTACGGCAACAATGCAACTTCGTGAAGAAATTGCTGAGCAACACCGTGCTCTAGGCCAAATGAAAGTTATGGCTCAAAAGTATGGTTGTGATATTTCTCAGCCTGCAACCACTGCACAAGAAGCAATTCAATGGACTTACTTCGGTTACCTAGCTGCAGTTAAATCTCAAAACGGCGCCGCAATGTCTCTTGGTCGTACTTCTACGTTCCTAGATATCTACATCGAACGTGATATCGCAGCAGGTAAAATCACTGAAGTACAAGCTCAGGAGATGATTGACCACTTCGTAATGAAACTACGTATGGTTCGTTTCCTACGTACTCCTGAATACGATACGCTTTTCTCTGGTGACCCAATCTGGGCAACTGAATCAATGGGTGGTATGAGCTTAGACGGACGTACTCTAGTTACACGTTCAAACTTCCGTTTCCTAAACAGCCTATACACTATGGGACCTTCTCCAGAGCCAAACATCACTGTTCTTTGGTCTGAGCAACTTCCTGACGGCTTCAAACGTTTCTGTGCAAAAGTATCAATCGATACTTCGTCAATCCAGTACGAAAACGATGATTTGATGCGCCCAGACATGAACTCTGACGACTATGCAATTGCATGTTGTGTATCACCGATGGTTGTTGGTAAACAGATGCAGTTCTTCGGCGCTCGTGCCAACCTTGCTAAGACAATGCTTTATACCATCAATGGTGGTATTGATGAGAAATCTAAAGCTCAAGTTGGTCCAACAATGGACAAAATCACTTCAGAAGTTCTTGATTACGATGAGCTTTGGGGCAAGATGGACCACTTCATGGACTGGCTTGCAACTCAATATGTGACGGCACTGAACAGCATTCACTACATGCACGACAAGTACAGCTACGAAGCATCGCTAATGGCTCTACACGACCGTGATGTATACCGTACAATGGCTTGTGGCATTGCTGGTCTTTCTGTTGCAGCTGACTCACTGTCTGCGATTAAATACGCAACGGTGAAACCAGTACGTGATGAAGATGGCGTAGCAATTGATTTCGAGATCGAAGGTGATTATCCGAAATTTGGTAACAACGACGCTCGTGTTGATGACATCGCTTGTGAACTTGTTTCTGTATTTATGGGCAAAATCCGTAAACTTCAAACTTACCGCAATGCAGTGCCGACTCAATCTATCCTGACTATTACGTCAAACGTGGTATACGGTAAGAAAACAGGTAATACACCTGATGGTCGTCGTGCTGGTGCTCCATTTGCTCCTGGTGCAAACCCAATGCACGGTCGTGATGAGAAAGGCGCTGTAGCTTCTCTAACATCCGTTGGTAAACTCCCATTTGCTGATGCGAAAGATGGTATCTCTTACACTTTCTCTATCGTGCCAAACGCACTGGGTAAAGAGCAAGACTCTCAACGCGCTAACCTTGCTGGTCTTATGGATGGTTACTTCCACCATGAAACCGGTATTGAAGGTGGTCAACACTTGAATGTTAACGTTCTAAACCGTGAAACTCTAGAAGACGCAGTTAAGAACCCAGACAAGTACCCACAACTAACAATCCGTGTTTCTGGATACGCTGTTCGTTTTAACTCTCTAACCACAGAGCAGCAAGCAGACGTTATCGCGCGTACCTTTACTGAATCTCTATAAGCGATTTAGCTTAAAAGATACGATGTAAAAAAGCCCTCGCAATTGCGAGGGCTTTTTGTTTTCGCTTTTTTGTTTTCGCTTAGTTTAAGAAGTTTTATTCTCTTCCTTTATCTCGGCCTTATCCACATACATATTACGATCCGCCACAACGAGTAACTGCTCAACAGTATTCCCGTCGTCAGGATAATGTGCAACACCAATAGATCCCCCCAAACTCGCAATAGGATTATCGAATGAATTAAGTGGCTCTGATAATGTTTGTTTTAAGTTCGAAATAATAATGTCTAGCTCTTCATTACGCTTAATATCATTGACGACAATAACAAACTCATCACCTGCAAATCGAGCGGCTAAATCATGTTCTCGGATAGTGGTATACATTCGTACCGCAAATTCAATCAACACTTGATCACCAACATCATGACCATAAACATCATTTATCTTTTTAAAGTCATTTAAATCTATAAACAAAATAGCAAAAGGACTTTTCTCTATCTCCAAATCATACTTTTTAATTTTTGCTTTAAGATGTTGTTCGAAGGCATATCGATTGGGTAAACCAGTCAGATAGTCCGAATGTAATCTTCGTTGCATCGCTGAGAAACTCTTTGCTAAATCACCTATTTCATCATTTCTTTGAATATTAATAGGTTCTTCGATATGTCCGCTGCTCACGCTGTTTACAGCATTTGACAAAATCTTTAAATCTTTCGTTACCCATTGCAGTATCATAAGACCGATGAGCACCACTAACGAAGTTGCTAAAACGCCAATTAGAATAGTTTGGACAACGTTATTTTTAATACCCCCCATAAAATCAGAACTTGGCATCGCAACGACATTTATCCATTCTAAACCAACACCATCTTCAAATTTATTATAAGCAACATGAATTTCTCGCTGTAATTCGTCGGTAAAACGAAAGGTTTCAGGCTTAAAACTGGCTACTTTTGCAGAAATTAAAGGGACCATTTGCGAATAAATCTCCGAAAGTAAAGCATTACCACTTTGACCTGCATTGACTCTTGTATTTTCCCCTTCTTGATTACGCTTAATGTTTTCACTCTGTGAAGAGGCAATTAGCTGACCATCGGGCTCAATAATAAAGGCAATACCATTTTCTGAAACATTAAGATTACTCACGAAATCATTTAACGACTTTAGCGACATATCAGTCGCAACAACCCCTTCAAACTGCCCATCAAGCCCTAATACCTGGCGTGCTCGTGTCGCAATTAAATCATGAGTTCTAAAATCGATATACACCGAAGTCCATGTGTCACTATTATTGCTAGAACCTGCATGGAACCAGGGCCGAACTCGCGGTTCGAAGTTTTTCTCTTCAATAGATGTCAGTCTCGGAATACCGTTTATACCATCGAGTTCATAAAATTTTCGATGCTCTTGAGATTGATATTTAACCCGTAATTCACCTTTATCGTTAGAGTACCGATATAAGCCCAACGCCTGACCCGCTTTATTGCCGTAATAGACATAATTATTAGGATCTAAATGCAAGGACGAAGCAGTCCAAAAACGAGAACGCATCTCCTCTACATTAGTCTGAATATTTGAATCGGCCAACATACCATCAGGAAAAGCAACTTCTAACGTTGCAACTGAGCCCATCACATGCCTGTCTATCGCTTGACTAATTCGACTAACGGTTTCTTCAAGTAAATGATTCGATACCGTTTGTACTGCATGGCCACCGGCACCATAAGAAAGGAACCCAATCGCAATCGCTAAGCATACGATAAGAATAACGTAGGGGAAAATAAGAACAGAACGTAGAGACAATTTGGGCATATCCATTTGCAACACAAAGTATGATTTCAAGAAAAGATAACACTAATTCACCACACTCTACAGTATAATTAACTGTTAAATGTGTGACTGGTAGCATATTTAATTGACAATAAACTTAATAAATCATCAGCTTAACCTGCCATAAAATAAAAGGCGCGTAAATGAATCAATAGTGGTATATAACTATCTTAGGCCGCACCACAGCCTAGGGATGAAAACACTATATGAAGTGCACAAAAAAGGCCAGAGCGAAAAGCTTCTGACCTTCTATTAAAAACTGTCAACGTATTTTAGGACGAGACAAGACCGATTTAAAAATATATCCACTTCAACATATGTACACTAATTACTTAGCCAACAGATATCAAACTGTGAATCTCGCGCAATCATTCGACAACTCAGTAGAGCGGTCATCAACAACCCCGCTCGTCTCTCTCAACTTATCATTATTCACTTCCAACTGTTTAAGGGATTGTGAGATGATTGCCATACTCTCAGCCATCGATTGACTTGTTGTTGCCAATTCCTTAATAGAATCAGAAATCAATGTTGTTTGATCTGCAGTATTCGATGCTTTGTCAGTGATCTGCGACAATGAAGCCATCGCTTGCATCCCTCGATCTTGACCTCGTTTCATTGTCTCTTCAGACTGATTGATATATCGAATCACTTCTGAACTTTCATTCTTCATTGTCTCAATCGTACTCGAAATATCCGATACCGCATCAACCGTTCTTACCGCCAAATTACGCACTTCATCTGCAACGACTGCGAAACCACGGCCTTGCTCGCCCGCTCGTGCTGCTTCAATGGCAGCATTCAATGCCAATAAATTAGTCTGCTCAGCAATACCATTAATAATGTCCATTACCGAGTCCACTTTCATCGATGCTTCCTCTAGGAGCTGAATGTGGTTCGCCGCCGACGCCAATATCCCTCCGACCTCTTCAAGTGATTCAATCGCAAGTCCAATAACCTCTGCGCCCTCTTGAGAGGTTTTGGTTGATTCGATACTCATTTGAGCGACGACTTCAAGTGAATTTGAGACTTCAATAGTCGTACAACTGACTTCTTCGGTTGCGGCAGTTAGAAGGTCTGTTTGATCAATGACTTCATGTTGCGCTTGAACTAATGAGTCAATTTCATGATTTAAATCTGTGGTATCACCAGTCAGGGCTTCACTATTACGTTGAACCCCTTGCACCAGTTCCCCTAAGTGTTCGCAACTTTGATTAATTGTTACAGCAAGTTGATTAAACTCGTCATTTTTATTGTTGCCGACAGTCAAACGCGTGGATAAATCTCCTTCGGACAGACTATCTAAAACGGATTTGACCTGAGATAGCGAGCGATTCATCGAGAATGAAATCGTTCCTGCAATAGAAATGGTAATAGCCGCCAATACAACAAGTGAGATCAAAAGTGTCCATATAGTGGAGTTCGCATCACTTTCAGCGCTAGCCTGAAATTCTGAACTCATACCCGTTAACTCTACAGATAAGTCGTAAATTACCGTTTCAGCTCGTGTTTCAGCGTTGTTAAGTTGCTCATCTAATACTTCAAGTTGCTGAGATAACTCTCCCACACGCACAAATGTCTCTTGAAACTCATTTAACTCGCTTTCATACAAATTCATCATTGAATAGGAAATTGAGCTGTTTTTGAACATCGCCATAGCACGATTGAACAAGGTCAAATTATCATCGCTAGGTTCCAGAAGGTAATTCTGTTCTGCTTTAATCAGAACTTGAAAGTCCGCATTAATACTGACCATTCCAGTTTCGGCGATCCTTTCTTCAATAACAGCAGCGAGTTTTTTCAACACGCCTAGCTTACCTTCATCGGCTGAAAAACCTAATTCGGATTTGAGTTCTAACCATGGTCTCATCGCACCATCAAATTCAGCTATCGCGTTACGTAATACATCCGCTTCAGCCCCTAATTCCATCGAGTTAAGGAACATAATATCTTGATTTTCTTCTTCCTTTAATTCACCGAGCAGTGTAACCGTGTTGCTTACATCGTTTATCGTAAGGTCATTTTTGTGAGCCGCCAATGACAACAAATGTGATTGAGTCGCATACAAAGTTTTTGCACCAAACGACACTTTGGCACTGTGGCTGTATTGTTCAACTAGGTGAGTTAGCCTTTGTGAAGTAAATATTCCGACAACAATAAACCCGACGCACAAAACCCCAATAAACAACGCCATTTTATTCTTTTGTGTTAAATGCAATCCAAACATATTTCAATCCCTATGGTCTCATGTTCGCTAGTAGTGACTGTTCAAACAGTAATTTCCCCTTCACATTTAAATCTAGATCACAAAACCAACGATTACGAAATTTATTTATTAGTTCGAAACTTGTGCCTGTCCATCTCTATATAAACCACACAAAATGTACTAATATATGTACCAAATAATTGAATGAGAACGTTACATGTCAACCAAAGGCCGAATCCACTCTTTTGAATCCTGTGGCACCGTCGACGGACCGGGAATACGCTTTATTGTCTTTCTACAGGGCTGTTTAATGCGCTGTAAATACTGTCACAACCGCGACACTTGGGATTTGCATGATGGGAAAGAAGTCACCGTTGAAGAAATCATTAGTGAAGCCAAAAGTTACCGTCACTTTATGAATGCCTCCGGTGGTGGTGTAACTTGTTCAGGCGGTGAATCAATGTTGCAGCCAGAGTTTGTTCGCGACTTTTTCCGAGCTGCACAAGCAGAAAACATCCATACCTGTTTAGACACCAATGGGTATATTCGTAAACATAGTGACATTATCGATGAGGTACTTGATGCCACGGATCTTGTTATGCTCGATATCAAACATATGAAAGATGAAATTCACCAAGATTTAGTTGGAGTATCTAACCGTCGAACTTTAGATTTCGCAAAATATCTGCAGAAGATAGGTAAAACCACTTGGCTGAGATATGTCATTGTCCCAGGTTACACTGATGATGAAGAAGCTGCTCACATGTTAGGAGAGTTCATCAAAGGTATGGATAATATCGAAAAAATCGAGCTCCTTCCCTATCACAAGCTTGGTGCTCACAAGTGGGAAGCTATGGGTCTAGAATACCCATTAGCGGATACCAATCCTCCATCGAAAGAGACCATGGATTCCATCGTTGCAATACTTGAGCAATACCACTCAAATATCAAATACTAAGCCACAACCACTCAACTTCACTTAGGTATTCCCTTTGTTAAAAAGTACCCATGAATTTGAGTGGACCTTGATCACTCTTGTTTCTGATTAGTTTCATTTTGTTACAAGACCTCATCCCATTAATTGACTTAACATTGTAGCGAGATCATTTTTCAGGCACGCGAATCACGTTATTCTAACGGAATAAAATATTAACTTATAATATGGGACTCCCTTTATGGATATGACTAATGCTCAGCGCCTAATTCTATCGAATCAATACACTTTAATGTCACAATTAGATCCTGAGAACTCAACAAAATATAAAAGACTAAAAACCATTGTGGAACGTGGCTATGCACTTCACATGCGTGAACTCAACAAAGAGTTTGGCTGTTTGAAAGAAGATGAATGTCGTGAAATTATCGATATCATGGAAATGCACCATGCGATGCAAGAATCGTTTAAAATTCTAAATGATTCTGCTCAATCTGAAGTGGAACCTCGTCGTTTACAATTCTTAGGATTTGACCTAGCCAAGGAAACTCAACTAGTCAATTACGTTCGTTTTCTTGTTGATTCAGAAGGTTTATATTCCCAATTTGACAAAGGTGATCATCACTTTAACAGCCAAATACCAATGCTTGAAAAATACCGAAGAATGCTATCAACTTGGCAAAATTGCCCTCGTCATTACCATCTTTCACCTGCAGAATTACGACAAATTCTTAACGCCTAATAATATATCTATCAAAATTAATAAGGGCGAGGAAACTCGCCTTTTCTACGAATATCCCTTTCTTTACCACTATTTTCTCCTCCTTATTGCCGCATTTTGTTTTTCATTTGCTCAAGCCGAGACGTGACTAAATATAATTAAATTGATAAAAAAATGTAAATATATGCATATTTTTTAAGCATTTTTGTTTAATAAAGGCTAATCTAATGTTGTTAGCGGTTTGCATTTTCGTAAGGCCAATTAGCTATCGCGACAACTAAAAGGGGAAGTGACTATGAGTATATTTGAGCATTTTCAAACTCGCTACGAAGCAGCGAAAGAAGAAGAGCTAACATTACAAGAGTTTCTGAATCTATGTAAGGATGACAAAAGCGCGTATGCGAATGCAGCCGAGCGACTATTGATGGCTATCGGTGAGCCTGAACTGGTTGATACTGCAAAAGATCCCAATTTGAGTCGTCTTTTTTCTAATCGTGTCATCGCTCGATACGACACATTTAAAGATTTTTACGGTATGGAAGAAGCGATTGAACAAATCGTTTCCTATTTAAAGCATGCCGCACAAGGGCTAGAAGAACGTAAACAAATTCTCTACCTCCTTGGTCCTGTAGGTGGCGGTAAATCATCACTCGCCGAAAAACTCAAAGCATTGATGCAGCAGATGCCTATCTATGTATTAACCGCCAACGACGAACGTAGCCCGGTCAACGACCATCCATTTTGCCTATTTGATGTTAACGAAGATGGTAAGCTTCTAAAATCTGAATATGACATCGACCAACGGTACCTTAAAACGATAATGTCACCATGGGCAGCCAAACGTCTGCATGAATTTGGTGGTGACCTTAGTAAATTCAAGGTCGTAAAAGTTAGACCTTCGATCCTCGACCAACTTGCCGTTGCTAAAACTGAGCCCGGTGATGAAAACAATCAAGATATTTCATCGTTAGTCGGTAAGGTAGATATTCGTAAACTCGAACACTTCTCCCAAGATGATCCTGATGCCTATAGTTATTCTGGTGCACTGTGCCGGGCAAACCAAGGTCTTATGGAATTCGTGGAAATGTTTAAAGCACCGATAAAAGTGCTTCACCCATTGTTAACTGCAACACAAGAGGGGAATTACAACGGTACTGAAGGGTTATCAGCATTGCCATATGAAGGCATGATTCTCGCCCACTCAAATGAGTCCGAATGGCAAAGCTTTCGCAACAACAAAAATAACGAAGCCTTTTTAGACCGAGTCTACATTGTCAAAGTGCCCTACTGCTTACGTGTGTCTGAAGAAGTTAAGATATATCAAAAATTGCTCGACCACAGTGAGTTGTCTCAGGCTCCTTGTTCACCAAGTACCTTAGAAACATTAGCGCAATTCAGTATTCTTTCCCGTCTCAAAGCACCAGAAAACTCGTCGCTCTTTTCTAAGATGCGGGTCTATGATGGGGAAACGCTAAAAGACACCGATCCGAAAGCCAAAAGCTATCAGGAGTATCGTGACTATGCTGGTGTCGACGAAGGCATGAATGGCTTATCGACCCGTTTTGCCTTCAAAATTTTATCTCGTGTGTTCAACTTTGATCAGTCAGAAGTTGCCGCTAACCCAGTACATCTGTTTTATGTCATTGAACAACAAATTGAGCGGGAGCAGTTTCCAACTGAAACCGCCGACCGTTACCTTGAATTTGTGAAAGGGTATCTTGTACCTCGTTATGTAGAATTCATTGGTAAGGAGATTCAAACGGCCTACCTAGAGTCCTATTCAGAATATGGCCAAAATATCTTCGACCGATACGTCACTTACGCCGACTTTTGGATTCAAGACCAAGAATATCGCGATCCAGAAACAGGCCAATTATTCGACCGTTCTGCGCTAAACAATGAATTGGAGAAAATTGAAAAAACGGCAGGCATTAGCAACCCTAAAGATTTTCGTAACGAGATCGTTAACTTCGTTCTACGTGCCCGTGCCAATAACAACGGCATGAATCCAGCTTGGACAAGTTATGAGAAGTTGCGAACCGTTATTGAAAAGAAAATGTTCTCCAACACAGAAGAGCTACTCCCTGTCATTTCGTTCAATACCAAGACGTCGACAGAAGAACAGAAAAAACACGATAACTTTGTCGCTCGTATGATGGAAAAAGGCTATACCGAAAAGCAAGTCCGATTATTATCCGAGTGGTATTTACGTGTACGTAAATCTTCTTAAGTAAGGAAACGACCGACATATAAATTCAGGAGTTTCTCTATTCGCTCCTGAATTTAACTCCCAAATACACAAAATGTCTCTTGGGAAGTTCGGTGAATTCAGTGAGGGGAATAATATGGCTCAATTTATTGATAGACGCTTAAATGGAAAGAATAAAAGCTCAGTCAACCGCCAACGCTTTATCCGTCGACATAAAGAGCAGATAAAAGAGTCTGTTGCGGATGCTGTCAATCGACGCTCCATTACAAACACCGAATCTGGTGAAGATATCTCTATCCCAAGCCGAGATTTAAGTGAACCTGCTTTCCATCAAGGCCAAGGTGGGCACAAAGAAAGAGTCCATCCCGGCAATGACCAATTTGTTACTGGTGATCAGATAGAACGGCCTCCACAAGGCGGTTCTGGTCAAGGCTCAGGCCAAGGCGATGCTAGTCAAGATGGCGAAGGCTCCGATGATTTCGTTTTTCAAATTTCCAAAGATGAATATTTAGACATCCTATTTGAAGATCTCGCATTACCAAATCTAAACAAACAGCAGGTCAACAAAGTCCTCGACTGGGAAACTCATCGAGCCGGATATAATACGTCAGGCGTGCCATCAAATATTGCGGTGGTTCGATCACTCCAGCAATCGCTTGCTCGACGCACGGCCATGACTGCAGGAAAACGTCGTTTGATGCAGGAGCTTGAAGAAGAGTTAGATCGAATCCAGATGAGTGAACCCATTCAATTGCTCGAAGAAAAACGCCTAAAACAAGAAATAGAGGAACTTAAGCAACGAATAGAAAGTGTTCCTTTTATTGATACTTTCGATTTGAGATTTAAGAATTATGAAAAGCGCCCTATTCCTTCAAGCCAAGCGGTCATGTTTTGTCTAATGGATGTTTCTGGTTCGATGGATCAAGAAACCAAAGATACGGCAAAACGTTTTTATGTGCTGCTTTATCTTTTTCTTACCCGAACCTATAAAAATGTCGAAGTTGTCTTTATTCGTCATCACACGCAAGCTAAAGAAGTCGATGAACATGAATTCTTCTACTCTCAAGAAACCGGTGGCACTATCGTATCAAGTGCTTTGAAACTCATGGACAAAATTATTAAGGAGCGTTACTCACTTTCTCAATGGAATATCTATGGTGCTCAAGCATCTGATGGTGACAATTGGGCCGACGATTCTCCACGCTGTCACTCTCTACTCACTAAAGATCTATTACCAAATTGCCAGTACTACGCGTACATTGAAATCACACAACGTTCTCATCAAACGTTGTGGCATGAATATAAAAAGCTAGAAGAGACATATCAGAACTTTGCCATGAAAAACATTCAGTCAGTCGATGATATTTTCCCCGTTTTTCGGGAATTATTCCAAAAAGAGACGGCTTAGGGAGGTGTTCCTATGACAACCAAATCAAAATCAAAAGCGCCAATAAACGATAAGCGGTTGCCCGATGGACCCGATTGGACGTTCGAATTACTAGAACGCTACCATACAGAAATTAAGAGAGTTGCTGAAAACTTTCGCCTTGATACCTACCAAAATCAGATTGAAATTATCACCTCAGAGCAGATGATGGATGCCTATTCCAGCGTTGGTATGCCAATAAATTACCACCACTGGTCGTTTGGTAAAAAATTTATTCAAACGGAACAAAATTATAAACATGGCCAGATGGGCTTGGCGTATGAAATTGTCATCAATTCTGACCCATGTATCGCTTACTTAATGGAAGAAAATACCATAACAATGCAAGCACTGGTGATCGCTCATGCTTGTTATGGCCACAATTCATTTTTTAAAGGAAATTATCTTTTTCGGACTTGGACCGATGCTAGCTCCATTATTGACTACCTGCTTTTTGCCAAAAACTACATCTCTGAATGCGAGGAAAAGTATGGTATTGACAATGTAGAAGCAATATTAGATTCATGTCACGCTTTAATGAATTATGGGGTAGATCGCTATAAACGCCCTGAGAAAATTTCTATTGCCGAGGAAAAAATACGCCAAGAAGAACGAGAGGCTTACCTTCAATCTCAAGTCAATGAATTGTGGAGAACGCTTCCTAAAGAGACCAACGAAGAGCAAGATGAGCTACATCGATTCCCGCCAGAGCCTGAGGAGAACATTCTTTACTTTGTAGAGAAAAACGCGCCTCTGCTAGAACCATGGCAACGAGAATTAGTTCGAATTGTTCGCAAAGTAAGTCAATATTTCTACCCACAAAAACAAACTCAAGTGATGAATGAAGGGTGGGCAACATTCTGGCACTACACGATCTTAAACCAGCTCTACGATGAAGGTCTCGTATCAGAACGATTTATACTCGAGTTTCTACATAGTCATACTAGTGTTGTTGCTCAACCTGCATATAACAGTCAGTTCTACAGTGGGATTAACCCCTACGCGCTCGGGTTTGCGATGTTTTGTGACATAAAACGAATTTGTGAAGAACCGACCGAAGAAGACAAAGAGTGGTTTCCAGACTTAGCGGGTAGCGATTGGTTAGATTCGGTTCATTTTGCGATGGAGAATTTCAAAGATGAAAGCTTTATAAGCCAATATTTATCCCCAAAACTGATTCGTGAATTTAAGTTATTTGCTATCAGCGACGATGACCGTAAGAACCATATTGAAGTCAGTGCGATTCATGATGATATTGGCTATCGACAAATTCGAGAAAAACTGGCCTCTCAGTACAACCTAAGTAACCTTGAGCCTAATATACAAGTTTACAACGTTAATGTACGTGGAGATCGTTCACTCACTCTACAATTTGTCCCGCAAAACCGCGTTCCCCTAGATCCAAGCTATCATGAAGTGATGAAACATTTACATCGATTATGGGGGTTTGACGTTGTACTCGAGGAGCTCAAAGACTCAGGACGACATGAAGTTTTATCCATTTGTCCAAGTAAAAAATAAGCATCGATAATAGCGGTGTAGTGAAAGCTTAGTACGCAAAATATCGGATAGTGTTTTTCTCACTATCCGATTTTTTTACGATTGATTTTCGATGACGGTTTGTCGAACCAGTTCTAAGTCTTCAGCAGTATCTACGCCTGGAGGTGGTGTTTCGTTGGCTACCGCAACATGGATTTTTTCACCATACCAAAGCACACGAAGCTGCTCTAAACTTTCTATTTTCTCCAGTTCACTAGGCTGCCAATGAATATACGTATTAATAAAACCTGCACGGTATGCATAAATGCCAATATGTCTGCGTAATGGGTACCGTAATGTCTTACTTTGCGCAAACCCATCGCGATCCCAAGGAATAGTCGCACGGCTAAAATACAACGCGTAACCCTCTTTATCCGTCAGTACTTTGACCGCATTCGGGTTAAATGCTTCGTCTTCATCTTCAATTTCCACCGCTAATGTCGCCATCGGCGCGATAGAGTTTGACAAGTTATTAGCGACTTGAGTAATTACAGATGGTGGAATAAGAGGCTCATCACCTTGAACGTTCACAATGATATGATCGTCGGCAATACCCAATTTTTGCACCACTTCGGCTAAACGCTCTGTACCCGACTCATGAGTATTCGCTGTCATACAAACGGTACCACCAAATTGCTCTACAGCATCGGCAATACGTTGATCGTCAGTAGCCACAACGACTAGCGAAGCCCCTGATTTCACTGATTGCTCATAAACCCACTGAATCATCGGTTTTCCAGCAATACCTGCTAACGGCTTTCCGGGCAAGCGGCTCGATTGATAGCGAGCTGGGATAACGACAGTAAATGACATCAGATTAGCGCCTTTCATCCATTTCCATAACTCTTGCTTCTGCCTCAATTAAAACAGGAATCCCTTCTTTAATTGGATAAGCAAGCCTATCTAACTTACATATAAGCTCTTGATTTTCTTTATCAAAAACCAATTTCCCTTTACAAATTGGGCATGCCACAATCTCAAGCAGACGATGATCCATATTGTTCAATAACCTCTTGAATACGTTGAATTATAATTTTTTGATCGTTTCTATCAAATTGAGCTGAGACCGGTAAATACCACCAATTATCTTGAGCATATGAGCGACACTTAACCGCATCTTTCTCTGTCATAATCAAGTTGTCTCCAGCTTGGCTCAGTTGTTCAAGTTCCTGTGGGTCAAATGTCTTATGATCACTAAACCCTTTGGTTAAACTTAACTCAGCACCTAAATCTATTAATGTTCTGAAAAATCGAGGTGGATGACCAATACCCGCGAATGCGACAAGCGAACCTAATTGAGAAACCGATTTGGTTTCACCTGTGACTAAGTTTTTTGCAAGATTAGGCTGTAATGTCATGGGCATCTCACAGCCCTGCACCTTTCCACCATTATTAATCACAAAGTCGACATCATCACATCGACTAACGGGCTCGCGTAGCGGTCCCAGCGGTATTAATTTCTCGTTTCCAAAGCGTCGCACGCCGTCAACCACAATAATTTCAACATCACGCTGTAACGCATAATGCTGCAAACCATCATCAGCAATAATGACATCAACACCTTGAGATAAGAGCGCTTTTACGGCATCACTTCGGACAGGACTCACAGCAACCAGTGCTCCCGTTCTCTGTTGGATTAGTTTCGGTTCATCACCACATTGGGAGGCTTCCCTATCATCATCAACGATCAAAGGGTAATCATTAGACTTGCCACCATAGCCACGAGAAACGACACCAGGTTTATGCCCCAGTGCTTGCAGTTGCTCAACCAACCAAATGACAATTGGTGTTTTGCCATTTCCACCAGCCGTAACGTTACCAACGACAACGATAGCAATGGGTGCACGATAACTTTCTCGCGAGCCGTTAACAAAGGCCGCTTTTCGTTTTGTACTCACCCACTTAAATACAAGGCTGAGCGGCCACAATAGAGGCCACAGTAAATGCGAAAGCCAATGGTTAGAGAACCACAGTTTATCGATCACAACGATTACTCACTGACTTGGACGCGATGAAGTTGAGCATATGCTCCACCTTGATCAATCAATGATTTATGATTCCCACGCTCAATTACGTTTCCTTGATCAATCACCAAAATCTCATCAGCATCTTCAATGGTTGATAGGCGATGGGCGATCACCAATACGGTTTTATCTTGTTGCAATGTATTTAGCGCAGCTTGAATCGCTCTTTCAGATTCAGTATCAAGGGCTGACGTGGCTTCATCGAGAATCAATACTGGAGTATCACGCAACAAGGCTCTGGCAATCGCCAAACGTTGACGCTGACCACCGGACAATGAAGCACCATTTTCACCGATAATGGTATCCAAGCCGTCTGGAAGTTCACTCACAAACTCCATACAGTGTGCTTGTCGAGCTGCGGATTCGATATCTTCTCGGCTGTATTTTTCCGTTGCTGCGTAAGCAATATTATTCGCAATCGTATCGTTAAACAGGTGGACATTTTGCGACACAATCGCAAATTGAGATCTTAGGTTGGCCAATTTATAATCGCGAATATCAGTGCCATCCAACAAAATTTGTCCAGAGTCAACGTTATAAAAACGTGTCATAAGGTTAGCAATCGTACTTTTTCCCGAACCTGATCGTCCAACCAACGCCAAGGTTTTTCCCTTAGGTAAAGTAAAGGAAAGTGATGAAAGTGCCGCTTCTTCTTTACCTTCGTAAGTAAACGTCACGTCATTGACTTCGATATCACCAGAGACACGTTTTACGTCATGATCACCTTCATCTTTTTCGCGGTCAGAATCAATAATACTAAACAAAGTTTGGCTCGCTGCCATTCCTCGTTGAAAAGGGGCCATGACGTTGGTCAACGAGTTGATTGGCTTACGTAGTGCAAACATTGCAGAAAAAACGACGGTGAATGTCCCTGGAGTCAAATTTGCTCTGAATTCCTCCATACTCGCTAAAAATAAGACAACCAGTAAAGCGATAGATGCAATCATTTGAATCACTGGGTTAGCGATGGCTTGAGCTGTAGCTAATTTCATCGACTGCTGACGCATTTGATTACTAATTTTGTCGAACCGTTCACGCTCAACATCGTGTCCACCATAACTCAACACGACTTTATGGCCCTTAAGCATCTGTTCAGCAGAAGACGTTACTTCTCCCATCGTATTTTGCATATTCTTTGAAATACGGCGAAAACGCTTTGAAACGAAAGACACTGACCAAGCCACAAGCGGCACTATCACAACAAGCACCAAAGACAATTGCCAGCTATTCCAGAACATCAGTACAAGTAGGCCAATAATACTGGCTGACTCTCTCACCATATTGACTAACGCACGGCTTGTAGCGGTGGCGACTTGCTCAGAATCGTAAGTAATTCGAGATAATAACTTACCAGCAGATTGTTGGTCTAAATAACTGACTGGCATGTGCATAAATTGGTTAAATACCATTCGACGCATCGTCATGACGACATTCCCTGATACCCAACTCAAACAATAAGTCGACACAAAACCACTTACGCTGCGGAGCAACATGACACCAAAAACAATAAATGGAAGGGTAGTGAGAAAATCAGATTCTACCGTACCAAACCCTTCATCTAATAGTGGTTTAAGTAATGAAATCATGTAGGTATCGGTAACTGCGTTGAGAACAAGCGCAATGCTTGCGACAATGAGTCCAATTTTATAATCGCGGATATAGGTCCAAAGACGCTTAAAGGTTACCCATGTTGCTTCATCTTTATCGAGTGACATACAAAACCAATTGAATTTTATTAAGAATTAACGAGGTCATTCTACCTGTTTACGTAGCATCTGCCTATACCACGACTGATAGTGGAACACGGAATCTCGACTTCTTTGATACCTAACAACAAAATCATCTTTGTTAAACCTTACACTCACTTGCCCAGCATCCCCACTGTCTAACCAACGAGCACCAGACTCGGTATATCGCTGTTTTACTTTAGAATTTGGAAAATTCCAACGATTCCCTTTGGCTAACCCTGCAAGAGCAAGTGAAGGTTGGACCATTTGGATGAATTGAGATGATGACGAAGTCGCACTGCCATGATGTGGAACTACAATGATATCACTCATCAAATCCCATTGAGCATCATCAAGCTGCTTCACCAATAACCATTCAGACATCACGCCAATATCTCCGGTCAATAGGACAGAGTGGATGCCATTTTGGCCTGATATTTTTAATACGCATGAGAATTCATTTCTCGAATTCATTGGCGTTTTTGGCGGCCACAGGACTTCAATGTCCAGTCGTTGCCACTGCCATTTCTGCCCCTGAATGCAAGTTGAATAGCCAGCGAGATTTGCAGACGCAATACGCCGTCTAGGACGCCAACGTTGTTCGACTTGCCAACGACCACCAGCATGATCATTATCGAGATGACTCAGCACCAAAATATCTAACTGATCAACACCACGCTTCTCTAAGACGGGCGTTATCACTAAATCCACCATGCTACTGTCATTCCATCCAGACCCCGTATCATAAAGTAGATAATGCCCATCTTGTTCAATAAGTACTGCTAATCCCTGCCCCACATCCAGCAAATCGATTCGCCAGTCGTGTCGGCTTTGGCGATAAAATTCTGACGAAAAGATGAGTAGGACAAGCATCAGCCACTGACCACCTAATATTGGTCTGAGCGCTAGTACAAATACGCTACAACTCACTAACCAAACCTCATTCTGAGACAAAGCAAGCCAGGCATTATTGGAATACGGTAAAAGATAACTCAGTGGTGCGAGAGAATAATCAACTAGCGTCCATACCAGATGGTCCCCAAGCACGCCTAGTCCCGTAACTAGGAGTGCCAAAAATAACAGTGGAACAACAACGACACTAAACCAAGGAATAAACACCATATTGTAGAATGGCGAAACAACACTGATCCCGCCAAACATAATCGCACTGAGTGGCAACATCGCTAGCGATACCCATAAATGCCCTTTTACCCATGCTTTCAACCCATGAGTATGAGTAGTAGCGGTCATGACATAAATCACAGCTGATACGGCGCAAAATGAAAGCCAAAAACTGCTGTTCACTGTCGCCAGAGGGTTCACAAGAAGTACGATGGTAAGTACCCAAAGCATTTTTTGAACGTAACTTAACTGCACAGACAGTTTTGAAATCACGACATAGATAAACAACATCGTCAGCGCTCGCTGAGTAGGCAAAGTGAAATCCGCCAACCAACTATAGCTCGTCGCTAACATGACACCCGCTGGCAAAGCTGCCCAATAGCCTCGCTGAATCACACGTGACAGCATAAGTATGACACCATAGCCAAGTCCAAATGCAATACTAATATGGAGCCCTGAAATCGCGACAAGATGAGACAAGCCACTCGATTTCAACCACGCCCATTGTTGACTATCGATACCGGAGCGATCGGCAAATGATAACGCCAAGATTATGGCTGAATGAGCCAGTGGCTCAACACGTAGGCTAACCAGTTGTTTAAATTGTTTCCGCCACGACATATGCTCGATGATGTAATAAGGTATACGCTTATCAACATACGCCTTACCAAGAATTGCTTGACCAAAATAATAGCGTTCGCTGTCACTGCCCGCTTCATTCAATAAGCCAAAAATGGGCTTTATCCTAGCGTCAAATTGCCCTTCATCACCATGCTGTAACATTATAGGGCTATATAATTGAACTCGTGGTTGACGATACCATTCGAGGGCTTGCCCATTAACTGAAGTGATTTGAACTCGACCACTAAAACCAAAATTATTTTGTGCAAAATCACTTTCAGCCCTGATCTTTATGCTAGTATTCGTATCAGATTTATAGAGCGTTTCAGATTGTTCTAGTGTTATGTTTGCAAACATCACGCCCCAAAGCAGTCCCATTGATATACCCAAGCTATACTTAATGACTTGATAAGACTGCCTTTTAAATAAAATTAAGTAGTAAATGACAAACAAACCACACCAGAATAACTCAGGAACCATAGGCCAATATGGTAACGAAATTAGGATTAGGCAAAACGAACCCAGTTGCCAGTAGTTCATTAAGAGAATCATAGTAGTTATGCCTAAAAAGTGGATTAAACGCTACATGCCAAACCGAGAGGCGATTCAACGCCAGAAGGTTTTGAGCGTGTTTGGTAGCGTGCTTTATAACCCCAATTTATGGTGCTTAAACCGACGTTCTGCTGCGGGTGCTTTTGCTGTCGGGCTTTTTATTGCGTTCATTCCACTGCCTACACAGATGTTGTTCGCTGCAGGTACAGCCATAGCTATTGGTGTTAACCTGCCACTCTCCATCGCATTAGTGTGGATAAGTAATCCTGTCACCATGCCCGTAATGTTTTATGGGGCGTATAAAGTAGGCAGTTGGGTCATGCACAAACCTCCACTGCATATTCACTTTGAAGCTAACTGGGAATTTATATCTCATCAGATGCTGACCATTGGCCCCCCACTTATCATTGGCTGCATATTGTGTGGCTTAATCAGTGCTCTTGTTGGGTACTTTTCAATTCATTGGCTATGGCGATATTCAGTGGTTCGCAGTTGGCAGAAGCGTCGTTCAAGGTAAATGAAAACCACGCTTGAAACAGAATGATAGATTCGTTATACGACAATGGGCGCACAAAGTGCGCCCATTGTTATTTCTATTTCAGACCAAATAGAGAGGTTGTACGAGAAATTGGATTATTTAGCTGACTTATTTAGCTGACAATACAGCGGCAGGTTGCAGCGCACTTGCTCGCTTGGCTGGGTACCAGGTCGCAAATAAACTAAGTAGAATCGCGGTAACAGAAACCACGGCCACATCAACCAACTCGACTTTTGATGGCAAAAAATCGACAAAATAGATATCACCAGATAAAAACGTATACCCAGTCAACTGTTCAACACCGCGAATAATCCGAGTTAAATTGACTGCTAAGGCAACCCCAAAGGCTGTTCCCAACACACTGCCAGTCACACCAGACCATACACCTTGCCACACAAAAATTCGCTTAATCATGCCGTCACTTGCGCCCATGGTTCGAAGTATAGCGATATCCGAAGATCGATCTTTAACGGCCATCATTAACGTTGAGACGATATTAAAACTTGCCACACCGATAACCAGAACCATGACCAAATACAGTATAATTCTCACCAATTGAATATCTCGATACAAATAGCCGTATTGATTTTCCCAGCTTCGCAAGTACACAAAAACATTGAGCTTGTTTCCCGATTCTCGAACGATATTTAACGCATTAAAGACATCATCAACTCGAACCGACATGCCATGAACACTCTCTCCTAATCGAAGATAATGCTGAGCATCGGTGAGAGGTATAATCGCCATATTGTGATCTATCTGTCCGTTCAGTGTAAAAAGTGCCGTCACTTTAAGCCGAATTCTCTGGGGTGACTTTAGTGACTTCTCCTTATTGTCTGGCGGAACTAATAAGGTGAGATATTCTCCTTTCTCAACGCCTAAATAACGCGCTAACCCTTTACCAAGAATAATTTCATTTTGACCTGGAGTAACATCAGACAGAGTGCCTTCATCAATAAACGAGAACAAATCAGAGACTCTCTGCTCTTGGGTTAAATCGACGCCTCGCACCACCACGGCTTTGAGTTTCGCGCCTTTTTCTGCAAGCCCAGTAAATCGAACATAAGGCGCCGCAGCCTCAATATGAGGTTCCGAAGCTAATTGAGTTTGAATGGATGACCAATTTGTAATCGGGTCATCGACCGCTTCAAATTCTCCATGAGGGATAACTGACAATACTCGCTTTTGTAGCTCCTGTTCAAAGCCATTCATTGCAGACAATCCCACAATGATCACAGCAACACCAAACGCGATCCCTAATGTCGACGATACCGAGATAAACGACACCAGTTTATTGCGTTTCTTTGAACGACTAAAACGTTGACCAATCCAAAGCGATAACGATCCCATAATTAAACCAGCATCCCATCTTTCATAGAGAATTGACGTCCCATTTTGATTGCCAAGTCGCGATCATGAGTTACCACCAAAAAAGCAGTCTGTGATTCATGATTTAGCTCACACATCAAATCATAAATGGAGAGCGCAGTAGTGTGATCTAAATTACCCGTAGGTTCATCTGCCAACACTAACGCAGGACGATTAATCAAAGCGCGTGCAATCGCAACACGTTGACGTTCTCCACCTGAGAGCTCACTCGGTCTATGAGCATCACGATGTGATAAGCCCACTCGATCTAGTATCTGTTTTGCCTCTGCCTGAGCTTGACTGACTTTCATCCCGCCGATTAAAAGTGGCATCGCAACATTTTCCAATGCAGTAAAGTCTGCTAACAAATGGTGAAACTGATAAATAAAGCCGACATTTTGATTACGAAACTTAGCTTGTTGATTCTGACTTAAATCGGCCAATGACTGCCCTAATACTTCCACGTCACCATAAGTTGGCGTGTCTAATGCACCGAGCACATGCAATAGCGTACTTTTTCCAGAACCTGATGCCCCGACAATGGCCGCTAACTCTCCTTGTTCTAGTGAGAAGTTTACGCCTTGTAAAACCGGTGTTGCGACATCACCATCTTGGTAAATCTTAGTGATGTTCCGACATGTAAGAAGGTTATTCATATCTTAAAGCCTCAGCAGGTTTAACGGACGCGGCGCGCCAAGATGGATAAAGGGTCGATACAATACTCAATAACACGGTAAAGAACACCACTGCCACGATTTGCGATAGAGAGATGACCACAGGCAGTTCTCCACCGGTCGCGACCACGTTTACACCTAACAAGGCTAAAAGCGCATTTAAATTACTCGCGAGAATAACGCCAACCCCACCACCAACAAGTGCACCAAGAACGCCACTACTTGCTCCTTGCACCACAAATACCATCATGGTTGAGTAATTCGACAAACCCTGTGTTTTTAAAATCGCCACTTCCGCTTGTTTTTCCATCACAACCATGATCAACGCAGAGATAATATTAAATGCAGCAATCGCGACAATGAGACTTAACATTAAGCCCATCATGTTTTTTTCCATACGAACTGCTTGAAATAGCTCACCACGCTGTTCACGCCAATCATGCCAAGCCCAATCAGAAGGAATCCGCTCACTCTTCGATAATTCGGCTACATCGAAAGGGTCTGCAAAAAACAAACGCCATCCTGAAATCTGTTCGGAGCGATACCGGAGCAGCTTTTGCGCATCTTCTATATTTGTAATCATCAATTGCGCATCAACATCTGAGCCTGTGTTAAACAATCCAGCAACCGTAAAGTTTCGTTGGCTTGGAACACGCCCCAAAGGCGTCACTACGCTGGCTTCAGTCACCATCACGCGAACCTTATCGCCGACCGTCACATTAAGAGTATGCGCCAAACGGTGACCCAATAGAATTTGGTATTTCTGAGATGACAGTGCCGCATAATTACCGGCGACAATATATTGTGCGACAGGCTCATCATTTGAAGGAATGACGCCCAATAGCATACCAGCGCCTAGTCCCGTTGGGCTTTGTACGATGGCCTCACTCCGAACCAATGGTTGAGCCGGCTGGCTATTTGGCAAGTGTTCAATAAAACTTGGTAATATCGCAATCGCGGTTTTATTATCTACTTGACTGACTACCGCTTGAGGAAGAACCCCCAAAATTCGAGATTTAAGCTGAGACTCAAAACCATTCATCACCGATAACACGGTCACTAGAGACATAACGCCAATAGTGATTCCTGCTGTTGACATATAGGAGACGAAACGGCTGAATCGATCTCCAGAGCGTCCGCGCAGATATCTAAGACCAATAAAAATAGAAATCGGATGAAACATACACCAAACCAAGATAAATCAATTGGCTGTACTTTAACGACAAACGCGCAAGGGTTGTAGTCCTTATTTGCTAAAACGCTGTTAATTCACCTAAATAAGAAGCAATACCTTGATATGTTGCTAGCGATGACGATAATCAATATTCCGATATATAAAGGAACCCATCATGATCGAACAAGAATACTTTACCGTTCACCACGCTATTGCCGTCAATGTTGAACCGATGGCGAGTGATTTCAGCTTGCCTGATGCCATTCTTTTCGAAGCAGAAATTCCTGCTCCCTTTATTGTCGCAAATGAATTTAGTCAATTAGACCATCTGAATGAATCAGCGAAAACCGAACTACGTAACAGTGATTTTCGCCACGTTATTCAGTTATTGGATACTCAGAACAGTAAGCTCAACCTGCTTCTCACCTACATGTTAGCTCAACAAGACGACCAACAGTATCGCACTAAGACTCGCTCATTCGGCGCAAGCCAATTCAGTTATTATTCACGCAACCCACTCGACGCACATACTATTTTGCGGGCCAAAATGTTTCTCGAAAACCCAGCCGCTGCAATATATTGCTACGGTGAAGTTACCGAGTGTGAAACGACTGACCAAGGTTATGTAATAACGGTAAAATATGTCTTAATTCGAGATCTTGACCAAGACCTAATAATCAAAGCTGCGCTCTTCCAGCAACAAAAACTTCTGCGCCAGCGCTCATTAGAACGAGATTCAAAGTAAATCATCAATGAAAAATCAGCCACTGCTTCCAATTACACTACCAACCAAAGCCGGCGACAAAAAGGCTCTGGGTAACCTGACTGGCGCGAGCCTTGCGTATTCAGCAGCTCAATTCGCTAACCAGCACTCTTCTCATACACTTCTCGTGACACCCGATCCACAGAGTGCGATCAAACTTCAACATGAGATAGAACAGTTTTGTCGTTACCCAGTCACCTTGTTTCCTGACTGGGAAACCTTACCCTATGATAGTTTCTCGCCTCATCAAGAAATTATTTCCGAGCGAATTTTGCGTTTGTATCAATTACCAACGCAACGACAAGGCATTACTATTGCGCCGATAAGCACATTATTGCAACGCCAGTCACCTCGCAGTTTTTTACTGCAACATACCTTGCTTGTCAGTGTGGGTGATGAGTTTTCAATGACAAAAATGCGCGCTCAACTCGAAGAGTCAGGATATCGCCATACCGATCAGGTGTTTGGTCCCGGAGAATACGCTAGCCGAGGCTCAATTCTCGATCTATTCCCAATGGGCAGTGATTCACCTTACCGAATTGACTTTCTCGATGACGATATTGATTCAATTCGAACTTTTGACCCTGAAAACCAACGTTCCATTGATGAAGTAAGCGAAATACGCCTACTCCCCGCTCACGAGTTTCCAACCACAGAAGCGGCAATAGAAGGTTTTCGAAATCGTTGGCGTCAACAGTTTGAAACTCGCCGCGAGCCTGAATCTGTGTACATGCAAGTCTCTAAAGGTACGTGGCCAGCCGGTATCGAATATTGGCAACCGCTGTTCTTCGAAGAAACAGAAACACTTTTCGATTACTTGCCTAATGAAACTCAATTATTAGTATTGGGAGATATTCAACCCGCTGTCGAGCATTTTCTAAAGGACGTCGAGTTTCGCTACGATCAACGAAAAGTCGACCCATTACGTCCACTGTTAGAACCTAAAACGCTATGGCTCAAAGACGATGAGTTATTCAAATATTTTAAGAATTACCGTCAAACAATACTCTCTGATGTTCTGATCGATAAACAAGCAGGTCGAATTAATGCTGACGTATCAGCGCTTCCCGAACTCAAAGCGCAACATAATCACAAAGAACCACTCGGTGCTTTGCGTCAATTCTGCGAGCAACATCAGGGGAAAATCATTTTCTCGGTAGAATCGGAAGGTCGACGTGAAGCCTTGCTTGAACTTCTGAAACCGATAAAGCTCCGCCCTGTCAGTCATGCCTCGTTTGATGATGCGTTTCAAGCCAATGATGTTCACACGCTTATCATTGGCTCCGCTGAACATGGGTGTTTGTTCAACGATGCTAACACTGCACTAATTTGTGAAAGCGATATTTTGGGCGACCGTGTTGCACAGCGACGCAAGAAAGAGAAAAAAACCGTCAATGCCGATGCGGTTTTTCGTAACCTAACAGAATTAAAACCAGGGCAACCCGTCGTTCATATCGACCATGGTGTTGGTCGCTATCTGGGGCTCCAGATCATCGAAGCCGGCGGTATTGCGACTGAGTACGTGACGTTGGAATATCTCAATGAGTCGAAACTCTACGTCCCTGTAGCCTCTCTCAATCTTATTAGCCGATACTCCGGCGGTGCTGAAGAGAATGCGCCGCTGAATAAACTGGGTAGTGAATCGTGGGGGAAAACTCGACGTAAAGCGGCAGAAAAAGTCCGCGATGTGGCTGCAGAACTGCTGGATGTGTATGCTAAACGAGAACTAAAACCCGGTTTTGTGTTTAAACTAGATCGAGAACAATACGCGAGCTTTAAATCGACCTTTCCATTTGAAGAAACGGACGATCAAGCAATGGCCATTAATGCGGTACTTTCCGATATGTGCCAAAACAAAGCGATGGATCGCTTGGTGTGTGGCGATGTCGGTTTCGGTAAAACTGAAGTAGCAATGCGCGCAGCATTTGTCGCAACAGATAACGGTAAGCAAGTATCGGTATTGGTGCCAACCACACTACTAGCACAGCAACATTTTGAGAATTTCCGTGACCGTTTTGCCAATTTGCCGATACGAGTCGAAGTACTCTCTCGCTTTAAAACCGCCAAAGAGCAAAAGGCCATCATTCAAGATGTTGCTGAAGGCAAAGTCGATATCTTAGTTGGAACGCATAAGCTGCTATCCAGTGATATTCAATATCGCGACTTAGGTTTGCTTATCGTTGATGAAGAGCATCGCTTTGGTGTACGACAAAAAGAGAAAGTCAAAGCCATGCGTGCCAATTTAGACATCCTTACGCTGACAGCAACTCCAATTCCTCGTACCTTAAATATGGCAATGAGTGGAATGCGTGATCTGTCGATTATCGCCACACCACCTGCACGACGCTTATCCGTTAAAACATTTATTCGCCAACAAGATGATGCTGCAACCCGCGAAGCAGTATTACGTGAAATCATGCGTGGCGGGCAAGTGTATTATTTGCACAACCAAGTCGAGACAATCGAGAAAGTCGCTTCCGACTTAGAAAAGTTAATTCCTGAAGCGCGAGTGGTTGTTGCACATGGCCAAATGCGAGAGAGAGAACTCGAGCGCATCATGAATGACTTCTCTCACCAGCGTTTCAACTTATTGGTCTGTACTACGATTATAGAAACCGGTATCGATATCCCAACCGCCAACACCATCATCATCAATCGTGCGGATAAGTTTGGTTTAGCTCAACTGCATCAGTTGCGAGGCCGTGTTGGTCGCTCTCATCATCAGGCTTATGCCTATTTAATGACGCCACCACCTAAAGCAATAACCAAAGATGCGGTTAAGCGTCTTGAAGCATTGGCATCACTAGAAGATCTCGGAGCGGGCTTTACCCTCGCAACGCACGACTTAGAAATACGTGGAGCCGGCGAATTACTAGGTGACGAGCAAAGTGGACAAATTCAGTCTCTTGGTTTTACGCTCTATATGGAAATGCTAGAGCAAGCAGTAGAAGCGTTAAAATCTGGCAAAGAGCCATCTCTTGACGATCTTTTAAGAGAACAGACGGAAGTTGAACTGCGTATTCCTGCACTAATTCCAGAAGAGTATATTCCCGATATAAATACTCGATTATCACTCTATAAACAGATTGCAAGCGTATCCGATTATGATGATGTCGGCGAATTGAAAGTGGAGCTAATCGATCGCTTTGGCAAAATACCCGATCCGGCTCTGAATCTATTGGAGGTTGCTCGGATCAAAATTAGCGCAAATCGTCTTAAGATTAAGAAAATAGAAGCACATGATCGTGGTGGGCACATTGAGTTCACAACTAATGCTGACATTAACCCTGCATTTTTAGTTAAACTATTGCAAAGTCAGCCGAAACAGTTTTCGATGGAAGGACCAACTAAATTCAAGTTCACCATACCGTTAACCGATCGACGCGAACGAATTCAATTCGTAAATAGTATGTTGAATGAATTTGAACAAAATCGTCTACCAAGTACGACATAACATTCTGTGACAAGCCGACAAGCGTCATAATAAATAATTTACATTGAGATGGAGTTAAAATGAAAATACTGGTTTCACTGCTGATGTTAGTGATTGCAATGCCAACATGGGCTAGGCAGTTTGACGTTGAAGTTATCATTTTTAAACGTAACGTAAATGCAGAAACAACTGGGGAGTCATGGCCTGATTCTGTTGAACCGATCTCATACAGCAACAGTGGTAGCCTGCAATCATCCAGCTTCAAAAGTTCGCATGGAGTGAGTCTTCTGCCACGTTCAATGTATCAACTTAGCTCTGCGAAACAGCGCTTAGATAATCAGCAAGAGTTCCAAGTATTACTCCACACAGCTTGGCGTCAGGGAGACAGAGGGGCATCACGTGCTCCAATATTCCATTTCTCAGCGGGTAAAAACTATGCATCACTATATAACCCAGACGGAAGCGAAATTGCATTGACCGAATTACCCTCAACAGACTCTCTTTTAGAGTTTGAAGGCAATTTGCAAATCTATGTCCAACATTATTTATTTGCCAATGCTGAATTTGATTTGCGAGCGCCAGCCATGCGTAAGGTGGAATTGGAAGAGTCTGACCTCGACATGCCAGTACCGGACATCGATGAAGGTATTGATTTGAATATAGGTACAGTGAGTACCGACATAACCAGTATCGATGTTCAGAGTGTGGACATAGCGAATGTCGATACAGATGAAATCGCGCTCGATGGAATCGATTCCCTTCAAGACAACTTTGAATCAGAGCCGTTTTTAAAAACCTACCGACTCAACCAAAAACGGAAAATGAAAAGTGAAGAAATCCACTACTTCGACCATCCATTGATGGGTATGGTAATTCAGGTTCGAAAAGTAGAGTAACTTACCTAAAGAAAGCGCTGCGTACATAAAAAAACGCTCCCTAAATGGAAGCGTTTTTTATTATCCAAAAGTTATTAATGAAGCTTTAAGTTAGGACGTAGTACGCGGTTAATTCGTCCAACAAGCATCATTAGCCCTGTTTTAACGACACCATGAAGTGCCATTTGATGCATACGATACAATGAAATGTACACCATGCGAGCAATGCGCCCTTCAACCATCATTGAGCCTTTAGTCAAATTCCCCATCAGACTGCCGACTGTAGAGAAGTTACTCAATGAAACCAATGAACCATGGTCTTTATACACATACGGCGTCAGCTCTTTGCCATTTTGCCTAGCTAAGATATTTTTGTACGCTAAGCTGGCCATTTGGTGCGCAGCTTGAGCGCGAGGTGGCACAAATTTACCATCAGCTTGAGTACACTGAGCCAAATCACCAATCACAAAAATATCATCATCTCGAGTCGTCTGTAGTGTATCTTTAACCACTAACTGGTTAATTCGATTGGTTTCTAACCCTGCGATATCTTTAATAAAGTCTGGTGCTTTAATTCCCGCAGCCCATACCATGATCGTAGCGTCGATTTTCTCACCATCTTTGGTTGTCAAACCTGTTTCATCAGCTTTGGTGATCATAGTCGTTGTACGAACCGTAACACCCAATTTAGTCAATTCAGCATGTGCGGCACTGGAAATACGAGGTGGTAAAGCTGGCAAAATACGCTCACCCGCTTCAATCAAGTTAACGTTTAACTTACTTGAGTCTAAATCATCAAATCCATAAGCTCTAAGCTCTTTGATCGCATTGTGAAGCTCGGCGCTAAGCTCTACACCTGTCGCCCCAGCTCCTACAATTGCAATATCAACGGTTCCATTGTATTGCTTCCAATGAAGCTTAAAGAACTCATTGTTCATCTCTTCACGGAAGCGATGCGCTTGCTCTGGGCTATCTAGGAAAATACAATTCTCTCGTACACCTGGAGTATTAAAATCATTAGACGTCGAACCAATCGCCATTATTAATGTGTCATACGGGAACTGTCGCGTTGGCATGACCTGTTCACCTTTGTCGTCGGTCATCGCACTTAACGTGATGTATTTCCCTTCACGATCAATATTTTCCAGCTTCCCCATACGGAACTTGAATCCGTGGTTCTTAGCGTGGGCACGGTAACTAATTGCATCGACACCTTCATCTAGAGATCCGGTCGCGACTTCGTGTAATAAAGGCTTCCATAAGTGACTTGATTTACGATCGATCAGCGTAACTTCTGCTTTACCTTTTCGTCCTAATTTTCTACCTAGCTTGGTCGCTAGCTCTAAACCACCAGCGCCTCCGCCAACAACAATAATTCGTTCCACAACATAATCCTCAAAAAGTACAAAAATAGCGCTGCCCGAACAATGTCGAACAACGGAAATTAGTTAACAATATATGTGTAGGGCCAAGTGTCGTCTCAAGCACGGTCTAAACTCACCAATCGAATTGCGGTTTAGATCAAATTGGGCGAATTAATATTTCGCTCTTTTATTGATGTAAATCAACTTATTTCGTAGCGCACATTATATCGAGCAAATTGGAGCACGCAATAACAAAATTGAGAAAAAAACATTATCAGAGGTAGGGTTTATACGAGCGGAAGTAGTGGTAAATTAATCGAACATTGACTATAGGATGCAATCGTCAATGTTCGAGAAAATATTAAGATGACTTAAATGCTTTAATAGTTTGGAGGTGCTGGGAAATTTTCTGGAATTTATGCGTTTGTGTTTCGTCCCAAATAATATCGTAGTAGTCCGAAAGTTCATCAGCAGAGCGTTGATTATCCAAAAATTCATCTTCTTTAGATAAGATCGCTAGACAGCGTTGGCGATTTGTTTTTCGATATTCTGAAACGCATTTCGTTGCAATATCTTCATACTCTTCAGGGCGGTCAATTTTTCCATCCATATTATCTTCTGGGTGCAAATTTGGATTGAAAATCACTTGTTTGATTCCAGACAGAAAACCAATTCGCTCAGACCAATATCCGCCTAACCCTACACCACAAATCAATGGACTTTCATCACTCGTTTCCTGTAAAAGCTTATGAACCTCTTTTAGCAGGTGCTGCATATCGTGTTTCGGATGAAGCGTACTGTAATTTATAAAACGAACATCTTTATCAATAAACTGAAGTTGGAGAACTTTCTCGTGGTTTCCCTGACTCGTCGAGTCAAACCCATGTAAATATATAATCATAGTACGTCCCTCATACAACCAAGTGTTTAATCTACCACGAAATACAAGGTTTTAAAGTGATTAGATTTTTATTGATTGTTTTCATGGAGTAAACAGTGATCGCTTCGACACAATGACTCAAGAAGTCGCTGTGAATTGAGCAAATATTCATCACTTTCTTTATGTTGATGAGCAATATAATACCAAAGTAGAGCGATAAATCGCACTCTCGGCTGCCACGCTTCCACACCATCAATCCAACCTTCAACATCATCAATACCTCTTAACTGACAATACTGTGATACCAATGTAATCACGTCGCCGTCTGATTGCTCGACTAACATTGCCAATTCAATTCTAGGATCAGCTAAACAAGAATACTCCCAATCAATAAGATGATAGCTACTTTTCGTTTGAATAATATTGTGTGCACCCACATCAAAGTGACATAAGCAATTTTCTAAGGGTGATAGAGCTGGAGGAGATCGCAATTGTTGATAAAGATGACGCAGCTGTGGCGTCATATAGGGTGACTTAATAAGTTGACGCCAATAATGCTCGATTCGAGCGGTAAATTGAAAGGGTGCAAACGTAAGATGAGACACATCTAAGTCATGAAGCCGGCCAACCAATTCAACAAGTAACGAGTCGTCAACGGACAACACCTCATTCCCGTCTAGCCATTCAACCAAGAGGCCGTGCGAATTAACCAAAATTGCATTGACCGATTGTCCTTGAGTTTGGGTTGTTAAATACTGAAGAACTTGAAACTCTTGTTGGCGAGATATATTAAACGACCGCGTCATGTGACTAACAGGCCGCCATAATAGTGTTGTTTTACTCTTAAAATTAAGTTTCCAACTGAGGTTCGTTAGACCAGACACAGTTTGGACTGAGTCTGGTGTTTGAATCGATGAACGTAGTGAATTCAGTGAGGGGTCTAGCAAACAAGCTTCATCCCATGACAGTTGAGCCATAAAATTTCCCCTCTTATCAACGACTCAGTGGCAAACTGATAGAGTGAATTTAAAAACCTAGAAACGACTTAGTCTGTTCTTTGCGAATTTCACTCTCATCCGCCCACTCGATCAGCCCAGAACTCAGATCCATTAATCGCATTGTCATTTTGTAATAGACATCTTCACGACTGTCCGTACTTTTTACGATACTAGATAGATTGCCATAAAGCATGTATTCAGCGCCCGCCATTCTACCAAATTGAATGGAACTACTTTTGTTTACCAGCTCATCATTATTTTGAAAATTCAATTGCTTACGCACTGATTCAACGCGTGAGGCATCGACAAAACGGAACTTTCCAGACTGCAATAACTTAGTGCTGATCGTATCGGTAATCGATTCGGTATCAATATGTTCACTGGTTTTATTCTTAATTCCATCAACAAATACAATTGGGCGACTATCACGAGTAATGGCGCTAATTGAACCGGCCATCATCATACTATCAACCATATCAGCGGCGATGGTTTGCAAATCGGTTGAGCCGAATTCTACCGTTGTAGTCTCAACCGATTGTGCGTCACCATAATTCACGACAGTCGAACAACCACTCAGAACGGTTGATAACCCCAAAAGACAAATTACTAATTTTTTCATCCTGATCGATCCTTAAATACTGGCTTTATTCAATGAGAATATTCGCGAATTTGAACTCGAAATTCTTTCCCTTTAGGAGAAAGTGATACTTCTGATAATGACATTATGTCGCGACCAAAAATGGTTAGTTTATTCCAAGCACTAGGCCTTAAGTTCACTTCAAGTCCTTGCTCATTATACCAATGGAAGCGGTATTGAATGTCAACGTTCGCTGCGGTTTTGTTGCGCACTCGTACGATGCCCTTCGAATGCCCCTTCTCTTCAGCTGACGAAACACCTTCTACACTAATCGTATCCGCTGTTCGACTGTCATCCATGATAACTTGCTGAAACTTACCTTCAACCGATAACCCAACCGAAGGAGAGCTAGAGCACCCTGCAAGGATTATCATGGTCGTTAGAACTAAGAGCCATCTCTTCATCATAGATTTCCTAACTGCTTATGCCACACAACGGCATTTTCACTTTGTCGGCTAATCCACACTAGCGTTGTACCTTGAGGTTTGGTCTGAATCTCATATTTTTTTCCACCAACAACCAGTTGCACCTCTCCCACCTCTACTATTTGAGTAGCACTATAGACTTCGGCAGGTAAGGTTAACCAGCTTCGAGTATCGGGTTGCTCTGTTAAGGTGTTAAAGATATTCACCAAAAAGCCAGACAACGGGTCTTCCTTGCTAATTTGTTGACGAAATTGTTCCTTCACCACCACTCGTGCAACTTGTCGAAGCAACGTCGATGATACTCGCTCATGAAGCTGATATTGCGCCATTTCATTTACATCGGTGAGTAAGTCACCTTGAATAGCCTCACCATTAAATATGGGAGACCTAAACGCACCACGCAACCTATCGGGATAAAAAGGCAGTGATACAGAATATAAAATGCTCCCCTTACCGGTATATATTGGCAAACTCTGTTTCCAAGATCGAAGCGCACTGACCACCCCTTGTTCTTGAACCACAATAACGCGTGCTTGATCCTTATTTAGAGATGAAGCATGACCATATTTCGCAATTAATAGATCGAGGTCTTGGAAGGCAGAGAGTTTAGTTGCACAACGTATAACACTCTCGATAAGAGTCCGGTTATTCGGTTGAAGCGCTAAGCCCCGTTTGTAATCAATATAAGCATCGTTTACATTTCCATCGGCTTCGTACATCAAACCTGATACGAAAAATAGATAACCATTTTGTACGGCTGCTAGAGACTCTGTCGAAGTAGGATATTGAGCAAGAATGCTACCAACATTGGCCCGAATACCTTGAGAATCAAGCTGTGTGGATTCTTTCTCGAATCTATCTTGACGAATGTCTTTGGCTGTTTCTTGGACCTGGTTTGCACGCCTAAATTCAACCAATGCATCGTCTAGGTTATTATCAACAACATAATTCAAAGCCAAATATAGGTGAAGAAAGCCTAACTCGTAATCTGCTGGCTCATAATCTGTCAGGTTATCATTGGTAATTAAGCCACTAACACTATTTGATGACTCAGAAAGAGAGACTATTGCTTTCTGTTGTTTCTCCGTTACCGCTGCATCACTTTGCTCAAGCCATTTACGACTTGCCTGATTGTCCTGATTCAAGAGAGCAACTCGACCACGTTCAAAGTTATCTAAAATGTCACCAGCAACATCGCCCTGCGCGGCTAGCTGCGCCTGTTGATAATCACCTTGGCTAACATAATCATGAAGATCAACATGCTGTGCACTATAGTGACTAAATAAATTTCCAGCCGAAAAATTGCTACAAGCAGACAAGCTGAGCGCACTCAATATTACCAATGCAATACGGCTAATTAACTTCACTTGTCTTACCTTAGCAATGATTTCATAGCAAAAATGACAGAACTATCCCTCTGTCAGCCTTCAGTTCATTAATAATGGGCCGAGAGGTTTCCCACCTAATAAATGCATATGAATATGATACACTTCCTGACCACCATGTGAGTTACAGTTCATAATCAGACGATAACCATCTTCGGCAATCCCTTCCTCCATTGCGAGCTTCTTCGCCACGGTAAACATTCGCCCCATCGCTAACTCATCCACTTCTTCGATATCGTTAACCGTAGCAATAAATTTATTCGGTACAATTAAAATATGACTTGGTGCTCTCGGGTTTATGTCTCGAAATGCAGTAACTAACTCGTCTTGATAAAGAATATCAGTTGGAATTTCACGTCTAATAATCTTACTAAAAATGGTTTCTTCGGCCATGTTCGACTCCATAAAATCGTCGAGATTGATAATACGTAAGTATGCTGTAACGCATCATAAATCTCAATTAAAACCCCACGTCTTTTCGTCCTGTTCACTTCACAATGTTCATTACCTTATATCAGAGTCAAATCAAGACAATAAGTTCACAATAGACAATGGCGACCCACTTTCCCTTAATCTCCCTATTTTTTACCAATAAACTCTCATTTTAAGAACTTCACTTGTTTTTTATCGATGTTAACCCGATATGATTAAAGAGCTTGCCGCTTTTTATACGACTCATTGCAAGCCAAGTATGAGGAATAGTTATGGCCATTCACGTTGGCATTATTGATCAAGATCCAGTTCGCTTAGTGACACCTCTTCTCGACGAACGAAGTAATGGCAAACACCTTTTATTATTAGGCGATCAGTCACAATACCCGATTTACACTAGATTGCAGAAAGTATTAGAAGAAAAAGACATCACGACAGAGTTTTACCTTATCCCATCAGGGACACGTATCTCCGCTATCAAAGAAGCAATCACCCAACTCGCGGAGGATGTTTTAAATCGCGGTGAAAAAGTCAGACTAAACGCCAGTTGTGGCCTGCGTCACCGTTTGCTCTCAGCGTACGAAGTTTTTCGCAGTTATGAATGCCCTATTTTTGTCGTTGAGCCCAATTCCGACCGCTTGTGCTGGCTCTATCCAGACGAAAAAGGGTATAGCCAGCTTCAGGATCTTATTACGATTCCTGACTACCTCTCAATATTTGGCGCTCGGTGTGAATTTATCGACCATAAAATACCGGAAGAGTTAGACAAAAAGTTGTATCAATTAGGTGAACGTTGGGCGAGCAATGCATTAGAACTCGGCCCCGGGCTAGCAACATTAAACTACTTAGCGACCACCTGTCGAAAAGAACAAAAACTGGATGTGGAATTAAGCGAGAAACAACAGGGCTATAAAGAACTCAATCAATTAATTAATGACTTAGTTGATGCTGAAATCGCACAGTATGACAATGGCATACTCACCTTTGCCAATGAAGATGCAAGACGATTCTCCAATGGTGAATGGTTCGAAACCTTGGTCGACTCGATCGTGCGTGAGATTCAACAAGATATGCCAACAATCCAAGACCGCTCATTAAACGTTCAGGTATTTCGTCAACTTGGTGAACAGGAAGTCAAAAATGAGCTCGATGTTGCTACTGTCGTCAATAACAAGCTTCATATCATTGAATGCAAAACGAAAGGCATGAGAGACGATGGCGATGACACATTGTACAAACTTGAATCGCTACGAGACCTCTTAGGTGGACTACAAGCACGAGCAATGTTAGTGAGTTTTCGTCCTCTCAGACACAATGATATTTCCCGTGCACGTGATCTTGGGCTCGCGCTTATTGGGCCAGAAGAATTAAAAACCTTAAAAACACATCTCACCAACTGGTTTGCCGACGCAGGAGGCACCGAATAACGGTATTGCTTTATTCAATAATAAAGGGGCCAAACTCGGCCCCTTTATTATTCACTAAATTACTATTTCGCTAAATTATCATTCGCTAACAAAGGTTAACTAGGAGTCATCTTCGGTGAAGTTAGTCGGTAACGCCAACTTCATCTCGTTCCAAATCAAACCACTGTCTTTTCCATACTGTCTAATCAATACAGGTAACTCACTGCCATTACCTGACTGATTCATTGCCAGCAAATCGCGATAGAAATTTAGTGCTAAAGCGCGAGCAGTTGGGTTAGAAAAGTAAAAACTACCCACTCGATCATAGAGCTTTTTAACACCATTAAATATCAGACCGTAAATTTGGTTTCCAGAGTTAAAAGCCAACCTTTGGAACAGCATATAGTCGTAGTAATTAAAGGTTTTTGCGATTAGATCATCATTTCTCTGCTCTGACGATAATTCACTATCTTCTTTAATCGTTACTCTAATCTTCTCGCCATAAGGAAATTGCTCTACAAAATCATCCCAACTATCAGCACTCAATAGAGCATCACAAGACGTTAAGACTCGTTCCAACGTTTGCTGTGCTTCTTGAGGATTGTGCTTAAATGCAGCACTAATAAAAATTGGGCTAATATTCGTTCTCGCTGAAAGAAGATCTTCGACAATACTGGTCGCATTATCAGCATCTAATGTCATCAGTGTATCCAAAATATGAAGACCTGATGTCTCCATAAATTGATTTACTTTTGTCGGTTTACCATGTTGAATTGTCAACCATCCATCTCGAGCTAAGCGCTGTAACACTTCTCGAAGTGTTGTTCGAGTAACACCTATTAGCTCAGATAGCTCTCGCTCGGCGGGGAGAATAGAACCTGGAGGGAATCGTCCTTTCCAAATACTTTCGATAATATATTTCTCTGCAAATCCTGCGGGGCTTTTCGCCTTGATAACCATTAAATCAGTTTTCCAATAATTATTGATTTCTCATTATGTTATTCGACTCATCATACCACTAGTACCACACAACGGAAACTATAAACCTCAATCAAGAATGCGAATATAGACACGAATACAAAGCTCTAACAAAAAATAGTCATTTGTTATAAATCACACAATTTACAACAAAGAATTGATTTAGAGTAAACACAGAACAAGGGAAACTTATTAAACTAAGGTCTGATAAGAAAAATAGACGATAGTACTAGCACGTTGGATAAGTCAAAGCGTATAATTCCGCCATCTTTATACACCTGTTATGCATAATAATTCAAATATGAGATTAGGTTCTCATCCTGAGCGTTTGAAACTATATTTTATGTGCTTTGGGTATAGTTTTTGCTGTTCTAAATTTGAATTGTAACAATTATTTAGGAGTGCCGTGGCAGAGGAGCCTCTCAACAAGCTACGGTGTATTTATTAGGGACGTCGATAATTCCAAATTAAGTGGAACATATTGTCGATATATAACAAGAGAAATAACCATGCCTTTAACAATGGGATCTGCATTTATTAAGAACTTCCTGGGCCATACGCCCGATTGGTATAAAGTCTTAATCATTGCGTTTTTAATTATCAATCCAATCGTATTTTTTGCAGTCAGCCCTTTTGCTGCAGGGTGGCTACTTGTCGCTGAGTTTATCTTTACCTTAGCAATGGCGCTAAAATGTTACCCATTACAGCCAGGTGGATTGCTCGCAATAGAAGCAGTAGCGATTGGCATGACAAGTCCCGATCAGGTACTTCATGAGCTTATCGCCAATATTGAAGTATTGTTACTATTGATTTTCATGGTCGCTGGCATTTACTTTATGAAGCAGCTACTGCTGTTTATCTTTACTAAGATACTGTTAAATGTCCGTTCTAAAATTCAACTATCTTTAGCTTTTTGTGTTGTCGCAGCCTTCCTTTCTGCATTCCTTGATGCCCTAACCGTTATCGCTGTGATTATTAGTGTCACCATAGGGTTTTATGCGATTTATCATAAAGTCGCTTCAGGGAGTAAATCAAACCACTCTCACGATCACACTCAAGATGGTCATTTAAATGATTTAACTCGTTCAGACTTGGAAAACTACCGTTCATTCCTACGTTCTTTACTTATGCACGCAGGCGTAGGTACCGCATTAGGTGGGGTAATGACCATGGTCGGCGAGCCTCAAAACTTAATCATCGCAAGCCAAGCCCATTGGCAATTCGGTGAATTTATTCTCCGCATGCTTCCGGTTACCTTACCCGTATTTTTCTGTGGCTGTTTAACCTGTATGGCTGTTGAGAAATTTAAGGTATTTGGTTACGGCGCTGAATTACCAGCCAATGTTCGTCAAATCTTACTCGACTTCGACGAAGAGGAAACAAAGAAACGTTCTAAAACTGATGTCGCTAAGCTATGGATTCAAGGTGCTATCGCAGTTTGGTTAATTGTTGGACTTGCATTTCATTTAGCCGCTGTAGGTTTAATTGGGCTTTCAGTTATTATCTTGGCAACGGCATTTTGTGGCATTACTGAAGAGCACGCTCTTGGAAAAGCGTTTGAAGAAGCTTTGCCATTTACCGCTTTGCTTGGCGTTTTCTTCGCGATTGTTGCCGTAATTATCGACCAACATCTGTTCAAGCCTGTTATCGAATCGGTTCTTGCCGTTGATAACCCAGACCTTCAACTTGCTCTATTCTATGTAGCGAATGGTGTGCTATCCATGGTTTCGGATAACGTATTCGTCGGTACGGTATACATCAATGAAGTCATGACCGCATTAAAAGAAGGCATCATCACTCGAGATCAATTTGATATGCTTGCAGTCGCGATCAATACAGGTACAAACCTCCCTTCGGTTGCGACACCAAATGGACAAGCAGCGTTCTTATTCCTGCTAACTTCTGCTCTTGCACCGTTAATTAGATTGTCTTATGGCCGTATGGTTATTATGGCATTCCCATACACTATCGTACTTGCTCTTGTCGGTCTATTTGGCATTGTGTATCTACTCGACCCAATGACTTCGCTTTTCTACGACTGGGGACTACTTATCCACCATTCGGCGAAAGATATTACTGAAGCAGCAGTTTCAGGACATTAATTTAGAGTTCTCTACGGAACCATTCCATGATAAAAAGCTCTGATGTATCAGAGCTTTTTTCTTTGTAAGGTATTCATCGTGTTAAATCAATTGAAGTTATTTTCGCAGCAGCGTCTCTCATGGGGATTACTGCTCGCATCAGTCATACTCTTTGAGCTATGTGCACTATTTTTCCAACACGTAATGGATTTAGAGCCGTGTGTCATGTGTATCTACGAACGAGTTGCCATGCTGGGAATTGGTGGGGCAGCCATTATTGGTTTGATTTCACCAAATACCCCATTATTTCGCATTGCTGGGCTTTTGGCTTGGCTTGGCGCGGCGGTTAAAGGGTATTTACTTGCTTCTCAACATGTAGAATACCAAATGAACCCTTCACCGTTTGCAACGTGTGATTTTTTTGTTCAATTTCCAAGTTGGGCACCACTAAATCAGTGGCTACCACAAATGTTTGAAGCGTATGGTGATTGCTCTGATATCGTATGGCAATGGTTTGGCTTGTCGATGCCACAGTGGCTAGTTGTTATTTACGCCGCAAATGTGATTATTGCACTCCTATTCATCGCCTTACAATTTAAAAAATCCTAGCGTTAAAAATCTATATTGATACAAACAAAAATGCCCTACTTCATTATGAGTTAGGGCATTTTTACGTTCATCCTATATGTTTACATATCTCTAGGCGGCGCTGGAGCCAACACTTCACGGTTTCCATTATGTCCAGGAGCACTGACTATGCCTTGTGCTTCAAGCTGCTCTACAATCCGCGCTGCTCGGTTATAACCAATTTTAAATCGACGTTGAACCCCAGATACTGAACCGCGTCGAGATTGAACCACATGTTCCACAACTTGATCAAACAATGGATCAACATCTTCATCTGTCTCTGGTTTCTCACCAGGCAATAAGCTTTCTGGTCCTTGATCGCCATTGGTAATTTCTGAAATATAGTTTGGCTTACCACGTGCTTTCCAGTTATTTACCACCGCATGCACATCATCATCGGACGCAAATGCACCGTGTACTCGCGTCGTATGACTTGAGCCTGGTGGAAGGTAAAGCATGTCACCCATACCCAACAACGTTTCCGCACCACCTTGATCTAAGATGGTACGAGAGTCGGTTTTCGTCGAAACGGTAAAGGCGACACGGGTAGGAATATTAGCTTTGATTAGACCCGTAATGACATCTACAGATGGGCGCTGTGTCGCTAGAATCAGGTGTATTCCTGCTGCTCGAGCTTTTTGCGCCAGACGTGCAATTAATTCTTCTACTTTTTTACCGACAACCATCATCAGATCGGCAAACTCATCGACGATGACAACAATGTATGGCAGTTTTTCTAGAAGTGGTGGCAGTTCATCCATACTGTCACCCTCTTTCCATAGTGGGTCATGAATAGGATGTCCTGCTTCTGCTGCCATTTTTAACTTGTCGTTAAACCCTTTTATACTACGAACCCCTAACACTGACATGAGTTTATAACGACGCTCCATTTCCGCCACACACCAACGTAAAGCGTTCGACGCATCTTTCATGTCGGTGACTACTTCAGATAATAAATGCGGGATACCTTCGTAAATCGATAACTCCAACATCTTTGGATCGATCATAATAAATCGTACATCTTCAGGAGTAGATTTATACAACATACTCAATATCATCACGTTAACGCCGACAGACTTACCCGAGCCAGTCGTACCTGCGACTAACACATGAGGCATTTTTGCTAAATCGGCAATGACGGTTTCGCCCGCAATATCTTGGCCCAATACGACCGTAGTTGGAGACGTTGATGTTTTGAATTGTTCACTGTTGATTACGTCAGAAAGGAAAACGGTCTCTCTGGTTAAGTTCGGTAGTTCGATACCTATATAGGGTTTACCTGGAATGACTTCTACCACACGAACAGCAGGAGCCGAAAGTGAACGAGCTAAATCCATAGACAAGCTAGAAATACGGCTCACCTTAACACCCGCAGCCAAATCAAGCTCAAAACGTGTAATAACTGGCCCCGGGAAAATACCAACTACTTCAGCGCTAATCTTGTAATCCGCCAACTTGGACTCAACCAAACGAGCAATATTTTCAAGCGCCTCTTGGTCAATAAAGGCCGCCCGCTTTTCAGGCTGATAGAGTAGCTCTAACGTTGGCATCGGCTCTTTTGGTTTGGGCAGATTTACTTCTTTTTGAATTAAAAATGGATTCTGAGACGCAACGTGTTTTTGCTGAGCCTCGGCGACAATCTCTTGGAATGCGGTGACATCCGGGTCAATATCAGCCTCTGGTATAACATTCTCGGCTGGCGCATCATCAACAACCGATAAATCCGAAATTGTCGGTTCAGGATTATTATCAATATCCAAGGTCGAAATGGTTATTTTCTCATCCACAGTATCGGTAAACACATCCACATCACTTGTTGGTACCTCTTCAATCTGTGGAGCATAATCATTATGTTGTAAAGCTTGGTCATCTAACTCTTCGATAGTCGCAGTGAGTTGCTGAGAACGAGGTTCAATATCATCGGATAATGATGGCTCAGCATGAAGCTCTTGGGCATCAGACTGAGGTGCATGAGGCTGTGGCATATGGATATTAAAACGACGGAGCGGTTTTTCAGGCTCTGGTTTTTCCAAACTTTCAACTGAGTGCTCGACCTCAGTATCTAATAATTCACTGTCCAATTTTTCTTGTTGAAGCGAAGTACTCTGAGTTTCAACAAGAGGCTCATCCATTTCAGCAATAAGATCGCTCGGAATCTCTTTCTTTGCTTCCATGAATTGCTCTGTTTTTTCGCCACGTAATTTGTTCATCACAAATTGTGTGCTATCGATAACCGAATCACCCAAAAATTCAACGATTGAGAGCCAAGAAATCCCCGTCAGTAACGTAAATCCTGCGCCCCATAGGAACAAGAACGTTAACGTTGAACCCAAGACATTGAATGTAGGGAGTGCAAGACTCGACAGCACATCACCTACTACGCCACCAGACGAGAAATACCATAAATCATCAAAGTTAATATCGGCCAACCCACAACTCGTCAGCAACAAAATGGTGATACCTAATAGTCGTGTCGCCCACAAGGTAAAATCGAGTGAATCATCTTCTATCCGGCGGATAAACAGCAACCATGTGGCAAAAATTAGAATAACCGGAATCGTATACGCAAGAGAACCAAAAATAAAAAACAGTGTATCGGCTATCCACGCTCCGATATATCCGCCCGCATTATGCAGTTCTGTTCCCCAGGCTGTTTGAGACCACGATGGATCAGCAGGGCTATATGTAATAAGAGCAACAAAGAAGAAAATGGAGACTAAAATAGCAATAATTAAGACACTTTCTCGGAGTCTTTGAAGTCCATTTAGGCGAGATGTGGTGCGCGGTAATGACTGAGGCACCGCGTTAGTTTTTACGATAGTTTTAACTTTGTTTTCGTTCTCTTTGAGCATAACCAACTAGTTTATGTGAGCGTAAACATATACGCTTTATTATATCATTGAATGGATAAAAACAGCACGAGCGGCAAAAGCCGCTCGGTTCTTAAATGGGATTTAACCATATCAGTTTTAAAAACCCAATCTGTTTAGGACAGAATCTCGAAAGATATCGTATCTCTACGACAAACTTATCATCCTTCGCTTATCGCTAGCGCGTTTTAATCACCAATTGATTGCTTTGTTTCACTTCTTCCATAACAACATAGGTTCGAGTGTCATTAACTCCAGGAAGACGTAATAGGGTATCACCCAACAACTTACGGTACGCGCCCATATCCGATACACGTGTTTTTAATAAATAATCAAAATCACCAGAGACAAGATGACACTCCTGAATATCATCTAACTTTTGAACTGCGACATTGAACTGTTCAAATACATCTGGTGCACCACGGTTCAAGGTAATTTCCACAAAAACCAATAGCGACGCGTCTAAATACTGAGGATTAAGTAAAGCAGTGTAACCTGTAATGTAGTTCTGACGTTCTAAACGACGTACACGCTCCAAACATGGTGTTGGAGACAGCCCCACACGCTTGGACAATTCGACGTTTGAGATTCGACCATCTTTTTGTAATTCATTGAGAATATTTCTATCAATTCTATCTAAATCCTTGGAGGGCTTTTTATTATAGTCAGACATAGGTTCCACCTTTTTCACATCCTTGCAAAATCAAATATTGGGTTCTAATTGTAAGTATAACTAGCCATCATAATAGCACTTTACTAGTTATATGCTCGAAATTTTATTCAAAACTCTGTATTTTACAATCAAAAATAGTAAAAATCGGCAAAATATCTCGCATTTCGATACATTAACAACATTTAAAATAGGTTTATAACTGTGCGTGAATGAGTAAATTTCGCGGTGTTACTATGCTGGAACAAAACTGTTCAACAGACACATCGTAACCATACTCTTGTAAATAAAGGACTTTATCTAGCACTATCCAAGCTTCTAGAATTGGATAAAACTGCTGCTGAACAAGTGAAATCCTTTCCATCTGATAGAACTTTTTTTCTGCTTGAGAAATATAATCATTAAAATCACATTCTCCAATAGCGCGAGAATGGTAATCAGCGGCCCAGCGAACGAAATGTTCAAATCCTTCCGCTAGCATCGACTTTTTGATACTTGGCAACGGTGTGTATTCTTGGTCACCGCACTGCTTACGAAAAATCATATCCACGCCGATCCGATACATCATCTCAAGTTTTCGGTGACGTTTTACTCGTTCGCCACCGGTTACTGTTTGTTGCAGTGGAATCCTTAATTCTTCCCTGGTCAATTTCACTTGCGCACGCTGATAGGCATCTGATATTGGCATGAAACGATCAGATTGGATTAAGTGATAACAACAAGGTGCGACAGTTAATGCTGGAAGATTTAACTCCGTCCCATACTGAATAAGTTTGATATGAAGATCACCACAAGCGTGCAAAGCGAGAGCATGGGAACTAGGATGAATCGCCTTCTTGGCTGATGGTAATAAAGCGTCTCCCTGAACAAATGTAATAGGCAGCAAATGTTGCTTAGCGAATGCTCGTCCCGCATCACATAAAGTCGCTTGATACTCAAAGCTCACAACTTTCTTCTTAGTATGACTTGCGAGCAAGCGCCCAAGATAGCCTTTACCCGAACACCATTCTAACCATTGTTCGGCTTTCGTCACTCGTCTCACAACGGCATTCACCATTGCATCAAGTTGAGCGGCTTTCCTTCCCGGAATACCGTTAATTAAACCTTGAACTTGTTGCTCTATCGAGTAGCTATCATCAACTTTTGAGCTGATGGGAAAACGTGCTGCATGACGTACATCTATCAATTCAGGTAACAATGTGTGTAACCAATCATCACCAGATTGTTGCCTATGTGAGACAATATCGTGATCCGAAATCGAATTTAAAAAGTCCGATAGTAATAAATACTCATCACGCCAAGGATAGCGTGATGAATCATCACTTTGAGTCATATGTTGAAACGGCTGATAGCGCCATAGTGATTCAGTTTTGGCTAAGTATGAATCTAAGTATACGAAGAGAGAACGATAATCCATTTCACCTAATACCCAAGACTCGCACTTGTAGTAAACATCAAAATCAACACCAATAACGTCTATTTAATCGGTAAATCGATATCCTTAAACATCAATTCAATTTCATGATTCGATTTTAATGACATGGCTTGTTCAACAACTGGCTTGGTTAGATGAGGAGCAAAACGTTCCATAAAATCGTACATATAAGAACGCAAAAATGTACCGCGGCGAAAACCGATACACGTAGTGCTCGATCCAAAAATATGACTCGCGTCTAACGCAACTAAATCGGTATCTTGGTGCTTATCAACCGCCATACTTGCGATAACGCCAACTCCAATACCCATACGAACATAGGTTTTTATCACATCGGTATCTGTCGCGGTAAACACAACCTTAGGCTGTAACCCAACGCGATAAAATGCAGTATCTAACTCAGAAAACCCCGTAAAGCCGAATACGTAGGTCACTAAAGGAAACGCCGCAATATCTTCAATAGACAATTTGCTTTTCTGAGCTAAAGGATGGTCTTTAGGAACAACAATCGAACGATTCCAGTGGTAACAAGGGAGCATGACAGAATCTTGATAGAGGTGGAGCGCTTCGGTTGCAATCGCAAAATTTGCAGTCCCCTTCCCTAAGGCTTCCGACATTTGCGTAGGAGTTCCTTGATGCATATGAAGTGAAACTTTAGGATACCTTTGCGTAAAGCTCTTAATCACTTCAGGTAACGCATAACGAGCTTGGGTATGAGTTGTCGAAATATTCAACGTTCCCATCTCAGGGTGAGTATGCTCTCCCGCAACAGATTTGATACTTTCCACTCGAGCAAGAATCTCTTGTGAAATGCGAACAATTTCTTCGCCAGCAGGAGTTACTTGGGTAAGGTGTTTCCCACTACGCTCAAATACTTGAATTCCTAGCTCATCTTCCAATAAGCGGATTTGCTTACTGATTCCGGGCTGAGAAGTATAAAGGCTTTCTGCTGTCGCCGACACATTGAGATTATTGTTCACGACCTCAACGACATATCTGAGTTGTTGTAGTTTCATTTTGGCTGAATTCCCATGTGTGACGTAGATGAAATCAGTATATAATGATTAGTTATAAAGTGTAACTCTTTGGCTATAACTAAATTAATTACAGAGCCCAATAACGCATGTTAAACCGCACCCCGCAATTTCCAACCAATCAATAATTTATTATAAATTAACAATTCTATAAAGAGCAGAGTTTGATCCTATATGCTAAGCTAATATTTTTAGGCATGAAGTAACTAACGATCATATGAGTATTGGATTAATCATCACATTAGTTGGAATTTTGCTCGTCATGGTTTTGGGCTACAACGTTATGTTGCAGTACAAAGCCAAAGTAAACGCGGCAAAAAAGCAAGAATCAACACGCCAATTTGCTATCATCGATAGTACTGAGCAATTAATAAGTAACGCTCATCACATACCCTATAGCCGTAACTTGCTCATCTGTTTGAATACTCGAATCCTTGATTCATTAGAAAACATCTTGGAGTGCTCTCCAGAGAATAAGCAAATCAAACAGCGCATTGTCGATGTAAAAAACCATATTAAAGCAATGAAAGCACAAGGTGACGATACCAAAACTGCGGCATTTCGTGTTCCAAGCAGTGACAAGCAAGCTGTTGGGATGCTAAAACTGGTTAAACGCCTGAGAGAGACAATTCGCAGTGAACACAATAAAGGCCGTTTTGAAACTCAAGCATTTATTGCTGAAAATGCACGTTTAGAAACCATACAGCTCAGAATCAACATTGAAAACCTGATGAAGCGCAGCAATGACGCAATCGCAAAAGGCCAAGTCGGTACCGCGGTGCAATTGCTCAAAAAAGGAATTGATGTGTTAAGTCAGAAAAATGATGAATTCTCAGTTCAAGCACGAGAAAAACTCCAAACTATGTTCGACGATATGGAAAATAGTCGTAAGTCTAAGCTTGATGAAGGTCATGAACAAGTCGATGACGAACGTAAAAACGACATGGCTATGCTATTTGGTGAGAAGAAAAAGTGGTAAAATTATTAACGCGTTAAATACGATTTAAACATTAGCGTATTAACGCGTTTTACGTTTTCTTGTTTTCACTACCGTAACTCGAGTGCTACACATATAGTCCTCTTTAAAGAAATCCGATTCAAGCATTTGCTCAGGGACGGTAAGACGTATTACGGAGCCAGCAAGTACAATCGTTTTAGCACTGATTCCCGCAATATAAGAAACATCCCCTTTCTTCAACACAACCCCTTTACAAAAAATGGGTGTATTGTTGATTCGCACTCCTTTAATTAATTCAAAGCCAAATACCGTTAGATCTTTTTTAGGCTCAGAGATCGTTTCTTTAAATTCAACATCAACTGCAACAGGTTTTGAATGAACAATCTCCCCGAGTACATCGACTTTATCTTTCACTGAAGCAGAAAACACCCACTCACTCAGAATCGGTTCCCACTTACCCCCCAGCTTCAAGCATGCTAAATAAGTAAAACGATTTTTTCTTCCTCCATTTAGAGTACAAATTGCAATGGAGTCTTGCTGTTCAAATGGCAAGGTCATTCGAAATACAGTATCCAGCGAGCCATGCTTATATCGATCAGAGACATCTTCAACATGAAGCCGAAACGATCCAATAGGAAGCTCACAGCTATTCTCATCAACGACTATACGGCAATGCCGTTCTTTTATGCCATCAACATAGCAGCGAAAATAGTGCTCACCTTTCTCGATAACTTCAAAATCTCGCACTAGTGATTACCAAAGTCTTTTCGAATTTTTTCAGCAAGGTTTTGTTGCTCTAACTCGACTGCATCTAAAGGTGTTATTTCTTCAATGGAGAGGCTCGCTTTTTCTTTTAATACATCACTAATTCGCTGGCCAAATTTATGGTTGAAAGCATCACCCTTAGCAATGCTTTCATCGATAATTCTATCATTCTCCGTCACATGCTGCGTGTCCAATGCAACATCGATTTCACTCTGTTTAGCGGCGATTTTTATGTCCATGTCTTCCAACATGACTTCTCGGAACCATAGAGTGTATTTTCGGTTAAATTCAGTCTCGAAGTAGCGATCGGATAATCGGCGAACTTCATGCATTTTAAATCTCTTAATATAAAGCTCGACGCGAGTAAGCTCTGAAATCGGTACTGGATAGTGAAATAAATTTTGCCTCGCTTTATACATCGTCTCCTTAGTTGGAGAATTCGCCAATTGACGCAGCCTGATTAATGAAGGTGGCCACTCTCGATCTTCGTCTAAGCGTTCTAACAGATTTGCTTCAAGTCGCTTATATGATTCTGGCGTCAATGAGGCGGCGAATTTCATAAAATGCACATCCGGCTCGTCACCAAAAAAATGCCGAAGTTTAGAGTCAAATGCTTGCATCAACATGCCCCAAACTTTCAAAATCTGGATATGTTGCCCGCTCTCTTTGTACTGAGACAAAGATTCTTTCGCTTTTGTACTGAGTGACGTATTTGTGGATGACACGGGCGTATTCGAACCCGATGAAGGAAAACTGCTTTTTCGCTGTTGTACTGGGTATCTATCACTGGTGGCTTGCTTAGACATTTTTCCCATACGTCGTAAATGATCTTCGAATGATTCTCCTACCTGAGCGATATTTTTCGGTTTGTTAAAATCATCTGACATTGTCACTTATCCACTCTTCAATTACTTATTGTTCATAATGTATCTATAGTACGCCGATAGAAAGCTTGATTAATAGCCTCAGTCGTCATCTTCTGAAAGATAATTCATCACTTTTTCTTCAAACTCACTTAGTGCCGACTGCTTAACAGGTCGATTCGCCGTTTTGGCATTCACTCGTGAAAATGATAGGTCTTTAACATGCTGAATTTTTTGATATAAACGATTTGTTAGCTGACTTAAACTAAACAATTTTTCACCAGTAGCATGGACATCGACAACAAATGCATCCCAAATTTCTTTTCTATTGTGGACACCTTGTTTATACATAATGCCTTCCGCCCAATCCGGAATCTCTTCCATGTGAATTTGCAGAACACTGTACTGTTTTTCATTGGCATTTCTATCGAGAGGGGCGATTTGAGAGCGTTGGTTTCGATTGAGTTTTGCTCTGCTAGTGGTTTTGTTCTGATTTAATCGCTCATTCTGCTCACGAGCCAGTTTCATCAAATCGACCTGTCCGGTAGAGGTTTTGGACTGAATGGGATTTTTTTCAATCTGAAGACAGCCCGAAAACTGTCCGGTTAAATCTTGTTTATTAGAACGATCCAACGAAATTAAAGGTGTTGCGGGCGTTGTAAAATGCTGCAATAAAGTCCTAACAACACCATCTGGCATCCCTGTCATAGCGACAAGTTCTATCATTGACGTGCAAAAATTTCCTTTATTATCGGCAATCTCAGCTAACGCCAAAAACAGCAATTTATCTTCTGCTTTATGGGTTTTATAGTTCCATACCAATTGAGTCAGTTTCGTTGACATTGCCAAAACCTCGAATACAAACAATCCACGATTATCGGTGACTATTCGCTGAGATTCAATGAATAACTAACGTAATACTCGAGCTAAAAATCGTTGGGTTCTAGGATCCTTAGGATTACTCAATAATTCGTCCGATGGCCCTTGTTCAATAATTGAACCTTCTGCCATAAAAATCACGCGGTCGGAAATATCTCGAGCAAATTCGATTTCATGAGTCACGATAATCATCGTACGCTTCATCTCAGCAAGTTTTTTAATCAGGCTTAAAACTTCGTCAACCCATTCTGGATCTAATGCCGAAGTAGGCTCGTCAAATAGAATAGCCTCGTTTGGCACAGCCATTGCGCGACCAATGCCGACGCGTTGCTGCTGTCCACCAGAAAGCTGGCTAGGATAATGATCGGCTCTATCTTTAAGACCAATTTCTTCCAATACCGACAAGGCCGTTGCGCGAGCCTGCTCTTTGGGCTGTTTCCAAACTGTCGTCAACGCTTCACTGATATTTTCAGCGGCCGTTTTATTCGCAAACAAAGAGTAATTCTGAAAGACAAAACTCAAGCTGCGTCTGAGGTCAAGAATTTGTTGTGGGCTAGCATGACTCGCATCAACCTTGTGTTGACCAACTTCAATCACGCCTGCACTTGGCTCTTCAAGGTAATTCAAGCAACGAAGCAGTGTTGATTTCCCAGTCCCAGAAGGACCAATAATCGCCACGATTTCACCTTGCTCTACAGTTAAGTCGATACCTTCTAGTACCTTATTGTCACCAAATGACTTACTCAGATTTGTTACTTTTATCATGTTAATAAGCCTTGGCTAAATGTTGTTCTAGTCGATATTGTACTTGCGTTAAAATGGCAACCAAGCCCCAGTAAATTAATGCCACAGCTAAAAATGCCTCGAAAAACTTAAAGCTTCCCGCGGCTTCCATTTGCGCTTTTGCCATAATTTCAGCAACCCCTAACGTGAACGCTAACGACGTGCTTTTCAACATATCAATAAAATAGTTCATCAATGACGGTAACGCGATACGAAAGGCTTGCGGCAATACAATCCGTCGAAGCGCCTGGAAACGAGTCAAGCCAAACGCATAACTGGCTTCCCACTGACTTTTCGGTACAGAATCAATCGCAGCACGCAAACTTTCTGATTTATAGCTAGAAAAGTGCAAAGTCAAACCGATCACTGCACACGTAAATGCATCCAATCCAACCATAAAAGGTAATATTTGCGGTAGGCCGTAATAAAGGAGAAATAACTGGACAAGTAACGGTGTACCACGGAAGAACGAGATAAAAATCACCGCCGCAGCATTGAGTCCAGGAATTTTAAATACCCGTATAATGGTTAAGATAAGAGCAAGAATCAAAGAGAAGAACAGCCCAATCAGGGCCATTCCGATGGTGACTTCCAAATACTTAAACAGTATCGGGAAGAGACCAAGCATATAGTTAAAATCAAAGGACGCCATTACTGGGTGATATCCCCTTTAAACCACTTTTGAGAAATGCTAGACAAAGTGCCATCTTTTTTCATTTCGGCCAATGTTTCATCAACCTTAACTCGCAACGCATCACCTGCTTCACTTTTCACAAATGGCATTGCATTTTGAATCGACTCTAGAGGTTCACCAGCAAGCTGAAGAGGTAAGCCTGATTGCTCAATGAGTGCCAATGACGACACTTTATCCATAACAAAAGCATCAGCACGGCCTAATGCAACATCACGTTCGATACCTGTGTCATAAGTCACTATATTAATGCTGTCGTCTTCGTTATGTTTTCTAAGTACTTCTTCGAAGTTAGAACCAAGGTTTACAGCAACTTTCTTACCTTTTAGATCTTCAACACCATTAATGCTGTCGTTACCTTTACGCACAACAATTTGCACACCATCGATGACATAAGGTGTAGAAAAGCTGTATTTCGCAAGACGAGCTTCGGTAATGGTAATCTGGTTAGAAATAGTATCGATGCGACCCGTTTCCAATAAACCAAACAGACCCGAGAAGTTAGCCGTTACGAACTCAACATTCCAGTCGTTACGTTTACCAATTTCGTTCCAAATATCAACTTCAAACCCTTGCAACTCATCTTGTTTCACAAAAGTAAAAGGGAAATATTGGCCAGACATACCGACTTTAACATCACGTTCTGCGGCTACAGTGATATTCGCTACTGCTACTAGGGCTAACCCGAGAATAATTTTCTTAAAAAACTGCTTCATGATTTTTTTAACCACTATATATATGAAAATGTAGCCTGACATTTTACGCTATATTAATTCATCTAGAAATATCTATTTGTTATATTAAATGACGACATCTACAAAAATCTGATGATAAATCATAAAGCAAAGAGATCGTAGAGAGCTTGAGGTTAGTTGATTGGCGGTTAAGGGACCAAATTAAAAGACAAGCACAAACCCACTGCTCTTAGCATGCCTTAGCAACGAAAAAGCAACGGGGGAAGCGTTAAGTAAAACAAGAAAAAAAATCGCTACTTCTTTGACGCTTTGATTGTGTTTTTAATGAAGAAGAACATCAAGAAGGCAAAGATAGACACTGTCACACCCAACCCAATAAATGAATAATAAACAACGGGATCATTTAATAACATATGATATAAGTCCATATTGTACTCCTTCGTACTAATGCGATATGGCTTAATAGTAGAAACAATGCATAGTTTTACAGATGATGCAGATCAATCGTTGTTTAAAATATCTCCAGTAAAGTATCATTTTTGAGCCATAGATCATCATATAATGCTCGCTGATGCGTTTATATCAGAATCCAATTAGACACTCATGTCACGAACCAACAGAGTATAATTAAACCAATATGTTTATAGGAAACAATACCAGTCTCATTACGCCTTGTACCAGTCGATGTAAAATAGACAATAATAACGTGTGTACAGGATGTTACAGGACGTCACAAGAAATTACCGATTGGATCAATAAATCGGATGATGAAAAAATTAACATCGTCATTCGGTGCAAGAAAATGATAGCAAAGGAAGAATAAGCAACTCATTGTTGTTCAATATAATGTTTGGGTGAATAGTTGTACACGCTTGAATATCAATGATAAATCAGTATTACCGCTAAAATTATCAGTAAGAAACACCCTACTTTAAGTTATTTACTCTAATCAATACAATAGGATAAACTTGCAAAAATAACATAAATAGACGATCCTATTTCATAACTAACTGTTTTCTATATATAGGCCATGTTAAATGTCAGCGAGTAATACCAATCGATATATATTCCTTAGAGAAAATCATGAAGGTACTCCTCTTGAATTTGATCCTCAAGAATCAGGATGTTTAGCTTCATATCATTTAAGTTATATTGAAGATGTGCTTCGCGAATTTGACAACCAGTTACCTGATCAAGGTTTTATCATTTATATAACAATGTGGAACATAGACCAGTTACCTGAGTATGGCGACAATGTTATTGCTATTGTATTACTCGACGAATTTAATAGAGAGCTACGATATCGTTCTAAAGTTAAAGCGATATATCGTACCTGTGGATTTAAACCCACGGTGTGGAACAATTTGCAACATGGCAGCATAAATGAAAAACTTGCCAATGTATTAGCGTATGGTCGAGATTTATATCGCGATGGTTTGGATGGCCGCATTCGAACAACTATATTGAAAGCTGTCGGAACTAAATTTGCGCCAATTTATGCAATTCCTCTAGGTTACTTCGCTGATCAACCTGCAGAATTTATTCCCTTTAATCAAAGAGAATACCTTCTTTCTTTTGCTGGAAGTGTGCAACATCGCGTCAATAAACCGATATTTCCTAGCCCTAAAGAGCAAACTCGAAACAGAATGCTTGAAGCGCTCTCAGTTTTAAAAGATAACAATCCCGATTTACCGATTAATTTGAGACAGACCAGCAACTTCAAATCCAGTATTGCGAGCACCTTTAATTATTCACAAGAGATGATGAGCTCCCAATTTTGTCTAGTCCCTAGAGGAACGACTCTCGAAACCTACCGTTTTTATGAAGCTATTCGTTTCGGGTGTATTCCAATTATGGAAGTAGTTCCTGATGTAGAATTTTACGAAGACGCACCAATTGTAAAATTAGAGCATTGGAGTGATCTCGAAGAAACCATTTTATCTTTACTCGCTCAACCTGACGTCCTCGATAAAATGCATACCGACGCTTTAGAATGGTGGCGAGATAAATGTGATAGTAAAATCATTGCAGATAGAATGGTTAAACAGTTAAGTTAGTAGACTTCTAAATCTAACAATAGCAAATACAATCCCGTCATCTACCACAGATTGCGGGATTTTTTCATTTCCTCTAACAACCATTAATCTTGGGTATAATTCAAAGCTAAACATTGACCAGCCCCAACAGCACGATCTGCTATAAAATAGACGTCGGTATAGCCCATATCTCACAAGAGATGTATCAACTTTAGCATCTTCTAGATCTTCGAATTTCCCAAATCTAATCCGTGCACTCTTTCCAGTTCTTTCCATTCAGTCCAAATATCCATCTTAGTTAAGATAACCACATTTGGTATTATATGCGTACCAGTGTTAGGTTAAATATTATTGATAAAAGTTACAGAATAAGAGTGTGATGGATCATATTGTGTATAAAATTACCTCTTATCAGCTTGTTTTAGATCATTATTTGTGTTCGAATCAATAAATCCACCAAATACTGGTTAATTTAACGCCGTGAAATAGGCTAAAAATTTAACATTAAGACACTAACTGGTACGGTAACAATACCAATATAATAAGACAAATTAATACGGCGATAGGAAGCAAATAGGGTTATGTCAAATAGCACTAAATATTCAGCAGATTACAAAGCAGATGTTCGTAAACGTACGCTTAAATCTCAAATAGCCGATAAGCTCGGAGCAATGATTTCATCAAGAATGATTGCCGAAGGTGAAGCTCTACCATCTGAACGAGACTTAGCCAAGTCTTATGATGTCAGCCGTGAAACCGTTCGCGGAGCATTACAGATTTTAATTGAACATGGGTTTATAAAAGTATCACAGGGTAATCGCAGTGTTGTTGTAGAAGGGGCAGCGAAACGAATTGAATCCAGCAGTGCATTAAGCGATATCCAAAATTACGATGCGATCACTGTTGCCGAGACCCGAAAAGTCGTTGAGTCCGCCATACTACGCTCAGCGGCTATCAATATAAATGCAGAAGATTTAGAAAAGCTAGAGTCGATGCTTGAGTATCAAGAATCTGTTATCGATGACCCTGTCGCTTTTCAGATTTCAGATAATGAGTTTCATACGCTTATTTATCAATCATGCCGCAACCCACTTTTAACGAAAATGGCATTAGATGTTTATTCATATGCATTGGAGTACAGAACTGCTGCATTGCTAGAGGAAACGTCTACCGTACGAAGTCTTCGTGAACATCACCAACTTTTTAGATCATTGAAAAATCACGACCCGGATGCTGCTGAACGAGCCATTATGGCTCATGTAGACAGTATCTTTAAATCTACACTTATCATGCAGAACAAGGATAGTGAGTAACTGAATATGCCTGTAATTACATTTAATAAATTAAACAAAAAATATCAGAGTACCGAAGTTATCCATGACATCGATCTTGTGATGGAAGACAACGAGTTCACCGTTTTTGTCGGGCCTTCTGGCTGTGGTAAATCAACAACGCTGCGAATGGTTGCTGGTTTAGAAACAGTGTCAGATGGTTCCATTACAATGGATGGAAAAGATATTTCTCATCTTGAACCTATCGATCGAAATATTTCAATGGTATTTCAGGATTACGCTCTGTACCCGCATATGAATGTTGCAAAAAACATGTCTTTTGCGCTGCGCTTAGCGAAATTCCCAAAGCAAGAGATAGAAAAACGCGTTTCGGAAGCAGCAAATATGCTGGGCTTAACCGAATATCTGCATCGTAAACCTGCGGAGCTCTCCGGAGGTCAGCGTCAACGTGTTGCAATGGGCCGTGCTCTGGTACGAGATTCCTCTACTCTTCTTATGGACGAACCTTTATCCAACTTAGATGCCAAGCTCCGTGGTCAGATGCGTGCAGAATTGGCGATGATGAGCAAGAAAATTAAGAAGAACATTATTTATGTCACCCACGACCAGATTGAAGCGATGACCCTAGCCGATCGGATTGTTGTGATGAAGGATGGATATATTCAGCAGCACGGCAAACCAAAAGAGTTGTTCGAAAAACCAGCCAATAAATTTGTTGCCGGTTTTATGGGCATGCCACCGATGAACTTTATAGACATGACGGTAAGCAAAAAAGACGGCAAATTATTCGCTGCTTTTGAAGAATTCGAATTTGAATTACCGAATTTAGAACATCAAGCAGATTTGCCCGAATCTGGCGAAGTCGTTATTGGTATTCGTCCATCAGCGCTTAAGCCAATCAACAGCGACGAATCTCACAACATTTTAAAATTTAAAATTAACGTTAATGAATACGTTGGAACTCAGTCAGTTTTAATTTCTGAAATCCAAGGTAATCGCGTTATGGCCGAAGTGGACTCGTTCCATGAGTACAGCCTGGGCGATACCGTTAGTTTTAAAGTTGAACCGGAAGATATTTACGTGTTCGACAAAACAACAGAAAAAGCAATTTACTAAATTTTTAGGTTAACAACTTAAAAACAAGTAAGACAAGTAACACTCGATATAACGTGATTTCAAGTTAGGAACTTAAAACAACAATTCATACAGTTAGTTCTTGGAGATGAAGATGAATATTAAAAAGATTTTTAACAAAGCGATACTCACGACGGCCACCGCTGCAGTCGCGACGATGGCTTCAGCCAACCCCTACGATGCATATAAAGACACGACCCTTGTTGTGAATTTTCCTGCTCACCCACATTACAATGCCGTAATGAAAGTGCTTCCTGAATTCACCAAGGAAACGGGCATAGAAGTAGAAGTAGACCAACTTCAATACCTTCGCATGCGCGAAAAACAAACATTGGAATTAACCAAACGTGAAGGCGATTACGACCTAATTGCTTACGTTGTATTCTCGAAAGCCGATTACGTTTATGCCGATCAGCTTGAAAACCTAGCTCGCTATTTCATGAACCCACGTTTGGCTGATCCAAACTACGACGCAGAAGATTTGGTTGACGGCTATGTTGCAAACATCGGTGTTGTCGGTGGTAAAAAAGGTTACCTAGACGGTCCAACAGGTTCGGTATACGGTCTTCCATTCGGTTCTGAGACATCGATACTAGGTTACCGCAAAGACATCTTTGAAAAGCATAATCTTGAAGTACCAAAAACATACGACGAATTGTTAGCACTTGCGTGTGAAATTCCGAAGTTAGAACCTGGAATGGGCGGCTTAGCTTCTCGTGCTGCATCGGGTCACCATGCATCGCATGCTTTCCTATTACACCTTGCACCACTTGGCGGTCGCATCTTCGACGACCAATGGAATCCAATTGTGAACAATGCTGAAGGTGTTAAAGCCGCTGAAGCATTGAAAACAATCGTTGAATGTGGCGCTGAAGGTTCGAAAACATTTGGTTTTGCAGAAGCTGGCACCTCATTCTTACAAGGCCAATCGGCAATGTTCCTAGATTCAACCGTTTTTGCTGGCCAAGTTGACGACCCAACAAAGTCTAAGATTGTTGGTAAAGTTGGTTGGGCTCCGCATCCAATGGGTGTACGTAAAGGCTCACAAACAGGTGGTTTTGGTATCGGTATTCCTAAGAACGCTGAGAACAAAGAAGCAGCCTTCTTGTTAATGCAGTGGCTAACGTCTAAGAAAGCGGACAAGCTAATTGCCCTTGCTGGTGGTAACCCATCTCGTTACTCAACGCACGAAGATGCAGATGTAAACAAAAAGTTCCCACACATGAAAACCTTCGGTCTTGCGCTTAAAGATGCGGATCCAGATTGGCGCCCAATCATCCCTGTCTGGGGCAAAATCAACGCAGACTTAGGTACAACACTATCGAAAGTTTTAACAGAAGATCTTGATATCCAAACAGCACTTGACGGCGTTGCTGAACGCTCCAAGAAAGTGATGGAAGATGCAGGTTACTACTCTTGGAGTGAGTAAGTTCTGTTGAGATCGGCCTCGCGGCAACGTCCTAGCACGATGTGCGCGAGGCACATTCAAATTTTAGTACCCTGTAGGGAATTACTATGAAATCCACGAGCTTGAATCGTTTGACGCCTTATATGTTTTTGGCGCCTGCGGGAGTCATCTTGTTACTTGGGCTACTGTACCCGATTGGCTACATGATTTACGCAAGTTTTCTAGACTGGAACCCAAGCCAATTAATTGGTGAAGCAGATTGGGTTGGCTTTAGAAACTATATTAATTTGTTCCAAGATGCAGCATTCCACGAATCTCTCGGTGTCACCATTAAGTTTGCCGTTGTTGTTGTGTCTTTAGAGATGCTAATCGGTGTGGGATTGGCACTACTACTGGATCGTGATGTTCGAGGCATGTCCCTATTACGGACTATCTTCATTCTACCGATGATGATTGCACCCATTGTTGTCGGTTTAATGTGGCGTTATATGTATCACCCAACCATAGGGATATTTAACCGCACGTTAAACGCACTTGGCTTTGAATCTATTCCTTGGTTATCCGACTCTGGTTGGGCACTGACGTCGATCATTATTGCAGACGTGTGGCAATGGACACCGTTTATTTTTATCTTGTCACTTGCGGCATTGCAGTCACTTCCTAAATCAACATTGGAAGCGGCACGTATTGATGGTGCATCAACATGGCACCAAATTTTATACATCAAGTTACCCTTAATGCTACCGGTGTTAATCGTAACCCTACTACTTCGCATGATCGACGCGTTTAAAGTTCTTGAAGTTATCTTGGTTATGACCAACGGTGGCCCAGGCCTTTCTACCGAAATTATGGCATTGCGTATCTCTCGAACCGCTTCTGAGTTCAGAGAGCTCGGAATGGCAGCAGCGATGTCCAACATGCTATTACTTTTATTGTTAGGACTCACTCTAGCGATGTTCCTTTATACGAAGTACAACGAAACTCGTGCTGAAAAAGCGAGAGTTGTGAATAAGGAGGATGACGAATGATCGCTAATAAAGCTGAAAAAAAACCAAATCCAGCATTTTATGCCTTACTGGTTGCGCTGGCGATTATGGCGCTAGGTCCAATCATGCTCATGGTAACAACGTCGTTAAAATTGAACGTCGATATTATGAGTGATACTAGTAGCTTTCTTTTTTCACCAACTCTAAAAAACTATGAAACCGTATTATGTGATGTTTTGTGGTATGAACCCGATCATGTTGACTATTGTAGTCCAACCTTCTCTCGTTCATTAGGCAACTCGTTACTTATCGCGTTGATATCAACAGGGATTACTTTAACGCTTGGCTGTATGGCGGCTTATGCACTTGTACGTTTCAAGTTTATGGGTCGTAGCGCGGTATCATTAACTACCATGATGATGCGTATGGTTCCACCCGCTGTATTACTTGTTCCAGTATTTGGTATTTGGACATTTAACTACGGGCTAGATGGTACCTTCAGCGGCATTATTCTGGTCTACGTCGCAATGAACCTGCCCTTTGTGATATGGATTTTACAGAGTTTTATTGTGCAGGTGCCAATCCAATTGGAAGAGGCCGCGAAAGTCGACGGTGCTCGACCAATGCAAATTTTCTTCCTAGTCGTTTTGCCCATTATTAAGCCGGGCTTAGCTGCAGCAGCAATCTTTACGTTCCGCATTGCATGGAATGAATTCTTGTTAGCCAACGCGTTGCTAGACCGTGGAACCAGAACGGTACCAGTGACCATCGTAAACTCGTTAACGGAATACGACATTGACTGGGGAGTAATCATGGCGACGGGAATGTTGCTTGCTGTTCCACCGATTATTTTTACTTTTGTTGCATCAAAACAAATTATTACAGGCATGACTGCCGGTGCTGTAAAAGGCTAAATTTTTTAACATTATAGATTGGGTACGAAAATGAACTTAGAAAAAGACTACAAACTGCTAATTGGCACATACAGTGACATCGACGCACTAGCGCACCAACCATACTCACCAGTACCAGGTGAAGGTATCTACTCAACGACTCTTACCAAAGATGGCAAGCTAGTGATCGAATCGTCGACAAAAGCGTTGAACCCAGCGGTATTAATTCCAGGTACAAATAGCAAATATATGTACGCTATTTTGGAAACCATTCGTGAAAACGGTTCAATCATTCAATATGAAGTACAGAATGACGGCTCGTTAAAAGAGGTCGCGGATTTTCAAGCTAATGGTAAATCAACATGCTACCTATCGTTCTCGCCAAACAAAGATGCAGCGATTGTCATCAACTATTGGGATGCAATCATCGATGTCGTTGATGTTGACGAAAATGGCCGCTTAGGAGAAGTCATTCAAAGCTTCAAACAGTTCTACCGTCCAGAAACTGAATGGCGTCAAGTTGAGAACCGGGAAGATCACTGGGGTAACCGTCAAGTTGGCCCACATGCTCACTGTGCGCATTTTTGGCACGACTGGGTTTTCATTCCTGACCTGGGTGAAAATGCAGTATTTCAATACCGTTGGGACGCTGAAAAACGAAATCTTACAAGAGAAACGTGGATTGAGTTCGAAGCTGGCTCTGGTCCTCGTCACATGGCAATGCACCCTAGACTAGATATATGCTACGTTTCTAACGAACTATTCAACACAGTTTGTGTCGCAAAACTCGACAACAGCGATGCAAGCGAAGTTAAACCTCGTTTGATTCCAATTCAATACCAACCAACACTAGAGAACAACGATCAGATCAGCTATGTATCTGAAATTAAATTATCTCCTGATGCAAAATTCTTATATGTATCAAACCGTGGCGATAACTCAATTGCCGTGTTCAAAGTATTGGATGATGGGACGTTAGATCGTATCGACATTACCCCAACCAACGGAAAATTCCCACGTCACTTTGCTATCTCTCCTTGTGGCAAAGCAGTCATCGTTTCTAACCAAGATACAGGTAACGTGTTGGTTTACTCTCGTGATATCGAAACCGGCATTATTACCAAGACTGACGAAGAAATTGAAGTACCTGCACCTAACTACATTCGCTTCCTAGAAGTGTAATCCAATGTAGCTTTTGGATAACCTAATCCATTCTGTTTTAGGTTATTCCAAAAAAACATTATTTAAAAACAACAATCGATAACAAACCTGAAGTACCCCACTTGAATAAACAAAATATAGAGAGACATTGTATGTATACCGATCTAAAAAAACGTGTATTAAAAGCGAATTTACAGTTACCGGAATACGGTCTCGTGACGTTCACCTGGGGTAATGTTTCTGAAATTGATCGAGAAAATGGTGTGATTGCAATTAAACCATCAGGCGTTTCGTACGATGCGATGACTGAAGATGACATTGTCATAGTCGATCTAGATGGCAATACAGTGGAAGGCAAGCTCAACCCCTCTAGCGATACCGCAACTCATCTTGTTTTGTATAAAGCTTTCGAAAATATTGGAGGCATTGTGCATACCCACTCTCGTCATGCCACAGTATGGGCACAAGCGGGTTTAGATGTACCAGCATTAGGAACCACCCACGCAGATTATTTCTATGGCGATATTCCCTGCACTCGCCAACTTACTCCAGCAGAAATTGACGTCGACTACGAATTAAATACTGGCCATGTCATTGTCGAGGAGTTTGCAAAACGTAAGATTGATCCTGTTGCACTTCCTAGCGCCATTATTTCAGGTCATGCTCCATTTTCATGGGGAAAGGACGCATTTGACGCCGTTCATAACGCGGTCGTACTAGAAGAAGTTTCAGCCATGGCGATCGCTACACGAGCTCTGAACGCAAACATCCGCATTCAAGAAGAATTACTCGATAAACATTACAACCGCAAACACGGTTCAAACGCCTATTATGGTCAAAAATAATCATGACTAAATATAAAGTACTCGCCCTCGATTTAGATGGCACCGTTCTAAATTCCGATCGCCAGATCAGTGAGCCGCTGCGACAAACCATTCAGACATTGAAAGATCGCGTGCACATTGTTTTGGTCACAGGACGTCACCATACCGCCGCAAAGCCATACCACTATGAACTTGGCTTAGACACGCCGGCTATTTGTTGTAACGGTACCTATGTTTACGATTATGCGAAGCAAGCCATATTGACGCAAAACGCCATTCCTGTTGACAAAGCACGTGAGTTTTTAGCGTTAGCCCAATCCTATAATTTTAAATTAGTGATGTACGTAAAAGACGCCATGCTCTACTCCAAGGCGCAACCAATTCATTATATGGAAGCATTAAAAGCATGGTCTGAAAAATTTGACGGTGAATTACGTCCCGACATTCGGAAAGTAGAGAGCTTTGAAGACGAGCTAAACAAAACCGATTACATATGGAAATACGTCGTCGAAGGGAACGATCTCGCAGGCTTCTCCTCAGAAGATTTAATTAAAAATGACTTTTCTGGTGAACGTTCTTGGGTTGACCGTATTGATTTTGCCATGTGTGGTAACACCAAAGGCAACGCTTTGAGCACTTATATTGAAACGCAGGGCTATCATCCCGATCAAGTCGTGGCCGTTGGTGATAATCACAACGATATCTCCATGATTAAACTTTCTGGGCTCGGAGTTGCAATGGGCAATGCCGATGACACCGTGAAACAATCCGCTCAAAAAGTACTTCAAGCGGGTCATGACGACGCCAATGCACTATCCGATTTTTTGAATTCAATTTTTTAATAATATCCAAAATAGATAACATTTTGCAGGGGTATACCCTGCGTGACCCCAAGGTGATACAGACATGAATTATTTCATAGGTTTAGATTCTGGCGGCACGTTTATGAAAGCGGGCTTATTTGATAGCAACGGCAAACAAATCGCCCTCGCACGGGTGTCGGCCAGCGTGGTCACTGAACAAGAAGGTTGGGTTGAACGCGATCTAGACGCACTCTGGGATAACGCTTGCGATGTGATAAAACAGTTATTTACCTTAACCGATGTAACGCCATCACAAGTGAAGGGCGTAAGCATTTCTGCACAAGGGAAAGGGGTTTATTTACTCGACAAACAGGGTAATAACTTACGCAATGGTATTTTATCATCCGACGGCCGCTCACTGCCAATCGTTAAAGAGTGGCATCAACAGGACTACCCAGCAAAAATTTACCCGTTAACGTTACAAACCTTATGGACTGGTCACCCTGTTTCCATTATGCGTTGGCTAAAAGAGAATGAACCCGAAAATTACGCGAATGTTGGTTCAGTGATGATGGCGCACGATTACCTGCGTTATCGCTTAACCGGAGCCGTACACGGTGAGCTCACTAATATGTCGGAAAGCAATTTCTTTAACGCCAACACAGGTTCATACGATAAAGCATTGTTGGAGCTGTTTGGCATTGAAGAATTGTGGGATGCTTTGCCACCGATCTTAAATGCCGATGAACTTGCCGGCGGCATTACTGCGAAAGCCGCGGAGCTGACGGGCTTAGCGAAAGATACACCTGTCTTCGGTGGTTTGTTTGACGTGGTCGCAACTGCTGTCTGTTCAGGTATTGATGCTGAGCAGCCAAAACTTAACTATGTGATGGGCACATGGTCAGTTACCTCAGGCATATCAAAAGACATAACCAAGATGGATCACAATTTTGTCTACGGTCATTACGCTGTGAAAGACCAATACATTGTGCATGAAGCCAGCCCAACTTCGGCCAGTAACTATGAATGGTTCGCTGATTACCTTAGTGACAATGGCGAGCTCGATCATGCCACGATTGCGAACGAAGTCGCGAGTGTATCCGATGATAGCCACGACTTGTTTTTTGTCCCATTCTTATATGGCTCAAACATGGGGCTAGGCATTAAATCTGGCTTTTATGGTTTAAACTCCCACCACAAACGAGGCGATTTGGTAAAAGCTATTTGGGAAGGCATTTTATTTTGCCATAACGTGCACTTACAACGCATGCGGCTACGTTTCCCTGAGGCGGATATTCTTCGCGTCACTGGCGGCCCCACAGCTTCTCAACAATGGATGCAAATGCTCGCCGATTTGACCGGTATGACCTTAGAGATACCGAACATTGAAGAAACTGGCTCGTTAGGTGCAGCCGCCATGGCAATGGTTGGAACCGGAGAACACACAGATTTGAACAGCGCTCTAACCGCATTTGACAGCGGAACACGCTGTATTGAACCGAACTCAGAAAAATTTGATCAGTACCAAACCAAATACGCACGCTACCTAAAACTGGTGTCGTTGTTTAAAGAATTCGAGGAAAGCAAAGATGACTAAACCCCTACTACAAATTGCACTGGACACTCCCGATCTAGACACCGCTCTGGCTACCGCAAAAAAAGTCAGTGGGTTTGTCGATGTTATTGAAGCGGGCACCATTTTGGCTTTTGGCGCAGGTGTACAATCGGTTAGAGAATTACGCCAACGCTACCCAGATCACACCATCGTGTGTGATATGAAGATTACTGATGCTAGCGCTATTTTGACTCGCATTGCACTTGAAGCCGGAGCCGATTGGATCACCGTCAGTGCCGCCGCGCATTTAGAAACCATTCGCGCAGCTAAGAAGGTAGCCGATGAACTGGGCGGTGAAGTGCAAATTGAATTATACGGCCATTGGACAATGGACGATGCGCAAAGCTGGATTGATATGGGCATAACACAAGCCATTTATCACCGCTCGCGCGATGCAGAACTCGCAGGTGTAACATGGACTGATGCGGATTTAGAAAAGATGCATGCACTTTCGGGCATTGGTATCGAACTCTCTGTTACGGGTGGAATCGTACCAGCCGACTTACATTTGTTTAAAGAGATCAATGTGAAGTCCTTTATTGCTGGCCGAGCACTCGCCGCTGATAATGGCGAAGATGTTGCCACAGAGTTTCACCAAGCCATTGCTCAAAACTTCTCATGAGTTTACCGTGCTGAATACACCGTTAATGAATCGACACTATTTGTAAGGAACCACCATGTTTAGCAGCCAAAACAAATTTCGCTTAGGCCTGTATGAAAAAGCGATGCCAACCACATTGTCATGGGAAGAACGTTTCACCAAGGCAAAAGAAGCTGGCTTTGACTTTGTCGAAATTTCTGTGGATGAAACCGATGAACGTCGTGCCCGTTTAGACTGGAGCGATGCAGAAATCTACGAACTGCGCCGCCTCAGCGAAAAGCTCGAAATGCCATTGCAATCCATGTGTTTAAGCGCTCATCGAAAATTTCCATTTGGGTCTATGGACGACGCTATTCGTAACGAGTCGTTATTAATTATGGAAAAAGCCATAGCCTTAGCTTACAAGCTGGGTATTCGTTGTATTCAAATGGCTGGCTACGATGTGTATTACGAAGAACAATCCGAGCAAACTCATCTTCGTTTTATCGATGGCATGAAGCAGGCTGTTAAAATGGCCGAACGTGCAGGTATCATGTTAGGTGTTGAAATAATGGATACGCCTTACTTGAATTCACTGGGTAAATTTGAAGTACTTAAACGTGAAATTCCATCACCATACTTTATGGCCTATCCGGATGTTGGCAACATTTCTGGCTGGAATTACGACGTCTGCACCGAATTGAAACTTGGGCAAGACCATATTGTACAAATACACTTAAAAGATACGTTACGTGTATCCGGCACGTGTAAAGGCCAGTTCCGAGATCTCGTCATCGGTGAAGGCCAGGTTGACTTTCACGCCATCTTTACGACATTAAAAGAAATAGATTACGCCGCGCCTCTGGTGATTGAAATGTGGGCGCAAAATGATCAGTGGTTTGAAGATGTGATCGCTGCAAAAGCCAAATTAAAAGAGATTGCTAATAGCGTGGGCTTTGCACTCTAATTTCATATGACAACTTAGATCGCTAATGATTGCGGATCGTTAATGATCGCGTGAGAATCACTTAGAATTAGACAGCTGATGTTGGGATGGTTGATCTCGGGGAGATTGGAACGCGTAGCAAGATAACGTTGAGTCGTTGAGCGTAGAAGTTAACACTATATTCTACGTTCTACGACACATTTAACTTTCTGCTCTGTTCCATTTGAAGAGGTGTGTCCAGCTCTCTCAGCTGCGTTTGTAGCGCTCTAACATCTGACAAAGATTGGCAATTTCTAAGCGCAATTGCATTAAAATCTTCCACCTTTTCACTCAGCAATAGCGTATTGCGAATCAAACCCGCTTTAGACCAAACGTGCTTACACGTGACTTCAGAGAGCTTAAGACTTAACGTTGAACCGGTGAGCTGTGGCGTCGATTGATCTATCGCGAATGCCATATCATTAACAGTGTTGTAGTGCATAAAGCGATGATGCATTTTATCTGAACCTAGGTATTTTCTAACATAGGTCAGTTCATGCCCATACTCATAGGTGAAACGTAGCTTATCAATAAATGATAGTGCTAAATCACTGTTGTCTAACCCAAGAGACGCAAGAATGCATTTACTCCCCTGGTTACACATTTCCAACGCTTCAGTACGCTCTATCTGAGTCGCGGAGCACACAAGAGCGATCAACAGCGGTTGTTTGATCAATAGTGCCAATGCGGTATCAGAGTTGGCTGCTAACCAAAGCATATAAAATTGATATTCACTAAAATCGTAGGTGTTTTGAAGCGCCTCAAGCGGGATTTGTCTCATCCACTCGTTACTGCTCGAAATTCCGAATGAATCAAACCCAACACCGAGATTTCCTTCAAGCTCTTCCATTTCGCCATCATGATATACGCGGTAAGTTGTTAAACCTTTATTCCACGGTAATATCTCGATATTAAAATCAAAGCCAAACTGAGATGTTTCAATTATTAAGTTATTTTTATGCATACCAGAAAATATATAATTTCGACAGACATATACATATTAGTCTAAGTTTGGGATTATGGAAACAAATTTATAACAAAGAAGGACATAGCGAAAGATCTACTTCCTAAAATAGCCATTTTAATATATTTAATTTCGACCATTTATATATTTTTATGATCCTAAAGGATCTAATTTAAATATATGATCAAAGTTGCGCAATAATAGTTTATGCGCCTTTAAAATAATAACCCCATCAGGACTTTGAGAGGTAAAAACAACTATATTGGCATAGAAAAAGCGATCATAAATGATCAACAATATTAGAAATAAAAATAACAATTAATCAATAAAATAAATAAAATCATGCAGTTAGAACAAAACTAGGTATGACAAATATAATAAATCGGATCAACTCCTGCCTAGACGCCACGTTAATGTCCTGCGTAAATGCATCGTATTGATCTTAAATAAGTTTAGGCTTTCTTGACGCATTTAGCGGTCACCATCATGTCACCGACACCATCCACTTTGCAGTCAATCTGATGATCTTTGCCCTCACTAATGCGTCTGATCACTGCTTTGGTACCAATTTTTAAAACAAGTGAGCTACCTTTTACCTTAAGATCTTTAACCATAATGATCTTGTCACCTTCTACCAACGACGTTCCGTTTGCATCTTTAATGCTCCGATCTTCGTCGACTTCTGAAGGGTTCCATTCATAGCCGCATTCTGGGCAAATGAGATTATTTTGATCTTGGTAAACGTACTCAGATTGACAATTTGGACAAGGAGGAAAAGGCATATGTGACCACTTACAAGTAAAAATCTATTGGTTTATGGTAATACCTTACACTCACTCAATCGAGCAAATAATAGGATTTATCGTTATCTTAGCCTGAAATGTTATCAGTAGAACATCGGTGAAATCGGCACTTTGCCAATCATCAACGGAAAGTGTTTAGGCAACCCGTATGTTTACACATCAAAACTGCTCAATGATGATAACCTACATAGAGTTATCCTAAACCGATCGATTCCTATATAAATAGTCTGGTCACAGCCCTAGCGCCCAAACTTTTGATCAACAACTACAGCATTATGTGCGTGTAAGCTTTCTTGATGTTCAATTTTGAATGAATAATCTTTTACGGTATTCATTTGCTCTAAATGCTTTTTCAAACGCCTCGCTGCATCTTCACAAAACATTAAATTCTCGGCGTTTAACCTAGCAAACTCCTGTTCATCACTTCGCTTCACCGCAGTCTGCACTGGTGTCCCAATGGTGTCTTCCATTTGAACAATAAGTTCGCGTAAATCAGGCCATTCACAGCCGCTCATCGACAGACAAATATAAGCATAAGAACGCTGACTATGTGGCGTAGCCACCGACCCCTGTAGCGATTGCGCCCATTTTAGTAAATCGGCCTTATTGATCATGGCATCAGGAAACGTAGTCTCTATCGCTTCCGCATAGAGCTGCCGTGTCAATGAGGCAGAACATGGGCAAGTACTAGAGTACGGAATCGTCAACTCAAATTCATACTCATACCCTCGAGGACTTTTTTCAGCACGCACAACAATGGGATAAGACTGAAAACCACTTTCACCACTGAGTAAAGCGGGCTTTTTTAAAATTAAATCAAAACCAAACTCCACCTTCGCCGCCTGACTAATACCTTGCTGTGACGTAACCAAATCATCCAACAAAGTATCAATCGTCGCCCTATCAAAAGTGACATCATCCAGTCGATTCATCGCAAGATGCATACGGGACATATGGATCCCCTTAGACTCAGCAGCATCAAGACTTACAAAGACGTTCGCTTTAGCAGCAACTTGCATTAACACACCATTGGATTGCTTTAGCAAAAATGGAACGGCAATATCTTCCATACCCACCCACTGTAATGTGTATGGGGTATCGTTATGGATATCGGATGTGACATCCGGTAGAACACGCTTTAACAAAATTGACTCCTGAAACTCACGGTTGAAAACAAGGCGTAACGTTGGCCTTCAATTCTTAGACTTACTTCGATGACTTTGCCATCATTCACACAGTGGAAGCTCTGCTTAATCAATGCATGGGTCATACTGCTTGCGCATCCCCTTTAATCACAATCTGCTGCGCCTTAATATCGACATCGAGATAGAAGCAGTCTTTTCTGCCCGTGTGACAAGCTGCGCCCGACTGATTGACCAAACACAGCACCACATCACCATCACAATCAAAGGCCATGGATACCATCGCTTGCGTATGCCCACTGGTTTCCCCCTTGATCCACAATTGATTCCGGCTGCGAGACCAATACGTCATACGCTGGGTCGACAAAGTCATATCCAGCGCTTCTTTATTCATCCAAGCAAACATCAACACATCTTTGGTTTTCGCATCTTGAGTGATCACAGGGATTAAGCCTGCTTCGTTAAAAAACAAATTATCAAGCACAGTATTGATGGGGAGACGATCTCCGTCAGAGTAGCCTTCAATTGAATGAAAAAAATTCCTAAACATATCGATTCATTTCCTTACTGGTTGTTCCTGTCGTTTAACGCTGGTGATTATGTACTGTGCTTACTGAAGCAACGACGAAGAAGTATATAAGGGAAAAATCAATATTGATACGTTATAACATAACAATTAAGGAATTTTATGATTCTCACTTCCTTAGGCAAGGAATTGATATAAAAGAACATGAATAAATCTAATAGGATGATGAATAGATAGCATGAAGGCGCATTTTCAAGGCGAAAAAAGCGGCAACATCATCTTTGATATTAAGCCTGATCTAAACCTTTTAGAGTACTTGGCACGATGATTTTATGAAACGGAGTAACGAAGAACATATAGACTTTACCAAACAGGTTGTGCACATGAACCACGGTGCTTGCGTGAATGATAGCGGTATCGCCTTCAGGTTCAACGAAAAAAGAAACTCGGACATTTAGGTGTTTGTCACAGTCTTCGAGTACGACTTCATTATCTGTGACACTGACCAAGGTAAAAATACCGACTCGCTCACCCACGGCATAGTCTGAACCTAACTTGTCTCCAGATACATCTTGTAGACCGCCCAAATTTTTCAAACCGAGCTTCGATACTATCGAGTTTCTCATCGACATAAGAACAGCCACCCAATCCGGTGTTTGCGTTGTTATTTCAAGAAATACGTCAATCGCAGTTTGATTGTTATATTTTATTCTCTTTGAGAAACTATCACTGAAATACGAACCAATTGAGTACTCATTCAATAATGACTTCTTTGGTATAGACATACGCTCTCCTTCAAAAGGTATACCCCCTCGCGCGAGGAAAATACGGGTTGGCAAAAACAGTCGCACTCAAAGGGAAAAACACCACTTAGTTCATCAACCTGTTAATGGTTGGTGCCATTGCCTCGGCCCACCGTTGATAGCCTTCGCTATTTGGGTGAAGTAAATCAGGCATGAGTTTTTGATTTAATATTTGGTTATCGTCGATAAATATTTCATTAATGTTCAAAAAATGGACACTCTTATTATCGTCGAGTGAACGTATCAGTTGATTAATTTCTTGATTTCTCAAGCGCATCTCATCGTTTGGAGAATGATGTCTCGGAAAAATACCCAGTAATAATATTTTAGACATTGGAAGTCGTGTACGCAGTTCAGATACAATGGCCGATATACCTTTAGCGGTATCTTCTGCTGGATCCATTCTCTGCCCTGTATTATTCGTGCCTATCATGAGTACCGTTAGTTTAGGGCTCATATTATCGACTGCGCCATTCTGTAGACGCCAAAGAACATGTTCAGTTCTATCTCCACTAAAACCTAAGTTAAAGGCGTTTTTGTCTTGGTAATATTGTTGCCAAACAGCTGAACCAGCCATTTCCCAACGATGGGTAATTGAATCCCCTAACATCAGTAAATCTATTTCCGTGTTTTTAGCTTGCTGAAGCTTTGTATTGTGTCTTGTTTCCCACCAATCTAACGTCCAAGCCGCGTTTTGTTTTTCTGGTGTAATACTGTGAGTATGTAACGGATTATCACGAAAGTTATTTGTCGCTAAACTCAGCAATGAAAGCGCCAATATAGATATCAATAAAAATACTTTCAGATGATTCATAAAACCAAACTCCCAACGGCAACGTGTACGTTCATACTTTTCTAACCTAAGCTATTAATATGACTAATGTAGATCGCAGCATCTCGAATATCGAAGATGAAAGAGAAAATAATGAATCCCGTTATCAGTCCAGCCCAAATACGAAATCCTGTTGATTCGTTTACGTCAAAATAGGGTCGTTTAAGCAACAGTAATATTAATGCTGGCGACCAACAAACAAGGTGCATAATCGCGATACCGCCTCCCAAAAATGGTAGATCAAGAGCTGAATATATTGAGTGGCCGTTTGTCATAGAAATTACGAATCCACCCACCACCCATCGAGCCAAGTGGTGTTGCCGAACGAAGAAGATCCCCGCAACAAATGTACCGAGCAAAAAGATCAGCCATACCTTCACCCACATTGGCGTAAAAGCAAGAGCTTCTGCTCCGAATATGTCCAATGCTTCATGACCAATAACATACTCTCGTTCTGCGCCAAAAGCGGCACTTGAGAGGAGCAGAAGAAAAACGGAAGTAGCGATATTTTTTAAAACTGAAAACTTAATCAAACTCATCTTTTAACTCTTAGTTTACCGCCTTTTGGAATAGGCATAACAAGGCTGTCGGATTGCTGACTGCCCTACATCGATTTTTATGTGTTATACGGGAATGACCGCTGTACCAAGACCAGTTGCAAAGCCACCCACTTTTACATTTATTACCGTTGAATCATGAGACTCAACCGATGCCGTAATCATTGAAGTGCAATTCATAGCTCTACCTTGTTCAAAAACATAATCATGGCCTAAAGCGAGATGCTCTGTAAGATAACAAGCTAATGCTCCACTAGAGCTACCTGTCGCAGATTCTTCTGATATACCAAACAATGGCGCAAAGTTACGACAGCTTGCTGTAAGATTACGTTCAGGGTCACAAAGTTCAAAAACATGAAAACCAACAACGTTATGTTTTTTGCAGAAGTCGGCGATAAGATCATCATCTGGCTCTATGGAATCTAAATACCCGTTAGGAACAGGAATAATCACATCAGCTAGCCCAGTTGAAATCACTTCAATAGGTAACATCGTGCTTGCTAGTATGTGACTGTCAATACCAATAACGTGTGCAATCTCTTGGTATGTAAAACTATCTAATTTTTGAGGTAATTGCTGGTCCATTACGACCTTACCACTAGACTCGATTGTAACTGGCAGCATTCCAGCTTTCGTTCGTTGAACATACGAGCCTGCGGCAAGAATACCCTTTTGGTACATCGTGGAAAAAGTCGCTAGCGTCGCATGACCACAAAAGTCAACTTCTCCAGTTATCGTAAAGAAAGACACCTCATAATCAGCGAAGTCATCACTGGAAACAAACGCCGTTTCTGAATGCCCTACCGCTTGTGCAATTTTTAATTTTTGATCATCAGATAGTTGGTCAGCATTCAAGACAATACCTGCGGGATTTCCGCCTTTTCCGTTTTCAGTAAATGCATTTACCAAAGCGACTTCGATATTCAACAACAACTTTTTCTCCGTAGAACGCCTAACATCACCTAACCGATAAACACGCAGTGGTTTTTGGTCTTCAGCCAGTGAAATGGATACCTTCAATTTTTTTAAATTTATCTCGTCATTTCTTCCAACGTATCGCCATCCACGAGATGAACATTCGTGGTGTAATACGCTAGGCTATATTCGATATCTAGTGAAAAATAGACACTTTGTTTAAGGTGCCGTTTTATCGACTCTTCTAGCTCTCGACTTAACGTTAGCGTGAACTCTTCATCTCTATGAGGTTTAGTGAGCAGCGATATTGTAATGAGAATGTGGGAATATTTATATTCCGAGCAAGGATAAGCTCTAGATTTACATACCCCGGCACTGGAATCTTTTTTATTAATAATTTTTTCAATGACATCAAACACTTCTTTCGTGTCTATATCCAAGTTGTCAGAATATTTAATTTCTACATGTGGCATACGAATGAACTCCTGAGTGCATATTTCCATGATCAGCTTTAAAACAAGTTAACGAAACTCAAAACTGGCGATCAGAATGGCAAAACTTAACATACTTTTCATCGGACTAGATACCTATAAAAACTCGTTGAAATTACTTGATATTGGGAGTCATACCAATCCCCCTATGATGGTTAGATATCTAAGTCCCAAAAAAACAAACATAAATGATTATGATTCTCATTTCTATTTACAAAATAACATTGCCTCTGTAAACTCCTTTCCAAATTACCTATCTAAGGAAAGAGAAGATGAATTTGAATCGTTCATTTATAACAAAGTTAGTTGCGCCTATTTTCTTATCTGTTGCTTTTAGTGCTTCAGCGGACGTCATTCAAGTGACGGATATCGCAGGTCGTAAAGTAAGCCTAGACCCAGAAAAAATTGACAACATCGTCTTGGGTGAAGGCCGTTTAACCTACTCGTTGGCATTATTAGACAAAGAGAATCCATTAGAGAGAGTGGTGGGTTGGAAAGACGATTTAATCCAATATGACCCTGATGCGTATCGTAAATATTTAAAAGCTTTTCCTCAGATCGCTAACATTGCAAATTTGGGAAGTCCTTACACTGGCGACTACAGCTTAGAAAAGATCATCACACTTGATACTGATTTATTTATTCTTAACTTGGGTAATTTATTAAAAGCACAAGAAAGCGGCTTGTTAACAAAACTTGAAAAAGCAGGCATTAAAGTCGTCTTTGTCGACTTCCGTCAAAGACCTACTCAAAACACGGTTCCAAGCTTATTAATGCTCGGTAAAGTTCTAAACCGGGAAAAAGAAGCCAATGAATTCATCGATTACTATGTGGAACAAATGCGTGTTGTAAGCTCAGTTGTATTAGCGAAACAACCAGAAGAGCGCCCTATCGTTTTCATTGAACGGGCGGCGGGCTACAACCCTGATAAATGTTGCAGTACATTTGGCGCTGCAAATCTAGGTCGCTTGGTTGATGAAGCAGGCGGTATCAATTGGGGAAGCCGCAAGATTTCTGGTTTTAGTGGATCGGTAAACCCTGAGGTTATCTTCAGCGACAAACTGGATTACATCATTGGCACAGGCGCGAACTGGGCAGAAGCGAACCCAAATACTCAAGCAGTATTACTCGGTTACGAAGCAACATCTGAACTCGCTCAAGAACGTCTACAAGCACTTGCTGATCGTAAAGGCTGGCCAGAACTAGAAGCCGTTAAGTCTAAACATTTCTATTCTATGTACCACCAGTTTTATAACAGCCCATACCATTTCATTGCATTGCAAACATTTGCAAAGTGGTTTTACCCAGAAGACTTTAAAGACCTTGATACAACGGCCAACTTCATTGAATTGCACGACCGTTTTCTTCCTATCGACTTCAGCGGTGTGTTTTGGCACAAACTTAAATAGTTCGTTTATATGACTCAAATAGGTTTTCTTTCCTCTGCCGCTTATCGGCATTAGAAAGAAAACCTTTTAGGAGTATTTAAGTGAAATAAACCTCCTGAATCCTCTTTTTACTCAAGATTAAGTGCCCTCTTAATGTTTACTCTTTTTATAGTTAGGTTGGTTTTATGACCAGTAATACCCAAGATTTGAAAGAATTACACGCCACAACCGATACCGATATCGCACCGTATGTATTGAAGAAGCAAAATGACCTCATTCATGGCTTTGTCGCCAGTGAAGCGAAAAAGGTTCAAATGCTAGTATTGGTCGTTGCTTTATTAGTGGCGAGCCTGATTATTGATGTCAGTATTGGCCCAGGTAATTTTTCACTATCTACCGTTCTTGATGTTCTGTTAGACCGTTCATCTCACGGGGTTAAACTTGACGTCATTATTTGGGATTACCGTCTTCCTATCGCCGTGACCGCCGTTATTGTGGGTGCCATGTTAGGGATTTCGGGGGCTCTCATGCAGACCTTGCTAAACAATCCTCTCGCCGAGCCTTTTACGCTTGGCGTCTCTTCTGCGGCAAGCTTTGGCGCGGCATTAGCCATTGTCTCAGGCGTGGGTTTCGCGGCCAATATTGGTTCCTTTTTAGTCACGCTAAATGCCTTTGTTTTCGCACTCGGAACATGCGGATTGCTCTTGCTACTCATGCGTTTAAAAGGTGTTGGCACTCAAACCATCATATTGTTTGGCATAGCGATCTTCTTTGCGTTTAATGCGATGCTGGCGATGATGCAATACGGCGCATCTGAAACACAATTACAGCGCATCGTCTTTTGGATGTTGGGCTCTTTAAATCGTGCCAGTTGGTTACAGAGCTTTTGGGGATCCGCTTTATTATGTGCCGTAATGCCATTTTGTATGATGCGAACATGGCAATTAACGGCTTTACGATTAGGTGAAGAAAGCGCCCTCAGTATGGGGATCGATATTGCTCGATTACGCGTTGAAATCCTGATTTGCATTTCATTATTGGCGGCGACCGCAGTGGCGTTTGTCGGGACAATTGGTTTTGTCGGACTCGTTGGGCCACATATTGCACGATTGTTGGTCGGTGAAAACCAGCGTTACTTTATTCCTCTTTCTGCTTTACTTGGCGCACTGATGTTAAGTGTCACTTCGATTGTCAGCAAATCCATTACTCCAGGTATCATTTACCCAATCGGTATCATCACCGCGTTAATTGGTGTCCCTGTGTTCTTAACCATTATTTTAAAACACTCCAAGGAGCAATCGATATGAGTTTATCCGTTTCTAATTTAAGCGTCGGTTATGACGCTCATAACGTGCTCAAAAGCTTAAATATCTCTCCGTTAGAAAAAGGCAGTTTTACCGCTTTATTAGGGGCTAATGCTGCCGGGAAATCGACCTTGTTTAAATCGATCGCTGGCTTAATTAAAACGCAGTCTGGCGAAGTATTCTTGGACGGAAAAGAGCTTAAAACCTATTCAAAAATACAACGCGCCCGAGACGTGATCTATTTGCCACAGTCGTTTTATAGCAGTTTGGCATTATCGGTATTTGAGTCGGTGTTGGTGTCGTTTAAACAAAACTCTGGCTGGCGAGTAAAACCCGATGACATAAAGCAAGTAGCGCAGGTTTTAAGCTTGCTCAATATCGAACATCTGGCTAAAAAAAACATCAGCGAACTCAGTGGTGGTCAAAAACAACTCGTGGCGTTAGCGCGTATCTTAGTGGTAAACCCGAAAGTCATTTTACTGGATGAACCAACAAGCGCATTGGATTTGCACCACCAACTGTCCATTTTAACGGTGATCAAGAAACTGACCATAGAGAGAAACTTCATAACCATCGCAGCACTGCATGATGTGAATTTAGCCGCCAAATTTTGCGACCAAATTATGTTGCTGAATAAAGGCGTGATACAAACTCAAGGTGACGCCCTCGACGTTTTAGCCATGCCAGAACTGGGAGAAGCCTATAAGGTGAAAACAACGTTAGAACATGGGAGCAAAGGTCAGCTTTACTTGGATGCCGAATTATTACGAGAAGAGATGCAGCGCGCCATGGCATAACTTCACTTGGGCTTAACATAAAGCTCCGTAATTTCGCCGAACTTACCTCTCGCATAACATAAATAGTCGAGCACTCAATCAAAACTCCGCACTAAAGGGGGGGGAAGAGAAGGTTTTAATAGAGAGTCTATGTATTATGTTTTTACAACTTCACTGTAAAAACGTGCCAGACCGTTGTTCAACATAGAATGGCACTCGCTATCTTTGTCAATATCCCCGTCGACTAAATCGGTGCCTAATAATGGAACTGAAACATAAGCGCTCTCAATGATAATTCCTGACATTGTCGTTAATACTTCTTTTAAAGACTCTATTGCATGGATAGCGCGTGGCGAAGTATTGATTAACATAATCGGAATATCAGAGAACTCATAGCTACTGACTAACCAATCTAATGCATTTTTCATTGGCGCACTAATGCCATGAGCATATTCTGGGCTGGATATAATTATTCCCGCTGAAAATTTAAGTTGAGATTTAATTTCATCGAGTGCAGGAATTGCTTCACACTCCAAATCAGGATTAAACAAAGGTAACTGGCTAATATCACCAATTACAATATCAATATGATCTGGGGAGGTCTTTACTAATGACTTTAAAGCTGCTGAATTATAGGAACCTTTTCGAAGGCTCCCTGATAATGCGAAAAACTTAACTCTTTTCATTGAACACCATTACCATGAGAAAAACATAGATACCATGAATCCTTACTAAGAAGGAATTAGGCCGAAATTATTGTATTCTACTTGATGTGGGGAGTCATACCAACGCCGTATTCAGAAACTTGTTAACACTAGATGACCAATTAAAGAACGGGGTAAACGAAAACCGAGGAGCATGACGTGAGCAACTTGATAGAATCATTCCCAGCAAGTGATAATTTTCGCATGCCTGGAGAGAACGAAGCACACAGCGAAATATGGATGGCATGGCCAACTCGAAGCGACAACTGGCGCTTAAATGGAAAGCCTGCTCAGAAAGCCTTTGTAGAGACTGCAATTGCGATAGCAAAAGCGACTTCAGTCATTATGCTTGTTCCACATGATCAATTGACCAACGCCCGTACCCAGTTACCTTCTCAAATCACAATTATTGAAATGGAATACAATGATAGCTGGATGAGAGACATTGGTGCGACCTACGTAGTCAGTGAAAATGGCGAGCGTCGAGGTATTAGTTGGGAATTTAACGCATGGGGAGGACTCGTTGATGGACTGTATTTCCCATGGAATTTCGATAATGCTGTGGCTGGAAAGATGTTAGAGATCACTAAAGATGATCTCTACCAGGCACCTCTTGTTTTAGAAGGTGGCTCTATTCATTGTGATGGAAATGGTACCGTTTATACGACAGAAGAATGCCTATTGCACCCTAGTCGTAACCCTGAGTTGTCAAAGCAACAAATTGAGCATTTACTTTGCCAATATCTGAATGTTGAAAAAGTCATCTGGCTGCCACGTGGACTATATAATGATGAAACTAACGGACACATTGACAATATTATGCATGTTGTTAAGCCTGGTGAAGTCATGCTGACTTGGTGTGACGACCCGAACGATCCTCAATATGCCATTAGCCATGAAGCATTGAATGCTCTAACCACTCAACGCGATGCCAGAGGCCGAACGATTAAGGTACATAAATTGCCAATGCCAGGACCGCTATTTTTAACCAAAAGCGAAGCTGCGGGAATTGTTCAAAGTGCTGGAATGGAGCGCAAATCAGGAGAACGTCTCGCGGCATCATATGCCAACTTTTTAATCAGTAACGGTCAAGTTATTTTCCCTAAGCTAGACGACAAGTTTGACGAAGCCGCAAAAACGATACTAGAAACTGCCTTTCCCGACCATGACGTTGTTGGTATTAAAGCACGTGAGATTTTATTAGGTGGCGGCAATATCCATTGTATTACTCAACAGGTGCCTAGATAGCTATACGATACACCTAATTTAGGAAGTGGTTACACAAGCATCGGATGTGGCACAACCACCGACGGCGTTAGGATGGCAATACGAGTCGATCATGACCCAAGAAGAGATGCGCCAAGCGCTTTTTTGAATAAAACGTAAAAAAGCAGCCAAGTGTATTGGCTGCTCTATGACTAAACAGGTGTTGAATTAGAATTCATACTTCACGTTAAACTCAATAGACTGCTCGGCACCGTACCAACAGTACGCTTGGCTATAACAAGTGTAGTATTCCTCATCAAAAAGGTTACTCACAACTAAGTTAGCCTGTGCGCCTGATAATGACTCTGAAGCATTGCCTAAATCATAGCCAAGAGACAAATCAACAAGGGAATAAGAAGGAACTTTTTGAACTGAATTGGTCGCATCACCTTCCATTTCACCCATATAACGAACACCAGAGCCCACTCTTAAACCATCTAGTGCACCCGTATAGAAGTGATAGTTTGCCCATAGATTCGCTGCATGCGTAGGTACATAAATCGGTGTCGTTCCTACTAGACTTGAGTCAACATCTTCTGTTACTTCCATATCAATGTAAGTATACGAAGCGGCTAGATCTAAATTGTCCGTTGCAAACCAGCGTCCTTCAAATTCAGCACCTTGGGAAACAACTTCACCAAGTTGAACACTTGCAGGATAGTTACCCTCAGGATCAGGTACAATGTAGTCTTCTTTCGTAATGTGGAAATAAGACATCGTAAATTGCTTAGACATATCCATCGATAGATATTTCAAACCAACTTCGATCTGCTTACCTATTTGAGGGTCAAATCCATCTCCGTTTACATCTACACCGGCTGCAGGTTCAAAGCTTGTTGCGTAACTAATGAAAGGTGAAAAACCGTTCCCTAGATCATACAAGCCACCGACACGGTATGAGAAATTACTATGGTCAGCGTCAAAGTCGACCCCATAATAATAATTCTCGGATTTATAACTATCGTAGCGACCACCAGCAATGAGTACTAGGTTATCAATTCTCAACTGGTCTTGAGCATAAAAACCAAACTGCTCTACATCAGTGTGGTTGTTGTAGACCGTCCCTACACCCATATTGTTTCTATCTATGTAGTCATTGCTTGGATTAAAGATATTAACTACGTAGCTCTTATCATAGTATGTTGTATCAATTGCCGAGCCTTCCATACTTTGATAATCAAAGCCAAATAATAGGTTGTGCTCAATGCTACCTGTCGTAATTGACTTAGTAAGCTGATTATCGATAGTAACGCTTTGAAGATCTTCATCGAAACTGTACGCGTAATTGGCTATATCACCAGTAGTAAAGTCACCGTCGTAGTAATATGTATCTTCTCGGTATGTTGATGCATCAATGTAACGAGCATTTTGTAAAAAGGTCCAACCATTATTAAAATCATGGTTTATTTTATAACCAAGCATCAACACTTCACGTTCAAACGTACTCCAATCATCAGCCCCAGTAAAAGTAGACGGTGAAGTAGAACCTAGTGGGTGGTCAATGAACATACCGACAGCAGGTAAAGAAGAGTCCATTCCTAGCGCAGGATCATTTTGATAGTAAAGATTAAAGTTAATTAGGGTTTGCTCAGACACCTGCCAATCGACAGAAGGGGCAATTAAGTAGCGCTCTTCTTCAACCGAGTCGGCTTGACTGTCTTGAGTTCGAGCCTTACCAATAAATCGATAAGAGAAATCACTATCACCAAACTGCCCTGTGGTATCAATTGAAGCTTCAACTAAATTACGAGAACCTGTAGAAAAACTCACTTCTGTATGAGGTTCTGATTGAGGTGTTTTCGCAATCATATTCACCATGCCACCCGGTGGCATAGAGCCATAAAGAACTGAGGTCGGTCCTTTAAAGACTTCTACTTGCTGTAATGCAATTGGATCTATCTGTATTGGTAAAAAACCATTGAGGTAAGGTAAAACCATACCATCATAGTAGTTTGTAGAAACGTCAAAACCACGAATATTAAACGTATCATATAAGGTCACTGCCCCACCTCGTTGTTCGGCGGTAACACCTGGAGCATAACGAAGAGCTTGTCCAAGAGACTTTACACCTCTTTGTTCAAGTTGTTCTTGTTCAATAACCGTAATACCTTGTGGTGTTTCTTCTGGCTCTAATGCCGTTTTTGTTGCCGTATTTCGATATGTTTGACCTAAAACGGTAATGGTTTCATGTTGGGTTTCTTCTGCAAAAGAAGGGGTAGATAAAATACTTAAAAGTGCGACAGATAAAATTGAGCGCTTAAATTGTGTCCTAGTTTCCATTTCGTCCTCGAATACCAATGCTATTAATTAGAAATAATTTTGTAAATAAGAATAAATATCATTTGCATTGTATTGGTTTTCAAATCGAAAAATTAACACTTTGGTGCAATCATTCAAAAATAATTGATAGAAGTCAGAATTATTAACGCCACTTAAGGGTTCATAGCCTTCTGGATAGATCTCTAGTTCGTCACCATCAAGGCCTTTGTGTTTAACCATTGCATATGTTTGGTGAGGTATTGTAAGCGTATGAAGTTGGTCAGAAATCAAGCCTGGTAACAAAGGGAGTTCTACCTCGTCTTCGACCTTAATACCTGCCCAGTACTGAATATTAGTTCCATCAAATTGGGCCTGTGTCACATCGATCACACCAACTTTTTGATTATGTATGGACTCATTTTGTGGCGCTAAGATTTATTCTAATTGATACCAAAGTAATGGAACCTTATGAAGAAACCATAGCTAGATGCTCCATTTTGTATGGTCTAGTCTGAAAAAGTCAGTATGATAACGCTATTGATTATCATTTAGTTATTCAGATGTTTTTCCAGTTAATAAATATAGTTACCAGCAAGAAGCCCCCCTCTTTGCATCAAAAAATTTTCTCTTATTCAAAAGAAGTGACACCCTATTGGAGAGGAAGCTATGGACCATTACATGGAAGAGCGATTGCTATTACCAATGATGATAGCCATATTGAGCTCAAACGAGTCTTTGATAATCTCGTAAAAGCCCATCCTGAGGCTGGTCAAGCGTATTGGTTAACTCGAACGTGGGATCTAGTGTGCTGGCAACCGATTTATGTCACATTCATTTCAATTTATACTCTACAATCATTGCCTGACATTAAAAACATTGGGCAATTCACATACAAGAAATTTATTACTGGATACCGATTTTTTAATGATGACCATAAGCATGGTACTCCAGAAGAGCTTATCCCGCATGCAGCCGAAGCGATACTAACGTTAACAAATTTCTATCGTTCTCAAATAAACAAATGGACTCGAATTCGTCCTGGTTTTACTAACCACCTGCTCGCTGATTTGTTACTAACTAGTTTGATTAAACTGCAACATTTTCAACCAAACATAACTAATGAGTATATTATCGAACAAGCTCAACTTTGGTTGGGTGCTTGCCATCTCCCCGTGAGACATTTAGATAGCTTAAAAATAGAAGATGATGGCAGACTAAGACTGGTGCGAGTCAGTTGTTGTTTAGTGTATAAGTGTGAATCGGGTGCATATTGTGATGACTGCCCAAGACACCCTAACAATAAGAAAAAATAACCATAACTCGGTGATTATTCGATAAACTATGCACTTCTGTATAGCTAATTTCATCGTCGAGGACTTCATAGGCTAAGCGATAACCTGCTGTACGTAGTTTGATCTTATAAACTGACTTTGAATTGGTGGAGCTAACTTGCTTCATCTACTGCGTTAACTCAATTTATTTGAGTAACAGAGCAAAATAGGCTTGAAGAATTAGGCCGAAATTTTTGCGTTCTACTTGATGTGAGGAGTCATACCAACGCCGTGTTCAGCAACTTGTCGTAACTTTTCATCTCTAGATTAACGTACGAACGATGCGCTCTACCTCTTTGACGTTAGCTATTGCAAGAAACCCATAGTCGGTAAATTGCCGATCACCATCACCGTCGGTATAAAACCTTCTTTCAAAAATTAGATCACCAGAACCATCTGATCGTTGTTTGCGACGAAGATCTTGCAAACGAGTTGAGTTAAAAGAACGAATTGTTGTTGTGAATCCACCATCAAAAATAATCGCGCGAGAGTTGGTTACTATATAAGCGGTTCTTTTGGCTTTATACACCATCAGTAATGGTGAGAACTGCATTACAATACCGATTAGCAAGAATGGCACACCAAAAAAAGCAAACAAATCAAACCCTTTTTTAAAATCAGGTATTTCAAAGCCAAAACCACTCGCGATCCAAAATAAAAAGAATGCGTTCCATGGTATAGCAACCAAAAAATAGGAATTGAGCGACGCGCAAACTTTCTTGGAACTGGTTTTCCTACCCAGCTGATTTTTTCTCGGTCCTCCAATTCTGCTTCTATCAAAGCTCTTAAAGCAGAAGGAAATTGTTGTGTGTCGGTTTGGGATAAATACATAATTTTAAGTTAACGCCTCTCAATTACCTTATTATGCCGATCTCGCTGCCATAGGGTGATTTGGATTTAATTCGAGCAAATCCCATAAGTTCCCGTAAAGATCTTCAAATACAGCAACCATTCCGTAGTCTTGCTCTTTTGGTTCTCTGATGAACGTTATGCCTTCAGATTTCATCCTATTATAATCACGCCAAAAATCAATTGCCTCATCGTGGGGACTCATACCAACGCAAAGCTAAACGGAAAATGCGGTTGGCTAAAATGTGCGAGGTACGAACGCAGCCAACTGTAATTTTTTCCGTTTGGTCGCCTTATTCTATGTTTATTTTAAAAGAGGGCGGAAAAAACTACGCTCGTAACTGATTATGCACATCGTATCTTCTGCATATTTAAAAGCACTTATGCACTCTTCATCTTTTAGTGATTTTTCACGGTACTCTTCATAAGCTGCCAAACTAGGAAATGAAAACAGAGCTAGAGCTTTGTTATTAGCCCCTTCTGAAGGTAAAAAGTAACCATGGTGATGACCACCAAACTTATTGACTAGTGGGATCCAAAGTTTTGCATAATGCTCAAACTCTTTAAGCTTATATGGGTCGATTACATAATTTAAATAACAAGTGATCAAATGTATTACTCCATGAAAGTGTGATTAACCGATGATTGTCTTGGTTGGGTATATTTGGGCATGTTAGCCTCCTCAGTGTGATGAGAAGGTGTCGACTAAAGCAAGGGAAGACTCACCCAACGAATAACATCTTGTTAGGGTTATCTATAAGTGTTGTAAATACTGATCAAAAACATAGTTAACACGCAGCTAAAAGCCATTATTGCCAATGTTTTTTTCAAGCTATTTTTCTTTCTATTTTGAAGTTTTTTCGTTAGTTCAGGAAATAAATCATCTACAATTAACTCCCCATTAAAATATGCCCTGCAATTAGGTTCACTAAAAGAGACTTTATTCTCAATTTTTATTTCATCATCACCAATGTCAAATATTTCAGTAGCTTGAGTTTTTATCGACCAACCAGTACGAATTACTTCTCCATCATATAAATACCTTTCATGGCCAAATATTGAGTACTCAATCTCAAATATTTTTCCTTTTACTTCAAATTTGGTTTTCATCGATGATATCCAATAATCGCTCTATTTTTGGGATGGTTACATGACCATGTGCTTAGAAGGCAGGTGTTTGTTAGCTGCTACTTTACCGCGAGCTGGTATGTATTAAACTTACTGCCAAAAAGTTCACTTTCGTAGACTTTTGTCGAACGCTTTTGCAAAAATTTATACATAGGCCGAGTGTGTAAAAAGTGTATATAAACTTCTTTATGCCCAATTACTTTTGCCCACTCCATTATTTCATGGAATATTTTAATACCAAGTCCCCACGAACTATCATCTATAACTATTGCTATCTCGTATTTGTCATCCTCGAATTGAATACCACACCATCCGATAAGCTGATTGTTTACGTTTATAGCACGTACTTTGCAACCATGACTTGCGTCAACTTCTACCTTTGACTTCATCCAAGCTGTTGTAGAGTTTATGTCAAACAATTCATGTTGGATCAAATGTTCTCTAATTTTCAATTTATTTAATAGCGGTAAGAAATCATCTGGATTTATATCTCCAAATTTCACATATTCGATACTAGACATGATACTCCCACCCTTGAAGTACAGTTAGACATAGTGACGCCGCAATCACGCGCTTGTCGCGTGTATTGCCTTGTTAAGTTTGATTTCCATAGGCTGATAAGCTAAACCTGCAGATTCGCCCACTTCGCCATTGCACTCAAATCCATACTTTTCATAAGCGATCACTGAAGATAGTGATGCTCTGACGGTAACAGTCTCAACCCTTGTACGATTCAAGACGGATGAAATCAGCATTCTCCCAATACCACTTTTTTGGCGTTCAGGGCGAATAAAAAGCATCGCAACATGGCGACCTTCCTTTAGCTCAATGACACCTTCGATATTTTCGTCGTTCTCAGCAACTAGCATTAAGTTATCGCCTTTCATTCTGTTGAGGAATGCATCGCGCGTAGCGATCTTTGAAAAGGTTGTAATCCCCTCATCAGACAATGTGCCTGCAACAGACTGCAAAAACGAGTCTATACAAATTGCACTTACAGCCTCAAGATCCTTCTCTTCCATCTTTCTGACAATCATCAATGCCTCCTAAAAACTTAACGCCTCATCAAAGGGAAATTTATAATCGTCTAAAATAACGAACGAAGTGAGAATAGCCAACTGGAATTAGCTTCGCACTAGAGCGGGAGTCCAATTATCGTGTTAGTCAATTCTGTTACGGTTACTCAATACTTTTTGTTTGAATAACAATACAAAACCAACAATTAAGAGCACAAAGAACAACATGGTAAAACTACTTTTTAGGATGGTAAGCGTGCTGGCAATTTTAACGGTTGTTACCTGTAACTCTGGAAATGAATTTATCATTTTTATAATGAATATGTTCTCAACATAATCAAACATACCCGCTAAAAAGGGCACTAAAGCAAAGTAATAAATTTTAGAGTTTCTGCTAGATGTTTTGCCAAACAGCCAAACTAACATTAATGAGTAAGTAATAGAAAACAAGCCAGGATAAATGAAATCGAAGGGTAATTGAGTAGATAAATAAGTCGCACGCCCTTCTATACCTAATGTGTTAAGTAAGTTATCTGCATAGGCAAACGAATACCCGAATGGAGATAAATCAAATATTGGTAGCTCTGGTGCAAATGTAGAAACGGCTGGAATAGAATAAGACAACATTGTTAAATAGACTATCATTGTCAATAAAAACAAAATACTAACGGTCTTTCCCGTTGAGAGTTTCTGTACAAATCGAACAACAAATTCCATGTGAATATCACCTTATTAAAGCTTGGCTAGACATAATGACTCCCCACTCAGACTGCTGGTCTCCAATCATTCGTGGATGGGCTGAACATTAGAACCATAATAGTTTTGATAACGAAACTAAAAATTGGTGATCAGCATGTCAAAACATAACATACTTTTTATCACGATTTTGAGCTAATGCAGTGGTTCAAGTATCGAACGTGGCACCACCACCGACAGCATTAGGATGGCAATACCGTTTTACGATATTGTGAACTACGTACATAGACTGAAGACAGATGTCACAACGGATGATGCAAGGTAGGCGCTGCTTGAAGCACGCATCCACAACACTCAACTTGAACACCGTAATCACAAAACTTAACTCAAACCAAAATTGCCAAGCGTGCTGAATCACTCTTAAATTGTTTGTATGGATAATAAACCCACCTAATTTACAAATAATTCCCAGTTTCGGGTAATGTGAGACCCAGGCTTTAGCTGCAACTAAAGCTTTCCTTGTCGTAGTTCGATTGAATGATGGCTCCTCTATTGAGAGACCGATAACAAGAAAGAACGCGACAAAGGACTCCAAGCAAAATACTCGAATAGTCTACTGGGTCTCGAACCCGCATTTGCAAGCAAGAGTTAGCTTATTATGAAATCAAACACACTTCAAAACATTAATGTCGGAGTTGATACTGGAAAGTTCAAACTCGATATTTATATCCGCCCTTCAGATATCTTTTTCTCTGTTTCTAACGATGAAAAAGGCATTAAAGAAGCAATCAAAACCATCAAACAGTATCACCCAGAACGCATTATTATCGAAGCCACTGGGCGACTTGAAATGCCATTTATAATGGCATGTGCGAATGCGAATTTGCCTTTCGTTATCGCTAATCCCATACACATTAAACGCTTTGCGGGCGCGATCGGAAGAAGAGCTAAAACGGATAAACTTGATGCTCAGTTAATCGCCCACTATGGAGAAGCCATTAGACCCAACTTATCTTCGTTGAAGCCAGATACAATGAGGAGGATGAGCGACTTAGTGGCAAGAAGAAATCAACTGTTAGTCATGCAAACTATGGAGAAAAATCGTCTTCAAATACTGCCAAAAGAACTCGTAATGACCATCAAACCGATTCTGACCGTGTTCAAAAATCAAATCGAAAAGGTGGAAGCTAAAATCGTGAAGCTTATCGAGACGTGTCCTGATTATCAGGCCAAAAATGTGATTCTTCAAAGCATGAAAGGGATTGGTAAAATTGCTGCCGCATCAATTATTAGTAACCTACCTGAGCTAGGATATATCAGTAACAAAGAAGCCAGTTCATTAGTCGGCGTTGCGCCCATGAACAAAGAAAGTGGACGTTTCAAA